>NZ_JALBYU010000010.1 GCF_029963765.1 Pseudomonas sp. UYIF39
TGACCTCAACCTTCCTGAACCACCGCAGTGAATGGTTTACGACTGCTGCGCAGCCGGACGCAGGCTTCGCCAGCTGCTACAGGGGACTTCATCAGATTTAAGTTTTTGCGACATAGCCATGACCGGACTGTCATCATTCCTGGCACTTACGGTCATTGCTGTAGGACGTCGTCTTACGGACAATCAACCCTTGTTTTCGTTGATGGATCACCGGTATGTCGCAACAGATATTTTTCGCCCACGCCAACGGTTTTCCCTCGGGCACCTACGGCAAGTTGTTCGCGGCGCTGGCGCCCGAGTATCAGGTGACGCATCTGCAGCAGCACGCCCACGACCCGCGTTTTCCGGCGGATGACAACTGGTACAACCTGGTCGACGAGCTGATTCATCACCTCAGGCAGCAACCGGAACCGGTGTGGGGCGTCGGCCATTCCTTCGGTGGCGTGCTGCATCTGCACGCGGCGTTGCGGTGCCCCGAGCTCTATCGCGGCGTGGTGATGCTTGATTCGCCGGTGCTGACCCGCGCTGATCAATGGGTGATCCGCGCCGCCAAACGCTTCGGTTTCATCGATCGCCTGACCCCGGCCGGCCGTACGTTGGGACGTCGGGAAGAGTTCGCCGACCTGGAAGCGGCCCGACTCTATTTCGCTGGCAAAACCCTGTTTCGCAATTTCGACCCGGAATGCTTTGACGCTTACTTGCAACACGGCTTGCACAAGGTGGGTGACAGGCTGCGCCTGCGCTTCGACCCGGCCACGGAAATCAGTATCTACCGTGGCGTGCCGCACACCAGTCCCGGTCGCACACGGCAACTGAAAGTGCCCCTGGCGGTGGTGCGCGGGCACAAGAGCCGGGTGGTGATGCGTCATCACGCAAGCCTCGTGGGGCGCTTGCCGCAGGGCGAGTCCCTGACCATGCCTGGCGGCCACATGTTTCCCCTCGAACGTCCCCAGGACACGGCCACGCTGCTGAAGAACCTGTTCAGCCGTTGGGAAGGTCGCCACCAACAGGATTGCGCATGAGTAACGTCGTTGAAGAAGTTCGCCTGAGCCTACCGCATATCGAGTTGGCAGCGCACTTGTTCGGCCCTGAAGACGGCATGCCGGTGATCGCCTTGCATGGCTGGCTGGACAACGCCAACAGCTTCGCCCGGCTGGCGCCGAAGCTCAAAGGCTTGCGCATCATTGCACTGGACATGGCCGGTCACGGTCATTCCGGGCATCGGCCGACCGGTGCCGGTTACGCGCTGTGGGACTACGCCCATGACGCGCTGCAAGTGGCCGAGCAATTGGGTTGGAAGCGCTTTGGGCTGCTGGGGCATTCCATGGGCGCGATCGTTTCGCTGGTGCTGGCCGGTTCGTTACCGGAACGCGTGACCCATCTGGCGTTGATCGACGGCATCATTCCTCCTACAGACAAGGGCGAAAACGCGGCCGAACGGATGGGCATGGCCCTGCAAGCGCAGCTGGATTTGCGGGAGAAGCGCAAACCGGTCTACAACACCCTCGACCGGGCCATTGAGGCGCGCATGAAAGGCTTGGTCGCTGTCAGTCGCGAAGCCGCAGAACTGCTGGCCCAACGTGGATTGATGCCGGTGCCGGGTGGTTATACCTGGCGCACCGATAACCGCCTGACCTTACCGTCGCCGCTGCGTCTGACCTCCGAACAGGCGATGGCCTTCGTCCAGCGGGTCAGTTGTCCTGCAAAACTGGTGGTGGCTGCCGACGGCATGCTCGCCAAACATCCTGAGTTGCTGGAGCGTCTACCCTTTAGCCGTGAACAGCTGCCTGGCGGCCATCATTTACACCTGAATGATGAACCCGGCGCCGACCTTGTCGCAGACTGTTTCAATCGGTTCTTCGCCGTTCCTTGACTTGCGCCGGGCAACTGTCGAGGCTGGGCGGGTTGAAATGGGAGACAACCATGATAGATCTCTACACCGCTGCGACCCCGAATGGCCACAAGGTCTCTATCGTGCTCGAGGAACTCGGCCTGCCCTACACGGTGCACGCCTTGAGTTTCGACAAAAAGGAACAGAAGTCCGAGGGCTTCCTCAAGATCAATCCCAATGGCCGGATTCCGGCGATTGTCGACCGCGCCAACGGCGATTTCGCCGTGTTTGAATCCGGCGCCATCCTGATTTACCTGGCTGAACTGAGCGGCAAACTGCTGCCAACAGACCCCAAGGGGCGTTCAGTGGTCCTGCAATGGCTGATGTTCCAGATGGGTGGGATCGGCCCGATGCAAGGCCAGGCCAACGTGTTTTTCCGTTATTTCCCGGAGAAACTCCAGGGCGCCATCGATCGCTATCAACATGAAACCCGCCGCCTCTATGAAGTGCTCGACACACGCCTGCAAGCCGTGGAGTTTCTGGCCGGTGAGTACAGCATTGCCGACATCGCCACTTATCCGTGGGTCCGTGGCCATGAGTGGTCGGGTGTCGAGGTCGACGGTTTGCCGGCCCTGCAGCGCTGGATGGCAACCATGGAGGCGCGTCCGGCGGTACAGCGCGGTTTGCTGGTGCCTGAGCGCATCGATGACGCCAGTATCATCAAGGGTGCCCAGGCCATGCTGATCCGATGAGTCTATCCATGCGTTCACTCAGTCTGCTGTTGCTGTGTTGTTTCAGTCCGCTGTTATTTGCCGCCGATGTCCCGGGCAGTCAGGACCTGCCGATCGTGCCACGTATGGTCGATGCGCAGATCGTCGACTATCGTCCGGTCGTCGAACTTGAGCGGATCTATCCACTGGGCTCGATCCGCAAAATCAGCGGCCAGTTGCGCTTTGACGGCCAGGTCGCTGCCCGCGGGCAAACCACGTCGGTAACCTACGAGTTGCCACCGGAGCATTCCTCCACCGAGGCCTTCACCGCCGCTCGTGAAGCCTTGCAGAAACAGCATGCCGAGTTGCTGTTCTGGTGCCAGGCCCGTGATTGCGGCGAAAGCAGCCTGTGGGCCAATGATGTCTTCGGCAATGCCAAGCTCTATGGCGCTGATGATCAGCAAGCGTTCTTGCTGTTGCGTCTGGCGGCCCCACAGGACAACACGCTGGTGGCGCTTTACAGCATCACACGCGGCAATCGCAAAGCTTATCTGCACGTCGAACAGTTTGACGCCGCCGCACCGCTGGGTGATTTGCTGCCGACTTCTGCAACCTTGCTTCGAGAACTCAAAAGCACCGGTGAACTCGATTTCCCCAAATTGACCGGCGATCCTGACGATGCCTGGCTGCGCCTGATCTCTCGTGGGCTGAATCTGGACACCACGTTGCGGGTCAGTGTTTCCGGGCCGAAGGCCGAAGCCTGGCGTCAGGCGCTGATCGGGCAGGGCGTGCGAACCGCCAGGATGGAAGCGGGTAGCGTCGAGGGCGCTGGCTTGCACATCGAACTGTTGCGATAAGCTTTATCAGGCGAACGTACACGCTGCGTTCGCCTGCTCCTTTGCGGACTGACTTTTTTCGAGATTTAGATGATCAATAACGATCGGCTGTTGGTGCAGATCCTGCTCCTGGTGCTGTTTGGCGCGAGCTTCTGGGTGATGGCGCCGTTCTGGTCGGCGCTGTTCTGGGGCGCGGTGCTGGCGTTTGCCAGCTGGCCGCTGATGCGTTTGCTGACGCGTTTGCTTAATGGTCGCGAATCTCTGGCGGCGGCTTTGCTGACGCTGGGCTGGATGTTGCTGGTGGCAGTGCCATTGGTTTGGCTGGGGTTCAACCTCGCGGATCATGTGCGCGATGCCACGGCGTTCATCAAGGATGTGCAGGTCGACGGGCTGCCGGAAGCGCCGACCTGGCTGGGCAGTATTCCCTTGGTGGGCGAGCGGCTGGTGGGGGTCTGGAACAGCATTGATCAGCAGGGCGCGGCGATGATGCTGGCGGTCAAACCTTATCTGGGTCAGGTCGGCAATTGGTTGCTGGCGCGCAGTGCGCAAATTGGCGGCGGGATACTTGAGCTGACGTTGAGTATCGTCTTCGTGTTCTTTTTCTACCGTGACGGGCCGCGTCTGGCGGCGTTTGTTCACGGGCTGCTGGAACGTCTGATTGGTGACCGTGCCGGGTATTACATTGAATTGGTGGCGGGCACGGTGCAGCGGGTGGTGAACGGCGTGATCGGGACGGCAGCGGCCCAGGCGGTTCTGGCGTTGATCGGGTTCTTGATTGCCGGGGTGCCCGGGGCGCTGGTGCTGGGGATCGTCACGTTTTTGTTGAGCCTGATTCCGATGGGGCCGCCACTGGTGTGGATTCCGGCCACGGCCTGGCTGGCCTGGAAGGGCGAGTACGGGATGGCGGTGTTTCTCGGGATTTGGGGGACGTTCATCATCAGTGGCGTCGACAACGTGCTCAAACCGTATCTGATCAGCCGGGGCGGTAATTTGCCGTTGGTGATTGTCCTGCTCGGGGTGTTTGGCGGGCTGATTGCCTTCGGGTTTATTGGCTTGTTCATCGGCCCGACGTTGTTGGCGGTGGCCTACAGCCTGTTGAACGACTGGAGCAAGAGTCAGGCTCGGGTTGAGGATCGCCGGCCCTGAAATTTTTGGTTGAAGCATAGGGCCCCTTGGTCGGAACGCCGCCCGGAGCAAGCTCGCACACATTGATTTTGTATCGATAACAAATTATGTGATCAATGCAGATCAACTGTGGGAGCGAGCCTGCTCGCGATGCTTTTGACTCAGGTCGCGACGTTCAGGTATTTACCCACGGTCGCCACGTTGTCGAGCGAGTACTGCTTGCTCAGGTTGGCGATCATTTTGTTCAGGGCTTCGGTCACGTTCGACTGAGCGGTGGAGCTGTCGGTGTTTCGCTCGCGGCCGGCTTGCAACGCCGCTTTCAACTCGTCGCTGCTGACGCCGCCACTGCTGTCGCTATCCAGCACTTTGAGCAACGCGGCGCTGGTGTCGGTGTTGGTCGATGAGGTGCTGCTGGTCTGCAACGCGCGGGTCAGTTCGGTGGCGCTGACACTGCCGTCGCTGTCCGCATCGAGCTGGCTGAACAGTTCATCGCTGGACACTTGTTGAGGTGGCGGCGGAGGCGGGGCGAGGCTGGCGGCGAGTTCATCCTGGCTGACTGAGCCGTCTTTGTTTTTGTCCAGGGCCGAGAAGATTTCTGTGCTGTCGGCGCTGCTGCCGGCGTTGGCCAGGCCGTTGCTCAGTTCATCGCTGCTGACGGCACCGTCACCGTCGGCGTCCAGGGCGCTGATCAGCGCGTCAGCCAGTTCGGTGTTCGGTGCCTGATCCCGTGGCGGTGGCGGCGGAGGGGCCATCGCGGCCATTTCTTCACTGCTCAGGCTGCCGCTTTCATCGCTGTCCAGGTCGGCGAAATTCTTGCTCAGGCTGACCAGCAGGCCGTCGTCGGTTTTCTGCGACAGAGCGCTCTTGAGTTCATCCTGATCCACCGCGCCGTCGCTGTTGCTGTCGAGTTTGGCGAGCAGTTCTTTCTGAAATTGCTGGCTGCGGGCGGTGTTGGTGGTGTTGGTGCTGGTATAGCTCGTGTAACTGCTGACGCTACCGATCATTGCGCTCACTCCTTGGAATGGATAACCGGTGGGTGCACCGGCTTATGCAGCCTCAAGGGGCAAGTTGTCGTGGGTATGTGAGGTTTGTACCGAGCGGTACACAGAGCGGTCATCAGGCTCGGGGCAGGCGAATCACTGCTGTCAGGCCACCACTGGGCGTTTCTTCCAGGCTCAACTGCCCTCCCAGGCGTTCGGCCGCCTGGCGGGCGATGGTCATGCCCAGTCCGACGCCACCGGAGTTGCGGTTGCGCGAACCTTCCAGACGAAAGAATGGCTCGAACACCGCTTCACGCTTATCCGCCGCAATACCCGGGCCATGATCGATGACCCGTATCACCAGGGTTTCGCGAGTGTCTTCGAGCGTAATCATTGCCTGCCCGGCATAACGCAGGGCATTGTCCAGCAGGTTGTTGATGCACGAGCGCAAGGCCATCGGCTGCACTTGCAACGGTGCGCAGTGGCCGCTGGTCAGAACATCGGCGCCCTGGTCCTGGGCGTTTTCACTCAGGGATTCAACCAGCGCCTGCACGTCCATCCATTGCAGAGCCTCACTGGTGCGCTGTTCGTGCAGGTAAGTGAGGGTGGCGTCGAGCATGCCAATCATGTCGTCCAGATCCTGACGCATCTGGCCTTGCAATTTGTTGTCGTCGATCTGCTCCAGTCGCAGCTTGAGCCGAGACAGCGGCGTACGCAGGTCGTGGGAGACAGCGCCAAGCATCCGCGAGCGTTGCTGCACTTGTTCACGAATGCGTTGCTGCATCTTATTGAAGGTGTTGGCCGCTTGCCGTGCTTCCCGTGGGCCGGACTCATCCAGAGGCGGGCTGTCGAGGTTTTCGCTCAGTCGCTCGGCAGCATCGCTCAGGCGCTGGATCGGCCGGCTCAGCAGTTTGGCACCGTACCAGGCGGCGATGATCAGCGAGACCAGTTGAAAGGTCAGCGGCACCAAAGGGCCGCCGAACCACGGCCGCGGGGGGCGATTGTCGAAGCGTGGGTCCATGGGCGGACGCTGCCCGTCGAAGTTTTCGGAAAATTCCGGGGGCGGCGGGGGCGGCGGGGGCGGCGGCGGGCCGTAATAGTGAAACCAGAAAAACGCCAACAGGTGCGCCAGGATGATCGCCACCAGCAGCATGCCAAACAGGCGGCCGAATAGCGTATCGAAGCGTGCACGCATCAGCCGATCTCTCTGGCGTCGAACAGATAACCCTCACCGCGAACGGTTTTGATCAACTGCGGCGCTTTCGGGTCATCACCGAGCTTCTGGCGCAGGCGCGAGACCAGCAGATCGATGCTGCGATCAAAGGCTTCGATCGAGCGACCGCGAGCGGCATCCAGCAATTGTTCGCGGCTGAGTACCCGACGCGGACGTTCGATGAACACCCAGAGCAAACGGAACTCAGCGTTGGACAACGGCACCACCAGACCGTCAGCGGCGATCAACTGACGCAGCACGCTGTTCAGGCGCCAGTTGTCGAAACGGATGTTGGCCCGCTGTTCAGAACGATCGTCGCGCACCCGGCGCAGGATGGTCTGGATGCGTGCCACCAATTCACGCGGTTCGAACGGCTTGGCCATGTAGTCGTCGGCGCCCAGTTCCAGGCCGATGATCCGGTCGGTCGGTTCGCAGCGGGCGGTGAGCATCAGGATCGGGATGTCCGATTCTGCACGCAGCCAGCGGCACAGTGACAAACCGTCTTCGCCGGGCAGCATCAGGTCGAGCACCACCACGTCGAAATGCTCCGCTTGCAGCGCCAGGCGCATCGCGGCGCCATCGGTGACGCCGCTGGCGTGAATGTTGAACCGGGCCAGATAGTCGATCATCAGTTCGCGGATCGGGACGTCATCGTCGACGATCAGGGCGCGAATGCTCCAGCGTTTTTCGTCGCCGGGCGCTTTTTGATCGTCGTTCACAGGTGCGTGGAGGTTGTGCATGCGTGCGTTCATCTGCCAGGTAGGCTGCCAACCACAAAGATGGGCTGCGAGGTTGTGGTTTCAGCATAGGCGTCCGGCCCGGAGGCGGGAAGTGCTGTAAGGACGTGTTGCGGCTGCCGAAGGTAACGTTGAAGGGTGTTGCAGGCGTGTCATGTGTGTATCTGACTCGACACATTTGGCGCAAGGGCTAGTCTTGCTTGAGCCGCCTCGACGAATTACCGATCATCGGGTCCCGCAGAGGCGCTGGTTCCGCTACAATGCGCGCCGATTTCGACCTGCCTGAGAGCCCACTCATGTCCGCCTGCCAGACTCCTATCATCGTCGCCCTGGATTTCCCGACCCGTGACGCCGCACTGAAGCTGGCCGATCAGTTGGACCCGAAGCTGTGCCGGGTCAAAGTCGGTAAAGAACTGTTCACCAGCTGCGCTTCGGAAATCGTTGGCACCCTGCGTGACAAGGGGTTCGAAGTGTTCCTGGACCTCAAGTTCCATGACATCCCGAACACCACCGCCATGGCCGTCAAGGCGGCTGCGGAGATGGGTGTGTGGATGGTCAATGTGCACTGCTCCGGTGGTTTGCGCATGATGGCCGCGTGCCGCGAAGTGCTTGACCAGCGCACCGGTCCGAAACCCTTGCTGATCGGCGTGACCGTGCTGACCAGCATGGAGCGTGAAGACCTGGCGGGTATCGGTCTGGATATCGAGCCGCAGGAGCAAGTGTTGCGCCTGGCCGCGTTGGCGGAAAAAGCCGGGATGGACGGTCTGGTGTGCTCGGCTATGGAAGCTCAGGCCCTGAAATCGGCGCACCCGTCGCTGCAACTGGTCACCCCGGGGATTCGTCCGGCGGGCAGCGCCCAGGACGATCAGCGCCGCATTCTGACCCCGCGTCAGGCGCTGGATGCCGGTTCCGATTATCTGGTGATCGGCCGTCCGATCAGCCAGGCTGCGGATCCGGCGAAGGCGTTGGCGGATGTCGTAGCCGAAATCGCCTAAACACCGCTAAAACCTGTGCGAGCTTGCTCGCGATGACGGTGTATCAGACAACAATGATGTTGACTGACACTCCCTCATCGCGAGCAAGCTCGCTTGGTTTTTGTGGTGCCTTGGAATATCGGGTTAAACCTTCAGCACCAACTTCCCGAAATTCTCGCCGCTGAACAATTTCATCAGCGTCTCCGGGAACGTCTCCAGTCCTTCAACAATATCTTCCTTGCTCTTGAGTTGCCCCTTGGCCATCCAGCCGGCCATTTCCTGTCCGGCGGCGGCGAATTGCGCGGCATAATCCATCACCACAAAACCTTCCATCCGCGCGCGGTTGACCAGCAGCGACAGGTAGTTGGCCGGGCCTTTGACCGCTTCCTTGTTGTTGTACTGGCTGATGGCGCCACAGATCACCACCCGCGCCTTCATGGCCAGGCGACTCAACACCGCGTCGAGGATATCGCCACCGACGTTATCGAAATACACATCGACACCTTTCGGACATTCGCGCTTGAGGCCGGCGTGGACGTCTTCGTTTTTGTAATCGATGGCACCGTCAAAACCCAGTTCGTCGATCAGGAACTGGCACTTGTCTGCGCCCCCGGCAATGCCGATGACGCGGCAACCTTTGATCTTGGCGATCTGCCCGGCAATGCTGCCCACCGCACCGGCCGCGCCCGACAGCACCACGGTGTCGCCAGCCTTTGGCGCACCGACATCGAGCAGGGCGAAATAGGCGGTCATCCCGGTCATGCCCAGCGCCGACAGATAGCGCGGCAGAGGCGCCAGTTTCGGATCGACCTTGTAGAAACCTCGTGGCTCGCCAAGGAAGTAATCCTGCACACCCAAGGCGCCATTGACGTAATCGCCTACCGCAAAGCCCGGATTATTCGAGGCAACGACTTTGCCTACGCCCAATGCGCGCATCACTTCGCCGATACCGACCGGTGGGATGTAGGACTTGCCCTCGTTCATCCAGCCACGCATGGCCGGGTCCAGGGACAGGTATTCGTTTTTGACCAGGATCTGACCCGCAGCCGGTTCGCCGACCGGTACTTCTTGATAGGTGAAGGTCTCGCGGGTCGCCGCGCCCACCGGACGTTTGGCGAGCAGGAACTGGCGATTGGTCTGGGTAGTCATGACAGGCACTCAAGATGAATGAAGACTTGTTGATAGCCCTTCATGAACGATGCCGCAAGTTTGGCTGATGCGGCGAATGCACATCGATCCAGTGCAGTGATAGTCGAACCGGCGGTTTTATCACTGTCACTCATGGGCACCCAACCGGCCTTCTGATAGTGCTGCCGCGCCGCAGGCCCTTGTGGCTAGATTGCGAACACGCGATCCCCCGCATCTTCTCTTTGAGGACATAACAATGAGCATGACGTTTTCTGGCCAGGTCGCCGTTGTAACGGGCGCTGCCAATGGCATTGGCCGCGCGACCGCCCAGGCGTTCGCCGCTGAAGGCTTGAAAGTGTTGGTGGCCGACCTGGACGTGGCGGGTGGTGAGCACACGGTGGCGCTGATTCGTACCGCTGGCGGTGAAGCCACCTTCGTGCGCTGCAACGTCACGCTGGAAAGCGATGTGAAAAATCTGATGGACGAGGTGGTCAATACCTACGGCCGTCTCGACTATGCCTTCAACAATGCTGGCATCGAGATCGAGAAAGGCAAGCTGGCCGAAGGCACGGTCGATGAGTTCGACGCGATCATGGGCGTCAACGTCAAAGGCGTCTGGTTGTGCATGAAATATCAGTTGCCCTTACTGCTGGCCCAAGGCGGCGGTGCAATCGTCAACACCGCATCGGTCGCCGGTCTCGGGGCTGCACCGAAGATGAGCATTTACGCGGCGTCGAAACACGCGGTGATCGGCCTGACCAAATCGGCGGCCATCGAATACGCCAAGAAAAAGATACGCGTGAACGCGGTGTGTCCGGCAGTGATCGACACCGACATGTTCCGCCGTGCCTATGAAGCCGACCCGAAGAAAGGCGAGTTCGCCAATGCCATGCACCCCGTCGGGCGCATCGGCAAGGTTGAGGAAATCGCCAGTGCGGTGCTGTACCTGTGCAGCGACGGCGCAGCGTTCACCACGGGGCATTCACTGGCGGTGGACGGTGGCGTCACGGCGTTCTGAAACCAAGCACTGAAACGTAGGAAAAAGCCCGCATTTTTGCGGGTTTTTTTTCGGTTCCTTAAAGGTGCCGGACAATGTGTTTCAAATGGTTAGAACCGACGGTTTTAGTGGCGTTGTCGCACAGCTGATCGAGCGCTCCTGTGATTAACTGTTTCCCGCAAAACGGACAGGAGTTTGCTTGCTCATGGAGTTGAGAATCGATCGACAGGCATTGGTGCCGGTCGTACAGCAAATCGTCGACGCGCTAGCCAGCTGGCTACGTCGTGGCGAGGTGCCGCCGGGGACACGTTTGCCTTCTGTGCGGCAAATCGCCCGGATCAATTTGCTCAGTCAGTCCAGCGTCGTTGAGGCCTGTGAGCGTCTGGTGGCACAAGGGGTGCTGGCGTCGCGTCATGGCGCCGGTTTCATAGTTGCCATGCCAGCGCTGGTCGCTCAGGGGCAACAGGATTGCCCCTGGTTCGAGGGGGCAGAAATGAAGCAGGGCGGCATTTCTGGCGAACTCAAACTGGGGTGTGGCGGACTTCCCGAGAGCTGGCGCGAAACTGGCGACCTGAGCTACGCGATCCGTCAGGTCAGTCGCTCCGACATGGCCGGCCTGTTCAACTACAGCACGCCGCTGGGCCTGCCAGCCTTGCGGCAACAGATTCACAAACGGCTGAAACAGCTCGATATCCTGGTGGAGGAAAGCCGGATCCTGACAACGGCGGGGGCCAGTCAAGGGCTGGACCTGATCGTGCGGACCTTGTTCAAGCCGGGTGATTGCGTGGTGGTGGAGAATCCCGGTTATTCCTTGCTGTTCGATTTGCTCAGGCTGCACGGGGTCAGCATGATCGAGGTGCCGCGAACTCCGCGCGGGCCGGACATTGCAGCGCTTGAGGCGCTGCTGGTTAAGTACAGGCCCTGCGGGATCTTCATCAATAGCTTCTATCACAATCCCACGGGCAGCAGCCTGGCGCCGGCGGTGGCGCAGCGGGTTCTGCAACTGGCCAAAACTTATGGCCTTCTGGTAATCGAAGACGACGTCTATGCGGATTTGCACAGCGGCCCCGGTACACGCCTCGCTGCATTGGGTATCGATGACAACGTGATCTACGTCGGCAGCTACTCCAAAACCCTCAGCAGCTCGTTACGGGTCGGTTTTGTAGTGGCCGGCGCCGGGGTTATTTCGCGGCTGGCCGAGGTCAAGATGATCAGCAGCATGGGCGCCTCACGGTTTTGCGAATCGGTGCTGGCAAGCCTGTTGGCCAGCGGTGCCTATCGAAAATTGGTACAGCGCCAGCGCCAGCGTTTGAGCAATGACAGGGAGGCGGCGTTGCAAGTGCTTGAAGACGCCGAGTGGGAGGTGTTCGGCAAGCCGGTCGGAGGCCTGTTCATCTGGGCGCGATCGCGGATGTCCGACTACGCTCAGGTGCGCAAACAAGCCCAGCGCTTCGGTGTCCTGTTGTCTTCTGCGACGGCATTCAGTCCCACCGCAGAGGCCAGTGACTGGCAGCGTATCAATGTGGCCTATGCCTGTGATCCGCGAGCCCGGGCGTTTTTTCAGGCCACCGCTCTGGATCGACCTCAAGCGTTCTGAAAACGACGTAAGCGTAGCTTTTTGCCATTATTCCGACGCCAGAGACTTGTGTTGATACAGGCCCGTTGCGAATCTGCGTTAACAGACTATGTCAGGGGACTAAGTGCAATGATTTCGGCCGTGCAAGGACGTTTTGCCAACCTCGGTATGGCGAAAAAACTGGGTGTCGGGTTTGTACTGGTGCTGCTGTTGACCGCCCTGGTGGCGGCCATCGGCGTATGGTCCCTGCAAACCATCAGCCAGCGCTTCGACGGGCTCAAGCAGATGTCGTCGCTCAACAGCGGTTTGCTCAAGGTGAGGCTGCTCGAACAGGAATACGCCTTGCACGGCAACCCGAAAACCGCTGATGCCCTGCACGAGGGCGTTGACGGCCTGATCGCCCTGGCAACCCAACTGAAAGCGGCGTCTGCGGCCAACGTGCCGGTGATGAATGACGTCGAGCAGTCCTTGGGGGCTTACCGCAAGGCCTTTGACGAGTTCGTCTCGCTCAGCCAGGCCAAGGACCTGGCACTGGAGATGGCCAGTTGGTCGGTGTCCAGCGTGGCCAACAACCTCGATGTGCTGCAGGCCGGGCTGGCCGATGACGGCGCTTATACCTTGAAGGAATCCGAAGGCAAGGACGGTGGGCAGTTCATCGAACAGGCCAATCAGGTCAGCCAGGTGTCGCGGTTGATGTTGCAAGCCATGAACGAAGCGCGCGTGCGCCTGGACCTGAGCCGCAAGGGCGACGACAGCGCTGGGCAGGGCAAGATCGAGCAGGCCGACCAGGCACTGGCCCAGGCCGAGCAGCTGAAGACCACGGTCAAGGATGAGGGTTACCAGACGGTCCTCAATGAAGTGGTCGGACACATTGGCGGATTCAGCGAAAAACTGGCCGAGTACACAGGCCTGCTGGCGCAGGAAAAAACCGTTTATGAGCAGCTGCATCAGCGCGCCGCTCAGGTGGTGGAGCGGGTGGATCAGGCCTATGTCGCCGAAGACCAGTCGATGCAGGCGGAGCTGAAAAAGAACTCGCTGCTGATCATCGGTTCCTCGGCGCTGGCGCTACTGGTCGGGCTGATTGCGTCCTGGGTGATTACCCGGTTGATCGTGGCACCGCTGCGCAGTGTGATCCGTGTTGCTCAACAGATTGCCTCTGGCGATTTGAGTGCGACGGTTGAAGTGACCCGTCGTGATGAGATCGGGCAACTGATGCAGGCCATGCAGCAGATGGGCGCGGGGCTTAGCAGCATTGTCAGCGGTTTGCAGGCGGGTATCGAACAGTTGGCCAGTTCGGCGCAGTCGCTGTCGGCGGTGACCGAGCAGACCAACCTTGAAGTCAGTAGCCAGAAGGAAGAAACCGAACAGGTCGCTACCGCGATGAATCAGATGACGGCCACCGTGCACGACGTTGCGCGTAACGCGGAGGAGGCCGCTCAGGCGGCTCAGACGGCCGACGGCAAGGTTGAAAGTGGTCAGCAGGTGGTGCGCCAGAGCATGGCGCGGATCGAGCAGTTGGCGGATTCAGCCACCTCGGCCAGTTCGAGCATCGAAAGTTTGAGTGCGGAAATCCAGAACATCGGCACAGTGCTTAGCGTCATCAAGAGTGTGGCCGAGCAGACCAACCTGTTGGCCCTCAACGCCGCTATCGAAGCGGCTCGAGCCGGCGAGCAGGGCAGGGGCTTTGCGGTGGTGGCCGATGAAGTGCGGGCACTGGCCAAGCGCACTCAGCAATCGACCGAGGAGATTGAACGACTGGTGAGCGCCTTGCGCTCGGCGGCTCAGTCTTCTGTTCAGCAGATTCAGAACAGTGGCGAGCTGGTGAAGCTGGCGGTGAGTGATGCGTTGCAGACTGAGAGTGCGCTGGGGAGTATTGCAGCGGCAGTGTCTTTGATACAGCAGATGAACCAGCAGATTGCAGCAGCTGCCGAGGAGCAGAGTTCAGTGGCTGAGGAGATTAATCGCAGTGTCACGAGTATTCGGGCCAGTGCGGATCAGTCTTCGTTGGCGATGCAGGGGAATGCGGCTTCCAGTATTGAGTTGGCGCAGTTGGGGGTTGAGTTGAAGGGGATGGTGGGGCACTTTCGGCTTTAAGGCGTACACCTATCAACTGTGGGGGCCGGGCTTGGTCCGGGCGGCGTTCCGACGATGACGGCCTGGTAGTCGACCTTTCTGTCCTGGCTGTGCCCGCCCATCAACCTCAATGCAAAAAAAAGCCACCTGCTTAGGTGGCTTTTCTACTTTCTCTGATCAGTCGTAGATCACTTTTTTCTTCCAGTCCGCATCGGCCTCGACGTCTTTGAGGCCTTCGGTCAACTGGTTCACTTCGCCTTCTACCGGGGCGATGTTGTCCATGACTTGTGCGTTGGCGCGAGCCAGGAGTTTTTCCAGGTATTCCAGCTGTTCGGCGTAGACCTGGGGTTCCTGTTGTTTGCGCAGGTATTGCACGCCGCGTTCGAACGCCAGGCGGGCCTGGCCGGGCTGGTTCTGTTGCAGGGCGTGCTGGCCGAGGTTGTTGAAGAATTCGATGTGCAGCAGGACCAGGATGTGGCGAACTTCGCGGATCCAGCGTTTGGCTTCGTTGGTCGGCAGGAAGCCGTCCTGTGCGGCGCGAGTGATTTGGCCGTGCAGGGCTTCGAGCAGGAAGCGTACGTCTTTGGCTTTGGCCTCGGTCTGGATCGGTGCCGGCGGGTTGTTGACCGGGATCGATTCGCCCTGGCCGACCAGGGCGCTCAGTTCGCCAATCCGTGCCTTGAGGTTGGAGCTGGTTTTTTCCAGGTTAAGCAGGCGTTGGCAGACGTTCAGTTCCAGACGGGTCAACAGCAGCTTGAGCGCCGGTGTCATCAACTGGCCGGGGAAGGTCTCGGTGATTTCGCCGCAACGACGCAGACGATCGTTGAGCTCGACTTTGGCGCGGGCCTTTTCCAGCTTACTGTTTTCCACCACATGGTTCATGTAGCCAATGGCGATCAATAGTGCGATCCCGGCTACGACTAGCAGGGTGATCATGAGTGGTGTCACCGGTAAGACCTCTTTATGGGGTTCGCGTGCGAGTGTAGTGGCTTGGCATTGGGACGCATAGCGCCACTCAGCGAGTTGAATCGGCTACTGCACTGCCTGTATCGGCCGCGTTCCTGCTTATATAAGTAATAGCGTGCGAGGTGCACATTGCCATCATCTTTGGCGTGGGTGGACTATAACGTCTTGGCGGGTGTCAGAATATAGGCGTCAAACCCCGGGCGACGGAAAGCCCGGATTAGTGTCTCAAAGCAGGGCGAAGTCATTGATTTAAATAAATTTATATCTGGGGGTTGACGACCCCTCAATCCATCCATAGAATGCGCGCCACTTACAGCGTAAAGCACACAGCGAAACGCGGTAGGAAGTGAATGTTGTACGTGTGTCCCCTTCGTCTAGTGGCCTAGGACACCGCCCTTTCACGGCGGTAACAGGGGTTCGAGTCCCCTAGGGGACGCCAATGCGGGAATAGCTCAGTTGGTAGAGCACGACCTTGCCAAGGTCGGGGTCGCGAGTTCGAGTCTCGTTTCCCGCTCCAATTTTAAACAGCGTTGCTTTCGGGCGAGGCTGAGTGAAACCAGAACCGGTATCTTCGGATTCGGATTTGGGCACTGAAATACACACCATGTGTTTCAGTTAGCGTGTCCCCTTCGTCTAGTGGCCTAGGACACCGCCCTTTCACGGCGGTAACAGGGGTTCGAGTCCCCTAGGGGACGCCATTTGCGGGAATAGCTCAGTTGGTAGAGCACGACCTTGCCAAGGTCGGGGTCGCGAGTTCGAGTCTCGTTTCCCGCTCCATATTTAACGAAAACGCCGCTCAGCAATGAGCGGCGTTTTTGTTTGTGTTGCATTCGAGACGATCAAAGAGTCGGACCCGCCAAAATAACGGGTCCGAAAGGGCGATCAGAGCTTCGGCAACTGCCCAATACGCCCCATCATCTCGGTCACGATCTGCAGATCCAGCAGGGCTTTGACCCATTCCCGCTCAGGGTTGCGGTACATCGGCTCGGCGATCGAGTAGTCGAAGGCCACTGCAACGTGGGTCTTCTTGCTCCAGGCGCCAAGCTTTTCAGCGATTTCGGCCTTCAGCACTTCGGGGGACTTGCCCTTCGGCACCCGCAGGTTGACCGCGAGCTTGAAGGCTTTCTCTTCCAGCGTGACATAGGTCAGGGCATCCTGGCCACCGGGTTAACACCTGACTCGGGCTCGGAGGAGTGGGCCGAAACGCCGGTGACCGTGAGCTTGACGTCCTTGCCGACGACCTTGGCGGTTACCTCGAAGTTGCCGCCATTGCGCTTGGCATAATCGCTACCTGCCTTCTGCAGGCTGGCGGCCAATTCAGCAGGCTTCTCACTCAAAAGGGTGACGGCCGATGTCGACGGAATCTGGTTGGTGGTCATGCCGCCTGTCATCGATATGATTTCAGCGTCCTTACCCTCTGCCTTGCGCTTGGCGAAGTTCGCCATGACAGTGCCGTAGCCTTTCTCGGCAATCACTACTGGGTAGCTACCATCCAGCGCCAGGTTGTAGTTAGGTGTCGGGTTGTTTTCGAAGTATTAGGGGATGGCGTCGCCGGTGGTTTCTTCGGTGGCGTCGGTTGGCGTGCGCTGTCAGGGTGAACGACGAAAGGCTGGCCAGTATCAGGGTTGACGCGGCCAGGTGCTTGAGTGAGAAATTCATTGCTGAGGGCATTCCTTTGCAGGCAGTTTGTGAGAAGTTTCTGATCGATGAGACAGAAACGTTACCAAGCTAACACCACGAGAGAGCGATAGGGGAGTCCCCGAAGTGAGATCTGTCGCACATAAATGAAAAAGCAACGCAGAAACGAAAAAGGCCCGCCAGTCTGACTGAGCGGGCCTTTTGCATGGGCGAAAGTTTTACATCGACAGAATCAGGCGCCCGGCGAACAGGATCAAAATCACCCCCATGGTGCGTTCAAACCAGTGCCCCATGCGCATAAACAGTAGCCGTACCCGGGCACTGGAAAAGAACAGCGCGACGATCACAAACCACAGCGCATTCACAAAACACATCCAGACCCCGTAAAGCGCCTGGATTTTCAGTGGTGTTGTGGCGCTGATGATGGTGGTGAAGATCGCCAGGAAAAACAGTGTGGCTTTCGGGTTGGTCGCGTTGGTCAGGAAACCGGTGGTAAATGCCTTCAGCAACGTTTGTTCTACAACCGGTTCGTCAGGCTTGTCGCCTTCCAGTACGGTCTTGGGCTTGCTGCGCAACAGGCTGACACCGAGGTACAAAATGTAAGCGCCACCCACAACCTTGGCCACCGTCAGCAGCCAGGGTGTCGTATGCATCAGCGCGCCGACGCCGAGCAAGGTGTAAAGCACATGCACGGAAATGCCCGCGCCGATGCCCAGCGCCGTGCAAATCCCGACCAGTCGACCGAAACGCACGCTCTGACGGATGGTCACTGCGAAGTCCGGTCCGGGTGCAACCACGGCCAGAAAGTGGATAGTTGCCAGCGCCAGAAACTCGCCCAGGTAATTCGAAAGCATCTCAACTCCAGAAAGTAAGGGGTGAAGCATTGCCGCGATAGCCGACAAAGAACGAAAGGCTCAAGCGCGGATCAGCCACACCCGGTGTCACCGAGTGCATGCAGCGCGAATTGAACATGATGAAATCACCCGGCTCGGGAAGAATCTCCAGGGTCGGAGTCCCGAGCAGAACCGGATCGATGCCGTAACTGTCACCACGCATTTCGTCGAACTGGTCCGGGGAGATGTCGTGGTCCCACATCTGCAGTGCACCGCCCTCGGCGGGCATGTTCAGGTAAACATTGCAGGCGAACTGCGCTTCCAGGCTTTTGGCCTGGTAACTGTCCGGGGCGTCCTTGGCGAAAATGTCGTGGTGGGCCAGAAAACAGATCCCGGGTTTCACCACCCGGGACAGCCCGACATACATCTTGCGACCGTAGAGATTTTCCAGGTGAGCACCCGCCGGCCAGGACTCGTCGAGCATGCAGCGCAGGGTGTCGACGGGGGACGAATAGGGCGCACACCGGTTGCGTAATTCCGCAATGTTGCGGGTGGCGCGTTCGAAATAATCTTCGATCAGCAGCGGCTGGTTTTCCGCTTCATAAAACGCCATGCCGATGCGGCCGATGCTCGGCGCATTGATATAGCCTTCGAAGCCCGGGGCGAGGATCTTGTCGCCAATCTGAATCGCCAGCGGCTTGGGCAACAAGCCTTTGACGCGGATGGCGAGGACTTCTTCGTTGGCCAGTTTTTTTATGCACGTCTCATCGAGACGCTCGACGTCAAGCATCATGTCTTAGGTCCATCTATCAGATAGTCAACAGAACCCGCGACCGCAGGTTCCCCCGGCGTGAGGCGATGACAGGAACGCATCACCCAAATGCTCAATCCACGCTGTAGTGGACTGACAGCGTTCCCTTCTTCAGTGAAAGGGACGTGATCGTGACCGCGCCCAAATCCTTCAGGCTGCGTACATGGGTGCCGCCGCAGCCGTAGGCGGGCAGTTCACCGAAACCGATTTCCCGGGCGCCTTCACGCATCGACGTCAGGCGCGGCAGATCATTGGCGATCCACTGCGAGATGCCGTGCTGAATCATCTCGGCATCAACCTCTTTTGCCGACTCTGCCGGTTTGAATTGCACGCGTCCTTCACCCGGCCAGTGATGAGCCTTGATCGGCATCCAGCCCATGGCCTGGACGAAGTGGCCGATCAGGTGGCCGGCGGAATGCATGCGTGAATTGAACTGGCGGCGTTGTTCGTCGACCCGAATCTGAGTCATGCCCGGTTTTACCGGATGGTCGACGAAATGAATGATCCGGTCCGGATCCTGAGCAACCCTCAGTACTCGGCTTTCGCCGATCCAGCCGGTGTCAAAGGGCTGTCCACCGCCTTGGGGATGAAACAACGTGGCGCGCAGCACCACGGAAAATTCGTTCTCGTGGGGCGTGCAATCCAGGACTTCCACATTGGCCTTGAGGTCATCACTATGGAAAAAGAGGCGAAGCGTCATATTCCATGCCCTTATTAACAAATCTATTTTTTATTATATGAAGCGTGGAATTGCGTGATAATCCGTTCAAACATCAAAGGACTGTTGCGCTGTGAGCATAAATCTTCCACTACCGCTGCTCGGTGAAATGGCGATCTTCGTCAAGGTTGTCGAGACCGGCAGCTTCTCCGAGGCTGCTCGCCAGTTGGGTTCTTCACCCTCGGCGGTCAGTCGCAGCATTTCGCGCCTGGAGAAGGCGCTCGCGACCCGTTTGCTGCAGCGAACCACGCGCAAGTTGCGCTTGAGCGACGGTGGGGAAGAGGTGTTCAAACGCTGCCAGGAGATGGTCAGCGCAGCCAAGTCGGTGATGGAAATCAGCGGCCAGTTCACCCATGAAGCGGAAGGTCTGGTGCGCGTCAGTGTGCCGAAGGCGGTGGGGCGTTTCGTGATTCATCCGCATATGCCGGAATTTCTGCGTCGCTATCCCAAAGTGGATGTGGAGCTGTTGCTTGAGGACCGCCAGGTGGATTTGATCGACGACAACGTTGATCTGGCGATTCGTATTACAGATCGGCCACCTGCTGGACTGGTCGGTCGGCAATTGCTGACCATCGATCATATGCTCTGTGCAACGCCGCAATACCTGGCCGAGCACGGCACACCGACCCATCCCCACGACTTACTCAACCACAGCTGCATCTATCTGGGCGAAACGCCGAGCGATGCACGCTGGAAATTCAAGAAAGGCAGCAAGGCTGTAACCGTTGGCGTGCGCGGACGTTATGCGGCCAATCACACCGGCGTGCGGTTGGGCGCAGTGTTGCAGCACATCGGGATTGGCAGCCTGCCGTACTTCACCGCACGTTATGCGCTGGAGCAAGGGCTGATCGTGCAGGTGCTGCCGGACTGGACCTTTCTGGCGTCATACCACGGCGGTGCCTGGCTGCTGCATTCGCCAACCCGTTATTTGCCACCGAAGTTACGGGTGCTGATCGACTATCTGGTGGAGTGCCTGGAGAAGGAGCCGACCCTGAGTAAGCCGGGCAAGCCCAGTGCGTTGGGAAAAGTCGCTGCGCAGTATGAGTTGCCCGAGAGTGATGGGTTGCTATAAAAAACAAGATCAATAAAAAGGCCCGCATGTACAACCATGCGGGCCTTTTGTATTTCTGACCGAGGATCAGTGCTTGCTGTCGTCTTTCGACATCGCCAGCAGCTGTTTTTCCTGGTTCCAGTCGAAAGGTTCATCGTTTTGTTCGGCTTCGAAACGACGTTCTTCCAGCGCCTGATACAAGTCGATTTCATCGTCGGGCATGTAATGCAGGCAGTCACCGGCGAAGTACCACAGCAGGTCGCGCGGGACCAGGTGGGCGATTTGCGGGTAGCGGGTGATCACCTGGCACAGAATGTCCTGGCCCAGGTATTGGCTTTCGATCGGGTCGACCGGCAGCAACGCACGCAGTTCGTCGAAGCGCTCCAGGAACAAGGCATGGCTTTCTTCGGGAACCTGTTCGGCCTCACCTACGGCGACCAGGATGCTGCGCAGGTGGTCGAGCAAGACAAGATGATCGGCAACGACATTGGACACGAGATAAGTCCTCAAGAGCAAAACGGGCGCGGGAGTATAAAGCCCCCACGCCCTTTTTTACATGTGTAGAGGACGCTGGCTGGATCAGCGGACCTTTCCTTCGCCCAGCGCCAGTTCCTTTTTGTCGAAATCATCGACATCAATCACCTTGCGCCGCGCCGCTTCGGCGTCACGCAGGGTCTGTGCTTCCACGGGCTGCAGCACGCCAGCCTCAAGCGCTGCATCGATGACGTGTTCCCCTGCGACCGGTTTGACCTGGCCGCTTTTGAGTGCGACATGAAGCTTTTTGCGCAGCGGTTGCGCGGCACTCAGCAGGTTACACGCATGTTGCAGGGCGCCGACCGGGTCATCAGTGGATTGCGGCCGGTAGCAACCGCCGAGCAACTCTTCCAGGGTTGGATCGCCCTTGGCGCGGCCGATCACCGCCGCCACTTCGGCGCCGAGTTTGTCCGATGGCCCTTTGTGACGACGACCGAACGGGAACACGATCACCCGCAACAGGCAACCCAACACCTTGTTCGGGAAGTTGGTCAGCAGTTCATCCAGCGCTCGTTCCGACTGCCCAAGGCTTTCTTCCATGGCCCAGGTAAACAGCGGTGCCATGTGCTCCGGTGAATCGAGGTCGTGGTAACGCTTGAGTGCGGCGGAGGCGAGGTACATGTTGCTGAGCACATCCCCCAGACGTGCCGACAGACGTTCGCGTCGTTTCAATTCGCCGCCCAGCAGCATCATGCTCAGGTCGGCGAGCATGGCAAACGCAGCCGCCTGGCGATTGAGGGCGCGGAAGTAACCCTGGCTGAGCTTGTCGCCTGGCGCGTGTTCGAAGTGACCGAAACCAAGGTTCAGCACCAGCGTGCTGGCGGCGTTACTCACGGCGAAACCGATGTGTTTGAGCAGCAGGCCATCAAACTCGATGAGGGCCTGGTCCTTGTCTTCACGACCGGCGAGGGCCATTTCCTTAAGCACGAAGGGATGGCAGCGAATCGCGCCCTGACCGAAGATCATCAGGTTGCGCGAGAGAATGTTCGCGCCTTCCACAGTGATGAAAATCGGCGCGCCGTTCCAGCTGCGACCGAGGTAGTTGTTCGGCCCCATGATGATTGCCTTGCCGCCATGAACATCCATGGCGTGGCTGATGCACTCGCGGCCGCGTTCAGTGAGGTGGTACTTGAGAATCGCCGACAGCACCGATGGCTTCTCGCCCAAATCCACCGCATTGGCCGTGAGCATCCGCGCCGCGTCCATCATCCAGGCGTTGCCGCCGATGCGCGCCATCGCTTCCTGAATACCTTCGAAGGCCGACAGTGGAACATTGAATTGTTCACGGACCTGAGCGTACTGGCCGGTCACCAGACTGGTGAACTTGGCGGCACCGGTGCCGACCGCTGGCAATGAAATCGAACGCCCGACCGACAGGCAGTTCATCAGCATCATCCAGCCTTTGCCGATCATTTCCTGGCCGCCAATGAGGAAGTCCAGCGGTACGAAGACATCTTTGCCGGAGTTCGGGCCATTCATGAATGAAGCGCCCAACGGCAAGTGACGGCGGCCGATTTCAACACCGGCGGTATCGGTCGGGATCAACGCCAGACTGATCCCCAGGTCTTCCTCCTCACCCAGCAGGTGATCCGGGTCGTAGGCCTTGAACGCCAGGCCGAGCAGGGTGGCAACAGGACCCAGCGTGATGTAACGCTTTTCCCAGTTCAGGCGCAGGCCCAAGGTTTCCTTGCCTTCCCATTCGCCTTTGCAGATCACTCCGGTGTCGGGCATGGAGCCGGCATCGGAGCCGGCCAGGGGGCCGGTCAGTGCGAAGCACGGGATGTCATCGCCGCGCGCCAGTCGTGGCAGGTAGTGGTTGCGTTGCTCGTCGGTGCCGTAATGCAGCAGCAGTTCGGCCGGACCGAGGGAGTTGGGGACCATCACGGTAGAGGCAAGGTCGCCGCTGCGGGTCGCCAGTTTCATCGCCACCTGGGAGTGGGCATAGGCGGAGAAACCCTTGCCGCCGAACTCCTTGGGAATGATCAGGGCGAAGAAGCCGTTTTCCTTGATGTAGGCCCAGGCTTCGGGAGGCAGGTCCATGGTTTGACCTATCTGCCAGTCGCTGACCATCGCGCAGAGTTCTTCGGTCGGGCCGTCGATAAAGGCCTGTTCCTCTTCGCTCAGCTGTACTTTTGGATAGGCCAGCAGTTTGTTCCAGTCCGGGCGACCGCTGAACAGTTCACCGTCCCACCACACCGTGCCAGCATCAATCGCATCGCGTTCGGTTTGCGACATTGGTGGCAGGGTTTTCTGGAACCAGTTGAACAGCGGCGCGCTGAAAAATTTTCGGCGCAGGTCGGGCAACAACAATGGCGCAGCCACTGCCGCGATCAACACCCAGAAAATCAGCAACAGCCAGCCTGGCGTGCGGCTGAAAGCGCCCATCGCCACCATGTAAACGGCAACGACGCAAAGGGCGGGCAGTGGAGCGATGCGTCGGTGGGCTAAATAAGCAATCCCGACAACCAGAACCAGTATCCACAACAGCAGCATATTTAATCCTCCGTGAAACCAGGGCAAAACCGACTTTCAGAGCTTAGACGGCATCCGCAAAACAGGGTGGTCAGAGCGATGTGATTGAATTCGTGGGAAACCATGGATGTGTTTTGTAGGCCCGGTTGGCAACAAGCCGCGGAAATCGTTCGTTGGGCGGGCGGCAAAGCGTCCATGTTTGGCCGAAACGTCGTTATCTCTGTGCTGAACGTGTCGCTAGACTCGTGGCTTCCCCAGGAGATTGTTCTCATGCACGAGTATCTGAGTCCCGGCCGCTTCATCGATAGTGACCACCCGTCGGTGGTGGAGTTCGCCGAAAAACATCGCGGCAGCCGTCGCGACCCTCTAGAGCAGGCGATCAATCTCTATTACGCCGCGCGCGAAGCCGTGCGTTACAACCCTTACACCTTCAGTCGCGATCCGGATACCTTGCGCGGCAGTTATGCGCTGGCAGCGGGGGAAAGTTATTGCGTGCCAAAAGCCACGCTGCTGGCCGGGTGCGCCCGGCATTGCGGGATTCCCGCGCGGATCGGTCTGGCGGATGTGCGCAATCATTTGTCGACGCCGCGGTTGCTCGAGTTGCTCAAGAGCGACGTGTTCGCCATGCACGGCTATACGGAGCTGTATCTGAACGGAAGCTGGGTCAAAGCCACGCCAGCGTTCAACCAAGGCTTGTGCGAACTGTTCAATGTCGCACCACTGGAATTCGACGGAATCAACGACAGCGTTTTCCATCCGTACAATCGCGACGGCGAGCAATTGATGGAATACCTGATCGACCACGGCCAGTTCACCGACGTGCCTGAAGCGTTCTTTTTCGAGCACCTGGAGAAGTGCTATCCGCATCTGTTCAGCGACACACTGCCCGCGCTGCTGGGTGACATGCAGAGCGATTTGAGTCGCGCCTGATCCCGCGTATGCTGCCTGCGCATTCATCCATAAAGAGGCGGTCATGCTGAAGATCTGGGGTCGGAAAAACTCGTCGAATGTCAGAAAACCTTTGTGGGCCGCCGAGGAGCTGGGCCTGGCTTATGAAGCCATCGATGCGGGCGGCGCCTTTGGTGTAGTCGATACGCCGCAGTACCGTGCGATGAACCCCAATGGCCGCGTGCCGGTGATTGAGGACGAGGGTTTCGTGCTGTGGGAATCCAACGCCATCGTGCGTTACCTGATGGCTCGCCACGCCAACGGCACAGCCTGGTATCCAGAGGATCTGCAGGCCCGGGCTTCTGCCGACAAGTGGATGGACTGGACCACTTCAAGTTTTGCCGGCCCGTTCCGTACGGTGTTCTGGGGGGTGTTACGTACTCCGGAAAGTCAACAGGACTGGCCCGCAATCAACGCCGCGATCAAGGAGTGCGATGGCCTGCTGTCCATGGCCGACCAGGCACTGGCGACCCAATCCTACCTGTCTGGCGATGAGATCGGCATGGGCGACATTCCTCTGGGCAGTTTTATTTATGCCTGGTTCGAGATGCCGATCGAGCGCGCACCGCAGCTTCATCTGCAAGCCTGGTATGCACGCCTGAAACAGCGTCCGGCGTATCAGAAAGCGGTTATGACCGCGTTGACTTAATACTCACTATCGACACACTTGACTGTACTTGTGTGGCGGCGCCAAGCACCATTGCGCTCGTGCGCCGCGGTTGTATTAGTCGCCGCCCGCCCTTGTTTGTCCCTTTCTTCCCTTCTTGGTGCGTAAATCCGATATGAGTTCCGCTCTGTCCATCCGGCAGCTAACCAAAACCTACGGCAACGGTTTCCAGGCCTTGAGTGGTATCGATCTGGACGTCGCCGAAGGTGACTTTTTCGCCTTGCTCGGCCCCAACGGCGCCGGCAAATCCACGACCATCGGCATCCTCTCGACCCTGGTGAACAAGACCAGCGGGACGGTGAATATCTTCGGTCACGACCTGGACAAGAATCCTGCGCAGCTCAAGCGCTCCATCGGCGTAGTGCCTCAGGAATTCAACTTCAACCAGTTCGAAAAAACCTTCGACATCGTCGTGACTCAGGCCGGTTATTACGGCATCCCGCCGAAAATCGCCAAGGAACGCGCCGAGCAGTACCTGACCCAACTGGGTCTGTGGGACAAGCGTGATGTCCCGTCGCGTTCACTGTCCGGCGGCATGAAGCGTCGCCTGATGATCGCCCGTGCGCTGGTTCACGAACCGCGCTTGCTGATCCTCGACGAACCTACGGCGGGGGTGGACATCGAGCTGCGTCGCTCGATGTGGACCTTCCTCACCGAGCTGAACAAGAAAGGCATCACCATCATCCTCACCACCCACTACCTGGAAGAGGCTGAGCAGTTGTGCCGCAACATCGGCATCATCGATCACGGCACCATCGTCGAGAACACCAGCATGAAACAGTTGCTCAGCCAACTGCATGTGGAAACGTTCCTGCTCGACATCAAAAACACACTGCAAACCGCGCCGCAGTTGCTCGGTTATCCGACCAAACTGCTCGACAGCCACACCCTTGAAGTTCAGGTCGACAAGGCCATGGGCATCACTGCGCTGTTTACCCAATTGGCGCAGCAGAACATTGAAGTGCTGAGCCTGCGTAATAAAACCAATCGCCTCGAGGAGTTGTTCGTGTCCCTGGTGGAAAAAAACCTGTCGAAGGTGGCGGTATGAGTTCCGAGCTGCAACCCAACCTCGTTGCCCTCAATACCATCGTTTACCGGGAAGTCAGACGCTTTACCCGGATCTGGCCGCAGACGCTGCTGCCGCCGGCCATCACCATGGTTCTGTACTTCGTGATCTTCGGCAATCTGATCGGCCGGCAGATCGGTGACATGGGTGGTTTCACCTACATGGAGTACATCGTGCCGGGGCTGATCATGATGTCGGTGATCACCAACTCCTACGGCAACGTGGTCTCGAGTTTCTTCGGCAGCAAGTTCCAGCGTTCCATCGAAGAATTGATGGTGTCGCCCGTGTCGCCGCATACGATTCTGATCGGCTACACCCTGGGCGGCGTGCTGCGCGGCTTGATGGTCGGGATCATCGTGACTCTGCTGTCGCTGTTCTTCACCCATTTGCAAGTGCATCACCTGGGCGTGACCATTCTGGTGGTCGTGCTGACAGCGACGATCTTCTCGCTACTAGGCTTCATCAACGCCGTGTTTGCGCGCAACTTCGATGACATCTCGATCATCCCGACGTTTGTGCTGACACCGCTGACCTACCTGGGCGGGGTGTTCTACTCGATCACCTTGCTACCGCCGTTCTGGCAGACCGTGTCCCTGGCCAACCCGGTGCTGCACATGGTAAACGCCTTCCGTTACGGCATTCTTGGCGTTTCGGACATCAGGATCAGCGTGGCGATCACCTTCATGCTGGTGGCGACCGTGGTGTTGTACATCGGTTGCGCACGGCTGCTGGTCAGCGGTCGCGGGATGCGCACGTAATCGCGCACTGCTCAATCAGAAACGGCACCTCAGGGTGCCGTTTTTTTATTCTGCATCCGGTTTTTCTTGCGCCGCTTCCACTGCCGCCCAACCCACCAGCGCCAGTACATCATGGTCAGGCAATAAGCCAGTGCGCCGAGTACCAGCCCCGTCACCACCGAACCGAGTAAAAACGGCTGCCAAAGGGAGGAGAGTTCGCCGCTGATCCATTCCCAGGTCAGCTCGTCCGGCAAATGGCGGGTGGGAACGTCCATCAGCCAGGCCCCGGTCTGGTAAGTGCAGAAGAACACCGCCGGCATGGTGATCGGGTTGGTCAGCCAGACCAGGCTGACCGCAATCGGCATATTGCCGCGCACCATGATGGCGAGAATGGCGGCGACCAGCATCTGCAGTGGAATCGGCAGGAACGCCGCGAACAGACCAACCGCCATGGCCCGTGCGACGGAATGGCGGTTGAGGTGCCAGAGGTTCGGGTCATGCAGCAGGGTGCCGAGAAAGCGTAAGGACTTGTGTTCCCTGATGCTGATCGGGTCTGGCATGTAACGTTTGAATAAGCGCCGGGGCATAAGGCTTCTCGGTCGGTTAAGGCGGCAAGTATGTCTGGATTCTATGAGGCGCCCATTCAGACTTTGTGACAATTAATAACGATGCCCGTGCGATTAGCCGGCTATGCCTAGGAGGGGACTCTCAAGGACGGGCGTATGCGCACAGGGATGATGGCGCTGGCGTTGGGTCTGTTGATCCTGCGTTTTTTACCGGTATTACCGCCGGTCTGGTTGTGGCTGTTGTTGCCAGTCATGGGATTGATGGCGCTGCCGTTCAGGACTTATCCGTTGGCGTTTTTCCTGTTCGGCTTCAGTTGGGCGTGCGCGAATGCACAGTGGGCGCTGGATGATCGGCTGCCGATGAGCCTTGATGGCGAAACCCGTTGGGTCGAAGGTCGGGTGACGGGATTGCCCCAGAACAATGAGGCAGTCGTGCGCTTTGAATTGGCGGATGCCCGGTCGCGACACGGCAAGGTGCCGCAACTGCTGCGCCTGGCCTGGTATGACGGGCCGCCGGTCAACAGCGGCGAACATTGGCGACTGGCGGTCAAGTTGAAGCGGCCTGCGGGGCTGCTCAATCCCCATGCCTTCGATTACGACGCCTGGCTGTTGGCGCAACGCATCGGCGCTACCGGGACGGTCAAGGCTGGCGAGCGGCTCAAGCAAGCCCAATGGGCATGGCGCGACGGCATCCGTCAGCGCTTGCAGTCCGTGGATGCCCAGGGGCGAACGGGAGCGCTGACGGCGTTGGTGCTGGGGGATGGCGCTGGGCTGAGTCGCGAAGACTGGCAAGTGCTGCAAGACACCGGAACCGTCCATCTGTTGGTGATTTCCGGACAGCACGTCGGTTTACTGGCAGGGTTGGTGTATCTGCTGATCGCCGGGCTGGCCCGTTATGGCCTGTGGCCGAAACGCTTGCCTTGGCTGCCGTGGGCCTGTGGACTCGCGTTCGCGGCCGCTCTCGGTTATGGGCTGCTGGCCGGGCTCGAGGTGCCGGTGCGGCGGGCCTGCGTGATGATCGGTCTGGTGCTGTTGTGGCGCCTGCGATTTCGTCACCTCGGTGCCTGGTGGCCGCTGTTGCTGGCGCTCGACGGTGTTTTGCTGCTGGATCCGCTGGCGAGTCTGCAACCGGGTTTCTGGCTGTCGTTCGCCGCGGTGGCGGTGTTGATCTTCACCTTCGGTGGTCGGCTGGGCCCATGGCGTTGGTGGCAAACCTGGACCCGCGCTCAATGGCTGATCGCGATTGGTCTGTGCCCGTTGCTGCTGGTGCTCGGGTTGCCGATCAGTCTCAGCGGGCCGGTGGCTAATTTGCTCGCGGTGCCGTGGATCAGCCTGGTCGTGCTGCCTCCGGCATTGCTGGGTACGTTGTTTTTACCCCTTCCTTACGTGGGCGAAGGGTTGCTGTGGTTGGCAGGAGGTTTGATTGACCTCTTGTTCAACGGCCTGGCGCTGATGGCCGGGTACTTGCCCGCGTGGGTGCCGGTGGCCATCCCGTTGTGGATATGGGCACTCGGCACACTCGGTGCCTTTCTACTATTAATGCCTCGAGGTGTGCCGTTTCGCTCGTTGGGTTGGCCGATGCTGCTGTTGCTGGTTTTTCCTCCCCGGCAGGTCTTGCCTGAAGGCATCGCCGAAGTCTGGCAGCTGGATGTTGGCCAGGGTTTGGCAATCCTGGTGCGCACCCGTCATCACACACTGTTGTATGACACCGGACCGCGTTTCGGCGATTTCGACCTGGGCGAGCGGGTGGTGCTGCCGACATTACGCAAACTGGGCGTGGAGGGGCTCGATTTGATGCTGATCAGCCATGCTGACGCTGATCATGCGGGCGGCGCCCGGGCCGTTGCCAATGGCCTGCCGGTGAAACGGGTGGTCAGTGGCGATCCCCAGGCGTTGCCTGCCGAGTTGCAGGCGCAGGGCTGCGAGAGCGGCAAGCAATGGGTCTGGGATGATGTGAGGTTCAAGCTCTGGCAATGGTCTTCGGCCAGCGACAGCAATCAGAAATCCTGCGTTCTGCAGATAGAAGCCAATGGCGAGCGTCTGTTATTGACCGGTGATATAGATGCCGCAGCCGAGCGGGCACTGCTCGCCAGTCCACTGGCCGTCACCACTGATTGGTTGCAGCGCCGCACCACGGCAGTCGCAGTTCGTCATCGATGGCGTTGCTTGCCGCGTTGCAGCCCCAAGCGGTGTTGATCTCCCGCGGTCAGGGAAATTCATTTGGTCATCCCCATCCCACGATCATGGCGCGCTATCGAAAGCGCGGCATATCAATCCATGACAGCGCCGAACAGGGTGCCATCCGTCTGCAACTGGGGCACTTCAAGCCGCCATGGACGATGCGTCAAGAACGGCGTTTCTGGCGCTCTGCGCAGTAACCCGGAGTGATTAAAGCCCGACCGGATGCGACATCACGGTCTTCGGTGCGTGGACCCCCTATGTTAGAGTGGCGCACTTTTTCGAGGGGACTATCACTGTGTGGGAATTAGTCAAATCCGGCGGCTGGATGATGCTGCCGATCATTCTGAGTTCCATCGCGGCAATGGCGATCGTCGCCGAACGTCTCTGGACCCTGCGTGCCAGCCGTGTGACCCCGGAGCATTTGCTCGGGCAGGTCTGGGTCTGGATCAAGGACAAACAACTCAATAAAGACAAACTCAAGGAACTGCGCGCCAACTCGCCTTTGGGTGAAATCCTGGCCGCTGGCCTGGCCAACTCCAGGCATGGTCGCGAGATCATGAAAGAGTGCATCGAAGAGGCTGCTGCGCGAGTGATTCACGAGCTCGAACGCTACATCAATGCGCTAGGCACCATCGCCGCCATGGCCCCGCTGCTGGGGCTGTTGGGGACGGTGCTCGGCATGATCGACATTTTCAGCGCGTTCATGGGCTCGGGTATGGGCACTAACGCTGCGGTGTTGGCCGGTGGTATTTCCAAGGCCCTGATCACCACGGCCGCGGGCCTGATGGTCGGTATTCCGGCGGTATTCTTCCACCGTTTCCTGCAACGCCGGATCGATGAACTGGTGGTGGGCATGGAGCAGGAAGCGATCAAGCTCGTCGAAGTTGTACAGGGCGATCGCGATGTTGACCTGAATGGTGGCAAAGCGTGAAATTCCGCCGCAAGCAACGGGAGAATGTGGACATCAACCTCGCGTCGCTGATCGACGTGGTGTTTATCCTGCTGCTGTTTTTCGTGGTCACCACCACGTTTACCCGTGAAACCCAGTTGCGCGTCGATCTGCCGGAAGCTGTCAGCGGTTCGCCTGCCGAAGACCAGCAGGTCAAGCATCTGGACGTTGCCATCAGCGCCGAGGGCGTATTCTCGGTGAACAACCAATTGTTGTCGAAAAACGATCTGGCCACGCTGATGGACGCGCTGCAGAAAGCATCGAGTGGCGACACCAACCTGCCGCTGTCCATCAGCGCCGACGGCAAGACTCAGCATCAGTCCGTCATCACCGCCATGGACGCCGCCGGCAAACTCGGTTTCAGCCACCTGCGCATGACCACTGTCGAGGCGGCGCCGCCCGCGCCCTGATGGCCATGTCCGATCGCTTGCTCGCCGCGTGGTACCAAGGTCATCCGGCCCTGAAGTTGTTACAGCCGCTGGAGTGGTTGTATCGGCGCGTGGTCATGAACAAGCGCAAGCGTTTTCTGGCGGGTGAGGGCGAGATCTATCAACCGCCGGTGCCGCTGATCGTGGTCGGCAACATTACCGTCGGCGGCACCGGCAAGACGCCGCTGATTCTGTGGATGATCCAGCATTGTCAGCGCAGTGGCCTGCGGGTCGGGGTGGTTAGCCGGGGTTACGGCGCCAAGCCACCGCAACTGCCGTGGCGAGTCGAGGCGGATCAAAGCGCCGAGATTGCAGGCGACGAACCGCTGTTGATCGTCCAGCGTACCGGCGTTCCGTTGATGATCGACCCCGACCGCAGCCGTGCCGTCAAAGCGCTGCTGGCGAGTGAGCCACTGGACCTGATCCTGTCCGACGACGGCATGCAGCATTACCGTCTGGCCCGGGACCTTGAACTGGTGCTGATCGACGCCGCCCGCGGCCTGGGCAACCAGCGTTGCCTGCCCGCCGGGCCGTTGCGTGAGCCGGCCGAGCGTCTGCAAAGCGTCGACGCGGTGCTGTATAACGGCGCTGCTGCCGATCGCGACGGAGGTTTTGCCTTCCAGCTTCAACCCATCGAACTGGTCAATCTGCACAGCGGCGAGCGGCGTCCCCTCGACCACTTTCCCGCTGGCCAGGCGCTGCACGCCGTGGCCGGGATCGGCAATCCGCAGCGTTTCTTCACAACTCTCGAAACGCTACACTGGCGGCCAGTCCCGCATGCGTTTGCCGACCACGCCGAATACAGCGTGCAGGCCTTGAATTTCACACCGTCATTACCGTTGGTGATGACCGAAAAGGACGCGGTGAAGTGCCGTGCCTTCGCCGCTGCCGATTGGTGGTACCTGGCGGTCGATGCTGCGCCATCGCCGGCCTTCGTGGCCTGGTTCGATACGCAGCTGATGCGCCTGTTGCCGGCTCGTCTTTTGCCTTAAATCCATTTATCCAGGGAATGCTCATGGACACCAAATTGCTCGATATCCTCGCTTGCCCGGTCTGCAAAGGCCCGCTCAAGCTCAGCGCCGACAAAACCGAGCTGATCAGCAAGGGCGCAGGCCTGGCTTACCCGATTCGCGACGGCATCCCGGTGATGCTCGAAACCGAAGCCCGCACCCTGACCACCGACGAGCGTCTGGATAAATGAACACAGCCTTTACCGTTGTCATTCCATCGCGATACGCCTCCACCCGCTTGCCGGGCAAACCGCTGCTGCTGATTGCCGGCAAGCCGATGATCCAGCACGTCTGGGAACAGGCGAGCAAAAGCAGCGCCCAACGCGTGGTGGTGGCCACTGACGATGCGCGCATCGTCGAGGCCTGCAACGGGTTTGGCGCTGAAGTGGTGCTGACCCGCGAAGATCACAATTCGGGCACCGACCGTTTGGCCGAAGTTGCCGCGAAGCTGGGCCTGGCCCCCGACGCCATTGTGGTCAACGTTCAGGGTGACGAACCGTTGATCCCGCCGAGCGTGATTGATCAGGTTGCCGCCAATCTGGCCGTCCACACTGAAGCGCGCATTGCCACATTGGCTGAGCCGATCGAAGACGTGGAAACCCTGTTCAATCCCAACGTGGTCAAGGTTGTCAGCGACCTTAATGGCCTGGCGCTGACCTTCAGTCGTGCCACGTTGCCGTGGGCCCGGGACGCGTTCGCCAAAAGCCGCGAGCAATTGCCGGAAGGCGTGCCGTATCGTCGGCACATTGGCATTTATGCCTACCGCGCCGGTTTCCTGCATGACTTCGTCAGCTGGGGCCCATGCTGGCTGGAAAATACCGAATCCCTGGAACAACTGCGTGCCCTGTGGCACGGCGTGCGGATTCACGTCGCCGATGCGCTGATCGCACCGCCGACCGGCGTCGATACCGTCGAAGACCTTGAGCGCGTTCGTCGCCTGCTGGAGGCCTGATGCGGGTTTTGTTTGTCTGCCTGGGCAACATCTGCCGATCGCCCACGGCTGAAGGCGTGTTGCGACACAAACTGCGAGAAGCGGGGCTGGCCGATCTAATCGAAGTCGCCTCCGCTGGTACCGGTGACTGGCACGTCGGCAAGGCCCCGGACAAGCGCAGCCAGGCGGCGGCCAAGCTGCGCGGTTATGACCTGTCCGCTCAGCGCGCCCAGCAAGTGAGCCGGGCTGATTTCGCCACCTACGACCTGATTCTGGCGATGGACCACAGCAACCTGGGCAACCTCAAGGCCTTGCAACCGGCCAAGGGCAAAGCCGAGCTGGACCTGTTCCTGCGTCGCTACCAGTCGGAAATCGATGAAGTGCCGGATCCGTATTACGACGGCGACCAAGGCTTTGAGCAGGTGCTGGACCTGATCGAGCGTGCCAGTGATTTGCTGGTGATCGAATTGAAGGGACGGTTATGAGTTTGCAGGTTCAACCCCGGGTTTCGCTCAAGCCGTTCAACAGCTTTGGTGTCGACGTTCAGGCCCGGCTGTTTGCCGAAGCCCACAGCGATGCAGACGTGCGTGAAGCCCTGGCTTATGCGGTAGAACATGACGTGCCGCTGCTGGTGATTGGCGGTGGCAGCAACCTGCTGCTGACGGCCGACATACAGTCGCTGGTGCTGCGCATGGCCACCCGCGGGATTCGCATCCTGAGTGATGACGGCAGTAAGGTCGTCATCGAAGCCGAGGCCGGCGAGCCTTGGCATCCGTTCGTGCAGCACACCCTTGCGCAGGGTTTGTCGGGCTTGGAAAACCTCAGCCTGATTCCCGGCACCGTCGGTGCGGCACCGATGCAGAACATCGGCGCCTATGGTGTGGAGATCAAGGACGTGTTCGCCGGCCTGACCGCGCTGGACCGCCAGACCGGCGACTTGCGGGACTTCACCCTGGAAGAATGCAACTTCGCCTACCGCGACAGCCTGTTCAAACAGGAACCGGGGCGTTGGTTGATCCTGCGGGTTCGTTTCATCCTGGACCGCGCCGCGCACCTGCATCTGGAGTACGGCCCGGTGCGTCAGCGCCTGACCGAGCAAGGTATCGATCATCCGACTGCCACCGATGTCAGCCAGGCGATTTGCAGCATCCGCAACGAAAAGCTTCCGGACCCGGCAGTGCTCGGCAATGCCGGCAGCTTCTTCAAAAATCCTTTGGTGCCAACAGCGCTTGTCGCGCAACTCAAAGGTGAATACCCGGATCTGGTGGCCTACGCGCAACCCGACGGGCAGATGAAACTGGCGGCGGGCTGGCTGATCGAACGGGCCGGCTGGAAAGGTTTCCGTGATGCTGACGCCGGCGTGCATAAATTGCAGGCGTTGGTGCTGGTCAACTACGGCAACGCGACCGGTCTTCAATTACTGAACCTGGCGCAACGCATCCAGAAAGACATTTCAGAACGTTTCCATGTCGACCTGGAAATGGAGCCCAATCGGTATTGAGGCTACGCTTTCGAGGCTGATTTCAAAGCCCTGCACACGTTTAACGGTGCAGGGCTTTTTTGTTAATACTGGGTTAACTTAGCCACCTAACGATGCAAACGTTTGCTCCATCAAAGGCCCGATGCAGACGCTACCGTCCGCATAAGAGAGCCTCTTTAGCCTGAGCCGATCTGCGTGATGCCAACCGCCAACCCCAGGCGGCAGATTGCTCGACCCCATAACCAATAACTATGCGGGCGTGCCCATGATTACCCTGAAGCTCAATGGTCAAGACCATCAACTCGATGTCACCGAGGACATGCCGCTGCTCTGGGCGATCCGCGACGTGGCCGGCTACAACGGCACCAAATTCGGCTGTGGCATGGGCCTGTGCGGCGCCTGCACCATTCATATCGAAGGCGCTCCGGCGCGCAGTTGCATCACGCCGATCGGTTCGGTAGTCGGCCAGAACGTCACCACCATCGATAACCTGCACGCCGACCCGGTCGGGCAAATCGTCCAGCAAGCCTGGCTCGACACCGCCGTGGCCCAGTGCGGTTTTTGTCAGGGCGGGCAGATCATGTCCGCCACGGCCCTGCTCAAGACCAACCCGAACCCCAGCGACGAACAGATCGAAGAGGCGATGGTCGGCAATATTTGCCGTTGCGGCACGTACAACCGTATCAAGACCGCCATCCGCCAGGCATCCACTCACCTGAAGGAAGCCAAGGCATGAGCCAGCTACCGAATGATTTCGCGCTGAGCAACCTCAGTCGCCGCGGTTTCCTTAAAGGTGTCGGTGCCACCGGCGCGTTGGTTCTGGTTGCAAGCTGGGGCTGGCAAGATGCTTTCGCTGCCGAGAAAGAGAAAAAATTCGGCGCCGATGGCATGCCCAACGGCTGGATCGATGATCCGAAGGTTTACGTCAGCATTGCCGCTGATGGCATGGTGACCGTGGTCTGCAACCGTTCGGAAATGGGCCAGGGTGTGCGCACCAGCCTGACGATGGTGGTGGCCGATGAACTGGAAGCCGACTGGGCGATGATGAAGGTGCAACAGGCGCCGGGCGACGAAGTGCGCTTCGGCAACCAGGACACCGATGGTTCGCGCAGCATGCGCCACTGGTACGAGCCGATGCGCCGATGCGGTGCTGCCGCGCGGACCATGCTTGAACAAGCGGCTGCCGAACAGTGGAAAGTACCGGTCAGCGAATGCCATGCACAATTGCATAAAGTCATCCATAAACCGTCCGGTCGTGAATTGGGTTACGGCGCCTTGGCCGCCGCGGCCGGTGCGTTGGCAGTGCCGGCGCGTGACAGTCTGCGGCTCAAGCAACCGTCGGAATTCCGTTACATCGGCAAGGAAGGCACCAAGGCTATCGACGGTGCCGACATCGTCAATGGCCGCGCCATTTACGGTGCAGACGTCCATTTCGACGGCATGCTCTACGCCACCATTGCGCGCCCTGCGGTATACGGCGGCAAGGTCAAGTCCGTCGATTCCAGCGCCGCAATGAAAGTCCCGGGCGTGCTCAAGGTCGTGCAGATCGAAGGCCATCCGTTGCCGTCGGAGTTTCAGCCGTTGGGCGGTGTGGCCGTGGTCGCCAGCAATACCTGGGCTGCAATCAAGGGGCGCGAGGCTCTGAAAATCGAATGGGACGATGGCCCCAACGCCAGTTATGACTCGATCGCCTACCGCAAGGAAATTGAGGCTGCGTCCCTCAAACCCGGCAAAGTGGTGCGCAATACCGGCAACATCGATGAAGCCATGGGCAGCGCTGACAGCACGCTCGAAGCGTCCTATTACCTGCCGCACCTCACGCAAGCACCCATGGAGCCGATGGTCGCCATCGCCCGCTTCAAGGACGGTGTGTGCGAAGCCTGGGCTCCAAGCCAGGCACCCCAAGTTACCCGCGAACGCATTGGCGAGCGCCTCGGTATTCCGTTCGATAACGTCACCTTTAACGTCACCTTGCTGGGCGGCGGTTTCGGGCGTAAATCCAAACCGGACTTCATCATCGAAGCCGCGATCCTTGCCAAGGAATTCCCCGGCAAGGCAGTGCGAGTGCAATGGACCCGTGAAGACGACATCCACTGCTCCTATTTCCACACGGTGTCGGCCGAGTACCTGAAAGCCAGCCTGAACAAGGACGGCCTGCCGTCCGGCTGGTTGCACCGCACCGTGGCGCCGAGCATCACCGCGTTGTTTGCGCCGGGCATGAACCACGAGGCGGCCTTCGAACTGGGCATGGGTTTCACCAACATGGCCTACGCGATCCCCAACGTGCGCCTGGAAAACCCGGAAGCGACGGTCCATACCCGCGTCGGCTGGTATCGCTCGGTGTCGAATATTCCTCACGGTTTTGCGATTCAGAGCTTTGTCGATGAACTGGCGCACAAGGCCGGCCAGGATCCGCTCAAGTACCAGATCAAATTGCTCGGCCCGGACCGGCAGATCGATCCGCGCACCTTGAGCGAAGAGTGGAACTACGGCGAATCCCCCGAACGGTATCCAATCGACACCGCGCGGCTGCGTACGGTGCTGGAAACCGCTGCCAAAGCGGCAGGTTGGGGTCGCGAGTTGCCCAAGGGCCGAGGCCTGGGCCTGGCGGTGCATTACAGTTTCGTGACCTATGTGGCGGCGGTGATTGAGGTTGAAGTCAAAGACGACGGCACGTTGATCGTGCACAAGGCCGACATCGCGGTGGATTGCGGACCGCAGATCAACCCCGAGCGGATTCGCGCGCAGTTCGAAGGCGCCTGCGTCATGGGCCTGGGCAACGCGGTGCTGGGGGAAATCAGCTTCAAGGACGGCAAGGTCCAGCAGGACAACTTCCACATGTATGAAGTGGCGCGCATGTCGCTGGCGCCGAAGGAAGTCGCGGTTCATCTGGTCACACCACCCGGTGATGTGCCATTAGGCGGTGTCGGTGAACCGGGCGTACCACCGATCGCACCCGCGCTGTGCAACGCAATCTTTGCCGCCACCGGCAAGCGCATCCGCAACCTGCCGGTTCGCTATCAGCTGCAAGGTTGGCAGAAGGCGCAAGCCTGATGGACAGCGTCGATCTGAACGTCCTGCGCAGCGTGCTCGAATGGCGCCGCGCCGGTCAGCGGGTGGTGTTGTACAGCGTGGTCCAGACCTGGGGCACCGCGCCGCGGGCACCTGGCGCCATGCTGGCCTTGCGTGAAGATGGTGTGGTGATTGGCTCGGTGTCCGGTGGTTGTGTCGAAGACGATTTGATTGCCCGGCTGCGCGACGGTCGTATTCCAGCCGATGGGCCCGCGGTGCAATTGATCACTTACGGCGTCACCCGTGAGGAGGCGGCACGCTTCGGTTTGCCGTGCGGCGGCACCTTGCGCCTGACGGAGGAACGGGTCGGCGATCCGGCTTGGGTCGCCGAGTTGCTGGCGCGCTGCGAGGCGCATGAAATCGTGGCTCGCTCGCTCAGTGTCGAGACGGGTGAAGTCATGCTGCAACCGGCCGACAAGACTGATGTCCTGACGTTCGATGGCAAGACGTTGCGGGCCATTTACGGTCCACGTTGGCGGCTGTTGCTGATCGGTGCGGGGCAGTTGTCCCGTTATGTCGCCGAGATGGCGCGGCTGCTGGATTTCGAAGTGCTGATCTGCGATCCGCGCACCGAGTTCGTTTACGGCTGGGAAGAGCAGCACGGCCGATTTGTTTCGGGCATGCCCGATGACGCGGTGCTCAGCATCCAGACTGACGAGCGTACAGCCATCGTTGCGCTGACCCACGATCCTCGACTCGATGACATGGCGCTGCTCACGGCGCTGGACTCCAAGGCGTTTTATGTCGGTGCGCTGGGCTCCCGGGTCAATAGCTTGAAGCGCCGGGAAAACCTCGCTCAGCTAGGTTTGTCACAAGAGGCAATCGAGCGGCTGCATGGCCCGATCGGTTTGCACATTGGCAGCCACACACCGGCGGAAATCGCCTTGTCGCTGCTAGCCGAAATCGTGGCGATCAAAAACGGCGTCGAACTGAAGCAGAAGAAGCTGTTGCAGGAGGTGGTATGAGTGAACCCATCGGCGTCATCGTGCTGGCAGCGGGGCAGGGCAGTCGGTTTCGACAAGAGGCCGGTGTCGAGAGGGACAAGCTGGTGGCGGATTGTACGGGGCGCCAGGGTGCTGTTCATTCGATGATCGAGCAAGTGCTGGTGAATTTGCCGGCTTCCCTGGAGAAGCGCGTACTGGTGACCACTGAGGATCGACCGCAAGTGATCCGCATGGCTCAGGCCTATGGCTGCGAGATTGTGCTGATCGAATCTACCGGCATGGGCGACAGCATCGCAGCCGGGGTGGCGGCGTGTCCGCAGCTCAGTGGCTGGCTGATTGTGCTGGGAGATATGCCGTTCATCCTTGCGTCGAGTATTGAACGGGTGGTGGTGGAGATTGCTGATGACGCCGTCAGTGTTCCGGTGCATCAAGGCGAGTTTGGGCATCCGGTGGGATTTGGGCGCAGCTTCGGTCCGGCGTTGATGGCGTTGTCCGGTGATCGAGGTGCCAAGGCGTTGTTTGCGCAGGCGAGAGTAGTCGAGGTGGCCGTGGACGATCCCGGGGTGTTGTGGGATGTGGATGTGCCAGAGAAGTTAGTGTTCGCGTAGACATGGGCATAAAAAAAAGCCCCGCCTGGATCACCAGGCGGGGCTTTTTAGTGGCCGATGGAATCAGACGAGAGGTTTAGGCTCGTGTTCTTTTTCCAGGGCTTGCTCGTGTTGCTCTACCGCTTCCTGAATGGAGCGCGGTGCTGTTTCGATCACCGATTCAGCGGCTTCGGCAGCAGCGACTTCAGCAGCCGGGGCAGGTGCTGCCTCGACGACTTCAGCGACAACCGGAGCTGGTTCGACAGCCGCCGGAGCAGCAGCGGCAGCCAGTTCGGCTTCCTTCTGCAGACGCTCCCCTTCACGCTTGCGACGACGCACTTCACGTGGGTCGTTCGGCGCACGGCCACTCGGCGTCAGGGCGCTGACAGGGGCGGCTTCGACTTCCGGTGCGGCCACTTCGGCAACAACCGGTGCTTCAACCAGCGGAGCCGGCTCGGCAGCAGCAACCACTGGCTCGGACACCATGGCCTCGGCTACTGGCGCTTCGGCGGCGGCTGGCTCGGCAACCCAGTTGAACGCGGTTTGCTCTTCGCGAACTTCACGGACAGCTTCGGTCACTGTTTCGGTGACTGTTTCGACAACCGGTTCTGCGGCAACCACTGGCTCAGCGGCAGCTTCAAATACAGGCTGTGCTTCACGAGCCGGGGCCACTTCGATTTCCGGAGCCGCGGTGGCTTCGACCGGAGTCGTTGCTTCAACCACGGGCGCTTCCACTGGAGCAGTTTCCAGGGTGGCGGCAGTCGCGCGTTCGGCTTGCTCGTTAGCCTGTGCTTCGGCTGGAGCGCTGATCACGGTGCTGGCAACGGCTGCGGTAACAGCCAGGCCCGCGGCCAGATCGGCAGCGCTTGGCGCTTCGTTGGCTTCGGCAGCTTCGTTACCTTCGGCGGACTCGGATTCTTCCGAACCTTCGATCACATTGCCGTTGGCATCGCGTTGACGCTCGCGACGGTTGCTGCGACGACGCTGGCCACGGGAGCGGCGGCGTGGACGATCGCCTTCGGCGCCTTCCTGACCGTCTTCCAGCAGTTGCTCTTCGTTGGTAACCAGCTCTTCTTCAGCAACGGCGGCAGGCGCTTGCTCGGCACGTGGCTGACGTTCTTCACGCGGTGGGCGTGGAGCACGTTCTTCACGTGGCTGACGGGCTGGACGCTCTTCAGCGGTAGCAGCGGTGGCCGGAGCGGCATCCAGAGGCTCACGCAGTTCACGAACCGGACGCTCTTCACGATCGCCACGTGGCTTGCGATCTTCGCGAGGAGCGCGCGGTGCACGTTCTTCACGAGGGGCACGTGGAGCGCGTTCTTCGCGGGCGACTGCTACCGCTGGAGTTTCTTCGCGGGCTTCGCGTGGCTCACGTGGTGCGCGTTCTTCACGCGGTGCACGTTCCTCGCGAGGCTTGCGTTCTTCATCGCGGCGACCGTTACGGTTGCGGCTCTGCTGACGACCGTTGCGACGCTCTTCGTTGCGGGCTGGACGCTCGGTGGTCGCCGGTTTTTCAACCACCACCGGAGCAGCAGGCTCTTCCTTGGTCGCAAACAGGCTGACCAGCGACTTCACCAGGCCTTTGAACAGGCTTGGCTCAGGCGCGGCGACCGGTGCAACCACCGGAGCGGCGACGACTTCGGTCGGAACCGGAGCGTTGGCGCGAGCCGGAGCGGTCTTGACCGCGGCTTCCTGGCGAACCAGGGTGCGGGTTGCAGCGGCTGGCTGGACTTCTTCGACTTCGGCAGCGGCAGCAGCGATTTCGTAGCTGGACTGGCCGACCGCGGCTTCCGGGCTGTCATCGCGCAGACGCTGAACTTCGAAGTGCGGCGTTTCGAGGTGATCGTTCGGCAGAATGACGATGCGGGCACGGGTGCGCAGTTCGATCTTGGTGATCGAGTTGCGTTTTTCGTTGAGCAGGAACGCGGCGACCGGGATCGGCACTTGTGCGCGAACTTCGGCAGTGCGGTCTTTCAGGGCTTCTTCTTCGATCAGGCGAAGGATCGCCAGCGACAGCGATTCAACGTCACGGATGATGCCGGTGCCGTTGCAACGCGGGCAGACGATGCCGCTGCTTTCGCCCAGCGATGGACGCAGGCGCTGACGGGACATTTCCAGCAGGCCGAAGCGCGAGATGCGACCGACTTGCACGCGAGCGCGGTCGGCTTCCAGGCATTCGCGGACTTTCTCTTCCACGGCGCGCTGGTTCTTGGCAGGGGTCATGTCAATGAAGTCGATGACGATCAGGCCGCCGATGTCGCGCAGGCGCAACTGACGGGCGATTTCTTCGGCGGCTTCAAGGTTGGTCTGCAGAGCGGTTTCTTCGATGTCGCTGCCTTTGGTGGCGCGCGCCGAGTTGATGTCGATGGACACCAGGGCTTCGGTCGGATCGATAACAATGGAACCACCGGAAGGCAGTTCGACGACGCGCTGGAAAGCGGTCTCGATCTGGCTTTCGATCTGGAAACGGTTGAACAGCGGAACGCTGTCTTCGTACAGCTTGATCTTGCTGGCGTACTGCGGCATCACCTGGCGAATGAAGGTCAGGGCTTCGTCCTGGGCTTCAACGCTGTCGATCAGCACTTCGCCGATGTCCTGGCGCAGGTAGTCGCGGATGGCGCGGATGATCACGTTGCTTTCCTGATAGATCAGGAACGGCGCGGAGCGATCCAGCGAGGCTTCTTTGATGGCGGTCCAGAGTTGCAGCAGGTAGTCGAGGTCCCACTGCATTTCTTCGCTGCTGCGGCCCAGGCCGGCAGTGCGAACGATCAGACCCATGTCGGCCGGGGCAACCAGGCCGTTAAGGGCTTCACGCAGTTCGTTGCGCTCTTCACCTTCGATGCGACGGGAAATACCGCCGGCACGCGGGTTGTTCGGCATCAGAACCAGGTAACGACCGGCCAGACTGATGAAGGTGGTCAGGGCTGCGCCCTTGTTGCCACGTTCTTCTTTTTCGACCTGAACGATGACTTCCTGGCCTTCGCTCAGGACGTCCTTGATGTTGACGCGGCCTTCGGGGGCTTTCTTGAAGTATTCGCGGGAGATTTCTTTGAGGGGCAGGAAGCCGTGGCGCTCAGAGCCGAAATCGACAAAGGCAGCCTCAAGGCTTGGTTCGATGCGAGTAATCCGGCCTTTATAGATGTTGGCCTTTTTCTGCTCGCGTGCACCGGATTCGATGTCCAGGTCGTAGAGGCGTTGGCCATCTACCAGTGCAACACGCAACTCTTCGGGTTGAGTTGCGTTAATCAGCATTCTTTTCATGTAGTACCGTCGGTTTCCGGGCTGCCGGAAACGGCGTTCGGCACACACGACTTCTCATGGTCGGTGTCAGGTGCGTCAGGAGTGGTTGGACACTCCAGTGTCTAGCGAACCCCGACCAATTGGGCCGGCGTCGCGACGTACGCGTCCTGCTTGCTGTGGCTACTTAAGCACTCAGTCAGGAGGAGGAATCAACCAGCGGCTGTGGACGAGATGAAGCGTCTTGATAAAGCCTATTGCTACACAGTCCAGCGGTTGTGCATCTCCACCCTACACGTATCCCTGATAATTCGGGTGCTGCCGCGCGCAGAATCCGCAGCGGGTTGGCATTTACCGTGAGCTCCGAAAGGGGAGGTCACGCATCATGGCTAATTTAGGCGTTGTTTCCGAAGCGTTCGCTCGGGGTTGTTCGTAGCTGACTGCACTTTGTGAACTGGCCGTGAATATTTGCTCGCAAGGCGAGTGAAAACTCTGCTTTGCGGCATGCTTCAGGCCTCATGTCACCTGCGCTCGTTACAACTGCAAACTCTACCGTTTCGTAGCGAAAGCCCCGTAGGACGGCCTCTCGTCCTCGTGAATTGCGTTGGTCAGGGCCGGTTTTTGACCGTTAGTCCGCTGTCCAGGCCACTTTTGGCGGCGTTCGCGACTATAGCAGCAATGATTAAGTGCTTCAATTCCATAAAAAATTGTTATCATCCGCGCCATGACGACTACTGCCCCTTCGACCCCAGCCGTACAACTGCTGGAGGTCTCGCCGGAATATGCCGGCCAACGTATTGATAACTTCCTTCTCGCTCGGCTCAAAGGCGTGCCCAAGACTTTGATTTACCGCATTTTGCGCAAAGGCGAAGTGCGAGTGAACAAAGGTCGGATCAAGCCCGAATACAAGCTGCAGGCGGGCGATATCGTGCGCGTGCCGCCGGTTCGCGTGCCTGAGCGCGACGAGCCCGTGCCGCTGGCACAAGGCCTGCTCCAGCGCCTCGAAGCCTCGATTGTGTTCGAGGACAAGGCGTTGATCGTGATCAACAAGCCTTGCGGCATCGCGGTCCACGGTGGCAGCGGCTTGACTTACGGGGTGATCGAAGCCTTTCGTCAGTTGCGTCCCGATTGCAAGGAGCTCGAACTGGTTCACCGTCTCGACCGAGACACCTCCGGCCTGCTGATGATCGCCAAGAAGCGCAGCATGCTGCGTCACTTGCATACGGCATTGCGCGGCGATGGCGTCGATAAGCGCTACATGGCGCTGGTTCGCGGCAACTGGGCGGCCTCGATCAAGCAAGTCCGAGCGTCGCTCGGCAAGAGCAATCTGCGCTCCGGCGAGCGTATGGTTGAGGTCGACGAGGAGGAGGGCAAGGAGTCCGTGACCGTGTTCAAGGTCCTGCGTCGTTTTGGCGACTTTGCCACCCTGATCGAAGCCAAGCCGATTACCGGCCGGACTCACCAGATCCGCGTCCACACCTTGCACGCCGGACATTGCATTGCCGGTGACACCAAGTACGGCGATGAAGGCTTCAGCAAAGAGATTCGGGAACTGGGCGGAAAGCGCCTGTTCCTGCACGCCTACATGCTGACCGTGCCACTGCCGGATGGTGGTGAACTGAAGTTGCAGGCGCCGGTCGACGAGATGTGGGCCAAAACCGTGGAGCGCCTGAGTGCACCCATCTGATTACAAGCTGCTGATCTTCGATTGGGACGGCACTCTGGCTGACTCCATTGGTCGGATTGTCGAGTCGATGCATGTCGCGTCCGAGCGATCCGGATTTCAGTTGTGCGATGACTTTGCCGTCAAGGGCATCATCGGTCTGGGTCTGCCGGAAGCGATTCGCACGTTGTATCCGGAAATCGGCGAAGAAGAATTGGTAGCCTTCCGTCAGCACTATGCTGATCACTACATCGCCTCGGAGGCTGTTCCTTCGCCGTTGTTCGAGGGTGTCGTCGAGTCGATGGAGGCGTTTCGTGCCGAGGGTTATCACTTGGCGGTCGCGACCGGCAAGGCTCGTCGTGGGCTGGATCGGGTGCTGAAGTCTCACGGCTGGGAAGAATATTTCGATATCACTCGTGCGGCCGACGAAACCGCCAGCAAACCCCATCCGCTGATGCTTGAGCAGATCCTCGCTCACTGCGATGTTCGCCCGGAGCAAGCGCTGATGGTGGGCGATTCGTCCTTTGATTTGCAGATGGCGCGCAACGCCGGCATGGATTCGGTGGCCGTCAGCTATGGCGCGCAATCGATCGAAGCGTTGAAATTATTCGAGCCGGCGCTGGCCATTGATCGTTTTTCAGAATTGCATGCCTGGCTGAGTCAGCGGGCTTAATAGGTTTTTGCTGGGGTAGATGTCATGACCGACGAATGGAAAGCGCCCGCCAAGGCAAGCGCAGAGAGCGGTGACGAGAAAAGCTGGAAGCTGCTGGAAAAGACCCTGTTAACCAGCGTGCACGAGCAGCGCCGGTCCCGTCGCTGGGGGATTTTCTTCAAGCTGCTGACCTTTGTGTACCTGTTTGGCGCGTTGATCCTGTTCACGCCGCTGATGGACATGGAAAAAGCGGCCACCCGCAGTGGCAACTACACCGCGCTGATCGACGTGACCGGCATGATCGCCGACAAGGAGCCTGCCAGCGCTGACAACATCGTCGGCAGCCTGCGTGCCGCGTTCGAGGACGAGAAGGTCAAAGGTGTCATCCTGCGGATCAACAGTCCGGGCGGCAGTCCGGTGCAGTCAGGCTATGTCTATGACGAAATCCGCCGCTTGCGCGGCCTGCATCCGGACACCAAGCTTTATGCGGTGATCTCGGATTTGGGTGCTTCCGGTGCTTACTACATCGCCAGCGCGGCGGATCAGATCTACGCCGACAAGGCGAGCCTGGTAGGTTCCATTGGTGTGACGGCGGCCGGTTATGGCTTTGTCGGGACGATGGAGAAGCTGGGTGTCGAGCGTCGCACGTACACCTCCGGCGAGCATAAATCGTTCCTCGATCCGTTCCAGCCGCAAAAGCCTGAAGAAACTCAGTTCTGGCAGGGCGTGCTTGATACTACGCATCAGCAGTTTATCAACAGCGTCAAGCAAGGTCGTGGCGACCGCCTCAAAGACAAGGAGCACCCGGAGTTGTTCTCCGGGTTGGTCTGGAACGGGGAGCAGGCGTTGCCGCTGGGCCTGATCGATGGCCTGGGGAATGCCAGTTCGGTGGCGCGTGATGTGATCGGCGAGAAAGAGTTGGTGGACTTCACTGTTCAGGAATCGCCGTTCGATCGCTTCTCGAAAAAGCTCGGTGCAAGCGTGGCTGAGCATCTGGCGATGTGGATGGGCTTCCAGGGGCCTTCGTTGCGCTGATTCTCCTGGTTCATCGGAAACCGGCCTTCGTGGCCGGTTTTTTGTCTTCAGGGGATTTGCACGCCTTCGGCCAGCAACATGTCCACCAGGCGAATCAATGGCAGGCCGATCAGGCTGGTGGCGTCAGGGCCTTCGGTGCTTTGAAACAGGCTCACCCCCAAACCTTCGGCTTTGAAGCTGCCAGCGCAGTCGTAGGGCTGTTCGGCGCGCAGGTAGCGTTCGATGCGTGCGGTGTCGAGTGTGCGCATGTTCACGGTGAATGGCACGCAGTCGACCTGGCAATCGCCGGTCTGGCTGTTGAACAGGGCAAGGCCGGTAAGGAAGGTCACGCTGGCACCGCTCGAAGCCAGCAATTGTTCGCGGGCCTTTTCGAAGGTGTGGGGTTTGCCGATGATCCGATCGCCAAGTACGGCGACCTGATCGGAGCCGATGATCAGGTGGGCGGGGTGGCTGCTGGCCAGCGCGCGTGCTTTTTCCTCGGCGAGGCGCTTGACCAACTCGATGCCGGACTCGTCCGGACGATGGCTTTCGTCAATATCCGGCGAGCTGCAGGTAAACGGCAGCTGCAAGCGGGCCAGCAATTCCCGGCGATAAACCGAGCTTGAAGCGAGTAATAAAGGCAGCATGCGCATCTCCAGAAGACAGGCGCGAATTCTAGCGGAGGCTTGCAAGTGACGGACAGGGCTGAATTTCCTTTGACATGGCTGGGGGCATCCCTATAATGCTGCGCCTATGTTGAATGACCCGATTCCACCTCACGTTGACCCGCGCAAATTGGCTGATCGTGGCACCACCCTTCAAGGTGAACTGCTGCTGGCCGATTTGGAGAGACTCTGCGACCCGCTTTCCGACACTGTCGGTACGGTGCAGGCTAAATTCGTTTTTGAACGAGATGAACGTAAGTCTGTGGTAATCCACAGTTTTATCGACACCGAAGTCAAAATGGTTTGCCAGCGTTGTCTTGAGCTGGTCACCCTGCCGATCCATAGCGAATGCAGTTATGCTGTGGTGAAGGAGGGTGCGAATACCCAGTCGTTGCCGAAAGGTTATGACGTGCTGGAACTGGGCGAAGATCCTTTGGATCTGCAGTCACTGATCGAGGAGGAGCTTTTGCTCGCCTTGCCCATTGTGCCTGCTCATCATCCGGAAGAATGCCAGCAGCCGGCGGGTCTCGATGAGCCCGAACCGAGCGAGGACGAGGTAACGCGGTCCAACCCGTTCAGTGTATTGGCGCAGTTAAAGCGTGACCCAAACGTTTAGGAGTTAATCAATTATGGCTGTTCAGCAGAACAAAAAATCCCGCTCTGCCCGTGACATGCGTCGTTCGCACGACGCCCTGACGGCAAGCACTCTGTCTGTAGAAAAAACCACCGGTGAAATTCACCTGCGTCACCACGTATCGCCAGAAGGCGTATACCGTGGCCGTAAAGTGATCGACAAGGGCGCTGACGAGTAATCACTTGTCTGCTCAAGTCATCGCGATTGACGCAATGGGCGGGGACTTCGGTCCCCGCAGCATTGTTCAGGCCAGCCTTGCTTGTCTGTCTGCTGCACCCTCGCTGCACCTGACCCTCGTCGGTCAACCCTCCCTTCTTGAAGAATTGCTCTCTGGCCAGTCGGCTATGGATCGCTCGCGTCTGTCGATTGCTCCGGCGTCCGAAGTCATCACCATGGACGAAAAACCTGCACAGGCCCTGCGCGGCAAGCCCGACTCGTCGATGCGCGTGGCGCTGGAGTTGCTGCGCGATGGCAAGGTCCAGGCCTGTGTCAGTGCCGGCAATACCGGTGCGCTGATGGCGTTGTCGCGGTTTGTGCTCAAGACCTTGCCTGGCATTGATCGGCCGGCGATGGTGGCGGCGATTCCGACGCAGAAGGGTTATTGCCAGTTGCTCGACCTGGGCGCCAATGTCGATTGCAGCGCCGAGCATCTATTGCAGTTTGCGGTGATGGGGTCGGTGGCGGCGGAAGCCCTGGGCATTGTTCGTCCGCGAGTGGCGCTGCTGAACATCGGTACTGAAGACATCAAGGGCAATCAGCAGGTCAAGCTGGCGGCCACCTTGTTGCAGAGTGCTCGTGGTATCAATTACATCGGTTTTGTCGAAGGTGACGGTGTGTACCGTGGCGAGGCGGATGTGGTGGTGTGTGATGGTTTTGTCGGCAATATCCTGCTCAAATCCAGCGAAGGCCTGGCGACCATGATTGCCGCGCGCATCGAAGCCTTGTTCAAGAAAAACCTTGCGTCGAAAGTGGTCGGTGCTCTGGCATTGCCGCTGATGAAGCGCCTGCAAGCTGATCTGGCGCCTGCGCGGCATAACGGCGCTAGCTTCCTCGGGTTGCAGGGAATTGTGGTGAAAAGCCATGGTTCGGCGGGGGTTCAGGGCTTCCAGAGTGCGATTCAGCGCGCCTTGATCGAGATCCAGGAAAACCTGCCGGAACGCATTCACGGTCGTCTTGAGGATTTGTTGCTTTAGGCGTTTTCGTCGGACAATGCTTAAATGTGACCGCTCAGTTCAATTTGCCATCCAACTGTCAGTTTCTTGCGTCCCCCAGGCGGGACGTCAATTCTCCGACGACAAGATCATTAGGGGCTTGTTACATGTCTGCTTCCCTCGCATTCGTCTTTCCGGGACAGGGTTCGCAGTCCCTCGGCATGCTGGCCGAGTTGGGCGCGCAACATCCGGTTGTCCTCGAAACATTCAAAGAAGCTTCCGATGCACTGGGTTACGACCTTTGGGCGCTGACCCAGCAAGGGCCGGAAGAGCAACTCAACCAAACCGATAAAACCCAGCCGGCCATTCTGACCGCCTCGATTGCCTTGTGGCGTCTGTGGCTGGCTGAAGGTGGCGCGCGTCCGGCTTATGTTGCCGGTCACAGCCTGGGCGAATACAGCGCTCTGGTCGCCGCAGGCAGTCTGAGCCTAGGTGACGCGGTGAAGCTGGTTGAGCGCCGTGGTCAGTTGATGCAGGAAGCCGTTCCGGCCGGGCAAGGTGGCATGGCCGCCATTCTCGGTCTGGACGATGCTGATGTGCTGGCAGCCTGTGCTGAAGCGGCGCAAGGCGAAGTGGTCAGCGCGGTCAACTTCAACTCCCCTGGCCAAGTGGTCATCGCCGGTGCCAAGGCAGCGGTCGAGCGCGCCATCGAAGGCTGCAAGGCCCGTGGTGCCAAGCGCGCCATGCCGTTGCCGGTCAGCGTGCCGTCCCATTGCGAGCTGATGCGTCCGGCGGCCGAGCGTTTCGCCGAGTCGATAGCAGCGATCGACTGGCAGGCGCCGCAGATTCCAGTGGTTCAGAACGTCAGCGCCAATGTGCCGGCCGATCTGGAAACCCTCAAGCGCGATCTGCTCGAGCAACTTTACAAGCCTGTACGCTGGGTCGAATCGGTTCAGGCACTGGCCGCCAAAGGTGCTACCCAGTTGGTCGAATGCGGCCCTGGCAAAGTGCTGGCGGGCCTGAACAAGCGTTGCGCCGAAGGCGTGTCGACATCCAACCTCAATACCCCCGACGCCTTCGCTGCCGCTCGCGCAGCGCTGGCTTGAATCAGGAGAAGCCTGCATGAGTCTGCAAGGTAAAGTTGCACTGGTCACTGGCGCGAGCCGCGGTATCGGCCAGGCTATCGCCCTGGAATTGGGCCGTCAGGGCGCCATCGTTATCGGCACCGCGACGTCTGCCTCGGGTGCCGAGCGCATTGCGGCAACCCTGAAGGAAAACGGGATTCAAGGCACTGGCCTGGAACTCAATGTCACCAGCGACGAATCCGTTGCTGCAGTATTGGCGAGCATTACATCGCAGTTCGGTGCGCCGGCGATCCTGGTCAACAATGCCGGTATCACCCGCGATAATCTGATGATGCGCATGAAAAATGACGAATGGCATGACGTCGTCGATACCAACCTGAACAGTCTGTTTCGCCTGTCCAAGGGCGTTTTGCGTGGTATGACCAAAGCCCGTTGGGGACGAATTATCAGTATTGGCTCGGTTGTGGGTGCCATGGGCAACGCAGGCCAAGTAAACTACGCAGCCGCCAAGGCCGGTCTGGAAGGTTTCAGCCGTTCACTGGCGCGTGAAGTCGGTTCGCGTTCGATTACGGTAAACTCGGTGGCCCCTGGGTTCATCGACACCGATATGACCCGCGAACTGCCCGAGGCACAGCGTGAAGCCTTGCAGACGCAGATTCCGCTGGGCCGTCTGGGACAAGCTCAAGAGATCGCGTCTGTGGTCGCTTTTCTTGCCTCCGACGGTGCGGCTTACGTTACTGGGGCTACAATCCCGGTGAACGGCGGGATGTACATGAGTTAAATGTGACGGATCGCTTCAAAAAAATGTCATACGAGCTGTCTAAAATCCGTTATAAAGCTGCAATCTATTTATCGGCAGAGGGTCGTCGGGTTTGAGGAGTGAAGCTTTCAGTTGAAAAACTGAAAAGTCTTTCTATACACTTACCCACCGGCCAGCTGCCTGAATTTGTCCATTAGGAGTGAAAACAAGGTATGAGCACCATCGAAGAGCGCGTCAAGAAAATCGTTGCTGAGCAACTGGGCGTTAAAGAAGAAGAAGTGGTCAACACTGCTTCCTTCGTTGAAGACCTGGGTGCCGACTCCCTTGACACCGTTGAGCTGGTGATGGCTCTGGAAGAGGAATTCGAGACCGAAATCCCTGACGAAGAAGCTGAGAAGATCACTACTGTACAAGCCGCAATCGATTACGTTACTAACCACCAGGCTTAATAGCTTGTAATCGTTGCTTGCTGTCATGGAAAAACCGCACTGCCATCACGGCGTGCGGTTTTTTCTTTAGGCCTGATGCAAAGTCGTCATTTGAAAAAAGGAGAGTGCTGTGTCGCGTAGACGCGTCGTAGTCACCGGTATGGGTATGTTGTCGCCACTGGGCACGGATGTGCCGAGCAGTTGGCAGGGCATTCTGGCTGGCCGCAGTGGCATTGGTCTGATCGAACACACCGACCTTTCTGCCTATTCCACCCGTTTTGGCGGCTCGGTAAAGGGCTTCAATGTCGAGGAATACCTGTCGGTCAAGGAAGCTCGCAAGCTCGACCTGTTCATTCAATACGGGCTGGCCGCAGGTTTTCAGGCCGTTCGTAACTCAGGTCTGGAGGTCACCGACGCCAACCGTGAGCGCATCGGCGTGGCCATGGGTTCGGGTATTGGCGGACTGACCAATATCGAAGAAACCAGCCGCACGCTGCATGATTCCGGCCCACGACGGATTTCTCCGTTTTTCGTGCCTGGCTCGATCATCAATATGATTTCCGGTTTCCTGTCCATCCATCTGGGCGCACAGGGACCTAACTACGCCATCGCCACCGCGTGTACCACCGGTACGCACTGCATCGGCATGGCAGCACGCAACATCATGTACGACGAAGCCGACGTGATGATTGCCGGCGGCGCTGAAATGGCGGCTTGCGGTCTGGGCATGGGCGGCTTCGGTGCCTCCCGCGCACTGTCGACCCGCAACGACGAGCCGGCCCGTGCCAGCCGTCCATGGGACAAGGGCCGTGATGGCTTCGTGTTGTCCGACGGTGCCGGCGCTCTGGTTCTGGAAGAACTGGAACACGCCAAGGCCCGTGGTGCGACGATCTATGCCGAGCTGATCGGCTTTGGCACCAGTGGCGATGCTTACCACATGACTTCGCCGCCGGCGGATGGTGCAGGCGCTGCACGTTGCATCACCAATGCATTGCGCGACGCGAAGATCAATGGCGATCAAGTCCAGTACATCAACGCCCACGGCACCTCGACGTCTGCGGGCGACCTTGCCGAAGCCCGTGCGATCAAGTCGGTGTTCGGCGATCACGCTTACAAGCTGGCGGTCAGTTCGACCAAGTCCATGACCGGTCACCTGCTGGGTGCGGCGGGCGCGGTCGAGGCGATCTTCAGTGTGCTGGCGATCAACAGCCAGATAGCGCCGCCGACCATCAACCTTGATGAGCCGGACGAAGGTTGCGACCTCGATTTCGTACCGCATACCGCGCGCAATATGGAAATCGATGTGGTGTTGTCCAACTCCTTCGGGTTTGGCGGTACCAACGGCTCGCTGGTGTTCCGCCGGTTCGCTGACTGATGGACAGCTGGGTCGACGGTCAGCCGGCTGACGCTTTGTCGCTGAAGGATCGCGGCCTGGCTTACGGTGATGGTCTGTTCGAGACCATTGCTGTGCGCAACGGCGCTCCGGTGTTGCTGGATCGGCATCTGATGCGTTTGGTCAAAGGTTGCCAGCGGTTGGCAATTAACCTCGATCATGCGGCTGTCTGCACAGAGTTACTGACCTATGCCCAAGCGTTGGGCGAAGGTGTGCTCAAGCTCATTGTCACGCGTGGCGAAAGCGCGCGCGGTTATGCACCCGATCCTTCGGCTCAGGCGCGCCGCATCATGCTGGGCAACCCACCCGCGGTTTATCCTGCTGCCCATGCGGAGCAGGGCGTTCGCCTGTTCCCCTGTGCGACGCGGCTTTCCAGGCAGCCACTGCTCGCGGGGCTCAAACACCTGAACCGTCTTGAGCAGGTCATCGCCCGCTCCGAATGGCAGGACACCGATCATGCTGAAGGCTTGATGCTCGATCAGGCCGGGCGCGTCATTGAAGGCGTGTTCAGCAATCTGTTCCTGATTCGCGATGGCGTACTGGTCACGGCTGATTTGAAGCGCTGTGGCGTTGCCGGCGTGATGCGTGCCGAATTATTGTTTCAAGCCGAGTCATTGGGGATCCCCACGCAAATCACCGACATCACCCTCGATCAGCTGCAATGGGCTGATGAAGTCTTTGTCTGCAACAGCGTGTATGGCGTTTGGCCGGTGCGCGCCTACGCCGCACTGAGCTGGCCGGTTGGTCCGCTCACCCGTAAACTCCAAACCATTGCCTGCGCGCTACTGGATGCTTGATACGTGAGACGTAAATTCTTGCTGCTGCTGGAAACCGGATTGGTTCTGGCTGGGCTGTGTCTGGGCGCTTCCGCCTGGAAAATCCATTCGGCGCTGGAACAGCCGCTGAACATCACTCAGGAAGAGCTGCTGGAAGTGCCCAAAGGCACGACACCGACCCGCACCCTCTATCGACTCGAAGCCGATGGCGTCATCAAGGACGCTTTCTGGCTGCGGGTGTATTGGCGCTTCAATCTCGCCAAACAACCGTTGCACAAGGGCGAATACCGCATGCAGCCCGGCATGACCGTCGAAGGACTCATTGACCTGTGGAAACGCGGGGAAATGGTTCAGTACAGCCTGACCCTGGTCGAGGGCTGGAATTTCCATCAGGTCCGCGCTGCTCTGGCCAAGGATGAAAAACTCGAAAAGACCCTCGACGGTTTGAGTGACAGCGAGGTGATGGACAAACTCGGTCACACCGGGATTTTTCCGGAAGGGCGATTCTTCCCTGACACCTATCGCTTCGTGCGCGGCATGACCGATGTCGAGCTGCTGAAAAAAGCCTACGACCACCTCGATGAAGTCCTTGCCAAGGAATGGAGCCAGCGCGCCGCTGATGTGCCGTACACCGAGCCCTATCAGGCGCTGATCATGGCCTCGCTGGTGGAGAAGGAAACCGGCGTGCCGCAGGAGCGCGGGCAAATCGCTGGCGTGTTTGTGCGGCGCATGGAAATGGGCATGTTGCTGCAGACTGATCCGACCGTGATCTACGGCCTCGGTGATCGCTACAACGGCAAATTGACCCGCGCCCATCTCAAGGAAGCGACGCCGTACAACACCTACGTGATTTCGGGCCTGCCGCCGACCCCGATCGCCATGGTCGGTCGGGAAGCGATTCATGCTGCGCTGAATCCGGTGGCTGGCAATAGCCTCTATTTCGTTGCTCGTGGTGATGGCAGCCACGTGTTCTCCGATGATCTGGACGCGCACAATAACGCTGTGCGTGAGTTCCAGCTCAAGCGCCGTGCCGACTACCGCTCCAGCCCGGCGCCGGCTACGGCGCCAGAGGCGACGGATGAGCAGGCACCGATTCCGGCTGCTTCGCCCGACACAGTCCCCGAGGCTTTGCCGCAAGTGCCGCCGCAAGCGCCTGACCAGTCGCCATCACCGGAGCCGGCGCAAGAGCCCGCTCAAGAACCTGCAGCTGCACCCGCGCCCGAACCGGATGCAACCGCGCCGCAAAGCCCGCAATGACTCTGACTAAGGACTGCCTGTGACTGGCTTGTTTATTACCCTGGAAGGCCCGGAAGGGGCCGGCAAGAGCACCAATCGCGAATACCTGGCCGAGCGCCTGCGCGCCGCAGGTATCGAGGTCGTGCTGACTCGCGAACCAGGCGGCACACCGTTGGCCGAGCGGATCCGCGAAGTGTTGCTGGCGCCGGTTGAGGAAGTCATGAACCCCGACACCGAGTTGCTGTTGGTGTTCGCCGCGCGAGCCCAGCATCTGGCCGAGGTGATTCGCCCGGCACTGGCCCGCGGTGCGGTGGTCCTGTGTGATCGCTTTACCGATTCGACCTACGCCTATCAGGGTGGCGGTCGCGGCTTGTCGCTGGAGCGCATCGCGACCCTGGAAGCCTTCGTCCAGGGCGATCTGCGCCCGGACCTGACGTTGATATTCGATCTGCCGGTGGAAGTGGGCCTGGCCCGCGCCAGTGCTCGTGGTCGTCTGGATCGCTTCGAACTCGAAGGCCGAACCTTTTTTGATGCGGTGCGCAGTGCTTTCCTCAAGCGTGCTGAAGCGGATCCTGAGCGTTATGTCCTGGTCGATGCCGCCCAGCCGCTGGCGCAGGTTCAGCAGGCGCTGGATGCCTTGCTGCCGCGTCTGCTGGAGTTGACCCGTGGCTGAAGCCTATCCGTGGCAGGACAGTCTCTGGCAGCAGTTGGCCGGTCGCAAGCAACATGCTCACGCCTATCTGCTCCATGGCCCGGCCGGGATCGGCAAGCGCGCGCTGGCTGAGCGCTTGATGGCCAGTTTGCTGTGCCAGCGTCCGAGCGCCGCCCACGATGCTTGCGGCGAATGCAAATCCTGTCTGTTGCTCAAGGCTGGCAGTCACCCCGACAACTACATTCTGGAACCGGAAGAAGCCGATAAGGCGATCAAGGTCGATCAGGTTCGTGATCTGGTCCGCTTCGTGGTTCAGACCGCGCAGATGGGTGGGCGCAAAGTGGTGCTGATCGAACCGGCGGAGTCGATGAACGTCAACGCCGCCAACGCTTTGCTCAAAAGCCTTGAAGAACCTTCCGGCGATACCGTTTTGCTGTTGGTCAGCCACCAGACCAGTCGTCTGTTGCCGACCATCAAGAGCCGCTGCGTGAAGCAGGCCTGTCCGTTGCCAAGTGAAGCGATGAGTCTTGCCTGGCTGGTCAAGGCCCTGCCGGACAGCTCGGAAGAAGAGCGTATCGAGCTGCTGACGTTGGCTGCCGGTTCCCCACTGGCCGCGGTCAAGTTGCAGACCCAGGGCGTACGCGAACAACGAGCGCTGGTGGTCGAAGGTGTGAAGAGGTTGCTCAAGCAACAGCAATCGCCAACGCAATTGGCCGAAGAATGGAAAACCATTCCGCAGTTGTTGCTGTTCGACTGGTTCTGCGACTGGTCGAGCCTGATCCTGCGCTATCAGTTGACCCGGGATGAAGAAGGCCTGGGATTGACGGATATGCGCAAGGTCATTCAATACCTGGCGCAGAAAACCGCTCAGGATAAGGTCCTGAATATTCAGGACTGGATCCTCGCCCAGCGTCAGAAAGTGATGAGCAAGGCCAACCTCAATCCGGCGTTGTTGCTGGAAGCGTTGCTGGTGCAATGGGCATCCTTGCCTACCCAGAAGTGATCGTCTGCGCCTAGACTCTGGTCATCAGCAATGGAGGTCAGCATGAATGAAGCCGTCAATCCGGGGCCGCGCAACGGCATTTTGTCCCTGACGATCAAGGACAAGTCCGTGCTTTACGCGGCCTACATGCCATTCCTCAAGAACGGTGGCCTGTTTATCCCGACCAACAAGAGCTACAAGTTGGGCGATGAGGTATTCATGCTGTTGAACCTGATGGACGAGCCGGAGAAGATTCCGGTCGCCGGCAAGGTCAGCTGGATCACCCCCAAAGGTGCACAGGGCAACCGGGCCGCCGGGGTCGGCGTACAATTCAACGATGGCGACAATACCGCGCGCAGTCGAATCGAAACCCATCTGGCCGGAGCCCTGAAGTCCGACCGTCCCACTCATACGATGTAAGTTGTAGCCCTTTTATGCTCGTAGATTCCCATTGCCACCTTGATCGCCTCGACCTCGCCGCCCACGACGGCTCTCTGGATGCTGCACTTGATGCGGCCCGTCTGCGCGGGGTAGGGCACTTTCTGTGTATCGGCGTCAGCGTCGAGAATGCCGCCGACGTCAAAGCCCTGGCCGAACGTTACGACGACGTCGACTGCTCGGTCGGTGTACATCCGCTGGACGTGCAGCCGGGCGCCGCGCCAGCACTGGATTGGCTGTTGCGCGAGCTCAACCACCCGCGTGTGGTGGCAATCGGTGAAACGGGCCTGGATTACCACTACGAGCCGGAAGCCGCGGAGTTGCAGCAGGAATCGTTTCGCCTGCATCTGCAAGCGGCGCAGCAGACAGGCAAACCGGTGATCATTCATACCCGTGGTGCCCGCGCCGATACGTTGAACCTCCTGCGTGAAGCGGCGCTGCCCCAGGCGGGCGTGCTGCATTGCTTTACCGAAGACTGGGACATGGCCAAAGCGGCGCTGGACATGGGGTATTACATTTCCTTGTCCGGGATTGTCACTTTCCGCAATGCCGATGCGCTGCGTGACGTAGCCAGTAAAGTGCCGGCTGACCGATTGCTGGTGGAAACCGACTCGCCTTACCTGGCTCCGATTCCGCATCGCGGCAAGCCGAACCTGCCGCAGTATGTGCGGGAAGTGGCAGAGTTTCTGGCGATGTTGCGAGGTGAGCCCTACGAGCGGTTTGCCGAGCAAACCACCGAGAATTTCAAGCGACTGTTTCCGCTGGCGCATGTGAAAGGTTAAATCGCAGGCAAAAAAAACCCGGGTTCTGGGGGGGGAATCCGGGTTAAGACCATTAGGAGTAAAACAAAGGCACGCGGTCCGTTGGTACCTATATCGGCGCAACACTTGGGGGAGATGTCTCGCCGACAGTTGAAGTATTGATCAGTATTGCGCCGAGTCCAGTTTACCGGCGCCGGTTTTTAAACAAATTTGGAATACGGGCGCTTCGGTTGAGTTCTCATCAATCTGCGGGGCTGCCGGAATTCATCAAGAAACACATATATGGTCGGATGATCCGTGCATTTTTGCGCAAGTTAGGCATAATACGCGGCTTCGAATTTTGACCCCTACAGACCTTTTCTTATGCACAAAGAACCTCGTAAGGTCCGTGAGTTTCGTCGCCGCGAGCAAGAAATTCTCGATACCGCGCTCAAGCTGTTCCTCGATCAAGGTGAAGACAGTGTCACCGTCGAGATGATTGCTGATGCCGTCGGTATTGGCAAAGGCACGATCTACAAGCACTTCAAATCCAAGGCTGAGATCTATCTGCGCCTGATGCTCGATTACGAGCGCGATTTGAACGAGCTGTTGCATTCGGCCGATGTCGACAAGGACAAGGAAGCCCTGTCCCGGGCCTACTTCGAATTCCGCATGCGCGACCCGCAACGCTATCGGTTGTTCGATCGCCTGGAAGAGAAGGTGGTCAAGGGCAATCAGGTGCCGGAGATGGTCGAGGAGCTGCACAAGATCCGCGCCTCGAACTTCGAACGCCTGACCCTGCTGATCAAGGGCCGGATCAGCGAAGGCAAGCTCGAAGATGTTCCGCCTTACTTCCATTACTGCGCATCCTGGGCGCTGGTGCACGGCGCCGTGGCGCTGTATCACTCGCCGTTCTGGAGCAATGTGCTGGAAGATCAGGAAGGTTTCTTCCAGTTCCTGATGGACATCGGCGTGCGCATGGGCAACAAGCGCAAGCGCGATAGTGACACCCCTAGCAGCTGAACCATTCAGTTGCCTTATTGCGCCATTATTTCGCTACGTGGTGCAGTACCGCAGGAATATACTCAGGCATAGGACTTGCTAAAACTTGATTTGTGAGTCAAGTTTTAGCGGTCCGAATATTCTTCCGCCGGAGTCATCCATGATCGTTGACCGTCAAGGCAGGCGTTTTCGCAATTTGCGAATCAGTCTGACTTCAGCCTGTAATTACGCTTGTACCTACTGTGTGCCCAACGGCAAGCGGTTGGTGGCTGCGCAGGATGAATTGTCGGCCGAGGCCATGGCACGTGGCGTGGCCTATCTGATTGAATCAGCGGGCATTGAGCGATTGCGCATCACTGGCGGCGAGCCGCTGGTCAGTCCCAAACTCGAAACTTTCATGACCGCTGTCGGGCAGATGGGCCTGGCGGACATCAGCCTGACCACCAATGGTCAGCTGCTGGCGAAAAAGCTGCCACTGCTGGTGGATGCCGGCATTCGTCGCATCAACGTTTCCCTCGATACCCTGGATGCCAGCGCCTTTCGCAGCATTGCCCGTGGCGGCGATCTGGCGACTGTGCTCGACGGTATGGATCAAGCCAGCGCCGCTGGCCTGAAGATCAAGGTCAATATGGTGCCGCTGCGTGGGCAGAACCTCGATCAAGTGATGCCGCTACTCGATTACTGTCTGGAGCGCGGCTTTGAGCTTCGCTTCATTGAGTTGATGCGTATGGGTCATCTGGCCAGCGATTCCAATGCGTTCCTGCAACAGTTTGTCAGCCTGCAGCAGTTGCTCAGCCTGATCGGCGAGCGCTACGAGTACCTTCAGGCCGATGCGCCAGTAGACGCCACCGCCGTGCGTTACGAAATTCCGGGGCAGGGCTACTTCGGCGTTATCGCCAACGAAAGCGTTCCTTTCTGCCGCACCTGTTCGCGGCTGCGCCTATCGTCCACGGGCTGGCTGCATGGCTGCCTGTCGTCGAGCAACCGCCACTATGTCGGCGACCTGCTGGACAAGCCGCGTCATCAGGCATTGCCTGCCTTGCAGCGACTCTTGATGAAAGCCTTGGGCGATAAGCAGGAAGTGGCATTTTCCGGTGGTGCGACCGTGATGAAAATCATCGGCGGCTAAACGCTGATCCTGCCACACCGAGCTGGCGCGGAAGCTGCATCCAATGGCCATTCGCCGGTTTTCCGTCACCGGCCTCTGGAGGGTAGGATGCGTAGCCTGGTTTTGCTGCTGGCCGTTTTGGCGCTTGGTGGCTGCATGAATGTCAGCGATCTGGCTGAAGGGACTCGCTACCACATGAGCGACGCGGGGTTGCTCGACCATAGCGACAGCCGCCGCGTGAATAACCTGCGCATCCAACCGGACTCATTCGTCTATATCGCCCAGGGCGCCTTTGTGCCGCCAGGCAGTACTGTCTACCCACGACCTAACGTGATCGCCGAAGTCGCCTTCGATGGCTTTGTCGAATACTTTCCCATGGTCCGCCGCGCCCGTGCCCCGGAAGGTCTTGATCAAGCCATGGGCGAAGCCCGTGCCGCCGGTGCCCATTACCTGCTCTATACCCGGTTCGCCAAGTCTGATGACCGTATCGGCAACTCGGACGAATGGCTCGATCAGGAAGCCCTGGATCGCCTCGGTATCGATGGTGGTGTCATTCAAATCATGTTGATCGAGACCAGCACCCAGTATTTGATTGATACTGCACGGATCCAGGGTCGTGGCGGTTTACTGACGTTCCACGACAAAAAGCCAGAAGACCTGATGGGCCCGCCGCTTGAACAATACGCGCGCGGCCTGCTGGGGCTCAGCGACCAGTAATTCAAAAGGAGAACGCCATGAGTGGCCCGCAAAAAGCCAACGATCTGTTGGGGCAAATCCCCAAAACCAAAGGCTTGCCGCCGGTCCACCTGTGGAATCCCGACTTCTGCGGCGACATCGACATGCGTATCGCCCGTGACGGCACCTGGTATTACCTAGGCACGCCGATCGGGCGCAAGCCGATGGTCAAGCTGTTCTCCACCATCATTCGTCGCGATGGTGACGATTACTTCCTCATCACCCCGGTCGAGAAGGTTGGCATCAAGGTCGACGACGCGCCCTTCGTGGCGATTGCCGTGGAGGTCGAAGGCGAAGGTGAAACCCAAGTCTTACGCTTTACCACCAATGTTGACGAGACCGCCGAGGCCGGCACCGAACACCCCATGCGCGTGGTGATCGACCCGGTCACGCAGGAGCCGGCGCCCTACGTGCATGTGCGCACCAACCTTGAAGCCCTGATCCACCGCAACGTGTTCTACCAACTGGTGGAACTGGCCGTCACCCGCGAGATCGACGGGCGACGCTGGCTGGGCGTGTGGAGCGCTGGCGAGTTCTTCCCCATTGGGCTTGAGCCCTAATCGATCAAAAATGTGGGAGCAAGCTTGCTCCCACATTTGTTTTGTATTGGCTCTAAAAATTCAAATTGACACTCAATCGTATGATGATTAGCGTGGACACCCATCGCGAACGGCTTTGTGCCGTCCCTGAATCGAGGTGTCCATGTCCAGCAGTTTTCATGCGTCGACGGTCGATTGGCTGGGTTGCTGGATCGCCACGGGGCAGGTCAAGCCAGGTGAGACGCTCAAGGTCGAAGCCGATCTGGGCGAGCAGCTCGGTGTCAGCCGCACCGTTATCCGCGAAGCCATCAAAACCCTGGTCGCCAAAGGCATGCTCGAAGTCGGGCCGAAGGTCGGCACGCGGGTGCTGCCAGTGCGCCGCTGGAACCTCTTCGATCCGCAAGTCGTAGGCTGGCTGTCGCGCAGCGGCTTGCCGGAAAACTTCGTCGACGACTTGCTCGATCTGCGCCGCACCATCGAACCCATGGCCGTTCGCTGGGCTTGCGAGCGCGCTACCGTCGAGCAGGTTAACGCCATCCTCCAGGCTTACAACGCATTGGAGCGGGCAGTGGACAGCGGCATTGATTACAACCGTGCCGACCAGTTCTTCCACGAGTGCATCCTCGCTGCCAGCCACAATCAATTTATCGAGCAAATGGTCCCGGCCCTTGGCGCGTTGCTGGCGGTGTCGTTCGAAGTGTCCGCCGCCGACCCGGACGAACTGCGCCGCACACTACCGATTCACAAAGACATGGCCGAGGCCATCTCCGCCCGGGATGCCGCGCGGGGAGTCTGGGCCTGCATGACCCTGATCGATAACGCCGACCTGGCCATCAAGCGCTTCTACCCGCAAGTCATGGCCGACAAGAAGGCCAGCTGATAACAATAAAAAAGCAGGAGGTTTCATGACGTGGACTGCGGTTACCGAACACCGGGCACGGCTGGGTGAAGGCCCGTTCTGGGACGCGCCGACCCAGGCGCTGTACTGGGTTGATATCGCCGGTCAGCAGGCGCTGCGGCTGATTGGCGCCAACGTGCAGATCTGGCAGATGCCCGAGCACGTCTCTGCGTTCATCCCCTGCGAAAGCGGCGATGCGCTGGTGACGTTGAACAGCGGCGTGTACCGACTCGATCTGGATTCCCCGGGCCTGGAGCCGCGACTGACCTTGTTCTGCGTCGCCGATCCGCAACCCGGCAATCGCGCCAATGAAGCCCGCTGCGATGCTCAGGGCCGACTCTGGCTCGGCACCATGCAAAACAACATTGGCGAGCAGGGCGAAGACGTGCCCATTGTGCGGCGTTCCGGTGGCCTGTTTCGCATCGATCGCGATGCTCGGGTGACGCCGTTGCTGCGCGGGTTGGGCATCCCGAACACGTTGCTGTGGAGCGACGACGCGACCACCGTGTATTTCGCCGACAGCCTCGACAACACGCTCTACCAGCATTTCATCCGCACCGACGGCAACCTCGACCCGGCCCACTTCTGGTTTGGGCCCCATGAACGCGGCGGCCCGGATGGTTCGGCAATGGATGCCCAAGGTTACCTCTGGAACGCCCGTTGGGATGGCAGCTGTCTGCTCAGGCTGACCCCGGACGGGCAGGTTGATCGGGTGATCGAGCTGCCAATCAGCCGTCCCACCAGTTGCGTATTCGGCGGTGAAGACCTGAAAACCCTTTACATCACCAGCGCCGCGAGCCCGCTCAACCATCCGCTGGACGGTGCGTTGCTGTCGATTCGAGTCGATGTGCCCGGAAAAGCCTGTACTCGGTTTGCGGGATAAATCCTAATATATGGGATGTAAAATTATATATTGAGATTATTTGGCGGTCGGGTTTATAGTCGGCTCCATCAGTTACACGCACTCACACTTAAAAAAACAAAACAGGTGAAGTGATGCAGCGATTTTCCAAAAAGCCTTTTGACCGGACATCGACAGATGCCCGGTTTTTGTCGTGCTTTCAAAAAGGAGTCTTGATCCATGGCTGAACCTCTTTCCTTGCCACCGGTGCCCGAACCGCCGAAGGGTGAGCGCCTGAAAAACAAGGTCGTGCTGCTGACCGGCGCCGCTCAGGGTATAGGCGAGGCGATTGTCGCGACCTTCGCTTCCCAGCAGGCCAAGCTGATCATCAGCGATATCCAGGGTGAGAAAGTCGAAAAAGTCGCGGCTCACTGGCGGGACAAAGGTTCTGACGTGCAGGCGATCAAGGCCGACGTATCCAACCAGCAAGACCTGCACGCCATGGCCAAACGGGCGATCGAGCTGCATGGTCGGATCGACGTGCTGGTCAATTGCGCCGGGGTCAATGTGTTCCGCGATCCGCTGGAAATGACCGAGGAAGACTGGCGCCGCTGCTTCGCTATCGATCTGGACGGTGCCTGGTATGGCTGCAAAGCGGTGCTGCCGCAAATGATCGAGCAGGGCATTGGCAGCATCATCAACATCGCCTCGACCCATTCCACTCACATCATTCCCGGCTGTTTCCCGTACCCGGTGGCCAAACACGGTTTGCTCGGCCTGACCCGCGCCCTGGGCATCGAATATGCGCCGAAGGGCATTCGCGTCAATGCCATCGCGCCGGGCTACATCGAAACCCAGTTGAACGTCGATTACTGGAACGGTTTTGCCGACCCGCATGTCGAGCGTCAGCGCGCTTTCGATCTGCACCCGCCACGTCGCATCGGCCAGCCGATTGAAGTCGCCATGACCGCTGTTTTCCTGGCCAGCGATGAAGCGCCGTTCATCAATGCTTCGTGCATCACCATCGATGGCGGTCGCTCGGTCATGTACCACGACTGAGTCAATCGGGTTTCAGGTGCTGAACTACGTCTGAAATCCAATCATCATACGATATGACTATTTGCAGTACCGGCTTTCAAATAACGCTCAAAAAAAATAACAAGGAGTCAGCTTATGAATCGTCGTCGTGGGATCCGTTCCCTGTGCTGTGCCGCTTTGGCGGTCACCGCGGTCAGCCTGAGCAGTACGTTGCTGGCGGCCGAGGAAGTGAAGATCGGCTTTCTGGTCAAGCAGGCGGAAGAACCCTGGTTCCAAACCGAATGGGCATTTGCCGAAAAGGCCGGGAAAGAGAAGGGCTTCACCGTCATCAAGATCGCCGTGCCAGACGGCGAGAAAACCCTCTCGGCCATCGACAGCCTCGCCGCCAACGGTGCCAAGGGCTTTGTGATCTGCCCGCCAGACGTATCCCTGGGACCTGCGATCATGGCCAAAGCCAAACTCAACGGTTTGAAAGTCATCGCAGTCGATGACCGCTTCGTTGATGCCAGCGGCAAGTTCATGGAACACGTTCCTTACCTCGGTATGGCCGCGTTCGAAGTCGGCCAGAAACAAGGCAACGCCATGGCCACCGAAGCGAAGAAACGCGGCTGGGACTGGAAAGACACCTACGCGGTGATCAACACCTACAACGAACTCGATACCGGCAAGAAACGCACCGACGGTTCGGTCAAAGCGCTGGAAGACGCCGGCATGCCCAAAGACCACATTCTGTTCTCGGCACTGAAAACCCTCGACGTACCGGGCAGCATGGACGCCACCAACTCGGCGCTGGTGAAACTGCCGAGCGCAGCGAAAAACCTGATCATCGGCGGCATGAACGACAACACCGTGCTGGGTGGCGTGCGCGCCACCGAAAGCGCCGGTTTTGCCGCGGCCAACGTGATCGGCATCGGCATCAATGGCACCGACGCCATTGGCGAATTGAAGAAGGCCAACAGCGGCTTCTTCGGCTCGATGCTGCCGAGCCCGCACATCGAGGGCTACAACACCGCCAGCATGATGTACGAGTGGGTCACCACCGGCAAAGAACCGCCGAAGTACACCGCGATGGACGACGTGACGCTGATCACTCGCGAGAACTTCAAGCAGGAACTGGAAAAGATCGGCCTCTGGAACTGAGGGCCGGTTGATTTCATCGGTGGCCCTGGCGACGGGGCTGCCTGATCTGTGTGAGAGGTGGGTTATGCACGCGCAATCAAAAACACAACAACATATTGCCGGCGGCAGTTTGCGCTTCAACGGGATCGGCAAGACCTTTCCCGGGGTGAAGGCGCTCGATGGCATCAGCTTCGTCGCCCACCCGGGGCAGGTTCACGCCTTGATGGGCGAGAACGGCGCCGGCAAATCGACCCTGCTGAAAATCCTCGGCGGTGCTTACACCCCGAGCAGCGGCGATCTGCAGATCGGCGAGCAGGCGATGGCCTTCAAGTCCACCGCCGACAGCATCGGCAGTGGCGTCGCGGTGATCCATCAAGAGCTGCACCTGGTCCCGGAAATGACCGTGGCAGAGAACCTGTTCCTGGGGCATCTGCCGGCCAGTTTCGGCCTGATCAATCGCGGCGCGTTGCGGCAACAGGCATTGGCCTGCCTCAAGGGGCTGGCCGATGAAATCGATCCGCAAGAGAAAGTAGGGCGCCTGTCCCTCGGTCAGCGGCAATTGGTGGAAATCGCCAAGGCCTTGTCCCGTGGGGCGCATGTGATCGCGTTTGACGAACCGACCAGCAGCCTTTCAGCGCGGGAGATTGATCGTTTGATGGCGATCATCGGTCGCCTGCGGGACGAAGGCAAAGTGGTGCTTTACGTCTCCCACCGCATGGAAGAAGTGTTCCGCATCTGCAACGCGGTGACGGTGTTCAAGGACGGTCGCTTTGTGCGCACGTTCGAGGACATGAGTGAACTGACTCACGATCAGTTGGTGACCTGCATGGTCGGTCGCGACATTCAGGACATCTACGATTACCGCCACCGCCAGCGTGGCGCGGTGGCGCTCAAGGTCGACGGTTTGCTGGGACCGGGTTTATGTGAGCCGGTGAGTTTCGAGGTGCACAAAGGCGAGATTCTGGGGCTGTTCGGTTTGGTCGGCGCCGGTCGTACCGAGCTGTTCCGCATGCTCAGCGGCCTTGAGCGCAACACCGCCGGACGCTTGGAATTGCGCGGTCATGAACTGAAGTTGCGTTCACCCCGCGATGCGATTGCCGCCGGGATTCTGCTGTGCCCCGAGGACCGCAAGAAAGAGGGGATCCTGCCGCTCGCCAGCGTCGCCGAGAACATCAACATCAGCGCCCGCGGCGCTCATTCCACCTTCGGCTGCTTGTTGCGTGGCCTGTGGGAGAAGAACAACGCGGACAAGCAGATCAAAGCGCTGAAAGTGAAGACCCCCAACGCGGCGCAGAAAATCATGTACCTGTCCGGCGGCAATCAGCAGAAGGCCATTCTCGGCCGCTGGCTGTCGATGCCGATGAAAGTCCTGCTGCTCGACGAACCGACTCGCGGCATCGACATCGGCGCCAAAGCCGAGATCTACCAGATCATCCACAACCTGGCCGCCAGTGGCATCGCGGTGATCGTGGTCTCCAGCGACCTGATGGAAGTGATGGGTATTTCCGACCGCATCCTGGTGCTCTGCGAAGGCGCGATGCGCGGCGAGTTGTCTCGCGCAGAGGCCAATGAATCCAACCTGCTGCAACTGGCTTTGCCGCGCCAACGCGCTGACGGCGTGGCGAACTGAGAGGTGACTATGACAATCCAAAACAACGCTTTGCCCACCCAGCGCAAACCTCTGGACCTGCGGCGCTTTCTCGATGACTGGGTGATGCTGCTGGCGGCCGTCGGGATCTTCGTGCTCTGCACCTTGCTGATCGACAACTTCCTCTCGCCATTGAACATGCGCGGCCTGGGCCTGGCGATTTCCACGACGGGGATTGCCGCTTGCACCATGTTGTATTGCCTGGCGTCCGGGCACTTCGATTTGTCGGTGGGATCGGTGATAGCCTGTGCCGGCGTGGTCGCAGCGGTGGTGATGCGCGACACCGACAGCGTGTTTCTCGGTGTGGTGGCGGCGCTGTTCATGGGGCTGATCGTTGGGTTGATCAACGGCATCGTGATTGCCAAGCTGCGGGTCAATGCGTTGATTACCACGCTGGCAACCATGCAGATCGTTCGCGGCCTGGCTTACATCTTCGCCAACGGCAAAGCGGTGGGCGTGTCGCAAGAGCAGTTCTTCGTCTTCGGCAATGGCCAGTTGTTGGGTGTGCCGGTGCCGATCCTGATCACCATCGCCTGCTTCCTGTTTTTCGGCTGGCTGCTGAATTACACCACCTACGGGCGCAACACCATGGCCATTGGCGGAAACCAGGAAGCGGCGCTGCTGGCCGGGGTCAACGTTGACCGGACCAAGATCATTATCTTCGCCGTCCACGGGCTGATCGGGGCGTTGGCCGGGGTGATCCTGGCGTCGCGCATGACGTCCGGTCAGCCGATGATTGGCCAGGGTTTTGAGCTGACGGTGATTTCTGCCTGTGTGCTGGGCGGGGTGTCGTTGAGCGGCGGGATCGGCATGATTCGGCATGTGATTGCCGGGGTGCTGATTCTGGCGATCATTGAGAATGCGATGAACCTGAAGAACATCGATACCTTTTACCAGTACGTGATTCGCGGTTCGATCTTGCTGTTAGCCGTGGTGATTGACCGCTTGAAACAGCGCTGAGATTTGTACCGATCTGACTGACGCCTTCACGCGAGCAAGCTCGCTCCCACATTTGGTCTGTGTCGCGCACAAAATATGTGTCCGCCGCAAAACCCTGTGGGAGCGAGCTTGCTCGCGATTGACCGCGCAGCGGTCACTATCGAACATCCTTCTGTCACTTCCCTCAAATATTCCTTGCTCGCTGTGACCCGTTTCGGTTATCAATTTGTACATGATTAGACAGGTACGATTTGACAAGAAACAACGGGTGGTCGACGAACTCATCCGGCGCATCGAAAGCGGCCTCATGGAGGACGGCTTTCTGTTGCCGGGCGAGCATCAATTGGCTCAAGAATTCAAAGTCAGCCGCGGCACGCTGCGCGAAGCCCTGGCTGAGTTGAAACGGCGCAACTACATCGCGACGCAAAGCGGGGTGGGTTCCATCGTCACCTTCGACGGTGTGGTGCTCGATCAGCGCAGCGGCTGGGCCCAGGCCCTGGCCGACAGCGGGGCGCTGATCAACACCGAAGTGCTGCGGCTGGAAGCGGTCACCCGTCCTGACCTGTTGCCGCGTTTCGGCACCGACCAATTCATCACCCTCGACCGTCGCCGCCGTTCCAACGAAGGCAAACTGGTCTCCCTTGAACGCTCATTGATGCCCGCCACCGGAGGCCTGGAAAGCCTGCCGCGGGTCGGCCTTATCGACAACTCCCTGACCATCACCCTGGCCGCTTATGGCTATATCGGCGAACGCGGCGATCAATGGATCGGCGCCGAACCCTTGAACGCAAAAGACGCTGAACTGCTCGGTCGTCCGGTCGGCACGGTGTTCCTCAAGGCCTTGCGCACCACCTACGACCGGCAAAACCGCTTCATGGAACAGGTCGAAAGCTTGCTCGACCCGGTGCATTTTCGCCTGCACCTGCAATTTGGAGAGTCCAAGTGACCGCGCTCAATCGAGCCCTCGGCGCGTTCTACGGATTGGCCCTGGGCGATGCGCTGGGCATGCCGACCCAATCCCTGAGTCGCGCCGAGATCAAGGTGCGCTTCGGCAAAATCACTGACCTGGAAGACGCAGGCCCCGATCAACCGATCGCCGCCAACATGCTCAAAGGCTCGATCACCGATGACACCGAACAGGCGATTCTGGTCGGCCAATTGCTGGTTGAAGGCGAGGGCCGGATCGAACCGTCGCTGCTTGCCCAACGGCTGATCGAATGGGAAGCCGCGATGCAGGCCAAGGGCTCGCAAGACTTGCTCGGCCCTTCGACCAAGCGTGCCATCGAAATGATCCTCGCCGGCCACTCGCCGGAAGAAGCGGGGCGCTACGGCACCACCAATGGCGCGGCAATGCGCATCACGCCGGTGGGGATTGCGGCGGATGTCGCCAACCCTGAGCGATTCATCAACGCTGTCGTGCAGGCGTGCCAGGTCACCCACAACACCACGCTGGGCATTTCCAGCGCGTCGGCGGTGGCGGCGGTAGTCTCGGCCGGTATCAACGGCATGGACCTGGGCGAGGCGTTGAACCTCGGCCAGCAAATCGCTCAGCAAGCTGAAAGCCACGGTTACTGGGTGGCTGGCGGACGCATCGCCTCGCGCATCAGCTGGGCGCGGACCATCAGTGTCGACAGCGACAAGGCATTGCTGGCGGATTTGATGTACGACGTGATCGGCACTTCGGTGGCTTCGCAGGAGTCGGTGGTGGTCTCGTTTGCCCTGGCCCAGCAAGTGGCCATCGGTGAAATGAACGCGTTCGAAGCACTGTGCATGGCCGCGAGCCTTGGCGGCGACACCGACACCATCGCGGCGATTCTCGGTGCCATGCTCGGCGCCTGCCTGGGCCTTGAGAGTTGGCCGGCGGCGTTGATCGACAAGGTCAAAACTGTCAATGATCTGGAGCTGGAACCTCTTGTGAAAGGACTCCTTGCCCTGCGTTGACAGCACTGACGCCATCGCGAGCAAGCTCGCTCCCACAGGTACAGCGTGTACCTGAAGACTTGCACTATCCCTTGTGGGAGCGAGCTTGCTCGCGATGGGCGCGCCGCCTACTTGAATTTTTCACCGCAACGGAAAGCACAAACACGGCCAGGACCGCCGGGACGTTATGTCGACTTCCGCAATTGCCCACAACCACAACAAAGGCAACAGGAGCATTTCACATGAATTCATCAAACGCCGGGCAAAGTGCCGGGCAACTGGAAACCCGTGGCATCGAGCCTGTGCCGGAAGCGGAGTGCAACGGTCATCCGCTGCAACTGTTCTGGGTCTGGTTTGCCGCCAACATCTCCATCCTCGGCCTGCCGCTGGGCGCGACCCTCGTAGCCTTTCGCGGCTTGGCGATCTGGCAGGCGATCATCGTCGCGATCTTGGGTGCCGCCGGTTCCTTCGCGGTGGTCGGGATCATCTCCATTGCCGGTCGCCGTGGCCGCGCACCGAGCCTGACGTTGTCGCGAGCGATCTTCGGTGTACGCGGCAATATCGGGCCGACCCTGGTCTCGCTGATGTCGCGTCTGGGCTGGGAAACCGTCAACACCACCACCGCCGCATTCGTGTTGTTGTCGCTGTGCTCGATCCTGTTCGGCTCGCCGGTGGAAGCCAAAAGCGCACCCGTGCTGACGTTGATCTTCATTGCGATTTTCGTACTGCTGACCCTGTCGGTGTCGGGTCTCGGTCACGCCACCTTGCTGGTGATCCAGAAGTGGGCCACCTACGTGTTCGGCGCGCTGAACATTTTGGTCGGCGGTTTCCTCTGCGCCACCATCGACTGGAGCGCGGTGTTCAACGCCACGCCCGCACCGCTTAGCGCGATGATCATCGGCGTCGGCACCATGGCTGCCGGCACCGGGATTGGTTGGGCCAACGCCGGTGCCGACATGTCGCGCTACCAGCACCGCAGCGTCAAAGCCGTGCGCCTGGTGGCGTCGGCGGCGTTCGGTGCGGGGATCCCGCTGGTGTTGCTGATCACCCTCGGCGGCCTGCTGTCGGTGGGCAACAATGACCTGGCCTCGGCCACTGACCCGATCATTGCCATCCGCGACATGCTGCCGACCTGGATGGCCGTGCCGTACCTGATCACCGCGTTCGGTGGGCTGCTGCTGTCGAACAACCTGTCGGTGTACTCCGCCGGTTTGACCACGCTGACCCTCGGCCTGAAGGTCAAGCGCGTCTACGCGGTGGTGGTGGACATCGTCGCGATCTTCGCCGGTTCGATCTATTTCATGCTGATCGCCGACAGTTTCTACGGCCCGTTCATTACCTTCATTTCGCTGCTGGCCGTGCCGATCACCGCGTGGGTCGGGATCTTCGTCGTCGACCTGATTCACCGTCATTACTACAGCCCCAAAGACCTGTTGGACGTCAGCCCGAGCAGCGCTTACTGGTACAGCGGCGGTGTCGAGTGGCGCGCCTTCGGTGCGTGGGCATTGGCGATCGTGCTGGGTTTCAGCTTCACCACCATCGGCACGACCGAGCAAACCGTCTGGTTCCGCGGTTTCTTGTCCGACTCCTGGCTGGGCCATAACGGCCTCGGCTGGATCGTGACGTTCCTGGTGGCGGGTGGCATTTATTTTGTACTCGGTGGCGCCAAGGATCGCCGCGCCGCGTTGACCGAGAACGCTCATGCCTAGATTGCTGCACACCGGCCAGGTCATGATCGACCTGGTCATGGCCGTGAATAAACTGCCGCATTCGGGCGGCGATGTGCTGGCGCAATCCGCCAGTTTCGAGGCTGGCGGCGGCTTCAATGTGATGGCTGCCGCCCAGCGCAATGGTTTGCCGGTGGTTTACCTCGGCCGCCATGGCACCGGGCGTTTCGGTGATCTTGCCCGTGAAGCGATGAAGGCTGAAGGCATTCGGATCGGCATCACGCACCGCGCCGAACGGGATACGGGATTGTGCGTCGCGTTGACCGAAGCGTCAGCCGAGCGCAGTTTCATTTCCTATATCGGTGCCGAAGGTGAACTGACTGCCGAGGATCTGGCCAGCGTGCCGGCCGAGGCGGGTGACTATGTCTACGTCAGCGGCTACAGCCTGCTGCATGGCGGCAAAGCCCAGGCGCTGGTGGATTGGGTGCTGGATTTGCCGCGAGGAATCAACGTGGTTTTCGATCCGGGCCCGCTGGTGGATTCGCCGGATGAACCGTTGATGCAAGCCTTGCTGTCACGCATCGATCTGTGGACCAGCAACAGTGTTGAGGCGGTGAAGTTTACCGGTGCGTCGGACATTGCCGAGGCCTTGAGCCGGTTGGCCGATCATCTTCCGGCCGACGTCTTGATGGTGGTGCGGGACGGCCCACAAGGGTGCTGGATCAGCCAGCGTGGAGACCGCCAGCATGTGCCGGCTTTCAAGGTTGCGGCGGTGGACAGCAACGGCGCGGGGGATGCGCATGCCGGGGTATTTGTGGCCGGGTTGGCGCAAGGATTGTCGGCGAGTGAGGCGGCGCTGCGGGCTAATGCGGCGGCTGCGTTGGCGGTCACTCGATGGGGGCCGGCGACTTCGCCGGGGACTGCTGAGGTGGATACGTTGATCAGCCAGGCGTTCGGTGGCTGATCGGCCGCCTATCGCGAGCAAGCTCGCGATGGGGCCCTCAGCCGTTTAGATATCCAGCTTGCGCGCCGCCTCAACCCCTGCAGCACTGAGTTTGATCGGCAAGTTCAACGAGTGCTCACCGGCCTCGTTGCAGATCACATGACCATGCTGGATCAATCCACGATCCTGCAGCGTGGCGAGGGTGCTGGCCACGACTTTCTCCCCCCGGTAATTGTCCAGGACCTCTTTGCCCAAACCACCTGGATGGGCATGCAGCAGACGGGTCAGGACTTCTGTCTCAAGGTTTTTATCGACGTTCATGGTTACCTCTTCATGGATGTGGATAGGTCCATTTAATTGGAGTCCTTACTTGAGTTGGTCCGCCCCCGATTTGGATTGGTGCCTGATGAACGACGAACGGTCCAGGCCTGCTGCAACGCTATGCTGGTAACGGCTCGGCGCCAAACCAGCCGGCCGACGCTGATCAGCCAATTCAGTACAGCAACCACCAATACCGTGAGCAGCAGCGTCGCCATCCCCTGTTCCACGATGATTTTTCCGGCCAGCAACGGAAAGCCAAACACGCCGATAAAGTAAGACAGGCTGAACAGCAGCAAGGATTGCGCGGTGGTGCCGTTCGGCGCCTCGTTGGCCGCCAGGCCGTTGATCACCGAATAGGTCAGCCCGTAACCGACCCCGAGCATCACCGCCGCCAGCACGTAGCTGAACCCGTCGTCGACGACAAACCCGAACATCAGGATTGAGCCCATCATCAAGCCCGACAGCAGGCAGGACGCCCGGAACGGGTCGCGCTTGACCACGAAACCGGCGATCAGCATGCGGCTGCTGATCGCTGCGCTCATGAAACCGAGGAAGAACAATGAATAGTCGAGTGAACGTGCCGCCGCGTAGCTGGTTTGAAAACTCGACAGACCGCCGAAAACGCAACCGCCAAGCCCGACCATGATGATCGGAAACACTGCTCTGGACGACAGCACTTGCGCCGCTGCACGCCAGGAAATTCGCGACACCGCTGCCGAGTGGGCTGACGCATTTTTCAGCTGCGAATCCAACCGCCAGAACAGCAACACGCCGATCAGGCTGGCCAGCGCCGCGAGGTAAAACGCCGCGGTGATCGGATAGCCGAGGGCACTGGCAGCGCGACCTAACAAGGGACCGCTGCCGATCCCGGTCATCATGCTGCCCGACAGCAGCGCAAAGTATTTTGCGCGTTGGGCAGGCGTGACCAGACTCGCCACGATGATCGGCCCGAGGGTGTAGAACACGCGCCAACCCAGCCCCAGCAACAGCCCGAAAAACAACAGCAAATTGCCGAAGCCTGGCGCCAAGGCGAAGCCCAGGCTGGCGGCCACCAGCAGAATGCCGAACAACGCAATCGAGCGCGCCGCCCCGAGCAGGTCGGACAAGTGCCCGGAAACAATAACGGCGACAAAGGTGCTGAGCATCGCCGCCGAAATCACACTGCCGGCATCGTGCTCGTTGCCGCCGCGGGAACCGATCAACAACGACAGTAAAAAGGTCGAGCCATAGGACAGCGACAGCAAGTAGCTGGCCAGGCAAAACAGGCCGAACAATCTGCTTGAGACTTGGGGTGTTGCGCTAGGCATGACGCGGTTCCTTGGCCCGATAGAAGAGAGCTTCATCTATCTATCACGCACGGCGTCGATGTCAGGTATGTGGTTATCGATTTCAGGGTTAGCGCTGGCCGGAGTAATGCGTTTAGCAGACGCCTATTTCTTCCTTGAACAGCTCCATGAAGCCCTTCAGGCGCTCGTGACGAATCTGCGCCAGACGCTGGCCGGTGGTCGTCTGGAATCCGTCCGCCAGGTGCAGCAGTTTGGTCTGGAAATGGTCGAGGCAAAAACGTTTGTCATCGTATTCTCGTGCCTTCGCCTCAGGATCTTGCGGGTCGTACAACGCGCTACCCATACGTCCGGCGATGTAAAAGGTGCGCGCCACACCGAGCATGCCGAGGGAATCGAGGCGGTCGGCGTCCTGCACGATTTTCGCTTCGAGCGTGGTCGGCGCGATGTTGGCGGAAAAACTGTGCGCTTCGATGGCGTGGGCAACCGCGCTGACTTTTGCGTCTGGCCAGGCCATGTCCGTCAACAATTTCGATGCCTTCTCGGCGGCCAGCCGCGACGCCTGAGAACGCAGCGGCGAGTTCTTCTCCACCGCCACGCAATCGTGCAAAAGCACTGCCGCCAGCAGCACCTCAAGATCGCCACCTTCTTCAGCATGGAGTATTCGCGCGTTGTGCCAGACCCGCTGCAAGTGCGACAGATCGTGAGCGCCGTCCTCTGAGGGTTCCAGCGCGTGGGGCAGCAGTTGCGCAGCGAGGAGTTGCAGTGGTGCGAAAGCATTAGTGTTCATAAACATCCTGTTAAGTGAAAACGTCTTTTGCAGTGACATAGCCCTGGTACACATGCTCCATGGATCAGCTTTGAATTTCCAGTGTGACGAGCGCCGCTCGCCGACTTAGTATGGCGTTTTCCATTTTTGACGAAGGCACGTCCATGACGATCGAGATCCGCCCGGCGACCCCGAGCGATGCACCGCAAATCCTCGGGTTCATCACTGAACTGGCCGACTACGAACGTGCCCGTCACGAAGTCATCGCCAGCGTCGCCGACATCGAGCGCAGCCTGTTCAGCGAAGGCGCCACCGCTCACGGGCTGATCTGCTTGCGGGATGGCTCGCCAATCGGCTTTGCGGTGTTCTTCTTCAGTTACTCCACGTGGCTCGGCAGCAACTGTCTGTACCTCGAAGACCTCTACATCACCCCCGAACAACGCGGTGGCGGCGCGGGTAAAACCTTGCTGCGTCACCTGGCGAAAATCGCCTGCGCCAATGATTGCGGTCGATTTGAGTGGAGCGTGCTGGACTGGAACAAACCGGCGATCGAGTTCTACAACTCGTTGGGCGCGCAGCCGCAGGAAGAGTGGGTTCGGTATCGGATGGATGGGGCGGTATTGCGGGAGTTTGCCGAGGGCTAGATCCCAACCGGCGTCTATTAAAGATCGCAGCCTTCGGCAGCTCCTACACCTATCCGTAGGAGCTGCCGAAGGCTGCGATCTTTTTTTGACTTCGTCCCAACATATGGGAGTGATATTTATATATTGAGATTTTTATGCGTCCGGGTTTATAGTCCAGCTCACTCACTGCCAATAAACAAAACAGGTGAAGCGATGCTGGCGCAATTGATCGCGCTCGATTGGGGGACAACCTCATTACGTGCTTACAAACTCGCCGCGGGTGACCAGGTGCTCGAACAGCGTTCGCTGTCGTCGGGGATCATGCAGCTGCCCAGGACGCCGCGAATGATCGCGGGTCAGGAATGTACCGACGGTTTTGAACTGGCCTTCGATGAGGCTTGCGGTGACTGGCTCGACGCGCAGCCCGATTTGCCGGTGATTGCATGCGGCATGGTCGGCAGCGCACAAGGCTGGCTCGAAGCGGCTTACCGCGATACGCCGGCAAACGTCGCCAATCTCGGAATCTCCCTACAAACGGTGCGCAGTCTTCGCGGTGTCGATGTGCACATTGTGCCGGGCGTGATTCAGCGTTCGCGCCTGCCGAATGTGATGCGTGGCGAAGAAACCCAGGTGCTTGGCGTTCTACAAAACTTGCCGGGCGAGGCGGGCAACGATCTGTTGATCGGCTTGCCGGGCAGTCATTCGAAGTGGGTGGAAGTGGCCGACGGCTGCATCGTGCATTTCGATACCTTCATGACCGGCGAAGTCTTCGCGGTGCTCAGCGAACACAGCATTCTCGGGCGCACTCAGCAAAAGGGCGCGTCCTTCGATGGCCAAGCCTTTGATCGTGGTGTGCAGGTGGCCCTGTCGACGGATGGCGAGATCGGTCCGTTGTCGACATTGTTCAGTGCCCGCAGCCTCGGGTTGACTGGCGAACTTAGCGCCACTGCCCAACCGGATTACTTGTCCGGCTTGTTGATCGGCCATGAGCTGTCGGCGCTGGCCAGCGTCCAGCGACGCCGACGCAACAGCGTTCATCTGCCTTCGATCATTCTCATCGGTAACTCTCAACTCTGTGCCCGCTACAGCCGAGCCCTCGACGCCTGTGGTTTTGCCCGGGTGACCCTGGCCGAACAAGCCACCGAACGCGGCTTGTGGCAGTTGGCGGTTGCCGCCGGACTGATCACACCCAACCCATCCCGTTAAACCTGACTGGAGGTCTGACATGCTCAAGCAAGCATTGGCGCAAAACGGTCTGATTGCGATTTTGCGTGGCCTGCGCCCGCAAGAAGCGGCAGCCATCGGCGAAGTGCTTTACGCCGCCGGATTTCGCGTCATCGAAGTGCCGCTTAATTCCCCTGAACCGTACGAAAGTATCCGCATCCTGCGCAGTACCTTGCCCGCCGATTGCCTGATCGGCGCGGGCACCGTGTTGACGCCGGAACAGGTTGAGCAAGTGAAAGCGGCAGGCGGTCAGGTGATCGTCATGCCGCACAGCGATGCCAAGGTGTTGCGCGCAGCGAAAGCGGCGGGGTTGTTCCTGTCGCCAGGTGTGGCGACGCCGACTGAGGCCTTCGCAGCATTGGCCGAAGGGGCGGACGTGCTGAAGATGTTCCCGGCCGAGCAGATGGGCCCGGCAGTCGTCAAAGCCTGGCTCGCGGTGCTGCCTGCGGGAACGATTCTGGCGCCGGTCGGCGGGATCACGCCGGACAACATGCAGGTGTTTGTCGACGCGGGCGTCAAAGGCTTCGGCCTCGGTTCCGGCTTGTTCAAACCGGGCATGACGCCAGAGGAAGTGGCGGTAAACGCCAAGGCATATGTCGCTGCATGGAACGCTCTGCGTTAAGACTTTTTGGCGCCGAGCGCGCTACATCTATAAGAGAGACAAAAAGATGAAAATCACCAAACTGACCACCTTCATCGTTCCGCCGCGCTGGTGCTTCCTCAAAGTCGAAACCGACGAGGGCGTGACCGGCTGGGGCGAACCCGTGGTCGAAGGCCGCGCTCACACCGTCGCTGCCGCTGTTGAAGAATTGTCCGACTACCTGATCGGCAAAGACCCACGCAACATCGAAGACATCTGGACCGTGCTCTACCGCGGCGGCTTCTACCGGGGCGGCGCAATCCACATGAGCGCGCTGGCCGGTATCGACCAGGCGTTGTGGGACATCAAGGGCAAGGCCTTGGGTGTGTCGGTCAGCGATCTGCTGGGCGGTCAGGTGCGGGACAAGATTCGCGTCTATTCGTGGATCGGCGGCGACCGGCCGGCGGACACCGCTCGCGCTGCGAAAGAGGCCGTCGAACGTGGTTTCACTGCGGTGAAAATGAACGGCACCGAAGAGCTGCAATTCCTCGATTCCTTCGAAAAAGTCGACCTGGCCCTGGCCAACGTCGCCGCCGTGCGCGATGCGGTGGGCCCGAACGTCGGCATCGGCGTGGACTTCCATGGCCGGGTGCACAAGCCCATGGCTAAGGTGCTGATGAAGGAACTCGACCCGTACAAACTGATGTTCATCGAAGAGCCGGTGCTTAGCGAAAACTACGAAGCGCTGAAAGAATTGGCGCCGCTGACCAGCACGCCGATCGCTCTTGGCGAGCGGCTGTTCTCTCGCTGGGATTTCAAACGTGTGCTCAGCGAAGGTTACGTCGACATCATCCAGCCGGACGCGTCACACGCCGGCGGTATCACCGAAACCCGCAAGATCGCCAACATGGCCGAAGCCTACGACGTGGCGCTGGCGCTGCATTGCCCGCTTGGCCCGATTGCACTGGCGGCGTGTTTGCAGCTGGATGCGGTTTGCTACAACGCGTTCATCCAGGAACAGAGCCTGGGTATTCATTACAACGAGAGCAACGACCTGCTGGATTACGTGAAAGATCCACGTGTGTTCGACTACGACAAAGGCTTCGTGAAAATCCCGAATGGTCCGGGCCTGGGGATCGAGATCAACGAGGAATATGTGATCGAACGTGCGGCCGTCGGCCACCGCTGGCGTAACCCGATCTGGCGCCATGCCGATGGCAGCTTTGCTGAGTGGTGAGTTCTCCCTGACCCACCGCAAATCCCTGTGGGAGCCAACCTGCTGGCGATTTGGTCGGCACCCCCAGCATTCTTGGTGACTGACACACCGCTATCGCCAGCAGGCTGGCTCCCACAGTTTGATCTCCATGGATAGGGAGATTTGCGGCAAACCCCGATTTCACATCGACCTCAATAAACATAAGAAGAGGCATTCCCCATGCAACCGCAAACCCTCACCGGGCAGGCGTCGTTGGTGACGCCCAGTCGCAAGCGTTTTTTCATCATGGTGCTGCTGTTTATCACCGTGGTGATCAACTACCTGGACCGCAGCAACCTGTCTATCGCCGCCCCGGCGCTGACCAGCGAACTGGGCATCGATCCGATTCACGTCGGGCTGATTTTCTCGGCATTCGGCTGGACCTACGCCGCCATGCAAATCCCCGGCGGCTGGCTGGTGGATCGGGTTCCACCGCGGATTCTTTACAGCGTCGCGCTGCTGCTATGGTCGATCGCCACGGTCATGCTCGGCTTCGCCGCCAGCTTCATCGCACTGTTTGTGTTGCGCATGGCAGTCGGTGCACTGGAAGCGCCGGCGTACCCAATCAACAGCCGTGTGGTCACCACCTGGTTCCCCGAGCGCGAACGCGCCACGGCCATTGGTTTCTATACCTCAGGGCAATTCGTCGGCCTGGCGTTCCTGACGCCGGTAATGGCCTGGCTGCAGCATCAATATGGCTGGCACATGGTGTTTGTCAGCACCGGTGCGGTGGGCATTCTCTGGGCGGTCATCTGGTACGCGGTGTATCGCGAGCCACGGGATTTCAAAGGCACCAATGACGCCGAAATCGAGCTGATCCGCGAGGGCGGCGGGCTGGTGGATATCCAGGCTGAACAAGCCAAAGTCAAAGCCAAATTCAGCTGGACCGACCTCGGCATCGTGCTGACCAAGCGCAAGTTGTGGGGCATTTATCTCGGCCAGTTCTGCCTCAACTCGACGTTGTGGTTTTTTCTGACGTGGTTCCCGACCTACCTGGTGAAATATCGCGGCATGGACTTCATCAAGTCCGGCCTGTTGGCGTCGCTGCCGTTTCTCGCCGCCTTCGTCGGTGTGCTCTGTTCGGGGTTCTTTTCCGACTGGCTGATCCGCCGCGGCTACACCGTGGGTTTCGCCCGCAAGTTGCCGATCATTGGCGGCCTGCTGATTTCCACTTCGATCATCGGCGCCAACTTCGTCGAGTCGACACCGCTGGTGATTGCCTTCCTCGCGTTGGCGTTCTTCGGTAACGGGCTGGCGTCGATCACCTGGTCGCTGGTTTCAACGTTGGCCCCGGCGCGATTGCTCGGGTTGACCGGTGGGGTGTTCAACTTCATCGGCAACCTGTCGGCGATTACCACGCCGATCGTCATCGGTTTCCTCGCCACTGGTGATTCGTTCGCTCCCGCGATCACCTATATCTCGGTTCTGGCGTTGATTGGCGCGCTTTCCTACATCTTGCTGGTCGGCAAAGTCGAGCGTATCAAGTTGTAGTGGCGGCATTCGGGCGACCATAATGCCGCCCGTTCACTCGCTCAACGGTAAAGGCTGGATATGCAGGAAGACGCCCCAAAAATCGCCAAGGACGCCGCACCGACCGGCACCCAGACACTGCTTCGTGGACTGGGTGTGGTTCAGGCCGTGGCAAGTGGCGCCCGTGATCTCAAGGAGATCGCCCGGTTGATCGGCACGACGCGCAGCACCACTCATCGTCTGGCCAGTTGCCTGGTGGACGAGCGTTACCTGCGCGTGGTGCCGCAAGTCGGTTATCTGTTGGGGCCGAAGCTGATCGAGCTGGGTTTCCAGGCGCGGGAAGAATTGCCGCTGGTCACATTGGCCGGGCCGTATCTGGATGAGTTGTCGGCATTGACCGGCGACACCATTCACCTGGCGATTCGTGAAGGTGACGAAGTGCTGTACCTGCACAAAAATCCGGGGCGCAATGGCCCGGAAATGCGTTCGCGGGTCGGCCATCGCATGCCGTTGGCGCGCACCGGGATCGGCAAGGCGTTGATGCTCGATGACACGCAGGAAGAATGGCAGCGGCTGTACGAAGTCAGCTTGCCGGCGGGTGGGAAAAATCAGTTCTGGCCGCAGCACCCGGAGCAGTCCTGGGAGCAGTTTCAGCAGCGCATGGTCGAGTATGTGGCGGGCGGTTATGCGTTCGATCTGGAAGATAACGAACCGTCGATCCGCTGTGTGGCGGCGCCGATCCGTGATGCCAGCAAGCGCATCGTTGCCGGCATCAGCATCGCCAGCACCGTGCCGTATATGCCGCTGGAGAAAATGGCCGAGCTGATTCCCCTGATCAAAGGGGTCACAGCCCGGCTGTCGGCGGAGCTTGGCGCTAAGGTTTAGACCTTCAGCGTGGCCATGTCGATGACGAAGCGATACTTCACATCACCGGCGATCATTCGGGCATAAGCCTCGTTGATTTGGCGGATGTCGAGCATTTCAATGTCGCAGGTGATGTTGTGCTCGGCGCAGAAATCCAGCACTTCCTGGGTTTCGGCGATGCCGCCGATCAGCGAGCCGGCCAGCACGCGACGGCCCAATACCAGTTTGGCGGCGTGGACCGGTGGATCGACCGGTTCGATCAGGCCCACAAGAATGTGCACGCCGTCGAAACGTAGCGTATCGAGGTAGGGGTTGAGGTCGTGCTGCACCGGAATGGTGTCCAGCAGGAAGTCGAAATGTCCTGCGGCGGCCTTCATCTGTTCGGCATCGGTGGACACGATCACGTGGTCCGCACCTTGGCGACGACCTTCTTCAGCCTTGCTCGCCGAGCGGGTGAACAGCGTCACTTCCGCGCCCATGGCTTTGGCGAACTTGATGCCCATGTTGCCGAGGCCGCCCATGCCGAGAATTCCGACCTTGTCGCCCGCCTTCACGCCGTAGTGCTTGAGCGGCGAATAGGTGGTGATGCCGGCACACAGGATCGGCGCGGCGCTGGCCGGGTCGAGTTTCTCGGGGATGCGTACCACGAAGTGTTCGCTGACCACGATGCTGTCGGAATAGCCGCCCATGGTGTTGCTGCCATCGACACGGTCCGGGGTGGCGTAAGTCATGGTCGGACCTTCGAGGCAGTATTGCTCGAGGTTGGACTGACAGGCTTCGCAGCTGTGGCAGGAATCGACCATGCAGCCGACGCCGACCAGATCGCCGATTTTGTGTTTCGTGACGTTCGCACCAATGGCGGTAACTTTGCCTACGATCTCGTTGCCGGGCATCAGCGGATAAACAGCAATACCCCACTCGTTGCGTGCCTGATGGATGTCGGAATGGCAGACGCCGCAGTAGAGAATATCGATCGCAACGTCGTCGGGCCGTGGGCTGCGACGTTCGAATTTCACGGGGGCGAGGGGAGTGGTGGCCGACTGGGCGGCGTATCCGATGGCGGTGTACATGATGAACCTCGCAAAAGTTGTAACGGGTGAGGTGGCGCATTCTGGGCGCCGCACTGGCCACCGGCCATGGCGATTCCTCCGGGTGTCATGCCTAATCCTCCGGCATCAGCCTTCAATGGGTCGCATTGGCCATCAGACCTGCGATGATGCTTGCATCCCTGTTTCCGCGACTTTTTTGTGAAGAGCCCCCATGTTGTTGACCCGTCATCTCGATGCCAATGCCACGCTGGTTTCGCTGATTCAGCCTTTGACTAATCGCGATGGTTTCGCGCCCACGGCGTTGCCGGGTGTGCAGGTTTTGCGGGCCAGTTGTGATGTGGCTCGCGGTCCGCAGATTTACGAGCCGAGTCTGGTCATCATCGCCCAAGGCAGCAAGTTGGCGTATCTGGGGCCGCGTACGCTGGAGTACGGCGCCGGGCATTATTTGATTCAGGCATTGCCGGTGCCGTTCGAATGCGAGACGTTTTCAGCCCCCGATGGCCCGATGCTGGGCGTTTCGATTGCCATTGATCGGGTGTTGCTCGGTGAGTTGGTGTTGGCCATGGGGCTGGTGCCGGGGCGCGGTATTCCTGCGCAGACACCCGAGTCGATGACCTCGGCAGTGCTCGACGATGGGATGCGTGGTTGCGTGGAGCGGCTGTTGCGTTGCCTGCACGATCCGCTGGAATGCCAGATCATGGGGCCGGCGCGGTTGAGGGAATTGTTGTTCGTTGCTTTGCGTGGTCCGCAAGCTGATGTGTTGCGTGCGTTGGTGGAACAGCAGGGGCAGTTCGCCCGGATCGCAGCCTCGCTCAGTCATTTGCACGCGCATTACACCGAACCGCTGAACGTCGAGACGCTGGCCAGTTGCGCGAACATGAGTGCGTCGACCTTCCATGAGCATTTCAAACGCAGCACGTTGTTGTCGCCGGTGCAGTATTTGAAGCGTTTGCGCTTGCTCAAGGCGCAGACGTTGCTGCTGGCCGAAGGTTTGGGTGTGGCGCAGGTGGCGCATCGGGTCGGGTATCAAAGTACGTCGCAGTTCAGTCGCGAGTACAAGCGCTATTTCGAGCGTAATCCCGGCGACGAACGCGCTGCCTGACAGACAACAAAAAGGCCCCCGTTCGGGAGCCTCGATGTTCAGGCGTTCGACTTACATGTTCGGGTAAGTCGGGCCGCCAGAGCCTTCCGGCGCCACCCAGGTGATGTTCTGTGCAGGGTCCTTGATGTCGCAGGTCTTGCAGTGAACGCAGTTCTGGGCGTTGATCTGGAAGCGCTTCTCGCCATCTTCCTTGGTCACCACTTCGTACACGCCAGCCGGGCAGTAACGCTGGGCAGGCTCATCGTAGAGTGGCAGGTTCTTGACGATCGGGATGCTCGGATCGGTCAGCTTCAGGTGGCACGGCTGCTCTTCTTCATGGTTGGTACCCGAGATGAACACCGAGCTGAGTTTGTCGAAGCTGATTTTGCCGTCCGGTTTCGGGTAGTCGATCTTCTTGCAGTCGGCCGCGAGCTTGAGGCATGCGTAATCCGGCTTGGTGTCGTGCAGGGTGAACGGCAGTTTGCCGCCGAGGATATTCTGGTCGAACCAGTTGAAACCCGCACCGATGATCGGACCGAACTTGTGCATTGCTGGACCGAAGTTACGGGTGGCGAACAGTTCTTCGTACAGCCAACTGCTCTTGAAGTTGTCGACGTAGTTGGTCAGCTCGTCTCCGCCTTCGGAGTCGGCGAACAGGCGATCAGCCACCGCGTCGGCCGCGAGCATGCCGGACTTCATCGCAGTGTGGCTGCCCTTGATCTTGGCCACGTTCATAGTGCCCAGGTCGCAACCGATCAGCGCGCCGCCCTTGAATACCATCTTCGGCAACGAGTTGATGCCACCTTTGGCCAAAGCGCGGGCGCCGTAGCTGATGCGCTTGCCACCTTCCAGATATTGCTTGAGCACAGGGTGGTGCTTGAGGCGCTGGAATTCATCGAATGGTGACAGGAAAGTGTTGCTGTAGGAGAGATCGACGATCAGGCCGACAACCACCTGGTTGTTTTCCAGATGATAGAGGAACGAGCCACCGGTGTTCTCGTTGCTCATGATGTCCAACGGCCAGCCGGCGGTGTGCACCACCAGACCTGGCTGATGTTTGGCCGGGTCGATTTCCCAGATTTCTTTCAGGCCGATGCCGTAGTGCTGGGCGTCGGCGTCGCTGGCCAGGTTGAAGCGCTGGATCAGTTGCTTGCCGATGTGCCCGCGGCAACCTTCGGCGAACAGCGTGTACTTGCCACGCAGTTCCATGCCTGGGGTGTACAGGCCTTCTTTCGGCTGACCTTCGCGGTCAACGCCCAGATCACCGGTGATAATCCCGCGAACCACGCCGTTCTCGTCGAATAGCGCTTCCTGAGCGGCGAAGCCGGGGTAGATTTCCACACCCAGGTTTTCGGCCTGTTGGGCAAGCCAGCGGCACAGGTTGCCCAGGGAGATGATGTAGTTGCCTTCGTTGTGCATGGTCTTGGGCACAAAGAAGTCAGGCACCTTGGTGGCGGTTTCTGCGCTTCGCAGCACATAGATGTCATCGCGCACGACCGGCGTATTCAGCGGCGCGCCGAGTTCTTTCCAGTCAGGGAACAATTCGTTCAGGGCCCGTGGTTCGAACACGGCGCCGGACAGGATGTGAGCACCGACTTCGGAGCCTTTTTCGACCACGCAGACGCTGATTTCCTTACCGGCTTCGGCGGCCTTCTGCTTCAATCGGCAGGCGGCGGAAAGACCAGCGGGGCCGGCACCGACGATGACCACGTCGAATTCCATGTATTCGCGTTCCACAGGTTATCTCCTACTCAAGGCTCAACAGTTTTTTTTCTAATTGGAGGTTTGGTGTCGCATCCATGAATTCCTGCGCAATGCAGGAAGAGGACAATCGATGAGCCACCTTTCTCTCTAAGGTGGCGCATTATATCTACACCACTCCTAGCGTCCAATACAAACGTTTGTTTGAATCGGCTCAAAGCCAGAGAAATCAAAGTCACGCGGCTTATGACTGGCCATTTTGCCGTATTGACCGGAATAGGTGTTCCGGTCAAGATACGGTCGGTTTTGCGCTCGCCGTAGGCTGACTGTTGGTTTCAAGAGCACCTCTAAAAACAGGGCGATGGCAGTACCAGGTGATGCGTAGCGCAGGTTCTGGCGCGCAGTTTACACGCCGCGATAATGAATGACTCGTCAGTCACCACTGACGAACGGTCATCTTCATCGTGAGCGCTTGTCACTTGACACCTTTACCAGCGTTTTTAGAGGTGCCCTTGCGCCGATGAGCATCAAACCGCCAGGTTCGCCTAGGCGACTTCCTTTTCACCGGAGAGTAACGAGGAATCCATGAAGGTTCTTGTAGCTGTCAAACGCGTTGTGGATTACAACGTCAAGGTTCGCGTCAAGGCGGACAATTCCGGCGTTGACCTCGCCAACGTCAAGATGTCGATGAACCCGTTCTGCGAAATCGCAGTGGAAGAAGCCGTACGCCTGAAAGAGAAAGGTGTTGCGACTGAAATCGTCGTCGTCTCCATCGGCCCGTCCACCGCTCAAGAGCAACTGCGCACCGCGCTGGCTCTGGGTGCCGACCGTGCCATCCTCGTCGAATCCGCTGAAGACCTGACTTCGCTGGCCGTTGCCAAGCTGCTCAAGGCTGTTGTCGACAAGGAACAGCCTCAGCTGGTGATCCTTGGCAAACAAGCCATCGACAGTGACAACAACCAGACTGGCCAGATGCTCGCGGCATTGAGCGGCTACGGTCAGGGCACGTTCGCGTCCAAAGTCGAAATCAGCGGCGACACCGTTGCCGTGACTCGCGAAGTTGACGGCGGCGCGCAGACGGTTTCCCTGAAACTGCCGGCCATCGTCACCACCGACCTGCGTTTGAACGAGCCGCGCTATGCGTCCCTGCCAAACATCATGAAAGCCAAGAAGAAGCCTCTCGAAGTGCTGACTCCGGACGCTTTGGGCGTTTCCACCGCCTCCACCAACAAGACCGTGAAAGTCGAAGCGCCAGCTGCACGCAGCGCGGGTATCAAGGTCAAGTCGGTGGCTGAACTGGTCGAGAAACTGAAAAACGAAGCGAAGGTAATCTAAATGACTATCTTGGTTATTGCTGAACACGACAACAAAGTGCTGGCCCCGGCCACGCTGAACACTGTGGCTGCCGCCGTCAAAATCGGTGGTGACATCCACGTTCTGGTAGCAGGTCAGGGCGCTGGCGCCGTGGCTGAAGCTGCTGCGAAAATCGCTGGCGTGGCTAAAGTGCTGGTGGCCGATAACGCCGCCTACACTCACCAACTGCCGGAAAACGTTGCTCCTCTGGTTGCCGAGTTGGGCAAGGGCTACAGCCACATTCTGGCTGCCGCCACTTCCAACGGCAAAAACATCCTGCCGCGCGTTGCCGCTCAGCTGGACGTTGACCAGATCTCCGAGATCATCTCGGTCGAAAGCGCTGACACTTTCAAGCGCCCGATCTACGCCGGTAACGCCATCGCAACCGTTCAATCGAACGCTGCAGTCAAAGTCATCACCGTTCGTGCTACCGGTTTCGACCCGGTGGCGGCTGAAGGTGGTTCGGCGGCTGTTGAAGCTGTTGCAGCTGCTCACGATGCGGGTATTTCCAGCTTCGTCGGCGAAGAACTGGCCAAGTCCGATCGTCCGGAACTGACCGCTGCCAAGATCGTCGTCTCCGGCGGCCGCGGCATGCAGAACGGCGACAACTTCAAACACCTGTACGCCCTGGCTGACAAGCTGGGCGCTGCCGTCGGTGCTTCCCGCGCCGCGGTCGACGCAGGTTTCGTACCCAACGACATGCAGGTCGGTCAGACCGGCAAGATCGTTGCTCCACAGCTGTACATCGCGGTCGGTATCTCCGGCGCGATCCAGCACCTGGCCGGCATGAAAGACTCCAAAGTGATCGTTGCGATCAACAAGGACGAAGAAGCGCCGATCTTCCAGGTGGCCGATTACGGCCTGGTGGCGGACCTGTTCGAAGCAATCCCCGAGTTCGAGAAGCTGGTCTAATCCAGCAGCCTGACTTATAAAGAGCCCGACCTTTTGGTCGGGCTTTTTTTTGTTCCGGATTTGAGTGGGAGAGTGTCGCCATGGATCTGCGCCGCGTTTACGGCTGGTCTTTGCTAATGGGGCTGACGGTGTTACCGGCGTTGTCCGTCGCCGCGGGCAAGTGCGAGCGCCTGGTGGTGACCGGCAGCCCGGACGCGCCGCCGTACCTGTGGCAAGACCCGCAAAACCCCAAGCACCTGATCGGCGCCAGTGCTGACCTGTTGCAGCAAGTGGCGGGGGAGCTGGGGATCAAGATCGAACTGCTTTACGCAGGCAAACGCTCCCAGGCCCTGGACGAAGTGCGCAGTGGGCGAATGGACATGCTGGCAGATGCGTCATTGACGGTCAGTGAGCTGGACACTCTGGATTACATTCATCCTCCGTTACTCGAAAACGATTACCTGGTCTGGACCCGCAAAGACTCTACGCTGGTCTACAACGCAGCGCAGGACCTTCACGGTCATCCCGGCGCATTGTCGGAAAAGTCTCGAGTGACTGCGGCATTCGGCACGTTCGCCGAGCAGCAATTGACCCTCGCCCGTACGCCTAACCTGACCCAGGCCTTTCAGAAATTGCTGCTGGGCGAGGTGGAGTTTGTCCTCGCGGGAGGCTACTCGGGCATGGCCGCCGCGCAGACGCTGAGCATGGCCAACGACCTGATCGCCCGTCCACAACCGATCGACAAACCGGGCCTGTTCCTCGCGGTTTCCCACAACTCCGCCTGCAACGATCCGTGGTTGCGCGGACAGCTGGCCAAAAAGATGACAGAATTGCCCGCGTCCGGACTGACGGAAGCCGTGCTGCAACGCAATATCGAGCGCTGGAAGGCGCAACTCTTACAGCCGCAGCAACAACCTGTCAGTACCCCAAAACAGTAAGGATTTTTAGTGAGTATTCGACCTCTTTTCGCTGCCCTGGCCGTTCTGGCTCTGGCGGGTTGTGCAGCCGATCCGGCGCCGAATGAACAAATGCGCCTGACCGAGCAGGCACTCGAACAGGCCAAGGCTGTTGGCGCGACCGCCGTCGACGTGCCGGAAATGAAACTGGCCGAAGACAAGTTCAACCGCGCCAAGGGCAACATGAACGACCAATCCTTCAAGAACGCGCGCATGCGGGCCGAACAGGCCGAGCTGGACGCGCGTCTGGCCGAAGCCCGGGTTCTGACCCTCAAGAGCGAGGAGCAGTTGAACGTGCTCAACACCCGCATCACTCGCCTGCGCAAGCAACTGGGAGATGCCCAATGAGCCTCAAGACCAAAGCCCTGGGCGGTTTGATCCTGGCGGGCTGCGCCAGCCTCTATGGTTGTGCCGGTCAACACAGTGGGGCCGCGTTGCAGCAGGCCAGTACTGACTTCCAGAAGGTCAAGGAAGACTCCAGCGTGCTGCGTATCGCGCCCAAGGACGTGATACGCGCTGGTGAATCGCTGGCCCGTGCCGATCGTCTGTCCAGCTACTGGGGCAGTGGCACAGACGTGCAGCATTACGCTTACCTGAGTGAGCGCTATAGCGAAATCGCGCGCGAACACACCAATCAGGTGCTCAACGAAGAACGTGCGGCGAAGCTCGAACTGGACCGTCAGCGCCTGCAACTGGCTCTGCGCGAATCCAAACTGCTCAGCGTGCAGCAGCAGGGCAAGTGGCTCGAAGAACAGATTGTCGCGCTGGCGACCACCCAGACCGACCGTGGCCTGGTGATGACCTTGGGCGACGTGCTGTTCGACACCGGCGAAGCGGAGTTGAAAAACTCGGCGAACCGCGTGGTGTTGAAGATCGTGCAGTTCCTGCAGCTCAACCCCAAGCGCGTTGTGCGCATCGAAGGCTACGCCGACAGTACCGGCGGCAAGCAGGAAAACCTCAAGCTGTCCCGTGACCGTGCGCAATCGGTGGCAGACGTGCTGATGGATTTGGGCATCGACGATAAACGTATTCAGGTCGAAGGCTACGGTGATGAATATCCGGTCGACGTGAACGCCTCCGAACGGGGACGTGCGCAGAACCGTCGGGTAGAAATTGTGTTCTCTGACGAAAAAGGCCAGCTCGGCGCTGCCCGCTAAGGGATGCGTCACTGGAAAACCCGGCCTGCCAGACAGCGCCGGGTTTTTTTACGCCTGGTGATCAACTCACAAAACAGTACAGTTTTTGCTGACACTGCACTGTACGGTCGACTATTGTGGCAACTGTCCCAGTACACTTCTAAACTGTTCCGGTATTGTTTCACACAAGAATAAAATGCCCGTGAAATCGAGTGCTGCGTCATGACCAATCTCTTGCTCTACCAACGTATTGCTCAACAGCTGGCCGAAGACATCCGTCGTGGCGTCTATCAACCGGGGGAGCGTGTGCCTTCTGTGCGCAAGATGAGCTCGCAGCTCAACGTCAGCCATGCGACGGTGTTGCAGGCTTACGCCAACCTTGAGGATCAGGGGCTGATCCGCGCTCGGCCGCAGTCCGGTTATTACGTGCACCAGACCCCGGCACTGACCGCGCCGACACCGGACATCGCCCGGGTCGAGCGTCCAGGTCTAGTCACTCGCAGCAGCATTATCCAACAAGTCCTGGTCGAATCCCGCCGCGAGGGTGTGTTTCCCTTGGGCGCGGCGGTACCGAGCGTTGATTATCTGCCGGTGCGGGCGCTGCATCAGCAACTGGCCAAAGTCACCCGTTTCCATAGCCCGCGGGCGTTCAGCTACATGTTCAGCCCGGGGTTCGAACCGTTGCGCCGACAAGTGGCGATCCGCATGCGCGATGCCGGCGTGGTGGTCGATCCGTCGGAAGTGGTAATTACCCACGGCTGCGTTGATGCCTTGCAGATGTCCCTGCGAGTGCTGACCCGCCCAGGCGACCTGATCGCCGCCGAATCGCCGACCTACTACGGTTTGCTGCAACTGGCTGACCTGCTGGGCCTCAAGGTCATCGAGATCCCGAGCGATCCGGCCACCGGTATGAGCCTTGAAGCTTTGCAGCTGGCGGCCAACCAGTGGTCGATCAAGGCGCTGGTGCTGACCACTCGTCTGAGCAATCCATTGGGCGGCACCATGCCCGAAGAGCGGCAAAAGCAACTGCTGCGCCTGGCCTCGGATTTCGATATCCAGATTGTCGAAGACGATATCTACGGCGAACTGATGTTCGAGCAGGGTCGCACCAAATCACTCAAAGCCTACGATCGGCTGGATCGGGTGATCTATTGCTCAAGCTTCTCCAAAACCCTGTCGCCGGGCGTACGGATCGGCTGGATGATTGCCGGCAAGTACCAGCAGGAAATCCAGCGTTTGCAGACCTTCAGCACCCATTCGGCCTGCAGCGTCACGCAGATGGGCATTGCGGCCTATCTGGAGAACGGTGGTTACGACCGGCATTTGCGCTACATCCGTCAGGAGTACCGCAAGAACCTCAGCGCTTTCCAGTTGGCGGTGCAGCAATACTTCCCGGAAGGCACGCAGATGACCCGGCCGACCGGCGGCTTCATTCTGTGGGTCAGCCTGCCGGGGCGGGTCAACACGCAGGAGCTGCACGTTCGCGCGTTGCAGCAGGGCATCAGCATCGCGCCAGGGCTGATTTTCAGTAACACCGAGCAGTTCAACCACTGCATTCGGCTGAACTGCGGTACACCCTGGAACCGTGAAGCCGAACGTGCATTGATGACCCTGGGCATGCTCGCCACTCAGCTCTGTCAGGAGATGGTCGGCGGCTTTTGAGGGGGCGGGCAGGTTGTTCCTGTCCGTGCTTGTCTTGTTGCGTGCAACAGGCGAGCATATGGCCTCCTGCCGTTTGCGCTGTTGGGTCCATGAAATCGATTTTCCCCGCCGTTTGGCTATCGCTCTGCCTGCTAATGACCTTCCAGGCGGAAACCGTCATGGCCGCTTCCGTTCAGGAAAAACCGACAGCCAGCGCCACGTCGAAAAAGCCGGCTCCCGCTAAAAAAGCCACGCCGGTCAAAAAGAAAGCGGCCGCGGTGAAAAAGCGACCGCCGATTGCCTCCAAATCCAAGCCCGCGAGTGAGGTCGTGAAAACCAAGCTTCCTTCGCCCAACCTGGATTTGAGTTTGCCCCAAGGCATGGCCGAAGAACTGAAACCGATCGGTACGGTACCGTTGCCCAGACACGATGCGGTGTTGCCGCAAATGTTCGGTGACAAGGCTGGCGGCTCTCCGTTTCAGCTCAACGGAAGGCTGATCAATAACGAAATGCAGTTGCAACGGCGGAACGAAGATCGCCGTGAAGTCGAAGGCGCAGCCCTGGAGTTCGAGTTCAAACGATAATTCCTTACCGTTCGAGACCCGCTGGCCAGGCGCTTTGTCGGAGACTGATCAGTCACGCTCGTTTAAGCGAAAAAACCCGGGTCCAGGCAATTTTAAACAAGCGTTTTAGCGGTTACTCTGTGCCACGTCCTTTAACACATCGTCCATCGAGGAGCTCGTCGTCATGAAGTGCCGTGAAGGCTGTGGCGCCTGTTGCATTGCCCCTTCCATCAGTTCACCGATTCCCGGCATGCCCAATGGCAAACCCGCCGGAGAACGTTGCGTACAACTCTCTGTCGATAACCTGTGCGGCATTTTCGGCAAACCGGAACGTCCTGCAGTGTGTTCGGCGTTCGAAGCCGACATCGAAGTCTGCGGAAGCAGCAGCGACGAAGCGATCAAATTGCTGGGTTGGTGGGAGCAAATGACGGCGGCGTGATGTGTTCAACGAACGGATCTTCAACAATAAGGAATAAGACTATGGGTTCGCTGCAACGTATGGCTGTGCTGTGTGGTTTGACGGTTTTGCTCGCCAACACGGCTGCTCAGGCCGAAGACTGGAAAGTCGCCAAGGAACAGGACGGCATCAAGATCTCCTTGAGCGAGGTGGCCGGCTCCGATTACAAGGCCTACCGTGGTGTCACGCTGATGAAGACCACTGTGGCCAAACTGCGTGCATTGCAGGAAGACGTGCCGGGGGCCTGCGCCTGGATTCACGAATGCAAGACCCAGAAATTGCTCAAACACGAAGGTGATCAGAGCTGGACCTACACTCAGTTCAATACTCCTTGGCCGGTTACCGAGCGTGATTCGGTGCTGCATGTAACCACCATCGAAGGGGCTGATGGCAGCCTGACCCGTAAGCTTGAAGGTGTGCCGAAGTACATTCCTGAAGAAAAAGGCTTTGTGCGGGTGACCAAGGTCGACGGTTTCTGGAAGTTCGTGCCTAAGGGCGACCAGATTGAAGTGACCTATCAGGTGCACACCGAGCCGGGCGGCAGCATACCGTCTATGGTCGCCAACAAGTTTGTGGTTGATGCGCCATTCAATACCTTGAAAGCTCTGAAAGAGCGCGCCGAGAAGTAACAGCGCTGCTCTTTTGATCAAACGCCCCGACTGGTTCGGGGCGTTTGCATTTTGTAGTAAGGACGCTGCTTTATTTTGTTTCCGAATATGCGTTGCACGAAATTTTCACAAAGCCTCCAAGACAATTCGCCCGCGCCAACATCCGGGCAGTAATCAATGGCAATGCGGCGGTTGATCGTGCAACATTTGCGCACCGTGCAAGCCCCGGGGCCGAGTACTGGCCAACAGAGGGCAAGGCGCAGCTGTTTTTTTGAAACTTCAACTTCCAATGGGTCCTAAAACGACATGGCAATCCCGGACGCCCTGAATCAGCAGCGAGCTTCTAGTCGCCTGCTGCAACCGACCGTCAAATCGCATCTGGCCTACACGCTGCTGTGTGCCCTGGTCATGATGGTCATGTTCAGCCTGCTGCGCGTTGCGCTGCTGGTTTACAACCGCGAGATGATCCTCGACACCCCGGCCTCGACCTTTCTCGAAGCGTTCGCCAACGGTCTGCGTTTCGACCTGCGCCTGGTGGTCTACCTCAGCATTCCATTGCTGCTGGCGCTATTCAGTGCCCGGGCGATGGCCGCACGCGGATTCTTCCGGTTCTGGCTGACCATTGCCTCGAGCATCGCCCTGTTCCTCGGCCTGATGGAGATGGACTTCTACCGCGAGTTCCACCAGCGTCTCAACGGCCTGGTCTTCCAATATGTAAAGGAAGACCCGAAAACCGTGATGAGCATGCTCTGGTACGGTTTCCCGGTGGTTCGCTACCTGCTGGCCTGGGCCGTGGGCACGTTGATCCTGACCCTGGCGTTCAAGGGCGCCGACCGCGCCACCCGTCCTCGGGGTCCATTCAGTGGCGGCAGCATTGGCACGCGCCAGATCGCCCCGTGGTATGCACGCATCATGGTGTTCGTCGTCTGCCTGATGGTTTGTGTGGTGGCCGCTCGAGGCACCCTGCGCCAGGGCCCGCCACTGCGTTGGGGTGACGTCTACACCACCAACTCGAACTTCGCCAACCAGTTGGGCCTCAACGGCACCTTGTCGCTGGTCGCCGCGGCCAAGAGCCGCATGTCCGAAGATCGCGACAACGTCTGGAAGGCCACCTTGCCACAGCCTGAAGCGCAGAAGATCGTGCGTGACATGCTGGTGATGCCGGACGAAAAACTGGTGGATGCTCAGACCGCCGCCGTACGTCGCGACTACACGCCACCAGCCGACAAGACCCTGCCGATCAAGAACGTCGTCGTGATCCTGATGGAAAGCATGGCCGGCCACTCGGTGGGCGCCTTGGGTGCACCGGGCAATATCACGCCGTACCTCGACAAACTGTCGAAGGAAGGCCTGCTGTTCGACCGCTTCTTCTCCAACGGCACCCATACCCACCAGGGTATGTTCGCCACCATGGCCTGCTTCCCGAACCTGCCGGGTTTCGAATACCTGATGCAGACGCCGGAAGGCAGCCACAAGTTGTCCGGCCTGCCGCAATTGCTCAGTGCCCGTAAATATGACGACGTGTACGTCTACAACGGCGACTTCGCCTGGGACAACCAGTCGGGTTTCTTCAGCAACCAGGGCATGACCAACTTTATTGGTCGTAATGACTTCGTGAACCCGGTGTTCTCCGATCCGACCTGGGGCGTGTCCGACCAGGACATGTTCGACCGTGGTCTGGTAGAGCTCAAGGCGCGGGAAAACGGCAAGCCGTTCTATGCGCTGCTGCAAACCCTGTCCAACCACACGCCTTACGCCTTGCCGACACCATTGCCGGTTGAGCGCGTGACCGATCGCGGTAGCCTGAACGAGCATTTGACCGCCATGCGTTATGCGGACTGGGCGCTGGGCCAGTTCTTTGAAAAGGCCCGCAAGGAGCCGTATTTCAAAGAAACGCTGTTTGTGATCGTCGGCGACCACGGTTTTGGCAACGAGCGCCAGATCACCGAAATGGACCTGGGCCGCTTCAACGTGCCGATGCTGATGATCGCGCCGGGCATCCAGGAAAAATTCGGCCAGCTTGACCATACCGTGGGCACGCAGATCGACATCGTGCCGACCATCATGGGCCGCATTGGTGGCGAAGTGCGTCATCAGTGCTGGGGCCGTGATTTGCTCAACTTGCCTGAAGGCGACACCGGTTTTGGCGTGATCAAGCCATCGGGTAGCGAGCAGACCACCGCCATCATCACGGCAGATCAGATCCTGGTGCTGCCGAAAGAAAAGGAAATGGCACCGAAGATGTACCAGTACGAACTGGGCGCGACACCTCACGCCGAGATCGTTCCGGATGCACCGCGTACCGCTGAGCTGAAACTCAAGCTCGAAGCGTTCCTGCAAACGGCGACCAAGAGCCTGATCGACAACACCGCCGGTGTGGTTGACAGCAAGCCGGACTAAGTCTTGATGCAATAAAAAAGAGGCCCTTGAAAAGGGCCTCTTTTTTTTGCCGGTTAAACCTTTATATCTTGCCGAGCAACAGCAGGATCAACAGCACCACCAACACGACGCCGATGATACCCGACGGGCCATAACCCCAACTTCTGGAGTGCGGGAACACTGGTAAACCACCAATCAGCAAGAGGATCAGGATTACGATAAGAATTGTGCCCATGTCTATTTCCTTGTTGGAAGTGTTCTGGAATACCTGGCGTTTAACTGTCAGCCGGGATGCTATAAAACCAGGCTGCTTACAAAATCCGACTGTCGCGCATGAAAGAAAATTCCAAGTTTTTTTAATGTTTTTCGAAGAAAGGCTTATTTCGTTTTTTGTTGTACTAGTTGGTTCAGTGTTTGCCACGGTTTGCTCGGGCCATTCAGCAATCTGATGGAGCGTGGGTCCGGCAATATCCTTCGCTACACTCGGCCCATCTTCCCCGGAACAACAAGGCTGTTTGCTATGCAAAATCGCATGATGATCACTGGTGCGGGCTCAGGCTTAGGTCGCGAAATCGCGCTGCGCTGGGCGCGTGAAGGCTGGCAGCTGGCCTTGTCGGATGTCAGCGAACCCGGTCTGCAGGAAACCCTGAAATTGGTTCGCGAAGCCGGCGGCGACGGTTTTATCCAGCGTTGCGACGTGCGCGATTACAGCCAGCTGACCGCTTTCGCCCAAGCCTGCGACGAGAAACTCGGTGGCATCGATGTCATCGTCAACAACGCCGGCGTTGCCTCGGGCGGGTTCTTCAGTGAACTGTCCCTGGAAGACTGGGACTGGCAGATCGCGATCAACCTGATGGGCGTGGTCAAGGGCTGCAAGGCCTTCCTGCCGCTGCTGGAAAAAAGCAAAGGCAAAATCATCAACATCGCGTCGATGGCCGCCCTGATGCAAGGCCCGGCCATGAGCAACTACAACGTGGCCAAGGCTGGCGTGGTGGCGTTGTCCGAAAGCCTGTTGATCGAGCTGGCGCAGGAGGAAATCGGCGTGCACGTGGTGTGCCCGTCGTTCTTCCAGACCAACCTGCTGGACTCCTTCCGTGGACCGACGCCGGCCATGAAAGCCCAGGTCGGCAAGTTGCTGGAAAGCTCGCCGATCACCGCGGCCGACATTGCCGACTACATCTATCAGCACGTCGCCGCCGGCGAATTCATGATTCTGCCCCACGAACAGGGCCGCATGGCCTGGGCGCTCAAGCAGAAGAACCCGCAATTGCTCTACGACGAAATGACCGTCATGGCCGACAAAATGCGCGCCAAGGCCAAACAAACCGCAGGTTGAGCTTGCCCCCTACACAACACCGTCGTTAGGGTGGCCGCCATCGGCCATCCTCACGAGACGTTTGCATGCTCAATTACCTGTGGTTTTTTCTCGCCGCGCTGTTCGAAATTGCCGGCTGTTTCGCCTTCTGGATGTGGCTGCGCCAGGGTAAAAGCGCCTGGTGGGTCGTGCCAGCTCTGCTCAGTCTGACCTTGTTTGCGCTGCTGCTGACCCGCATCGAAGCGACCTACGCCGGTCGCGCCTATGCCGCTTACGGTGGCATCTACATCATCGCGTCGATCGGCTGGCTGGCGGTGGTCGAGCGGATTCGTCCGCTGGGCTCGGACTGGCTCGGCGTGGCGCTGTGTGTGATCGGGGCCACCGTCATCCTTTTCGGCCCACGCTTCTCCGTTTCCTGAAGGATCGGTCCTTCAATCAATGGATTTGTCAGACGTTTCCTTAGGAAGCGTTCGTCCTGCGCTGTAGGGTGGGACTGATTGTCTGTCAGCGCATTGAAGAGCTGCTGCACGCGAGGCATCTTCAGGGTCCGATAACCCTGAAGGATGAATGTCATGCTTGTACTCAGTCGCGTTGTGGGCGAATTGATTTCCATCGGTGACGACATTTCCGTGCGCATTGTCGCGGTCAACGGCAACACTGTGCGCTTCGGAGTCGAAGCGCCGCAGAACGTCAGCGTGCACCGGGCGGAGGTCTACGACCGCATCCAGGCCAAACGGGCAAAAAACAAAGGGCGCTGAAGGCCTCAGTCGAACAGGTGCTTGGGCACATCATGCTTGAGCATCAACTGGCATTGCTCACTGTCCGGATCGAAGACAATCAGTGCCTGGCCCTTGGTCAATGCCTGGCGAACACGCAGAACACGGGTTTCCAGCGGCGTATCATCGCCGTTGTCCGTACCGTCGCGGGTCACGAAATCCTCGATCAGACGGGTGAGGGTGTCGACTTCAAGTTGGTCGTGGGGGATCAGCATAGGCACCTCGGCTAAACAATGGCGCGATGCTACGGCGGTTCAACGCACAGAGCCAGTAGGAGCTGCGTTCGCTTTAGTTCTCCGACCGCTGCCCCACCAGACTATCCACCGACGGCACCCGCGTATCGCTTTCCATCTGCGTCTCATGTTCGATCTGATGACTGAACCGGTCCAGCGACCCCTTGGCAGGCTGAGCATCGCTGGCAAACACCGGCGGACTCAGAATGTAGGCGCCGAGCAGGCGGCTGAGGGCGGCGAGACTGTCGATGTGGGTGCGTTCGTAGCCGTGAGTGGCGTCGCAGCCGAAGGCGAGCAGGGCGGTGCGAATGTCATGCCCGGCAGTGACCGCCGAATGGGCATCGCTGAAGTAATAGCGGAACAGGTCACGGCGTACCGGTAACTCGTTCTCACTGGCCAGGCGCAGCAGATGCCGCGACAGGTGATAGTCGTACGGCCCACCGGAATCCTGCATTGCCACGCTTACCGCGTGTTCACTGGAGTGTTGGCCTGGCGCGACCGGGGCAATGTCGATGCCGACGAATTCGCTGACGTCCCACGGTAACGCCGCCGCCGCGCCACTGCCGGTTTCCTCGGTAATGGTGAACAGCGGATGACAGTCGATCATCAGCTCTTCGCCGCTGTCGACGATCGCTTTCAATGCCGCCAGCAACGCCGCTACACCGGCCTTGTCATCGAGATGTCGGGCGCTGATGTGGCCGCTTTCGGTGAATTCCGGTAAAGGGTCGAAGGCGACGAAATCACCGACGCTGATGCCCAGCGAGTCGCAATCGGCACGCGTAGCGCAATAGGCGTCCAGGCGCAGTTCGATGTGATCCCAACTGATCGGCATTTCATCCACGGCGGTATTGAACGCATGCCCGGAAGCCATCAGCGGCAGCACGCTGCCTCGGATCACGCCGTTGTCGGTAAACAGACTGACCCGGCTACCTTCGGCAAAACGGCTGGACCAGCAGCCCACAGGCGCCAAGGTCAGACGGCCGTTGTCCTTGATCGCGCGAACCGCGGCGCCGATGGTGTCCAGGTGAGCGGAGACCGCCCGGTCGGGGCTGTTTTTCTTGCCCTTGAGGGTGGCGCGGATCGTGCCGCGGCGGGTCATCTCAAAGGGAATGCCCAGCTCTTCAAGCCGTTCGGCGACGTAACGCACGATGGTGTCGGTGAACCCGGTCGGGCTGGGAATCGCGAGCATTTCCAGCAGGACTTTTTGCAGGTAATTCAGATCCGGTTCCGGAATTTTGCTGGTCATGGAAACTCCTGATGAATTGGCGACATCGATGGTTTCGATGAAGGGAAAGAATCGTTGTTGTCTGTCAGGGCCCCATCGTCGGAACGCCGCCCCGAGCAAGCTCGCTCCCACAGGGGAATGCGGTCAAATGTGGGAGCGAGCTTGCTCGCGATGGCGATGGAACCAGCAACACATTAATGTCAGGCCGCCGGCTGACTATGCGGAAACAACAAATCCACAAACCGCTCGGCCGTCGGCTGCGGTTCATGGTTGGCCAGGCCTGCGCGCTCATTGGCTTCGATAAACACGTACTCCGGTTGATCGGCAGCGGGCACCATCAGGTCGAGCCCGACCATCGGAATGTCCAGCGCCCGTGCCGCCCGCACTGCCGCGTCCACCAGCGTCGGATGCAGGATCGCAGTGACATCCTCAAGAATGCCGCCGGTATGAAGGTTCGCCGTACGCCGTACGAACAGATGCTCACCGGCCGGCAGAATACTGCTGTAGTCATAACCCGCCGCTTGCAAGGTGCGCTCGGTTTCATGATCCAGCGGGATTTTGCTTTCACCGCTGGTAGCCGCCTGACGACGCCGGCTCTGGGCTTCGATCAGCGCACCGATGGAATGCTGACCATCGCCCACCACTTCTGCCGGTCGGCGAATAGCCGCGGCGACCACCTCAAAACCGATCACCAGAATCCGCAAGTCGAGACCTTCGTGAAAACTCTCCAGCAGCACTCGACTGTCGAACTGGCGGGCGGATTCGATGGCTTGCTGGACCTCTTCGATGGTCCGTAAATCCACCGCGACGCCTTGGCCCTGTTCGCCATTCAGCGGTTTGACCACCACCCGTTCGTGCTCATCGAGAAACGCCAGATTGTCATCGGCATTACCGGCCAGTTGCTGCGACGGCAGGTTCAAACCGGCGGCCTTGAGCACTTTGTGCGTCAGGCTTTTGTCCTGGCACAAGGTCATGCTGATGGCGCTTGTCAGATCGCTGAGGGATTCACGGCAACGTACGCGGCGACCACCATGGATCAAGGTGAACAGACCGGCATCGGCGTCATCGACGTGCACTTCGATGCCGCGACGGTGAGCTTCCTCGACGATGATCCGTGCATAAGGATTGAACTCGGCCTCGGGACCAGGCCCCAGAAACAACGGCTGATTGATGCCGTTTTTGCACTTGATCGCGAAGGTCGACAGGTTGCGAAACCCGAGCTTGGCGTAAAGACTTTTCGCCTGATGGTTGTCGTGCAGTACTGACAGGTCCAGGTAACTCAGCCCACGGCTCATGAAGTGCTCGATCAAATGCCGCACCAGCACTTCACCGACACCCGGACGCGAACATTGCGGATCGACCGCCAGGCACCACAGGCTGCTGCCGTTCTCTGGATCGTTGAACGCCTTGTGATGGTTGAGGCCCATGACGCTGCCGATGATCGCGCCGCTGTCCTCATCTTCGGCCAGCCAATACACCGGGCCACCCTGATGACGCGGGGTCAGCAAGTTGGCGTCGATCGGCAACATGCCGCGCAACTGATACAACTGATTGATCGCCTGCCAGTCCGCGTCGCTCTGGGCCCGACGGATGCGAAAGCCGCGAAACACCCGAGTCGACTGGCGGTAATCACTGAACCACAGGCGCAAGGTGTCGGACGGGTCGAGAAACAGTTGAGCCGGCTCCAACCCCAACACTTGCTGAGGCGCAGCCACGTACAGGGCGATGTCGCGTTCACCGGTGTGCTCTTTGAGCAGCTCTTGGGCCAGGCTCGCCGCATCCGGGAAGGTATGGCCGATCAGCAACCGGCCCCAACCGCAATGCACGGCGATCGGTGCGGCGCCCAATTCGCTGCCGTCTTCGGCCAGGCGTGCCTGCAAACGTTCGTAAGAGGGCGCCTGACCGCGCAACAAGCGTTGGCTGTGAGCCGTGGCGTGGGGTTTCATCGATCAGATTCCTTGTTCGCTGAGCCACAGGTTCAGGGCCGCCAATTGCCACAGCTTGGAGCCGCGCAATGGGGTCAACTGGCCTTGCGGATCGGTCAGCAGGCGGTCGAGCATCTCTGGCTTGAACAGGCCGCGATCCTGACTCGGATCGAGCAGCAGTTCGCGCACCCAATTCAGCGTATCGCCCTGCAAATGCTTCAGACCCGGCACCGGGAAGTAACCTTTCTTGCGATCGATTACTTCACTCGGAATCACCAGTCGCGCCGCTTCTTTCAAGACTTGCTTGCCGCCATCCGGCAGTTTGAATTTGCCCGGCACGCGGGCCGACAATTCCACCAGGCGATAGTCCAGAAACGGCGTGCGCGCTTCCAGGCCCCAGGCCATGGTCATGTTGTCGACGCGTTTGACCGGGTCGTCCACCAGCATGATCGTGCTGTCCAGACGCAGGGCCTTGTCCACCGTTGCATCGGCGCCGGGCTGTGCGAAATGTTCTTTGACGAAGTCACCAGCGGCGTCATTCGCTGTCAGCCATTTCGGCTGCACGGTGGCGGCGTAGTCGTCGTAACTGCGGTCGAAAAACGCATCGCGATAGGCGGCGTACGCATCATCGGCACCGTCGACTTGTGGATACCAGTGATAACCGGCGAACAACTCGTCTGCACCCTGGCCGCTCTGCACCACTTTGCAATGCTTGGCCACTTCGCGGGACAGCAGATAGAAAGCAATGCAGTCATGACTGACCATCGGTTCGCTCATGGCGCGGAACGCTGCGGGCAATTGCTCGATGATCTCTTTTTCGTCAATGCGCAGTTGGTGATGCTGCGTGCCGTAGTGCTTAGCGATCAGGTCTGAATACTGGAACTCGTCGCCACGCTCGCCGCCGGCATCCTGGAAACCGATGGAGAAGGTCGACAGGTTTTCAACACCGACTTCACGCAACAGACCGACCAGCAGGCTCGAATCGACACCGCCCGAAAGCAGAACACCCACATCGACTGCCGCACGTTGACGGATCGCCACCGCGTCACGGGTGCTGTCGAGTACACGGTCGCGCCAGTCTTCGAGTGTCAGATTCATCTCGTCGGCGTGTGGTCCGTAGGGCAAGGTCCACCAGGTTTTCTGCTCAGTGGTGCCGTCCGCTTCGATGCGCATCCAGGTCGCCGGTGGCAGTTTTTCGATGCCGGCCAGCAAGGTGCGCGGCGCCGGGACCACGGCGTGGAAATTCAGATAATGATTGAGCGCCACCGGATCGAGGATCGGGTTGATGTCGCCGCCCTTGAGCAGTGCCGGCAGCGTCGAGGCAAAGCGCAGGCGCTGACCGGTGCGCGACAGGTACAGCGGCTTCACGCCGAGGCGGTCGCGGGCGATGAACAGACGTTGGGCATCGCGCTCCCAAATGGCGAAGGCGAACATGCCATTGAGCTTGGGCAGCAGCGCTTCGCCCCAGGCGTGATAGCCCTTGAGCAGCACTTCGGTGTCACCGCCGGAATAGAAGGCATAACCGAGGCTTTCAAGCTCGGTGCGCAGTTCCGGGAAGTTGTAGATCGCGCCGTTGAAGGCCAGGGACAAGCCCAGTTGGTTGTCGACCATCGGCTGCGCCGAGCCGTCCGACAGGTCCATGATTTTCAGGCGACGATGGCCCAGCGCAATCGGCCCCTGGCTGTGGAAGCCCCATGCGTCAGGGCCGCGAGGGGCCAGGTGATGGGTGATTCGTTCAACGGCCGCGAGGTCCGCAGGTTGATGATCAAAGCGTAACTCGCCAGCTAATCCGCACATAAAGTCCTTACCGGTTTTTCCGTTGGGGAGGGTCAATCGATACCGCGCCAAAACGGCGGGTACTCAGAAACTGACCCGGCTGAATCCCCGGAGTTTTAGACCGATAAGTTATAAGGAGCGCCGTCAGACTTTTCCGCGGACCAACTGGCGCACGGCGAAACGGTTGGGATGGCAGGCCTCGGCGACCGTTCTGGGCAGGGGCAGAGGTTCGTTTTCGATCCATGCCGCCAGCAACTCACCCGACAGTGGCGCGGTGATCAGGCCGCGCGAACCGTGGCCGCTGTTGACGTAAAAACCCTCAAGCCAGGGGCAGGGTATGTCCGGTACTTGCCGGGCGTCCTTGCTCAGTACGGCGTAGGCACCGGCGAAGGCTGCTGGTTCGGCCAACGGACCAACGATCGGCAGGTAGTCCGGACTGGTGCAGCGGAACGCGGCGCGTCCTTCAAGCTGTTGCGGGTCCAGTTCCTGTGCGTGCAGGCGCGTGGCCAGGTCGGGGGAGATTTCCTCGAGCAAGGCCAGGTTGCCGAGGTGTTCGGCTAGGGTTGGGGTCAGGTCATCGCTCTTGAAGTCGAAGCTGGCGCCGAGGGTGTGTTCGCCCAGTCGAGCGGGCGCCACATAGCCTTCGGCACAGACGACGGTGGCCAGGCTCTGGCTTTCAGCTGTTTGCGCCAGTCGGGTGATCTGGCCACGAATGCGTTTGAGGGGCAGTTCGGCGCTGTGCGGGAAACGCTTGATCTCGGCGGCGCCGGCCAGGATCACCACGGGGGCGCTGGCCAGAAAATCATCACCGTCCCAGGCCTGCCACTGATCATCAACCTTGCGCAGTTCCAGTACATCGCGATGGGGCAGCCACTGGATGTTCGTCGAGGACGCCTGCCAATGGCACAACGCAGGGGGATGAACCCAGCCACCTTGCGGGAAAAATAATCCGCCGTGTTCCAGGGCGATCCCGGCCTTGACCTGGGCTTGCGGTTGATCGAGCAATTGCACCAGGTCTGGCGAAAAGGCGGCGGCCAATTGCGCTTGACGCTCGGCTTCCTTGGCGTTGAAGGCCAGTTGCAAGACCCCGCAATCGTCCCAGTCGACGCCCCGTTGCAACTGTTCAAGCACGCGTCGGGTGTGACCGAAACCACTGACAATCAACTGCGACAACGCGGTGCCATGGGCCGAAAGCTTGAGGTACAGCACGCCCTGTGGATTGCCCGAGGCTTCCTGCGCCAGCGCATCGTGACGCTCCAGCAGACTGACTTGCCAACCCCGCGCCGCGAGACTGGCGGCCGTGGCGCAACCGGCCAGGCCGGCGCCGATCACCAGTGCCCGACGTTCGCCGGTCAGTGGCGTCGGGCGCGCGAACCATGGTTTGGCCACGGCGGGCGCCGGGACTTCTTCAGGCCAGCCGAGAAACACGCCCCGCAGGATTTCCCATTTGTGGCCGATGCCTGGCGTGCGCTTCATCTTGAAACCCGCCGCATTCAGTAGGCGACGCACCCAACCGGTGCTGGTGAAGGTGCTGATGGACGAGCCGGGGGCCGCCAGACGCGCCAGTTCGGCGAACAGCTCGGCGGTCCACATGTCAGGGTTTTTCGCCGGGGCAAAACCGTCGAGAAACCAGGCGTCGATCTGCGCGTCCAGTTGCGGCAATTGTTCCAGGGCATCGCCGATCAGCAGGGTCAGGGTCACGCGGCCGTTGTCCAGCACCAGGCGCTGGAAGCCTTGGTGGATTGCGATGTATTGCGTCAGCAGTTGATCGGCAAACGGTTTGAGCTCCGGCCACAAGGCCAAGGCACGCTGTAGATCGGGCAGACTCAGCGGGTACTTTTCGACACTGACAAAATGCAGCCGCGCCCCGGCCACCGCGTGCTGTTCGAACAGCTGCCAGGCGCAAAGGAAATTCAGCCCGGTGCCGAAACCGGTTTCGCCAATCACCAGTCGACCGCCAGCCGGCAACGCAGCGAAGCGTTCACGCAAGGCGTTCTGCTCGAGGAATACGTAGCGGGTTTCGTCCAACCCCGACAGATCGGAAAAGTACACATCATCGAACACCCGCGAACGCGGGAGCCCTTGGTCGTCCCAGTCGAGCTGGGCGTGGGGCAATACAGGTTTCATGGCAGGCTCGGCAACGGCAAGGCGGCCATTCTAGCCGATCACCGGAGCGGTGCTTGATCCATGGCAACGTCCGAGCCAGCTCGAACGGTGAGAATGGGATTTCTCCCACGCAGGCGAGGTCAATCCGTTAGTCTTGCTCAATCCTGGAAGGAGCCGTCCCATGTTCGAATCCGCCGAAATCGGTCACGCCATCGACAAAGAAACCTACGACGCCGAAGAGCCGGCCCTGCGTGAAGCCTTGCTCGAAGCGCAGTTCGAACTTCACCAGCAGCGCCGCTTTCCGGTGATCATTCTGATCAATGGCATCGAAGGTGCCGGCAAGGGCGAGACGGTCAAGTTGCTTAACGAGTGGATGGACCCACGCTTGATCGAGGTCCGCACGTTCGATCAGCAGACCGACGAAGAGCTGGCGCGGCCACCGGCCTGGCGCTACTGGCGGATGCTCCCGGCCAAGGGCCGCATGGGGATTTTCTTCGGCAACTGGTACAGCCAGATGCTGCAAGACCGGGTTAATGGTTTGTTCAAGAACCCGGTGCTGGATCAGGCGATCAACCAGTCCGAGCGCTTTGAAAAAATGCTCTGCGACGAAGGCGCACTGATCTTCAAGTTCTGGTTCCACCTCTCCAAGAAGCAAATGAATGCGCGACTCAAGGCCCTGGCGGATGACCCGCTACACAGTTGGCGCATTAGTCCGCTGGACTGGCAACAATCGAAAACCTACGACAAATTCGTGAAATACGGCGAACGCGTGTTGCGCCGTACCAGCCGCGACTATGCGCCTTGGCATGTGATCGAAGGGGTGGACCCTCATTACCGAAGCCTGACGGTGGGCAAGATCCTGCTCGAAGGCCTGCAAAATGCCCTGAACCGCCCCGAGGTTCCTCACGACAAGGTCAATGCCGCGCCGTTGCCCACCCATGTCGATCAGTTGAGCCTGCTCGACAGCCTGGATTTGACCCAGAGTCTGGACAAGGACGATTACGAAGAACAATTGATTACCGAGCAGGCGCGATTCTCCGGCCTGATGCGCGACAAACGTATGCGTCGGCACGCCTTGGTGGCGGTGTTTGAGGGGAATGATGCGGCAGGCAAGGGCGGAGCGATCCGCCGGGTTGCGGCAGCCCTCGATCCCCGCCAGTACAGCATCGTGCCAATTGCCGCGCCCACCGAAGAGGAACGGGCGCAGCCTTATCTGTGGCGATTCTGGCGACACATCCCGGCCAAGGGCAAGTTCACGGTGTTCGATCGTTCGTGGTATGGGCGGGTGCTGGTGGAACGCGTCGAAGGCTTCTGCCCGCCGGCTGACTGGTTGCGGGCCTACAGTGAAATCAATGATTTCGAAGAGCAGATCGCCGAGGCCGGGGTGATTGTGGTCAAGTTCTGGCTGGCCATCGACAAGCAGACGCAACTGGAGCGTTTCCAGGCCCGGGAAGCAATTCCCTTCAAGCGTTTCAAGATCACCGAAGATGACTGGCGCAATCGTGACAAATGGGACGACTACCGCGCGGCGGTCGGTGACATGGTCGATCGCACCAGCACCGAGATATCGCTCTGGACACTGGTGGAAGCCAATGACAAGCGCTGGGCGCGGGTCAAAGTCCTGCGCACCATCAATCTGGCGCTGGAAGAGGCTTTCGAAAAGTCCGACAAACACAACAAGAAAGTGAAACAGCACAAGAAGTGAACGATGGTTGCGCATACGCGGGGTGAATGATTGTCGCGGTCGGTAATGCAGTGGACTTATGCTCGGTTCACTCTCAACCGACAACAACAATGAGGTATGCCATGCGTGAAGTGGTGATCGTCGACAGCGTGCGGACCGGCCTGGCCAAATCCTTTCGCGGCAAGTTCAACCTGACCCGTCCGGACGACATGGCGGCCCACTGCGTCAATGCACTGCTGGCGCGCTCGGGCATCGATCCAGCCAGCGTCGAGGACTGCATCGTCGGTGCCGGTTCCAACGAAGGTGGCCAGGGCTTCAACATCGGTCGCAACATCGCGGTGCTGTCGCGCCTGGGCACCGGCACTGCCGGCATGACCCTCAACCGCTTTTGCTCGTCGGGCTTGCAGGCGATTGCCATCGCCGCCAACCAGATTGCTTCGGGTTGCAGCGACATCATCGTCGCCGGTGGCGTCGAGTCCATCAGCCTGACCATGAAAAGCATCAATACCGACAACCTGATCAATCCGCTGCTCAAAGAGCAAGTGCCCGGCATCTATTTCCCGATGGGCCAGACCGCCGAAATCGTCGCTCGTCGTTACGACGTCAGTCGCGAAGAACAGGATCTGTACGCACTGCAAAGCCAGCAACGTACCGCTCAGGCTCAGGCCGATGGATTGTTTGACGATGAAATCGTGCCGATGGCGGTGAAGTATCGCGTTGAAGACAAGGCCACCGGTCAGGTGCAGATTCTTGACGGCATCGTCGATCACGATGACTGCAATCGCCCGGGTACCACCCTGGAAAGCCTGGCGGGATTGAAACCGGTGTTTGCCGAAGACGGTTCGGTGACGGCAGGCAATTCTTCGCAGCTGTCCGATGGCGCATCGATGACGCTGGTGATGAGCCTGGAAAAAGCACTGCAACTGGGGTTGAAGCCCAAGGCGTTCTTCCGTGGTTTCACCGTGGCCGGTTGCGAGCCGGATGAAATGGGCATCGGCCCGGTGTTCTCGGTGCCGAAGTTGCTCAAGGCCAAGGGTTTGCAGGTTGCCGACATTGATCTGTGGGAACTCAACGAAGCGTTCGCCTCGCAATGCCTGTACAGCCGCATTCGGCTGGAGATCGATAACGACAAGTACAACGTCAATGGCGGTTCGATTTCCATTGGCCATCCGTTCGGCATGACCGGTTCGCGTCAGGTCGGGCATCTCGTGCGTGAATTGCAGCGCCGCAACGTGCGTTACGGCATCGTCACCATGTGTGTGGGTGGCGGGATGGGGGCTACCGGATTGTTTGAGGCCGTGCGTTAAATCCGTAAGATTTGTGTTGCCTGGTTAACCGCTATCGCGAGCAAGCTCGCTCCCACAGGGATCTGATGTGCGGCATAGATCCAATGTGGGAGCGAGCTTGCTCGCGATAGCGGCGCCGCAGTCTATAGGCTCATCCGCAAAAGCAGCATCCGCTCGATATAAGCCTGTACCTCCCGCGCCAACTTCTCCGGGTTTTCAAACGGCCCCTCCATGGTGTTTTCCCGGGTGCTGAAATACAACTCCCCATTCACGCGACACACCCGGTCACAGCGAAAGTGAGTGGCGGGGGCATTGTCCTGGGCGCGCTTGCCGTACATGGCGATCTCCTGAGGAATGTTCCTGTTGGCGAATACCGTGAGCTTATGCATGAACCACTTGCAACGCCTGGCCAGCCGATCGACGGCATAGCGCCAATTTAATGATGCGACCTGCACAGTTTCATTCGCGGCCAATGCCCAACTGTCCCTGTGTGCCGAGCGACGCTAAGCCTAGAATGACCGTTCTCGCCACTGGGCTTCGGGGTTCGCAATGCACATTTCATCGGGTCGCTGGGTTTATGGTCTGTTCCTGGCCTTGGTGACCGCGCTGCTGTGGGGAATCCTGCCGATCAAACTCAAGCAAGTGCTATTGGTGATGGACCCGGTGACGGTGACCTGGTTTCGACTGATCGTATCCGGCGGGTGCCTGTTCATTTTTCTGGCAGCGACCAAACGCCTGCCGAGCCGCAAGGTGCTCGGGCCGCGGGGTGGCTGGTTGGTGTTGATGGCGGTGCTCGGCCTGGTGGGCAACTACGTGCTGTACCTGATGGGCCTGAACCGGCTTAGCCCCGGCACCGCGCAGCTGGTGGTACAGATGGGCCCGATCATGTTGCTGATCGCCAGTCTGTTTGTGTTCAAGGAACGGTTCAGCGTGGGGCAGGGGATTGGCCTGCTGGTGCTGTTGATCGGTTTTGCCCTGTTTTTCAATCAGCGGCTGGTCGAGTTGCTGACCTCGCTGACCGATTACACCGCCGGCGTGTTGTTGGTGCTGCTGGCGTCCACGGTCTGGACGTTCTACGCCTTGGGCCAGAAGCAATTGCTCACGGTGTGGAATTCGTTTCAGGTGATGATGGTGATCTATCTGTTCTGCGCGCTGTTGTTGACGCCGTGGGTGCATCCGCTGGAAGCGCTGCAACTGAGTCCGCTGCAAGGCTGGCTACTGCTGGCGTGCTGCATGAATACGCTGATCGCCTATGGCGCGTTTGCCGAGGCTCTGGCCCATTGGGAGGCGTCGCGGGTCAGTGCGACGCTGGCGATTACGCCGTTGGTGACGTTTGCTGCGGTGGCTGTGGCGGCGTGGATGTGGCCGGAGTTTGTGCATGCCGAGACGATCAATGGTCTGGGTTATGGCGGGGCGGTGCTGGTGGTGCTGGGGTCGGCGCTGGTGGCGTTGGGGCCTTCGCTGATTGCCGGGCTCAGAGCCCGTCGCGTCAGGATTGCAGCAGGGTAATCCGCGTCATCGTTCTTCGCGAGCAAGCTCGCTCCCACAGAAGGATACGATCCAATGTGGGAGCGAGCTTGCTCGCGATGACTGACTGTCAGTCACCGCAGATCTCAACCCTTGGCGCCCGCCTCCAACATATTTTCCGGCCTTACCCAGGCATCAAACTCTTCATCCGTCAGATACCCAAGTTGCAACGCCGCCTCACGCAGGGTCAGCCCTTGCGCGTAAGCCTTTTTGGCGATTTCCGCCGATTTGTCATAACCAATGTGCGGATTCAGCGCTGTCACCAACATCAACCCACGCTCCAGATGTTCAGCCATTTTCTCTGCATCCGGTTCCAGACCGGCGATGCAATGCTGCTGGAAGTTGCTGCAGCCATCGCCGAGCAGGCGGATCGATTGCAGCAGGTTGTAGATGATCACCGGTTTGAACACGTTCAGTTGCAGGTGCCCCTGACTCGCTGCAAACCCAATGGTGACGTCATTACCCAATACCTGACACGCCAGCATCGACAGGGCTTCGCACTGGGTCGGATTGACCTTGCCGGGCATGATCGAGCTGCCCGGTTCGTTGGCCGGCAGTTTGACTTCGGCGAGACCTGCTCGCGGCCCGGAGCCCAGCAGGCGCAGGTCGTTGGCGATTTTCATCAGGGTCACGGCGAGGGTTTTCAGCGCGCCGGACAGCGTGGTCAGCGGCTCATGGCCAGCCAGGGCGGCGAATTTGTTGGGTGCGGTGACGAACGGCAGGCCGGAGAGGGCTGACAGCTCGGCAGCGATCGCTTCGCCAAAACCGTGGGGTGAATTCAGCCCGGTGCCGACCGCGGTGCCGCCCTGGGCCAGTTCACAGACGGCCGGCAACGCGCTGCGGATCGCCCGCTCGGCGTAATCCAGTTGCGCGATGAACGCCGACAGTTCCTGACCGAAGGTGATCGGCGTCGCGTCCATCATGTGGGTGCGGCCGGTCTTGACCAGTTTCATGTGCCGCGCGGACAGCTCGGCCAATCCGCCTGACAGTTCGTTGATAGCCGGCAGCAGTTGCTGTTGCACTGCCTGGGCTGCCGCGATGTGCATGGCGGTGGGGAAGCAGTCGTTGGAGCTCTGGGAGCGGTTGACGTGATCGTTAGGGTGAACCGGCGACTTGCCGCCACGAGCATTACCGGCCAGTTCGTTGGCCCGACCGGCGATCACTTCGTTGACGTTCATGTTGCTCTGGGTGCCGCTGCCGGTCTGCCAGACCACCAGCGGGAACTGGTCGTCATGGCTGCCGTCGAGTACTTCGTCGGCGGCCTGTTCGATCAGCCGGGCGATGTCGGCGGGCAGGTCACCGTTGCGGTCATTGACCCGCGCCGCGGCTTTTTTGATCAGCGCCAGGGCATGCAGCACCGCCAGCGGCATGCGTTCGTTGCCGATCGCGAAGTTAATCAGCGAGCGTTGCGTCTGAGCGCCCCAGTAGGCTTCATCCGGGACTTCCACCTGGCCAAGGCTGTCGGTTTCGATACGGCTCATCATGCACACTCCTGTAGGTCTGATAGCGCAGTTTAGGCCGTGATCGCCAGCCGTGGTTCCATCAGTCTGGAATTTGACCGTTCAACCCCTCTAAATCAGGCCCGACAAGGCTTGGGGTTGAGTGACACACTTTTTTAGGCGCAGAATGGCCGTCCTTGGGGTAATGACCTCGCCTGCTAGAAAAGGAAACTCGATGACTCGTCTTCGTGCCATCTGTACCGCGGTTGCACTGGTTTGCGCCAGCGGCCCTGTTTTTGCCGATACCGCCAGCCACAACGCCAGTGCCGAAGCTTTCCTGACCCTGGCGCACGCTGACAAATTGGGCACCCCGGTGTACATGCAAGTGCAGCAAATGTTCGCTCAACGCTTTGTACAAACCAAAGCACCTGAATCGAAAAAGGCCTTGCTGGAAACCTACCAGGCCAAAGCCAACGCTGCCCTGGACCAAGCCATTGGCTGGAACAAGCTGAAGCCGGACATGGTCAAGCTCTACACCACCAACTTCAGCGAATCCGAGCTGAAAGACCTGGTCGCGTTCTACCAGTCGCCACTGGGCAAGAAAGTCCTGGAAAAAATGCCGCAGTTGACTCAGCAATCGGCCCAGATGACTCAAGCCAAGCTGGAAAGCGCCGTGCCTGTGGTCAACAAACTGCTGGCTGACATGACGGCCGAGCTGGAGCCTAAAGGCGCCGCCGCTCCAGCCAAGAAAAAGCCTTAAGCGGAGTTCGGTATGACCATGCAACAACGCATCGAATCGACGCTGGGCCTGTTGCAGCCGCAGCATCTGCAAGTGCTGGATGAAAGCCACATGCACAGCCGTGGGTTGCAGACCCACTTCAAGGCCGTGGTGGTCAGCCAGCAATTCGAAGGGCTCAACCGCGTCAAGCGTCACCAGAAAGTCTACGGCACGCTCGGCGAGCTGATGGGCGAGTTCCATGCGTTGGCGCTGCATACCTACACGCCAGAGGAATGGGCACAGATCGACGCGGCCCCGGCCTCGCCGACCTGTGCTGGCGGCAGCAAGCATTGATGTGATGGATGAGGGTTGTTGTGGCGAGGGGATAAATCCCCTCACCACAGGGTTTGTGCCAAGTCTGCAGATCACAGTCCTAAAATCACACCATTTTTGCTAGAATCCGCAACGCGCCGCTTACCCGGCGCGTTTTTTTTCGCATCCGGTTCACCCCTTACGAGGGTAGCCACCTGGAGAATCACCCATGACACAACAGATTGTCGTGGCGGCACTGTATAAGTTCGTCACCCTGGAAGATTACGTCGCCCTGCGCGAGCCACTGCTGCAAGCGATGGTCGACAACGGCATCAAAGGCACGCTGCTGATCGCCGAAGAAGGCATCAACGGCACCGTGTCCGGCAGCCGCGAAGGCATTGACGGGCTGATGGCCTGGCTCAAGAACGACCCACGCATGGACGACATCGACCACAAAGAGTCGTACTGCGACGATCAGCCGTTCTATCGCACCAAGGTCAAACTCAAGAAAGAAATCGTCACCCTCGGCGTCGAAGGCGTGGACCCGAACAAGAAGGTCGGGACTTATGTCGATCCAGAGAACTGGAACGCGTTGATCAGTGACCCGGAAGTGCTGTTGATCGACACCCGCAACGACTACGAAGTCTCGATCGGCACCTTCGAAGGTGCTATCGACCCGAAGACCACCAGTTTTCGCGAGTTCCCCGACTACATCAAAGCCAACTTCGACCCGGCCGTGCACAAGAAAGTCGCGATGTTCTGCACCGGCGGCATTCGTTGTGAAAAGGCGTCGAGCTACATGCTCAGCCAGGGATTCGACGAGGTCTATCACCTCAAGGGCGGCATTCTGAAGTACCTCGAAGAGGTGCCGCTGGAAGAAACCAAATGGCAGGGCGACTGCTTCGTGTTCGACAACCGTGTGACTGTGCGCCACGACCTCAGCGAAGGCGACTACGATCAATGTCATGCCTGTCGTACACCGATCAGCGTCGAAGACCGCACATCCGAGCACTACGTGGCCGGCATCAGTTGCCCGCATTGCTGGGATAAGCTGAGCGAGAAGACCCGTCGCAGTGCCGTCGACCGGCAAAAGCAGATCGAACTGGCCAAGGCTCGCAACCTGCCTCACCCGATCGGCTACAACTACAAGCAAACTCCTTCCGAGGCTTGAACCATGTCTGTGCAACGCCTGCTCTATGTGATGGACCCGATGTGTTCCTGGTGCTGGGGCTTCGCGCCGGTGGCCAACGCGCTGGTCGAGCAGGCGCAAGCAGCGGGGGTGGACGTGCACCTGGTGGTGGGCGGTCTGCGTACCGGCAGCGGTTCCGCGCTGGAGCCGACCACCCGGCGCTACATCCTTGAGCATTGGCAGGCGGTCACCGAGGCGACTGGCCAACCGTTCAAGCTGGAAGGCGCGTTGCCCGACGGGTTTGTCTACGATACCGAACCTGCCTGTCGGGCGCTGGTGACCGCGCGCAACCTGGCGCCGGATTGCGCGTGGAAACTGCTCGGGCTGATTCAGCACGCGTTTTACGCCGAAGGTCGCGACGTCACTCACGCCAGTGTTCTGGTTGAGCTGGCGGAGCAGGCCGGTTTGCCGCGCATCGAGTTCGCCGCCGCGTTCGACCGTGCCGATCAGCACGCTGCGACGGCGGCCGATTTCACTTGGGTCCAGGACCTGGGCATTGCCGGTTTCCCTACCTTGCTGGCTGAGCGTGATGGTCAATTGGCGCTGTTGACCAATGGCTATCAGCCGCTCAGCGTATTGTCTCCGTTGCTCGGCCGCTGGCTGGAGCGCGCTGCCTGTGCATGATCTGCCCGACGACGCGCCACCTGCTTCGCGTGTCGACCGTCTGAGCTGGGCGGAAATCCGTCGCCTGGCGCTGCATCACAAAAAATCCCTGTGGATCGCCAACGGTGTGGCGGTGTTGGCAACCCTGTGTAGCGTGCCAATTCCCTTGCTCCTGCCGTTGCTGGTGGACGAAGTGCTTCTGGGCCACGGTGACGCCGCGCTGAAGATCATGAACCACGCGCTGCCCGACGGCTGGCAGAAAGCGGCGGGTTACATCGGCTTGATGCTGCTGGTGACGCTGGGACTGCGTTGCGCTGCATTGCTGTTTAACGTGGTGCAGGCGCGGTTGTTCGCGGCGCTGGCCAAGGACATCGTCTACCGCATTCGCGTGCGGCTGATCGAACGGCTCAAGCGCATTTCGCTGGGTGAATACGAAAGCCTGGGCAGCGGCACGGTCACCACCCACCTGGTGACCGACCTGGACACGCTGGACAAATTCGTCGGCGAAACTCTCAGTCGTTTCCTTGTGGCCATGCTGACCCTTTTCGGCACCGCCTCCATCCTAATGTGGATGCACTGGAAGCTGGCGTTGCTGATCCTGCTGTTCAACCCGTTGGTGATCTATGCCACGGTGCAGTTGGGCAAACGGGTCAAGCACCTGAAGAAACTCGAGAACGACAGCACATCGCGCTTTACCCAGGCACTCACCGAAACCCTCGATTCCATTCAGGAAGTGCGTGCTGGCAACCGTCAGGGCTTTTTCCTTGGGCGCCTGGGTCAGCGCGCCCGGGAAGTGCGCGATTACGCCGTGAATTCGCAGTGGAAAACCGATGCCTCGAACCGTGCCAGCGGCTTGTTGTTCCAGTTCGGCATCGATATTTTCCGTGCGGCGGCGATGCTCACCGTGCTGTTTTCCGACCTGTCCATTGGCCAGATGCTCGCGGTGTTCAGCTACCTGTGGTTCATGATCGGTCCGGTGGAACAGCTGCTGAATCTGCAGTACGCCTATTACGCTGCCGGTGGCGCGTTGTCGCGGATCAATGAGTTGTTGGCCCGGGCCGATGAGCCTGAATACCCGGGCGGTGTCGACCCGTTCAACGGTCGCGAAACCGTGGGCATCGAAGTCCAGGGATTGAGTTTCGGTTACGGCGACGAGCTGGTGTTGAACCAGATGAACCTGTCGATCGCCCCTGGCGAAAAGGTCGCGATTGTCGGCGCCAGCGGTGGCGGCAAAAGTACTCTGGTGCAGTTGCTGCTGGGCCTGTACACGCCGCTCGCCGGGACCATCCGCTTCGGCGGCTCGACCCAGCAAGAGATCGGCCTGGAAACCGTGCGGGAAAATGTCGCCGTGGTCCTGCAACATCCAGCGCTGTTCAACGACACCATTCGCGCCAACCTGACCATGGGCCGCGAACGCAGCGACGAAGCCTGCTGGCAGGCGTTGGAGATTGCTCAGTTGCACCACACGGTTCGTGAATTGCCCAACGGCCTGGACAGCATCGTCGGACGTTCCGGCGTGAGGTTATCCGGCGGGCAGCGTCAACGTCTGGCGATTGCGCGGATGGTCCTGGCCGAGCCCAAGGTGGTGATCCTCGACGAGGCCACCTCGGCACTGGATGCCGCCACCGAATACAACCTGCATCAGGCGCTGGCGCGGTTCTTGAGCAACCGCACCACGCTGATCATTGCGCACCGTTTGTCCGCGGTGAAGCAGGCCGACCGCGTGCTGGTGTTTGATGGCGGGCAGATTGCCGAGGATGGCGACCATCAGCAGTTGATTGCTGATGGTGGTTTGTACGCCAAGCTTTATGGGCATTTGCAGCAGCACTAGCCAATGCGCACAGCCGCTTTTTTCCGACGATGCCCGTTTTAAAGTGAATTGATGCGCCTCAAACTCGGCGCGAATAGCTTGATAACTCTTATCGCTTGCATGAGCGTTTCTTTTGATTGTCGGTTGATCTGCGCATCGCTCAGGGGCGATGGAGTGAGGGTCCGATTACAAGCGATAGAAAGAAGGGTAGGCGGTATGTAGGTAGGTGAGGGAAAGTCTTGCCGTGGAGCTGTTATTTCCTTTGTTTGTCTGCTGCGCTCAAAAAAAAACAGCGACTTATAGACAATTCCCCACAGCGGGAGCGGCTACTCGCTTGCCGGGATCAAGAACGCACCCTAGTCTAGCTGTAGCGATCACGTTGGATGATGATCTGGTAGTGCTAAAACAAGGGACCTCATGAATCAAACGCGGACTCTCGGAACGCCACGGTTGTTGGGCATCGTCTGGCCATTTATTGCCGTCGTGTTATTTCAAGCCTTGCTGGGTGGTGTCAGCCTGTATGTTCTGTCGGCGGTTCGCGGCTACGTTGCCGGTGAAAGCCTGTGGTCCAAAGGCCAAAAAGACGCCATCTATTACCTCAATCTCTACGCCGACAGCCGCGACGAGACAATTTTCCTCAAATACCAGAACGCCATTGCCGTACCTCAGGGAGGCCACGAGTTGCGTGTGGCGCTGGATCATCGGCCACCTAATATCGAAGCGGCGCGGGTGGCGATCCTCAAGGGAGGTAACCACCCGGATGACGTCTCCAGTTTGATCTGGCTTTACCTCAATTTCCGGCACTTCAGTTACCTCGAAAAAGCTATCGACCTTTGGACGGTGGGCGACGCGTACCTGGTGCAACTCGATGACGTTGCGAAGGAAATGCATCAGCACATTCCTGTCAATCAGGCCGCCGAGGCTGACATCAAGCGCTGGAAAGACCAGATATTCGCCATCAACGATGGTGTGACACCGGCGGCGAAAGCTTTCAGCGACGCCTTGGGCGAAGGTTCGCGGATGATCCTGCGGCTGCTGCTGGTGACTAACCTCGCCACCGCCCTGGGCTTGATTGCACTGGCCTTGATGCGCACCCACAAACTGCTCAAGCACCGCAATGCGTTCGCCGAGGCCCTGCAGTTGGAGAAGGATCGGGCGCAGATCACCCTGCAATCGATTGGCGATGGCGTGATCACCACGAATGTCGAAGGCGCGATCGCCTACATGAACCCGGCCGCCGAGGCGCTGACTCACTGGAAGGCTGAACAGGCGACGGGTTTGCCACTGGCGGCGCTGTTCAATCTACTGGACGAGAGCGCTCAGGCCGATGGCTTCACGCTGATCGAGCATATTTTGAGCGGACAGCTCAGTAGTGGCAGCGAACACTCCAAATTGATTCAGCGCCTGGATGGCAGCACGGTTTCGGTCACCCTGGTCGGTGCGCCTATCCGCAATGCCGGCAAGGTCAGCGGCACGGTGCTGGTGCTGCACGATATGACCCAGGAGCGACAGTACATTGCCAATTTATCCTGGCAGGCGACCCACGACGCCTTGACCGGGCTCGCCAACCGCCGCGAGTTCGAATATCGCCTGGAGCAGGCGCTGCACATCCTGGCGCGGCAGTCGGGGCGCCATGCCTTGATGTTCCTCGATCTGGATCAGTTCAAACTCGTCAACGATACCAGCGGCCATGCGGCCGGTGACGAGTTGCTGCGGCATATTTGCGCTCTGTTGCAATCCGGTTTGCGCGAAGGCGATACCCTGGCCCGCCTGGGTGGCGACGAGTTTGGCATCCTGCTGGAGAACTGCGCTCCGGAAGCAGCTGAGAAAATCGCAGAAGGCCTGCGGCAGACCGTGCAGAATCTGCACTTCGTCTGGAAAGGCCGACCGTTCGTGACCACTGTGAGCATCGGGCTGGTTCACGTCACTCAGAATCCGACCACTCTCGAAGCCTCGCTGCGTGCTGCTGATATGGCTTGCTACATGGCAAAGGAGAAAGGCCGAAATCGGGTTCAGGTCTATCACGCCGACGATTCGGAACTGTCCCTGCGCTTCGGTGAGATGGCTTGGGTGCAACGCTTGCACATGGCGCTGGAAGAAGACCGCTTCTGTCTGTACGCCCAGGAAATTGCACCCCTTGGACATATAGAAAAGGGCGGTGGACATATCGAAATTCTGTTGCGCCTGCATGACGAAGCCGGACGCATGATATTGCCCGACAGTTTTATTCCGGCTGCTGAGCGTTATGGTCTGATGACCGCCCTTGACCGCTGGGTCGTGCAGAACGTTTTCAAGATCATTGCCCAATGCATAGCCGAGAAGCACAAAGGACCATTGGCCATGTGTGCGATTAATCTGTCAGGCACAACTATCGGAGATGAGGCGTTTCTGCACTTCCTGCGTGAACAGTTTGTTACTTACTCCATACCGCCTGAAATGATTTGTTTTGAAATCACTGAAACCAGTGCCATTTCCAATCTTGGAAGTGCAATCAGATTTATTAATGAACTCAAAGGCTTAGGTTGCCATTTTTCACTGGATGACTTTTGCGCCGGAATGTCCTCATTCGCATACTTGAAACATTTACCTGTAGACTTCTTGAAGATCGACGGGAGTTTCGTAAAGGATATGCTGGACGACCCGATTAACCGCGCCATGGTCGAAGTGATCAATCACATCGGTCATGTTATGGGTAAGCGTACGATTGCCGAGTTTGTTGAAACACCCCAGATCGAGCAGGCATTGCTGGAGATCGGGGTGGATTACGCTCAAGGGTATGTTATTGAACGCCCGCATTTGTTTACCTGCGACAGTTTACAAAGTCGTCCAGCCAGGCCTCAGCCTTTGTTATTCAAGGCGCCTGGCACGTTCCGTTGAAATCTCTTGCTGATCCTTATAATCACAATCAAAAGGAGCTCGACAGTGATCGACACATTCAACCGAACCGGACCACTCATGGAAGCTGCAAGTTATCCCGCCTGGGCTCAACGCCTGATCCAGGATTGCAGCGAGAGTAAACGCCGGGTTGTCGAACACGAACTGTATCAGCGTCTGCGTGATAACAAACTCAGTGCAAACACCATGCGCCAGTACCTGATTGGTGGCTGGCCGGTAGTCGAACAGTTCGCGTTATATATGGCACAGAACCTGACTAAGACTCGCTTTGCCCGCCATCCAGGTGAAGACATGGCGCGTCGCTGGTTGATGCGTAACATTCGCGTCGAATTGAACCATGCCGATTACTGGGTGCACTGGAGCCGTGCTCACGGTGTCAGCCTGGAAGATCTGCAAGCGCAAAAGGTTGCCCCTGAACTTCACGCCTTGAGCCACTGGTGCTGGCACACCAGTTCTTCGGATTCGCTGATCGTTGCCATTGCCGCCACCAACTACGCCATTGAAGGTGCGACCGGGGAGTGGTCGGCGCTGGTCTGTTCCAGTGGCGTCTACGCGGCATCATTTCCCGAGGAAGATCGCAAGCGGGCCATGAAGTGGTTAAAAATGCATGCCCAGTACGACGATGCCCATCCGTGGGAAGCCCTGGAAATCATCTGCACGCTGGCGGGTATGAACCCAAGTAAATCCCTGCAAGTGGAATTGCGTCAGGCCGTCTGCAAGAGCTACGACTATATGTTCCTGTTCCTGGAGCGTTGCATGCAGCTTGAGCATGCGCAAAAGACTCCTGTGGCGCGTGAACGCATGGAGCTGGCCGAGAGCTGATCGGTTAATACACGCCATTGAAAAAGCCCGCTCCCCCTGTCCATATCAATAGGGGGGCGGGCTTTTTCGTAATGGCAGTAAACAGTCAGGCGCTGATCTTCAGCCCGACCAGCCCGGAAATGATCAACGCCACACTGGCGAGCCTGAACAACGCCATGGATTCACCGAACAGAATGATCCCGGCAATTACCGTCCCGACCGCACCGACACCCGTCCAGATCGCGTAGGCCGTGCCCAGCGGCAATTCCTTCATGGCAAGGCCCAGCAAGCCAAGGCTGATGGCCATGGCGGCAACGGTCAATGCGGTGGGGAGAGGGCGGCTGAAGCCATCGGTGTATTTCAGGCCGACGGCCCAGCCAACTTCGAACAGGCCGGCGAAAAACAGAATGATCCAGGACATGGGGGACCTCCATCGATTGACGGGGTCGTCCCCAGATTAATGACTCGATCGAGCCGCGAGGTCGTCCTCGCGTTTTGCAATAGAGTGCCCATCATTAACCCGGGGATCAAGTTTTCGGATCAGTCGATAGCCTGCAGCGCCGCAGTTTCTCGATCTTCTTTCTCGCTCATCCGGCGGAAATACGTCGAGAGCAGCGCCCCGGAGATGTTGTGCCAGACGCTGAACAACGCACTCGGCACCGCCGCCAGCGGTGAGAAGTGCGCACTGGCCAGGGCCGCACCCAACCCGGAGTTCTGCATGCCGACTTCCAGCGCCAGGGATTTACGCTGGGCCAGTGGCAACTTGAACAGCCTTGCGGTGAAGTAACCCAGCAGATAGCCAAAGCTGTTGTGCAGCATCACCACGGCCATGATCAGCAGGCCGGATTCGGCAATTTTCGCCTGGCTGGCGGCCACCACGGCTGTGACGATAATGACGATGCTCACCACCGAGATCAGCGGCAGCACCTCCACCGCGTGGCGAACCCTATCACCCAGCAGGCGCTGGGCAACCACGCCAAGCACGATCGGCAACAGCACCACTTGCAGGATCGACCAGAACAACTCCATGAACGAAACCGGCAACCAGGCTGAGGCCAGCAACCAGATCAGAGCCGGGGTCAGCAGTGGGGCAAGGAGGGTGGTGACAGCGGCGATGGCCACCGACAGCGCCAGATCGCCGCGGGCCAGCCAGGTCATCACGTTCGACGAGGTGCCGCTAGGGCAGCAGCCGACCAGGATGACGCCGACGGCGATCTCCGGCGGCAAGTGGAAAGCCTGGCAAAGCAACCACGCCACACCGGGCATGATCACGAAATGCGCAACCACGCCCAGGGCCACGCGCCATGGATGGCGAGCGACTTCGGCGAAGTCTTCGAGTTTGAGGGTCAGGCCCATGCCGAACATCACCAGTCCCAGCAGCGGCACGATCGCGCCTTTCAGGCCGGTGAACCAGGTCGGTTGCAGGAACGCCACGACGGCGAAAATCAGTACCCAGTAAGCGAAGGTGTTGCCGACAAAACGACTCAATGCAGCCAGTGCACGCATGGCCTGATCCTTATTGTGAAAACGCCACCGAAGCGGTGGCGTTTGAAGATAACCCGATACCTGTAGAGAGGTTTAGATCCCCTGCGGAGTCTCTTCACCGCCCAACGCTTCAACCAACGCCGGCAGGAAGTCGCCGAAGGTCAACATCATCAGGGTGAAGCTGGCGTCCAGTTGGCCGAGGGCTTCTTCGCCACCGTCCTGTTCCGCCTGGTCTTGCAGCAGGTCTTCGAACTTCAGGCGCTTGACCACCATCTTGTCGTCAAGAACGAAAGACAGCTTGTCTTGCCAGGCCAGCGACAGCTGAGTGACCACTTTGCCGGTGCTCAGGTGCAGCTGGATTTCTTCGCTGGTCAGGTCCTGACGCTTGCAACGCACGATGCCGCCGTCTTCGTGGGTATCACGCAGCTCGCACTCGTCCAGCACGAAGAAATCGTCCGCGGCTTTCTGGGTGGTGACCCATTCAGTCATGGTCGCGGTAGGGGACATCTTCACGGTCAGCGGACGTACCGGCAGCGAGCCGATGACTTCACGCAGGGTGGACAACAGGTCTTCGGCACGTTTCGGGCTGGCCGAGTTGACCAGGATCAGGCCCTGTTTCGGCGCGATAGCAGCGAAAGTCGACGAACGACGAATAAAGGCGCGCGGCAGGAAAGCCTGGATGATTTCATCCTTGATCTGGTCGCGTTCCTTTTTGTAGACCTTGCGCATTTGTTCAGCTTCGATCTCTTCAACCTTTTCCTTTACAGCGTCACGCACGACGCTGCCCGGCAGGATGCGTTCTTCTTTACGCGCGGCGATCAGCAGGAAGTCGCCGCTGATGTGCACCAGAGGAGCATCTTCGCCCTTGCCGAATGGCGCGACGAAACCGTAGGTGGTCAACTCCTGGCTTGCACATGGACGCGCCAGTTTGGTGGCCAGTGCAGTTTCCAGCGCCTCGGCATCAAAAGGCAGATCTTGGGTCAGGCGATAGATAAGCAGGTTTTTGAACCACATGGGGCGAGTCTCTCCTTTATACAAAGGGGGGCATTATTCTCTTCGCGACGCCATAGGCCAACCCTTCTCTAAGCCTTTGGAAGGCCTGCAAAAATTAATTTAAAAAGTGCTTGCCAGAGATGTGGTCGCTCCGTAGAATGCGCGCCACACCGAAAGTGAAGGGTGATTAGCTCAGCTGGGAGAGCGTCTGCCTTACAAGCAGAATGTCGGCGGTTCGATCCCGTCATCACCCACCATTGCTTACAGTGTTACGCGCAGCGGTAGTTCAGTCGGTTAGAATACCGGCCTGTCACGCCGGGGGTCGCGGGTTCGAGTCCCGTCCGCTGCGCCATATTCGGTTATCTGGAACGCTGAACGCCAGGTCACCACGGAAAAGCCCGCTTAACGCGGGTTTTTTTCTGTCCAAAGTTTGTACGTTGTTCCTGCAGGTCGCGTCGTTTATGGGTTTTCAGATTTTTTTGGAAAATTATTCAATTAAATCAACACTTTATGAAAATCTGTGGCACAATGCGCCCCGCAACGAAGGTAAAGGGTGATTAGCTCAGCTGGGAGAGCGTCTGCCTTACAAGCAGAATGTCGGCGGTTCGATCCCGTCATCACCCACCATTACTTTCAACGCTACGCGCAGCGGTAGTTCAGTCGGTTAGAATACCGGCCTGTCACGCCGGGGGTCGCGGGTTCGAGTCCCGTCCGCTGCGCCATATTCGGTAACCTGGAACGCTGAACGTCAGGTCACCACAGAAAGCCCGCTTAATGCGGGCTTTTTGCTGTCTGGGGTTTAGTGATTCTGCGTTGAGTGGATATAACTATGTAGTGCCTGACAGGCACGCAGCTTTCGGACAATGGGCAACGTTCTCCATGACAAACGCCCGTCATGGAGCAAGTTCATTGCCTACCGAGAGCCTGTAATCAAGAAATCCACCTCTCCCGACGTTGTTGTTCTGTCTTCCTCTACCGACTCGATCCTTACGCCGAATCCGGCTTTCGTAACCTGCGATGACGCCGCTGCCTTTTTGCACGAGTCGCTGCAAGGCCAACGAGGCGCCGAGTTCTCCGGGTTTATCCTCAAAAACGAGGAAGGTCACTTCTTTTGCGCCACCGAGGTGATGTACGACGATGAAAGTGCTGATGCACAAAAAGAACCGAACTTTGCGTTAGCCGTATCCGTGAATGTAAACGGTGAGCTGGAGGTTCCGGGCGGATACACCCTCGAAGCGCGCTTGCTTTCCCATGCCGACAATGTCAGAGGTCTGGAGGTAAGCATCGCAGAGTGGAGCCAGCGAAAGCTGTTCTTTTCGTTTTCCGACCTTTTCGAAGTGATGACCCAGCGTCGAAATTTTTCCAGATGTTACGTGTCTGGAAGTGATGGCGGCCTGATCTCTTACACCTCAAAAGACTCAGAGTTCGAGCAGGAGTTGTCACGCCAGCTTGGGAGAAAGCCCGATGGCGGACTTCAATCCTTCGAGAGCTTGTATGAAGGAGGTGCAGTGCCAGGCAGCATTCTGATTTTGTTGGCTGTGGCCGCCGGTGAGGTGGTCACGGTGGTGCCAGGTAATCTTTGGAGGATAAGGGGCAAGCTGAAAGCCAGCTGGAGGAAGGATATATTGCAGCAAAATCCACCGATCGGTCTGATGCCGGTCTGTGGGCCGATCCTCAAGGATGCCAGGGAGGTCGCTCGGTATCTTCATACGAAAATGCAAAAGTTATCGTCCACACAGCAGCAGGTCGGCATCGTTCTCAAGCATAAAACGCAGGAAGTTTTTGTCGTCAACCTCCCTGTTGCAAGCGATTACGCCACGTTCAATCGGGAGGCTCTCTTCCCAAAGGATCACCAAGGTAATCCAATGCTCCCGGAAACATTCCGTGTTCATGGTTTCTACCACTCGATGAATCCGGTCCCGGTAAACCGACTGCCCTCCACAGACGTCGAGCTTTATAAAAACTTTTTCTCTCCAGCGGACATGCGAGTCGGTCTTGGCCGGGTTGCCGTTGCACCTCATCATCGCCTGTTTCTGTGCACGCCCGATGGGGCGGTATTACGTTTTGCCAAGCCGGAGTCCGAGAAAGCAATGGTGTTGAGGGTGAAGCTGGAACTGTATACCGATGGTCAGCAGGACATTGAGCAGAAAATTATGAAGGGTGATATCAGTCCGAGGGCGTTCGTCGATTGGGTGGCGGCGGCCGGGGTCTTGGGGGGCCTTTATACGAGTAAGGTCTGGCCACGGGCTGGGAGGGTTAGCGTTTCCGATACCGTCGTGGCCGTCGATCCGGAGGCGATGCAGTGATTACTCACCATTACGGCTGTGCCGGTAATCGCTCACCGCTTCATACACGGCTTTGCGCAACCGGTTGATACCGCCAATGGGGCGATGAGCCTCGAGGCCAAACCACGGGTTGAACGACTGGTTATCGCATTGCACGTTCAGCGCAGGCGTATCGAAGTCCTGGGCGGGTACTTTGATCCGCGCCACGGTCTCGAACGGAGCTTCGCTTTGCTGCCACTCAATGCTCGTGTCTTCGATCGGCATGTACTTGGCCGGGTCCTGGCGCTGTATCTGCAGGACGAAACAGGCTGGCATCCGGTCGGTTGACAGTTGCTGGTTCAGCGCATTGCGCAGGAAGTTCGGCAACTTCTGGTTTTGCGCGGGCAAGCTGTAGGTCGGGCAGCTTGCCGGATCGGGCATGACACGGAACTTGGCATTGGCTTCGCCGAATTTGTAGGGCGAAACCGAAAAGTAAGTCGTCTGGGTCGGGCTTTCCGGCGCGGGTGAAAGAGTCTCCAGCGCGATAAACAGATGGCGAACCTGCCAGGTCCGCGGGTCCCAGCCCGGAAAGAACGCCATCAGCTTCTTGCCGTCAGCCTGTGCGGCTACATTCTGACGGTACTCGGAGACATCGCTGACGAAGAAATTCGGATGGCTAAACATCACGAAGTCTTGTTCACCACGACTCTGTTGGTCATGCAGCAGTTGTTTACCGGGCACATCGAGCAACTTGATTGCCATGCCCCGTGCATCGCGGATGCTGTCGAACTGTGGGTAGGCATTGCCGTTGGACAGACGCATCGTCGCGTGCCAGGTTTTTCCGGGTTCGCTGAACACTCCCTGACGCAGTTCGCCCGCCAGATCCGGCAGCACCTGAACCTCGGCCTTCACGCAGCCATGGGCCTTGGCATGGGCGTCGCGCAGGTAGCGGGTGCTTTCACGGTGCTGATCGACGATGCGCACGGCCGTCTGGATGATGTCTTGGGTCATCGCTGATTCGCCATCCGGAATCAGTTCTTCAGCCGAAACCGGGCCGCTGTGCTGCCAGGCGAACCACGCCGTAGCCAGCGCCCAGCCGAGCAATCCAAGGCCCAGCAACCACAGCAGGGTTTTGCCGAGAAAGGCGCCAAAACGCATCCAGAGTCTGCTCATGGCAATTGTGCCTCCAGTGGACCGCCCAACACTTTCAGATAATCCAGAAGCGCCCAGCGCTCTTCCGGTTGAAGCAGGCGACCGATGACGCCGTTGCCACGCTTGCCTGCCCGGAACTCATGGCCGCTGTTGTGATTGCCGGTGATGCGCGTGTCGAATAAAAATCCATTGGTGAAGGCTTCGGTGCGATAGCCGAGGTGACTCGGGTCGTACTCGAAAGTGCCTTTGTAGAAGGTGGTTGCGCGTTCATCCTGGGGCGAGAGCAACTGATAAATGCTCGGCACCGAACCGTTATGCAGAAACGGTGCGGTCGCCCAGACTCCCGCTAGTGGTCGCGCCTTGTAGGCGCGCAATTCGCGCACGCCAATCGGCAGGCCGAAGCCATCCATGTCCGGTCGTTCGGCCGTAGGAATGTTTGCTTCACGGTAGGCCCGGTTTCCGACGAAAGCGGTGATGTAGGCCAATCCTTTAGCCGATGAGAGCTTGCTCAAATCCAGCGATTCAGTGGGCGTCGGCTGCAATTGCACATCCAGTTGCGCCAGCTCTGCCGGGTCCCATCGCAAGGCTGTGAGGTCGAAGCGATGGTCGGCGATGTTATTGGCCGCGCCCGGGTCTGTGCCGATGAACTCCACGGGCAGCATTTTCAAATGTTGCACCCAGCGCCCGTCGCTTTGGACCGATCGAGGTACATGGCAGCCGGCGCAGTTCTCGGTGAATAATTCGCGACCTTTTGCGGCCTGGGTTTTATCGATGGCGCCCAGCAGTTCTTCCGGCCAGGCCGGTGGTTTGAGCCGTTGCAGGGTTTGTTCGATCAGGTGCAGGTCGCGCAAGCGGACACTGGACGGATAGCGGGCGTCACCTTTGAGCGGTTGGCCGTTAGCGTCGAAGAAATTCAGCGTGGCGCCCACACCCAGGGCCTCACCGATGTTGCGGGCCATCGGTTGCTGCGCCGAACCGTTCCACTGCACCCAGTCGAAGGTCCACATGTCCCACAGTTGCGGATAGTCGACCGGAGCGTTGGCCACACGGTAGTTGGCGGGGGAAATCGCATCGCCGAAACTGGCGTTGGCAATGCGCCCGAAAGCGTCGGTGCGGCCGGGGCCTTCTTCCGTGGGATAGAGCCCGCGATGGGTGTCGTTCCAGGCCATCTTCAAGAAGGTGTCGAGAGAGACTTTGAAGTCTTTGCGCAGTTGTTGGTGTCGGGCATCGTAGTCCTGGCCTAATACGTTGCGTGCGAAACGTTCGAATTTCCACGGGTTGTAGTAAGTCGACGTCAGACTCGTTACCAACGCTTGTCCGAAACTGCCGCCGCGCAACGTAGGGACGCTGGATGGCAGAACGTGTTGCGCCGAACCGCCATCGATGCGCACGGCCTGGCCGTTAAAGCGCAGTTCGCCGGTGTGGCAGGCGGCGCAGGTAATGTCCAGAAACTCGTCTTGGCTTCCAGCGTTCTGATGACGGGCAAAGCCCACTGGCAGATTGCCGGGGTTGTTCGGCGTCGGTCTCTGGCTGGGGTCGATCAGAAAACCGAAGCGGGCGAGGTATTCGGGAGCGGCGAATCGCTGTTGCGAGAACGGCAATTCGAGGGCCTTGAACCAGTCATAACGCAAGCCTTTGACCTGGGTACCCTGAGGTGTGAAGTAGTAAGTCTCGCGGTCGGCGGCGCTCCATTGCTCCAGGTAATGCACCTGCAGCACGGGTGACCAGGCCGGGAGTTTCGGGTTGGCCACGTAGTAGAGAACCACGGCGAGGCCCAGCCCGAGCAGCACTGCGAGCAGAACCAGCAAACGGAGGAAGAGGCGCAAGATAAACGTCCTTGTCGATTTTGCCCCCCTTATGCCTCAGTCCCTGCGGTGTGGCAAGTAGCCATTATGGTGAATACTGCGGGATTCGATACCCGTCTCTGTGAGCGCAAGATGACAGAAGCTTCATCCTCCCATTCCCGAAATGCGTTAAAACACCTGAACTTATCAGAAGATTCCTGCTCTCATGCCGGTAGCCATTGGTCGTGGCCGCCTGATAAGCTCGCGGCTTTATTCGATTGCCCTTTAGGCGCATGAACAAGGAAATAGCATGAAACAGCATCGGTTGGCGGCGGCGGTGGCCCTGGTTAGCCTGGTACTTGCGGGTTGTGATTCGCAGACCAGCGTAGAGCTGAAAACCCCGGCGCAAAAAGCTTCCTACGGGATTGGCCTGAACATGGGCAAGAGCCTGGCTCAGGAAGGCATGGATGACCTGGACTCCAAAGCCGTAGCACAAGGCATCGAAGATGCCGTCGGCAAGAAAGAACAGAAACTGAAGGACGACGAACTGGTCGAAGCCTTCGCAGCACTGCAAAAGCGTGCTGAAGAACGTATGGCCAAAATGAGCGAAGAGTCGGCATCCGCCGGCAAGAAATTCCTCGAAGACAACGCCAAGAAAGCCGGTGTAACCACCACTGCTTCGGGCCTGCAGTATGAAGTGGTCAAGAAAGCCGATGGCGCACAGCCTAAGCCGTCCGACGTAGTGACCGTTCACTACACCGGCACCCTGACCAACGGCACCGTTTTCGACAGCTCCGTCGAGCGTGGCAGCCCGATCGATCTGCCGGTCAGCGGTGTGATTCCGGGTTGGGTCGAAGGCCTGCAACTGATGCACGTTGGCGAGAAGTACAAACTGTACATCCCTAGCGAACTGGCTTACGGCGCCCAAAGCCCAAGCCCGGCGATTCCAGCCAACTCGGTGCTGGTATTCGACCTGGAACTGCTGGCGATCAAGGATCCAGCAAAACAAGACGCCACTGCCAAGTAACTGGCCTCTGCTCTAAAAACAACGCCTCGCTTATGCGGGGCGTTGTTGCATCTGGCGTTCAGCGAAGGTAAACAAAGCGAACGGATGCTGTAGGCTGGAGTCATAGCCATTGAGGCGCCTGTGCTAGCCGCGCCAGAGCGCCAAGTCAATGAAATCTTGGGTTTTTTTATGTGAGTAAAAAACGCCCGATCTGAGTTGAGCCCTTATGAAACGGGGCTTTCAGCCGTGAAAAGCAGCTCTGTTCACAAGGTTATCCACAATTTGTGTGGATAACATTTCAGTGGGAGGAAAGATGAAAACACCCTGGAGTTTCGCTCGTTTCCTGCCTCTGGCCGGACGCCTGCTCGCGCGTGGACGTTTGCCGACCTTACTCTTCGCGGTGGCCAGCAAAGGTGCCAGCCAAGGTAATCGGCTGGGCAAGCTGAAGGATGATCTACGCCTGTTGCAGGCACTCTGCCTGGCTTATTGGCGCGGTGAGTATCGGGCCATCAGCCCCAAAGCCCTGATATCGGTCGTGGCAGGCCTGATGTACTTCCTCAGTCCGGTGGATGCCATTCCGGATTTCATCCCAGTGTTTGGCATGCTCGACGACATCGCGGTGCTGGCCTGGCTGATGAAAGTCCTCGACGACGAACTCAACGCCTTCCGCGCCTGGCGTAAGCGTCAGTTGCCGGAGAAGCTTGCGGTGGTCGAGCGGCTGCCCGATACCCCTGAGCAACTTCAGCTTCAGGGACCGAAAAAAAACTGAGCTGATTCAGTCTCATCCGCAGATTGATACCCCCCGCGACCTTGGCCGCTGTTAGGATTACACTTCTAGGGAAAAGTGCCGACTCGCTAAGTGTTGTTGTCCTACGGGGTAGTCATGGATATTCAGATAATTACACGCGAAGGCGAGCCCGAATATGCGGTTCTGCCGTGGGCTCAGTATCAGGCTCTATTGAAAGCAGCAGGCATCAATGAACAACCGCCGCGGGTCGCCCCAGAGCGTCAGGCGGCAACACCAGACCAGATTCTTCCGGGTCTGGATCAACTACGCAGTTTGCGCGAAGGGAAGGGCATCGCTATCGAGGCGCTGGCCCGCACGGTAGGCATCAGCCCGTCTTATCTGGCCTTGATCGAAAGTGGCGAGCGTCTACCCGACGCTGCGATTCGCCGCAGCCTGGCCTGGGAATTGACGGTGCCAGGGTGGAGGGATGAATCGTGAGCGTACGCATCAGTCGTCAACATTGGGACGGGTTGCTGGGCGAACTGGATCAGGCGCGCCGCCAGCGACATCTTTTGACCTATCGGGCGCTGCTGGAGCGGTTGCAATTACCTACGCCGGCCATGCTAACCCTCACGGCGGCCCTGGAGCATCTGGCCGCGCTGGACGCCAAAGCCGAGCAGCCGCTGCGCAGCTCGCTGGTGATCAGCCAAGGTGCCAGTCGCCTGCCGCGCACCGGGTTCTTTGAGTGTGTCGAGCGCCTGGGGCGTTTCTCCGGGCCGTCCGATGGGGTGGCCGCAGCGTCCTGGCATGCCTCGGAAGTGGTGCGGGTGTTCGAATACGAGTACCCGGAATCGGCGGAGGCCTGAGTGTTTTTAAAACTCAAGGCGCGGGCCAGCTACTGGCTGGCTCGCCGCTTGTTTCACTGGTCATGGTTTGTGCGCCAACCGCGCGGCTGGAGCTGGCTCGAAGGCCAGTTCGCACGCATGGCGAACCTGGGTGATGTTGGCGCCCAGAGCTTCTATGGTCACATCCTGACCTTTCGCGGCGTGGGCCTTGGGGCTCGTGAGGAAGGTGTTCGATTGCTGCGCCTGGCGGCGTTGGCGGGGGATGGCAAAGCTGCCTATCAAATTGGTGTGATCAGTCTCGCCGGAACGCCGAGCAAGGCGCCGGATCCGGTCGAAGCTGCGCGGTTTTGGGAGATGGCCGCCAAAGCAGGACATCCGTTGGCCGAGCTTAAAGTGAAAGAGTTGGCGTCGCGCGGTTCCGAGGCACCCCCATCAATCTGAGTTGAATGATCGTTCTCACGCAGAGCGTGGGAACGATCAAGATCGTAATCACTGCTGCCCGACAAGCAATTCTTCTTCGGCTTCAGGCACCGCCAAACTATCAATCACATGCACGCTATACCCCGGCACATTCTTCGCGTGATGCTTGGCCTGCGATGCCATCTCCGCCAACTGGCTTGCATCGAGTTGTCCACAGGCCTGTGGATGTAAATGCACCACGCCGATCGACAGTGAAAGCAATGCAAACTCCTGGCGCACACCCTGACGGTTTGGGGCGATGAAGCAGCCGGCTTCCAGGTGTTCGCTGCGATAAAAGCGTCGGCATTGGCTTTGGAAGTCGTCCAGCAACTGGTTCAAGCGTTTGCGCCAGTCTTCCGGGCCGAGTACCAGCAGGAAGTCATCGCCGCCGATATGGCCGACAAAGTCGCGGGAAGGGTCGACGCGATCATTCAGGCATTGCGCCAGGCACAGCAGGACTTCGTCCCCACGGCCGTAGCCGTAGATGTCGTTGAAGGGTTTGAAGCTGTCGATGTCGACGTAGCAGATCACCGACTCCCGTTGCTGTTGCAGCAGCCGTGTCAGGCATTGCTGGATCGGTACGTTGCCCGGCAGCAGGGTCAGCGGGTTGGCGTAACGGGCTTGCTGGATCTTCAGTTCGGTAATCAGTTTGAGTACGTCGATCACTCGGCCCAGCCCCAGGTAACCGCCGTTGAGGGTGATGATGAAGTCTTCTTCGATGCGCTGTCGCGCGCGGCTGGTGATCAGGCGACTCACTTGTTGCAACGACTGGCTCATCTCAACGGCGAGGAAGTCATCGCTCATCAAGCGACTGATCGGCTTGCGGGCGAACAGGTCGGTGGCAAAAGGCTTGAGCAGTGCATCGGAGAGCGAATACCGGTGGACGATGCCGCAGGGCTGACCTTGCCCGTCGAGCACCGCCAGGGAGTTCAGGTTGGCCTGGCGACGAAAGGCTTCCAGGACTGTGGCGGTCGGGGTATCGCGACCCACTGCCGGTTGGTCGTTGAGCAAAGCGCTAAGGTCGCTGACTTCATCATTTAACGCCACCGCTGTGTTTTCCCGTTTGGGCATCAGGGCTCGGGCATCGCGAGGTGGATGTTCCTGGGGGCGGCAGAGCAGATAACCCTGAACCAGATCCACGCCCATCTCGGTCAACACTGCGAGTTCTTCCGATAACTCGATACCTTCTGCGATCACTTGTGCCCGTGAGGCTTTGGCAATTTGCAGGATCGAGCCGACGAATTCGCGCTTGAGGGCATCCTGATGAATGCCGTCGATGAAGTGTCGATCGATCTTCACGTAGTCCGGACGCAATTCGGACCACAGCCGCAAACTCGAGTAGCCTGCGCCCAGATCATCCAGAGCAATGGAAAATCCCATCGCTCGATAGTGATGCAGCGCGGCTTGCAGCAGCTCGAAATCGTCGGTCGGGGTCTGTTCAGTCAGCTCGATCACCACCTGACTCGGCGGTATGCCGAAATCCTGCAGCAGTTGCAAGGTGCGACCGGGTTGGTGGGCGGCTTCGAGCAGGGATTCAGGGGAAACGTTGAGGAACAGTTTGCCGGGCAGTTGCTGATCATTGAAGCGTCGGCAGGCGCTTTGACGGCAAGCGATTTCCAGCTCGCTCAGGCGGCCGGCCTGACGGGCGACGGCGAACAGTGCGAGAGGGGAGTGCAGTGGACTGTTGGAGGGCCCGCGACTGAGGGCTTCGTAACCGACAATACGTCGCTCGGAGAGGGAAATGATCGGCTGGAACAAGCTGTGCAAGCCGCTTTGAGCCAGTATGGAACTCAAGGCACTCAGCTGTTCTGTGGTGGTCATGGCTTTCTCTGGCGATAAAAAAAGGACTGGGAGCAGTCTCTTGGATAAAGAGGGGCTCCCAGTCCTTTATTTCACGACAGAATGATGACTGTATGATGACGCTCCGGAGAGCGTCAGCATTAAATTGCCATCATCTTGCTTGTAACAACTTAGTGCTTGGCTACCGCGGTATTGAGTTTCAGGTAGTCCAACAGAATCCGCCCGGTCTCACTCAGGTAGGCATCGTCTTCTGGTTTGGTCTTGTCTGGCTCGGCCGCGATCGCGTCTTCGTCTTCTTTTTTCAGCTCTTTGAGCGGCTCTTCGCCCTTGGCCTTGCGACGGATGTTTTCCATGGCAAGTTGCTTGGCTTCGATATCGGTGTGTTGTGCACGACGATCAGCTTCATTGAGGCTGACGGTTTTTTCCGCCATCAGTTTCTGCGCCAGGGCCAGTTTGTCGCGGATGAATACGAACTCCGCGTCTTTGGCCGAACGTACGTCATGCTCGGATTTGAGCTGCGAAATGTACGGCTTGAACGGGTCTACTGCAGGCTTGATGGCCGCGCGGATGGTGTCCCACGGCATGGCTTCAGGCAGTGCGCTTTCGCCTATTTCCTTGGTGTCGATGATCGACGGGTAATCGATGTCTGGCAGTACGCCCTGATGCTGGGTGCTCTGGCCGGAAACCCGATAGAACTTGGCCAGGGTCAGTTTCAGTTCGCCATGGTTCAGCGGCTGAATAGTCTGCACTGTGCCTTTACCGAATGTCTGGCCGCCAATGATCAACGCGCGGTGATAGTCCTGCATGGCGCCGGCAAAAATCTCCGAAGCCGAGGCAGACAAGCGGTTGACCAGCAACGCCATCGGCCCTTTGTAGAAGGCACCCGGGTTCTCGTCTTCCAGCACATCGACCCGGCCATCGGCATTACGCACGAGAACGGTCGGACCTTTGTCAATGAACAGACTGGTCAGCTCGGTGGCTTCCTGCAGGGAACCGCCGCCGTTGTTGCGCAGGTCGATGACCACGCCGTCGACCTTGTCTTTCTGCAACTCGGTCAGCAGCTTCTTGACGTCGCGAGTGGTGCTCTTGTAGTCCGGATCGCCAGCACGGAAGGCCTTGAAGTCCAGGTAGAAGGCCGGGATCTCGATGACGCCGAGCTTGTAGTCCTTGCCGTCCTGTTTCAGGTTGAGGACCGACTTCTTCACCGCCTGGTCTTCAAGCTTCACCGCTTCGCGGGTGATCGGGACGATCTTGCTGGTCTGGTCGTTCGGCGCATTGCTGGCCGGGATCACTTCCAGGCGCACCACGGTGCCTTTCGGCCCGCGGATCAGCTTGACCACTTCGTCCAGGCGCCAGCCGACCACGTCGACCATTTCTTTGTTGCCCTGGGCAACGCCGATGATCTTGTCGGCCGGTGCGACTTGTTTGGTCTTGTCGGCCGGGCCGGCAGGCACCAGACGCACGACTTTCACCTGGTCGTTGTCGCTCTGCAACACGGCGCCAATGCCCTCGAGGGACAGGCTCATGTTGATGTCGAAGTTCTCCGCGTTATCCGGTGACAGATAGTTGGTGTGCGGGTCGTAGGACATGGCGAAGGTGTTGATGTACGCCTGGAAGATGTCTTCCGGACGGGTCTGGTCCAGGCGCGCCAATTGGTTCTTGTAGCGCTTGGTCAGAGTTTCCTGAATCTGTTTGGAGTCCTTGCCCGCGATCTTCTGCCGCAGCACTTCGTCCTTGACGCGTTTGCGCCACAGGTCGTCAAGTTCTGCGGTGGACTTGAGCCAAGGGGCGTCCTTGCGATCGATCAGCAAGGTTTCCTTGGTGGTGAAGTCGATCTTGTCGACGCCTTTGTTCAACTCTGCAAGGGCGAAGTCCAGACGCGCTTTGACGCGGTCCAGGTAGCGCTTGTAGATGGTGAACCCGGCATTCAGGTCGCCGCTTTTGAGGAAGTCGTCAAACTGGGTTTTCCACTTGTCGAATTCGGCAATGTCGCTGGCCATGAAGTAGCTGCGCGACGGGTCCAACAGTTTGAGGTAGCTGTCATAAATGATCGCGGAGCGCGCGTCATCGAGCGGTGGCTTACTGTAGTGATGGCGCTTGAGCAACTCGACGACGTTCAGGCTGGCGATCACTTCGTCACGATCAGGCTGAAGCTTGTCCCAGCTATTGGCTGCAAACGAATTGGTCGATATCGGCAACAGGCCGATGCCGATGAATAGGGCTAGGGCGGTGCTGGGGAAAAAATGCTTCATGCTGATTCGACGCGGGGACAATTGATCACGCATATTAGGCCGTCTTTGAAGTCGCCGGTTCCACAAGGGCCGGTCGCATAATGCAAGAAAGCCCGGCGCTACAACTACGGGCTCAGTCCAGACTCACTATGGAGGCACTGTGAAAGCATTGCAAGGCGTTGAAGGTCAAGTGGAGTGGGTGGAAGAGCCCAGTCCTACATGTGATGTAGGACAAGTTCGGATTCGAGTGGCGGCTGCGGGTCTCAATCGCGCCGATTTGTTACAGAAGGCGGGTCTTTATCCGCCACCGCCGGGAGCCAGTCAGGTACTGGGTCTTGAGTGTTCGGGGGTGATCAGCGAGGTGGGGGCGGGCTCGTCCTGGCAAGTCGGGGATCGAGTCTGCGCCTTGCTGGCCGGGGGCGGGATGGCCGAGGAGGTAGTTGTCGACGGACGGCATGTGTTGCCGGTTCCCGAAGGTTTGTCCCTGGCGGAGGCGGCAGCGCTGCCAGAAGTGTATGCGACCGTTTGGCTGAATTTGTTTCAACTGGCTGCGCTCAAGCCGGGTGAGAAAGTTCTTCTGCACGCCGGAGCAAGTGGAATCGGTTCAGCTGCCATTCAGCTGTGCAAGGCGTTTGGTAACCCGTGTTGGGTCAGTGTCGGTTCCGCCGAACGTCTGGCTTACTGCGAGGCGCTGGGGGCCCAAGGTGGGGTCGTGCGCAACGGGGATCTGGACAGCTTGAGCGACCTGGGGCCGTTCGATGTGATTCTCGACCCGGTTGGCGGTAACTACGCCGCGTTGAATCTGAAACTGCTGGCGCGCGATGGTCGTTGGGTGCTGATCGGCCTGATGGGGGGGCGTGAGGCGCAGCTGGATCTGGCGCAGGTTCTGGCCAAGCGCGTGCAACTGCTGGGTTCGACTTTGCGCAGTCGCGACGAGCAGTTCAAGGCGGATCTGTTCAGTGATCTCAGCCAACATGTCTGGCCGCTGTTTTCCGAAGGGCGTTTGAGCCCGCAATTGGCCAAGACCTTTCCGATCAAGGATGCCGAAGCGGCGTTTGCGGAGTTGGCGACTAATAAGGTGTCGGGAAAGTTGGTGTTGGTGATCGACGAAAGCCTGGTTTGATCCCTGTGGGAGCGGGCTTGGTCCGGCCTGCTCCCACATTGATTTTCGGCTACTTCCAGATATGGATCGGCCAGCCGGCCTTTTCGGCGTGCTCAAGTAGCACCGGATCCGGATTCACTACATGCGGAAAATCAACCTTCAGCAACAGCGGCAAATCATTGCGCGAGTCTGAGTAGAAACTCGCGCCCTCCAGATTTTCCTCTTCCGCATCCAGCCACTCCAGCAAACGCGTGATCTTGCCTTCGCGGTAGGTCAGCGTGCCAACGGTGTGGCCGCTATAAACCCCATGTGCCACTTCCAGCTCGATGCCGAGAATCTCGTCAATGCCCAAACGATCGGCGATTGGCCTCACCAGATGCGTGCCGGACGCCGAGATCACCAAAATCCGGTCGCCGGCCTTGCGATGGGCCGCAATGGCTTTGGTGGCGTCACTGAAAATGATCGGCTCGATGAAGTCTTCCACCCAAGGCCCGACCAAATGGTCGACCTCTTCCGGCGTGCGCCCGATCATCGGCTCCAGGCTGAAGGTCATGTACTCCTCCATGCGCAGCTTGCCGTGGCTGTAGGCGTCCATCAGTTCGTTGTTCTGACGCATGAACGACTCGGGATCGACCCATCCCAGGCGGCCCATTTGCTCGCTCCAAAGGGTGGCGCAGTCGCCGTGGATCAGGGTTTCGTCCAGATCAAAAATTGCCAGGGCCATCAGTGCGATTCTCTCTTCAACATCAGCAAAGTCATCAGGCTACCTCACACAGGGCCGTCGGATCGATGGAAAGCGCCAGACGCTGACCATCGGGATGCAGATCGGCCGCCGAGCGGTTCAGCACATCCACCACCAATTCCACGCCCCGGGCTTCGACCCGGTAGCGAATCACGTTGCCCAACAGGCTGTGGCTGCGGATTTGTGCGTCGAGTTCGCCGTTCAGGCTCAGTTCGATGGCTTCCGGACGAATCGCGATGCGGTGGTTAATCGGTCGCTGCAGCAGTTTTGTGGCGCTGTCGGCGTCCAGCAGGTTGTAGTTGCCGATGAAACCTGCGGCAAAGAAGTCGATAGGGGCGGTGTAAAGGGTCTGGGCGTCACCGCTTTGTACGATCTTTCCCTGATTCATCAAGAAAATCCGGTCGGACATGGTCAGGGCTTCTTCCTGATCGTGAGTGACGAAGATCGTGGTCAAGCCGAGTTCGCGCTGGATCTGACGGATCTGCTCGCGCAAGTGCTTGCGAATCCGCGCGTCGAGGGCCGACAGCGGTTCATCCAGCAGCAACAGACGAGGCCGGGTCACCAACGAGCGGGCGAGGGCGACTCGCTGGCATTGGCCGCCGGACAGTTGATGCGGATAACGCGCGGCAAAGTCGTTGAGTTCCACCAGTTTCAGTATTTCGGCAACGCGCTTGCGGCTGTCGTCGGCGTTGACTTTCTGCATGCGCAATCCAAAGGCGACGTTCTGCTCAACGGTCATGTTCGGAAACAGCGCGTAGCTCTGGAACACCATGCCAATCCCGCGTTTCTGCGGGCTCAACGGAACGAGGTCCTGGCCGTCGAGCAGGATTTTGCCGCCATCCACCGAGGTCAGCCCGGCGATGCAGCGAAGCAGTGTGGACTTGCCGCAACCGGACGGGCCGAGAAGGGTGACGAACTCACCCTTCTGGATTTCACAGTTGATGTCGCTGAACACTGCGGTGCCCGCGTAGCTTTTCTGTAGATGTTGGACGCTGACGAAGCTCATTGGCTTTTGTCCTTGTTCAAAATATTGGCCGCCCAGGTCAGAACCAGCACAAAGAAGAAATAGGAAATCACCAGCGCGCTGGTGAAGTGGCCGCTGCTGTTGCGCATGTTGTTGAGGTAGACCTGCAAGGTTTCGTAGCGGGTCCCGACGAGGATGTTGGCGAACACGAACTCACCGAACAGGAACGAGAACGACAGCAGCAACGCCACCATCAAACCTTTGCGCAAGTTGGGCAGCACCACCAGGAACGCCGCTTGCCAGGTGCTGGCGCCGAGCAGTTGGGCAGCGTCCATCAGGTCGCGCAGGTTGATCGCTTGCAGGTTGTTGGTGATTGCCCGGTACATGAACGGCAGCGCCACGGTGAAGTAGCAACCGATCAGAATCCACGGCGTCCCGACCATCGCGAACGGCCCGGAGCCGTAAAGCTGCAACAGCCCCACCGACGACACCACCGGCGGCACCGCGAAGGGCAGCAGGATCAGGATGTTCATCAACGCATCGAGTTTCGGGAAGTGGTAATGCACCACAAACAGCAATGGCAGAATCAAAACCACCGACAAAATCAGTGCGCCGACGCAGACCAGAAGCGATTGACCGAACGCATGGAGAAATCGTGGATCACTCCACAGCTGCGCATACCATTTGATAGTGAAGCCGCTGGGCAAAATAGTTGCCGACCAACTGCTGGAGATCGAGTAAATCAACGTTCCAATCAGCGGTAACAGCAGAATGGCAAACAGCAGGTAGACCGCGACCCGGTGGTAGACACCGGCGGGGCCCAGTTCAGCGCGAGACATGGTAGCTCCTCTTCAACAGCAGCTGATGCACGATGGTCACCAGGGTCATCAACGCCACCAGCACCACGGCCAAGGCGCTGGCCATGTTCGGGTCCAGGGAAATGTCGCCGGAAACCATCGCTGCGATACGGATTGGCAGCACGTTGAAGTTGCCGGTAGTCAGGGCGTACACCGTGGCGTACGCGCCGAGGGCGTTGGCCAGCAGGATCACGAAGGTGCCAAGCAGCGCGGGTGTCAGCACTGGCAATCCGATGTGCAGCCAGAACTGCCAGCCGTTGGCGCCGAGCAACTCAGCGGACTCACGCCAGTCTTCGCGCAGGGCATCAAAGGCCGGGTAGAGCAGCAATACGCCCAACGGAATCTGGAAGTAGGTATAGAGAATGATCAGCCCGGTTTTCGAATACAGGTTGAAGTCCTGAATGATCCCGGCCTGCTTGAGCATGAGGGTGAAGCTGCCGTTGAAGCCCAGCAGGATGATGAACGCGAAAGCCAAAGGCACACCGGCAAAGTTGCTGGTCATGTTGGCGAAGGCGTTGACGAAGTTGCGCAGTTTCGAGTCGACACGGCGCAGGGAGTAGGCGCCGAGCACCGCGATGATGATCCCGAACACACTGGACCAGAAACTGATCTCGAGACTGAGCTGGATCGCCTGCAGATAGAACTTCGAGTTGAAGATTTTGGTGAAGTTGGCGATGCCCCAGCCGAACTCTTCCGACTGCAGACTGTTGATCATTACCCAGCTCAACGGGGCGATCTCGAACACGATAAAGAACAGCGCGAAGGGCACCAGGCACAGCACCGCCAGCCGTTTTTCGCGAGTCATGGCATTCACTTGAGGAGCTCCCGGCAGACTGGTTTGTCGTGGGCCACACCCAGCAGTTCGCAGACGGTGCCGCAGATTTCAGTCTGTTTCGGTGCGGCGCTGGCGTTGAAGCTGAAGGCATCGCCGAAGACGAACAACGGCACTTCGCGTTCTTCCGGCAGCAGGCCGTTGTGGGAGCGGTCGTTGTTCATGCCATGGTCGGCGGTCACCAGCACCTGATACCCGGCGTCGAGCCAGGTTTGCAGATAATCGGCCAGAATAATGTCGGCCGAGCGGGCGCTGTTGCGGTATTGCGGGGTGTCGAGGCCGTGCTTGTGCCCGGCGTCGTCGATGTTCATGGGGTGGACCAGTAAAAAGTTTGGCGCATGACGCAGGCGCAGGTTTTCGGCGTCGGCGAACAGGTGCGAGTCCGGGTAGTGATCGTTCCAGTAGAAATGACCGTGCTGGATTGGCAGGTCCGGGTCGTCGGTGTGACGATCCCGTGCGGCAACGAAGGGCGAGTTGTTATACAGCTCGCTGACCCAGTGATAGGCCGCGGCGGCGGTTGTGAGGCCTGCATCGCTGGCGTAGTGATAAATGCTGCGCTGGTTGGACAGGCGCGAAACATTGTTGTGGACGATGCCACTGTCGATCGGCGGGACGCCGGTCAGGATGCATTCGTAAAGTGGTCGGGACAGCGCCGGCAGTTCGCACTCCAGTTTGTAGAGCGCCGCGCGTCCTGCGCCAACGTAAGCCTGCAGGTGCCCCATGGCGTGTCGGGCAACCTCGTAATTGAGGCCGTCGAGTACGACAAGGATGACGTTGTGCTTCATAGGGGCTGGAACTCCGCAAAACAGAAATCAGAGGTCTCGAAATCAACTCAATCCACTGTGGGAGCGAGCTTGCTCGCGATAGCGCACTGGCCTTCAACATAGAAGTTGACTGACCTGCCGCCATCGCGAGCAAGCTCGCTGCCACAGGGATCTCCACCAAATCCCGAAAGTGGGGATTTACCGCGTCACTGCATCTCGATGATGACGACTTCCTGCCACTTCTGAGGAACGGACTTGGAGGTCTTCTCCCAGGCGTCGGCGTCCTTGATCGGCGTTACGTGCTTGTACTGCTCGTTAGGCAACAGGTTGGCCTGTACATCTGCCGGCAGGGTCAGGTGATCGGCACGGATCGGACGAGCGTTGCCGCGCGCCAGATTGGTCTGGCCTGCATCGCTGAAGATGTACTCGCGCGCCAGTTTGGCGGCGTTCGGGTGCTTGGCGTATTTGTTGATGATGGTGGTGTAACCGGAGATCACCGAGCCATCGGATGGAATCACGACAGTGTAGTCATCCGGATTCACCATTTTGGCCTTGTAGCTCAGGCCGTTGAAGTCCCAGACCACGCCGACTTCGACTTCACCCTTTTCCATGCTGGCAATCGTTGGATCCGTCATTGATAGGCGTTTTTGTTTGGCGAGTTCGGCGAAGAACAGCAGACCCGGTTCAATGTTCTTTTCGTCGCCCCCCTTGGAGAGCGCCGCTGCCAGCACGCCGTTGATGGCCTGGGCGGAAGTGCTCACGTCACCGATGGTGACCTTGTACTTGCCCTTCTCAAGATCAGCCCAGCTTTTGGGGGCGTCAGAACCGTGCAGCAGTTTGTTGTTGATGATGAACGCAATGGAACCGGTATAGGCCAGAGCCCAATGGCCATCTTTGTCTTTGGCCCAGTCTGGAACCTGATCCCAGGTGCTCGGCTTGTAAGGCTGCGAAACCTCTTGCTTGATAGCAATCGGGCCAAAGGCTGCACCGACGTCGCCGATGTCGGCGCTGGCGTTGTCTTTTTCAGCTTTGAACTTGGCGATTTCCTGGGCCGAGCTCATGTCGGTGTCGATGTGTTTCAGGCCGTAGTTCTTGGCCAGGTCATCCCAGGTGCCTTTCCAGTTGGCCCAGTTGTCGGGCATGCCGACGCTGTTGACCTCACCTTCCGCTTTCGCTGCGGCTTCCAGGGTTTTCAAATCGCTATCAGCCGCCATTGCGGCGGTACACATGGCAATGGTCGAGCCTAACAGTGAGGCCAGGAAAAGCTGTTTCATCCGAAGCTCCTTGGGCGTTTTCAACGCTGCGATTGCGGTTGTGTTGGTCTAGGTCAGCAATACCTGAGCCAATTTAGGCGCCGCTGATGACATTTTGATGTCGACGATCGGTCGGCCTATATTTTTTGAGCGGCAATACTCAGGCTTCGGAGTAAGCGTAGACCATGGCTAATAGGCTGATATAAAAGGACTTGGCCGTGAAATTGCAGGCGTCTGGATCAACCGTTCGGCGGCTTTGTCATCTGTCAGTCATGTGCAGTGCCTAGGCTTGTCGGGAGTTGAGGGAACCGGTTTGAATCTCGGTTCCGCCCCGAAACAGTGCTGGTCTAGTCCAGATAGGTAACGTTGATGCGCATCGAGACAACCAAAGCGGTGACAGCCATCGGGCAGGTTCTGCAGGAACAGCTCGACCATGGCCTGTTGGCGCCCGGGAGCAAACTGCCGGCCGAGCGCAAGCTCAGTGAGTTGTTCGGGACCACGCGGATCACCGTGCGAGAAGCGTTGTTGCAACTGGAAGCCCAGGGGCAGATTTATCGGGAGGAGCGCCGTGGCTGGTTCGTGTCGCCACCGCGCCTGGCCTATAACCTGATGCAGCGCAGTCACTTTCACGCGATGGTCAGTGCGCAGGGGCGGGTGCCGTCCACCGAGGTGATTTCAGCGAGGCTGCAACCGGCGTCGGCGGCGGTCTGTGCCTGGTTGCAGTTGCCGGCGTTGTCGAGCGTGATTCAGATTTGCCGGGCACGGCGGATTGATGAGCGGCTGGTGTTGTATGTGGAGCACTATTTGAATCCGCAGTTTTTCCCGGGGATTCTGGATTTCGATTTGAATCAGTCGATTACCGAGTTGTACGCGCGGCATTACGATTTGCACTACGGGCGGGTGCGTTTCGAGATTGTGCCGACGGCGTTGTCGGTCGATGCGGCGGCAGCTTTACGGGTGTCGGTGGGGAGTCCGGGGTTGCGCATCGCTCGGGTCAATTACGATCAGCATGAGCGGTTGATCGATTGTGATCTGGAGTTTTGGCGGCACGATGCGATTCATGTCGGGGTTGATGTGGTCTGAGCCTGGCCGCCACAAACTGTGAGTTCTTTACGTTATCCGAAGCGATAAATGTCCATGCCCAAGGCCCCCATGGTGAAGCCCTTGTGGGTCACGCTGAAATGTCCTCCGGCGCCGCGGGCAAAATACAAAGGCAACAAATGTTCATCACTGGGATGGTTGCGCACGGCATTCGGTGCTTGCTGACGGTAATCGTGCAACGCGGTTTCGTCGTTGGCAGCGAGTTTTTCGATCATCCAGTCACGAAATGTCTGGGCCCAGGGTTCGACGCGTTCTGTGCCGGCGTGCCAGTCCAGTTCACGCAGGTTGTGGGTGATGCTCCCGGAACCAATCAGCAGCACGCCGTGTTCGCGCAGACTGGTCAGGGCATGACCGACGCGGGTCTGCAGGGCCGGGCCACCGCGGGTGGGTAGCGAGACTTGCACCACGGGAATGTCGGCATGTGGATACATCAATGACAGCGGCACCCAAACTCCGTGGTCGAACGGCCGCTTGGCATCGATGCGTGCGGGCAGGCCATCGCTCTTCAGCAGTTCGACAACCTCTGCGGCCAATTGTGGATTGCCGGGCGCCGGGTATTGCACGTCGAACAGCGCCTGCGGAAAGCCGCCGAAGTCATGCCAGGTTTCAGGCTGGGGATTGCCGCTGACGAGCAACTCATTGCTTTCCCAATGCGCAGAAACAATTACGATGGCTTTGGGTTTCGGCAATTCTGCGGCCAGGCGAGCGAGGGCCGGTCCGCTGGCGCCCGGTTCCAGTGCCAACATGGGCGAACCATGGGATATGTACAGGCTGGGGAACATGAATGAGCTCCTGAGGGGTAAGATGGCATCATCTTCAGTCAGATCATTGATCTAAATCTAATATAAGTTTTAGGGTCTTTTGATCGAATTTTCGGGATTAATTATGCAGCCGGAGTTTTGGCACAAGCGGTGGACGTCGAATCAGATCGGCTTCCACCTGCCGGAAGTGAATCCATATCTGCAACGGTACTGGCCGCAGCTGGGCCTGGAAGAGGGCGCGCGCGTACTGGTGCCGTTATGCGGGAAAAGCCTGGATCTGCTGTGGCTGGCGAAATGCGGTCACGAGGTGCTGGGTGTCGAATTGTCGGAAAAAGCGGTGGAAGACTTTTTTCACGAGCATCAGTTTGATCCCGACGTCAGCGATCAAGGCCCCTTCACTGTCTATCGGGCGGGTTCGATCGAGATTTGGTGTGGTGATTTCTTCGCGCTGACGGCCGGCGATGTCGCCGATTGCAGTGCGCTATACGACCGCGCTGCGTTGATCGCCTTGCCACCGAAGATGCGCGAGCAATACGCCGAGCATCTGAAGCGTATTTTGCCGAAGGATTCGCTGGGGCTGCTGATTACCCTGGATTACGACCAGGCGCAAATGGAGGGGCCGCCCTTTGCAGTGCTGGATGACGAAGTGCAACGGTTGTTCGGTGCTTCGTGGGAGTTGAAGATTCTGGAGGACCAGGACGTTCTGGGCGAAAGCTGGAAGTTCCTGGAAAGCGGTGTTACACGACTTGAAGAGCGGATTTATCGCTTGATGAGTTGATGGAACAGCAAGGCACAAAAAAGGGGCGATCAGATGATCGCCCCTTTTTGTATCACCGCAGAGCTATCAGCCCCGACGACGCAGAGCGTCGATACGCTCTTCCAGCGGCGGGTGGCTCATGAACATGCGGGCGAACCCCTGTTTGATGCCACCATTGATGCCGAAAGCAGTCAGGGTGTCCGGCATGTGCACCGGCAGCCCCTGTTCCGAACGCAAGCGTTGCAGGGCGCCGATCATTGCGGCGGTGCCGGCCAGACGTGCACCGGCTTCGTCTGCACGGAATTCGCGTTTACGCGAGAACCACATGACGATGGCGCTGGCCAGAATGCCCAGGACCAGTTCGGCAAAGATGGTTGCCACGTAGTAGGCGATGCCCTGGCCTTCTTCGTTCTTGAAGATCACCTTGTCGACAAAGTTGCCGATGATCCGTGCGAAGAACATCACAAAGGTGTTCACCACGCCCTGAACCAACGCCAGGGTGACCATGTCGCCATTGGCTACGTGGCCGATTTCGTGGGCCAGAACGGCCTTCACTTCATCAGGCGAGAAACGCTCGAGCAATCCCTGGCTGACCGCGACCAACGCGTCGTTCTTGTTCCAGCCGGTGGCAAAGGCGTTCGCCTCGTAGGCCGGGAAAATACCGACTTCGGGCATCTTGATCCCGGCTTCCCGGGACAATTGCTCGACGGTTTGCAGCAGCCATTGCTCGTGACGTGTGCGCGGCTGGCTGATGATTTGGGTGCTGGTGCTCATCTTCGCCATCCACTTGGAGATGAACAGCGAGAACAGCGAACCGGCGAAACCAAAGACCGCACAGAAAATCAGCAGCTGATTGAGGTTGAGATCAACCCCGTTGGCCGCCATGAACCCGTTGAAGCCGAAAAGGCTCAGGGTGATGCTGGCAATCAGCACGACCGCCAGGTTAGTGGCCAAAAACAGCAGGATGCGCATCATGGTTGTAGAAATCTCCTCATGCTAAAGATGTAGCGTACTGCGGGGTATATAAGGTGCTGACCCGGGCTATTCAACCAGGTGACTATTTCAAACTGTGTCCTACGGCAACAGTCTAGCTGCTTGAAGGGCATTTCCGACGTCGATGCGGGAAGCGTTTGTCAGCCAATTAACGTCGTAAGCCCCGCCGTTGTTAGACGCGAGCACGCAACGAGTCATCAGTCAGCGATTGAAGAAGCGATGTTCGGCAGGGCGCAAAGAAATGTTGCTGAATCAATCACCGTGCGACTTGCGCAAGCGTCGCACGGTGACAGGCAGGTTACTGGCGATAGGACTTGAGGAAGTTGCCGATACGTCCGATGGCCATGTCCAGCTCGTCCACGCGCGGCAGGGTCACCACACGGAAATGGTCCGGCCATGGCCAGTTGAAGGCCGTGCCTTGAACTACCAGCAGCTTCTCCGACAGCAGCAGGTCGAGCACGAATTTCTCGTCGTTGTGGATCGGGCAGACTTTCGGGTCGATCCGTGGGAACGCATACAGCGCGCCCATTGGCTTGACGCAGCTCACGCCGGGAATGTCGTTGAGCAGTTCCCAGGTGCGATTGCGCTGTTCCAACAGTCGTCCGTTGGGCAATACCAGATCATTGATGCTTTGGTAGCCGCCGAGGGCGGTCTGGATCGCATGCTGGCTCGGCACGTTGGCACACAGGCGCATGTTCGCCAGCATGTCGATGCCTTCGATGTAGCTCTGTGCGTGGTGTTTAGGGCCTGAAATGGCGATCCAGCCGGAACGGAAACCCGCGACGCGATAAGACTTGGACAGACCGTTGAACGTCAGGCACAGCAGGTCTGGCGCCAGGGAAGCCGTGCAGATGTGCACGGCATCGTCGTACAGAATCTTGTCGTAGATTTCGTCGGAAAAAACCACCAGGTTGTGCTGACGAGCCAACTCCAGCATGCCCAGCAGGACTTCTTTCGAATACACCGCGCCGGTGGGGTTGTTCGGGTTGATGATCACCAGTGCTTTGGTGTTCGGGGTGATCTTGGCCTTGATGTCGGCCAGATCCGGCCACCAGTTGGCCTGCTCGTCGCACAGGTAATGCACCGGGTTGCCGCCCGACAGGCTCACCGCGGCGGTCCACAGCGGGTAGTCCGGGGCCGGCACCAGCACTTCGTCGCCGTTGTTGAGCAGGGCCTGCAGCGACATCACGATCAGCTCGGAAACGCCGTTGCCCAAATAGATGTCTTCAATGCCGACGCCTTCTACCTGCTTTTGCTGGTAGTACTGCATCACGGCTTTGCGGGCGCTGAACAGACCTTTGGAATCGCTGTAGCCTTGAGCAGTCGGCAGGTTACGGATGACGTCCTGAAGGATTTCATCCGGCGCTTCGAAACCAAAAGGCGCCGGGTTGCCGATGTTCAGCTTGAGGATGCGATGACCTTCCTCTTCCAGGCGTTTGGCGTGCTTGAGCACTGGGCCGCGAATGTCGTAGCAGACGTTGGCGAGCTTGTTCGATTTGCTGACCTGCATGGCGATGTGTTCCTGAAAATGAACGATCCAGGCGGCGTATGAACGACCGTACTGGGAATCCTGCGTATTCACACAGGCCTGACGCCTTGAGAGGCAGCATCCATAAATCCGTTTGAATGCGCGTGGTCTGGCTGCCAGACTGGCGTTTGACGAGGCGCAATCATACGTGCCGCCCGATCCGTGGAAAAGGTACAGATCGGGCTTTTTCAGCTGCTGAGGTGTGATGATGGAAAAGTTGGAAAAAACCCTGGAAGAATGGCGGGCGATGCTCGATCCGGAGCAGTACAACGTTTGCCGCCTTAAAGGCACCGAACGGCCGTTCTCCGGCAAATATAACGACAGCAAGATCGATGGTGTTTACCACTGTATCTGCTGCAACGAGCCACTGTTCGACTCCAAAACCAAATTCGACTCCGGCTGCGGCTGGCCGAGCTTTTATGCACCGATCGGCGACAGCGCCATGGTCGAAATCCGTGACGTCAGCCACGGAATGATCCGCACTGAAGTGGTGTGCGCCAAATGCGATGCGCACTTGGGGCACGTGTTCCCGGACGGCCCGCCGCCGACCGGCCTGCGTTACTGCATCAACTCGGTGTGCCTGGACCTGATGCCGCGCGGGTAAGAAGCCGGGAGCGATCCATTGATCGCTCATCGGATTATTAAATTGCACACAATTCAATTGCTCGCTATGTTTGTCTCATCTTCCCTCATTTAGAGTCCGAACCATGAGCGACAACCTGCTGAGCATCCCTTGTACCACCATCAAGGGTGAGCAAAAGACCCTGGCGGATTTCGCCGGCAAGGCCGTGTTGGTGGTCAATACCGCGAGCAAATGCGGCTTCACCCCGCAGTACAAAGGCCTTGAAGAGTTGTGGCAGACCTACAAGGATCAAGGTCTGGTGGTGCTGGGCTTTCCGTGTAACCAGTTCGGCAAGCAAGAGCCAGGCAACGAAGGGGCGATTTCCGAGTTCTGCGAGTTGAACTTCGGCGTCAGTTTTCCGCTGTTCAAAAAGATTGAAGTCAATGGCGCCGGCGCCCATCCGTTGTTCGTTCAACTGAAAAAACGCGCACCGGGTGTGCTGGGTTCCCAGGGCATCAAGTGGAACTTCACCAAGTTTCTGATCGGCAAGGATGGCCAGCTGGTCAAGCGCTTCGCCCCCGCGACCAAGCCGCAGGACCTGACCCGCGAGATCGAAGCCCTGCTCAAATGAACACCTTGTCAGTCGATTCCCTGAAGCTCGACAGTCAACTGTGCTTCAAGCTGTACGCCGCTTCCCGGGCGGTGATCCGCGCCTACAAGCCGATGCTCGATCAGCTTGGCCTGACCTACCCGCAATATCTGGCGATGCTGGTGCTGTGGGAATGGCAGGAGGCGGCCCCTGAGCAACCGACGGTCAAGGCGTTGGGCGAACGCCTGGCGCTGGATTCCGGCACGCTGACGCCGTTGCTCAAGCGTCTTGAGCAACTGCAACTGGTTCAGCGTCAGCGCTCGGCGCGGGACGAGCGTGAAGTGCACTTGAGCCTGTCGCCAACCGGCAAGGCTTTGCGCGATCAGGTCGGGCCGCTCAAGGCCCGTCTGTTATGCGACAGCGGTGTGGATCTGGATCGCCTGAATGATCTGCGCGATGGCCTTGATCATCTTTTGTGGCAAATCAAAGCACTGTCGTAGTAGGGACCCACAAGTCCAGCAGGGCCGCCAACTCTTCCCGGCGGAAGGGTTTTGCCAGGTAATCGCTCATGCCTGCCGCACGACAGCGTTCGCGCTCTTCGGACATGGCGTTGGCGGTCAGGGCGACGATGGGCAGCTGTGGCCAGCGTCCGCTGCGACGGATTTGCCGACTGGCCTCGTAGCCGTCCATCACCGGCATGTTGCAGTCCATCAGCACCAGATCGAATTCGCTGTGCTCCAGCTGATCCAGCGCCTCACCACCGTGACCGGCGACAATCACCTCGCAACCGAGTTTTCCGAGCATCCCTTTGGCCACCAATTGGTTGACCGGATTGTCCTCCACCAACAGCACGCGTCCGCGTCGTAGTGGGGAGAGGGCGTCGAGCCGGGCACCGTTGATCGTGTTGAGTTCCGGCTGCAGGGTTCGCCGCAGTGTCTGGTACAGCGCGTTGCGCGCCAGAGGCCGCGCCTGTTGTTGCAAAGGGGCGAGGGCGAGGGCTTCTTCGCTGGGCATGAAACTGCCGTAAGCGGTGACCAGCAGAATGGGGGCTGTACACGAGGGGCGCAGGCCAAACAGGCATTCGGGGCAATCGGTAATCAGTACATCCGGGTTCAGGCCCAGCAACGAGTCATCGATGGAACGCTGCTCATAGTCGAGCCCCCAGCCGGGCAACACAGTGTTCAACAGTTCTGCCAGACCACTGCTGGCGGCGGTGATTGCGATGACCTTGCCCTGTAAAGAGGCCGGGGGAAGGGCGCGGGTGTGGCTGGGCAGCGGCAGATCCGCACAGAACTGGCTGCCGAAGCCTGCTTCCGAGCTGATGGTGAGGCGCCCTTGCATGGCTTCGCAGAGGTTGTAGGTCAGTGCCAGGCCCAACCCGGTCCCGCCGAATTGCCGGGTAATGCCGGCACCCGCTTGCGTGAAGGGCTGGAAGATCTTGACCTGGGCGTCCTGGGCGATACCGATTCCGGTGTCGCAGACTTCGATTCTGACGCCGTCCTCGAATGTTGACAGGCGCACATCGACGCGACCGAAGCGGGTGAACTTGAGGGCGTTGGACAAGAGGTTGCTGACGATCTGTCGGACCCGGGTCGGATCCCCGAGCACCAGGGCTGGAAAGTGCGGGTCGATCAGGCAGCTCAGCTCGACACTCGGCGCGGCGTTTTGCGATAGCAGGTTGGCGGTGTCTTCGATCAGCGAGCCGAGGTCGAACGGAATATGTTCGAGCTCCAGTTGGCCGGCATCGAACTTTGACAGATCGAGAATATCGTTGAGCAGTTCCACCAGTACTTTGCCCGAGTCATGGGCGATGGACAGCTGTTGCTGTTGTTCGGCATTGAGCGGGCCGTCCAGGGAAAGCGCGATCATCCCCAGCAGGCCGTTGAGCGGCGTGCGGATCTCGTGGCTCATGTTGGCCAGGAACACCGAGCGCGCTTCGGCCATGTCCAGGGCGGTGCTGCGGGCGACTTCCAGTTCCTCATTCGATTGGCTGAGCCGGGAGTTGATCGCCTTGAGTTCCGCGGTGCGGGCCGAGACGATGTTCTCGAGTTGCCCGAGGTAGTCGGTCAGGCGGTTTTCCGCGTTGCGTCGCTGCTGGATTTCGGTGGCGATGTTTTCGAATTGTTGATTGGCAACCTTGACCAGTACACCGATTTCATCGTTTTCATGGTCCGTCGGACACTCCAGCGACGTCGACTCCGTGCTGCGCGGGTCGCGACTGCTGAGTTCACGGATGACCCGAACCAACGGCTTGGTCAGCATCACGTAGAACAGCGCCAGCAGGATGCCAGTCAGCAGCAGGCTGCGCGCGAAGCCATTGATCAGGGTCACCTCGGCCCGACGCAGGAACCGGTTGCCGAATGAATAGGTGTCGACGTCCAGGTTGAGGGTGCCGAGGGATTCGGTCGGCAAGTGATCCAGGTAGAGACGGTCTTCGAACTGTCGGTTGGCGCCGAACAGGAAGTCACTGATCACCCGATAACCGCTTTGCACGCCTGGGCGTTTGACGCTGGCGAGCACGGTATTGTTGTTGTCGGTCAATTGCGCACTGATGATCGCCGGCGAGCGCAACAGGCCCAGGGTCAGTTCCTGAGCAAGTTCGGCGTCGATGTTGTAGGCGATACGGGACGCGGGGTTATGGCTGATTTCCAGCAAAGACAGGATTTCGCGGTTGATGGAGGCGTCTTCACTGGCATAATCGATGCCAATTTGCAGCAGACTGAGCAGCGTGCCCAGAATGAAACCGACCAGCACAGTAAGCCGGGCTTGCTTGTAGGACAGCCGGTTGGTGAACTTGATATCCATGGGGTGTTGAACCACTTCCGTTTCCCTTCGCTGCTCAAGCATAGTCGATCATGCATGGATACCGATGTTCTCGCGTGCCCTTGTACAAAGGGATGAACCGGACACCGAACGCTGTGTTTCGTCGCTGTATCGCCATCATTACTGTGAACGTGCCCGAGGAGAAGACGTGGATTCCCGATTAAATGCTTTTCTTGAACGCGCCGATGCCGTTTTGGCCCGTATCGAACCATTGCTGCCCGCCCCTCGGCAAGCTATCGACTGGAATCATTGCCTTGCCGCGCGCTGGCAGCGCGAGGGGCGCAGCGGATTTCTGTTGCCGCTGGAAGTCAGCCTCGACATGCGTTTGTCCGACCTGATCGGTGTCGACCGGCAACTGGAGCAACTGGGGCGAAACACTCAGCAGTTCCTCGATGGCATGCCGGCCAACCACGCGTTGCTCTGGGGCTCACGCGGCACCGGTAAATCGTCGCTGGTTCGCGCCTTGCTGGCGGAGCACGCGAAGGCCGGTCTGCGGCTGATCGAGATCGAACGCGATCACCTGGCGGACTTGCCGCGAGTGGTTGAACAGATCGCCAAGCTGCCCCAGCGTTTCGTACTGTTCTGCGATGACCTGTCGTTCGAGTCGGGCGAGGGCGATTATCGCGTGCTCAAAAGCGTGCTCGACGGCTCTCTCGAACAGGCGCCGGATAACGTTTTGCTGTACGCCACGTCCAACCGTCGCCACCTGGTGCCGGAAAAGGAAAGCGATAACGAAAACTGGAAGCGCGTTGACGGCGAACTCCATCCCAGCGAGGCGGTGGAAGACAAGATTGCGCTGTCGGATCGTTTTGGATTGTGGCTGTCGTTCTATCCGTTTACCCAGGAGCACTTCCTCAACGTCGTCGAACACTGGATCGGTCAACTCGCCGACAAGGCGGGCCTCAAGTGGCAGCGAGACGAAGCACTGGACATCCTCGCGGTGCGCTGGGCCACGGGCCGGGGTAATCGCAACGGACGTTGCGCGTATCAATTTGCCCGCTATTGGGTCGGGCTGAAGCTGTTGGAGCACAAGGCATGATCGATTTACAAAAGAGCGGCCAGGGCCTCGAAGGCTACGGCATGTTGTGGGCGCAATTGGAGTCATTGCTGGCGGACGAGCGGGATTTCATTGCCAACGCCGCGCAGTTCTCGGCGTTCCTCTATAACCAGCTCGATGACCTGAACTGGGCCGGGTTCTACCTCAATCGCAACGAAGAGCTGGTGCTGGGCCCGTTTCAAGGGCAGATCGCCTGCGTGCGAATTCCATTTGGCCGGGGCGTGTGCGGCTCGGCGGCGGCCACCTTGCAGACCCAGTTGGTCGAGGACGTGCACGCGTTCCCCGGGCACATCGCTTGCGACAGTGCGTCGAACAGCGAGCTGGTCGTGCCACTGGTCAAGGACGGTCGCCTGATCGGCGTGCTGGACCTCGACAGCCCGAAACTGGCGCGTTTTACCGCTGAAGATCAGGCCGGTATCGAGCAATTGGCGGCGATTTTCCTGCGCCTGACCGACTGCTGATCATGCCCTCAAGCCTGCCTTGACCAGCAGGCTTGTCGGATCAACCGCATCGATCTGTTGGGGATCGAGGAATCGATCGGCGTACTGCAAGTAGATTTGCGCGTTGATGAACAGCCCGAACAACTCAGAATCGATGTGGGCGTCCCGGCACATGGTGGCCATGATGCCCAGCGCTTCGCTCAACGACTTGGCTTTCTTGTAGGGGCGATCGGCGGCGGTCAGTGCTTCGAAAATATCGGCAATCGCCATCATCCGCGCCGGCAGGCTCATTTCTTCGCGCTTCAACTGTTTGGGATACCCGGTGCCGTCCATTTTCTCATGGTGGCCGCCGGCGATCTCCGCGACGTTGGTGAGGTGGCCGGGGAAGGGCAGGTGGCTGAGCATCAGAATCGTCTGCACCATGTGGTGATTGATGATGTAACGCTCCTCGCGGGTCAGGGTGCCTCGGGCAACACTCAGGTTGTAGAGCTCGCCCCGGTTGTACTTGTAGGGCGGCACATCGAGCTTGAACCCCCAGGGATTATCCTCCGGAATCAGTTCGGCTTCGGGCCGTTCGAACAGGTGCTCGGGTTTGTCCATCAGCAACGGCTCGCTGACCGGCAGTGTCGGTGCCGGGGTCCGAGCCTGACGCCGGTTCTCTTCCCAGGAAACACCCAGCCGGTCATCCAGGGTTCGGGTCCAGGTGCGTTGAGCGATGCTGCGCAGGCGTTGCAGATCGGACTCGGCCATCGCCTCGCCGCCGAGGTTGCAGCGGGCAACGAACCCGAAATCATCATCCAGCCCCGCCAGCGTGGCGTTGCGCAGTTCGGCCAGGTGCTGCTCGTCACCGCCCAGGGCCATGGCTTGCCAATAGCTGATCCAGGCATCGCGCTTGAGCACTTCGAAGCGGGTGCGGATTTCGTGAATACGGTCGTTAAGGGTTTCCAGTTTCGTGGCTTTATCGACCACGTATTCCGGCGTGGTGACCTTGCCGCAATCGTGCAGCCAGGCGGCGATGTGCAGCGCTTCCCATTCATCTTCGGTGGGTTGATAGCCGCTGAAGGCCGGGTCCTGGCTGGCAGCGGCGGCTTGGGCGAGCATCAGGGTCAGCGCCGGTACTCGCTGACAGTGACCGCCGGTGTAGGGGCTTTTGGCGTCAATCGCCCCCGCCAGCAGTTGAATGAAGGAATCGAGCAGTTGTTTTTGTTTGGCTTGCAGACGCTGGCTTTCAATACTCACGGCGGCCGCGCCGGACACGGCTTGGAGGAACGCGATGCGGTCCGGACGAAGTTTCTCCAGATCGCTCTGGTTGCCGGTGTCGGCCAACAGCAGGATCAGCAGGCCCACGGTTTCGTTATGACGATTGTGCAGCCGAATACCGATCAGGTGAACGCGGGGACACTCCAGCGCATGCAACACCTTCTGCAAATCCCCGGCCTCTTCAAAACCAAGCGTGGTGACGACGTTGTCGGCATTCGACAGCTGTTGTAGCCATGCAGGGCTTTGCGGAGCCTGGAGTTCGTGTCCTCGAAGATCAAATGACGGCAATGCCCGTAAGGTGCCGTTGACGACCAGACCATGGGGCTCCATGCGATCGCCATCACTTTCGCGCAGGTAGATCAGACCGGCCTGGGCCTGGCCGATTTTCACGGTTTCAAACAACACCCGTTCGAGCAAGGGGGCGAAGCGGGTCTCGGCGCTCAGGCTGTCAGTGATCTGGAAAAAACTCGCCAGGGTGTCTTTCATGCGCGTCATCGACACGCTCAGTTGGTCGACTTCGAGCACGGGAGAACGACGTGAGGCCGGAAAGTTGAAGTCGAAACTGCGAACCGCATCGGCCTCCCTTACCAGCGCGCGCAGGGGTTTGACCAGAATCCGCGAGGTCAGCCAGCCCAGCGGCAGGCACAGCAACAGCGTGGCCAAGGTAATCAGCGCGCCTTGCCAGCGCATGCGGTAGGCATCGACGAGTAACTCATCTTCCGGCACCAGCAGCGCCAGTTGCAGTCCCTGGGGGCCACCTTCCTGCATGCTGCTGCGGGCAACGATCCATTGACGACCGGCGACATCCAGGCGATTACCTGCGGGGGGATTGTTGATAAATGCGCCGAGGCTGGGGCTCAGGTCGGCGGCTTTGATCAGGCGAGCAGTCTGATCGTCGATGATCAGTTTGCTGCTGTCGGGATACGCGATGGCATTCCCTTCAGCATCGAACAGCACGATTTCGGTACTCGGGGTCACGACATGTTTGGCCAGGGTGGCGGAGAGTTCCGCCAGGGTCAGGTCGGCACCCATGACGGCCTGTTCGCCACTGCGCCGGGCCAGGGTGGTGCCGACATTGTGGGTGGAGAAAAAGATGTAGGGTTCGGTAGTGATCAGATCGCTGTCGCTACTGGCGTTGGCATACCAGGCGCGGGTTCGCGGATCGTAGGTTTCGTCGGGGTTGTCCTGGCGGCTGATGAGGGCCAGATATTGATCGAAAAACAATGATTGGGAGCGGACCTGACCGCTGTTGCCTGTTCGCTCAATGCTCCACACCTGATAAGCCGCAGTATCCGGTGCCTTGAGGAGCGTTTTCAGGTCGGGGGTTCGCAAGGGCCGAACCATGAAGAAATCGCCGTTGCCATAGCCCAGATACAACGAGGCCAGGTCGGGGTTGTCCTTGAGCGACTGGCTGAAGGGTTTGAGTAGTGCCAGGCGTTGCTCCAGGTCAGGTGCCTGGGTCGCCGGGTATTCAGCCAGCAGGGTCAGCAGATGGCGAATCGGCTCATAGGTAGCGTGCAGGTCGAGACGGACGTCCTGCTCGATACGGTTGAAGAGCTTTTCACTGCTGGAAAGAATGATCTGCGTGGTTTGCCGGTAGTTGAAAACGCCCAGCACTACGCCAGTCAGCAACAGCAGGAGAGTGAACATCACGCTGATATGGACGTCCAGGGGAAACCGCCGTTGATCCGGGCGCAGTGGGCTGGGCATTGCAGGTCTCTCCATGATGGTTAACACACTGCTCAGCGTCCAAGCATAGTTAAGGCTCTGTCATTCTGCTTTTGTCGTTTTGGCCGATCTGTTGCTGCAATGCTTGCTCCAATTCGAGCATGGCGCGCTCTATAGCCTTGCTGCAATCGGCCACTTCGTCGCGATGGAATGCCTCATTGCAGGCCTTTTCCAGCGCCTCGCAGCTGTCGATTACCCGGGACGCCTGGACGATTCGGGCGGCGCCCTTGATTTTGTGGGCGACGTCGAGAAATGGCTGAGGTTCTTTGGAGGGGGACAGCGCCAGCAGTTCTTGTCGGTCCAGACGGTTGCTGTTCAACAGTTCGGTCAACAGTCGCTGGTCCAATACCGGATCGCCACCGGTCAAAAGACGCAGTCCTTGCAGGCTGAACGCGGGATCGCGGACGGTTGGTCTGATACCTTCAAACCACTGACTCAAGGCTGTCAGGGTAAGCGGCTTGAACAGGCAGTCGTCCATCCCGGCTTGTTTGCAGCGTTGTATTTCTTCCGGTTGTGCGTTGGCGGTAAAACCCAGCACGGTACAGGGCGGGCGATGCGTTTTTTGTTCTTGTCGGCGAATGGCGCGGGCCAGTTCGTATCCGTTCATGATCGGCATGTTGCAATCGACAATCACCAGATCGAACGGCTCGGATTCCCATGCCTGAAGTCCCGCCTGGCCATCCGGCGCGACGCTGAATCGGTGGCCCAGAAACTCCAGTTGCTGGCACATGAGCAAGCGATTGGCGGGGTGATCGTCGACCACCAGAATGTTCAAGGAGATAGTCGTGGTGGAGATGTTGGCTTCAGCGCTCTCTGCCACCCGTTCGAGTGGCAGTGTTGCCAGGTGCAACGACACCTCGACTTGAGTGCCGAAACCCGGCTGGCTGCTCAATTGCAGGCTGCCACCCATCATTTCGCACAGGTTGCGGGTGATCACCAGTCCAAGTCCCGCACCGCCTCTGGCTGACTGCCCTGAGTGATCGGCCTGAGCAAAAGGTTCGAACAACCGCCGCTGATCCTGTTCACTGATCCCTATGCCGCTGTCGTGAACCTGCAACAGCATCCGGACCCGCTCAGGCTCGGCGGTTGGGTGCAGGTCGACGATGATCCTGATTTGGCCGTGCTCCGTAAACTTGATGGCGTTGCTCACCAGGTTGGACAACACCTGTTTGAAGCGCATCGGGTCCAACAGGACATCAAAACCCTGATTGGCAGGGCGAAATTCCAGCAGTAGCCGGAGACTTTTCTGGCGCGCCAGTCCATCGAAGACCCGCACCACTGAGGCCACGATTTCACTTGGGTTGACCCGTTCAGGGCTCAGGCTCAAGCGCCCGGATTCAATCCGGGCAATGTCGAGAATGTCCCCTATCAGCTCCAGCAGGTCCTTCGCCGAGTTGTACGCCACATCGATCGCCGGGCGATCCGGGTGCTTATGATCGATGCGCTTCAGCGTCAGTTCGAGCATGCCGATGACCGCATTCATCGGGGTGCGGATCTCATGGCTCATGGTCGCCAGAAAAGTGGTTTTGGCTCGGTTGGCTTCATCGGCACGCTCTTTGGCATAGCGCAGATCATCGAACAGTTGCCGCCGTTCGCTGATGTCGATCCAGCCGCCAATGATGCCTTGTACTTCACCGCTCGAATCACGATAGGGAAGAATCCAGTGGTAAATCGTCAGCCTGCGGTCGCCGATGTGCAGCGCGCGATCGAGAATCAGCGGTATCCCCTCGGCTACGACGCGCTGGTAATCGGCCTGATATTCCCGGGCTTCGAACGCATTGCTCATGTTGCCTTGCATGACGCCTTTGCCGATGACGTCTTCACGTCGCGCGCAGAAGGCTTCCAAGTAACTGTCGTTGCAGCTTTGCAGCAGCCCCTGGCGATCGCGCACGTAGATGGGATGAGGTGTCCCGTTGACCAGTGATCGCATGAATTCGAGTTGATCGTTCAATGCACGCTCGGCTGCCTGACGCTGCTTTATCTGACGACGCATGTAAGCGTTCCAGGCGACGGAAATCAGCAGCAGCACCCCGGCACCGATGACGATTTGGTAGAACAGTCGGTGATAGTTGCGCCAGGTACTTTGCGAGGACGCTGAATAGCCGCGCCAGCGGCTGTTGATGATGCCCAGTTCTTCCGGAGCAATGCTCAGCAGTGCCTTGTTGAGGATGGCGTTCAGTTCTTTGGCATCCCGGCCTGTGGCCAGGGAGAACGCGGCCTGTTGGGTTCCGATGGTGGTGCTGATTTGAAGGGTGTGCTCGAAGAGCTGCGATGAGATGAAGTAGTTGGCAATCACCAGTGAATTCACCGCACCTTCTGCCTTGCCCTCGGCCAGCAACTCCACGGCGCTGAACGTATCCGGGGTTTCAATCAGCCTGATCCGCGGGAACTCGCTGCGCAGGTATTCCACCAGGGGATTGCCTTGGGCAATTGCCAGGCGTTTGTCCTGCATCTGCGTAAGGCTTGTCGGGCTGTCGGCGGCTTTGCGGGTCAACAGGACAAAGGAGTTTTGCAGATAGGGGCGGGTGAAGTTCAGCGTCTTTTCACGTTGGGCGCTGGGGAGCAGGGCGGCGATCAAGTCGGCCTTATTGTCCCTGATCTGCTCGATCATCTCGTCATCACTGCGGCTGCGACGGACGTCGAAGCGCAAACCGGTGCGCAATCTGATCAGCTCGAGCAAGTCCGCGGTAACCCCACGAAAGCTTCCATCACTGTCGAAAAACGTCAGTGGCGCAAAAGCCTCATTGACCACCACACGCACTACCGGGTGTTGCGCCAGCCAGCGCTCCTCGTTGTCGGTGAGTTGCAGTTTTTGATCGGTGAGAAGCACGTCACTGCCGGCACTCCAACGCTTGGCAATGTTGTCTCGTTCGCTGGTGGGGATGGCCAGGAGCATTGCGTTGATGATCCCGAGCAGGTGCGGGTTGTCCTTGTGCACGGCAACGCTGAAACCGTGTGCTTCGTGTTTGCCGAAGTTGGCCATGCGGATGTTGTTCAGATACCCCTTGTTGATCATGTAATGGGTAGAAATGGTGTCACCCAGAAAAACGTCAGCCTGGTCGAAGGCAACGGCATTGATCGCATTCTGGTAGGACGGAAAGGACGTGATGATCGCCCCCGGATACATTGCCTTGACCTCCGCCAGCGGCAAATAGTGATACACCATGCTCAACCGCAGACCGGCCAGGCCATTGGTCAAGGATCTGGTTTCACCTTCGCGTGTCACCAGAACCGGCTGATCTACGGCGTAGGGAGTGGAAAGTACGATGTCAGCGTTGTGGGCTTCGAATCCATTGGCGGTCCCCAGCAAATCGATCTCGCCGCTTTCGAGTGCCTCGATCGCGGCCTCCCGGGACGCAAAGCGCAGAACCTTGATTGGCAAACCGGTTGTTTTGCCAAGGATACCTGCGTAATCGGCGGTAAAACCTTCGTAGTCGTGACCACTGATGGTCAGGTCGAACGGGGGGTAGTCCGGGGCGGACGTGCCAAGGATGAGTTCCCGTTTATTCTCAATCCATTGTCGTTGCGATTTATCCAGTTGGACTTCCTGGTGTCCGGCCATTGAGCGACTCATCAGGGTGTAGTTCTCACTGACGGTCTGCGCAGCGGCCACTGAGGCGGTCAGGCATAAACCTGCGGCCATGAGTGTCAGATAATCCTTTATACGACTGGGCATCCTGTTTCTCACACTAACGCGTTACGTTTTGCCATATCGATGAGTTCAACCAGGGATTTGGCTTTGAGTTTCTGCATGAGGCGTTTTTTATAAGTGCTGACAGTCTTGTTGCTCAGAAACATACCTTTGGCAATTTCCTTGTTGGTGCGGCCTTGGGCAAATAGTTGCAGTACCATCAGTTCCCGGTCATTGACTGACTTGAACAGTTCCAAGTCGGCGAAACGTGCGTCATCACAGCGAACAGGATTCAAGGCCTGACTTGGGAAATAGTTGTAACCTGACAATACGGCCTTTATAGCACTGACCAGTTCACTCAGGTCTTCCTGTTTACACACATATCCCGATGCGCCGGATTGCATGCAGCGAATACCGAAAAGTGTCGGGCACTGTGCTGTTAATACCAATGTTTTCAGGCGGGTACTCATTGCGTTGAAACGGGCAAGAACTTCCAGCCCATCCAGTTTGGGAATGCTGATGTCGAGAATGACCAGATCAGGCATGCATTCGCGAACCATCTGCATGGCGTCGACCCCATTATCAGTTTCGCCGACGACTTTGTAACCTTCATGTTCAAGCAGCATTCTGACGGCAAGGCGGATGACCGGGTGATCGTCGACAATAAAAACGGAGTTCATAATCAAATCCCATACGAGCTCAAATAAAGCGCGCACCTTAGCTCAGATAGTTGAGGCGACGCATGAACTCACGGACCTGCAGCGGCAATATAGGAATAATCCTACAGCTGAATAAGAACGGGACTACGTATCAACTAGGTTTTTTATGAAGAAGGGTGAAGATTGTTGATGGTTAGTCGAGAGGTCGAAAGTATTTAATTGTAAGTTGTAAGTTGTGAGTTGTGTTCAGGCTGTTTTTTTTAGTGTGTTTGGTGTGGGTTTTTACAATGAGGCCAAGGTCAATAGGTTTCTAAATTCGGATTGTTTCAGCGGTTTGATCAAGTACCCTAATAATGGCAGTCCGTGTTCGTTGGCCTTTTTTTCAAGTTCATCCAGTTCGGCGGATGTCAGACTACTTAACAGTATTGCCTGTCTAATCATCCCCCGGTGGCTGGCGAATTCGACCAGATCAAGCCCGCAGAGATCGGGCAGACATTGATCGCACAAAAGAATATCAAACGGTTGCGCAGCCTTGAGCATTTGTTTCAAGGCGCCATCGGCACTGTCGGTGGTGGTCAGTTGGGTGAAACCGTAACTCTCAAGCAGGTATTGAGTCGCCCGGAGTTGGAAGGGATGATCTTCCACCAGCAAGATGCGCAGATCGTCTTTGAACATAGGAGTATTCACGCTTCTTCTGTCGAACTGAAGGAAGCGAGATTATTTCGCGAGGTTACCGAATAATCGATCAGTTAGCTCAGCGCATGTTGTAGGGGGATTCGGCGAACGTTGAGTGCACTTGGGTTTTGAGAGGCAAATCAACCATTGCAGGCGGCAATGGCTGATCACCCAGGTTTCATCAGTAGCTCGAACGACCGGTCATCTCCAGCGCCATTTCGCTGGCATAGCTGTCGGTCATGCCGGCGATGAAATCAATCATCCGTAGAAACGAGGCGTGCAATGAACCGTGAGGATCGGGCGCATTGTTGCCCAACAGGTCGAGGACTCGGCGACTCTTGAAAGACGGTGTTCGACCGTTGTGCTGTTCCAGTGCCGCGCCGCAGAAGGCGTTGAGCAGGATTTCCAGCGTGGTGTAGGCGCCAATTTCATGCAGGGTCTTGCGCTTGTCCTGGAAGATTTTTTTCCGCGCCATGTCCTTGGCATTCAGGACGCAACGCTTGGCAGGGCCGTGCATGTGCTCCACCAGATCACCGGGCAGCGTGCCGGCCAGCAACGCGTCCTGTTGCTCGACAAAGGCCCGTGCTGCAGCGTTGGTCAGGTGTTCAATGGCTTTGCCTCGCAGGATCGCCAGTTTGCGCCGCCGCGAGTCCTGCGGGCCGAGCTGGCGATAGGTTTCCGGCAGATCGTCACCCACAAGGTCCAGCAACAGGGACTCGACTTCGGCGTACTCCAGCAACTCCATTTCCAGACCGTCTTCCAGATCGATCAGCGCGTAACAGATGTCATCCGCAGCTTCCATCAGATACACCAGCGGATGGCGCGCCCAACGCTGTTCCTCGAGTTGCGGCAGGCCGAGTTTATGGGCGATTTGTTCCAGCAGCGGCAATTCGCTCTGATAGCAGCCGAACTTGTGTTTCTTGTAGCCCAGAGAATCCGCGTGTTTTGCTGTCCATGGATACTTCAGATAAGTACCCAGCGTGGCGTAGGTCAGCCGGGTGCCGCCGTCGAACTGGTGATATTCCAGCTGGGTGAGTACCCGGAAGCCTTGGGCATTGCCTTCGAAATTGAGGAAGTCATTGCGTTCGACTTCGCTCATTGCATCCAGCCAGCCACGGCCGGCGGCTTGCTGGAACCAGTGGCGAATTGCGTCTTCGCCGGAATGGCCGAAGGGCGGATTGCCGATGTCATGGGCCAGGCAAGCCGATTGCACAACCATCCCCAGATCGCTGGGCTCGCACCAGTCGGGCAGGGCGCTGCGGATGGTTTCGCCCACGCGCATGCCCAGCGAACGGCCGACGCAGCTGACTTCCAGCGAGTGGGTCAGGCGCGTGTGGATATGATCGTTGCTGGTGACCGGATGGACCTGGGTCTTACGCCCGAGGCGGCGAAACGCGCCCGAGAAAATGATCCGGTCGTGGTCTTTGTGGAAAGGACTGCGGCCGAGTTCTTCCGGGCTGTGCAGAGGCTTTCCGAGGCGTTCGCGAGTAAGCAGGGTTTGCCAATCCAAGGCGGGTTCTCTCCGTCAGGTGTTTGATTGCTTAAGCTTCCGGGTTCGCGTCCGGACCTGCAAGCGGAACTACAGCCCGGCGGCGTCGATATCGATGAGCAGCAGTCGCTCGCCGTGGTCGAAAAATTGCCCGGCAGTGAGGCAATACTGGTTGCTGGTGGCATCGCGGTAAGTATTGGAGAGCGTCAGTCTTCGCTCATCCCAGCCTTCGGCAAGCAGATGATAGAAGTAGGGACGCCATGACCAGTTGTGGCCCAGGTAGTGACTGTCGGCCTCCCAGCCGTTGTTGCGCCATTCAAGGTTGGGCGTCAGCTGCGTGCCGTGGCGGTCGCATTGGTAGAAGCGCAGCAGCCAGGGAAATGCATGCAGTTGTGGCAAGGCGCTGAGCGGCGCGCGGGCCTGAGCCCATGCTTGCAGGATGGTCATCAGCTCGCTGAGTTGCTGGCGCATGATCATCAGGCGACCGCGCTCATCCAGCTTCTGCTGAACATAGCGCTGACGCAGTTGCGCGAAGCGCTCGACAAAGGCGTCCGTGGCAAAGAAACCGGCTTGCGCCCGGGCGAACAGAAAACCCTGAACGTAGCGCGAACCGCACTCCAGGGCAAAACTCAGTTGAGCCTCGGTTTCCACCCTTTCGGCGATGATCCAACAACCGGTTTTCTCAGCCATTTGCGCCAGAGCCTTGACCACGTCGCTGCTCGGTCCACCTAGCGCAGCGGCCTGGAACAAGCGCATGTCGAGTTTGAGAATGTCCGGTTGCAGCGCGAGTACGCGATCAAGCTGAGAGTAACCGGCACCGAAGTCATCGATGGCGATCCGCGCGCCGGCCTTTCGGTAGCGCGCCACGACGTCGGCCAGGCGCTGAATGTCGCCCCCCAGTTCAGTGATCTCGAAGACAATGCGTTGCGGGTCGACGTTGTGCCTGCTCAATTGCTTGAGGCTCGGTAGGGCCTGGTCCTGTCGCAAGCGGTTGATCCAGCGTGGCGATATGTTCAGGCTCAGAAACCAATCCGAGGGCGCTTCATGCAAGCGGCTCAGCGCGTTATCGCGAATCTGGCGATCCAGGCGGCGCAGGGCGATGGCGGGCGTTCGCGGGTCGGCGAACAGCGGCCCCACCGAGGCCAGTTGAGCGTCGGCCTGGCGCAATCTTCCCAGTGCCTCGACACCAGCGATACGGCCGGTGGCGGTATCGATGAATGGCTGAAAACAGGCGAGTGGTTGCCCGTCGATCACGAGGCCTCCTTGGTCAGGTCGTGTTATTGGATAAAACCTGTTCACCGGGTAGGCGCGCAGGATTGAACCCCTCGATAAAGAGGTTCAATCCCGATGTAGCAAGAATGCAGCCAGATAACGGCCTTAGTGGGTACGCGAAGAGCCTTGCATGACCAGCTTGATCAATGGCCCCAGCGTGGCGCCCAGACGAACCAGTCGAGTGAGGCTGCTGACGCCACCGCTCTTGGCGCCCTTGCCCGTCAGAAAACCCAACAAGGTGACGGCTGCCACGCCCCAGAGTGGAGCGTGCTTGATGCCGAAGCCATCCTGCAGGTTTTGCGTCATCCCGCGCATGCGCTGCAAAGGTTGCAGCAGCTGTGCGGATTCGTGGCGGATTTCCTGACGATGCATTTCCATGCGCAGGCGGATCAGCGCCTTGCGCATTTCGGTGCGCGAGCTGTTGTGAGGCAGTTCAGGCAGGCTCATGGCAGCAGACGCTCCCGATCGTTGGCCAACTCTTCCAGGGTGCCGTGGAAGGGCGAGGATTCATCGAAAATCGCCGCTCTCAAGCGCATCGCACAGAAAATGGCCGCGAGTGTGTAGAAAACACAGAGCCCGATGATGGCCGCCAGGCGATAGGTGTCCCAAAACAGGATCATCACCAGCGTCGACAACCCCACCAGCAACAGCAAGGCAAAAACCAGCGCCAAGCCTGCGAACAGCAACAGGCTTACCGTGCGGGCTTTTTGTTCCTGCAATTCGATGCCGAACAGTTCGACATGGCTGTGCAGCAGTCCAAGAAAAGCAGCACCCAGGCGCCGCGGTGAGGAGCTTGGGCCCGTCGCGGACGAGCCGGATTCGCCGATCGCCATATCAGCGCCGAGTGGCCAGCAAGCCAATCAGGAAACCCACGCCGGCCGCGATCCCGACCGATTGCCATGGGTTGGCCTGGACATAGTCTTCGGTGGCGGTAACGGCAGCCTTGCTGCGTTCGCGCAGAGAGTCTTCGGTCAATTTCAAGGTTTCGCGTGCACGCAGCAGACTGTCGTGGATTTGCTCGCGCAGCTCATCAGCCTGATCGCCGGCCAACGTTGCAGTGTGTTCCAGCAACCGTTCAGTGTCGCTGACCAGCGTCTGAAAATCGTTCATCAGGATTTCTTGAGCAGTCTTTGCCTTGATGCTGGCCATGGGTGGATCTCCGTAAGTGGCTTCTGAAACGTTCGAGTATGAGCCCTGCGCGAAGGTTCAGTACAAATGACTGGTACAACTTTTGCTACGTCGTGGTGCATCTGCCTGCGCTGTTGCGCTGTTGCTGGGCAGGATTCGAGCAAAACCTTATCTCAAATAATGAAAACTCGCGCAAAGGTTCCAACCTTGTGCGCCAAAGCGGCTCTTCGGGATCAATCTGCTGATCCCGGCAAGTCGCAAATTGGTGCATGAATTGCCTGCGCGAACTGCTTTGGTGCTTTTTTAGCCTTCAGGTCTGCCAACCCCATGGAAAATCTGCAAAGCGCTGTGGACAGTCTGGTCCATAGCTCCAATACGTTGTTCATTCTGATCGGCGCGGTCATGGTGCTGGCGATGCACGCCGGTTTTGCCTTTCTTGAAGTCGGCACGGTTCGACAAAAGAACCAGGTCAATGCCTTGTCGAAGATCCTCAGCGACTTCGCCATTTCGACCCTGGCCTACTTCTTTATAGGCTATTGGATTTCCTATGGGGTGACCTTCATGCAGCCGGCGGCTGTGATCAATGCTGATCATGGCTATGGGCTGGTGAAGTTTTTCTTTCTGCTGACCTTTGCCGCGGCGATACCCGCGATCATTTCCGGCGGCATCGCCGAGCGTGCCCGGTTTGTCCCGCAGTTGTGCGCGACAGCACTGATCGTGGCGTTCATCTACCCGTTCTTCGAGGGCATGATCTGGAACGGCAACTTTGGCCTGCAAGCCTGGTTGCTGGAGCACTTTGGCGCCAGCTTCCATGATTTCGCCGGCTCGGTGGTGGTTCACGCCATGGGCGGCTGGCTGGCTCTGGCGGCGGTGTTGTTGCTCGGGCCGCGCAATGGTCGCTATCGCGAAGGGCGGCTGGTGGCGTTCGCGCCTTCGAGCATTCCATTTTTGGCGCTGGGGTCGTGGATCCTGATCGTTGGCTGGTTCGGTTTCAACGTGATGAGCGCGCAAACCCTGCAAGGTGTCAGCGGACTGGTGGCGGTGAACTCGCTGATGGCCATGGTCGGCGGTACCGTGGCGGCGCTGATCGTCGGGCGCAATGACCCGGGCTTTCTGCATAACGGCCCGCTGGCCGGGCTGGTGGCGATCTGCGCCGGTTCCGATCTGATGCATCCGGTGGGCGCGCTGATCACTGGCGTCATCGCCGGCGCATTGTTTGTCTGGTGCTTCACCGCGGCTCAAGTCAAATGGCGCATCGACGATGTGCTGGGTGTTTGGCCGTTGCATGGTTTGTGTGGCGTCTGGGGCGGAATCGCCTGCGGCATTTTCGGCCAGAGCGCGTTGGGTGGGCTGGGCGGCGTGAGCCTGATCAGCCAGTTGATCGGCACTGCGTTGGGGGTGGTCGTGGCGCTGGCCGGCGGCTTTACCGTGTATGGCGTGATCAAGGCATTCCATGGTCTGCGTCTGAGTCAGGAAGAAGAGTATTACGGCGCTGACTTGTCGGTGCACAAGATTGGCGCTGTGAGCCAGGACTAAGTCTCTTCGTCGTCAGCGCCAGGATAGAAACCGTGCAGCAGACGATAGCGGTCGTGCCGTATCTGGTCGGCCCGCTCCTGCACTTGATGCGCAGGCAATCCCAGCATGATCAGCGCGTGGGAGGCGAGCATCAGGCTCGACTCCAGCAGTTCGGGCACGACTTCGCTGGCGCCGGCTGCCTTCAACTCGGCCAGTTGGCTGTCGTCGCGCGTGCGCACCAGAATCGGCACGGTCGCGTTGAGTCGCCGCGCTTCCTTGAGGATCAGCAACGCGATGTCGGTCTGATCCACGGCAATCACTAACAGCCTGGCGCGCTCCAGCCCTATCGCGACCAGCAGTTCACCGCGACGTGAGTCGCCATAATGCACACAGGTTTCACCCACGGCGGCTTCGTGGACACGCACCGGATCAGTATCCAGCGCGATGTAGGGTTGATGCGCGTTGCGTAGTGCGCGTCCGATTGACTGACCTACACGACCGTAGCCACATATAACGACATGGTGGTGTAACCCGGCATTGAGCGCGCTGATTTCTTCAAGTTTTGCTTCTTCGTTGGGTTTTCGATGCAGGCGTGTGGCGATGTGGGGTGCGGCGCGCAGCAACAATGGCGTGACGAGCATTGAACAAAAGGTCGCCGCCAGCAACAGGCCGCCTAAATCCGCGGGCATCAGCTTGTCCTGCTGCATCTGTGCCATCAGCGCAAAGCAGAACTCGCCGCCCTGGGCCAATGCCAGGCCGCTGCGCCAGGCGGTTTCGCCATCGCTGCCACGCCATTTGACCAGCAGCGCAACGACACTGCCCTTGAGCAGCAACAACCCCAGGGTCAGGCCGAGAATCAGCAGGCCGTGGCTGGCGAACAACTGCAAGTCGATCAGCATGCCGATACTGACGAAGAACAGCCCGAGCAGGATGTCGCGGAACGGGCGGATGTCGGCCTCGATCTGATGCCGGTAGTGGCTTTCCCCCAGCAGCATGCCGGCGAGAAACGCACCCAGGGCAGGGGAGAGACCGAGCAGGTGCGTCAGCCACGCCGTCAGCAGAACAATGACCAAAGCCAGTAACACGAACAGTTCCGGGGAACGGGCAGCTGCCACTTCATGGAACAGCCGCGGCAGCAACCAGCGGCTGGCCAGCAGCAGACCGACGAACAGCACCACGGTTTTACCCAGCGTCAGTGGTAGCGCCCAATACCAGGCCTGGTCGCTACTGCCAGCGAACACCGGCACCAGGGTCAGTAGCAATACCGCCACGACGTCCTGGAACAGCAACACGGCAATGGCATTCCGGCCGTGACTGCTGAAAAGCTCGCCGAGACTGCTCAGCTCTTTACTGACAATGGCCGTGGAAGACAGCGACAGGCCGGCGCCGAGTAACAGCGCAGGCGTTATCGGCATGCCGAGCAGCATCAGCAACCCACCTAGCAGCATCCCGGAACACAGCACCTGCAGACTGCCAAGACCGAACACCACTCGGCGCAACACGAGCATTTTCGACAGGGAAAACTCCAGCCCAAGGGAGAACAGCAGAAACACCACGCCCAACTCGGCGAGGTCCGGCAGCTCTTCGCTTTCATTCACCCAGTTGAATGCGGTTGGCCCAATCATCAGCCCCACGCACAGGTAGCCCAGCACCGGCGGCAATCGCAGGCGCTGGAACAGCGCAATCACCACCAGGGAGGAGGCGAGGATGATCAACAAGTTGGCGAACACGAAAAACTCCGGTGATGGGCGCTGGCCATTCAAGCGTAGAGGCAAAAAAGCGGCGAGCATGGCGCAAGTGATGTTCAGGTCGAATGATTTGCGTCAGAGAGTTGCCGAAATTTCCTGAGATCAATTTTGGTCAAGACGTTCCTGGCTCGACGGCTTTTCGTGGCGGGCCTAGAATGAACGCCTACTTTGCCGGGTCTTGTAGTCATGCCTCCTGAATGTCAGCTGTTCGGCACCGTTGGTTGCCATCTTTGTGAAGTCGCCGAAGCCATGCTGATGGAATTTGTCGAGCGCGGTTTAATGGTCGAGCTAGTCGATATCGCAGTCAACGAAGACTGGGTCGAAGACTATGGTTTGCGTATTCCGGTGTTGCGACGTCTTGATAACGGCGCTGAACTCGATTGGCCTTTCGATGGCGAGCAGGTCGTGGCCTTTTTGCGCTGACCCGTCGTTGTCGGTGGTGCCCCCATCCGTCGCGGTCCTCGTTTCCCCCATTGGCGAAAAGCGGGTTATTCGGTTACTGTATGTTCATACAGTTATTCCGATCGCTTGCCGTGCTCCTTCGTATTGCGGATTGGGCAGGCGATCCAGGCAGTTAGAGGGATGAATCGTGGTCAATGTCGAACAATTGAAGAACAGCGTGAACCGGATGTCAGCGGACGTGGTGCGCGAGGCTGTCCTCGAATTGCGTCTGGATGGCCTGGTGACAGAAGGAAAAACTCCCTTCAATAAACTGCATTTCAATACCTGTTTCGCCGAAATCGAAGCCTTGTTCCAGCGCGCGGGCTATCACCGGCAGCTGGATGTCGTGGGCTATCAGGGTTTGTTGTATGCGCTTTATGATCCTGGTCGCTGGGAGGCAGTCGATGTGCTGCGCTGGCTCAAGGAGTTCACCGAAGCGGCAGCGCGCGCACAGATATCGGCTTGAGGATTCTCTTCTAGGTTCGCTCCGGCCGCTGTTGGATAATGCCGCCCTGTATTGAGGGTCAGAACTTTCGTATGTCCACTTCATCTTTTTCTGCTGCACACAACCAGGCCAGCACGCTCTACTTGCCGCCTGGTCCGTGGGAGACTGTACTCGATTGTCTGTGCGAACACTTCAGCGCCATCGGTCGTGAACAATGGCTGGACAGAATCGCTCGCGGTCGTGTCCTCGACGGTCACGGCATGCCGATCGCCCTTGATTTGCCTTACAAGGAAGGCTTGCGGATTCATTATTTTCGTGAGGTGCCGGACGAAAAGCCGATCCCGGTGTTTGAGTCGATTCTGTACGCGGATGAGCATCTGGTCGTGGCGGACAAGCCACATTTTCTGCCAGTGACTCCGGCGGGTGAATATGTGGAGCAGACCCTATTGCGACGGCTGATCCGTCGACTCGATAACCCGCATCTGGTGCCTTTGCATCGCATTGACCGGCACACAGCGGGGCTGGTGCTGTTTTCCGCCAACCCTCAGAGCCGTTCTGCCTATCAGTCGTTGTTTCCTACGCGGCAGATCGAAAAGCGCTACGAGGCAATTGCCCGAGCGTTGCCTGAACTCTCTTTTCCATTGGTCCATAAGAGCCGCCTCATCGATGGCGAGCCTTTCTTCCGCATGCAGGAAGGTCCGGGCGTCAGCAATACCGAAACGGCTGTCGAAGTCAGGGAGAGGAACGGTGATCTCTGGCGTTATGCGCTTTACCCGGTGACGGGCAAGAAGCATCAGTTGCGGGTGCACATGACAGCCTTGGGCGCCAGCATCTGCAACGACCCGTTTTATCCTCAGGTACTCAAGGATGTTGAGGATGACTATGCCAATCCTTTGAAACTGCTCGCTCAGGGGCTGCGGTTTGTGGACCCGGTAACCGGCCAGGAGAGAACATTCGAAAGCAACATCACCCTGCAGTGGTAATCACGAGGTTCAGCGAATTTGCTGATCTTCAGCCACGAAAAAGCCCGCATAAAGCGGGCTTTTCCATATCCGGTTATCACCGCAAAAATTACAGCTCTTTAACGGTACGAACCTGATCCTTGTTGATGCGGGTCTGCTTGCCATCCAGTTGTTCGAATTCGTAGAAACCGGAATCCTTATCGAACTTTGGCGCGTCGACAGCCTGGATTTCTCGACCGTCATTCAAGGTGATCACTGTAGGCGATGCGCAACCGGCGAGGGTAGCGAGGCCCAGTGCGAGCATGAAAGTGGCGAGGGTCCGTTGAGTCATGAGTGTGTCTCCGAATATGAATTCTTTTGGTTACTGAGCTTGAGACGTGTACAGCGCGTGCAAGTTCCTTCTCCTGTCAGTCTGACACAGTGTAGTGGGCGCTCAACAGTTCTGGTGTGTTGAGGTTGGCCAGGCGTGGGTCATTGTCGGGGCATTGTAGGGCAGTAGCGCCCAGTTTGCGCATGAGACGACCCGGGCTGCGTTCGCCGTCGTTCCAGGCACTGTCGAATTCCGCCAAGAGTGCTACGGGGATTATGCACAGCAGAGGTTCCCAGTGTTCGCCATGGCGCAGCATCAGCGGTTGGTCCGGGTGCTGGTTGGCGGCGTCGCGCATGCTATTGAGCAGCGCGGCATCGATGCGAGGTACGTCACACGGCAGCACCAGCAGATGCGCATGGCGGGCGGCTTTCAGGCCTGCGCGAATACCGGCCAGGGGGCCAGGAAAGTCGCCTTCATCGTCATGAACCAGCTGGTCGGCGTAGGGCGCGTACTTTTCCAGGTTTCTGTTGCAGGAGATGATCAGGTCATCGCTCAGTGAGCGGGTCTTGCGGTGCAAGTGGGCAATCAGTGGCTCACCTTGCCATTCCAGCAGCCCTTTGTCCTGACCGCCCATGCGTTCGCCACGACCACCTGCCAGGAGCAGAATGGAGCAGGGCGGCAAATGTGTATTCGAGGTCATGGCAGGTCTCCATGGGGGCGGCGAAAAAATGAGGCGCTGTGATATAACACCGGGCTGTTTCTCCTACAACTGGATGAGCCTATGAAAGCCAAGGCTGATGTACCTTTCGCACCGCTCAACATCGCGGTGCTGACGGTCAGCGATACCCGTACCCTGGAAACCGATACCTCAGGCCAGGTCTTCGTCGACCGTTTGAGCGCTGCCGGCCATAACCTGGCGGCCCGGGTTCTGCTCAAAGATGATCTCTACAAAATTCGCGCGCAAGTCGCCAACTGGATTGCCGACGATGTCGTGCAGGTGGTGCTGATTACTGGCGGTACCGGTTTCACGGGACGCGACAGCACTCCGGAAGCGGTGAGTTGCCTGCTGGACAAACAGGTCGACGGTTTTGGTGAACTGTTCAGGCAGATATCGTTGGCGGATATTGGCACCTCTACTGTTCAGTCCCGTGCTCTGGCCGGCCTGGCCAATAGCACGCTGGTCTGCTGTTTACCGGGTTCGACCAATGCCGTGCGCACCGGTTGGGATGGCATTCTTGCCGAGCAGTTGGATTCGCGACACCGCCCGTGCAACTTCGTTACTCATCTCAAACAGGCGGCACCCTGTGAATCCCGCGGGTAAGCCCGGCAAGACTGGCAGTCTGATGGCTGTCGAGGTGGCGCTGGCACGCTTGCTGGCAATGGCCGAAGCCTCACCGATTCGTGAGCGTGAACGCTTGCCATTGGCGCAGGTTCAGGGCCGGGTGCTGGCCGATGACCTGATTTCGACACTTGATCTGCCGCCTTGGCCCAACAGTGCCATGGACGGTTATGCCTTGCGCGTGGCCGACTGGACTGGAGAGCCTCTGGTGGTCAGCCAGAAGATTTTTGCCGGTCAGGCTCCAAAGCCCTTGAAGCCTGGCACCTGTGCACGGATCTTCACCGGTGCGCCAGTTCCCGCAGGTGCAGATTGCGTCGAGATGCAGGAAAACACCGAGGTTCAGGCGGACGAGCGAGTACGTTTCACCGAAACCATGGCCCCAGGACAAAACATTCGTCCTCAAGGCCAGGAAGCCACTGTTGGTGAATTGATTCTGCCTGCCGGCACGCGCCTCGGGCCGATCGAACAGGGATTAGCTGCATCACTGGGATGCGCAGAGCTGGACGTGGTTCGCAAGGTTCGCGTTGCTGTTCTGTCCACCGGGGATGAACTGATTGAACCGGGTCAGGCTCTGGGGCCGGGACAGATCTACAACAGCAATCGAGTGTTGCTGTGCAGTTGGTTGCAGCGCCTGGGCTGTGAGGTGATCGATGCCGGAATTCTTCCGGATGATTTAGCGACCACCCGCACTCGCCTTGGCGAATTGAAAGATGTCGATCTGATCCTTTCCACCGGTGGTGTCTCGGTGGGAGAGGCTGACTTTCTGGGCATTGCCTTGCGTGAAGAGGGCGAGTTGACGTTGTGGAAACTCGCCATCAAACCCGGCAAACCGCTGACATTCGGGCATTTTCGCGGCGTACCTGTGATTGGTTTGCCTGGCAATCCGGCTTCAACGCTGGTGACCTTTGCTTTGTTGGCAAGGCCCTATCTCTTGCGCCGACAGGGTGTAAAAGAGGTTGAGCCCCTGAAGTTTCAGGTGCCTGCAGGGTTTGCATGGCAAAAAGCAGGCAATCGACGCGAGTACTTGCGCGGACGTCTGGAGAATGGCCGGGCAATTATCTACAGGAATCAGAGTTCTGGTGTACTGCGTAGCGCTGCCTGGGCTGATGGTTTGGTTGAGGTGCTGGAGGATCGCACGCTGATCGAAGGTGACTACGTGGGCTTCATCCCGCTGAGCGAAGTCCTTAGCTGACTCCTACCGCTGGCTTATTGCGCAAACCCGGTTGATCGAACCGGGTTTTGCGTTCATGGCTTACCCTTGGTGAGCCAGGAGTGTCACGAGCTGGTCGAAACGGCTATTGGCGATCCAGGCCAAGACCCCGATGACGACGGCTGTTCCAATAGCCGAATAGGCAAGCCTGTGTTTTATGGATTTGACGTCGCTACGGACTTCATCCATGTCTCGTCGGATGTATTTGAGGTGTGTCTCCAATTCAACGACGCGAGATTCCATAGCCGCTTCTCCAATGGGCTTTGCGCTGTTTTTGAATTCAGCTTGATGATTGGCGCGTTTTTCTGCGAACGGTATGACCGGGATGTCCGGTGACCTGATTTCATGGTTTTGCATGGCACGTCCCTGTGAATTCCTGCTGATGTTTGATAACTGCAGGCGCCAAGGTGTAGCAATCGCATTGGTCGGTCAATTGAGCCGATTCCTCACCTCTTGTAAGAAAAAATCCCGTCTTGTAGGACGCCATAGGTCTCGACTTCAAATAATTCAAATTTTTTCGACTTTTATGCGGTAAGACGAGGTCAACATCTCCCATACGGAATTCAATCATGGGAGTGACCACTAATGAGCGAACGCAAGGCGCTGTTGATTCTGCATGGCAAGCAAGCGCTCAACGAGGAGGTTCGTTCTGCTGTTGCGGACAAGCGCAGACAGGGTTGGGAGCTGGCCGTTCGAGTGACCTGGGAAGCGGGCGACGCACAGCGTCTGGTAGATGAAGCACTGGCGGCAGGCTACATGCAGATCATCGCCGGTGGCGGTGACGGTACCGTGCGTGATATTGCCGAAGCCTTGGCGGCGCATTCGACGCAGGCCAGCCTGGTACTGATGCCCTTGGGGACCGCCAATGATTTTGCGCGTGCCGCCGGCGTGCCTCTGGAGCCCGCGCAGGCTTTGGAACTTCTCGACATTGCACCGAGCGCCATTGATCTGGGGGAGGTCGGCGGCCAAGTGTTTCTTAATATGGCCACGGGCGGTTTTGGCAGTCAGGTCACTGCAAACACTTCTGAGGACTTGAAAAAAATCCTCGGGGGCGTGGCTTACCTGTTCACCGGTTTATCGCGCTTCAGTGAGTTGCACGCAGCCTATGGCGAGTTGCAGGGACCTGATTTCCAGTGGAGTGGCGAGCTGTTGGCATTGGGCATCGGCAATGGCCGGCAGGCCGGCGGTGGACATGTGTTGTGTCCAGAAGCGCTGGCTGACGACGGTCTGTTGGACATCAGTATTCTGCCTGCGCCGCAGGACGTCGTCGGCACCTTGAAAACCCTGCTGGCCGATAGCTTCGGCATCGACAACATGTTTGTGCGAGTCCGGCTGCCATGGGTCGAAATCAAGGTCTCGGAAGGCCTCTGCATCAACCTCGATGGCGAACCTCTGGAAGGTGACAACTTGCGTTTCTCGGCACGTCCAGCGGCACTGCGCGTGCATTTGCCTGAAAACTCGCCGCTGCTGGGGTCATCGCAATCAATCAATCATCCAGACTGATGATCTGCTCGCGAACGGCGAACAGCACCAGACCCGCCACATCGTAGATCTGCAAACGCTTCATGATCTGCGAGCGGTGGGTTTCAACGGTCTTGATGCTGAGGCCCAGGCCATTGGCGATTTCCCGGGTGGATTTTCCGCGAACGATCAGCCGAAGGATTTCCAGCTGACGCGCCGTCAGGTTGTGCGAGTCGGCAGGTTCCGGCTGGTTTTTCTGAGTTCGGGTCAGCGCCTGGTTGATGACGGTGTGGGCGATGGCCGGGCTCAGGTAGCGTTCGTTGTTACGCAAGGCATCCAGGGCATGTTCGAGTTCGGTGGCCGTGGTGTCCTTGAGCAGGTAGCCATGCGCACCGGATTCCAGTGCCTGCATGATGAGTGCAGGATCGGTGTGCATCGAGAGGATCAGCACCTTGCTCTGCGGGCGGACTCGCTTGAGTCGCTGCAAGGCGTCAAGGCCACTGGTTTCCTTCATGGAAATATCCAGCAGGATGATGTCCGGGGACAGCTGCTCGACCATCTCGAGCAACTGCGAGCCGTCATTGGCCTCGCCGATTACCGCGTAGCCGGGAATATCCAGCACCAGAGCGCGCACGCCTGCCCTGATAAGCGAGTGGTCATCCACCAGAAGTAAGTTACAAGTCAACGCATAACCTTATTCGTACTGGCCCGTTCGAGCGCGCGGGGCGCCCAGGGGAAGAGTGCTTTGATTTGAGTGCCTTTGCCCGGCTCGCTGGTCACGCTCAGTGTGCCTCCCAGCTGATTGATGCGTTCTGACATCCCTGCCATTCCACGTTGCCCCTCACGACCAGGATCGGTCGCTGGCGCGAATCCCAGGCCATCGTCACTGATCAACAGTGTCAGACCCTTAGGCAGCCGTTGCAGGCGGACCAACAGATTTTTCGCTTCGGCATGGCGCAATATATTGGTCACCGCTTCCTGGGTGATTCGAAAAGCAGCCAGCGTCATTTCCTCCGGTATACCGGACAAGCGCTGATGGCATTCCAGGCTCCAGTGCACCGGCGTGTTGGCCAGCGTCTTGAGTAAATGCGCCCGCAGACTGGCTTCCAGCCCGAGACTGGTCAGTTGCCTCGGATTGAGAATGGCCGATACGTCTCGCACTTTGCTCAGGGTTTCTTCCAGCGTGTCGCAGAGCACCGAACACTGGCCCTGAAGTTCTTCAGGCATTCGGCGTTTGAGCCAGTCGCTTTGAAGTTTTGCCGCGGTCAGCAATTGGCCGATGTCATCATGCAGTTCCCGACTGAGCCGGTGACGTTCGTTTTCCTGAACCTCCAACAGTCGGTCAGCCAACTCCTGGGGTTGAAACTTTATCGACTTGCGCGAAAGACAATACTGCACCCAGACGCAGGCCAATGCGGCGATATTGAGTACCAGCAGACTCAGCGGCAGACGAGTGGACAGGCTATAAAACAGCAGGCTGCCAAGCGCCGAGCAGGTACACAACACAAGCGTGATCAAACGCGCGTTTTTTGGGGAGGGTGGCCTTAGGGTGATTGACTTGAGGCTGGCGTACATAGCGGATGGAGCCAATGGATGTTCGCTGCGGGAAAACCGGTCATCGTAGATGACGGGTCTCTGTCTGGAGTCACTCTGCCATTAATTGACGTCAACTAATGGGCGGCATAATACCACTTAAGATACCGTTGGTCGCGTTTGGTATATATGTCTGCAGAGTCAGGAAACAAGAGATTATGGACAGCAGTTCCATAATGGAAAAAGTTGGGTGGCAGGAAGGGTTTAGTGCTTTCGAGTTGTCGTTAACAGGTATGAAATATTTAATTGCGACATGCCCCCCGTTAAAGTTAGAGAGGTGGTCATGGCAATAAAAATTCGGAGCGCCGCATAGTGCTCCGATAAGTTCAGGCTTGCCGACCCGAATAGGAAACGAGTGTGAACGGTTTGGAATTAGCGGGGGGCTGAAACTGGCTGTGTCCGACCTGAAAGGCGAAGGCTTCGATCAGGGAGGTCTGTTCACTGTCATCAAGGCTGAGTTGGCCAGTTTTCTGATCAATAAGCTCGAGTTGCCAGGCGATCAACGTCAGGCAATTTTTCAGCGCATCCAAGGCCTGGTCGTGCAAGTCCATGTGATTCTGGGCGTGGCTCAGCAAACCATGAATGTGCAGCGAAAACTCCGAAACGGCTGCCAGAGCCAGCGCATCAGCCTTGTTGGCCAGTTTGAGCAGGGTGCTAAGCATGCAGTCGATGGCGTCCTTGTCATTGCTGATCAGTTGCAAATGACTCAGGCATTCCTCGGTTTTAACCAGGAGTGTCTCAGCTTCGACGAGAAACTCCGGGAGCCGTTGAGCCCACTCTTTACGATCGTTCGGCATGCTTATCTCCACAACGTCATGTCAAATGGGGGGATGTCGTGTGTGTCGACGGGGACGATCAGAGTCCCCGCATTGCCATGTCGTCGTGAGATCACGCGCCGGACTGTCTGGCTGCAGGCTGGGGAACTCGATAGGGCGGATAGCCACTTACCTGCGATCACACACAAAAGCCTGACTCCGTTCATGCAATGAGAATGGCGTCACATTAATGGCTATTGGATATTGCGAATATCAGGTTGGACCTGATTGTTACTAGGGGAATCCCTTACGCGGGGGAACCAGCCGAACGAAACGAGGTCTCGCGGCAGGCAATGAGGCAGATGAAATCACCGGGCCAGTAAAGCATGATGTTAATGTGACATCAATGTTTGGTCGTGGCATTTTACAAGGGGGTCAAGGTCCGGCAAAAACAGCCGATAACCCCCTTTAGTGAATTCATCAGAACAAGCCCAGGAGTCATTGATGGCCGGCATTCTCGACACGGTAGACCAACGCACGCAACTGGTGGGTGAGAATCGCCTGGAAATTCTCATGTTCCGGCTGGCCGGACGGCAATTGTTCGCGATCAATGTGTTCAAAGTGCAGGAAGTGCTGCAACTGCCGAAGCTGACCCTGATGCCCCAGCGCCATCCATTTGTCTGCGGCGTGGTTAATCTGCGCGGCCAAACCCTGCCGGTGATCGACCTGTCCCAGGCCATTGGTATGCGTCCGCTGGTGCCAGGCCCGACCAGTACGATCATCGTCACCGAGTACAACCGTTCGGTGCAGGCGTTCCTGGTCGGTGGTGTGGACCGTATCGTCAACATGAACTGGGAAGCCATTCTGCCGCCGCCGGCCAGCGCCGGTCGTCAGCATTACCTGACGGCCATCAGCAAGGTCGACGACCAGTTGGTGGAAATCATCGACGTCGAAAAAGTCCTCGCGGAAATCGTCCCGTACAACGCCAAGGTCTCGCGCGACAAACTCGACGATCCGGTTCTCGAGCGTGCCCGTGGTCGTGAAGTGTTACTGGTGGACGACTCGAACGTGGCGCTGTCGCAATTGCGTGACACCCTGGGTCAGTTGGGCGTGAAGATGCACATCGCCAGAGATGGCTTGAAGGCACTGAACATGCTCAAGGCGTGGGCCGATACCGGTGTGAACATGACCGACAAACTGCTGATGGTCTTCACCGACGCGGAAATGCCGGAAATGGACGGCTATCGCCTAACCACCGAAATCCGCAACGACCCGCGTCTGCGTGGCCTTTACGTGGTGCTGCATACCTCGTTGTCCGGCAGCTTCAACGACTCGATGGTCAAGAAAGTCGGCTGCGACAACTTCCTCTCCAAATTCCAGCCGGACAAACTCGTCGATGTGGTGCGCCAACGCCTGATGCTCGACGAAGTGCCTGCCTGATAACGATCTGGAAGTGTGCGGTGGCAGTGTTTGGGGCCGCTGCGCAGCCCAACGGGGGCAAACCCCCTCGCCACAGGCCTTTGATTCGGCGATCAAGCTCGTATAGGGTGGCGTTTTTGCACACTGGGAAGCTGGCCATGTTGCGTCTGAGCGCGCTGTATCGTTATCCGTTGAAATCCGGCAAGGGCGAGACCCTGCAGCAGGTCAGCCTCGACAAGCTGGGCCTGGACGGTGATCGACGCTGGATGCTGGTGGACGAAGCCAGCGGGCGCTTTCTGACTCAACGTGCGGTGGCGCAGATGAGTCAGCTGTCGGCGTTGTGGAATGCTGATGGTGGCTTGACCCTCAGTGCGCCGGGCCGCTCACCGATCGATATCGCCTTGCCCGCCAGCGACTCGGAACTGCGTGGCGTGACCATCTGGCGCGACACACTGCGTGTGCCGGATGCCGGCGACGAGGCGGGTGCCTGGGTCAGTGAGTTCATTGGCAAATCGACTCGCCTGGTACAAGTCCCTCTTGATCGCGCACGGACCACCCAGGCCGGCTATGGCAAGGATGACGATCAGGTGGCCTTCGCCGATGGCTTTCCGCTGTTGTTGATCGGACAGGCCTCACTGGAGGACTTGTCGCAAAAAGTCGGCCGCCCGCTGGAAATGCTGCGCTTTCGGCCCAACCTGGTGATCGAGGGCAGCGAGGCGTATGCCGAAGATGGCTGGAAGCGCATCCGCATCGGCGATGTCGAGTTCCGCTTGGTCAAGTCGTGTTCACGTTGCATTCTGACCACCATCGACCCGCAAACCGGTGAGCGCAGCGAAGATCGTGAACCTCTGGCTACGTTGCAGAAATACCGTGCCGAAGCCGACGGCGCGATGTTCGGACAGAACCTGGTCAACGACAGCAATGGCCAACTTGAAGTCGGTATGCCGGTGACGGTTCTGGAATAAGACAATTTGACTGACTGGCCTTGAACAAAAAATGCCCGAGTCCAAGGACGCGGGCATTTTTTTGTCGCTGTGAAAACCCAGGGTTTTAGCCGCGGTATTCGCACAGGTAAGCGGTGTCGACGGCCACTTTCAGCTGGAACTTGCTGTTGGCGGGTACGTTGAACTGGCTGCCGGCAGCGAAGGTTTCCCAGTCGCTGCTGTCCGGCAGTTTGACGGTCAGGGCGCCGGACACCACGTGCATGATTTCACGCTGGCTGGTGCCGAATTCGTATTCGCCCGGTGCCATGACGCCGATGGTCGCAGGACCTTCAGCGATGCCAAAGGCGATCGACTTGACGGTGCCGTCGAAGTACTCGTTGACTTTAAACATGGGCGATTCCTCGAAAAGGGCTGAAAAGGGCCGGCCAGTATGCACAAGGCCCATGCTGGCGTCACCTCTCTAAGACGGAAGAACCAGTGGCAATAATCGTGCGGTATTGCGCGCATCTTCCAGCGCCCGATGTTGTTGGCCATTGAACTGCATGCCCGCCAGTTGCAGCGCGCCGTTAAGCCCCAGCGGGCGCTCCAATCGACGAGCCTTGGCAAAGCGCTGTTTGAGGTTCATGTGCGGCACTCGGCTCAGGGCGCTGTCGAGTTGCAGGCGATCCCACTCCTGAACCAACTGTTTGCGATCGTAATCGCCCCAACTTGCCCAGCCTTCGAGGCGCGAGTGATGCTGGCCGAGCCAGCTCTCGAACGACGCCCAGACTTCGCTCAGAGGCTGCGCGACGTCGATGTTGGCTTGGGTGATGTGGGTCAGTTGCCGGCAAAACGGCGTCAGCATGGGTCGACGCAGCGGCCGGACGAAACGCTGGAAAGCATCCAGTTCGCGCCCCTTGCGGTCCACCAGGGTGGCGCCGATTTCGATGATTTCCATTTCCGTTACTGGCCAACCACCCTCATCGGTGGTGGCTTCTAGATCAATGACCAGCCAGTGAGGCATCGCAGGGTTCCTGGTATCCGCGTCCTGATAGGGCTTGAGCGTAGCCAAACCCGACGGATCCGCCTAGCGGCTTATTCGACCTCCAACAAAATCTGACGATTTTTCACCTGATCGCCCACCCTGACCTGCAAGCGTTTGAGCACGCCATCGATGCCCGACTTGAGCGGATGCTCCATTTTCATGGCCTCCAGCACCACTAACAACTGGCCTTTACTGACCGGGCTGCCCTCGGTCACCAGCACGTCGACGATCGCCCCGTCCATCGGAGCCTTGAGGGTGCCGGTGCCGGTGCTGACGCTGGCCTGGCTGCTGACCAAGGCCTGCGTCCGGTCCACCAGCCGCAGGCTGCCGGGACGGGTGAACAGCCAGAGTTGCCCGGCCTCAAGACGGTAAGCATGGCGTCGCCGGATGCCGTTGATTTCCAGACTGGCCCAGCGTCCGTCGCACTGGATGACCTTCAATTCAAAGGGCGTTGTGGCAACTTGAATCCGATACGGCTCACCCGGCACAGCGTTCAATTCCACTGGCCAATCCTGATCCTCAAGGCCGATTCGATAGTGCAAGGGCACGCTGGCGTTGTTGCGCCAACCGGCCAGTGGCACGGGATGAACCTGCGCCGAGGCCTGATAGAACAATGCAGCAGCGATGGCCAGTTCTTCGGCGCTCGGCACATACGCATGCAGGCCGGGATGCTCGGCAAAGTGTGCCGGGATGAACCCGGTGCTGAACTCACCACTGATGAACCGAGGGTGTTCGAGCAGGCTGGCGAGCAAGCGCTGATTGCTTTGCACGCCGAGCAGCACGCTGTCCTGCACCGCCCGTAGCAACTTACGCCGGGCTTCTTCGCGGGTGGCGCCGTGGGCGATGATCTTGCCCAGCATCGGGTCGTAAAACGGGCTGACTGTCTGGCCTTCGATCAGGCCATGATCGATCCGCACGCCGCGCTGCAACGCAGGCTCCCAGGCGGTGATGCGGCCGGTTTGTGGGAGAAAACCGTGTGCCGGATCTTCGGCGTACAAACGGACTTCCATGGCATGGCCGCTGAGCTGAACCTGCTCCTGTCGCAAGGGCAGAGGCAGTCCTTCGGCGACGTGCAACTGCCAGGCCACCAGATCGAGGCCGGTGATCAATTCAGTCACCGGGTGTTCCACCTGGAGTCGAGTGTTCATCTCCAGAAAGTAAAACTGCCCACGCGTATCCAGCAGGAACTCGACGGTGCCAGCGCCGACGTAATTCACTGCGCGACCGGCCTTGAGCGCCGCTTCACCCATGGCCTGACGCAACTCGGCGTTCATCACCGGGCAGGGTGCTTCTTCGATGACTTTTTGATGGCGACGCTGGATCGAGCAGTCGCGCTCGCCAAGGTAGATCAGGTTGCCGTGCTGGTCGCCAAACAGTTGAACTTCGACGTGACGCGGGTCGATCAGCGCTTGCTCGAGAATCAGTTCGTCACTGCCAAACCCATGCAGCGCTTCGGAGCGGGCGGTGCGCAGTTGTTCGAGCAAATCATTGGCCTCGTGCACCAGGCGCATGCCACGCCCGCCACCGCCGGCACTGGCCTTGATCATCAGCGGATAGCCGATGCGTGCGGCTTCGCGGCTGAGGGTGGCGTCGTCCTGTTCTTTGCCCTGATAACCCTTGATGCACGGCACACCGGCATCGAGCATGGCGAGTTTCGACAGGCGTTTGCTGCCCATCAGTTCGATGGCGTCGGGGCTGGGGCCGATGAAGGTGATGCCGGCATCCTGGCAGGCACGGGCGAAGCCGGCGTTTTCCGAGAGGAAGCCATAGCCCGGATGGATTGCGTCAGCGCCCGTGCGCCGGGCGGCGTCGAGAATGGCCGGGATATTCAGATAGGACTGCTGCACCGGGGCCGGGCCGACGTTCACGGCTTCGTCGGCCAGATGCACATGCAGCGCATCGGCGTCGGCATCGCTGAACACCGCGACCGTGCGATAGCCCAGGGCCTGGGCGGTGCGCTGGATGCGGCAGGCGATTTCACCGCGGTTGGCGATCAGGATTTTGCTGAAGGCGGGCATTGGGTCTTCTCTCAAGTTGTGCGGTGACAGTGAAGGCCTCATCGCGAGCAAGCTCGCTCCGGGCGGCGTTCCGACGATGCTCTTAAGGCGCCCAACCCGGTTTACGCTTTTGCACAAAAGCCATGGTCCCGTCGACCCCTTCCGTCCCGGTCACCGCCTCGCTGAACCAATCAGCCGCTTCATCCAGCAACGCATTCGATGGCTGTCCGGCACTCGCGAGCAAGAGTTTTTTGGTCGTCGCATTCGCCTCCGGCGCGCAGCACAACACATGGGCCAGAATTTCATCGAGACGCTCGGCCAACGCTTGCGCGTCATGCTCGACAAAATGCACCAACCCCATGCGCCGTGCCTGTGTGCCGTCGAATCGTGCCGCGGTCAGCGCCAATCGGCGAGTCTGAGTCAGGCCGATGCGCTGCACTACGAATGGCGCGATCTGCGCTGGCAGCAGGCCGAGGCTGGTTTCCGGCAGACCGAATTGCGCCTGGTGATCGGCCAAGGCGACGTCGCTGACGCAGGCCAGACCAAAACCACCGCCGAGCACCGCGCCTTGCAGCACCGTGATCACCACTTGCGGTGCGTGTTGCACCTCTTGCAGCAGCGCACCGAATGCGCGATTCAAGTCGCGATAGGCGCTCGGGCCTTGAGCGCGTGCGTTGGCCATGTCCTTGATGTCGCCACCGGCGCAAAAATGCCCGCCCGCACCACCGATCACCAGCGCGCGAATGGCTCGGTCGTCACGCACCGCCCCCAGCACCGCACGCAGTTCGGCGACCATTTGCAAGCTCATGGCGTTGCGGCTTTCGGGGCGGTTGAGGGTGATGTGCAGGACACCGTTATGCGGTTCGAGCAGCAAGGTTTGGCAAGCTGGCAGGGTGCTCATTTCTTTTTCCCCGGCAGGATGCCCATGAGTTTGCAGATGATCCCCAGCATGATTTCGTCGGCCCCGCCGCCGATCGACACCAGCCGTACGTCACGATAAGCACGGGCCACCGGGTTGTCCCACATGAAGCCCATGCCGCCCCAGTATTGCAGGCAGCTGTCGCTGACTTCACGGCCCAGCCGTCCGGCCTTGAGTTTGGCCATCGACGCCAGACGGGTGACGTCCTGGCCTTTGATGTACTGCTCGGTGGCCTGATAGACCAACGCCCGCAGGCATTCGATTTCGGTTTGCAGTTCGGCCAGGCGGAAGTGGATGACCTGATTGTCGATCAGCGCATTGCCGAAAGTTTTACGTTCCTTGCAGTACTCGATGGTGCTGTCGACGCAGTACTCCAGGCCCTTGATCATGTTCGCCGCGCCGAACAGGCGTTCTTCCTGGAACTGCAGCATCTGCATCATGAACCCCGCGCCTTCATGGCCGATGCGGTTGCGTTGCGGCACGCGCACGTTGTCGAAAAATACCTGGGCGGTTTCCGAGCTGCGCATACCGAGCTTGTCCAGGTGCGAACTGAGGCTGATGCCGGGCGTGTTCATCGCCACCATGATCAGCGACTTGTTGATGTGCGGTTTGTCGTCCGAGGTGTTGGCCAGCAGGCAGATGAAATCGGCGCTCGGCGAGTTGGTAATCCACATCTTGCTGCCGTTGATCACGTAGTCGTCGCCGTCCTTGCGGGCGGTGGTTTTCAAACCGGCCACGTCGGAACCGGCGCCCACTTCGGAAACACCGATGCAGCCGACCTGCTCGCCGGTGATCGCCGGTCGCAGGAATTCTTCACGCAACTCATCGGAGCCGAAACGCGCGAGCGCCGGGGTGCACATGTCGGTCTGCACGCCAATGGACATCGGAATGCCGCCGCAATGAATGGTGCCGAACTCTTCGGCGGCGGCGATCGAGTAGCTGTAGTCGAGCCCCATGCCCCCGAATTTTTCCGGTTTGGAAATCCCCAGCAGACCGAGTTCACCAGCCTTGCGGAAGATCTCGTGGATCGGAAAGCGCCCGGCTTTTTCCCATTCCTCGACGTGCGGATTGATCTCGTGCTCGACGAATTGGCGGACGGTGCGACGTAGTGCTTCGTGTTCCTGGGTGAAGATCATTTTTATTGTTCTCCTCTGGCCGGCCTAGAACCGGGCGACACCAAAACTGTTGGGTTGCAGCGGCCGCACCCCGGCCTCATGACAAATATCCAGCAAGTACCCGAGCAAGGTCCGGGTATCCCGCGGGTCAATCAGCCCGTCGTCCCACAGATTGGCGCTGCCATAAAGTGAGGTGGACTGACTGTCGAGTTTCTGCGCGGTGACCTGTTCCAGCATGTCGAGCATTTTCGGGTCGGGCACCAAACCATCCTTTAACTGCTTGGCTTCGGTGACGATCCGCAGCACCTTGCCGGCCTGTGCGCCGCCCATGACGGCGGTGCGGCTGTTGGGCCAGGCGAAGATGAATCGGGGATCGAGGCCGCGGCCGCACATCGCGTAGTTGCCGGCACCGTAGGAGCCACCGACGACGATGGTCAGTTTAGGCACCCGGGCGTTGGCCACCGCTTGAATCATTTTCGCGCCGTGTTTGATCACGCCTTGCTGCTCCGATTCGGTGCCGACCATGAACCCGGTGGTGTTGTGAAAAAACAGCAGTGGCGTCTGGCTCTGGTCGCAGAGCTGAATGAACTGCGCCGCCTTGCTTGCGCCTTTGGGCGTGATCGGTCCGTTGTTGCCGATGAAGCCACAGGCACGGCCCTGAATCTGCAAATGACCGCAGACGGTTTGCTGATCGAACTCACCCTTGAATTCGAGGAAGTTCGAGCCGTCGGCAATCCGCGCGATGATTTCGCGCACGTCGTAAGGTTTTTTCGCGTCGTCGGGAATCAGCCCGAGCAACTCGTCGATGGGGTAGAGCGGTTCTTCCCACCGACGTTCGGGTACCCGGGGCAGCTGATCATTCCAGGGCAGCAGACTGACAATCTCGCGCACCTGACGCACGCCATCGGCATCGTTCTCGGCCAGGTACTCTGCAGTGCCGGCGATTTGCGCATGCATTTCGGCGCCGCCCAGTGCTTCATCGGTGGCGACTTCACCGGTGGCAGCCTTGAGCAGGGGCGGGCCGGCGAGAAACAGCTTGGCCTTGCCACGCACCACCACCACGTAATCCGAAAGCCCTGGTTGATAAGCCCCACCCGCCGTGGCCGAACCGTGGACCACGGTGATCTGCGGCAGGCCCATGGCCGACATCCGCGCCTGATTGGCAAAGCTGCGGGCGCCTTCGATGAAAATTTCCGCCGCGTAATTAAGGTTGGCGCCGCCGCTTTCGGCCAGGGTAATGACCGGCAGTTTGTTCTCCATGGCGATCTGTTGCAGGCGCAGGGATTTTTTCAAACCGCTGGGGGAAATGGTCCCGCCCTTGATCGCACTGTTGTTCGCCACCACCAGTGCCCGCACGCCGGACACGTAGCCGATCCCGGCGATCAAACCACCACCGGCCGAGCTGCCGTCCTTGTCGTCGTGCAGTTTGTAGCCGGCCAGGCTCGCCAGTTCGAGGAACGGTGCGCCAGGATCCAGCAGCAGGTTGAGGCGTTCGCGGGGCAGCAGTTGTCCACGCTTGTCGAACCTGGGTTTTGCCTCGCCGGCCTTGTTCAGCAGGTTTTGTTCAAGCTGGCGGACTTGCTCGATACCCACGAGCATCGCCGCGCGATTGCGGGCGAACGGTTCGCTGAACGGGTCTACTTGCGACTGGATCACCGGCATGGCTTATTCCTTATCCTTGAGGACGTCCGGCAGGTAGGCGCGATGGAAACCGTTATACGACTCGCTGATCTGCGCCTTGTGTATCGGCCAGGCGCGCCCGCCCAGGCTGGCGGCGCCGTCGATGCGCAAGGTGCTGCCACTGACAAATGCCGCTGCCGGGCTGAGCAGGAAAACGATCGCCGCGCTGACTTCCGATTCGGTGCCGATGCGTTTGAGTGGAACGTGCTCGCGCAACGTCGGGATCACCGCTTTGAACGCGCCTTCGTAGGTGTCCATGCCACTGGACGCAATCCAGCCCGGCGCCACGGCATTGACCCGCACCCCGGCATAACCCCATTCGAACGCGGCGGTCTTGGTGAGGTTGTCCATGCCTGAACGTGCCGCGCCCGAGTGGCCCATGCCGGGCATGCCGCCCCACATGTCGGCGAGCATATTGACGATGGCGCCGCCGTGCGTGCTCATGGATTGGTTGAACACTTCCCGGGCCATCAGGAACCCGCCCATCAGGTTGGTGCGCAACACCGTGTCGAAACCTTTTTGATTGATCGACGCCAGCGGCGACGGGTACTGCCCGCCGGCATTGTTGACCAGGCCGTGAATCGGTCCGTACTTGCGGATCAACTCGCTGACCACATGCTTGACCGCTTCTTCCTCACGAATATCGCAGACCATCCAGTCAGCCTTGCCGCCATCTTCGGCAATTTCGGCCGCGACGTTTTTCAGCTTGTCGGCCTTGCGCCCAAGCAGCATCACATGGGCGCCGAGGGCCGCCAGTTCGTGAGCGGTGCAACGGCCGATACCGCTGCCGCCACCGGTGACGATGATGTTTTGCCCTGCAAACAAATCGGCTTTGAAAATCGAATCGTAAGCCATGGCGACAGCCCTCTAGTTGACCTGGTCGGCGATGCGCTGAGGCACCGGTATCTGGATTTCCAGCAGTTGCTGGGCGAAGGCTTTGCCTTGCGGATCGATCCGCAGGCTGGCCACGCCACCGCCTCCCAGGGCGTTTTCCAGCAGAAAATTAAGGCTGTGGGTGCCCGGCAGGTACCAGCGTTCGACACGTCCGTGGATCGGATCGAGGACGTGACTCATCCAGTCGACGATCACTTCCGGCGTCAAGGCTTCGGCAATCCACGGCAGGTACTCCGGCTCGCGGGCCATGACGCCGATGTTGCTGTGATTGCCCTTGTCACCGGAACGCGCCACGGCGAGTTTGACCAGTGCCACGCTGGCATCGGCCCGGTCTGAGGGTTTCGGTGGGGCGCACGCCACGGGCAAGTCGGCGGTGTCGAGCACATCAACGGCGGGCAGGGCGCAAGGGTGGCGCTGGCCCTTGAGATCAATTTCCAGCGTGCAGGCGGTTTTGTCGATAAGGAACGAGAACAGCCGGATCAGCGGATACACCGTCGGCCGTCCACCGACAATTCCGGTCAGTCCCGGCGCCATGCCGGTGGCGGCCTGGGCGATCTCCCGGGAGAACACAATCAACGCCTGTTTACCCGGATGGCGCACCGCGAGTTTGATCACCACTTCGCGGCTGTCCTGACGCTGACCGTGGGGGCCGTAAGTGGCTTCGCTGCCGAGCAGTTCGATGTTCACTTCGCTGTAGGGTGGCCAACCGCGCTGGCTGAAGATTTCCGAGGTCTTGTTGATGATCGCTTCGCTGACCCGACGCGCCTTGTCGACCGCATCGATCCCCGCGATCAGGCAACTGGCGGTGCAGCGGAAACCGTCCGGGTACGTCGCGCTGACCTTGTACTGATCGGTCGGCGGCAAGCCTTTTGCGCCGTGCACCTGAACCGCATTTTTGCCTTGTTGTACGAGTTTGACGTCAGTGAAATCGCAAACCACATCCGGCAGCAGATAGGCCTGCGGGTTGCCGATTTCATACAGCATCTGCTCGCCGACCGTCAGGGGTGTCACCAGTCCGCCTGAGCCTTCGGGTTTGCTGACGATGAACTGGCTGTCGGCGCTGACTTCGACGATGGGGAAGCCGATGTGTTCGTAGTCGGGCACCTCGCGCCAATCGGTGAAGTTGCCGCCGGTGCACTGGGCGCCACATTCGATGATGTGGCCGGCCAATGCGGCTTGGGCGAGTTTGTCGTAGTCGTGCCACGACCAGCCGAACTCATGCACCAGCGCGGCACTGACCACGGCGCTGTCGACCACGCGCCCGGTGATGACGATGTCGGCGCCCAGACGCAAGGCTTCGGTGATGCCGGGTGCTCCGAGGTAGGCGTTGGTCGAGACGCACATCGGCGGCAAGGGCGCGCCACTGAACATTTCATGGATTCCTTTGCTGCCCAGCTGTTTGAGCTGCGGCTGCAGGTCATCGCCCAGCAGCACGGCGATCTTCAGCGTGACCCCGGCCTTGTCGCAGGCCGCTTGCAGGGCGGCGGCGCAGGCTTGCGGGTTGACCCCGCCGGCGTTGCTGATGACGCGGGTTTTCTGTTCGGCAATTTGACCCAGCAGCGGGCTGAGGACTTCGATGAAGTCGCTGGCGTAACCGGCCTGGGGATCTTTCATCCGCGCACCGGCCATGATCGACATCGTAATTTCGGCCAGATAATCGAAGACCAGATAATCCAGACGCCCGCCTTCGACGAGTTGCGCGGCAGCGGTCGAGGTGTCACCCCAGAAGGCACTGGCGCAACCGATGCGGATTGTTTTTGGCACAGTCAACTCCATAACCACCCCCGACAGAAGTACATCGAGACTACCAAGCAAGCGCTTGGTTTGTAAACGGCTAAAATATCTTCTGCCCGAGCGCTTGCTTGGTCGCGCCGGCCAGCTTAAATTGCCCGCGCAACCCCGCAGTTTTAGCGGTGAGCGGCGTATTTGATTGATCGACTGTAGGAGAGAACGGGTGGACGAGCAAAAAGCCCTGAGGGTGATGCGCGAATTGGTCGATAGCGGCCAATTGACCGACCCGGACAGCGCCCGCGGCAAACTGCTGCAAGTGGCGGCTCACCTGTTCCGCAACAAAGGTTACGAACGCACCACCGTGCGCGATCTGGCCAGCGCCGTGGGGATTCAGTCCGGCAGTATTTTTCATCACTTCAAAAGCAAGGACGAGATCCTGCGGGCGGTGATGGAAGAAACCATTCGCTACAACACCGCGTTGATGCGTGCAGCGTTGGCAGAAGCCGGCAGTGTGCGTGAGCGGGTACTGGCGCTGATTCGTTGTGAGTTGCAGTCGATCATGGGCGGCAGCGGCGAGGCCATGGCGGTGTTGGTGTATGAATGGCGTTCGCTGTCCGAAGACGGGCAAGCGCAAGTTCTGGCGCTGCGCGACATTTATGAAGCCCTCTGGCTACAGGTGTTGGGCGAGGCCAAGGACGCCGGTTTTATTCGCGGGGATGTGTTTATCACCCGCCGCTTTCTGACGGGGGCGTTGTCCTGGACCACCACCTGGTTTCGCGCTGGCGGCAGTATGAGCCTCGATCAATTGGCCGATGAAGCATTGATTCTCGTGCTGGAAGAAAAACAGTAGGTTTGTTTTGAATCAGAAGGAAACTGGCTAAGTGGTCGAAACCGCCTAGCTTGAATGCATTGAAGCGTATTTTTTTGGGGAGTGGGTTGTTTTGATGTCTTCGCCAATTCGGACGGCTTCGCGGCTTTTGCTGGCGACGCTTGCGGTGTTATGCGTGGTTCCATCCCAGGCCGCACAGCTGGTACGGGTCGGTGCCGCACATTTTCCTCCTTATACCGTGCGCCCGGAATCCGGTGCCGACACCGGTTTGCTGCCGCAACTGGTCGAGGCACTCAATGCCTTGCAGAACAACTATCAGTTTGTGTTGGTGCCGACTTCCATTCCCCGACGTTTCGGTGACTTCAAGCAAGGCCGGGTGGACATGGCGATTTTCGAGAACCCGGACTGGGGCTGGAAGGACATCCCGCACACCACTGTCGACATGGGGCTGGAAGACGCCGAGATTTTTGTCGCACAACGCCAGCCCGATGGTCAGCCGGTTCGTCAGCAGAATTACTTTGCCGACCTCGCCGGCAAGCGCCTGGCGCTGTTCAGCGGCTATCACTACGAATTCGCCAACTTCAATGCCGATCCAAAATTCATCGCGCAGAATTACAACGCCACGCTGACGTATTCCCATGACAGTAATCTGCTGATGGTGCTGCGCGGGCGTGCCGACGTTGCCCTGGTAACGCGCTCGTACCTGAGCGATTACCTGCTGCGCAACGAGAAAGTCGCCGATCAGCTGCTGGTGTCCCAGCGCATCGATCAGGTTTATCACCACTACGCCATCCTCAGTCCGGCCGCCCCCATCAGTGGTGAGGCGTTCGGCAAGTTGCTGCAAGGGTTGCGGGACAATGGCCAGATGCTGAAGATTTTCGATCCCTACAAGATCGCCGTGGTGCCGGTTCCGGGTACCTGAGATCGCATCACAGGTCGCGTATTTACCCACTTCTCTTAAATTTCCCGCACTGGCTCACGTCACCTCGTTGAACTGTCGACGACTAACGTGAGCCCGACCCATGTCCACTCTGAATGACCTGACGGCCCTGGCCTTGCCGACAGGAAGCCGTCTTGTAGCTGATGAAACCGAAAGCCGTCTGTGCCTCCGCCTTGAAGGGCAGCCGCTGATTCAGTTGCCCGTGACCCGTCTTGCTAGCGCCTGACCTGGCAGCTCGATGAAGCCCCCACCGAAGCATTGCTCAGCGGGTTGCTGATCCCTGCCGAAATCGTCGGCCAGTATTGTTGCGAACGCACGCTGTTCTGGCAGTTGCCTCAGCCTTGGCTGGGCGCGTCAATGACACCGAGTTATCCACAGCAACTGGTCATCAGTGGCGGCAAGCGTCATCCGCTGCGACCGGTGAAACCGCGCGGTGAAGTCTATCGGCGTTTTGATGCGCGCCTCGGTGCCTGGATTTCCCTGCGCACCGTGGACATCGATCTGGACCTGGCGCGTTTCAATCGTTGGCAGAACAGCCCGCGCGTGGCGAGTTTCTGGCAGGAGGAGGGCAGCCTCGAGCAGCATCACGAGTACTTGAGCAAACTTGAAGCCGATCCCCATACCCTGACAAGCGCGCGGCGCTGATGGTGCTGGGGCGTGAGCGGTTTTTTGATCGGTGTGCGTTGGCTTGATGCATGAAGCTCAAGGTCTGCACCGACCTTAAGTCAGTCTTCGCGATCCGACTTGCTCGCGAAAGGGCCGGTACAGACACTGCAAGGTTGACTGTGGATCGTCGGCGGCACAGTCTGCCTTTGCCATTTTGGAGAGGAGACAACCGATGCCCTTCGCAACAATAGATGGACAACCCCTTCACTACATTGATCAAGGCACTGGCCCTGCCGTTCTGCTGGCCGGCAGTTATCTGTGGGACCAGGCCATGTGGGCGCCGCAGATCGCCGCCCTGTCGCAGCACTACCGGGTGATTGCTCTGGACCTGTGGGGCCATGGTGAGTCCGGGCGGATGCCCGAGCGCACACAGTCGCTGGATGACGTCGCGCGCCAGGCACTGGCGCTGCTCGATCATCTGGACATCGACCGTGTCACGCTGGTCGGTCTTTCGGTCGGCGGCATGTGGGGCGTGCGTCTGGCACTGTCGGCACCGCAGCGGATCAACGGTCTGGTGCTGATGGACACCTACGTCGGCGTCGAACCCGAACCGACTCGCCAGTACTATTTCTCGCTGTTCAAACAGATCGAAGACACCGGCGTGATTACGCCGCAGCTGCTCGATATCGTCGTGCCGATCTTCTTCCGTCCGGGCATCGATCCGCAGTCGGCGCTGTATCAGGACTTCCGCGCCAAACTGGCCGCGCTGCCGCCGGAGCGTCTGCGCGAGAGCATCGTGCCGATGGGGCGGATTACGTTTGGGCGTGATGATCTGTTGCCGCGACTGGCCGAGTTGAATCCTGACACCACGCTGTTGATGTGTGGCGATCAGGACAAACCGCGGCCGCCGTCGGAGACGAGGGAGATGGCCGAGTTGATTGGTTGCCGGTATCTGTTGGTGCCGGAGGCGGGGCATATCTCCAATCTGGAGAATCCGCAGTTTGTGACAGCGGCTTTGCTGAAGTTTTTGGCTGAGAGAGCTTAGTCGGTTCTGCTGACGCCTTCGCGAGCAGACTCGCTCCCACAGGGATATGCGATCAACTGTGGGAGCTTGCTCCGGGAGGCGACCCGACGATGGGGCCGGTGAGGTCACTTAGGCCCGAGAATTTGCACCAACTTGTCCGGCGAAGGCGCGCCTTGCTGTTGTTGCAGCTCGCCCTTGTCGTCCATGTAGAAAATCGCCGGGGTGGCTTGCAGCTCCAGGTCTTCCATCAACTGCATGTTGGCCGCCAGTTTCGCCTGAATCGCCGGAGGTACGTCCTTCAGGGCTTTTAGCGAACTGCCCTTGCCTGATTTTTCATGGTCTTCCAGCGCTTTCTGCGGATCCTTGGCGGCCAGCAGCGCAGCCGATTTCCCCGGACTGTCTTCGCGAATGATGCCGACCATGATGTGCCGCAGCTGCACCTTGCCCGACTTGACCCACGGTCGCGCCTGCTCCCAGAACATGTTGCAGTAAGGGCAATTCGGATCGCTGAACAGGTACACGACCCGCGGCGCATCTTTCTTCCCGTCGCCGATCCAGTTGCTGGTTTCCAGCTTGCCCCAGACTTCCTTGGCCATCGGTGCGTAAACCAGCTTCTGCAGCGGCGCGCTGCTCAGGTCGTTGCCGTCGGCGTCGTACAGATTGCCGAGCAACACATGTTTGCCATCCGGCGTCAGGTACAGCGCCATGCCACGGTTCTGGTACTGCGCGGCATAACCACGCAAGCCATCGGGTGCATCGAATTGGCCGACGATTTTCGCGCCCTTGGCTTCGATTTTCTTGATCGCTTCGGGCAATTCTTCGGCGGCCTGCACCGACGGTAGATGCAGCAGGGCAGCGCCGAGGGTCAACGTCAGCAGGTGGCGGAGGCGGGGCATGGCAATTTCCTTGAAGAGGTGGCCGGTGCGGCAGGATTCGGGGTGTCGAAGTTTTCCAGGGCGCGAGCCAGGCTGGCTTCCGACAGCTCACCCAGATGGCTGCCCAGCAGGCGACCGTCGGGGCTATAGAACAGCGTAGTCGGCAATGCCATGGAGCCGACGGCCTGGCCCAATCGGCCACTGCCGTCGAACAGTACGTTGGACAGGCTCAGGCCCTGGGTTTCCAGAAAAGTACTGACGCTTTGCATGCTTTCAGCCTGGTTGACGAACAGGAACGTCAGGTCTGGGCGGTGTTGCTGGGCGTTTTCCAGCACCGGCATTTCCCGACGGCACGGCGGACACCAGGTGGCCCAGAGATTGATCACCAACGGGCCGCCCTTGTAGTCCGCCAGTTGCACGGTTTCACCGGCGGCATTGCGCAGGGTAACTTCCGGCAGGCGCGTGCCTTGTTCGTAAATCGTCAGGGAGAAGGTCGCCAGCAGCCAGAATGCCAGGCCGCTGGCCACGCCAAAGCCCAACGGGCGGCGCAAGCCCGGGCGACGCCAGCCTCGATACAACGCGGCCAGCAGCAGCACGATCACGCCCGGCCAGGCGAGGAAACCTCCGTCGCGCAGGTCGATGATCTGCCAGGGATCATCGCGATAGTGCGCCCAGTAAACGGCCACGAAGCCGACCCGGGCGGCCAGCATGCCCAGCAGGAACAGACTGAATAGCACCGACTCCGGATTCTCGCCGCCGCGCTTGGCCACCCGCCAGCCGATGAAGGTCGCCAGCGCCAGGGCACTGATCAGCATCAGGTGATTAAGCGCGATGGCAAAAGTGCCGAGGGTAAAGGTCAGCATTAACGAGCGTCTCGGGTGGTGGTCCAGCGTTGCAGGAAGGTGCCGGCATCGACCTCGCCGGTGATGCGTTGGCTGCGACGCTCGATGCCGTCGGCGCCGATCCACAGCAGGCTCGGTGGCCCTGGCACTTTATAACGGCCGAGCAGTTCACGGCTGGCGGCATTGTCGGCGGTGACGTCCAGACGTAGCAAGCGCACATCGCTCAAGGCTTGCATTACGTGGGCTTTGCCGAACACCTGTTTTTCCATGACCTTGCACGACACGCACCAGTCGGCGTAGTAGTCCAGCAGCACCCACTGGCCTTGAGTCTGTGCCGCGTCGAGCTCCCGTTGCAGAGCTGCCGGGTCCTTGATCGTGGTGAATGCGTCGTGGCCGACCGGGTTTTCGGCGTTGCTCGAGTTTGAAGCGCTGTAGACCTGCAATGGCTTCATCAGGTCGTCGCCGCCGCCAGCGGCACCGATCATCAGCAGGCTGCCCCACACACCTAGCAGCAGTGAGCTGGCGCCGAACACATGGGCGACGCGACCGAAACCTTCCGACTGCTTCCAGGCGCTGTACGCGGCAATCAGCAGCAACGCACCGCACAGACCAATCCACAGTGATTCGTCCAGCACCGGACGCAGCATCAGCAACGCGGTGGCGAGGAACAGGAAGCCGAACACACCCTTGAGCAGGTTCATCCACGCGCCGGGTTTGGGCAGGAAGCGATTGCCGACGGTCACCAATAACAGCAGCGGCACACCGATGCCGATGCCCATGGCGAACAGAATCAGCCCGCCATGCAACGCATTGCCGCTTTGCGCGATGTAGAGCAGGGCGCCCGCCAGCGGGGCGGTCATGCACGGACCCACCAGCAAACCGGACAAGGCTCCCAACACACCGGCACCGAACAGGCTGCCGCCGCGCTGATTGCGCGAGACGTTTTCCAATCGATCACGCACGGCCACTGGCAGTTGCAACTCGAAGAAGCCGAACATCGGCAACGCCAGCAACACAAATACGGTAGCGAAACTGCCCAGCAACCAAGGGTTCTGTAACAACGCCTGCATATTCGCCCCGAGCAGCGCGGCCAGAACGCCCATCGCCGCATACACCAGCGCCATGCTCACGACGTAGCTGGTCGCCAGCGCGAAGCCGCGGTTGGGCGTGGCGCCACTGCCGACGATCAAACCGGCCAGAATCGGCAGCATCGGCAGCGAGCAAGGGGTGAAGGCCAGTAGCAGCCCAAGGCCGAAGAACACCAGCAGGCTCCAGCCCAGCGCCCGCTGCTGCAGATCACTGGCCAGGGCCTGGTCCGGCGCTTCGCTTGCGGCGGCCAAGGTAGTGGCGTTTCCGAGATCAACGACCTGGGTTTGTGGCGGATAACACAGGCCAGCATCGGCGCAGCCCTGGAAACCTACCTTGATCCGGCCGGAGGCACCCGCCGGGATTTTCAGCTCCAGCCCTTGGCGATAAACCTGTTGCGCTCCGAAAAACTCGTCGCTGTGCGCTTCACCTTCCGGCAAGACAGGTTGCTGTTCTGGGGGTAAACCATCGAATTTCAGGCGTTTTTGATACAGGTAATAACCGTCGGCGATCTGCCAGAACAGCTGGGTTTCCCCGGAAGCGAGACGCTCAGACGTAAAGCTGAAGGCTTTGCTGACGGGAAGAAAGTCGGGCTTGGTTTCAAACGGATTACTGCCAGCCTGGGCCTGACCCAGGCTGGCAAACAACGTTAATAGCAATAGAAGAACGTAACGCATCGACAACGCCTTGAGGTTTACACACTTCGCCCAAGATGATGGCCAGCGATTAACCGGGGGTTAACGCAAGACGTCGATGGCCGTCTTCGGTGATTGGCGCCCGGCGGGATCAGGCAATGTCGCTATAGGTCAGCCTGAATTCGGACATCGGGGGATGAGTCGTTTTCCATTGCTGCGCGAAGGCTTTGGCGGCAGTTACTTGATCAGTCGTCATCTCCTCGGCGATATCGACAAGGTATTGTCTGGCGCCATCGTGTCGAGACAACTCTGTGGTGGTTTCGACGACCAGCCAGATCAACCCATAGCCTTTGACCAGATCCCGCGTGAAGCCATATTCGTTATCGACACCGCTGTCATCTTGATAGAAACCGCTGAGTGCGAAACCGTAATTCAGTACGCCGTTCACGTCATTGAGCTGTGCGCGTTTTTCCAGCCATTGGCGCCTGAGAGGAAGATCCTGATTGATCGGGTAACGGTTGGTGTACCAGTGGACCGCTTTCGAAAGACCGGCGTCGGCGGCTTTTTTCAGCAGCGCATCGATGGTGGATCGACGTTGCTCACTGTCGGGAATGAGCGTTGCGTCCTGGTCGTACTTGACCGCGAGAATGTACTGGCCCTCCAGGGAGCCGGCATCCGCAGCTTTTTTCAATGTTTCAATGTTCTGGTCCAGCTCGTACAACTCAAGCATGGCTTGAGCGGCATTGGCCTCGGCCAGTTCCTTTGCTTTCCTGAGCGAGGCTTCGTCGCCCAGTCGCATCAGGGCATAAACATGATTCTGGGCACCAGCGAGTCGATACCAGTCTTTTGCTTCGTCGGTGATGCTGCCCGCCTGACGCCTTGTCACCTCCCCCAATGCATATTGCGACGCACGGTCTCCCGCGACGGCGGCAACCGTCAGATAAGGCTTCGCCTGGATGAATTCGCCCAGGTTGTACAGGGCCAGGCCCTTGGTTATCGCTTCTTTTGGCTGATCGTTGACTTGGGTTGCCAGCGCGCTCAGGGTGTCAAACAGATTGAACAGAATCGTTAAAGCACTTACATGGGAATACATGATGGATACCTGTATTGAGTCGAGTTGAATTTGAGTACTACCCGACACAGGCTATTGAGAAGGGGACGCACGGGTGCGGTAGATATGTATTGCGTTGAATTGATCCCTGCGACGTGAATGCAAGCCTGCTTCTCGTCAGCTGAAGCCCTTGCCATAATTGCGACTTAATCCTCACCTGTTTGACTAGGGTTTTTGCTCATGGAGTTCCTATGCACGTACTGGTTTGCGAAGACGATGAGCTGATTGCCAGCGGTATCGTTGCCGGCCTCACCGCACAGGGCCTGACGGTAGAGCATGTCGCCACCGCATCGTCTGCCCGGGCGATGCTCAAGGTCGCCGAGTTCGATGTGATGGTGCTCGACCTCGGTCTACCCGATGAAGACGGTTTGAAGCTGCTGCAGCAGTTGCGACATAACGGCCTGGAAATCCCGGTGTTGATCCTCACCGCCCGGGATTCAGTCACCGACCGTGTTGATGGCTTGCAGGCCGGCGCTGACGATTACTTGCTCAAGCCTTTTGACTTGCGCGAACTTGCCGCGCGTCTACACACGTTGCTACGACGAGTGGCCGGACGCAGCGTCAACCTGATCGAGCACGGTCGCCTGACTTACGACCCGAGCAGCCGCGAAACCATGCTCGGCGGCCAGCCGGTGGACCTTTCCCGTCGTGAGCAGTCGCTGTTGCAGGCCTTGCTGCATAACCGGGGCCGGGTGCTGTCCACCGAGCAACTGAAAGACAGCGTTTATGGTTTTAACGATGAGCTGGAAAGCAACGCCCTCAACGTGCACATCCATCACCTGCGGCGCAAACTCGGCAATGGCATTGTCGAGACGGTGCGCGGCCTGGGCTATCGCCTGGGGCCGGCCGATGGCGCAGAGGAATTGAAAAAGTGATGAGCCTGCGTTTGCGCCTGAGCCTGACACTCGGTGCCGCTTTTGCCCTGATCTGGGCGTTGGCGGCGGCCTGGATGCTCAGCGATTTGCGCAATCAGATGATGTTTTCCCTCGACCAGCGCCTGGTGGCGTCGGCGCGCATGGTCGCCGGCCTGATGGAGCAATTGCCGCCATTGCCGAGCAAGGGTGAGGGCACCCATTTCAGCGCTGAACAACTGAACCTCCCCGGCGGCATGGCCTGCCAGGTCAGTTCATTGCGCGGCGAAATCCTCGCCCGCAGTCACACCGATCCGCAACAAACCCTGGAAGCCGAGAAAATGGGCTTCCACGACCAGATGATCGACGGCGCACCGTGGCGCAGTTTCACCCTGGCCCGCGGCGACGTGCGCATCACCACCGCCGACCGGCAGATCGAGCGTGAGGCGCTGAACATGTCGATCCTGCTGGCGGCTTCGGTGCCGGTGGGCGTGGCCTTGCTCGGTTGCTTGTGCCTGCTGTGGCTGGGGATCGGCCAGGGGCTGGCGCCGCTGAATCGCATGCGCGATGCCTTGATGCGCCGCAGCGCCGATTCTCTCGAACCCTTGCAAATCAAGCCGCTGCCCAGCGAACTGCAACCGTTGCTGGACACCCAGAATCAGCTGTTCCAACGGATCGGCAAGACCATCGAACGCGAACGCCGCCTGACCGGTGACGCTGCCCATGAATTGCGCAGCCCGCTGACGGCGATCAAGACCCACCTGCAAGTGGCGCGCATGACCGACGGCGCGGCCCGGGATCAATCCCTGGCACGGGCCGAAGAGGGCGCCGATCGCCTGCACCGGACCCTTGAGCAATTGCTGTTGCTGGCGCGGGTCGAGGGCAGTCTGTCGTTCGATGATGGCGTGCAATGCAGCGCCGAACAGGTGGCGACACTGGCGATTCAGGACGCTGCCAGCGGTGATCGTCAGCGGATCAAATTTCAGATACCACCGAAAATCTCTCACGCCCCGGTGCAAATGCCCGCCGTGCTGTCGATTGCCGCGCTGCGCAACCTGCTGGACAACGCGCTGCGGCATACCCCGGGCGAGGGCGCGGTGGAGCTGAGTCTGGTAACCACCGGCAACCGTGTGCAGTTTGTGGTTCGTGACCATGGGCCCGGCATTGCCAAAGACGATCTGCAACACCTGACCCAACGCTTCTGGCGAAATGGCCAGAGCACCGGCTGCGGCCTGGGTCTGGCGATTGTTCAGGCAATCGTCCAGCGCTGCGGTTGTACGTTGCATTTCGACAGTCGGCCGGATGGGTTGCGGGTTGAGCTGACCATGCCGTTGCAACCCCTCTAACAAGCACCACATTGGTTTTGTGTTGCACACCAAATGTAACTTCTCTCCATTAGCCACCCGACCCACACAGCGCTATCGTCCTTCGCAGCTTTGACTCAATGGATTGAGGTAACAGCGCCATGGATGCATCGATTCACATCAGCCCCGCAGCACCTGCCGACGCCGGCATTATCAGCCGGATCGTCGAGCGTTCCATCCGGGTCGGCTGCGCGCTCGACCACCGCAACGATGCGAAAATCGTCGCGGCGTGGACCCACAACAAAACCGCCGAACACATCAGCGCCTGGCTAACCGATCAGCGGTTGTACCTGAACATCGCCCTGTTGCAGGACAAACCGGTCGGCGTCGCGATGGCCGCAATAAGCGGCAAGGTTGCGTTCTGCTACGTACAACCGGAATGGTTTCGCCGGGGCGCCGGGCAAGCGCTGGTGCGCGACCTCGAAGGCTGGTTGCTTGATCAGGGTTTGCACCAGGCACGACTCAACAGCACCCGCACCAGCGAAGCCTTTTACCGTCATCTGGGTTACCAGCCTTGCGCTGAAACCTTCGCCGTAGCCGGGCTCAATGCCATTCCCATGCACAAAGCGCTGACACCCCCTTCATAGAAAGCTGATCGAGGGTCTAAATCCTCGGCGCCCTGATGCGTTTCCAGAACAGGAAAACCTTATTGAGGGGTCGAGAGATGTCAGTCGCTACCAGCCTAATGGAAGATCAGTCGGCCCGGATCACTCCGGACGTGGTGGTCTATCGCGACTGGCTCGACACCTGGCTGCCGGGCGCCCATGCCGGGACCTTCCGCGGCAAAAAAATTGGCCATGGCCGCAGGTTCTGCGGTGATGCGTTACCTGACCGCACACAAGGTCTGCGAGCACGCTGCCGCCATGGGCGAACGGTTGAGCGAGCACCTGCGCTTCCTGCCGCCACTGGTGATTACTGCGGCGGAAATCGATCGGGTAGCCGAGATTTTCGGCAGGGCCATGACTGCTGCCACCGCCAGCCTCTAAGTTTTTCAGCCTCTGACACGTTCCTTCAACATAACGGTTGCGCACGCCGTGCAGCCCACCCGACAGCGATGGAGAAACACCATGACTTCAGTATTCGACCGCGAGGACATCCTCTTTCAGGTCGTGGTCAACCACCAAGAGCAATACTCGATCTGGCCCGACTACAAAGCCGTGCCTGCTGGCTCGCTCCCACAAGGGATGTTCATTCACTTCGAGTGCGGGTGTGCCGATCCAACAGAGGTTCACATTGGGTTCAACCTTGCTTGAACATCTCCTTCGCCCGCTGCTCGATCTGCTCCTGAGTCAGATCTTCCTTGCGCGTGGCCAGAAACCACAGATGCCCATAGGGATCCTTCAGGGTTCCCGAGCGGTCGCCATAAAACTGATCCTTGACGTCGGACACCACCGTGCCGCCAGCTGCAATCGCCTGTTTATAAGACTTGTCCACATCGTTCACATACAGATGCAGGCCCACGGACGGCGACTTGTCAGGGTTGCTCAAAGGCCCCTGATCGCACGGCGTGCCAAGCATGATCGGGCAATCGCCAATGCGCAGTTCGGCGTGGCCGATGCCGCCGTCGGGCATGGACAGGCGCATGACTTCGGTGGCACCAAAGGCTTTCTTGTAGAACTCGATGGCTTCTGCTGCTTTTTGAATGCCCAGATAAGGCGTGATGCTGTGATAACCCTCTGGAATGGGTTTGACGCTCATGATGGATCTCCCTGTTTTTTGTTTTGGGATGAAGGTGGTCCTTCGCCGATTTACAACCTGTGAAGAGTAGTAGGAGCTGCCGAAGGCTGCGATCTTTTGACCTTGGCGGCGGTGCGGCCGACGAAAAATCAAGATCAAAAGATCGCAGTCTTCGGCAGCTCCTACAGGGTGTAAGGCATAACAATGCCACTGTTCAGCCATCAACAGCGAAGCAACAGATTGCTCGGCTTTCTCATCGGAAACACCTTTGAGCGGCGCTGAACACCCCGAAAACATTGGTTCGGACGGTCAGGCACAGAAGCTGCTATGCCCTCTGGCAAACATTGGTGCCGAGAGACTTGTATGCCTGAATCTGCCGTTTATCCGATCAACCCACCGGCCGCCCATCGGATCGCCAACGAAGCCGACGCCTTGCGCGTCGCCGAACGCATTGCTGCGGTGTTGCTGGAGCAAGACGCCGAAGAAGTTCGGCGGTGCGCAGGTGTCCTTTGCGGTGCTGGCGCAGGTCATCGCGATCATCTCTGCGGCGGATCGTCGGAAACCTGTCCTTCGGCTCGTTCCAGGTGCTGCACAGCCTGGAACCAAGCCACGACAACGCGCTGCACTGCAATCTGGTGGGTTAGATCGACAACTGCATGACACGCTCGCCCTGAAGGTTTTCCGTGGGCCGGCGTTTGTTTACCGCCAGTTCGCCGATCTTGATCAGTCGCGTGCGGGTGACGTTGCGGCTCAGCCCCAGCAGCGCAGCGGTGTGCACCTGGTTGTAATGGCTGAACCGATAGGCGGCTCGCAGCAACGCGTCTTCGACTTTCTCGTGCAGCGCCCCGGCCTGTTCTTCGAAAAGCTTTTGAAAGGCCCGATCGAGCAGGGCTTCCGGTGAGTCGTCGACGTTGCTGTGGTAATCGTCCTGACGCTCGATGCGCATGTTCGACAGCCGCAGGTCGTCGCGTTCGATCACGCCGTTACGGCAGATCAGCAGGGTGTGGTGAATGACGTTTTCCAGTTCGCGGATGTTGCCCGGCCAGCTGTAGCTGCGCAGTTTCAGTTCGGCCTCTTTGCTGATGGTGATGGTGCCGTAGCCGAGGCGCTGGCTGTAGGCTTCGACGAAGTGTCGGGTCAGCGGCAGGATGTCGCCGGGGCGGTCGCGCAGCGGGCTCAATTCCAGGCTGACCACGTCGAGGCGGTAGTACAAATCCTCACGAAAATGCCCGGCGTTGATGGCTTTCTCCAGTTGCACGTTGGTCGCCGCCAGCACGCGCACATTGATGGGAATGCTCTTGCGCGAACCCAGTCGCACCACTTCGCGCTCCTGCAACACCCGCAACAACTTGACCTGAATCGCCATCGGCAAATCGCCGATTTCGTCGAGGAACAAGGTGCCGCCATCGGCCTCCTCGAACCATCCGGCCTTGGCGCTCAGCGCACCGGTAAAGGCACCTTTTTCATGGCCGAACAGCTCGGCCTCGACCAGAGATTCGGAGAACGCGCCGCAGTTCACTGCCACAAAAGGCCGGTTGCGCCGGGCGCTGAGGTTGTGGATATGTCGCGCCACCAGCTCCTTGCCGGTGCCGGTTTCGCCGATGATCAGCACGCTGGCTTCACTCGGTGCGACTTGTTGAATGTGGGCGAGCAAGGCCTGGGATTTCGGGTCTTCGAACACCTGCGCAGTGGCGCGGATCGAGGTGGCCAGAGCGGGCGAGGGCGGTAAGGTCAGCAGTTGCATGGGGCAGGCTCCATGAAGAGAAGGCTATGAATAGAAAGTCGGAACCGGCGGGGACTGGTTCAGCGCCCAGTCACCGAGTTCATGGAGTTTGTAGTCCACCGGGTCGTGCAGGGTTTGCGTGCGCAAGTTGCGCCAATGGCGGTCCAGTCGCAGTGAGGCATGAGTTGAACGGGCGCCGGTCACTTCGAACAACCGACTACAGAGTTCCAGGCCGGTGCGGGTGGCAGTGACCTTGGCGGTGGCGATGGTAGTAGCGAGATGCCCACGCTCTTCGGCGCTGAGGTTCGGGCCATGGCTGCCACTGCTCGGACCGGGCGAGCAGACCGCTGTGGCGCAAGGCATCACGTTCGGCTTTGGGCGTACCGCCACGTTCATCGCGCTCGACAGCGGTCAGGGCAAACTCGGCCGCCAATTGGCGGGCGGTCTGCAAGGGGGATATCAAGGCGCTTTGCGGTTTGGCAGTCACGCGGGGTTCCTTCTTTGAAATCGCAGCAGTTCCCTGTGGGAGCGAGCCGCCCGGAGCCGGCTCGCTCCCACAGGGTTTCTGGGTCAGGCCGTGGCTTTTGTAGGCAGCACATCATTGGCAATCATTTCGCCAAACGGCCCGGTGAGATTAGTGACGCCGCGCCCGGCCAGGCTGGCGTACGGCTCAGGCAACAGCGGGAATACCAACTCGGCAAAGCGATAAGCCTCTTCGAGGTGCGGATAGCCGGAGAAGATGAAACTCTCGATTCCCAGGTCCGCGTACTCCTTGATTCGCGCGGCTACTTGCTGCGGATCGCCCACCAACGCCGTCCCGGCGCCGCCACGCACCAGGCCGACACCGGCCCAGAGATTGGGGGATATTTCCAGGTTGTCACGACGCCCGTCATGCAACGCCGCCATGCGCCGCTGACCTTCGGAATCGAAACGCGAGAACGACTTCTGCGCGGCAGCAATGGTCTCGTCGCTGATGTGCTCGATCAGTTTATCCGCGGCTTTCCAGGCCTCTTCGGCGGTCTCGCGGACGATCACATGCAAGCGAATCCCGAACTTCACCGTGCGACCGTTTCGCGCTGCACGTTCACGCACATCGGCCAGTTTTTCCGCTACGGCGGCGGGTGGTTCGCCCCAGGTCAGGTAGACATCAACCTGCTCGGCGGCCAGTTCATGGGCTGCTTCGGAAGAACCACCGAAGTACAGCGGTGGATACGGTTTCTGTACCGGCGGATACAGCGCTTTGGCGTTCTGTACCTGCAGGTGTTTGCCTTCGAAATCCACCGATTCGCCTTGCAGCACTCGGCGCCAGATTTTCAGGAACTCGTCGGTCACTTCGTAGCGTTCGCTGTGATCGAGGAAGATGCCATCGCCGCGGTTTTCATCCGGGTCGCCGCCCGTGACCACGTTGATCAGCAAACGGCCATTGGACAGTCGATCCAGTGTCGCGGCCATGCGCGCCGAAACCGTCGGCGAGATGATTCCCGGCCGGATCGCTACCAGATAACGCAGACGTTCGGTCAGCGGCACCAGCGCCGATGCAATCACCCACGAATCCTCGCAGGAGCGCCCGGTGGGAATCAGTACACCGTGGTAGCCGAGGCTATCGGCGGCCTGGGCCACTTGTTTCAGGTAGTTGAGTGTCACAGGGCGAGCGCCCTGAGTGGTGCCCAGGTAATGGCCGTCGCCGTGAGTCGGCAGAAACCAGAAAACATCCATGAAGAAATCCTTAAGCGATTTTCAGCAGATTTTTGGGGTGCACGCCAAACAACGGCGCGGCGCGTTCTGCAGCAAGGCGTATGCGGGCCTTCAAGGGCTCACTGGTTATTTGATAATTCGAGAAATCGGCTTCGGTGGCATAGACGCCAATCGGCAAGGTCAATGCCTGGAAGAAACTGAACAGCGGGCGCAACTGGTGATCCAGCACCAGTGCATGGCGTTCGCTGCCGCCGGTGGCGGCCAGTAATACCGGCGTGTCGATCAATGCATTGAGGTCGATCAGGTCGAACAGATGCTTGAGCAGTCCAGGGTAGGAGCCGCGATAAACCGGCGCGGCGACAATCAACAGATCAGCGGTCTCGATCGCTTGCAACTCGGCTTCGATCTCGGCGCTCAATTCCTGACGGGACAGCGCGGCGCCCAACGGTCGGGCGATGTCACCCAGTTCAATCAGCTTGCTTTCAATCGGCAATTGCGCGGCCAGTTGCGCCAACAGCGCTTGGGTCAGCACCAACGTGCGGGACGGACGCCAGGTACCGCCAGAGAGGGCAACGACTTTCAATGGACGCGACATGATCAGTTCCTTTTAGACAGTTGCTCAGGGAGCAGTGAGTAGTCACTGACAGAGAGCAAGAGCTGTACCAATCCCTCGAGCCCCTATTTACGGGGCTTTCAGCGCGTTGTCTGGTAGATGCTGTTCGAATGGCAGAGCTGTTTGTTGAATGACTGTTGCCTGGCAAACAGTTGCTTGGGCAACAGTGCGTGAAGCGATGCAGTTGTTATAAAGGCTCGGTGTTATTCCGTAAAAGACATTAAATTAATATTTATAGATCATTTGGAGATATAAAGCGGTCTACCTGAGCGGCATTAGTCAAAGTCGATAGCCACTATCGAGAGCGTTGATTTCTGCTCATCGGATGCCCGGCGTAGCCTGTGTTCATTGCCTCGAACCCAGTTGCCAGGACGCTCACCATGAAACCTCTAATCGCTACTTTCCTGCTGCTTGCGGTGTCCGTGCTCGGCGGATGTGCCAGCCATGTTTCCCCGGAATTACGGTCGTACACCGCGGAAGAAACCAGGGAACTGGCGCTTGAGGCGTTGAATCGTCGCGGTCTGTCTTTCGACGAGTACCACGCGAAGAAAGCCGAATTGCTCGGCCAACCGCAAAAGTCGTTCAGTTTCGACAAACGAGGAGAAATGAACGCCGAACGTGCTGTACAGCTTCACGGTCGTCCTAGCTGATCGAAAACTGTACCGCTTGAAGTTTCACGCAACTGTCCGTGGGTTTCCCTGAAGGCTTGCGATAGGGTCAACACCTGACTGACCCTATGGACTGCCACCCATGACGCTCTCGCTCGATCTGCTGCTGGGCTTCGCCCTGTTTGCGCTTGTCACCTCGATTACTCCCGGCCCCAACAACACAATGTTGCTGGCGTCGGGTGTGAACTTCGGCTTTAACCGCACCATCCCCCACATGCTTGGCATCACCTGCGGTTTCTTCGTGCTGGTGGTGGCGGTAGGTTTCGGCTTGGGCGCAGTGTTTCAAACCTATCCTTTGCTCTACAGCGTGCTGCGTTACGTCGGCGCGGCGTATTTGCTGTATCTGGCGTGGAAAATCGCTCGTTCGGGACCGGTTTCCGAGAGTGAAAAGGGCGAGAGTAAGCCGATCACTTATTTGGGCGCCGCAGCGTTTCAGTGGGTCAATCCCAAGGCCTGGATCATGGCCATTGGTGCCATCAGCACCTACACGCCGATGCAGGGTTACTTCACCAATGTGATCGTGATTGCGGCCGTGTTCGCCTTGATCAACCTGCCGAGCGTCAGTGTCTGGGCAGGCTGCGGCACGTTGTTGCGCAACGTGCTGAAAGATCGCCGCTGGTTGCGGCTGTTCAATTGGGGCATGGCCTTGCTGCTGGTGGCTTCGCTGTATCCGTTGTTGCTTGAAAGCTTTAGCTGACGCATTGTTTCAACCGGTTGCCCGATGCCTGTTAAGCTCGACTTCAGGAGCGTTCCTACGCACTTTTAAATGAAGTTGTTCTTCTTTAACGGCCTCCGATCAGGTATTTCTAACGCTCTGGACATCGGCGCAGCTCACGAGGCTGCGCTTGACGTTTCAGTGACGAGCCTCCTGATCCCGGAACATGCTCTGCGAGTCTTCTATGAATAAACGTCCTCTGTATTTCGACTACGCCGCCACCACGCCGGTGGATGAGCGGGTCATCAAGGTCATGGTCGAGTGTCTGGGTTTTACCGGCAACTTCGGCAATCCGGCGTCCAGCTCCCATGCGTTCGGTCAACAGGCCCGGAAAACGGTCGAGCAGGCGCGGCGGCAGGTCGCTGAACTGGTCGGCGCCCAGGCACAACAGATCGTCTGGACCTCCGGCGCCACCGAGTCGAACAACCTTGCCCTCAAGGGCGTGGCCCAGGCTCGCGGCGTTTCTGGCGGCCACATCATCACCAGCCAGATCGAACACAAAGCGATTCTCGACACGGCAAAGCAGTTGCAGGAGGCCGGTGTTGCGGTGACTTATCTGGTGCCTGACGCCGAGGGTCTGATTACCCCGCAAGCGGTCAGCGAAGCAATGCGCGAAGACACCTTTCTGGTGTCGCTGATGCTGGTCAATAACGAGTTGGGCACCCTCAATGACATTCCGGCCATCGGTCAGGTAGTGCGTGATCGCGATGTGTTGTTCCATGTCGACGCGGCACAGGGCGCGGGCAAAGTGGCGATCGATCTGGCCGAGTGGCCGGTGGACCTGATGTCGTTTTCCGCCCACAAGCTCTATGGCCCCAAAGGCATTGGTGCGTTGTATGTCGGCCCGCGCGCGCAACAGCGTTTGCAGGCGCAGATCCACGGCGGTGGTCACGAGGGCGGTTTGCGTTCCGGCACCCTGGCGACTCACCAAATCGCTGCCATGGGTGCGGCGTTCGCGTTGGCGGCCGCCTCGTTCGATGAAGAGAAAGCCACGATCGTCCGGTTGCGCGAGCGCTTGCTTGAGCAACTGCTGAGCATTCCCGGGGTTCGCCTCAATGGCAGCCCGACCGAACGTATTCCCCATACCCTGAGCCTGACCTTCAACGAAGGCGAGTTCAATTCCGCGGCGTTGAGCACCTCGATCGCGTTTTCCGCGACCTCGGCCTGCAACTCCGCCAGCAATGCTCCGTCCCATGTGCTGCTGGCCCTGGGGCATGACGCCCGCTCGGCGAGTCGCACCATTCGCTTGAGTCTCGGCCGATTCACCACCGAGCAGGACATCGACCAAGCGGTACACCTGATTAAAGCGGCCTGCGCCAGTGCTCCGGCATTTTGGCAATAAGGTCTGAAAGTGCCGGCGTTGATCGGCACTCAACAATAATGATGAAGTGATTAGCAGGAGACATGATGAGTACGCAGCCTTCGATCAATGGATCGGTGCCTCAACGCCTGGCGCAAACCCGCGATCTGATGAACCGGGAGGGCATTCACGCTCTGCTGGTGCCGTCGGCCGACCCGCATCTTTCGGAATACCTGCCGGGTTACTGGCAAGGGCGGCAATGGTTGTCGGGGTTCCATGGCTCGGTCGGCACGCTGATCGTTACGCCGGACTTTGCCGGCGTCTGGGCCGACAGCCGATATTGGGAACAAGCGACCAAGGAACTCAAGGGCAGCGGGATCGAACTGGTCAAGCTACAACCGGGTCAGCCCGGCCCGCTGGACTGGCTGGCCGAGCAAACCCCTGAAGGTGGTGTCGTCGCGGTAGATGGTGCGGTAATGGCCGTCGCTTCGGCGCGTACGTTGGGTGGCAAGCTCGAAGAACGCGGCGCTCGTCTGCGCACTGACATCGATGTGTTGAGCGAAGTCTGGAGCGACCGTCCGACGCTGCCGAATGAACCGATCTATCAACACCTGCCGCCTCAGGCGACGGTCAGTCGCGGCGAGAAACTGGCCAAGCTGCGTGAGGTTTTGAAAGATCGCGGTGCCGACTGGCATTTCATCGCCACCCTTGATGACATCGCCTGGCTGTTCAACTTGCGCGGCGGTGACGTGTCGTTCAACCCGGTGTTTGTTTCCTTTGCCTTGATCAGCCAGCAGCAAGCAACTTTGTTCGTTGCGTTGAGCAAGGTCGATGCCAAGCTGCGCGCGATCCTCGAACAGGACGGCGTGACCCTGCGCGACTACAGCGAAGTGGCTGCTGCCTTGAGCGCCGTACCGAGCGGAGCGAGCCTGCAGGTCGATCCGGCGCGCGTCACCGCTGGCTTGCTGGATAACCTGGACAGCGGCGTGAAGCTGGTCGAAGGCCTGAACCCGACGACGTTGGCCAAGTCGCAAAAAAGCCTGGCCGATGCCGAGCACATTCGTCAGGCCATGGAGCAGGACGGCGCGGCGCTGTGCGAATTCTTCACCTGGCTGGACAGTGCGTTGGGTCGTGAGCGCATCACCGAGCTGACCATCGACGAACACCTGACGGCCGCGCGTACCCGACGTCCGGGTTACGTATCGCTGAGCTTCAACACCATTGCCGCGTTCAATGCCAATGGTGCGATGCCGCACTACCACGCCACCGAAGAAGAACACGCAGTGATCGAAGGCGACGGTCTGTTGTTGATCGACTCCGGCGGCCAGTATCTGGGCGGCACCACTGACATCACGCGGATGGTGCCGGTCGGTACGCCGACCGATGAGCAGAAGCGCGATTGCACGCGGGTGCTCAAAGGCGTGATTGCGTTGTCCAGTGCGCAATTCCCTCGTGGCATTCTCTCGCCGTTACTCGATTCGATTGCCCGCGCGCCGATTTGGGCTGAAAGCGTTGATTACGGTCACGGCACCGGTCATGGCGTTGGCTACTTCCTCAACGTGCACGAAGGCCCGCAAGTCATCGCCTATCAGGCCGCCGCAGCACCGCAAACCGCGATGCAGCCGGGCATGATCACCTCCATCGAACCGGGCACTTACCGTCCGGGCCGCTGGGGTGTGCGGATCGAGAACCTGGTGTTGAACCGTGAGGCGGGCAAAAGCGAGTTCGGTGAGTTCCTGAAGTTCGAAACCCTGACCTTGTGCCCGATCGACACTCGCTGCCTGGAACCGTCGCTGCTGACCGATGACGAAAAACAGTGGTTCAACGCCTACCATGCCGAGGTGCGCGAGCGCTTGAGCCCGTTGCTCGACGGCGCAGCCCTTGAGTGGTTGAACACTCGGACTGCGGCTATTTGATCGGTTGGAGTTCAGGCGCTTCTTCGAGCGCCTGGCTCATGTAGTCGACAAAGGCTTTGACCCTGGCGGATTGGCGACGATTCGCCGGGGACACGGCATGAATCGGCAGCGACTGCGCGCGGTATTCCAGCATAATCGCGGTCACGCGTCCCGCCTTCAAGTCCTCGCTGAACAGCCAAACCGGCGACAGCGCAATCCCCAGTCCCCCCAATACCATCTCGCGGATTGCCTCGGAGTTGTTGCTTTGTGCGTTGCCCTTGATTCGCACTTCGTGACGTTGGGCCTCTCTCTCGTAAACCCATAGGTTCTGACTGTTCAGCAGGTTGAACAGCAGACAGTTGTGTCCGCTTAATTCTTCGGGCGTTTGCGGGTGGCCGTGTTGCGCAAGGTAATCGGGCGCTGCGACGGTCACTCGGTGGGTGGTGCCGATGCGGCGGGCGATCAATCCGCTGTCGTTCAACTCGCCAATCCTGAACGTGACGTCCAGTCCTTCACTGACCAGGTCCTGATTTTGGTCGCTCAGTTGCAGATCAATTTGCACCTGGGGATGTGTTTTGAGGAATGCCGGCAGTCGCGGAGCAATCTGCAAGCGCCCGAAACTCACGGAAGATCCGATTTTCAGGTTTCCGGCAACAGCTTCGCGGCCGGAGTGAAAACTGTGTTCTGCGGCGTCTACGGCCGCCAGAATTTGTCGACATTCGCTGTAGTACCGCTGACCTTCGTCGGTCAGGGACAGTTGTCGGGTGCCGCGGGAAATCAACTTTCCACCCAGCTCTGTTTCCAGTGCTCGTAGCACTTTGCTGATGGTCGGCTGACTGGTCTGCAATTCCCGGGCGACGGCAGAAAAGCTGCCACGTTCGACAACGCGGACGAAGATCGCCATTGCATTGAGTTTGTCCACGGGGTTTCTCATTGATGCCAAATGGGCATGGTCACTATAGCTATATAGCGTCTTATCAGCATGAGTGAGGGGGAGGAACATTAATCCCACAGCCTACTCTGACGGGAAATTGCGAAATGACTGACTCACTTGAAATGCGCGCTCTGATTGTTGATTCGGCCAACGGGCCTTTACGCTTAGCTTCCATTCAACGGCCCGTGCCTGGAGCCGGACAGGTATTGGTCAGGATCAAGGCCAGTGGGGTGAACCCTTTGGATGGAAAGATTCGGTCGGGTCAGGCTACTCATGCGCGCCAGCCGCTGCCGGCGGTATTGGGTATTGATCTTGCGGGAACAGTGGAGGCATTGGGGGAGGGTGTCTGCGGATGGCTATTGGGTGATGAGGTCTATGCGATGGCTACTGGCATTGGCGGTGCGCAGGGTTCACTGGCTGAATACGCCGCCGTCGATGCACGACTGCTGGCGCGTAAGCCAGGCAATCTGAGCATGCGCGAGGCGGCGGGGTTGCCGTTGGTACTGATCACGGCGTGGGAAGGATTGGTGGATCGTGCGCGGGTGCGGGCGGGGCAGAAAGTGCTGATTCACGGCGGTGCGGGTGGTGTCGGGCATGTGGCTATACAAATTGCCCGGGCTTTCGGTGCTGACGTGTTTGCCACCGGGTCGACCGGGCAGCAGGCGATCATTGAAGGGTTCGGTGCGACGTTTATTGATTACCGCAAATCTTCGGTTGAGGAGTATGTGGCTGAGCACACGGCGGGGCAGGGCTTCGACATTGTCTACGACACGGTGGGTGGTCAGACGCTGGACGCTTCATTCAAGGCTGCTCGGGTCTACGAGGGACATGTGGTGAGTTGTCTCGGATGGGGATCGCACAGTCTTGCGCCGCTCTCGTTTCGTGGGGCGACTTATTCTGGAGTATTTACGTTGTTGCCGTTGCTGACTGGCAAGGGTCGCGAGCATCACGGGGAGATACTTCGGGAGGCTGCGCAGTTGATCGAGGCGGGTCAGTTGAAACCGTTGCTCGACCCTCGGCAGTTCACGCTGCAAACCGCTGAAGCCGCCCATGAACTGCTCGTTTCGGGAGCTGCGCAGGGGCGGTTGGTTGTCGAGGTTTAACTCAGGGCTTCAAGGACAAAGTCCAGGCGATCCTGGCCGAAGAACAGCTGATTATCGACAAACATGCTCGGGGCACCGAATACGCCCCGTTGCACTGCTTTATCTGTGTTGTCCTTGAGAACGGCTTTGACTTCCTCGTCGGCGGTCAGGGCCAGCACCTCATTTGGATCGAAACCGTTCTGTGTCAGTACTGACGCGACGGTCGCCAGGTCATCGAGGCTGCGGCCTTCAACCCAGAGGGCGTGAAACAGGCAATCGATGAACGCCTGAAAGCGCTCGGGATGGCGCAACTGCATGCCGGTGACAGCGCGCATCAGCATCAGGGTGTTGATAGGGAAGTGGGGGTTGAACTTCAGTGGCACGCCATAGCGCTTTGCATAGCGGTCCAGGTCTTGAAACATGTAGCGGCCCTTGGCGGGGATCGTCGCGGGGGAGGCGTTACCTGTGGCTTTGAAAACGCCACCCAGCAGGATGGGTATGTAGATCAACTGGCTGTCGGTCTGCTCGCAGATCTTTGGCAGTTGGGTGTACGCCAGGTAGGTGGCGGGGCTGCCGATGTCGAAATAGAACTCCACGGTTTTGCTCATGGTCGATGCACTCTGCTTTTTATTTTTAGGGGGGTTACCAGCGTTCGTTCCAGGGGCGCAGGTCCAGCTCGAAGGTCCATGCGTCACGGGGCTGGCTGTGGAGGTACCAATAGTTCTCGGCGATGTGCTCTGGATTGAGAATGCCGTCCTGGTCCTTGGTCGCGTACTTTTCGGGGAAGCTCTCGCGGATAAAATCGGTATCGATGGCACCGTCGACTACAACATGGGCGACGTGAATGTTCATCGGCCCCAATTCACGCGCCATGCTTTGCGCCAGGGCACGAATCCCGTGCTTGGCGCCGGCGAACGCCGCAAAACCTGAGGCCCCACGCAGGCCGGCGGTAGCGCCGGTGAACAAAATAGTCCCGCGTTGACGCTTGGCCATGCGCTTGGCCACTTCACGAGCGTTGAGAAATCCTGAGAAGCAGGCCATTTCCCAGATCTTGAAATATTTGCGCGCGGTTTCTTCGAGAATGCTGCAAGGCACATTGGCGCCAATGTTGAAAACGAACGCTTCGATCGGGCCAATCTGGCTTTCGATCTGCTCAACTAACGCAATAACGTCCTCTTCCTTGCGCGCATCGCAGGCAAAGCCGTGGGCGTCACCGCCATCGGCCTTGATGGCGTCCACCAGCGGCTGGAGTTTGTCCGCGCTGCGGCGAGTGACACACGCCACAAATCCTTCCTGCGTAAAGCGTTTTGCAATTGCGCCGCCGGTGGCATCCCCTGCACCTACAACCAGTACGACCTTCTTGTTGTTCATGGGTAGATCCCTTTGCTAAACGATCGTTAACTAAACGAACGTTATGCTACGATTTGGCAAGCGTCAAGGCGATCAATCCTGAGGGCAAGGCAATGCGTTACTCGGCCAATCACAAACTGGAAACCAAAGAGAAACTACTTGAAAGCAGTGCGGTGTCGGCCAAGAAGTCTGGTTTTTCAACGGTGGGTGTCGACGGTTTGATGAAGGCGATCGGTTTGAGTGGCGGGGCTTTCTACAGTCATTTTTCATCGAAGGATGAGCTTTTCGCTTCAATCGTCGAGCGTGAGCTGTCTCAAAGCCTGGATCGATTAGGGGCGGACCAGAATCCTGAGAAGTTCCAGCGCTGCCTGAAACACTACCTGAGCATGGCTCATGTCGAACACCCGGAATCCGGTTGTGCTTTGCCGGCATTGGGAGCTGAGATAGCACGTTCAGACGTGATGATTCGTCAGCAGGCTGAGAACTGGATTTGTCGGCTTCAGAAAAGTTGGGCGCAGGTTCTGGAAAGCGACAGCCTGGCATGGGCGATTCTGTCGCAATGTATCGGTGCGTTGGTCATTGCGCGAATGCTGGCCACGCCAGACATCCAGCGCGCTGTATTGAAGTCCAGTTACGATGAGATTGGCCGCCAGATCGCAGGGCCACGACCCTGACAAGACGGCATCAATCTATTTGCAGATAACGATCATACTGCGGCTGGTATAGCCTGCAGGGTTGAGGCCGAACGGGTAATCGCCTGGTTCTTCCACAGCGTCCCCTGACTTGGCGATGACCTTGTAACCTTTGGGTGCGCACGAGTTGGCAGCGCTGGTGTAGCACTTGTCCCAGGATGACGACAGCCCGGAACAGTTGATGTGCAGCCCTTTCTTACCGTGTTTAATCTGGGTTTTCGATGTCGCCGCGCAGCCCGCAACCGCAAGTACGGCGATCAGTATCAAAATTCGTTTCATTACTATCCTTATAGCGTCCCCGGATCTTTGTGCCCAGGTTTGCCTGCATTCGCTTTCGCTTTAAGCGTTCTGATATCCCTATCTGAAAAATCCATGTCTGACACTGGGTTTCGGGCCTAAACATGGCCTAATTGCGCGGCAAATACCAGACCCTCGTCAAATCCTGTCTCAATCTGCAGTGACAGCAGGCTTGGCTGCACTCCCCATGGTCATGGTCGCGCCTATGGAAGCCAGAATGATGCACATGATGGCCATCCATTGTGACAGCGAGAGGTACTCATGGAGAAACAATAGGCCAGACAGTGCGCCGATCGCAGGTTCAATGCTCATCAACGTGCCGAATGTCCGGGTCGGGATTCGGGTGAGGGCGACCATCTCCAGCGTGTAGGGCACGGCGGTGGACAGAATGGCGACAGCGATGGCCACGGGGATCAGTGAGGGAGTGAGCAGCGCGGCGCCAGCATGCACGATACCGATAGGGGCTACAAAAAGTGCCGCAATCATCACCCCCAGTGCCGCGGTCTGCACGCCATTGTCGGCACCGGCCTTTTGGCCGAACAGAATGTACAGCGCCCAGCAGACTCCTGCGCCCAATGCATAACCGGCGCCTACCAGATCGATTCCTGCGGTCGTTTCTCCCATCGGTATTAACAGCAGCAAGCCGACGGCGGCCAGGGCGATCCACAAAAAGTCGATCGCGCGACGTGAGGCGTAGATGGCTACCGCCAGTGGGCCGGTGAATTCCAGTGCAACCGCGATACCGAGGGGGACGGTTTGCAAGGACATATAGAAGAGGAAGTTCATGCCGCCCAACGCCATTCCGTAGATGATGACGGTGCGCAGGGATTTTGCGGTGAGCTTCGCTCGCCAGGGGCGCAGTATCGCCATCATGATCACGCTGGCGAAGATCAGCCGCAGGGCGGTGGTCCCTTGCGCACCGATAATGGGGAACATGCTTTTAGCAAGGGAGGCTCCTGACTGGATTGATGCCATGGCTATCAATAGCAGGCCAACCGAAAACAGGGTGGAGGCAAGGCTACGAGGTTGCTCATTCATGGCGTGGCATCGTCCGAAGTAGGAAGCGAGAGTGTTATTGGGCAATATACTGCGCATTCATGGCAGGCGCGTCTATATATAAGCAGCGATTTTGAGAGTCCTTATAGAAAAGCGTAATTAAGGGTTGACGGCAGATTCTGGAAGTCTATAATTCGGCCCACTTCCGGGGCAGTCGAAACGGAAAACTCCTTGGTAAACAATGAGTTACGCAGTTTTCGACAGC
>NZ_JALBYU010000011.1 GCF_029963765.1 Pseudomonas sp. UYIF39
AGGGCATGACATTCAACATCGATGTTGACTGGCAGACCGCTATCGTCGGAACGCCGCCCGGAGCAAGCTCGCTCCCACAGGGGTTCTTCGGTGTAACAGGAACCGGGTGTTACAGGTCGCCGTAACCCAGCGAACGCAAGGCGCGTTCGTCGTCGGACCAGCCGCCTTTCACCTTGACCCAGAGGTTGAGCATGATCTTGGAGTCGAACAGCAACTCCATGTCCTTGCGTGCCTCGGTGCCGATGCGCTTGATCCGCTCGCCCTTGTCGCCAATGATGATTTTCTTCTGGCCGTCGCGCTCGACGAGGATCAAGGCATGGATGTGCAGGGTTTTGCCCTGTTGCTTGAACTCTTCGATTTCGACGGTGATCTGGTACGGCAGCTCGGCGCCCATCTGGCGCATGATTTTCTCACGTACCAGTTCAGCGGCGAGGAAGCGGCTGCTGCGATCAGTGATCTGGTCTTCCGGGAAGAAGTGATCGTTTTCCGGCAGGTAACCGGCAATCACGCGCTCCAGCGTTTCGAGGTTATGCCCGTGCTGGGCCGAGATCGGCATGATCTGCGCGTTCGGCAACTGTTCCTGCAACCAGGTCAGGTGCGGCATCAGCTCGGCTTTATCTTCGATGCGGTCAGTCTTGTTCAGCGCCACGATCAGCGGGCCGGTCACGTATTGAACGCGCTCGAGGACCATCTGGTCTTCGTCGGTCCACTTGGTGCGGTCAACCACGAAGATCACCACGTCGACGTCTTTCAACGCCGCCGAAGCGGTCTTGTTCATGTAGCGGTTCAGGGCTTTCTCGCCACCTTTATGCATGCCGGGGGTATCGACGTAGATCGCCTGCACGGCGCCTTCGGTCTTGATGCCGAGCATGTTGTGGCGAGTGGTCTGAGGCTTGCGCGAGGTGATCGCCAGCTTCTGACCGAGGATGTGGTTCAGCAGCGTGGACTTGCCCACGTTGGGACGGCCGACGATGGCGACATAGCCACAGCGAGTTGCAGTTGAATCAGTCATGGCCATTCTCCACGCCCAGGGCAATCAGTGCTGCAGCGGCCGCTACCTGTTCGGCAATACGACGGCTCACACCCTGACCTCGGCTTTTTTCATTCAGTAAGGTGATTTCACATTCGACGAAGAACGTCCGGCAATGCGGCTCACCCTGGATATCCACCACTTCGTAACGCGGCAGTTCACAACCCCGCGACTGCAGGAACTCTTGCAGACGGGTTTTTGGATCTTTGTTGGTGTCGACCAGCGTCAGGCCTTCGAACTCCCCGGCCAGCCAGGCCAGCACGCGTTCGCGTGCCATGTCCATGCCGGCATCCAGGTAGATCGCACCGATCAGCGCTTCAAGGGCATCGGCCAGAATCGACTCGCGACGGAAACCGCCGCTTTTCAATTCACCGGAACCCAGGCGCAGGTATTCGCCCAGATCGAAACCGCGAGCCAGTACGGCCAGGGTCTCGCCTTTCACCAGGCGTGCGCGCAAGCGCGACAACTGACCTTCGCGGGCCAGCGGGAAGCGATCGAACAGCGCCTCGCCAGCGACAAAATTAAGGATGGCATCACCGAGGAATTCCAGGCGTTCGTTGTTTCGCCCGGCAAAGCTGCGGTGAGTCAGGGCCAGGACCATCAGTTCCTGATCCTTGAAGGTGTAGCCGAGCTGACGCTCGAGACGGCTTAAGGAGACGCTCACGGTTTACCCACGCTGAGTTCGTGGTTGGGTTCCACCGCCATCGCCGTGATGCGGCGCAGGCTTGGGACAATTAACGCTGTGTTCAAAAATAACGTCCTGAATATCGTTGTTTTCATGCTTCCGGCGTCGATTATGCCGACTCCAGAAATGCATTCGGCGCTGTGTTCAACAGCGCCGTGTGTGATTACTTGATCAGGCCAACCCGCGAGAAATTCGGCAGGTGACTGAGTTTAGGTTCCGGCCAGCTCATCCAGACTGCGAAGGCCTTGCCGACGATATTCTTGTCGGGAACCATGCCCAGCAGATCCTTGGGAATGCTCGGATCATCCCAGTAGCGACTGTCATTCGAGTTGTCGCGGTTGTCGCCCATCATGAAGTAGTGCCCGGCAGGCACGGTCCACGAATGGTCCGGCGTTGCGCGGTAACGGCTCATTTCCTTGCGGATCAGGTGCTCGGCGACGCCGAGTTTTTCCTTGTAGAGCTCGGCGCTACCCAACGTTCCCGGCTCGGAGCCGACCAGTTGTTCGGCAATTGACTCACCGTTGACGAACAGGCGCTTGTCGGCGGTGTAACGAATCTGGTCACCCGGCAGGCCCACCACACGTTTAATGTAGTTGACGTTCGGATCGCTCGGGTAGCGGAACACCATCACATCGCCGCGCTGTGGATCACCGACTTCGATGACTTTCTTGTCGATCACCGGCAAGCGGATCCCGTAAGAAAACTTGTTCACCAGGATGAAGTCGCCAACATCCAGGGTCGGTTTCATCGAGCCGGAAGGAATCTGGAACGGTTCCACCAGGAACGAACGCAGTACCAGCACGATGAACAACACCGGGAAGAACGACTTGCCGTATTCGACCAGCAGCGGCTCTTTGTTCAGTTTCTCGACCACCACTCCGTCAGGCTGGCTGACGCTGCCCTGATAGGAGGCAATGGCGGCACGCCGACGCGGCGCCAGGAAAAGCAGATCGAGCAACGCCAACAGGCCGCAGACGAACACGGCGATGACCAGCAACAGCGGGAAATTTAGTGACATAGGACCTAACTATCCAACCTGAGCACTGCAAGGAAGGCTTCTTGTGGAATTTCCACGTTACCGACTTGCTTCATGCGTTTTTTACCGGCCTTTTGCTTTTCAAGCAGTTTCTTCTTACGGCTGACGTCACCGCCGTAGCATTTGGCCAATACGTTCTTTCTGAGTGCCTTGACGGAGGTCCGCGCAATAATCTGCCCGCCAATGGCGGCCTGGATCGCGACGTCGAACATCTGACGTGGAATCAGTTCTTTCATCTTCTCGGTCAACTGGCGACCTTTGTAGTGCGCGTTATCCTTGTGCACGATCAGCGCCAGGGCGTCGACCTTGTCACCGTTGATCAGCACATCCAGTTTCACCAGATTAGCCGATTGATAACGATCGAAATGGTAATCCAGCGATGCATAGCCACGGCTGGTGGATTTCAGACGGTCGAAGAAGTCCAGGACCACTTCGTTCATCGGTAAATCGTAGGTCACTTGAACCTGGGTACCGAGGAACAGCATGTCGTGCTGTACGCCACGCTTCTCGATGCACAGGGTAATGACGTTGCCCAGGTGCTCTTGCGGCACAAGAATATTGGCCCGCACGATCGGTTCGCGCATGTCTTCGATCGAGGACAGGTCTGGCAGCTTCGACGGGTTGTCGACGTAAATCGTTTCACCGGTTTTCAGCAGCAGCTCGAAAATTACCGTCGGCGCCGTGGTGATCAGGTCCAGGTCGTACTCGCGCTCCAGGCGCTCCTGGATGATTTCCATGTGCAACATGCCGAGGAACCCGCAACGGAAGCCGAAGCCCAGGGCGTCGGAGCTTTCCGGGGTGTATTGCAGGGACGAGTCGTTGAGCGTGAGCTTTTGCAGGGCTTCACGGAAATCTTCGAAGTCGTCGGAGCTGACCGGGAACAGGCCGGCGTATACCTGCGGCTGAATGCGTTTGAAGCCTGGCAGCACGTCGACGTCCGGCGTAGAACTCAAGGTCAGGGTGTCACCGACCGGTGCACCGTGAATGTCCTTGATGCCGGCGATGATGAAGCCCACTTCGCCGGCCTTCAGGTCAACGGTGGCGGTGTGTTTCGGGTTGAAGACACCGACGCTGTCCACGAGGTGGATCTTGCCGGTGGACTTGACCAGGATCTTGTCGCCCTTCTTCACACGACCGTGGCGCACGCGAACCAGGGAAACAACGCCCAGGTAGTTGTCGAACCAGGAGTCGATGATCAACGCTTGCAGCGGATCTTCATAGTTGCCGGTCGGCGCAGGAATGGTCTTGACCAGACGTTCTAGCACTTCGTCGACGCCCAGACCGGTCTTGGCACTGCACTCGACCGCGTCGGTGGCATCGATGCCGATGATTTTTTCGATTTCTTCTTTGACGCGGTCCGGATCGGCCTGAGGCAGGTCGATCTTGTTCAGGACCGGCATCACTTCCAGGCCCTGCTCAATCGCGGTGTAGCAGTTGGCTACCGACTGCGCTTCAACGCCCTGACCGGCATCGACCACCAGCAACGCGCCTTCACAGGCCGCCAGCGACCGGCTGACTTCGTAGGTGAAGTCAACGTGGCCCGGGGTGTCAATGAAGTTAAGCTGGTATTTGATGCCATCGCGTGCGGTGTAATACAGGGTGACGCTGTGGGCCTTGATGGTGATCCCGCGTTCACGTTCCAGGTCCATGGAGTCCAGAACCTGGGCTTCCATTTCGCGCTCGGCAAGGCCGCCACACATCTGGATGAAGCGATCGGCCAGCGTCGACTTGCCATGGTCAATGTGGGCGATGATGGAGAAATTGCGGATATGACTCAAATCACTCACGGATCAACACTCAAAAAGGCTGCAGGCATAGCCCGCCGAAAAATAGCCGGGAATTGTACCTGATCCACGGCGCAAGCGTCACGTTCGCAGGTCAGACGGCGCCTACAAAAACGCCCCGGTCTTGCGACAGGGGCGTTTTGAGTGACCTGCAAGGTCAGGAGAAACCCTTGATCAACCGGCCCTGCGCAACAACCAGACCCCGGCCAGGGCACAAACACCCGCCGGAATCAGTACCGCAAACAGCGGCGAGAAACCGAAGACCAGGCTCGAAGGACCGAGCAAATCCTGAACAATACGGAAGGTGAAGCCCACCAGCACGCCAGTGAACACCCGCTGACCGAGGGTCACCGAGCGCAACGGACCGAAAATGAAGGAAATCGCCATCAGCACCAGCGCGGCGGTGACCAGCGGTTGCAACACCTTGACCCAAAATGCCAGCCAGTAACGACCATTGCTCAAGCCCTGGTCAGCCAGGTAGTGGATGTACCCCCACAGACCACTGATTGACAGCGAATCGGGCGACATCACCACGGTATCCAGCAGTTGCGGGCTCAACGCCACGTTCCAGCGCTCGATCGGAGCGGTCACCACTTCGGTGTTCTTGTCATGGAATAACGTGGTCGTGACATCGCTGAGCTGCCAGTGATCCTTGTCGAATTCGGCGCGCTTGGCGAAGCTTGAGGACAACATGTGGCGCTGATCGTCGAAGCGATAACGGGTCACGCCATACAGCAAACCGTTTGGCTGCACGGAGTTGACGTGAACGAACTCGTCCCCCTGACGGTGCCACAGGCCATGCTTGGCGCTTTGCGCATCGCCGCTGCCCTGGGCCAGCGAGCGATTGGCCTGAGCGGTGACTTCGGTGGCCGGCGCAACGTATTCGCCGATCAGCACACCCACCACCATCAGGATCAGCATTGGCTTCATGACCGCCCAGACGATGCGCCCGATCGACACGCCCGCAGCGCGCATGATGGTCAGCTCGCTGTGACTGGCCAGACTGCCGAGGCCTATCAGGCAACCGATCAGTGCAGCCATCGGCAACATGTCGTAAAGACGACGCGGCGCGGTCAGCAGGACATAACTCAACACGTCGACCAAGGTGTAGGTATCGCTGACCTCACTCATTTCATCGATGAACGCGAACAGCGTCGCCAGACCAAGAATGATCCCCAGTACCGCCAGAATTGCCACGAACACGCTGCTACCAATGTAGCGATCGAGCTTATCCACGAGCCACCTCCAGCGCGCTGCGACGACTCGCCAGCTTCAACTGAAGGGGTTCCCAATAGAGCAAGCCCAGGCCGATGACCAGGAAGATTGCATGCACCCACCACAACCCCAGAGTTGGCGGGATTTTGCCCTTTTCAAGGGCGCCGCGAGCGGCAATCAGGATGGACAGGTAAGCCATATATAGAAGAATCGCCGGCAACAGCTTGAGGAAGCGCCCCTGACGCGGATTGACCCGCGACAACGGCACCGCCATCAAGGTCACGATGAAGACCAGCAACGGCAAGGACAGACGCCATTGCAGCTCGGTACGCAAGCGGATGTCGTCACTGTCCAGCAAAAATCTGGTGGTCATTGCGTCGCGGTCGGTCACTTCGTCGCTGACATCCGGCTTGGGCAGCAATACGCCGTACTCCTCGTACTTGATCGCCCGGTAGTCGGCCTGCCCCGGATTGCCGTCATAGCGATAGCCGTTGTCGAGAATCAGGTAACGGTTACCGTCGGGGCGAATTTCCTGACGGCCCTTCTCGGCCACCAGCACGGAAATCCCGCGATCCTTGTTTTCGGAATTGACGTTCTTCTGCGAAATGAACACGCCGCCGAGGTTGATGCGGTCGTCCGACAGCGTTTCGGTGTAGGTCACCCGCGTTCCGTCACGCAGGGCCTGGAAGCGACCTGGCTCCAGGGTGTCGAACTCGGTCAGGGCATCCTGCTTGTTCAGCAGCAACTGGAACTGATTGGCGCCTTGTGGCGCCAGGCTCAGGCTCAGCCACGCCACCACCACTGCAACCAGGGTGGCTGGAAAAAGGGTCATGGCAAGCAGACGCTGCTGGCTCATGCCGGTGGCAGACAGCACGGTCATTTCGCTTTCGAGGTACAGGCGGCCGTAGGCCAGCAGGATGCCGAGAAACAGGCCCAGAGGCAAAATCAACTGCAGGAAACCCGGCAGACGAAAGCCCATGATCAGGAACAGCGAACCCGGATCCAGGAGGCCAGAGGCTGCCTGGGCGAGGTACTTGATGAAGCGACCGCTCATGATGATGACCAGCAGCACAGCGCTGACGGCGCTCAAGGTCAACATGACTTCGCGGGATAGATAACGGAAGACGATCAAACCAGACACTCCAGGGTTGTCAGGCTAAGGCGGCCAAACAAGCAAACATATCAGACAGCCCGCAGGGCAGAGCCGCCGAAAAAGATGGCGCATTATCCTGTGATTGAGTGCGCCTGTCACTGCGCATGCTCAAGCAGGCGGGTAATGCGCTGAAGATCGTACAACCGAGGGTTGTCAGGCGCCGGTAGCGAGGTTCAAACTGCGGCCTTTGTCGCGGGCCGTGACCTGCGTCTTTCTATTTATAAGCAAGCTCGAATGCATGCCGTCGAGCACTTGCGTGTTGACCATTAATTCAGGGACCCGGACATGGAACTGGTTGTAAAAAGCGTTAGCCCAGAAACGTTGAAAACCGCCACTCTGGTGGTCGCCGTCGGCGAAGGCCGCAAGCTCGGCGCCGTCGCCAAACAACTCGACGAACTGAGCGGTGGCGCCATCAGCGCTGTGCTCAAGCGCGGCGACCTGGCCGGCAAAGTCGGTCAGAGTCTGTTGCTGCACAGCCTGCCGAACCTCAAGGCCGAGCGCGTGCTGCTGGTCGGCGTTGGCAAGGATGAAGAGCTGGGCGACCGCCCGTTCCGTAAAATCATTGCCGGTATCCTCAACACCCTCAAAGGCCTGGGCGGCAGCGACGCAGTGCTGGCCCTGGACGAAATCGTGGTCAAAGGCCGTGACAGCTACGGCAAGACCCGCCTGCTGGCCGAAACCCTGGTGGACGGCGAATACACGTTCGATCAATTCAAGAGCCAGAAAGCCGAGCCTCGCGCCCTGAAGAAAGTCACCCTGGTGACCATCAAGGCTGCACAGGCTGAAGTCGAGCGCGCCGTGGCCCACGCCACCGCTATCGCCAATGGCATGGCGTTCACCCGCGACCTGGGTAACCTGCCGCCGAACATCTGCCACCCGATGTTCCTCGGTGAGCAAGCGAAGAACCTGGGCAAAGAATTCAAAAGCCTGAAAGTCGAAGTCCTTGATGAGAAGAAGATCAAGGACTTGGGCATGGGCTCGTTCTACGCCGTGGGCCAGGGCAGCGCCCAGCCACCGCGCCTGATCGTCATGCAATACAACGGCGGCAAGAAATCCGAGAAGCCGTACGCACTGGTTGGCAAAGGCATCACCTTTGACACTGGCGGCATCAGCCTGAAACCGGGCGCCGGCATGGATGAAATGAAGTACGACATGGGCGGCGCTGCCAGCGTATTCGGCACCCTGCGTGCCGTGCTCGAGCTGAAACTGCCGATCAACCTGGTGTGCATCCTGGCCTGCGCCGAGAACATGCCGAGCGGCAATGCTTCGCGTCCTGGCGACATCGTCACCACCATGAGCGGCCAGACCGTGGAAATCCTCAACACCGACGCCGAAGGCCGTCTGGTGCTGTGCGACGCACTGACCTACTCCGAGCGCTTCAAGCCGCAAGCAGTGATCGACATCGCGACCCTGACCGGCGCTTGCGTCGTTGCGCTGGGTTCCCACACGTCGGGCTTGCTGGGCAACAACGACGAACTGATCGGCCAACTGCTGAGCGCCGGCCAATCGGCTGACGATCGTGCCTGGCAACTCCCGCTGTTCGATGAGTACCAGGAACAGCTGGACAGCCCGTTCGCCGACATCGCCAACATCGGTGGCCCGAAAGCCGGCACCATCACCGCTGCCTGCTTCCTGTCGCGCTTCACCAAGAACCTCAACTGGGCGCACCTGGACATCGCCGGCACAGCCTGGACTAGCGGCGGCAAGGACAAGGGCGCCACTGGCCGTCCGGTTCCATTGCTGACCCAATACCTGCTGGACCGCGCCAAAGCCTGAAACCGATGACTTCCGGTGGTGTCACTCTCGGGTGATGCCACTTGAAGCTCAGGAACCGCAATGACCAAAGTCGACTTCTATGTCCTGCCCAGCGCCGATCCTTCAGCGCGGCTGGACTTTGCCTGCAAGCTCACCGAGAAAGCCTGGCGCATGGGCCACCGCATCTATCTGCATTGCAGCGATGCTGCCCAGCGTGATGACCTCGATGCGCGTTTGTGGGCCTTCAAGGGCGAAAGCTTCGTGCCCCACGGCCCCGCCGAAAGCGAGCCGGAGGGTTTCATTGTGTTGGGCCTTGGCGATGACTGCGGTCCGCATCAGGACCTGTTGGTCAATCTCGCCCTGAAAGTCCCGGCATTCGCCAACAAGTTCGCCCGCGTGGCGGAAGTGGTGGTGGAAGATTCGACGATTCGTACGGCTGCGCGGGAGAGTTTCCGTTTCTACCGCGAACAGGGCTATCCTCTGCAAGATCACCGTTTACAGCGACTCTGAGCATTCCGATGGACACTCCAAAACCGCTGCAAAAGTCCGCGCATCTGCTGGACGACCTTGAGTCGATCCGCCAACTGCTCGGCGATGACAACCTGCAACCGCCCTTGCTCACCGACACGGTCGAGGACGATGATCAGGAACAGATTCCAATGCTGTTCGATACGGTCGGCGCCAGCCCACCCATTCTCGAACCGGCGCCACTCGCCCCTGCCGCCCCTGCTGCCCAACCGGCGCCCGCCGCCAGCAAGAGCCCCGAGGACCTGCTGCACCTGGATGGCGAACTGCGCGCCGCCGCGCAATTGATCATGCAAGACGTAATCGACGACTTCGCCCCGCACATCGAAACCGAAATCAAACGCCGCCTCAGCGCGCGGATGGAACGGTTGTTGAGTCAGTACGAGTAACACCCATCTCCTGTGGGAGCAGGTTTGCCTGCTCCCACATTTGGCCTGCGCCCTGTCTGCACCCGCTCGCCCTGCGCCCCATGCCCCGCTATACTTGCCGGCTTTTCCTGAATAAATGCCAATAGGGTCCCGCCGCGCATGGATAAGACCTACCAGCCGCACGCCATTGAAACTTCCTGGTACAACACCTGGGAGTCAGAGAATTACTTCGCCCCGCAAGGCGCGGGCGAGTCCTACACCATCATGATCCCGCCGCCGAACGTCACCGGCAGCCTGCACATGGGTCACGGCTTCAACAACGCGATCATGGACGCCCTGATCCGTTTCCGCCGCATGCAGGGTCGTAACACCCTGTGGCAGCCGGGTACCGACCACGCCGGTATCGCCACGCAAATGCTGGTGGAGCGTCAACTCGAAGCCCAGGGCCAGAATCGTCACGATCTGGGCCGTGAGAAATTCCTCGAAAAAGTCTGGGAATGGAAGGATCAGTCCGGCGGCAACATCAGCCGTCAGATCCGCCGCCTCGGCTCGTCCGTGGACTGGGGCCGCGAGCGCTTCACCATGGACGACGGCCTTTCGGAAGCCGTGAAAGAAGCCTTTGTGCGCCTGCACGAAGACGGCCTGATCTACCGCGGCAAGCGCCTGGTCAACTGGGACACCAAGTTGCACACGGCGATTTCCGACCTCGAGGTGGAAAACCACGACGAGAAAGGTTTCCTGTGGAACCTGAAATACCCGCTGGCCGATGGCGCCAAGACCGCTGAAGGCAACGACTACCTGATCGTCGCGACCACCCGCCCGGAAACCATGCTCGGCGACTCCGCCGTAGCGGTTAACCCGAACGATGAACGCTACCAAGCCCTGATCGGCAAATTTGTCGAGCTGCCGCTGGTCGGCCGCCGCATTCCGATCATCGCCGATGATTACTGCGATCCTGAATTCGGCACCGGCTGCGTGAAAATCACCCCGGCCCACGATTTCAACGACTACGAAGTCGGCAAGCGCCACAACCTGCCGCTGCTGAACATCTTCGACAAGAACGCCGCCGTACTGCCGGCCTGTCAGGTGTTCAACCTCGACGGCACGCTGAACGAAAGCATCGACGGCAAGATTCCGGCCGAATACGCCGGCCTCGACCGTTTCGAAGCGCGCAAGCAAATCGTTGCTGCATTCGACGCCGCTGGCCTGTTGGTCAGCGTTGATGATCACGCCCTGAAAGTGCCGAAAGGCGACCGTTCCGGCACCATCATTGAGCCGTGGCTGACCGACCAATGGTATGTGTCGACCAAGCCTTTGGCTGAGCCAGCCATCGCAGCTGTTGAAGACGGTCGCATCGCGTTCGTGCCGAAACAGTACGAAAACATGTACTTCTCGTGGATGCGCGACATCCAGGACTGGTGCATCAGCCGTCAGTTGTGGTGGGGCCACCGGATTCCGGCCTGGTACGACGAGTCGGGCAAGGTCTACGTCGGTCGCGACGAAGCCGAAGTACGTGCCAAGCACAACCTCGGCCCGGACGTTGCGCTGCAACAGGACAACGACGTTCTCGACACCTGGTTCAGTTCGGGCCTGTGGACATTCTCGACGCTCGGCTGGCCTGAGCAGACCGAATTCCTGAAGAAATTCCACTCCACCGACGTGCTGGTGACCGGCTTCGACATCATTTTCTTCTGGGTTGCCCGGATGATCATGCTCACCATGCACTTGGTGAAGAACGAAGACGGCACACCGCAAGTTCCGTTCAAGACCGTTTATGTTCATGGCCTGGTGCGAGATGGCCAAGGCCAGAAGATGTCCAAGTCCAAGGGCAACGTCCTGGACCCGCTGGACATCATCGACGGCATCGAGCTCGAAGACCTGGTGCAGAAACGCACCTCCGGCATGATGCAGCCGAAACTGGCGAAGAAGATCGAGAAGCAGACCCGCGACGAGTTCGCCGACGGCATCGCCAGCTACGGCACCGACGCCCTGCGCTTCACCTTCTGCTCGCTGGCCTCCACCGGTCGCGACATCAAGTTCGACATGGGCCGCGTCGAAGGCTATCGCAACTTCTGCAACAAGATCTGGAACGCCGCGCGTTATGTTCTGGACAAGGGCGAAGACTGCGGCCAGAACGGCGAGGCTTACGAGCTGTCACTGGCGGATCGCTGGATCATCTCGCAGCTGCAGCGCACCGAAGCCGAAGTGACCCGTCAGCTCGACCAGTTCCGTTTCGACCTGGCCGCACAAGCCTTGTACGAGTTCATCTGGAACCAGTATTGCGACTGGTACCTGGAACTCTCCAAGCCTGTGCTGTGGGACGAAAACGCGCCGATCGAACGTCAGCGTGGCACCCGCCGCACGCTGGTTCGGGTATTGGAAGTCGCGCTGCGTCTGGCACATCCGTTCATGCCGTTCATCACCGAAGAAATCTGGCAGCGTATCGCGCCGCTGGCCGGTATCGAAGGCAAGACGATCATGCTGCAACCGTGGCCAGTGGCCAATGAAGAGCGCATCGATCCGGCCGCCGAGAACGACATCGAATGGCTCAAAGGCCTGATGCTCGGCACGCGTAACATCCGTGGCGAAATGAACATCGGTCCTGGCAAGCCGTTGAACCTGTTCCTGAAAAACGTCAGCGCCGAAGATCAGCGTCGTCTCACCGAGAACGAAGCCCTGCTGAAGAAGCTGGCTCGCCTCGAATCGATCACCGTGTTGGCTGCTGGCGAAGAAGCACCGCTGTCCGCCACCGCACTGGTTGGCGAGATGGAAGTGCTGGTGCCGATGGCCGGACTGATCGACAAAGACGCCGAACTGGCGCGTCTGGACAAGGAAATCCTGCGTCTACAGGGCGAAGTTCAGCGCGTGGGCGGCAAGCTGTCCAACGCCGGTTTCGTCGACAAGGCCCCGGCCGAAGTCATCGAGAAGGAACGCGCCAAACTGGCTGAAGCAGAACAGGCTTTGGGCAAGTTGGCCGAGCAGCATGCGCGGATTGCCAGCCTGTAACGGCAAATCGCAATGAAAACGGGAGGCCTGGTGGCCTCCCGTTTTTTTTTGCGCCGAGAATCCCCCGTAGATGTGGGACAATACCCGCCACTTTTAGCCATACCCGAATCGACCACGCCCATGAACGCCCCCCGCACACCCCGCCCCGCGCGCAAGAAGCCTGACACCGCCACCCCGGCCAAAGCCGTGGAGCCCCGCGAGAAGGCCAGCCTGCATCCGCGCAACCGCCATCAGGGTCGTTACGACTTCCCGGCGCTGATCAAAACCACGCCGGAACTGGCGAAGTTCGTGATCATCAATCCGTACGGCAAGGAAAGTATCGACTTCGCCAGCCCGGACGCAGTGCGGGTGTTCAACCGTGCGTTGCTCAAGTCGTTCTACGGCGTCGCCCATTGGGACATCCCGGCCGACTACCTCTGCCCACCGGTTCCGGGGCGTGCCGACTACGTGCACTTCCTGGCCGACCTGCTGGCCAGCGTCAACGACGGCGAAATCCCACGTGGTGCACCGGTCAAGGTGCTCGATATCGGCATGGGCGCCAACTGCGTCTATCCGTTGATCGGCTACAGCGACTACCGCTGGCACTTCCTCGGCTCGGAAATCGACCCGACGGCCGTGGCCGCCGCCAAAGCCATCGTGCAGTCCAACGGACTGAACAAAGCCATCCAGTTGCGCCAGCAAACTAATCCCAAGCACATTTTGTTGGGCCTGCTCGAACCCGGCGAACGCTTTGACCTGACCATGTGCAACCCGCCGTTCCACGCCTCGATGGACGAAGCGACCAAAGGCAGCGAGCGTAAATGGCGCGCCCTGGGCCGTGCCGATCCAAAACGCAAACTGCCGGTGCTGAACTTTGGCGGCCAATCGGCAGAATTGTGGTGTGAAGGTGGCGAAGCACGATTTGTGACGCAACTGATCGCTGAGAGCGCGCATTTCCAACACAAAGTGCTTTGGTTCAGCACCCTGGTCTCGAAAGCCTCCAACCTGCCGGCGATCCAGACGGCGCTGAAAAAGGCCGGCGTACTGGAAAGCCAGGTTGTGGAAATGTCTCAGGGGCAGAAGCAAAGCCGCTTCGTCGCCTGGACCTTCCAGACCAAGTCCGAGCAGCAGGTCTGGCGCGAACGTTGGGCTCGCAAAAGCTGATTGACCCTGTGGGAGCGAGCTTGCTCGCGATGAGGCCATAACATTCAGCACAAGTGTTGACTGACAGGCCGCCATCGCGAGCAAGCTCGCTCCCACATTGGTATAGCGGTGCTGGTGGTAAATCGCAGACACAAAAAAGCCGTGCCCGGATCACTCCGGAGCACGGCTTTTTTTACTGCGTCTTACTTGTTAACAGCGTCGGTCAGGCCTTTGGCCACAACCAGCTTGATAACTTTCTTGGCAGCGATTTCGATGGCAGCGCCAGTCGAAGGGTTGCGGCCAGTACGGGCAGGACGCTCAGTCACTTTCAGTTTGCCGATACCTGGCAGAGTGATTTCGCCGCCGTTTTCCAGCTGATCGGCAACGATTTGGCCCAGTTGGTCCAGAGCGTTACGCGCGGTGGTTTTTGGCGCGTCGATAGCTTCAGCGATGTCGGCGATCAGTTGGTCTTTAGTAAGAGCCATGTAGTGTTCCTTCCCTATCAAATTCATATGGATTGCAGAGTGCAGTGTCAGCCATCGAGCCCGATCTTCTGGATCTGGCACCCTCGGCCATAACCGCGACGAGTCGGGGTTATAGATACCGAAATCAGGGTTTGGTTCGACCTGACAAATGCTGAATGCACGCTTAACGCAGTGACTTCGCGTAAGACCGGGCAAAACTAGCACAGAGACGGGGAAATATCCGCCTCTAGCTACCCATTTGGTCAGGTTTATTGCTCTAAAACTGTAAAAAACAGCATAAGCGCAATCGGACACCTGCGAATTGCCCTTCGTGCCGCGCCAAAACCAGTGGTTGCGGTACACTGAGCGCTTTTTCGGGGAGCACGCCCTCCTCTCTTCAATCAGCCGAGAAGCCCATGCCGATCCGTCATTGCATCGTCCACCTGATCGACAAAAAACCCGACGGCACACCTGCAGTTCTCCACGCTCGCGATTCTGAACTGGCCGAGTCGAGCGCCATCGAGTACATGCTTGCCGACCTCAATGAGAGCTACAACGCCAAACAAGGCAAGGCCTGGGGTTTCTTCCATGCCGAGTCCGGGGCGCATCCGTTCAGCGGCTGGCTGAAGGAATACCTCGATGGCGGCAAGGACTTCACAGCGTTCAGCCGGGTGGCGGTGGAACATCTGCAAAAGCTGATGGAGGAATCGAACCTCTCTGTGGGCGGCCACGTGCTGTTTGCGCATTATCAGCAAGGCATGACCGACTACCTGGCGATCGCCCTGCTACACCACAGTGAAGGCGTTGCAGTGACCGATCAACTGGACGTGACCCCGTCCCGGCACCTGGATCTGGGCCAACTGCACCTGGCGGCACGGATCAACGTGTCCGAGTGGCAGAACAACAAGCAGTCCAAGCAGTACATTTCGTTCATCAAAGGCAAGAACGGCAAAAAGGTTTCGGAGTATTTCCGCGACTTCATCGGCTGCCAGGAAGGCGTCGACGGCCCCGGCGAAACCCGCACCCTGCTCAAAGCCTTCAGTGACTTCGTCGAAAGCGAAGACCTGCCGGAAGAGTCCGCCCGCGAGAAGACCAAGACCCTGGTGGATTACGCCAGCAGCCAGGCAAAATTGGGCGAACCCATGGGTCTGGAAGAACTCTCGGAGCTGATCGACGAAGAACGCCCGAAAGCCTTCTACGACCACATCCGCAACAAGGACTACGGCCTGTCGCCGGAGATCCCGGCAGATAAACGGACCCTCAACCAGTTCCGTCGCTTCACCGGTCGCGCCGAAGGCCTGTCCATCAGCTTCGAAGCGCACCTGCTGGGCTCGAAGATCGAATACGACGAAGAAGCCGGCACGCTGATCATCAAAGGTCTGCCGACCCAACTCACCGATCAGCTCAAGCGACGTAACTGATGCTCGGCGGCGTACTGAAGAAATGCCTGCTGATCCTGCTGGTGGTCGTGGTCTACCAGAACTGGGGCAAGATCGAGCGGGTGTTCCATCCGGCGCAGGGGGTGTCGGAGCAGACTCAGGCCAAGGCCAACGTCGTGCTCTACGCCACTGAATGGTGTGGTTACTGCAAACTGACTCGGCGCTTTCTCGATCAGAAGGGCATTCCCTATAAGGAGTTCGATATCGAGAAGGATGCCGAGGCGCGCAAGGCCTACGAGGCGCTAGGTGGCGGCGGGATTCCGATCATCGATGTGAACGGGACGTTGATTCGCGGGTATGACCCGGACAGCATTCTCGCCGCACTGAAGTAATCCATCAGGGTTATCAATACCTGTGGCGATGGGATTTATCCCCGTTGGGCTGCGAAGCGGCCCCAAAGAAAAGGGACTGCTACGCAGTCCAACGGGGATAAATCCCCTCGCCACAGGTGTTTGTGTCAGCGTTTTTCGATGCGGAACCCGAATCGCGGAAAGTGCACATGCACCACACCGCCCCGCTCGTCTTCACGACGCAGAATCAATTCTTCACTGCCCGCAAACAGCAACTCACCCGCCACCGGGTCAACGCCGTAATCGATGGCGGCAATGACCACCTGCTGTCCAATCTCAAAACCATTCGGCTCGTCGAATTGCTCATCCGGCAATGCGGCCGGTGTGGCATTGCGCGCAACCTCCAGCGCCTCCTCGGACGTCATCTCGCTGAACGCACCATGACCGAAGCCCAACACGCGACTCAGCCACGCCGAAACCGCCGGATAAGCATCGACCAACGGTGACGTGACGGGCGTAGCCTTGAGGAACCACAACGGATGGGCCAGGGCAAAGTCGGCAATCGACGGCTCGCCGAACAGGAAGTCGCCCTGTTCGCGCTGAAGCTGTTGCTCCAGACGCGCCATGATCGTCGGCCACTGATGCCGGGCCTGTTCAGCCGACAACCGTGTGACGCTGCCACCGCTGAACAACTCTGTGCGATCGGCAATGAACGCCTTGATCGCTTCCGGTGGCATATGGCCAAAGCGCACGGCGACCGATTCCGGTTGAAACACCAGGCTGACCGCGTGCTGGAACACCACCGAATCCGCCCACGCGGCGAAGGTCGCAGCGATCATTTCCTGACCTTCCGGGAAGAACGCCGGCAAGGCTTTTTCCTGCTCCAGACGACGGGCGATCAACGACGTGTCGCAATAGATATCCGCGCCAATCTGCAATACCGGCGTTTTGCGGTAGCCGCCGGTCAGGGCGGTCAGGTCGGGTTTTGGCATCACCGGCGAGATCTTCACCGAGCGCCAGGACAGCCCCTTGAAGCCCAGCAGCAAGCGGGCCTTTTCAGCAAAAGGGGACGTCGGGTAATGATGAAGAATTAACTCTGACATGCTCGGCTCCGCCGCACGGATAAGGAATCAGCAGCTTAACGCGCATTCCCTGAGCAGCACACCCATCTGCCTGATGGGAACTTATCAGTCAGATTGATAAGCCCGTAGCAGCGGTCGCCACCAAGCACTCCTTGGCGCTTTTCTTGAGTTTTTTGATCAGCCGTTCCTGCCGCAGCGCTTCGCTTTTATCGCGGCAGGCTTCGGTGTAAACCAATGCCACGGCAGGGCTGGAAAGAAAAAAGCGTGCGCCCTTGCCACTCTGGTGAGTGGCGAAGCGGCGCACGGGATCATCGCTGACCCCGCAGTAGAGCGAACCATTGGCCGCGCGAACGAGGTAGACGAACCAGGGTTTGCTGACAGGCAGCGTCGGCTCGGCGGCAATGACGGAAGATTCGCTGGCGGTGTTCACGTGACGTTCAAGGCTTGAAAGGAAACAAGCCGCGATCTTATCAGCGACTGGCCTGGAATGCCTTCAGCCCCTTCAAGGCTTGCGCACGCACGGCGTTTCTCACCGCCGGCGTCCAGCCCAACAACAGCCCCTTGAAACCTAGCGCCTGTCGAGACCAGGCCCACATGTCGAAGCTGTCGTGGTGTTCGCAGATCTTGCCGTCGCGAAAAACAAAACGTGCCTGAATGTCGTTGACCACAGTGTTGCCGGTCTGGCTGAACAGGTACTTCGCCACCCAATGGGCGCCGCCCGTGCGCTCGTCGCTGCGCACGTTATCGAACGTCAGGGAAAAATCCTTGGCCCGGGTAGTGAGCATGCGCCACATGTCGCCGGCCTCTTGGCCGCGCAGTTCACCGAACGCCGGATCGCTGAACACCACGTCGTCGGTATAGCAGGCGCTCATGGCCTCGGCATCCAGCCGCTGGAAGGCTTGGTAGAACTGGGTGATCAATGCGTTGTGGGCATCACTCATGGACAGGCTCCCTGCGCTTGCAAAGTGGTTTCAAAAGATTGCCTGCACGATAGTCAACAAAGGCGCGAAACACTATCGGCATTCGTGAGCCGAATACCGACAGTGTGCGGATGTCAGACCTTTTCGCTTTCGACCTGGACGTACAGCGAACGTCCGGCGCCCAGGCCGGCGATGATCGCCCCGAGGCCGATGATGCCGAAAATCCAGCCCAAGGCGTTCCAGCCGCCGGTCCAGTCATGCACGATGCCGACCGCGAACGGCCCCATGGACGCCAAGGTGTAGCCGAAGCCCTGGGCCATGCTCGACAGGTTCGCCGCGACATGGGCGTCCCGCGAACGCAGCACGATCAGGGTCAACGCCAGACTGAACGTACCGCCCTGCCCAAGACCCAGCAGGATCGCCCAGCCCCACAAGCCTTCGATCGGTGCGTAAAGACAACCGAACAGGCCGCCAAGGGTCAGCAGCATGACGATGACGATCGCCAGACGCTGATCCTTGCCACGCGTCGCCAGCCATGGCGCCGCCAGTGAACTCGCCAACTGAACGATGACCGAGCCTGACAGCACCAGACCCGCCTGGGTCGGCGTCAGACCGCGACCGATCAGGATCGACGGCAACCAGCCGAACACAATGTAGGCCAGAGAAGATTGCAGGCCCATGTAGAGCGTCACCTGCCAGGCCAGTGGATCACGCAACAGACCGCGAACCCGATACGCGACGTTGTGCGCGCCGTGTTTCTGCCCGACTTGTGGCAACCAGAAAATCGCCGCGACCAATGCCGGAACCACCCAGAAGCCGAGCCCCAAGGCCCAGCTCTGGTCGAAATGCTCGCTCAACGGCACGGTCGCACCCGCAGCCATCGCCGCCCCCAGGCACAGGGCCATGGTGTAGACGCCGGTCATGGTGCCCGCGTGTTTCGCAAAGTCGCGTTTAACGATGCCGGGCAGCAATACGCCGATCACACCGATGCTCGCGCCAGCCAGCACGCTGCCGGCAAACAGGCCGATCTCGCCGAACGAACTGCGCAGGATGATCCCGCCGGCCAACATCAAGAGAATGCCCAGCACCACTCGCTCGGCACCGAAACGTCGGGCCAGCACGGGCGCCAGCGGTGCAAACAAGCCGAGGCACAGCACCGGCAACGTCGTCAGCAAACCGGCCTGAGCTGCCGACAAACCGAGGGTTTTCGAAACCTCGCTGAGCATCGGCGCCATGCTCGACAGCGCCGGGCGCAGGTTCAGCGCCACCAGAATCAGGCCCAGCAACAGCAGCCACGGCCGCCGCAGGATCGGGTGACTTTGTTGGACCTGTTCGTCATCCGCCTCGGCGTCGATCAGCAGCTCTTCGAGCTCCGCCGTGCGCTTGGCGTGGGGGATGCTGCTTTTGTTGACCTGCTGGCTGGACATGGGGGTCTCGGTCTCAAGGTTCATTGATCAACTGCCTCGACAGGGCTTTGGCCCGTTCCGGGTCGCGTTGCTCGACGGCATCAATCAGTTCGATATGGAGGTCGAACACCTCTTGGCGTCGAGGAGAAATGTTCAGGGTCTCGCGCAACTGCGCACCGATGACGCTGGAAAAATAGCGATACAGCTCGCTGAGCGTCGGGTTATGCGCGGCGTCCACCAAACGCCGGTGGAACACCAGATCGCAGGCGATATACGTGTCGAGATCGCCGTGATAGTGACTGCCACTGACGCCCAACGCCTCGCGCAATGCCACCAGGTCTTCGTCGGTACGACGCAGCGCCGCCAGGCCGATGGCCTCGACTTCCAGAATGTGCCGAGTCTCCCGGGCCTGCTCGTGGGAACAGCGGGACAGCGCCTTCATGGTGTCGAGCGGATCGACCACCGCCCGCAGATAACTGCCGTCGCCCTGACGGATTTCGATCAACCCGGAAAACGCCAATACGCGCATGGCTTCACGCACGGTGTTGCGGCTGATGCCCAACTCGGCGGACAGCTCGGGTTCGGTGGGTAAACGCTGGCCGACCGTCCAGACGCCTTCGGTAATGCGCAGGCGTAACTGGTCCAGGGCCTGATCGACCAGGGACCGCTTTATGAGTGGAGAAATTTCTGACATTGGATTCGCCCTTTCATCCAATCATAGGATGAATTTTCTCACATCTTAGTCAGCTATTTGTAGGACGGCAACCGCCTACGGTCAGGGAGTGGGAAATGGAGCGGGATTTTCGATTAGTCAAAATTACCCTTTAAGGGTAATTTTAGGGGCAGGTTTTTTGGTTTCTTATGGAAAAGAGCACACCCCATTACGACTTGGCGGTGGTCAAGTCAGAGGTTGTCAGGTTAGGCAAAAAGGCGTTCACCCGACGGGCTCTGGAATCGGGCAATGACATGGGTTTGAACCTCTGCCAAATGATCCAGGCGATCAGCGCACTGGAGCGCCGAATGCTCTTCAAATCCATGACCACCTATGTCGTCCACCGGGTCTGGCAAGACGTTTATCACACAACATTTCATGGAATGGAGATTTACATCAAAGTGTCTTACCGCCCCGGTGGTGGGCATCCGGTAGTCTCCTTCAAGGAGAAAAACCTATGAGAACGCAGCAATGCGTCAACTGCGGCACTCACGATGGAATGGGGCATTTCGAAGGACGTACCCTCTCCGTCAATTACAAACAGATGTCGCGACTTGTTTGCGATCTTGCGGGTTGGGAGTGCAGGGTTTGCGGTGAAATCGAATTCGATCATGACACCGACAGCGCCGACCGCTATTCGGATGCCGGCGATCAATTGCTCAAGGACTGCCTGCAACTTATTGGCTCCGAGATAAAGCGTATCCGCCGCAAACTCCACCTTACGCAAAAAAACGCAGTGCAGTTGCTGTCCGGCGGTGGGAACAACGCCTTTTCGCGGTATGAACGTGGCGAGCTACCTGCGCCCAAACCGTTATTCTCACTGATGCAGCTATTGGATCGTCATCCCTATTTGTTGGCTGAAATTCAGGTCTTGAACGAAGGTGCCGCCCTCAAACAACTATTGGCGGCCCGCCATCCGGAACTGGACGCGGCACTAACCTCCTGACCTCAAACCCCAGGCAAAAATAAACCCGGATCAAGTCCGGGTTCATTTCAACGTCTGCGCAGGATCAATGCAAAATCTGGCTCAAGAACAGCTTGGTACGCTCATTCTGCGGATTATCGAAGAAGTCGTTTGGCGCAGCCTGCTCAACGATTTCACCCTTGTCCATGAAGATCACACGGTTGGCCACGGTACGGGCGAAGCCCATTTCGTGGGTTACGCAGAGCATGGTCATGCCGTCTTCGGCCAGGCCGATCATGGTGTCGAGAACCTCTTTCACCATTTCCGGGTCGAGTGCCGAGGTCGGCTCGTCGAACAGCATGATTTTCGGTTTCATGCACAGGGCACGGGCAATCGCCACACGCTGTTGCTGACCGCCGGACAGTTGCCCCGGGAATTTATGCGCCTGCTCCGGAATGCGGACGCGCTCCAGGTAATGCATGGCGATTTCTTCGGCCTTGCGCTTGGGCATCTTGCGCACCCACATCGGTGCCAGCGTGCAGTTCTGCAGGATGGTCAGGTGCGGGAACAGGTTGAAGTGCTGGAACACCATGCCGACTTCACGGCGAACCGATTCGATCTGCTTGAGGTCGTTGGTCAGCTCCACGCCATCGACCACGATGCGGCCCTGCTGGTGTTCTTCCAGACGGTTGAGGCAACGAATGGTGGTGGACTTGCCGGAACCAGACGGGCCACACAGGACGATTCGCTCGCCCTGTTTAACGTTCAGGTTGATGTCTTTCAATACGTGGAACTGGCCGTACCACTTGTTCACGCCCTGCATCTGAATAATGCCTTCAGGGCTCACAGGCTTTTTGATTGCTTCGCTCATTACAGAACTCCTAACGCTTGTGGCCAGTGTCGAGCTTGCGTTCCAGATGCATGGAATAGCGCGACATACCAAAACAGAAAATCCAGAACACCAGGGCCGCGAACACATAGCCTTCGGTGGCCATGCCCAACCATTTCGGGTCGGCGGCTGCTTGTTTGACGCTGTTGAGCAAGTCGAACAGGCCGATGATGATCACCAGGCTCGTGTCCTTGAACAGCGCAATGAAGGTGTTGACGATGCCGGGGATCACCAGCTTCAGGGCTTGCGGCAGAATCACCAGGCCCATGCTGCGCCAGTAGCCGAGGCCCATCGCTGCAGCCGCTTCGTATTGACCTTTGGGAATCGCTTGCAGACCACCGCGCACCACTTCGGCGACGTACGCCGACTGGAACAGGATCACGCCGATCAGTGCCCGCAGCAGCTTGTCGAAGCTCATGCCTTCCGGCAGGAACAACGGCAGCATCACCGACGACATGAACAGCACTGTAATCAACGGCACGCCACGCCAGAACTCGATGAAGGTCACGCAGACCACGCGAATCGCCGGCATGTTCGAACGACGCCCCAGCGCCAGGACGATCCCCAGCGGCAAAGCGCCAGCGATACCGACGGTGGCGATCACCAGGGTCAGCATCAAGCCGCCCCATTGGCTGGTCGCCACGCTGGTCAGGCCGAAGATGCCGCCATGCAGCAGGAAGTAGGCAATGATCGGGTAAAGCACCAGGAAGCTCAGGCCGTACACCGCTTTGCGGTGAAAGCGCGAGATGAACAAGGGTGCGATACCGATGACCGCCAGCCACACGGTCAGGTCGACACGCCAGCGCAGTTCCGGCGGGTAGTAGCCGTACATGAACTGGCCGAAACGCTGCTGGATGAACACCCAACAGGCGCCCTCCTTCGTGCAGTCAGCGCGCGTGGTGCCGACCCAGTTGGCGTCCAGGATCGCCCAATGCAGGATCGGCGGCACCACCAGGTAGATCAGGTAGAACGCAAACAGGGTCAGCAAGGTGTTAAGCCAGCTGGAGAACATGTTCGCGCGCATCCACGCCACGACACCAATACTGCGGTTCGGGGGCGGCATGTCAGGTTTGAAAGTATGAGTTGTCATGCGCTTTTCCTTACCGCTCGATCAGCGCAATGCGCTTGTTGTACCAGTTCATCAGCAGGGAAATGCTGATACTGATCGCCAGGTACACGCTCATGGTGATGGCAATCACTTCGATCGCTTGCCCGGTCTGGTTCAGCACCGTACCGGCAAACAACGAAACCATTTCCGGATAACCGATACCGGCCGCCAGCGAGGAGTTCTTCGCCAGGTTCAGGTATTGGCTGGTCAGCGGTGGAATGATCACGCGCAGGGCTTGCGGGATGATGACCTTGCGCAGGGTCGGACCGTTGCGCAATCCCAACGAGTGCGCCGCTTCCGTCTGGCCGTGGCTGACCGACTTGATGCCCGAACGCACGATCTCGGCGATAAACGCCGCGGTGTACACCGTCAGGGCCAGGGTCAGCGCCAGCAATTCCGGGATCAGCACCCAGCCACCGACGAAGTTGAAGCCTTGCAGCTTCGGCATTTCCCAGTGCAGCGGCGCGCCGAAGATCAATGCGCACAGCGCAGGGATCACCAGGAACAGCGCCAGGCCCACCCAGAACTTGTGGAACGGTACGCCGGTCTCTTCGAAGCGTTTAGTGGCCCAGCGGCTCATCAGCACGATGGCGACAATGGCCACGACGACGCTGACCACAAACGGCCAGAAACCATCCGCCGTCAACGCGGCCGGCATGTTCAGGCCGCGGCTGCTGACAAAGAAGGTGTCGCCGAAGTTATGGCTGTTGCGTGGCCCCGGCATGGTCAGGAACACCGCGAAGTACCAGAACAGAATTTGCAGCAGCGGCGGAATGTTGCGGAAGACTTCCACATAAACAGTCGCCAGCTTGCTGATGATCCAGTTCTTCGACAGCCGTGACACACCGACGATGAACCCGAGGATCGTCGCCAGGATCACGCCTATGACAGTCACCAGCAGCGTGTTGAGCAGGCCGATGACAAACACCCGGGCATAGCTGTCCGATTCGGTGTAGTCGATCAGGTGTTGAGCGATGCCGAAACCGGCACTGCGCTCCAGAAAACTGAAACCGGATGTAATACCCCGGTGTTGCAGGTTGGTCTGTGTGTTGTCGAACAGATACCAGCCCATCGAGACCACCGCCACAATGGTGATGATCTGAAACAGCCACGCACGCACTTTGGGATCGCTGAGGCTGAGCCTCTGCTTTGGTGCGCCGATTGAATTTTGCATGAAGTGCCCCGCAAAGAATGGAACAGAACATCACCCGGTGGTTGGCCCACCGGGTGATAGAACCATCAGCGCACTGGTGGTGCGTATTGAATGCCGCCGTTGGTCCACAGGGCGTTCAAGCCACGATCGATTTCCAGCGGAGTGCTCTTGCCGAGGTTTTTCTCGAAGACTTCACCGTAGTTACCAACCTGACCGACGATCTTGACGACCCAGTCCTTCGGCAGTTTCAGGTCTTTGCCGTATTCGCCATCAGCACCCAGCAGACGGGCAACGTCCGGGTTCTTGGTGGACTTGGCTTGTTCAGCCACGTTTTTGGACGTCACGCCCGCCTCTTCGGCGTTGAGCATGGCGTAGCCAACCCAACGAACGATGGCCAGCCACTCGTCGTCGCCGTTACGCACGACAGGACCCAGAGGTTCTTTGGAAATGGTTTCCGGCAGAACGACGTAGTCTTTTGGCGAGGCCAGCTTACTGCGCTGTGCGTAGAGCTGGGACTTGTCGGAGGTCAGCACGTCGCAACGACCGGATTCCAGCGACTTGGCGCTTTCATCGGAGGTGTCGAAGGTGATCGGGGTGTATTTCAGGTTGTTGGAACGGAAGTAGTCGGACACGTTCAGCTCGGTGGTGGTACCGGCTTGAATACAGATGGTCGCGCCGTCCAGTTCCTTGGCACTTTTTACGCCCAGCTTGCTGTTGGCCAGGAAGCCTACGCCGTCGTAATACGTAATGAAGCCTGGAAACTTCAGGCCCATGCCCGCGTCACGGGAACTGGTCATGGTGGAGTTGCGCGACAGCATGTCGATTTCGCCGGATTGCAGCGCGGTGAAACGCTCTTTGGCGTTCAACTGGCTGAATTTGACCTTGGTCGCGTCGCCGAATACGGCAGCGGCCACAGCGCGGCAGACGTCGGCATCGATACCGATGATCTTGCCAGTCGAATCCGGTACCGAGAAGCCCGGCAGACCATCACTGACGCCGCACTGTACAAAACCTTTCTTCTGCACTGCATCCAGGGTTGCACCCGCCTGAGCGAACCCACTGACACCGAGTACTGCGGCTGCAGTCACGATAGCCAGGGTGGATTTCAACATCTTCATTCAAACCTCCAGTTTTGCTCTTGTTGTGTCGGAGCTTCAGTCCAGTCGCACCCTTATGAGGCGTTGTTGACCCGTGTTGGCTTTTTTTGGGGTCAACCGACGTAAGACCTGCGCTATGAGTCTAGTAGGAGAAAATCCACATCATGGACAACTCACTTCTCACCAATCGGCCGAACGGGCTGTAGCCCTTTCACGTTCGCGAAGCCCGTAACGGCCACTGGCGAACATCCATCACCGGATTCTTTGCTATCCCACCGCCAGCAGTACACTGATAGTGTTACCGCAAGGCGCGAGATGGGTTGCACCGTTAGCCCGTAGCAAAGCCCGTACCAGACCGCTCGCTGAAGCGATTTAGCGACAGGTCAATAGCAAAACTTGTAGCCTTGCGACAACTTATTAACTGATCAACCAGGCACGCCCTCAGACCTCGCACTCAATGAGAGCGCCTGCACAACATTGGAGCAACCATGACCGAGCCCCTGATTCTTCAGCCCGTCAAGCCCGCAGACGCCTGCGTTATCTGGCTGCACGGCCTGGGCGCTGATCGCTACGACTTCTTGCCGGTGGCCGAGGCGTTGCAGGAAAGCCTGCTGACCACCCGCTTCGTTCTCCCTCAGGCACCGACCTGCGCCGTGACCATCAATGGTGGTTACGAGATGCCTAGCTGGTACGACATATTGGCCATGAGCCCCGCGCGTGCGATCAACCGCGAGCAGCTGGAAGAGTCGGCACAAAGGATCGTCAATTTGATCGAAGTGGAGCGAGCCACCGGAATAGACGCCTCGCGAATATTTCTGGCAGGTTTTTCCCAAGGTGGCGCGGTGGCGTTACACACCGCGTTTCTGAAATGGCAGGGAGCTCTGGGTGGCGTACTTGCCCTCTCGACCTATGCACCGACCTTCAGCGATGAACTGGAGCTTTCCGCCAGCCAGCAGCGCATTCCCGTACTGTCTTTACACGGCCAGTACGATGACGTCGTTCAAAACTCCATGGGCCGCACCGCTTATGAGTATTTAAAGCAGCATGGTGTCACCGTGACATGGCAGGAATACCCAATGGGTCACGAAGTGTTACCCGAGGAGATTCGCGACATTGGTGTCTGGCTCGCCGAGCGCTTGCGTTAACTGTTTATGTGAAAAGCAGCCCATTGATCCATCCCACTACGCCGCGCCCGATTCTTGCATTACACTGGCCGGCGTATATTCCTTAACCAATTGATGAGATGACCGTGCTCAAAGCACTCAAGAAAATGTTCGGTAAAAGCGAGACTGAGCAGCTCGCGCCAGTCTCCAACGCTCCGTCTCACCATCCCAGCCACCGCACCGACGGTAATCAGTCTGGCCGGACCGCAACCGTAGCGGTACCGAAGCACGAGCCGATGACCACACCGGCCGTCCAACCCGTTGAGGCTCAAGCCTCTGAAGAACCAAGCAGCGAAGCTGAAAAACCTGCCCGGCCGCGTCGTGAACCGAAGCCAAAAGCACCGGTTATCCCCTGGAAACTCGAAGACTTCGCCGTCGAACCCCAGGAAGGCAAAACCCGTTTCCACGATTTCAAACTCGCCCCCGAACTGATGCACGCCATCCAGGACCTGGGCTTCCCGTATTGCACGCCGATCCAGGCACAAGTCCTCGGCTTCACCCTGGCCGGCAAAGATGCCATTGGCCGCGCCCAGACCGGCACCGGCAAAACCGCAGCGTTCCTGATTTCGATCATCACCCAGTTGCTGGAAACCCCACCGCCGAAAGAGCGTTACATGGGCGAGCCGCGGGCGCTGATCATCGCGCCGACCCGTGAACTGGTGGTGCAGATCGCCAAGGACGCAGCCGACCTGACCAAGTACACCGGCCTCAACGTCATGACGTTCGTTGGCGGCATGGACTTCGACAAGCAGCTCAAGCACCTCGAAGCCCGTCATTGCGACATCCTCGTGGCCACCCCGGGCCGTCTGCTGGATTTTAACCAGCGCGGCGACGTGCACCTGGACATGGTCGAAGTCATGGTCCTGGACGAAGCCGACCGGATGCTCGACATGGGTTTCATCCCACAAGTGCGTCAGATCATTCGCCAGACTCCGCCGAAAAACGAGCGTCAGACGCTGCTGTTCTCCGCGACCTTCACCGAAGACGTGATGAACCTGGCCAAGCAATGGACCACCGACCCGTCGATCGTCGAGATCGAGTCGCAGAACGTGGCCAGCGAAAACGTCGAGCAACACATCTACGCCGTGGCCGGTGCCGACAAATACAAACTGCTCTACAACCTGGTCACCGACAACGGTTGGGAGCGGGTGATGGTGTTCGCCAACCGCAAGGATGAAGTGCGGCGCATCGAAGAACGCCTGGTGCGTGACGGCGTCAACGCCGCGCAACTGTCCGGCGACGTGCCACAACACAAGCGCATCAAGACCCTGGAAGGTTTCCGCGAAGGCAAGATCCGCGTCCTGGTCGCCACCGATGTGGCCGGTCGCGGCATTCACATCGACGGCATCAGCCACGTGATCAACTTCACCCTGCCGGAAGTCCCGGACGACTACGTGCATCGCATCGGCCGTACCGGTCGTGCCGGCGCCGATGGCGTGTCCATCAGTTTTGCCGGTGAGGATGACTCCTACCAGCTACCGTCCATCGAGGCGCTGTTGGGTCGCAAGATCAGCTGCGAAACGCCACCGACGCATCTGCTGCGGGCGGTTGAGCGCAAGCGCCCGTAACACGGGTCGCACTAAAAGAGGCGCAGCCGGAAACGGACTGCGCTTTTTTTTCGTCCGGACATTGATCGAGACAACTAAAAGTCCATAATGGACAAATTAGTTTACTTCCAGCTCCCGGAGCCGACCATGTCCAGTACGCCTTACGTGATCACCCAAGCTCAGGCCAGCGAGTTGCTGGCGCAGGTCGACGTGCCGCAGATCCTGCGCAAACTGTTCCGCGACCTGGCCGCTGGGCAGGCCGTACAACCGGCGCAACAACTGGTGGAATTCCCGCAAGGCGCTGGCGACTTCATCAACTACCTGGGCGTGCTGGCCGAAGACGGCGTTTACGGGGTCAAGACCTCGCCGTACATCGTGCGCGAACAAGGCCCGCTGGTGACTGCCTGGACGCTGCTGATGTCGATGCAGACTGGCCAGCCGCTGTTGCTCTGCGATGCCGGTGAACTGACCACGGCACGCACCGCTGCAACAACTGCAGTAGCGGTCGACGCCCTCGCCCCGATGAAGGCCCGACGCTTGGCAATCATCGGCAGCGGCAAGGTCGCCCAGGCGCACCTGCACTACGTCAAGGGTCTGCGCGACTGGCAAAGCATCAGCCTCTACTCGCCGAGCCTGAGCGACAAGAATCCCGAAGTATTGGCACAGCTCCAAAGTCTCGATCCTCGGCTGACCATCGTCGACAGTCGTGAAGCAGCGGTTCAAGACGCCGACGTGATCATGTTGTGCACCTCTTCCGCAGGCCCGGTGATCGACCCGTCAAGCTTGAGCAAACCGGCGCTGATCACCTCCATCAGCACCAACGCGCCGCGCGCCCATGAAGTACCGCCGCAGAGCCTCAATGACATGCAAGTGTTCTGCGATTATCGTCTGACCACCCCGGGCTCGGCCGGCGAGATGCTGATTGCCGGTGAACTACATGGCTGGGACAAAAACGCGATCATCGGCGACCTGCCCGATCTGCTCAGCGAAAAAGTCCAGCGCCCCGACTACGACCGCCATGTGTTCTTCCGCTCCATTGGCCTGGGCCTGGAAGACATTGCACTGGCCAATGCCATCTACCGCCTACAGCACTAACACCACAAACCCTGTGGGAGCGAGCTTGCTCGCGATTGCGGCTTGTCATTCAGCAATGATGTTGACTGATACACCGCTATCGCGAGCAAGCTCGCTCCCACAGGGGGTATCGATATCAATAGCATTTAGCATTTACGCCCCATCAGGAGACGTTCATGAGCCAGGCAGACTTCATCATCATCGGCGGCGGGATTGCCGGCGCTTCCACCGGTTTCTGGCTGTCGCAGCACGCCCGAGTGATCGTGCTCGAACGCGAATCCCATCCGGCTTACCACTCCACCGGACGTTCAGCCGCGCTGTTCACCGCCGCTTATGGCACCCCGCAGGTTCGGGCGCTGACCCAAGCCAGCCGCGACTTCTTCGACGCCCCTCCGGCCGGTTTCTGCGAACACCCGCTACTGACCCCGCGTGGCGAGATGACCGTGGACTTCACCGGCGACCCGGACGAACTGAACAATCAATACCTGAGCGCCAAAGCCACGGTGCCGGAAATGCAGCTGCTCAGCGCCGACGAAGCGTTCGCGCGCCTGCCGATCCTGCGCCGGGAAAAAGTCCATGGCGCAATTTATGATCCGACCGCCAGCGACATCGACACCGATGCCTTGCACCAGGGCTACCTGCGCGGCATCCGACGCAACAAGGGCGAAGTTCATACCGACAGCGAAGTCCTGAGCCTGACCCGGGACGCCGAAGGTGTGTGGCATGTGCAAACCAACGGTCAAACCTTCAGCGCCCCGATCATCATCAACGCGGCAGGTGCCTGGGCCGACAAAATCGGTGAGCTGGCCGGCGCCAAACCGCTGGGTCTGCAACCCAAGCGCCGTGCGGCGTTCATCTTCGCCGGCCCCGAGGGCGTGGACATCCACCATTGGCCAATGCTGGTCAGCCTCGATGAATCCTTCTACATGAAGCCCGACGCCGGAATGTTCCTCGGCTCGCCCGCCAACGCCGACCCGGTGGAACCGCACGACGTGCAGCCCGAAGAGCTGGATATCGCGATGGGTATCTACCAGATCGAAGAAGCCACCACCCTGACCATCCGCCGTCCGACCCGCACCTGGGCCGGCTTGCGCAGCTTCGTGAGCGATGGGGATTTGATGTCCGGTTTCGATCCACTGGTGCCGGGGCTATTCTGGGTAGCGGCACAAGGCGGTTATGGCATCCAGACCTCGCCGGCCATGGGCCAGGCCAGCGCTGCACTGGTGCGCGGTGAAGCCTTGCCCGAGCAACTGACTCGCTTCGGTCTGAACCCCGGGATGCTCTCCCCCGCTCGGCTGGGATGACTTTCGGACGCAGGTGACGTGTCGACACGATTGCGGCAAACTCCCAGCGCCCTTTTTTGACGGGGCGCTGATGCTGTCTGGAGCTCCACTTTATGAACGCCCAAGAACACGAACCGGCCGGTGATGACTCTGCATTGAGGAGCTCGCCGCTGGACAATTTCCGCGCGATCGCCGATGCCATCGCCACATTGTTCTTTCCTCACGCCGAGGTGGTGCTGCACGACCTGCGTACCCAGAAGGTCGACTACATCGCCAACAACCTGTCCAAACGGGAAATCGGTGACGACTCGGCGCTGGAGGACATGCTCAGCGAAGAGATCAGCGAACGAAACATCGGGCCGTACGAAAAGCTCAATTGGGATGGCCAGAAGATTCGCAGCCTGAGCAGCGTGCTGCGCGACAGCGAAGGTCATCCGCTGGCGGTGCTGTGCATCAATCTGAATATTTCGTTGTTCGAAAATGCCAAGGCCGCGCTGGATCTGTTCCTGTCACCGAGCAAGTTGATTCCGCAACCGGACTCGCTGTTTCGCGATGACTGGCAGGAGCGCATCAACACTTTCCTCCACGCCTGGCTACGCGAACGTCAGTTGAGCCTGAACCTGCTGACCCGTGACCATAAACGCGAACTGGTGCTGGCACTGCACGCCGAGGGCGCCTTCAAAGGCAAAAGCGCCTCCAACTATGTGGCGAACGTGCTGAACATGGGCCGAGCGACTGTGTACAAGCATTTGAAGGAATTGAAGGGCTGAAAACCTGTGGCGAGGGTGCTTGCTCCCTCGCCACAGAGTACCCGGCGTTAGCGTTATTCCAGCGCCGAAGCCGGCCCGAAGAACTCGTAACGGCTTTGCTTCTCCGGCACACCCAAGGCTTTGAGGTGGCGCTTGACCGCCGCCATGAAGCCTTTAGGACCGAGGAAGTACGCGTCCAGATCGCGCTGCTGCGGCAACCACTCGCCCAGTTGCTCCTGGCTCAACAGGCCAACCTTGTGCGCCGCCGGGCTCACGCCATCATCTTCGTCGTAGCAATAGAAGCGTTTGAGTTGAGGGTGACGCTCGGCCAAGCCATCAATCCAGTCACGGAAGGCGTGAACGCTACCGTTACGCGCGCAGTGGATAAAGTGCACCGGCCGTTCAGTCGCCAGCGCCGCTTCGAGCATCGCAAGGGTCGGGGTGATGCCGACGCCACCGCTGATCAGCACCAACGGTTTGTCGCTTTCGGTCAGGGTGAACTCGCCCGATGGCGGGAACAGCTGGATGCTGGCGCCCACGTGCAATTGATCGTGAAGATGGTTGGAGGCGCGACCACCGGTTTCACGTTTGACGCTTATCCGGTACTGGCCTTTGTTCGCCAGGGCCGACAGCGAATAGTTACGACGAATCTCTTCTCCATCGAGGATCAGTTTCATACCGATGTACTGGCCGGGTTCTGCCGCCAGAATCGGGCCTTTGTCCGCCGGTTCGAAGTAGAACGAGATGATTTCCGCGCTCTCCTCGACCTTGCCCACCACGATGAATTCCCGCGCCCCGCGCCAGCCGCCCGGTGCCTGTTCTTTCTGGTCGTAGATGCTGGTTTCGGCGCCGATCAGGATGTCGGCCAATTGACCATAAGCAGCCCCCCAGGCGGCCATCACTTCAGGCGTGGCGATCTCGTCGCCCAGCACTTCAGAGATGGCTCGCAGCAGGCAGGCGCCGACAATCGGGTAGTGTTCCGGGAGGATTTGCAGGGCCACGTGCTTGTTGATGATCTTGGCCACCAGGTCGCCCAACTGGTCGAGTTGGTCGATGTGCCGCGCATACATCAAGACACCGTTTGCCAGGGCGCGCGGCTGATCACCGCTGGCCTGGTGGGCCTGGTTGAACAGCGGGCGGACTTCCGGGTACTCGGAGAGCATCATGCGGTAGAAATGAGTGATCAATGCTTCGCCACCGCTTTCCAGCAAGGGCACGGTGGATTTGACGATTGCACGGTCTTGAACGCTAAGCATAAGGCGACTCCTGATCTACTTGGATTGCTAACTGACTGCCTTGTACTTATCAGTTTCCGTGCCAGAAAATAAAACCTTATAAATCAATTAGTTAAAATCTTTATAGTCATATCGACACAGGCTGACTTATAGTCATACCGACTACATGGAGTCACTATGACTGCAAAATCCCTGCTTACCGCCCTGCTGCCACTGGTCTCCGACCTGTCCCGCGAACTCCCCGAAGGCGAGCGCTACCGGCGCCTGCTCGAAGCCATGCGCGCCTTGCTCCCGTGCGATGCTGCCGCGCTGCTGCGCCTTGATGGCGAATGGCTGGTGCCGCTGGCCGTCGACGGGTTGAGCACCGACACCCTCGGCCGACGCTTCAAAGTCAGCGAACACCCGCGCTTCGAAGCGCTGCTCAGCAGCCACGGCCCGACCCGTTTCGCCGCCGACAGCGACTTGCCCGACCCCTACGACGGACTGGTCGATGGCCTCGATGAGCATCTGGAAGTCCACGACTGCATGGGTTGCCCGCTGTTTATCGACGAGCGTCCGTGGGGTTTGCTGACCCTCGACGCACTCGATCCGGAGCGCTTCGAACCGATCGAACTGGACGCCCTGGAAGCCTTCGCCAGCCTCGCCGCCGCCACGGTCAACGCCGCCGAGCGCATCGAACGCCTGGCCAATCGTGTCGAAGACGAACACCAGCGTGCCGAGGTTTACCGACAAGCCAGCGGCCAGCAGAACCGCGAGATGATTGGCCAGAGCAAGGCCCACAAACGGCTGGTGGAAGAAATCAACCTGGTGGGCGGCAGCGATCTGACCGTGCTGATCACCGGCGAAACCGGGGTCGGCAAGGAACTGGTCGCCCAAGCCATCCACGCCGCATCGCCTCGGGCCGACAAGCCGATCATCAGCCTCAACTGTGCCGCGCTACCGGACACGCTGGTGGAGAGCGAATTGTTCGGCCATGTCCGCGGCGCCTTCACCGGCGCAATGAACGATCGGCGCGGCAAGTTTGAACTGGCCAATGGCGGCACGCTGTTTCTCGATGAGGTCGGTGAACTGTCCCTGACCGTCCAGGCCAAATTGCTGCGAGTCCTGCAAAGTGGTCAGCTGCAGCGATTGGGCTCGGATAAAGAACATCAGGTGGACGTACGTCTGATCGCCGCGACCAATCGCGACCTGGCGGAGGAAGTGCGCAGCGGCCGCTACCGTGCCGACTTCTATCACCGCCTGAGCGTTTATCCGTTGCTGGTACCCGCACTGCGTGATCGTGGGCGGGATGTGCTGCTGCTCAGCGGCTATTTCCTCGAGCAGAACCGTTCACGCATGGGCCTCAACAGCCTGCGCCTGAACAGCGATGCGCAGGCAGCATTGCTGGCGTATGCATGGCCGGGCAATGTGCGGGAGCTGGAGCACTTGATTGGCCGCAGTGCCTTGAAGGCGCTGGGTAACTGCAAGGAGCGGCCGAAGATTCTGAGTTTGAGCGCGGCGGATCTGGATTTGCCCAATGGCAGCGTTGCGCTTGCCACCGAGCCAGTCCCTGCCAGCCCTGCTGCTTTGGTCTCGGGAGACTTGCGGGCGGCGACCGAGGATTATCAGCGTCGACTGATCAACGCCTGTCTGGAACGGCACCATAACAATTGGGCGAGTGCGGCGCGTGAGCTAGGCTTGGATCGGGCGAATCTTGGAAGAATGGCCAAAAGATTGGGCATGAAATAACGCGATCCCTTGTAGCAGCTGCCGAAGGCTGCGTTCGAGCCGGGGTCGCGCTCGACCGCAGTCCTCGCCAAACCATTCACCGTGCTGTATCTGGTGCACCGAGGGCTCGGGATTTACGACTGCTACGCAGCCGGACGCAGCCTTCGGCAGCTGCTACAGGGATCGCACTGACCGGGCCGGCGACGGAATAAGCCTAAAGCCTGCCCGCAACAAGTCGATAACCCGGCATCGATAGCTGTTGGCGATCCTCGCGGTCGCCCATCACCTTTTTCCACAGAAGGTTTTTATGTCTTCAAACAAAGCCCGCGCAGATTCACTTTCGCTTCTGCTGTTTACCTTGCGCAGCGGCAAGCTGATGGCGATCAACCTGCTGAAAGTCAGTGAAATCATTCCCTGCCCGCCGCTGACCAAGCTGCCGGAGTCGCATCCCCACGTCAAAGGCATCGCCACCCTGCGCGGTGCCTCGTTGTCGGTGATCGACCTCAGCCGTGCCATCGGCGAACGACCACTGGAAGACCCGAACGGTGGCTGCCTGATCGTCACCGATGTCAGCCGTTCCAAGCAGGGTTTGCACGTTCAAGCGGTGAGCAAGATCGTCCACTGCCTGACCACCGACATCCGTCCGCCGCCCTTTGGCTCTGGCGGCGTGCGTTCGTACATCACTGGCGTGACCTCGGTAGACGGCACGTTGGTACAGGTGCTGGACATCGAAAAAGTGATCCATGGCATCGCCCCGGCACAGATCGAAACGGCCCCGACCGAATTGAGCATGGAAGACGCCGAAGTACTCGGCAACGCGCGGATTCTGGTGGTCGATGACAGTCAGGTGGCGTTGCAGCAATCGGTTCACACCTTGCGCAACCTCGGCCTGCAATGCCATACAGCCCGCAGTGCCAAGGAAGCCATCGACTGCCTGCTGGACCTGCAAGGCACGGCCCAGCAGATCAACCTGATCGTCTCGGACATCGAAATGTCCGAAATGGACGGCTACGCCTTCACCCGCACCTTGCGTGAAACCCCGGATTTCTCGCACCTCTATGTGCTGCTGCACACCTCTCTGGACAGTGCGATGAACAGCGAAAAGGCCCGTCTTGCCGGCGCGAACGCGGTATTGACCAAGTTCTCCTCTCCGGAACTGACCAAGTGCCTGATCGAAGCAGCCAAGGCTGTCGCTGAACAAGGTCATTGAGTCTTGAGCAAGGACTTCTGCTTTCTGATGCGGCGCAACCTCGCTGAAGGTGTGCCGGCGATCGCTTGGCCTCAGGGAATCGTCCTCAGTGAATACCGCCCCGAACTGGCAGAAGCTATTCATCGTTTGATGGAACTGGGTTATCAGCAAGGTGGCGGTCGCGTGCCGGCACTGGACGTCTGGCAGCAGCGATTTGAAACCGATCCGGAATACGATCCGAGCCTGTGCTTCATCGCTCTGGATGCCGAAGGTATTGTGGGTGTTTGCCAGTGCTGGACCAGCGCCTACATCAAGAACCTGGTGGTGCATCCGCGAGTTCAGGGGCAAGGACTAGGACGCGCGTTGCTGCTACATGCTTTCAACATATTTCAGCAGCGGCGCGAAGGTTTTGTGGATTTGAAGGTGCTGGAAGACAACCTTCGGGCGCAGCGGCTGTATGAAAGCGCCGGGATGCGTGTGATCCGCCGGGAACCGGTTCCGGCCTGACATACTCAGACCTTGGTCAATACCCGCCCAAGGATGCCGAACATGAAAGCCTCAACCCTGACCCTCCTCTGCCTCACCGCTCTCGCCTCCCAGGCTCAGGCTTCCAGCCCCGACGCCTGGGCCGCCTACGACAAAGCCGTGCTCGCCAGTTGTACCCAGGCCAGCGGCTTGAAGAATGCCAAACCCGTGGGCAACGCCGCCCAGTTCGATGACCGGGTTGGCTACACCGCGCTGCTGTTGCAAGGCCAATACCCGCAAAAACACATGAAAGGCCAGCAAGGCACCGAACTGTGTCTCTACAACAAGAAAAGCAAAACCGCTTACGTCACCGAATGGGACTCCATCCGCCCCACCACCAAGGCGCAGTGACTGGCGTATAACTTGCTTTGATAGCGGCCCTTGCGTCGGCATTCTGTCGCCGCTTCATGTCCTTTTATGCGACTGGCCGTTCAATGAATACGACGTTTTCCTGCGTAGGCTGTGGCAAATGCTGCAACGACCACCACGTACCCCTGACCCTGCCTGAAGCCCGGATGTGGGCGGCTGATGGTGGTCAGGTGATCGTGCTGGTGGAAGGTTTCCTGGGCAATGGCCTGGGCCTGCCAGTGCAGCAACGCGAACACGCCGAACGCCGTTCGGTGAGGGTTCGAAGCGGCGCATCCGAGGCATACATCGCCATCACCTTTGCCGCCTACAACGTCGGTCCTTGCCGGAATCTTGACGAAGACAACCTCTGCCGCATCTACGAACGCCGGCCGCTGGTGTGCCGCATCTACCCGATGGAAATCAATCCGCACATCCCCCTGAACATTGCCGTGAAGGAATGTCCTCCCGAGTCGTGGGAAAAGGGAGCGGATCTGATTGTGGGCGGTGAGTTGGTGGATCAGGAACTGGTCGGATTAATCCAGCGCTCCCGTCAGGCGGATCGCGATGACATTCGGACCAAGGATGCGATTTGCGCGTTGCTGGGGATTCGGACTACAGCACTGAAGGGCGATGGGTTTACTGCTTATCTGCCGGACATGACGGCGTTTGCGAGGGTCATCGATCAGGTTGCGGCGCAGCCATTGGCTGAGTCTGACGCTGACTGGTTGTTTCATGTGTCGGGTGAGGACATTGCCGGGCAAGTGCAGGCGGCCGGGGCGCACGTGGCGACTGATGCTCCCGAGAATTACGCGTTCATTTCGTTGCGGGCAGCCTAAGACGCAAGACTTCGGAACCATTGCGCAATCCCGTTGCGCAGTGGCCCGTCGTCAAAAAAATCAGCTGGCCGTCACCGCCAGACATTCCACTTCTACCCGCGCGTTCTCGACCAACTTGCCGGCAAACGTCGTACGTGCGGGCAAACGATCCGCCGGAAAGAAACTGCGATACACAGCACTCATGGCGGAAAAATCCCTTATGTCGTCAAGGATGACCGTGCATTTGGCTACATGAGCCAGGGACGAACCGTTGCGTTGCAGCGCGGTACGCAAGTTCTCCATGGCCTGGGTCGTCTGCGGGCCGATGCCGCCCTTCACCAGTTCACCATCAGCCCCGAGGCCGATCATCCCGGAAAAGTAAAGGGTCTCGCCGACCTGCACCGCATCGGAGAATGGCAGACCTTCCTCATTCGGAAAGTAGCGTGGCGAGTCTGGTGCTGCGGGTGGCAAATAACGCTGGGTAATCGCCTGGTACTGGCCATTTTGCTTAAGACGCTCAAGCGCCGCATTCAGGTTATCGCGCAGCAGGGTGTCGGTTTTTCGCACAGCCATGGCCACGCCACTGCCCAGCATGGGGTCCTTGAGCGCCGGACCGACAAAATCAAAACCTTGCCCCTGAGGCTGACTTAAAAGCGCCTGGGTGATTTCAATCGAGTCTTGCAGGGTCGCGTCGAGCTCACCCGCCAGCAAGCCGGCGATCAATTGATTGTTGAGAGCAAAACTGCGAATTGTCACTCCGGCCGGGGCCCAGCGGGACTTGGCGAACGCTTCGCGGCTGGTGCCTGTCAGGACGCCGACACGCTTGCCCTTGAGCGATCGCACATCCGGTTGAAGATTCGCCCCTTTGCGCGCCACCAGACGGCTGCTCAGGGGGTAAAGATCATCGGTGAAATCGACCCGTTCTCGACGCGCCGATGTTGCCGTCATCGGCATGATCACGTCGAAAAGGTTGGATTCGAGGGCATGAATGTTGGTCGCGTAATCCTGATCAACCCAGACACAGCGGGATTTGAGTTCGGCACACAGTGCATTGCCCAACTCGATATTCAATCCGACCAGCTCACCCTTGTCGTTACGACTCTCGAACGGTGGAACCAGGGCTTCGACACCGAAACGGATCTGCGGATCGGGCACAACCGACATGCAGCCGGTGACCAGGGCCACTAGCGAAAGGAGAGAGAGGGTTTTTACAAGAGACATTTTGGCGGCCTTCATCAAAAATTCAGGGGTATGAATCTTTGACGAGTGGCCGCCGACTTTCCCAGAGGACGAATCGCTCATCCTTGTGGGAACGGTCTCAATTACAGGAAGAGCAATTACCGCTCAACAAAATGCCTGACAGTCAGCGTTTACCCATGGAGCGACGAGTGCCAGGAGGCGCCGCACCCGGCGTCTTGGTATGGCCATTCTTGGCGCCATTTTTGTACCAAGGCTGGCTGGCGTTCTTGGCCGCGGCCAGGTCGCCGGGTTTGAACGGGAACTTGAACGCGGGGACCGCGGCTTTGGTTTCGCTGTCTGCGCTGGAGTCGACGCTGTCTGGCAGGTCTGCCTGGTCGTCGCTCAAAGCGTCGGCAACCGGCGGTTGTGTCGGGGAAGTCATGAAAGCTCCGGGTGATGCAATAGAGTCGGGCCCGATCAGCGAGCCGCGAAAGGCGGCAGTATACCTGTGTCGGGAGCCGCAAGCTTCACGCCGCAAGCGAGTCCGTCGGGTTTTGTAGTGACTGACCTGACGCCTTCACGCCCTGAGCTTTTCCGTCAACACGGTTTTGCTGTGTCCGGCTCGCTGATCAGAGGCGCGCAGCGCCGTTCGACGCAGTCGAACACGCGGCATGTAGGTCGTCGCGAAGCAGACCGGAGGGCAGTGTCCCCGGATGGATACCGGAACGAAGGAACGCCGAGCCTAAGCGAGGGGCCGGACGCTTGGGGCGAGCGTTTTTTTGCTTACTTTTTTTAGGCGCTTGTAAAAAAAGTGAGTCGCCGTAAGGGCGAAACCCTCAGCGGCCGTTACCGCAGGAATGGATATGTACTCGGTCCACAAGAGCTTGATCGGCTACCTGGCCGCCAAGATCAAAAGATCGCAGCCTCCGGCAGCTCCTACAGGGGGGCCGGCGTCGATCCGCAGAGGTCCAAACTGACAGCGCCGTCAGTTAGCAGTCACCTTCCTGACGGGAGAACAGGTTTATAAAGGAAGGTATAAACCTGAAAAAATTCCGACCACCCAGACTCGGCGCCCCACTCGCATGCGAATTCAGAAAATACCCACCTTGCTCGCAGCCCTTCTGATCGTTCTGGCAGCGCTGGGCCTGTGGTACGCCATCAAGCCCGCTACCACCAAACTGACCGCGCCCTCTGCGATCCCCGTTCGGGTAGTGAACGTCACCGAAAAAGACGTCCCCCGCTACGTCAGCGGCATCGGCTCAGTGCTGTCGCTGCACAGCGTGGTAGTGCGCCCGCAAATCGACGGTATCCTCACCAGAATCCTGGTCAAGGAAGGCCAACTGGTGAACAAAGGCGACCTGCTCGCCACCATCGACGACCGCTCGATCCGCGCCAGCCTCGATCAGGCCCGAGCGCAACTCGGCGAAAGTCAGGCGCAATTGCAAGTCGCACTGGTCAACCTCAAGCGCTACAAGCTATTGAGCGTGGACGACGGCGTTTCCAAACAGACTTATGACCAGCAACAGGCGCTGGTCAACCAACTCAAAGCTACCGCCCAAGGTAACCAGGCCTCGATCGACGCCGCTCAAGTGCAGCTTTCCTACACACAGATTCGCTCTCCAGTCACCGGCCGCGTCGGTATTCGCACGGTAGACGAAGGCAACTTCCTGCGCATGACCGACGCTCAAGGCCTGTTCACGGTGACCCAGATCGACCCGATCGCCGTGGAGTTCTCCCTGCCACAGCAAATGCTGCCGACCCTGCAGGGGCTGATCAACGATCCGGAACATGCTCAGGTGAAGGCCTACATCGGCGCCGACACTGACGGCGAAACCGGCAATCTGCTGGGCGAAGGTCATTTGACCCTGATCGACAACCAGATCAACGCCAACACCGGGACCATTCGCGCCAAAGCTGAATTCAACAACCCCGGGCAGAAATTCTGGCCGGGCCTGCTGGTGACGGTAAAAATTCAGACAGCACTGGATAAAGCTGCGCTGGTGGTGCCGCCCACCGTCGTACAACGCGGTCTCGATCAACATTTCGTATACCGGGTCAACGGCGACAAGGTCGAAACCGTCACCGTACAAATGGTCTATCAAGGCAGCGGTCAGGACATCATCAAAGGCGTTAAACCGGGCGATGTGCTGGTCAGCGACGGCCAGTCGCGACTCAAGCCCGGCTCGACGGTGCATGTAGTGACTGACCCGCCGCAAGTGGTCCAATCGGAGCCGAAACCATGAAGGGCCATGGCTCGATCTCTGCCTGGTGCATCGACCATCCGGTTGCAACGATTCTGCTGACCTTTGCACTGGTGCTGCTCGGTGTCATCGCTTTCCCGCGCCTGCCCATCGCGCCATTGCCGGAAGCCGAATTCCCCACCATCCAAGTCGCCGCGCAATTGCCCGGTGCCAGCCCGGAGACCATGGCGTCATCGGTGGCCACGCCGCTTGAAGTGCAATTCAGCGCCATCCCTGGCGTGACCCAAATGACCTCGAGCAGCGCACTGGGCTCGACCAACCTGACCCTGCAATTCACCCTCGACAAAAGCATCGACACCGCTGCTCAGGAAGTACAGGCCGCGATCAACACCGCCGCCGGCAAACTGCCCAAAGACATGCCGACCTTGCCGACCTGGAGGAAGGTCAACCCGGCCGACAGCCCGGTGCTGATCCTCAGCGTCAACTCGACCCAAATGCCCGGCACCGAACTCAGCGACTTGGTGGAAACCTTGCTCGCCCGTCAGATCAGCCAGATCGACGGTGTAGGCCAAATCAACATCACCGGTCAGCAACGTCCGGCGATCCGCGTACAGGCCTCGGCCGACAAACTCGCGGCCATCGGCCTGACACTGGCGGACATTCGTCTGGCCATCCAGAACACCAGCCTCAACCTGGCCAAAGGTGCTTTGTACGGCGAGTCGAGCATTTCGACGCTGTCGACCAACGACCAGTTGTTCCATCCTGAGGAATACAGCCAACTCATCGTTTCCTACAAGGACGGTGCCCCGGTTCACCTCAAGGATGTGGCCAAAGTCGTCAACGGTTCGGAAGATGCCTACGTGCAAGCCTGGGCCGGTGACAAGCCTGGGGTGAACCTGGTGATTTCCCGGCAACCGGGCGCCAACATCGTCGAAACCGTGGATCGCATTCAGGCTGCCTTGCCCGGTCTCGAAGCCATGTTGCCGGCATCGGTGCAGGTCAAGGTGCTGGTCGACCGCACCCAGACCATCCGCGCCTCGCTGCACGAAGTGGAAGTCACCCTGCTGATAGCGATCATGCTGGTAGTGGCGGTGATGGCGCTGTTCCTGCGCCAATGGTCGGCGACGATGATTGTGTCGGCGGTGCTGGGTGTTTCGCTGATCACCAGTTTCGCCCTGATGTACATCATGGGTTTCAGCCTGAACAACCTGACGCTGGTGGCGATCGTGGTGGCCGTGGGGTTTGTGGTCGACGATGCGATTGTGGTGGTGGAGAACATTCACCGTCACCTTGAGGCTGGCGACGGCATGCGCGAGGCGGCGATCAAAGGTGCCGGCGAGATTGGTTTCACCGTGGTCTCCATCAGCTTTTCGCTGGTGGCGGCGTTCATTCCGTTGCTGTTCATGGGCGGCGTGGTCGGGCGGCTGTTCAAGGAATTCGCTCTGACCGCCACTTCGACCATCATGATTTCGGTGGTGGTCTCACTCACGTTGGCGCCGACGCTGGCCGCGCTGTTCATGCGCGCGCCGGTGCATCACGCCCACAGCAAACCTACGTTTGGCGAACGCTTGCTGACAGGCTATGAAAAACTTCTGCGCCGCGCCCTCGCCCACCAGAAGCTGATGATCGGGGTGTTCTTCCTGTCTCTGTGCCTGGCGATTGCCGGTTACATCTTTATCCCCAAGGTTTTTTTTCCGGTGCAAGACACCGGTTTTGTCCTCGGCACCACCGAAGCCGCCGCGGATATCTCCTACGGCGACATGGTAAAAAAACACCTGGCAATGGCCGAAATCGTCGCCGCGGATCCGGCGGTCGCGGCGTTTTCCCACTCGGTCGGCGTTTCTGGCAGCAACCAGACCATCGCCAACGGTCGCTTCTGGATCTCCCTGAAAAAACGCGGCGACCGCGACGTCTCCGCCAGCCAGTTCATTGACCGGATTCGTCCGCAACTGATGAAAGTCCCGGGCATCGTGCTGTACCTGCGCGCCGGCCAAGACATCAACCTCAGTTCCGGCCCGAGCCGCGCCCAGTACCAATACGTGCTCAAGAGCAACGACGGTGCAGTCCTCAGCACCTGGACCCAGCGCCTCACGGAAAAACTGCGCAGTAACCCGGCGTTCCGTGACATTTCCAATGACCTGCAACTGGGCGGCAGCATCACCCACATCAACATCGACCGCAGCGCCGCGGCCCGATTCGGCCTGACCGCCAGTGATGTCGATGAAGCGCTGTACGACGCCTTCGGCCAGCGGCAGATCAACGAGTTCCAGACGCAGATCAACCAGTACAACGTGATTCTGGAACTGGATACCAAGCAGCGCGGCAAGGCCGAAAGCCTCAACTATTTCTACCTGCGCTCGCCCCTGAGCGGGGAAATGGTGCCGCTGTCAGCGCTGGCGAAATTCGATGCGCCGACCGTGGGTCCGCTGTCCATTGCCCATGACGGCATGTTCCCGGCCGCCAACCTGTCGTTCAATCTGGCGCCCGGTGTGGCGCTGGGCGATGCGGTGATCATGCTCAACCAGGCCAAGGCTGAAATCGGCATGCCGGCCGCCATGAGCGGCAACTTCCAGGGCGCGGCCCAGGCGTTCCAGAGCTCGCTGGCCAGCCAACCGTGGTTGATCCTGGCGGCGCTGGTGGCGGTGTATATCATTCTCGGCGTGCTTTACGAGAGCTTCGTGCATCCGCTGACCATCATCTCGACGCTGCCGTCGGCGGGACTCGGCGCGGTGATCATGTTGTGGATTTGCGGCCAGGACTTTTCGATCATGGCGCTGATCGGGCTGGTGCTGCTGATCGGGATCGTGAAGAAGAACGGCATCCTGATGACCGACTTCGCGCTCGAAGCGCAACGCAAGGGCGGGCTGCCGCCGGAAGAAGCGATCTACCAGGCCTGTATCACACGGTTCCGGCCGATCATCATGACCACCCTCGCCGCCCTGCTCGGCGCGCTGCCATTGATGCTCGGTTACGGCACCGGCGCCGAACTGCGCCAGCCCTTGGGGATCGCGGTGGTCGGCGGCTTGCTGGTGAGCCAGGCGCTGACGTTGTTCACCACTCCGGTCATATACTTGTGGCTTGAGCGGCTTTTCCATAAGCCCAAACCCGCACCGATGCCGGCGCTGGCAACCACAGACTGAGGCGGGGTCATGCGCGTTCTGATTATCGAAGACGAGGAAAAAACCGCGGATTATCTGCACCGCGGTCTGACGGAACAGGGTTACACCGTGGACCTGGCGCGCGACGGCGTTGAAGGCCTGCACCTGGCGCTGGAAAGCGACTACGCGGTGATCGTCCTCGACGTCATGCTGCCGGGCCTCGACGGCTTCGGCGTTTTGCGCGCGTTGCGTGCGCGCAAGCAAACCCCGGTGATCATGCTCACCGCCCGCGAGCGTGTGGAAGATCGCATCAAAGGCCTGCGCGACGGTGCCGACGATTACCTTGGCAAACCGTTTTCCTTTCTGGAACTGGTGGCGCGCCTTCAGGCGTTGACGCGTCGCAGCGGTGGCCACGAACCGGTGCAGGTGAGCATCGCCGACCTGTGGATAGATTTGATCAGCCGCAAAGCCACCCGCGCCGGCACGCGCCTGGACCTGACCGCCAAGGAGTTCTCGCTATTGAGCGTGCTGGCCCGCCGTCAGGGTGAAATCCTGTCGAAAACCGCCATCGCCGAAATGGTTTGGGACATCAATTTCGACAGCGACGCGAATGTCGTCGAAGTTGCGATCAAACGCCTGCGCGCCAAGCTCGACGGGCCGTTCGACGAGAAACTGCTGCACACGATTCGTGGCATGGGTTATGTGCTGGAGAGCCGTGGTGTCCAGTAATTCGATTGCCCTGCGCCTCAGTGGGATGTTCACGCTGGTGGCGCTTTTGGTGTTTCTATTGATCGGCTGGGCGCTGTATCAACAGGTCGATAAAGGCCTGGGTTTGCTGCCCGAGGCTGAACTGGACGCGCGCTACAGCGTGCTCGAGTCCACCGTCGGCCGTTATGGCACGCCCGAGCATTGGGTGAAGATCAACAACAAGCTCAAACTGCTCGGCGAAGAAGACAAGCGCATCAGCTTCTGGATCATCAGCGGTGATCCGCACTACGAATACGGCAACCTGACGCCGCAGGTCCGCGCCTTTGCCGAAGGGCCGCTGGGCATGCGCGACTTGAATCTGCCAAATCAGCCTTATCCGCTGAAAGTGCTAGTCAGCCAGTTCCCGGCCAAGGACCAGCGCCCGCCGTTGCGCTTCATGATCGGCATCGACACCGAGACGTTTTTGCAGACTCAACATCATCTGCTGATTGCCCTGATCAGCCTGGCGATCATCGGCGTGTTGCTGGCGTCGGCCCTCGGTTATTGGGTGGCGCGGATCGGCCTCAAGCCGCTGATCAAGTTGTCCCAGGAAGCCCAGCGGCTGGCACCGCCGTTGTTGTCCGGTCGCCTGCAATTATCGCCGCTGCCGCCGGAACTGAATCAGTTCGTCAATTCGTTTAACTCGACACTGGAGCGGGTCGAAGAGGCTTACTCGCGCCTTGAGTCGTTCAACGCGGACGTGGCCCATGAACTGCGCTCGCCCCTTACCAATCTGATCGGCCAGACCCAAGTTGCGCTGACCCGCGGGCGATCCGCCGAACACTACTTTGAAGTACTGCAATCGAACCTTGAAGAGCTTGAGCGGCTGCGTTCGATCATCAACGACATGCTGTTTCTCGCCAGCGCGGATCAGGGCAGCAAAGCCACCAAACTGACGTCCACCTCACTGGCCGACGAGGTGGCGACGACGCTGGAATATCTGGATTTCATTCTTGAAGACGCGCAGGTTCAGGTGCGGGTCAGTGGTGATGCCCAAGTGCGGATCGAGATTGCTCATCTGCGCCGGGCGTTGATTAATCTGCTGAGCAATGCGGTGCAGCACACCGAGCCTGGGCAGGTGATTGAGGTGCGGATCGAGGTTGAGGAGCATCAGGTCAGCATCGGGGTTGCGAACCCTGGGTCGCCGATTGCCAGCGAACATTTGCCGCGGTTGTTTGAGCGCTTTTATCGGGTGGATGCGTCGCGCAGCAACAGTGGCAACAACCATGGGTTGGGGTTGGCGATCGTCAAGGCGATTGCGCTGATGCACGGCGGAGATGTGTTTGTGCGCAGTGATCACGGTATGAATACCTTCGGAATTCACCTCCCTGTCTGATCCAATCCGACCCTCTGTGGCAAGGGGACTCTGTGGTGAAAGGGCTTCTGTGGCGAGGGGACTTGTCCCCGTTGGGCTGCGGAGCGGCCCCAAAAATCTATAGCGTTACCGAAATCCTGCCAGCGCTGCGCACTGAAACGGGGACAAGCCCCCTCGCCACAGAGTCCCCTCGCCACAGGATTTTGTTCACTCCGGCTATCTACTGTTGCTTTAAGCGCAACAGTCCTTTCATGAATCCGCTCTTTTTCCCCTCTCCAATCCCCCTTATCTTTGCCGCACCAAACAGCACTTGCCAAGCAAGAAGGTTTTAAAGATGTCCAACACTATGGGTATTGCCAGCGCTTTCGTTTTGTCCTCTTTGTTTATGTCTCCGTTCGCCATCGCTGAAGAGTCGCAGACGTTCGTCGCGCAAAAATCCGCACGCGCTGCTGCATTCGAACAGTATCAGAGCGAAATGACGGCCAAGGCTCATGGAGCTGCGCAAACCCCTCAAGCGTCGGCCATTCAGGCCAAGCCAACGGTTGAGAAAGACAGCTGATTGCCCAGTATCACTCTGTTTTCCTCGACACTTTTCATCGGCTCTTCCCTTTGAAAAGTTGTCTTCAAAGCCGCTGCCATCAGCGGCTTTTTTTCGTTATGGTTTTAAACAGCCTTAGTTCATATCCCCTAACAACAAACATCCTGAGTTTCAAAACAATGAGGTTCTTAGTTGACCAAATGAGCTTTACCGTTAGTGCGACCCCCTCTTAGATTCAGTCCGTCATTCATTGCAATTACTGCAACGGTGGCGCTTGCTGCTCACGCCGCAGATGACTCTAGCGCTCGGCAATTCCCAGCAATATTCGGACTTCAACGGCCCGAACGAACGCTCATGGAAACTCAAGTATGTGGTTCAGGACGGCAAGGCCAAAAACCTGGCGCTGCGCCTGCAATGGGCGAGCAACCGTGGCGGCAATGGCCACGGCGCGGTGGATCAGGACACCGATGAATATCGGGTGATCGTCGACTACCCGCGCAATGTCTTCTAAGCTTCAATAAGTAAAAGGCCAGCATGTTTTGCTGGCCTTTTTTTTATCCGGGATTTATACAGGCGCTCCGAACGCAAACGGTTTCTGGGATTCTGCCTGAGTCTTGCAAAACACTTTCATAACGCCGCATTAGCAGAAGTCAGAACCATGAGTGTGAGCAGTGCAACATCTCACCATCCGATCCGGTCGACGCGATCGGAACGGCTTCTGGTTCTCGGCAGTTTGCTGCTGGTGATTGCGATATTGAGCATCGTGGCGTTCCTGCTCATTCGCGAACGCGCCAATGCTGAACAGTCTGCCACTCGCGCAGCAACCAATATCGTGCAATTGATCGACGCCGATGTGCTGCGCAATGTCGAACTCTATGACCTGTCCTTGCTCGGCTTGATCGCTGCCTCCCAGCGTGAAGACCTCAAGAACGTTTCCCCTGCCATCCGCCATCTGGCCTTGTTTGACCGTGCCGCTGCCGCGCCGTACAAGGGCGACATTTTGTTGCTGGACAACAAGGGCGACGTGATCGCCGACTCGGCCTCGGTAGAGCCCAGAAAGGGCAATTTTGCTGACCGCGAATACTTTCAGTCGCACGTGAACAATCGCGACCCGAGCATGCTCATCAGCCGTCCCTTCCGTTCCAGACAGGCTGAACATGAATGGCGAATCAGCTTCAGTCGCCGGGTCAGCGGCTCACAGGGCGAATTTCTTGGCGTGGCCGAAGCCGCCATGCGCTTGAGTTATTTCGATCAGCTGTTCAACAGCTTGAGCATCGGTCGTGACAGTTCGGTCAACCTGATCAGCTCGGACGGGATTCTTCTGGCCCAGGAGCCCCGCTTGGCCGAAGAGTTGATTGGCAAGGACTTCAGCAGCCGTCCCAACTTTCAGCGCATCGTCAAAGAAGGCAACGGCAGCTTCACCAGTGTTTCAAGCCAGTACAAGGACAAACGCCTGTATACGTTCTCCAAGGTGGGAAACTTGCCGTTGATCGTTATCGCTGCACTGTCCAGTGATGAAGTGTTTGCCTCGTGGAAGCGCACGGCGGTAGTGGTTAGCGTGGCGACTATTGCGCTGTGCATCAGCTTGCTCTGGCTGACTTGGCTGCTCAGCCGGGAACTGCGCCTGCGCCACAACGCCGAACAGGAACTGGCGCAACTGGCGGCCACCGATGCCTTGACCGGCCTGGCCAACCGCCGAACGCTGGATCAGGTCCTGCGTCATGAGTGGTTCCGCGCTCAACGTTCCGGCCAGCCATTGTCGCTGCTGATGATTGATGCCGACCACTTCAAGGCGTTCAACGATCGACATGGGCATCAGGGTGGCGATGATGCCTTGCGCTCGGTGGCCAAGGTGATCTCCGACAATGTGAGGCGACCAGCGGATTTGGTCGCCCGTTACGGCGGCGAAGAGTTCTCGGTGATTCTCGCGGAAACCGACAGCCAGGGTGCGCAACAGATTGCCGAACACATCCGAGCGACAGTGGAGCAGTTGCCGCTGGTGCCAGGTGCCGAGTCGCCGATTACTGTCAGTATCGGTATCAGTACCTGGACCACTTCCTTCGAGATAAGTCTGGAACAGCTACTGTTCGCAGCGGACAAGGCGCTGTATCAGGCCAAGGAAAGTGGGCGTAACCGGGTGGTTGCTGCGGATTGAGGCCTTTCCCGCAGGCATAAAAAAAGGCCACCCGAAGGCAGCCTTTAAAAAACTAGAGAGGTTTTTTACTTACACGGCCGCAACGGGACGCATGTAAGAGATCGGTGCAGTGCTGGCGTCTTCGAAAGTCACGACTTCCCAAGCATCTGTCTGCTCAATCAACTTGCGCAGCAGCTGGTTGTTCAATGCATGTCCGGACTTGAAGCCCTTGAACTCACCAATCAGGCTATTGCCCAGCAGGTAGAGGTCACCAATTGCATCGAGGATCTTGTGCTTCACGAATTCGTCTTCATAGCGAAGGCCGTCTTCGTTCAGTACACCATCCGCGTCGACCACAATAGCGTTTTCAACGCTGCCGCCGAGTGCGAGGTTGTGCTTGCGCAGGTACTCGATATCACTCATGAAACCAAAGGTACGGGCGCGGCTGACTTCTTTTACAAACGAAGTGCTGGAAAAATCCACGCTTGCACTTTGTGTGCGGTCACGGAAAACCGGGTGATCGAAATCGATCTCGAAGCTCACTTTGAAACCTTCGAAAGGGACGAAAGTGGCGCGCTTGTCGCCGTCTTCCACTGTCACTTCCCGCAGGATCCGGATGAACTTCTTGGCGGCGTCCTGTTCTTCCAGGCCGGCCGATTGGATCAGGAATACGAAAGGTCCAGCGCTACCATCCATGATCGGAACTTCAGACGCGGAGAGCTCGACGTAGGCGTTATCGATGCCCAGGCCAGCCATGGCCGAGAGCAAGTGCTCCACCGTATCCACTTTGGTGTCACCACTGACCAATGTGGTCGACATCGTGGTTTCACCAACGTTTTCCGCGCGGGCAGGAATCTGCACCACAGGGTCGAGATCGGCACGAACAAACACAATGCCGGTGTCGATAGGTGCAGGCTTGAGGGTCAGGTATACCTTCTCCCCGGAGTGCAGGCCTACACCTGTAGCACGGATAATATTTTTCAGTGTGCGTTGTTTAATCATGGCTTGGGCCGCTTCAGCGCAAATTGCGAACTGGTATCAACAAAGGCTGGCGATGATAGCAGACCAGACCTTTGCTGAACACCAATCACCTTCATAGCCCTGATACATTCCATTAATCGGCCTGACGACGAAGGAAAGCCGGGATATCCAGGTAGTCCAGATCATCTTGCGGATTCATCTTCGCGGCAGTCGCAGCACCGGCCTGAGCCTGGTTGCGCATGACGGTCGGACGGTCCAGGTCACGGTAGTTCACAGCCGGCGCTTCCTGACGGGAAGGCGCTTGTTGCTGCGGCTGCGATGCCACGGACGTGTGCATGGTGTTGTCGATAACCTTCACAGGCTTCTCGATTTTCGCGCCCAGACCGGTGGCAACCACGGTCACGTGCAGCTCGTCGCGCATGTCCGGATCGATAACGGTACCGACCTTGACCATCGCGTGCTCCGAAGCGAAAGCTTCGATGATGCTACCCACGTCGGAGTACTCACCCAGGGACAGGTCAGGACCGGCGGTGATGTTCACCAGGATGCCGCGTGCACCTTGCAGGTTCACGTCTTCCAGCAATGGGTTGCGAATGGCCGCTTCGGTGGCCTCACGTGCACGGTTCGGACCGCTGGCGCAGCCAGTGCCCATCATCGCCATGCCCATTTCGCTCATCACGGTCCGTACGTCGGCAAAGTCGACGTTGATCATGCCCGGACGCTTGATGATGTCGGAGATACCGCGAACGGCACCGGCCAGTACATCGTCGGCCTTGGCGAATGCGGACAGCAGGCTTGCGTCCTTGCCAAGGATGGTCAGCAGCTTCTCGTTGGGAATGGTGATCAACGAGTCGACGCTTTCAGACAGCAGACGGATGCCTTCATCGGCGATCTGCATGCGCTTGCGGCCTTCGAACGGGAACGGACGAGTCACCACCGCAACGGTGAGGATCCCCATTTCCTTGGCCACTTCAGCAATGATCGGCGCAGCACCGGTACCGGTACCACCGCCCATGCCAGTGGTGATGAACACCATATTGGTGCCCTGCAGGACTTCGGCAATGCGCTCACGATCTTCGAGAGCGGCCTGACGACCTACTTCAGGGTTGGCGCCAGCGCCGAGACCTTTGGTCACGCCGGTGCCCAGTTGCAAGATGGTCCGCGCGCCGATGCTTTTCAGCGCTTGGGCATCAGTGTTGGCGCAGATAAATTCAACGCCTTCAATGTTGCTCTTGACCATGTGGTTGACGGCGTTGCCGCCGCCTCCGCCAACACCGATAACTTTAATAACCGGGCTTGCGGGGATGTTGTCTACGAGTTCGAACATTTTCCCTCTCCTTTACGTTCTCTAGTTTTTTCGCCTACTGCTTTTTGCTGCGGTGCTGCGGTAAATCTTTAGAAATTGCCTTGTACCCAGCTCTTGAAGCGATCGAGCAAGGCGACTTTCGGTTCTTCATTGCTGTAGCTGTCGCGGCTGCTGATGCCCGAGAACGAAATCCCGTCGGACTGCTTTTGCAGGCCGTACATCAACAGGCCAACGCCAGTGGAATAAATCGGGTTACGGACCACATCGTCCAGGCCCTTGACGCCATGCGGCACGCCCAGGCGGACCGGCATGTGGAAGATTTCTTCGGCCAATTCGACTGCGCCTTCCATCTTCGACGTACCACCGGTCAGCACGATGCCGGCCGGGATCAGGTCTTCGTAGCCGCTGCGACGCAGTTCGGCCTGAATCAGCGTGAACAGTTCGTCGTAGCGAGGCTCGACCACTTCGGCCAGGGCCTGACGAGACAGCTCGCGCGGTGGACGGTCGCCGACACTTGGGACCTTGATGGTTTCACCGGCACCGGCCAGTTTGGCCAGGGCGCAGGCGTAGCGAATCTTGATTTCTTCGGCGTACTGGGTCGGGGTGCGCAACGCCATGGCGATGTCGTTGGTCACCTGATCGCCCGCAATCGGGATCACCGCGGTGTGACGGATCGCACCTTCGGTGAAGATCGCGATGTCGGTGGTGCCGCCGCCGATGTCTACCAGGCACACGCCCAGTTCTTTCTCGTCGTCGGTCAGGACCGAGTAGGCCGAAGCCAGTTGCTCGAGAATGATGTCGTCGATTTCCAGGCCGCAGCGACGCACGCATTTTTCAATGTTCTGTGCGGCGTTGACGGCGCAGGTGACCACGTGGACCTTGGCTTCCAGCCGTACGCCCGACATGCCCAGGGGCTCGCGAACGCCTTCCTGGTTATCGATCACGTAATCTTGCGGCAGGGTGTGCAGCACGCGCTGGTCAGCCGGGATTGCCACGGCCTGGGCGGCGTCCAGAACTCGCTCGAGGTCGGCGGAGCTGACTTCGCGATCACGGATCGCCACGATGCCGTGAGAGTTCAGGCTGCGGATGTGATTGCCGGCCACGCCGACAAACGCCGAGTGGATGCGGCAACCCGCCATCAGCTGCGCTTCTTCGATCGCGCGCTGAATCGACTGCACGGTGGACTCGATGTTCACCACCACGCCTTTTTTCAGGCCACGGGACGGATGGGTACCGATCCCGACGATTTCCAGCGTGCCGTCGTCCGAGACCTCGCCGACCAGCGCCACCACCTTGGAGGTGCCGATATCGAGACCGACGATCATTTTGCCGCTTTGCACGTTTGCCATGGGTCCTGCCTCTTCTTAATTCTTCGCGACAGCGGGTTGGGCTATCGTGGGCGCTACAGGTTCCCGCCAGCCAACAGCGAGGCCGTTGGCGTAGCGCAGATCGATGCGCGCAATGTTCGTAATCTGTTCTTTAAGCGTCTTGTCATAGATGGCAATGAAGCGGCGCATCTTTTCCAGCAGGTTTCCGCGTCCCAGCAACAGTTCGATTCCCGGGCCCGCACTGCCGGCGCCGGTGGTCAGGAACCAGCTGCCTCGATCACGCAACTCCAGGCGCGCAATCGAGAAGCCCAACGGCCTGAGCATCTGGCTCAGCACCTGGTATTGCTGCATCACTTGCTGTTGGGCCCGTTGTGGGCCGAACAGCTGTGGCAAGTGTTCGTAATTCGCCAGCTCACGCGGGGTGAACGCCTGACCCTGGTTGTTCAACAGCGACTCATCGCCCCAACGGGCCACCGGCAGTTGTTCTTCCAGGCGGATCACCACTTGATCCGGCCACACCCGACGCACTTCGGCGTGGGCAATCCATGGCATTGTTTCAAGCTCGGTGCGCATGCTCGCAAGATCGATGGTGAAGAAGCTCGACGCCACGTACGGGGCGATCCGCTGCTGCACCGCTTGCTGGCTGATGTAACTCAAGTCGCCCTGCACGTTGATCTTGGTGATCGGCCGGTCGGCGTACGGCAACAAACGCTGCGCGCCTTCGTAAGTGCCGAAACCCAGTGCAACCAACAGCACCGGCCAGAACAAGGATTTCAGAAAACCAAAATTGGCTTTCGGCAGGCGCGCAGACATCGGCTCTTTGGCCACCATTCGGCTGGCACCCCGAGGTACCGGCTTGCGGCCGGTCGGTGCGGGGGGCTGATGTCTCAGCTGTGCGCCTTGCATGCTCTTAACCTCGCGGCTCAATGCTTGCGGCCAGAATCGCCAGAACCAGTTGCTGGAAATCCAGACCGGCAGCACGAGCTGCCATCGGCACCAGACTGTGATCGGTCATGCCAGGTGCGGTATTGACTTCCAGGAACCAGAACTGCCCGTCGGCGTCCTGCATCACGTCAGCCCTGCCCCAACCGGCGATACCCAGCGCCTCACAGGCTTTCGCCGTGAGGTCCATCAGTTCTTTTTCTTTGTTGCTGTCCAGGCCACACGGAATCCGGTACTGGGTATCGGAAGCCACGTACTTGGCGTCGTAGTCGTAGAAACTGTGCGTCGTGCCCAAGGCGATCGGTGGTAACACCTGGTCACGCAGGGTGGCGATGGTGAACTCCGGACCTTGAATCCATTGTTCGACCAACACTTGCGAATCGTAGGTACTGGCCGCTTTCCACGCGTCGATCAACTCCGACGCGGAGGTCACTTTGGCCATCCCGATACTTGAACCTTCATGGGCCGGTTTGACGATCAAAGGGAAGCCCAGTTCCGTCGCCGCCGAAATACAATCGGCCTCAGAACTCAGTACTGCATGGCGTGGCGTCGGAATACCCAGGCTGTGCCAGACCTGCTTGGTCCGCAGCTTGTCCATGGCCAGCGCGGAAGCAAGAATGCCGCTGCCGGTGTACGGAATACCCAGGCATTCCAGCAGGCCCTGCATGCTGCCGTCTTCACCGCCACGACCGTGGAGGATGACGAAGGCGCGGTCGATCTTTTCGTTCAGCAAACGCTGCAGAAGGTCATCGCCCACATCGAGGCCGAACGCATCCACACCGGCGCTCAGCAGCGCGTCGAGAACCGCGTTACCCGACTTCAGGGAAACCTCACGCTCGGCACTCTTGCCGCCGAAGAGTACGGCGACGCGGCCGAAATCTTTCGGCGCAATAGTGGAGACGAGGTTGGCGTAAGCAGCAGTCATTTCAACTTCCCCACACTCGGCGCAGCAACGGCGCCTGCAAACAACGGACTTTTCAACAGTTTCGGTGCAAGACCACCGATGTCACCGGCGCCCTGGCACAGCAGGATGTCGCCGGCACGCAGCAGCGGCTTGACGATGGGCGCGAGGTCAACACCGCGCTCGATGTAGATCGGGTCGAGCTGACCGCGCTGACGGATGCTGTTGCACAGCTTGCGGCTGTCGGCGCCCGGGATCGGTTCTTCACCGGCCGGGTAGACTTCCATCAGCAGCAGGACGTTGGCGTCGGCCAATACATTGACGAAATCGTCGTACAGGTCGCGGGTCCGGCTGTAACGGTGCGGCTGGTAGACCATCACCAGACGGCGTTCCGGCCAGCCACCGCGCACGGCTTTGATGACCGCGGCGACTTCGGTCGGGTGGTGACCGTAGTCGTCGACCAGCATCACGTTGCCGCCTTCTACCGGCAGTTCGCCGTAGACCTGGAAGCGTCGGCCGACACCCTGGAACCCGGACAGGCCCTGGACGATGGCTTCATCGCTGACACCCTCGTCAGTGGCGATGCAGATGGTTGCCAGTGCGTTCAACACGTTGTGGTTGCCCGGCATGTTCACCGAGACATCCAGCGGATCGCGATCAGGACGCAGCACGGTAAAGAAGGTCTGCATGCCCTGCTGGCGCACGTTGATCGCGCGCACGTCGCAGTCATCGCCGAAGCCATAGGTGACCGTCGGGCGTTTCACCAGCGGCAGGATTTCACGCACCACCGGATCGTCCAGGCACACCACCGCCAGACCATAGAACGGCAGGTTGTGGAGGAACTCGACGAAGGTTTTCTTCAGTTTGTTGAAGTCACCGTCGTAGGTCGCCATGTGGTCGGCGTCGATGTTGGTGACCACAGCCACCAGCGGCTGCAAGTGCAGGAAGCTCGCATCGCTTTCGTCTGCTTCAGCGATCAGGTAACGGCTGGTGCCGAGCTGGGCATTAGTGCCCGCGGCATTCAGACGGCCACCGATGACGAATGTCGGGTCCAGGCCACCGGCCGCGAACACCGAAGCGATCAGGCTGGTGGTGGTGGTTTTGCCGTGGGTGCCGGCGACGGCGATGCCGTGGCGGTAGCGCATCAGCTCGGCCAGCATTTCAGCGCGAGGCACCACAGGAATGCGGCGTTCCAGGGCGGTGGCGACTTCCGGGTTGGACGTGTTCACGGCACTGGAGGTGACCAGCACATCGGCGTTCGCGGCGTTCTCGGCGCGGTGGCCGATAAAGATCTGGGCGCCGAAGGACTCGAGACGCTCGGTGACCGGCGACGCTTTCAGGTCGGAACCGGACACTTCATAGCCCAGGTTCAACAACACTTCGGCGATACCGCACATGCCCACGCCGCCGATTCCGACGAAGTGGATGCGACGGATGCGGCGCATTTCCGGTTGCGGCATGGCTTTCTGATTCTCAACCATGGGCCACCTCCAGGCAGGTATCGACCACGTTACGGGTTGCATCGGGTTTGGCCAGGCGGCGTGCCGCGGTGGCCATGTCGGTCAGTCGTTGTGGTTGCATCAGGACCTCTGTCAGGCGTGCGGCAAGATCCGCTGCGCCAGTCGTTCTTTGCGGCATCAGGAAGGCAGCGCCTTCACGGGCCAAATAATCGGCGTTGCGGGTCTGGTGATCGTCGATCGCGTGGGGCAAAGGCACCAGCATCGAGGGCAGACCGGCGGCGGCCAGTTCACTGATGGTCAACGCGCCTGCACGGCACACCACCAGGTCGGCCCAGCCATAGGCTTGGGCCATGTCTTTGATGAAAGGCTGCACTTGCGCCTCGACGCCAGCCGCGCGATAGCGCTGCGCAGTCACTTCATCGTGGTTTTTGCCGGCCTGATGAAACACCTCCGGGCGCAGGTCGGGGGCGACTTGCGACAGGGCTTCAGGCAGCAACTTGTTCAACGGTTCTGCGCCCAGGCTTCCACCCAGGATCAGCAAACGCGCCTTGCGACCGGCCAGAGCCTGTCGCGGTGTTTCGAGGAACAGCTCGGTGCGCACCGGGTTACCGGTGGTTCGACGGCTGCCCGACAGGGTAAAGGTGTCGGGGAACGCTTCACAGACTCGGGCGGCCAACGGCACCAGCAACCGATTGGCGGTACCGGCCACGGCGTTCTGCTCGTGAACGATTACCGGCACGCCGGCCAGTTTGGCGGCAACGCCACCAGGACCGGTCACATAACCACCAAAGCCGACCACACACACCGGCCGCAGCTGGCGAATGATCGCCCGCGCCTGCCAGATCGACTTGAGCAACATGAACGGCGCCTTGAGCAGGGACAATTTGCCCTTGCCACGCAATCCGCTGGCATTGATCCGATGCAGTTCGATACCGGCCACCGGGACCAGATCGTTCTCGATGCCACGCGGTGTCCCGAGCCAATGCACGGTGTAACCGCGGGCCTGGAATTCACGAGCACAGGCCAGCGCCGGGAACACGTGGCCACCGGTACCGCCCGCCATGATCAGCACGTTAGCGCCCATGGGTTGACTCCTCGGCGAAGTCGCTCTCATGGAACTCCGTCTCTTCACTGCCCAGGTGGGTTCGACTCTCCCACTCGATGCGCAGCAACAAGCCGAGACAGGCACCGCAGATCACCAACGAACTGCCGCCATAACTGAGGAACGGCAGGGTCAGACCTTTGGTTGGCAGCAGGCCGACGTTTACCCCGATGTTGATCAGGAACTGACCAATCCACAGGAACGACAGGCCGTACGCGATGTAGGCGGCGAAGAATTGCTTGGCCTTCTCGGCCCAGTAACCGATGTACATGCCACGAATACAGACAAAGACGAACAGCGCCACCGTGCACAAAGAACCCACGGCACCCAGTTCTTCGGCCAGGACCGAGAACACGAAGTCAGTGTGGGCTTCCGGCAGGTAGAACTGTTTCTGCACGCTGTTGCCCAGGCCAACGCCCAGCCATTCACCGCGACCAAAAGCGATCAACGCTTGAGACAACTGATAGCCGGCACCGAACTGGTCGGCCCACGGATCCGCAAAGTTGGTCAGGCGCGCCATTCGATACGGCTGCACTTGAATCAACAACACCACCGCCGCGACCGCCAGGACAACCATCAAGGAAAAACGGAACAGCCCGACCCCGCCGAGGAACAGCATCGCCGCAGCAGCCCCCATCATCACGACGGTGGCACCGAAGTCCGGCTCCATCAGCAACAGACCCGCCATCGGCAGCAGAACGATGAACGGCTTGAAGAAGCCCATCCAGCTTTCACGCACTTCTTTCTGGCGACGCACCAGATAACCGGCGAGGTAGATCACCACGAACACCTTGGCGATCTCGGAAGGCTGAACGTTAAAGAAACTGAAGCCGATCCAGCGCATCGAACCGTTCACTTCACGGCCGATCCCCGGAATGATCACCATCACCAGCAAACCGAACGCACCAATCAGCATCAGCCAGCCCAGGCGTTGCCAGGTGGCGATCGGAATCATCATGGTGACGATGCAGGCACCCAGGCCCAGCACGATGTAGATAAGGTGGCGAATCATGTAATACAGGGCGCTGCCCGACTGCACCGCAGCCACCTCGGTCGATGCCGATGCAATCATGACCAGCCCGAGGCCGATCAATGCCAGGCAGCCGGCGAGCATCGGGAAGTCGAGGTCGATGCCGCGCCCGGTGATGATCGGCGACGGATAGGGCTTGATGATGTTCAACAGGCTCATACCAGATCCTCCACAGCGCGGACGAACTGGTGACCACGATCTTCGTAATTCTTGAACATGTCGAAACTGGCGCAGGCGGGCGACAGCAGCACGACGTCGCCCGGTTGCGCAGCGGCGCGGCATTGCTCGACTGCTTCGATCAGCGAAGCGGCGCGGATCAGCGGCACGGCATCGCCAATAGCCTCACCGATCTTGTCGGAGTCGCGGCCCATCAGGATCACGGCGCGGCAGTTAGCCGCCACCGGATCACGCAGATCATTGAACTCGGCGCCCTTGCCATCGCCACCGGCGATCAGCACGACCTTGCCGTCGATGTCCGCACCCAGGCCTTCGATGGCCGCCAGGGCGGCGCCGACGTTGGTGGCTTTGGAATCGTTGTAGTAGCTCACGCCATTCAAATCGCGGATCCATTGGCAGCGATGCTCAAGCCCGGCGAAAGTGCGCAGGCTCGACAGCATGGCGTCGAATGGCAGGCCGACCGCGTGGCCCAAAGCCAATGCTGCCAGGGCGTTGGACTGGTTGTGGGCGCCGCGAATTTTCAACTCGCGCACCGGCATCAGGTTCTGGAATTCGAAGGCCAGGTACTTCTCGCCGTCTTCTTCGCGGATACCGAATGCCTTGAAATCAGGTTTGCTCAAACCGAAGGTCCAGCATGGCTGACCTTCGCCAATCAGCGGACGGCTCAGGGCATCCTGACGGTTGACCACAAACTGCTTGGCACCTCGGAAGATCCGATGCTTGGCCAAGTGATAGGCCGGCAGACCGCTGTAGCGGTCCATGTGGTCTTCGCTGACGTTGAGCACGGTCGCCACTTCGGCGTTGAGTTGATCGGTGGTTTCGAGCTGGAAGCTCGACAGTTCCATCACGTACAGCTCGACGTCATCGCTGAGCAGGTCCAGCGCCGGCGTACCGAGGTTGCCACCGACGGCGACACGCTTGCCGGCCGCCGCAGCCATCTCGCCGACCAGCGTGGTGACGGTGCTTTTCGCGTTGGAGCCGCTGATGGCGACGATCGGCGCCTTCGCGTTACGCGCGAACAGCTCGATGTCGCCGGACAATTTCACGCCACGGGCGGCGGCAGCCTGCAGGGCCGGGGTCGCCAGCGCCAGCCCGGGGCTCACGTAGAGCTCGTCGGCGCGGCACAGGAATTCGACGTCCAGCTCGCCACAACGCACTTCCACGTGCGGATAGTCACGCTTGAGCGTGGCCAGTTCCGGTGGATTTTCCCGCGTATCGGCGACAGCAAACGACGTGCCCCGGTTCGCCAGGAAGCGAACCAGGGACATGCCGCTCTTGCCGAGGCCGACAACGATGCGGAAGTGGTCAGAAGCGATCAGAGACACTCGTTCTACCTCAGCTTCAGGGTGGCAAGGCCAACCAGCACGAGAATCACGGTGATGATCCAGAAACGGACGATCACGCGTGGCTCGGGCCAGCCCTTGAGTTCAAAGTGGTGGTGAATCGGCGCCATGCGGAACACACGGCGACCGGTTAGCTTGAAGGAAGCAACCTGAATGACGACTGACAGGGTCTCCATCACGAACACGCCGCCCATGATGAACAGGACGATTTCCTGACGGACGATCACCGCGATGGTGCCCAGTGCCGCGCCCAGCGCCAGTGCGCCGACGTCGCCCATGAACACCTGAGCCGGATACGTGTTGAACCAGAGAAACCCGAGGCCCGCGCCGATCAAGGCGCCGCAGAACACAATCAACTCGCCTGCACCCGGCACATACGGAATCAACAGGTATTCAGCGAATTTCACGTTACCCGACAGGTAGCAGAAAATGCCCAACCCGCCGCCGACCATTACGGTGGGCATGATCGCCAGACCGTCGAGGCCATCAGTCAGGTTGACCGCGTTGCTCGAGCCGACAATCACGAAGTAAGTCAGGACAATGAAACCAACGCCCAGCGGAATGCTGTGGTCCTTGAGCATCGGCAAAATCAGGGTGGTTTCCACCGGTGTCGCGGCGGTCATATAAAGGAAGATCGCCGCGCCCAGGCCGAACACCGATTGCCAGAAGTACTTCCAGCGGCTCGGCAAGCCACGGGAGTTCTTCTCGATCACTTTGCGGTAATCGTCGACCCAGCCGATGGCCCCGAACAACAAGGTCACCAGCAGCACGGTCCATACATAACGGTTGGTCAGGTCAGCCCACAGCAAAGTACTGACGCCGATGGACGACAGTATCAGCGCGCCGCCCATGGTCGGGGTGCCGGACTTGGACAGGTGCGATTGTGGACCGTCGTTACGAACGGATTGACCGATCTGACGGTTCTGTAAAGTGCGGATCATCCACGGGCCATAGCACAGCGACAAAACCAGCGCGGTCAGCACACCGAGAATCCCGCGCAGGGTCAGGTACTGAAAGACCGCGAAGCCTTTGTAGAACTGTTGCAGGTACTCCGCTAGCAGCAGCAGCATTAATGTTTCTCCAGGCTGGTCCCGCACAAAGCGGCGACGATGTTTTCCATCGCAGCGCTGCGCGAGCCCTTGATCAAAATGGTGGTGTTTGTATCTTGCTCGGCGCCCAGGGCCTTGATCAGTTCAGCTTGAGTGCTGAAGTGAAAGGCCTGTGCACCGAAAGCGCTCACGGCGTGAGCCATCATTGGCCCGACAGCGTAAAGCGCGGAAACCTTGTCGCGGGCGTACTCGCCCACATCGCGGTGCCCCTGCTCCGCCCAATCGCCCAACTCGCCGATATCTCCGAGCACCAGAACGGTGCGGCCGGAAAAGCCGGCGAGTATATCAACGGCGGCGCACATGGAGGTGGGGTTCGCGTTGTACGTGTCATCGATCACGCGCATGCCATTGCTGGCCAGTTGCGCGACGGTGCGGCCCTTGACCGGTTGCACCGCGCCGAGGCCGGTGGCGATGCCGAACAGCGAAACGCCCAGCGCATGGGCGGCGGCGGCGGCGGCCATGGCATTGGCGACGTTATGGGTGCCGAGCAGGTTCAGTTGAACGCGCTCCATACCTTCAGGAGTGTGCAGGTTGAACGCCGGGCAACCGCGAGCGTCACGGCCCAGATCGCTGGCGTAGAAATCGGCGCTGACATTGCTCAGGGCGAAGGTCAGCACTTTGCGACCGGCAGCACGGATCTTCCAGATGTCGAACGCCTTGTCGTCAAGATTGAGAACGGCGACGCCATCGGCATCCAGTCCTTCAATAATCTCGCCCTTGGCTTCAACGATTTTTTCCGGGCCGCCGAACTCGCCAACATGGGCGGTCCCGGCGTTGTTGAGCACGGCCACATGAGGCTTGGTCATGCCGACGGTGTAGGCAATCTCGCCGAGACGCGAAGCACCCAGTTCGATCACCGCCGCGGTATGTTCCGGTGCGAGCTCGAGCAAGGTCAGCGGAACGCCGAGATCATTGTTCAGGTTGCCACGGGTCGCCAACACCGGACCGCGCGTGCGTAGGATGCTGGCGAGCATTTCCTTGACCGTGGTCTTGCCGCTGGAACCGGTGATCGCTGCGACAGGATGGGTGTAAGCAGCACGGTTCAACGCGCCGAGTTGCCCCAGCGCCTGACGGGTATCTTTCACCAGCAACTGCGGCAGTGCGCTGTCGGCGACTTCGCGCTCGACCAACGCCGCTACGGCGCCTTTTGCGGCGACGTCATTGAGATAGTCATGCCCATCGAAACGCGGGCCGGTCAGGGCAATAAAGAGTTGGCCTGGTTTGATCGCGCGGCTGTCGATGCTGACGCCGTCGAAGCTGGCATCGGCAGTGACCAAGCGGGCATTCAGCGCGCCGGTCAGTTCGCTCAGTTTCAAGGCCTTAAGCATGAGCCACCTCCCACGCGGTCAAGGCGTGATCGGCCTCGACCAGATCGGAGAAAGCGTGACGCTGGCCGTTGATTTCCTGATAGTCCTCGTGACCTTTACCGGCCAGGACAATCACGTCATCTGCCGAAGCGCTGGCGATCAATTGTGCAATCGCCCGGCCACGGCCAGCGACGAAGGTGACTTTATCCACAGCGGTAAAACCGGCGCGGATGTCGTCGAAGATCACTGCAGGGTCTTCGGTGCGCGGGTTGTCATCGGTCACCAGCACGCCGTCAGCCAGACGCTCGACCACTTCTGCCATGAGCGGACGCTTGCCGCGATCGCGATCACCACCACAACCGAACAGGCACAGCAAACGGCCTTTCGCGTGAGGACGCAGGGCCATCAAGACTTTTTCCAGCGCATCCGGTGTGTGGGCGTAATCGACCACTACCAGCGGCTGAGTACCGCCGCCGAGGCGCTGCATGCGTCCGGCCGGGCCTTCGAGTTTTGGCAGCACGTTGAGGATTTCGTCCAGTGCGTAGTCCAGGCCCAGCAAGGCGCCGACCGCGGCCAGCACGTTGCTCAGGTTGAAACGACCGAGCAAGGTGCTGCGCAGATGATGCTCACCCTGCGGCGTGACCAACGTGGCGCGCACACCTTCGTCATCGAACTGCGCTTCACGGCAATAAAGGTAGGCACTGGAGTCTTCCAGGCTGTAGGTGATCAAGCGCGACTCGCGTTTATCGGCTGCCAGTTCGCGGCCGAATTCGTCGTCGAGGTTAACCACCCGGCACTTCAAATCGTTCCAGGCAAACAGCTTGGCCTTGGCTTCACCGTAGGCTTGCATGGTGCCGTGGTAATCCAGGTGATCGCGGGACAGGTTGGTCATCACCGCCACATCGAACGCCAGTGCGGTCACGCGGCCCTGGTCCAGACCGTGGGAAGAAACTTCCATGGCTACGGCTTTGGCACCAGCCTTTTTCAGGTCGGCGAGGGTTGCCTGCACGGCGATCGGGTTCGGCGTGGTGTGCAAGCCGCTTTCGAGCGCGCCGTAAAAACCGGTACCCAACGTGCCGACGATGCCGCAGTGCTGACCAAGCAAATCCAATGCTTGCGCAACCAACTGCGTCACGCTGGTTTTGCCGTTGGTGCCGGTCACGCCGACCAGGTTCAGGTGACGACTCGGGTCACCGTAAAAACGCCCGGCGATGTCCGACAGCTGCGCCGCCAGGCCTTTGACTGGAATCAGCGGTACATCGGTAATCGGCAATACGGTCGCGCCTTCGACTTCATACGCCACAGCGGCAGCGCCGCGTTGCAGGGCGTCTGCAATGTGCGCGCGACCGTCGAACTTGCCGCCAGGGACGGCGAGAAACAGGTCGCCAGCCCGCACGTTGCGGCTGTCCAGGGTCAGTTCGCGGATCAACAGATCGCGGCCGGCGTGGGCAAAAATCTTGTTCAGACTCAGAGACATCAGCCGCGCCCTCCATTGGCTTTCAGCGGAACGACCGGTGCTGCGTTCGCTTGTTGAGTAGGTGGCAGGTTGTCCGGGGTGATGTTCATCAGGCGCAAGGTCCCGGACATCACTTTGCTGAACACCGGCGCCGATACCAGACCACCGAAGTAACCGGCCTTGGTCGGCTCATCGATCACCACCACGATTGCGTAACGCGGATCGCTCATCGGGCCGAAGCCGGCGAACAGCGAACGGTAGGAATTCTCGGCGTAGCCTTTGGTGCCCACCGAAGTCTTACGCGCAGTACCCGACTTGCCGGCCACGTGATACGCCGGCACCTGCGCACGGAACACACCGCGCGGGGCTTCGATCACTTGGGTCAGCATGCCTTGCATGGTTTTCGCGACCGCTTCCGGCAATACCTGTGTGGTTTGCGGTGGCTTGTCGGTTTTGATCAGGGTCAACGGCGCTAGGCGACCGTTGTTGGCCAGGGCCGAGAAGGCGTGAACCAACTGGATCGCGGTTACCGAGATACCGTAGCCGTAAGACAGCGTGGCGGTTTCAGCCTTGCGCCATTCGCGGTAGTTCGGCAGGTTGCCGACACGTTCGCCCGGGAAGCCGAGGCCGGTGTCCTGGCCGAGGCCGACTTTTTGCGCCAGACGGAAAATCGTTTCGCCGCCGATATCGAACGCTACCTTACTCATGCCGACGTTACTGGAGTTGATCAGGATGCCGGTGAGGTCGAGCACCGGGCCTTCAGTCTTCGATACGTCCTTGATGGTGTACTTACCAATCTGCAAGGAGCCTGGATATACCTCGACAGTGTCGCTCGGTTTCCAGCGACCGGTTTCAATGGCGGCGCTCATGGAGATCGCTTTCATGGTCGAACCCGGCTCGAACACGTCGATCATTGCGCGGTTACGCATCATCGCCGGTTGCAGGTTGCGACGGTTGTTCGGGTTGTAGGTCGGCTGGTTGACCATGGCGAGGATCTCGCCGCTCTTCACGTCCATGATCACCAGGCTGCCGGCCTTGGCGCCGTTTTCGATAATCGCGTTACGCAGCTCGCGGTTGGCCAGGTATTGCAGACGCAGGTCAATGGACAACGCCAAGGGCTTTCCGGCCTTGGCGTTTTTGGTGACCTGAACATCCTTGATAAGTCGGCCACGCCGATCCTTGATCACCTGTCGCTTGCCGGGGACCCCGGCCAGCCATTCGTCGTAGGCCAGCTCGACGCCTTCACGACCGTGGTCATCGATGTCGGTAAATCCGACCATGTGGGCGGTGACTTCACCGGCCGGATAGAAACGCCGGAACTCCTCAATGCCGTAAACGCCCGGTACTTTCAGATCGAGCACGGACTGGCCCTGTTCGGGGGTCAGCCCGCGCACCAGGTAGATGAATTCTTTATTGGCTTGAGCCTCGAGACGCTCGGCCAGGGCTTTAGGGTCTTGGCCCAAAGCGGCCGCCAGTGCTGGCCACTTCTCTTTGGCCAGTTGCATTTCCTTGGCGTTGGCCCACAGGGTAGTCACCGGGGTACTGACGGCCAAAGGCTCGCCGTTACGGTCGGTGATTAGACCACGGTGAGCCGGAATCGGAATATGACGAACGCTGCGCGCATCGCCCTGACCTTTAAGGAAGGCACGGTCGACGACTTGCAGGTCGATGATGCGCCAGCAAATAGCCACGACCATGATGCCGAGCAAACCCAGCACCAGGCGGAAACGCCATGGAAACAGAGCGCCTTCGAGTTTCATCATGGCGCCACCATCTGCACTTCAGCAGCGCCTGGAATGCGCATCTTCAGTTGCTCGGTCGCCAGGACTTCGATACGGCTGTGGGCAGTCCAGGTGCTCTGTTCGAGAATCAAACGACCCCATTCCGCTTGCGCCTTGTCGCGCACGCTCAACTCGTTATACAGCGAGTTCAGCAGTTGACGGTTCCAGTGGGCACTGTAGGAAACGCCGATGGCTGACACGAGCACGCCAATAAACAACAGCAGCATGAAAAAGCTTCCGCCGGGAAGTGGCTTGGCGAAAAGCTTGCTCACCGCAGCTTCTCCGCGACGCGCATGACGGCGCTACGGGAGCGTGGGTTGGCTTTGAGTTCGGCCTCGGAGGCGGACTGTGCTTTGCCATGGATTTTGATTATTGGTTCGAAGGCGACGTGACGTACCGGCAGGTTGCGCGGCAAGTTGTCGGCTTCGCCTTTCACCAGTTTGCGCATGAACAGTTTGACGATGCGGTCTTCCAGCGAGTGGAAGCTGATGACCACCAGGCGGCCACCGACTTCCAGGCATTCCAGTGCAGCTTCGAGGCCGGCTTCCAGATCACCCAGCTCGTTGTTGACGTGAATACGCAAGCCCTGGAACGCACGGGTCGCCGGGTTTTTGCCCTTTTCCCAGGCAGGATTGGCGACTTTCAGGACTTCAGCCAGATCGGCAGTGCGCTCGAACGGCTTGATGTCGCGACGCTCGGCCACGGCACGGGCCATCCGGCCGGAGAATCTTTCTTCGCCGTATTGCTTGAACACCCGGGCGATTTCTTCCGCCGGGGCGGTGTTGACGAATTCGGCAGCGCTGATTCCTCGGGACGGATCCATGCGCATGTCCAGCGGGCCATCATTGAGGAAACTGAAGCCGCGCTCAGGGTCGTCGAGCTGCGGCGAGGACACGCCGAGGTCGAGCAAAACGCCGCTGACCTTGCCGTCCAGACCGCGTTCGGCGACTTCCGAACCGAGCTCGGCAAAGCTGCGCTGTACAACGACAAAGCGGCCGTCTTCGGCCGCTAGCGTTTGCCCGGTGGCAATCGCTTGAGGATCTTTGTCGAATCCAAGCAGCCGACCATCGGGACCGAGCTGGCTGAGGATCAACCGGCTGTGTCCGCCGCGCCCGAACGTACCGTCCAGATAGCAGCCATCAGGACGTACGGCGAGAGCCTCCACGGCTTCGTCAAGCAGTACGGTGATGTGGTTAAAGCCGCTATCAATAGTCACAGGATCAAATCACGCAGTTCATCAGGCATGGCGCCCGGTTGTTGAATAGCAGCCAGGTCAGCGGCAGAAACCGCATCCCAGGCATCCTCGTCCCACAATTGGAACTTGTTCAGTTGGCCTACCAGCATCGCGCGCTTATCCAACTTGGCATATTCACGAAGACGCGGCGGAACCAGAAAACGACCACTGCCATCGAGCTCGAGGTCGACGGCATTACCAATCAGTAAACGTTGCAGGCGGCGGTTCTCTTCGCGAAGCGAAGGCAGTGCGCGCAGTTTGGTTTCAATAATTTCCCACTCATCGAGGGGGTAAACACACAAACATGGATCAACGGCGTCGATGGTGACGATTAACTGACCGGAACTTCTCGAAACCAGCTCGTCACGGTACCGGCTCGGCATAGCGAGACGGCCCTTTGCATCGAGACTGATAGCATTAGCTCCGCGAAACACGACAGCGCTTCTCCAAATATTAGCGTTTTGAGCTCAAAAAACCCACTTCGTGCCACTTTCCGCCACTTGTGCACACTATAGGAATGCGGCCACCGCACCGTCAAGGCGCGGATTAAAGGAAAAGCCTTACAGAACTGAGATTTAGGAGCGCAAAAGGAGGGGTAGCGAGAATCTGACGTGTCATCCTGCTCAATAACTTGAATCAGCACTGAAGGCTGCGTTCGAAAGTTAAAGTAATTTGTTAAGAGTAAGATTTTTTCGGTATTAGGAAAGTGCTTCTGCTGTTGATTTTGCAAGGAGGGAAATTGCTACTACAGGCGCCCTGCTCAATGATTAAAGCAGGGAGGGGAAAAAGGTGGAGAGTCGATCTGTAAGCCGGGTTCTGTCTTGAACAGTCATTCGTCTACGATGGCCATCACTGGACATCTTTAGCAACCTACCCGGTCCCAGCGCGGGCCACGCCTTGGGACCCTATTTGGTCTTGCTCCAAGTGGGGTTTACCTAGCCACGAACTGTTGCCAGACGTGCGGTGCGCTCTTACCGCACCTTTTCACCCTTACCGGCGCCGAAGCGCTTAGGCGGTTATTTTCTGTGGCACTTTCCGTAGGCTCACGCCTCCCAGGCATTACCTGGCACTTCGCCCTATGGAGCCCGGACTTTCCTCCCCCCCCTAATTTTCATAGAAGGCAGCGACTGTCCGATCGACTCTCCGCCGCGAAGATTAACGGCAGAGCGGCCGAAGGACAAGCGCTAAACGCCGTGGGCTACGCCTGCACGTCGGTTTTTACTCGCCCTTCTGTTTATCCAGCGCGACCTGATAGAGCACATTCTTGCGCTCGCCGGTAATTTGCGCCGCCAACGCCGCGGCTCGCTTGAGCGGCATTTCTTCAAGCAACAGATTCAGAATGCGCATTGCTTCACTGCTGACGGCGTCCTCGGTCTCGGGGGCAGACCAACCCGCCACCAACACCACGCACTCACCGCGCTGCTGATTGCTGTCTGACTCGACGAACTCGCGCAACTCAGCCAGTGGCAAGCCTTTAAGGGTTTCGAAAGTCTTGGTCAGCTCCCGCGCCAGCAACGCCGGACGTTCACCACCAAACACCAACTCCATGTCTTGTAGGCACTCGAGGATCCGGTGCGGGGCTTCATAAAAAATCAGCGTGCGCGGTTCTTCCTTTACCAACTCAAGACGGGCGCGCCGGCCGACAGCCTTGGCCGGCAGGAAGCCTTCGAAGATGAAACGGTCCGACGGCAACCCCGCCGCCGACAACGCTGCGATCAACGCGCAGGCGCCCGGAACCGGCACCACATTGATACCCGCAGCACGAGCCTGACGCACGAGGTGATAACCAGGATCGGAAATCAACGGCGTGCCGGCATCTGAAATCAGCGCCACATCGTCGCCGGCGAGCAAGCGGGTGATAAAGCGGCTACCTTCATCCCGCTCATTGTGTTCGTGACAGGCTGCCAGCGGTGTAGGAATGCCAAAATGCTGCATCAATCGCTGTGAGTGACGGGTATCTTCGGCAGCGATCAGGGCGACCTCGCGCAGGATCTTCAGCGCACGCGCACTGATATCGTCCAGGTTGCCGATGGGCGTCGCCACCACATAAAGCGAGCCAGCAGCGGAATTCAAAGCACCTGGAGCAGTCAAAGCGCACACCTCATGATCGGTAAAAACCGCCATTGTAGCGCGTCGTGACGTTCGCGATACGCGCAAGCAACCCTCGGTTTTGCAGCCTCTTGTGCAGTGCCGCAACATTTACACGAGCTAAATTGATCGATTCACACCAGTAACATCGCGCCCCGGCCAGTGCTTGGGTACAATTCCACGCTAATTTGATCGAGTATCAGGAACACTTACATGATCGCTTGCCTGCGGCTGCTCACTGCCCTCTGCCTCGCTGCCTTGCTGGCGGCTTGCGCCAGCTCGCCCTCCTCCAGCCTTGGCGAACTTCCACGAACCCCGGATGCCAGTATCGAGCAATTGCTCGCACAGGCTGCTCAAAGCAAAGACCCGGAAAAAGCCTCCCTGTTGCGCCTGAGCGCGGCAGACCTGGCTTATCGTCAGGGGAATGCCGGCCAGTCCGCGCAAATCCTGCAACAAGTCCCCGTCGAAACACTCAAGCCTGGCCAACAGGTTTTCGCCAGTACCCTGGCGGCTGAACTGGCCATGGTTCGCAATCAGCCCAAAGCGGCACTGACAGCCTTGAGTCATCCGAGCCTGCAACGCCTGAGTGAACTGCCGGTTGAGCAACAGGTTCGCACCGGCACTGTTCATGCCCGCGCCCTTGAAGCCGATGGCCAGACGCTGGCCGCCGCACGGGAACGTATCTTCATCGCGCCAATGCTTGAAGGTGAAGCCGCCAGCAAAAACCACGAAGCGATCTGGACCCTGATCGCCTCGCTGCCAACCGACCAGCTGCAGCCAACTGCCACCGACGACCTCGGCGGCTGGATGGGCCTGGCACTGGCGGTGAAAACTGCCGGCACCCTGGAACAGCAGCAAGCCGCGATCGACAACTGGCGCGCACAGAATCCAAAGCACCCGGCCGCCATTCAATTGCCGCTGCCACTGACCAAGCTCAAGGAACTGGCCAGCCAGCCCCTGAGCAAAATCGCCCTGCTGCTGCCACAAGACGGCCCCCTGGCGTCGGTCGGCAAAGCACTGCGCGAAGGTTTCATGGCCGCTCACTACCAGGCCCAACAAGCCGGGCAGAAGCCGCCTGCCATCGAGTTCTATGACAGCTCGAAACTCACTTCGATGGACGAGTTCTACCGCAAGGCCCAAGCCGATGGCGTGCAGTTGGTCGTCGGCCCACTGGAGAAGCCGCTGGTCAAACAGCTCAGTGCTCGCCCGCAACTGCCGATCACCACCCTGGCGCTGAATTACAGCGAAGGCGCACAAGGTCCGGCCCAGCTGTTCCAGTTCGGTCTTGCGGCTGAAGACGAAGCCCGCGAAGTGTCCCGCCGTGCTCGCGCCGATGGCCTGCATCGCGCCGCCATCATGGTGCCGAAAGGCGAATGGGGCGATCGCGTGTTGAGAGCATTCAGCCAGGACTGGCAGGCTAACGGTGGCAGCATCGTCGCTACCGAACGTGTCGACCAACCGGTTCAACTGGCCCAGCAGATTGCCGACATGTTCCAGCTGCGTCAGAGCGAAGGTCGTGCCAAGAGCCTGCAAAGCACCGTTGGCGGGCAGGTAGCCGCCCAGCCTTCGCGCCGTCAGGACATCGAGTTCATCTTCCTGGCTGCAACGCCTCAGCAAGCCCAGCAAATCAAGCCGACACTGAACTTCCAGTACGCCGGCGACGTGCCGGTCTATGCCACCTCCCACGTGTTCAGCGCCAGCGGCGATGTGAATCAGTACAACGACATGAACGGCATTCGCTTCTGCGAAACCCCATGGTTGCTGGAGGCCAACGATCCACTGCGCAAACAAGTGACCGCGCAGTGGCCGCAAGCTGCTGGCAGCCTGGGCCGTCTGTACGCGATGGGTGTTGATGCCTATCGCCTGGCACCACGCCTGGAGCAACTCAAGGCTCTGCCGGACAGCCGCATCGAAGGTCAATCGGGCAGCCTGGGCATGACTCAGAACCAACGTGTGGTCCGCCAGTTGCCGTGGGCACAGTTCGTCAGCGGCCAGGTTCAACGCCTGCCGGACACCCCGCGCTGATGCCCGACAGATCACGCCAGCAAAGCGGTAAAGATGCCGAGCGCCATGCGCTCGAGCATCTTCAACAACAAGGTCTGCGCCTCCTGGCGCAGAACTGGTTGTGTAAACGCGGCGAGCTTGATCTGGTCATGCTTGATGGCGATACAGTAGTATTCGTTGAAGTCCGCTACAGAAAAAACACTCAATGGGGTGGCGCGCTCGATAGCATCGATGAGCGCAAACGGCAAAAACTGATAGTTGCCGCGCAGTATTTTCTTCAGCGCGAGTCGCGCTGGGCCAATTCCCCTTGCCGTTTCGACGTGGTTGCCATCGACAGCAACCTCGATCAGTTGAACTGGTTGCAGAATGCCTTCGACAGCTGATCGCGTGCGCCCCGCACCGGACACTTTCACCCAACACTTTTGCTCTTTGCTTTGCGGGCTGCACATTCATGTGCCGAGTAGCCGCGCTAATTAAGGTCACACAGATGGACATGCAATCCCGAATTCGCCAGCTTTTTCAGGCCAGTATCGATACCAAGCAAATGGCGATGGACGTACTTGCACCGCACATCGAGCAAGCCAGCCAGGTGATGGTCAACGCCCTGCTCAACGAAGGCAAAATGCTGTCCTGCGGCAACGGCGGCTCTGCCGGTGATGCCCAGCACTTCTCGTCCGAGCTGCTCAACCGTTTCGAGCGCGAGCGTCCGAGCCTGCCAGCGATTGCGCTGACCACCGACAGCTCGACGATCACCTCGATCGCCAACGACTACAGCTACAACGAAATTTTCTCCAAACAGATCCGCGCCCTCGGCCAGCCGGGTGACGTATTGCTGGCGATTTCCACCAGCGGCAACTCGGCAAACATTATTCAAGCGATCCAGGCCGCACATGATCGCGAAATGATTGTCGTAGCATTGACCGGTCGCGATGGCGGCGGCATGGCGTCGCTGCTATTGCCCGAGGACGTCGAGATTCGCGTACCGGCCAACGTCACCGCACGTATTCAGGAAGTCCACCTGCTGGCGATCCATTGCCTTTGCGATTTGATCGACAGCCAACTGTTCGGGAGTGAAGAATGACCCCTAATCGCCTAGGCCTTCTGGCCTTGACCCTGTGCCTCGGCATCAGCGGCTGCACCTCGGTGGTTAACGCCAGCCGTGAAGCACCGATTGAAGATGACCGCGGCACCCGCACCTTCGGCAGTAAGATCGACGACTCTCTGATCGACACCAAGGTCGGTGTGAACATCGCCAAGGCCGATCCAGCCCTGGACAACGACTCGCACATCGTCGTCACAAGCTTCAACGGTGTCGTGCTGCTCGCCGGGCAAACCCCGCGTGCCGACCTCAAGGCCAAGGCCGAACAGGCTGCAGCGGCTGTTCAGCGCGTGAAGACAGTCCACAACGAACTGCAAGTCCTGCCACCTTCCGGCTTTCTTGCCCGCCAGAACGACACCTGGCTGACCTCCAAGATCAAGACCCAGATGCTCACCGATCCGAACATTCCGGGCTCGCGCATCAAGGTTGTCACAGAGAATGGTATCGTCTACCTGCTGGGTCTGCTGACCAAGCAGGAAGCGGCCCAAGCCACCAACCTGGTGCAAAGCGTTTCCGGCGTGCAGAAAATCGTGAAGCTGTTTGAGTACATCGACTGACACTCAACACGCAGGCACAAAAAAGGCGATCCTTTCGGATCGCCTTTTTTATTACTTCACCACTTTCAAACTGGGTCGACCGCTGGGACGCGGCGGCTCTCTGTCGGGTGGCGGAATATCGTCATCCGGCTCGATCTCTTCCTCGTCTTCCATAGGCGATTCCAGATCAAACACCATGCCCTGACCGTTCTCCCGGGCGTAAATGCCCAGGATCGATGCGATAGGCACGTACAGGGTGTGCGGCACGCCACCGAAACGCCCTTCGAAGCTGACCGCTTCGTTGTCCATGTGCAGATGACGCACGGCTGCCGGCGATACGTTCAGGACAATCTGTCCGTCACTGGCAAAACCCTGAGGCACCTGCACCGACGGATACTCGGAATTGACCAGCATGTGCGGGGTGCAATCGTTGTCCACAATCCACTCGTAGAGCGCGCGGACCAGATAAGGTCGACTGGAGTTCATAGCGGCTCCTTAAGCCTTAGCGCATATCGCGTTCGACACCAGACAGACTCGCCTGGAAAGCCTCACGCGCAAACGAGCGCTCCATGTAATCAAGCAGCGGCTTGGCAGGCCGCGGCAGTTCTATACCCAGAATCGGCAATCGCCAGAGTATTGGTAATAGGCAGCAATCCACCAGACTTTGTTCCTCACTGAGGAAAAACGGCTTGTCGGCGAACAACGGCGACACGCCGGTCAGGCTTTCGCGTAGCTCTTTACGAGCCACGACACGGGCTGCTTCCTTGGACCGGGAATCCAGAATCAGATCCACCAGGCCACACCAGTCTCGCTGAATACGATGAATCAGCAGACGGCTGTTGGCACGCGCCACTGGATAAACCGGCAGTAAAGGCGGGTGCGGGTAACGCTCATCCAGATATTCCATCACCACGGTCGACTCCCACAACGCCAGGTCACGATCGACCAGGGTGGGCAAGCTGCCGTAAGGGTTCACTTCAATCAGTTTAGGCGGCTGGCGACCAGCTTCCACGTAAATGATCTCGGCGCTGACACCCTTCTCTGCAAGTACGATACGCACTCGGTGGGAATAGTGGTCGGCGGGGTCGGAGTAACAGGCCAACCGATTGGTCACGCCCATGGCGGTCCTCCTCGCTTGTTGAAATTATCGGAAACGGAAAAACGCGCGCGCCCAGAGGGCGCCTCCCGTAACGCCTGGATCACCAGGCTCGTTACACCTTCAGAGACGCCCTTGGGCGCGCGCGATTGACAGCAATTTTACAGCAATATCAATGGACGTCTTTCCAGTATTCACGCTTGAGCAAGTATGCGAATACGAAGAAGAACGCCAGGTACAGCAACACATAGGTACCGATGCGCTGATGCTGCAGCTTCACCGGGTTGGCCGAGTAGGCCAGGAAGGTCACCAGATTCTTGACCTTCTCGTCGAACTGCTCTTCGTTCAGCGTGCCGGTTTTCGGCAGTATGGTCAGCTGGTCGCAGGCTTCATGAGTCAAAGCGGTGCCGGTCAGCGGATCGTATTGCTTCTTGCCGTCTTCGACGATTTGAACTTGTTTACAGCCTACCACCTGACGACCCTGCAGGCCGACCAGAACGTTAGGCATCCCGACGTTCGGGAACACCTTGTTGTTCACACCCCAAGGACGCGATGGGTCTTCGTAGAAAGATCTCAGGTAACCGTAGAGCCAGTCAGTGCCACGAACGCGGGCGACCAGGGTCAGGTCGGGCGGCGCCGCACCGAACCAGGTCTTGGCGTCAGCCGGCTGCATGCCGATGCTCATGTGGTCGCCGATCTTGGCGCCGGTGAGCACCAGCTTCGAGAGCATCAGGTCGTGCGGAATGCCCAAGTCATCGGCGACACGCTCGTAACGCTGGAACTTGGCGCTGTGACAGCCCATGCAGTAGTTGGCGAATGTACGCGCGCCATCCTGCATGGCAGCCTTGTCGGAAACGTCGATGTCGACCTTTTCGAGCTCAGGACCACCGTGTTCGGCCGCGAAGGACAGCACAGGCAAAGCAGCAAGAATCAGTACAGCAAATAGCTTTTTCATCAGCCAGTCACCCTTTCCGGAACCGGTTTGGTCTTCTCGAGCCTGGTGTAGAACGGCATCAGAATGAAGTAGGCGAAGTACAGGAAGGTACATACCTGCGACAGCAACGTCCGCTCAGGGGTTGGGGCCAGTACGCCCAGCACGCCCAGGATCACGAACGAGATGCAGAACACCCAGAGCCAGATCTTGCTCAGCCAGCCTTTGTAGCGCATCGACTTGACCGGGCTACGATCGAGCCATGGCAGGACGAACAGCACAGCAATGGCCGCGCCCATGGCGATAACGCCCAGGAGCTTGTCCGGAATCGCCCGCAGAATCGCGTAGAACGGCGTGAAGTACCAGACCGGAGCGATGTGCTCTGGCGTCTTGAAGGCGTTCGCCACTTCAAAGTTCGGCTTCTCGAGGAAGTAGCCGCCCATTTCCGGGAAGAAGAACACGATCGAGCAGAAGATGAACAGGAACACCACCACGCCGACGATATCTTTCACGGTGTAGTACGGGTGGAAGGCAATGCCGTCCAGCGGTACACCGTTTTCGTCTTTGAATTTCTTGATGTCCACGCCGTCCGGGTTGTTCGAACCGACTTCGTGCAGCGCCAGAACGTGCAGCACCACCAGACCGAGGATCACGATCGGCAAGGCAACAACGTGCAGGGCGAAGAAGCGGTTCAGGGTGATACCGGAAATCAGGTAGTCACCACGGATCCATTGAGTCAGATCGTTGCCGATGACCGGGATCGCACCGAACAGCGAGATGATCACCTGGGCACCCCAGTAGGACATCTGGCCCCACGGCAGCAGGTAACCCATGAAGGCTTCAGCCATCAGCGCCAGATAGATCAGCATGCCGAAGACCCACACCAGCTCACGCGGCTTCTGGTACGAACCGTAGAGCAAGCCACGGAACATGTGCAGATAGACCACGATGAAGAACGCCGAGGCGCCGGTGGAGTGCAGCAGACGCAGGATCGAGCCGTACTCGACGTCGCGCATGATGTATTCGACGGAAGCAAACGCCTCTTCCGCCGACGGGGTGTAGCTCATGGTCAGCCAGACACCGGTAACGATCTGGTTGACCAGAACGAGCAGTGCGAGGGAGCCAAAGAAATAGAAGAAGTTGAAGTTCTTCGGGGCGTAGTACTTGCTGAGATGGTCTTCCCACATTTTGGTCGCGGGAAAGCGCGCATCAACCCAATCCATGAACTTGCTCATCACGCTTTCTCCGTATCGACGCCAATGACAATGATGTCATCGGTCTCATAGGAATGCGGGGGAACTGGCAGGTTCAAAGGCGCAGGTTGCGACTTGTAGACGCGGCCAGCCAGATCGTAGTGGGAACCGTGGCAAGGGCAGAAATAACCACCTACCCAGTCCTTGCCCAGATCCGCAGGAGCCACTTCTGGACGGAAGGTCGGCGAGCAACCCAGGTGTGTGCAGATACCGATCAGCAGCAGAACCTCTGGCTTGATCGAACGCGTTTCTGGATCGACGTAGGTCGGTTGTGTCGAGTTCTTGGAGGTCGGGTCAGACAGCTGGCCCTCGATCTTTTTCAGATTCCCCAGGATTTCCGCGGTTCGGCGGACAATGAACACCGGCTGACCGCGCCACTCAGCAATCATCTGCTGGCCTGGCTCGATTTTGCTGACATTCACCTTCACCGGTGCACCTGCAGCTTTCGCCTTGGCACTGGGAAACCATGACCCCACGAACGGGACCGCAGCCCCCACCGCTCCTGCAGCACCCACCACGGATGTGGCTGCTACCAAGAAGCGACGCCGGCCTGCATTCACGCCGTCATTGCTCATTCAGTCCTCTCCCATCAGCTTTGTGGCCTGTTAAATCAGGCGTCTACTAAGTAAAAATCTGAACTTATAAAAATTTTGCCGAATGGTAATGAAAAGCCCCAATTCTGACAAGGTAATTACCGAGGGGCTCCACTGCCAAGCCTTGCAGTATAGGGCTTCTACGGCTGTGGCAAGTTGTCACAGAGCAATTCTTTGATAAATCGCGCCCATAAAAAAACGCCCAGCTTCGCAAGGAAACTGGGCGTTCTTTTTGAACGTAAAAGCGAATTAACGCTTCGAGTACTGCGGACGCTTACGCGCTTTACGCAGACCAACTTTCTTACGTTCAACTTCACGTGCATCGCGAGTAACGAAGCCAGCTTTGCGCAGAGCGCCACGCAGGGTTTCGTCGTACTGCATCAGTGCGCGAGTGATACCATGGCGGATTGCGCCAGCTTGACCACTTACACCACCACCGATCACGGTGACGTAGATGTCGAATTTCTCGACAGTCTCAGTCAGTTCCAGCGGCTGACGAACTACCATGCGGGCAGTTTCGCGGCCGAAGAAATTTTCCAGGGTGCGGTTGTTGATGGAGATGTTACCAGTACCCGGACGCAGGAAAACGCGTGCGGTTGCGGTCTTGCGACGGCCAGTGCCGTAATTTTGAGTCGCCGACATAATGAACTATTCCGTTAAAACTTCAGTTCTTGGGGCTGCTGAGCAGTATGAGGGTGTACAGCGCCCGCATAGACTTTCAGCTTACGATACATGTCGCGACCCAGCGGGTTCTTAGGCAGCATGCCTTTGACCGCGGTCTCGATCACGCGCTCAGGGGCTTTAGCAATCAGCTTTTCGAAGTTGATCGACTTGATGCCGCCCGGGAAACCGGAGTGGGAGTAGTAGATTTTGTCGGTGGTTTTAGCACCGGTTACACGAATCTGCTCGGCATTGATAACGACGATGTAATCGCCGGTGTCAACGTGAGGAGTGTACTCAGCTTTATGCTTGCCACGCAGACGGCTCGCGATTTCGGTGGCCAGACGACCCAGGGTCTGACCTGCAGCGTCGACGACAAACCAGTCGCGCTGTACTGTTTCCGGTTTAGCAGTAAAAGTTTTCATTCTTTATAGCCTCAGGGGCCGCCCTGTAAATTAGACGGCGGATCTTACTGAATAGTGCGTACTTTGACAAGTCAAAGGCAGCCGGATACAGACGCTTTCGGGGGCTCGGGTCGGCGCGTCCGTTCAACGGCAAGATTCTTCGGCGGCGGCGCATCACTTCCACTGCAGAAAGAGGTGCGCAATTATGCAGATTGCGAAAAATAATTCAACCTGCTTTTATGATTGTTTTGCCCAAGGAGCACCCGATGGACTATCGCCAGCTAGGCCGAACCAATCTGAACGTGAGTGCAATCTGCCTCGGCACCATGACCTGGGGCGAGCAAAACAGCGAGGCTGAAGCCTTCGCCCAGATTGAACGGGCCAAAAGTGCCGGGATCAATTTCATCGACACTGCCGAGATGTACCCGGTGCCGCCCAAGGCCGAAACCTACGCTACGACCGAGCGCTACATCGGCAATTACTTCAAAAGCCGTGGTGATCGCGCCGACTGGATCCTGGCCAGCAAGATCGCTGGCCCCGGCAACACCATCGATTACATCCGCGACAAAAACCTGCGGCACAACCGCCAGCACATCACCGAAGCCGTGGACGCCAGCCTCAAGCGCTTGCAGACCGACTACATCGACCTCTACCAGCTGCATTGGCCGGAGCGCAGCACCAATTTCTTCGGCCAGCTCGGTTACAAACACAAGATCGAAGCCAACCTCACGCCACTGGAGGACACCCTCGAAGCGTTGGACGAACAGGTCAAGGCCGGCAAGATCCGCCACATCGGCCTGTCCAACGAAACGCCGTGGGGCACCATGCGCTTCCTCGCCCTGGCCGAAGCCCGTGGCTGGCCGCGCGCCGTGTCGATCCAGAACCCGTACAACCTGCTCAACCGCAGCTTCGAAGTCGGCCTGGCGGAAATCGCCATCCGCGAACAGTGCGGCCTGCTCGCTTATTCGCCGCTGGCGTTCGGTTTCCTGTCGGGCAAGTACGAAGGTGGCGCCCGCCCGCCTAAAGGCCGCTTGAGCCTCTACAGCCGCTTCAGCCGCTATTTCAACCCACAGTCGGAAGCAGCGTGCAGTCGTTATGTGGCACTGGCGCGTGAACACGGCCTGGACCCGGCGCAAATGGCGTTGGCGTTTGTCACTCAGCAGCCATTTGTGACCAGCAACATCATTGGCGCGACGACGATGGAGCAGCTTGAAAGCAATTTAGCGAGCTTCGAGCTGAAACTATCCGATGAAGTGCTGGAGGGGATTGAGGCGATTCACAAGGATCACCCGAACCCTGCGCCTTGATTGATTTCTAGATCCATTCGCGAGCAGGCTCGCTCCCACAGGAGATCACTTAACCTCCGGGAGCCTGCTCGCGAAAGCGGTCTAAATTACAGCGACCGCGCAATAATCTCCTTCATGATTTCATTGGTCCCCGCATAAATCCGCTGCACCCGCGCATCCGCCCACGCCCGGGCGATCGGGTATTCCCACATGAAACCGTAACCGCCATGCAACTGCACGCACTCGTCGAGTACCTTGCATTGCAGGTCAGTGCCCCAGTACTTGGCCATCGCCGCTGTCGGCACATCGAGCTTGCCTTGCAGGTGCAGTTCCAGACAGCGATCGACGAAGACCCGACCGATCTGAATCTCGGTCGCCATCTCCGCCAGTTTGAAGCGGGTGTTCTGGAAGTCGGCGATCGCCTTGCCGAATGCCTTGCGCTCGCGGGTGTAATCCAGCGTCCATTGCAACGCAGCTTCAGCCGAAGCAAGCCCGCCGATGGCAACGGTAAGACGCTCTTGAGGCAATTCCTGCATCAGGTACGCGAAGCCCATCCCAGCCTGCCCCAAAAGGTTTTCCTTGGGCACTCGAACGTCCTGGAAGAACAGTTCCGAGGTGTCCTGAGCCTTCATGCCGACTTTTTCCAGGCGCTTGCCCTTGACGAAGCCTGGGGTGTTGGCTTCCACCAGAAACAGGCTGGTGCCTTTCGCGCCGGCCTTCGGATCGGTCTTGGCCACGACAATCACCAGGTCCGCCAGATAGCCGTTGGTGATGAACGTCTTCGAACCGTTGATCACATACTCGTCGCCATCGAGCACCGCGGTGGTTTTCACCCCTTGCAGGTCGGAACCGGCACCAGGCTCGGTCATGGCAATCGCCGTAACCATCTCCCCAGACACCAGTTTCGGCAGGTATTTGTGTTTCAGCGCCTCACTACCGTAATGCAGGATGTAAGGCGCGACGATGTCCGAATGCAGGGAAAAACCGATACCGGTCAGGCCGAGACGACCGACCTCTTCGATCACCACCGCGCTGTAGAGAAAGTCCGCCCCCAGGCCGCCGTATTCTTCCGGCAGATGCGAACAGAGCATCCCCGCCTCCCCTGCCTTGTTCCAGAGTTTGCGGTCGATATAGCCTTGTTTCTCCCATTGCCCATGGAACGGCACAGCCTCTTTTTCGAGGAACGTTCGCACGCTGTCGCGAAAAAGTTCGTGCTCGGAACTGAACAATGTTCTGGGGATCATGCGGCACCTATCGTTGTTGTTAGCCGGAATTGACCTTCAGAGACTATGCCCCGCATCCGATACAGGACACTGGACACATCAGACAAAAAATAAGACGATCCAGCCGTCTGGTGACCACTTTCCCCTATAAGAATAAAGTTGAATTATGTCTAACCAAGTCTCCACGCCCTTGCGGCGCGTCAGCATCCTGGCTATCGACCGGGTTTTCGCTTCCACCCTCATGCAAGCCAAGGATTTCTTCCACCTGGCCAGCCTGCGTTACGGCAAACAACTGGGCCAAGGCCTGACTCCGGCGTTCGAAACCCGCCTGGTCAGCCCCGACGGCAAACCGGTGAACAGCTTCAGTGACGTGGTCATGCCGGTGGACGGCGGCCTGGAAAACGCCGACATCATTGTCCTTCCAGCCTTCTGGGACGATTTCGACACCCTTTGCCAACGCTACCCACAGGTCCTGCCCTGGCTGCGTCAGCAACATGCTCGCGGCGCAGTACTCTGCGGCGAAGCCACCGGGGTGTTCTGGCTGGCCGAGGCCGGGCTGCTCGATGGTAAGGAAGCAACCACTTACTGGCGCTTCTTCAATGCGTTCGCCGAACGCTTCCCACGGGTTCAGCTTAATCAGGACAAGCACCTGACCGACGCCGACAACCTGTATTGCGCTGGCGGCACCACCTCGGCCTGCGACCTTTACATCTACCTGATCGAACGCTTCTGCGGCGCCAACGTATCCCAGGCCGTGGCGCGGGACATTCTTTATGAAGTGCAGCGCAGCTACTCGCCAGGACGAATCGGTTTCGGCGGTCAGAAGCTGCACCAGGATGTGATCATCCTGCAGATCCAGCACTGGCTCGAAGAGCATTTCGCCGACAAATTCCGCTTCGAAGACGTGGCTCGCGAACACGGCATGAGCATCCGTAATTTCATGCGGCGCTTCCAGACCGCCACCGGCGACAAACCGCTGCATTACCTGCAACGCCTGCGTATCGAAACCGCCAAAGGCTTGCTGTCCGGCAGCCGCAAGAGCATCAAAACCATCAGCTATGAAGTCGGTTACGACGATGCGAGTTTCTTCGCACGATTGTTCCGCCAGCACACGGAATTGTCGCCGAACCAGTATCGACAACAGTTTCAGCAAGCTGCATAAACAAAAAAAGGGCCTGCAATGCAGGCCCTTTTTCATTTTCCAAAATGTCCTACGGCTTATGCGCCCGGGACAGAAATTCGTGAGACTGCATTTCCAGCAGACGACTCAAGGTGCGCTGGAACTCGAAGTTCAAGCGACCACCGGTGTAGAGGTCTTTGAGCTCGACTTCAGCGGAAATGATCAGCTTCACGTTACGGTCGTAGAACTCGTCGACCATGTTGATAAAGCGTCGGGCGATGTCGTCGGTGGTGACGCTCATCTGCTCGACACCGCTGAGCAACACGGCGTGGAAGATCTTGCCCAGTTCGATGTAATCGTTCTGGCTGCGCGGGCCGTCGCAGAGTTCGCGGAAGTCGAACCAGGCCACGTCATCGCACGTGCGCACGGCACGGATTTCGCGGTTCTCGATCATCAACACGTCGTTCTCGATGGCTGCCGTGCATTCCGGCGTCAGGGCACGGAAGCTCTTGCGCAGGCTTTCGTGGGACGCATCATCCAGCGGAAAGTGGAACAGCTCCGCTTGCTCAAGGTGACGCAGACGGTAATCGACGCCGCTGTCGACGTTGACGATCTCGGTGTTCTGCTTGATCAGCGCAATGGCTGGCAGGAAGCGCGCACGTTGCAGGCCGTCCTTGTACAGACCGTCCGGCACGATGTTCGAAGTCGCGACCAGGGTCACGCCGTTCTTGAACAGCTCTTCCATTAGCGTGCCGAGGATCATCGCGTCGGTGATGTCGGAGACGAAGAACTCATCGAAACAAATCACCCGGGCTTCGTCGGAGAAGCGCTTGGCGATGATGGTCAGCGGGTTTTTCTCGCCGCCGAGGGTCTTCATCTCTTCGTGCACGCGTTTCATGAAGCGGTGGAAGTGAGTGCGGACCTTTTCCTTGAACGGCAGCGCTTCGAAGAAAGTGTCGACCAGATAGGTCTTGCCACGGCCGACGCCGCCCCAGAAGTACAGACCCTTGACCGGTGCCGCGTCTTTCTTGCCAAACAGTTTACCGAACAGACCCGGTTTGCTGTGCGAGGCTGCGACCAGATCATCGTACAGGCGCTGCAAGTGGCGCACCGCAGTTTCCTGCGCGGCGTCATGGAAGAATTCCGGGCGTTTCAGATCAGCTTGATATCGTTCTAGGGGCGTCATAATTCGTTAGCAAGGCAACAAAAACGGGCCGTCACTGTAGCGACGGCCCGTGGGAATGGCAATCAGCCCTTGGTCGGGCCGAGCCGCTGATTTATTCCTGAACCGGCGTCAGAGCAACTCGCAGGGCGTCGATGGCGACGTCGCGAGCGGCGCTGTCAGCGAAGGTTGCGCTGTCGGCAACGCACTCGCCTTCCAGCCAGACGCTGAAGCTCAGGTCTTCGTTGCGCACGTCCAATGGCTGACCCGATTGCAGTTGCTTGGTCACCTGGCCTGCGGTTTTACCGTCGGCGAAGTTGCGCGACAGCAGCAGCTGCTCGCCGTCGGCCGCCAGCAAACGGAAGCGGAAACTACCGTCGTCCTCACGAAAGCTGACGAAACGCACGGCTTTCGCGGCTTTCTTCTTGGTGGTGGTCGCGACTTGGGTCTGAGCGACGAAAGAGCGCAGGCCAACCGCTTCACGCAGTTCATGAAGGAACGGTGTCGCCACCGAACGAGCCTTTTTGGCACCGATCTGCAGGATGTCTTCCAGGTCTGCCGGGCGTTCGATCAGCTGGTGATAACGCTCGCGGGACTCACCCAGCTCGCTGTCGAGCAACTGGAACAGACGATTCTTCGCCTCGCCCCAACCCAGGCCCTGCAACAATTCGCTGCGGAATTCGTCGGACTGCGCCGGGGTGGCGAAGGCCTGGAACAAGGTGAACAGGTGTGAGTTGTCCGGATCTTTCGCTTCGCCCGGCGCACGGGAGTCGGTGACGATCCGCGAAATCGCGTCCTTCATTTCCTTGGCGCTGCTGAACAACGGAATGGTGTTGTCGTAGCTCTTCGACATCTTGCGACCGTCGAGGCCTGGCAGCGTGGCAACGCTTTCTTCGATCAGCGCCTCGGGCATGGTGAAGAATTCTTTGCCCTGGCCGAACAGGTGGTTGAAGCGCTGGCCGATGTCACGGGCCATTTCCACGTGCTGGATCTGGTCACGGCCGACCGGCACCTTGTGGGCGTTAAACATCAGAATGTCCGCGGCCATCAGCACCGGGTAGCTGTACAAGCCCATGGTGATGCCAGCATCCGGGTCTTCGCCGGTTTCGACGTTCTTGTCCACCGAGGCCTTGTAGGCGTGGGCGCGGTTGAGCAGGCCCTTGGCGGCGACGCAGGTCAGCAGCCAGGTCAGCTCTGGGATTTCCGGGATGTCGGACTGGCGATAGAAGGTTACGCGGTCCACATCCAGGCCACCGGCCAACCAGGTCGCGGCGATTTCCAGACGCGAGCGCTGGATGCGCAGCGGGTCATCGCATTTGATCAAGGCGTGGTAGTCGGCCAGAAAGTAGAACGAATCGGCATTGCTGTCACGGCTGGCAAGGATCGCCGGGCGGATGGCGCCGGCGTAGTTGCCCAGGTGCGGCGTGCCGGTGGTGGTGATGCCGGTGAGGATACGGGTACGAGTCGTCATGGGTAATCGCTTGTCAGACTGCAATCAATTCGAAAGACGCGGCAGGATCAGATCCTTGAGATCGGTCAGCTTGCCATGAAAAAAGTGTCCGCATTCTGCCACTTTCAGCAACTCATGGGGGCGCTCGAGTTTCGAGGACCAGTCGTAGACAGCTTGCGGGTCGATGACTTCGTCGGTTTCTGGCTGGATAAGAGTCAGCTCGCCACGCTGCGGCAGTTGATCCTGATCGCCGAGCCGCATGACAGCGGGCGCGACCATGAACAAATGTTGCAGTTGTTCGCCCTTCGCTTCCAGGCGTCCGCCGAGACTGGCTGCAACAAAACCGCCGAAGGAGAATCCGAACAGGGTCAGCGGCAACTCTGGGTGTTTGGCTCGAAGCCATTCGGCAACGGCTTGGGCATCGTCGACTTCGCCGGTGCCCATATCGTGGGTGCCTTCGCTGGCACCGACGCCACGGTAGTTGAAACGTAAAGTAATCAAACCGGCGTCACGCGCAGTGCGCTGCAAGGTCGAGACGACTTTATTGAGCATGGTGCCGCCCTGCACCGGGTTCGGATGGCAAATCAGCGCAATGCCGCGTGACTGCTCATTGTCCAGGTAGAGGGCTTCCAGTTGGCCGACCGGGCCATCAATCACTACAGGGGTTTCGCGCATAAGCAAGGAAGGAACTCCGTGACCTCGAATCGGGTCAACTCGTCTAGCAAATTGTCTGTGCCAATCTATTGCGAGTGAATCGCGGTATACAGCGCAGGTTCGAGCCGTTAACGTAAAGCAAAGCCGTTTATAGAGGAAGGACTCGTGGAACACTCGCTCTTAGTTTGGTTGTTGCCGACTCTTGCCCTGGTTGTGGGTGTCGCCATTGGTTTCCTGATCGCTCGCCTGGTGCCGAATGCCGCGCCTAGCAGCACACAACGTCAGCTGGATGACATTCAGGAACGTTTCGACAGTTATCAGAACGAGGTGGTTACCCACTTCAACAGCACTGCAAACCTGGTCAAGAAACTGACTCAGAGCTATCAGGAAGTGCAGGATCACCTCGCCGAGGGCGCCAACCGCCTGGCCCTGGACGAGCAAACCCGCCAACGCCTGCTGGCCTCGCTGCACGCCGATGCGGCAGCCGCCCCACGGGAACGCCTGACGCCACCGCGCAATCAGGAGCCGCCTCGCGACTACGCCCCCAAAGCCCCGAACGCGCCGGGCATGCTTGATGAGCATTACGGTCTGAAGAAGTAATCAGGTTTCGCGCGACACAAAAAAAGCCCGCCCGATCTGTTCAGGATCTGGCGGGCTTTTTTACGCCTGGGGTTCAGTCAGACGATTATGGATACTGCTGAACAGTGCCTTACTGCTGGCCGCCATACTGCTGACCCGGAATCGCCTTCAGGTTGACCTCGACCCGACGGTTCTGCGACCGACCATTGACGTCACCGTTGCTGGCAATCGGGTTATCCGGCCCGGCACCGCGAGCCGACAGGTTGGCACCGCTCACGCCCTGCGACGTCAGGTAAGTCGCCACACTCTGGGCGCGACGCTGGGACAGGTCCATGTTGTGCTGACGGCTGCCGGTACTGTCGGTGTAGCCGACGATTTCGATCTGGTTCTGGCTGAACTCCTTGAGCGAGCCCGCCAGATTGTTCAGCGGCTGATAGAAACCCGACGCGATGTTCGCCGAATCGGTGGCGAAGGTGATGTTACCCGGCATGATCAGTTTGATCTGATCACCCTGGCGCTGCACCTCCACCCCGGTGTTGGCCATGCTGGCCCGCAGTTTTTTCTCTTGCTGGTCGGCGTAATAACCGTAACCGGCAGCGGAGGCACCCACCACGGCGGCGCCAATCAGCGCGCCCTTGCCACGGTTATCGTGACTGATGGCGGCACCGGCCAAAGCACCGGCCAGAGCGCCGAGGCCACCGTATTTAGCGGTTTTGCTCATGCCCGTGGAACCACCGTCGGCCTGGCCCTGGTTGTCGTAAGGGCTAGGCGAGGCGCAGCCAGACAGCAAGGCCACAGCCGTAGCGACAATAATCAAACGTTGCTTGGTGAACATGAAGAGCTCCTACTTTTTGCATTCTGTGGTGCAACGGACTTAGGCATTGAACCTTTGCGGGCGTTGGATCATTGCGGATGAAAAAAATTCCGCCACGCCCCTCACAACGTTAGAAATCAGGCCCTCACAAAAGGGTTCTCGCGCATTTCATCGCCCAGACGTGTGTCCGGACCATGCCCGGTCACCACCGTCGCCTCTTCGTCGAGGGTGTACAGCCGCTGCTTGATCGACCGCACGATGGTCGCCTGATCGCCACCCCACAAATCCGTGCGCCCTACCCCGCGACGAAACAACGTGTCACCGGCAATCAGCAGCTTAGCCTCTGAAAACCAAAAGCTCATGGAACCCGGCGTATGACCCGGCGTGTGCAACGCCACGCCGCAGCCGCAGGCCAGTTCTTCATCATCGGCCAACCAGCGATCAGGCGGCGGCACCGGCGTGTAAGGGACGCCGAACATCTGACATTGCATCTCCAGATTGTCCCAGAGGAATTGATCTTCTTTATGCAGGTGCAGGGTTGCGCCGGTTTTTTCCTTCAACTGACCCGAAGCCAGGAAGTGATCGAGGTGCGCGTGGGTGTGAATGATGCTGACCACCTTCAGGCCCAGCGCATCGAGCCGCGCGAGGATCAGTTCGTGATTACCGCCCGGATCGACCACGATGGCCTTTTTGGTGATCGGATCGCCGATGATCGTGCAGTTGCACTGCAAAGGGCCAACAGGGAAGGTTTCTCGTATTAACGCGGTCTTTGCGGCTTCCATGGGTATTCCCGTAAAGTTAATGGCACATTTTTGGCACAGTGCGAAAAGCGATGGCGACGCTTAGGAAGAAAGGCCCACACCAATGGCACGCTCAAATCAGACGTAAAGGGTGGCCCCAACAGACACGCACATTCAATACCCAGCTAGAAGCAAAAACCTGGGCGACTATGATTGAGCGTGAAATGGACGCTGGAGTATTCGTCAGCCGCAGCGAGGCTGAGGCGACCTCCTTCGCCAACGCCCTAGAGTCGTACGCCAAGGAAGTGACCAGCCAAAAGCGAAGTAGCGCTTCAGAGCTGTCACGCATCCAGGCCATGCAACGTCATCCATTAGCCCTCAGATCACTTGCCAGCATCCGCGGCTCCGATATGGCGAGATACCGCGATTCGCGCCTCGAAGAAGGCCTGGCTCCCGCCACAGTACGCCGCGAGCTGGCCTTGATCTCTCATGTATTCACCATCGCCCGTAAAGAGTGGCGCATGGAGTCTCTAAGCAACCCGGTCGAACTCATCCGCCAACCAAGCGTTGACGACGCACGCGAGCGACGGGTTCTCACCACAGATGTATGGACACAAAAGGATGGAAAGCTGCTGTGCGAGCACTTGGACGAGCTCGAAATGATTCGCCGCCACTCGCGCTCGACCGAGCTACCAGAAATAATGACCTTCGCAGTGGAAACGGCGATGCGCCGAAGTGAAATAACTGGCCTACAAAGCGCCAACGTCAATCTAGACAAGCGAGTTGCTCTGCTGCCGATGACCAAGAACGGCTCCTCCCGTGGCGTCCCCCTCTCCAGCAAAGCAGTGGAGATATTGAATCACCTTGCTGAGCGAGTCGATGGTCGCTGCTTTAGGAGCCGGCCTGACTCAATCACCAAAGCATTCGCGGACGCTATTGCCGATGCACGCAACGCCCATACAGAGGGTCTACCCCTTCACCTCAAACAGAAGAAACTCTCCCAAGACAAGATCGACAAGCGCATCAACGCCGATCCGTTCCTGATGGATTTGTGGAAAAGGTCGAGTGATTGGGGACTCGCCGCTTTACGTGCTGGCCGCCGAGAAAACCACCGAGGATGTAACCATTCCCCCTTCGGCACTTCCCGGGCTCAACCAGCCAGAATCCAACGCGGAAAAGGCCAATAAAAAAGGCGAGGAAGCGGCGGGCTCAAACTCCGGTGCCGACGCGCATTCCATTAAAAAAGACGCGGAGTCGCAGGATGACGGGGACAATCAGAGAGGCAGTGAGTCGGGAAGCTGATCAACCCCTACCCCTCTTTTGAAAGATCCTGGATGTATCAGTCGTCCCTGTCATCCCGATCGCGATTACGACGGTAGTCGCGATCATCATCACGACGATCATATCGATGGCCATACCCTTGACCAGCGTCATCCCTTTGGTCATAGCCGCGGCGATGATCCTGATCGTGATAGCGGCCGTACCTTTCTCCGTCTTCCCAGTGAGGTCCGCAGCCTCCCAGCAAGAGCAGGCTGGAAATGGCCAGGGTCATCATTACTGCGCGATTCATTTGAGCATCCTGAAGGTCGGGGGGTGATAGGGTTTCGGCCGGTGGAAAATCCCGCACGGCGTTGAAACCCTGTCTATGACCATTCAGTAACTCAATGATTCCATTAGGAATACAGCTGGCAGGCGCGCTTGGCGCGGGCCCCGGTTCGGCGTGGTTTAGCCTGGGAAATGCTGGTTGGCGATCGCCACCACTTCCTGCTCGTTGATCGGAGCAAGTGCCGCCACCGCCCACAGATCATAAAACGGATGAGCACGCTGTATCGGCAGAACCATGTCGAAACCGGCCGCTTGAAGAGAACCCGTCAGTACCTTTTTGGTGAAACCGCAACGGTGCGCCATGAACACGTTGCCGTTGGCCATGGCCGGGCGATGTCCGTAGAGAATGTCGATGGGCGCGATCGGGCCGGCCGGCGAAAGGTAGGCCTCGTCGGTCAGCTTGTCTTCGGCCACCAGGGCACACACCGATTGCAGGTCCGGGCAGGTAATGATCACGAAGCCGCCAGGCTTGAGCACGCGCTTGAACTCCGCCAGGGCTACCGGCACCTCATGGGGATAGAGATGCTCGATGTTGTGGCTGGAAAACAGCGCATCCACCGAAGCGTCCTTGACCTGGGACATGTCAGTCATGGTGCCGACGATGTCCGGGTTGACACTCTCATCGATGTCGAAGCGCAGCTCTTGCCACTGCTCCGAGGCGAAGCCCTTGGTCGTGCTGTTCTTGCTCTTTGGACCACAACCTACATGGAGGAAGGTTTTCACAATCAATTACTCGATCAAGGCCCTTGCCGGATAGCAAAAGGGGAATGGGGGCTTGCTCCGCTGGCCGATGCCTGCCGACGGACGAAATGTCCCGCGCACACTAGGGGAAGTGCTGGGCAGGGGTCAAGGTCATGGCGCTACATCGGCGTGCCATTTTCCAGTCTCAAAAAAATGGCGTCAACAAATCAATGATAGCTATATGATGTCGTTTCCTACTATTTGAGCCTATAACGCCAAGTTTTTTTATAACCAAAAATCGATAAAAAGGCAAAAAGCCATCAAAAAAGATTCTTAATGTTTTTACCAACTGTGTCGCTAACGACACGTGGGCTACCAAATTTCCGCCCAAGGCTACGGCGACAACGCTGGCAGCGCAGTAAATGACCCCTATACAGGATGCGTTCATGAGCTTTATTTCTTCGTTGACCCCAGCGCAAGTCGCTGCCTTGAGTACAACTACCATTGCTGGGCTTGAGACCCAGGATATTGCCGCGTTGAGCACCGCTCAGATCGCCCAGATGACCGCTGCGCAGATCGCAGTCATCACCGTGTCGAACATTGGTGCGTTCTCGGCCGCGCAAGTACCGGCGCTGACGACCGCGCAAGTGGTTGCCCTGACCACCGCTCAGGTCACCGCACTGAAAACCGCGCAGATCGCCGCACTGACCACGACGCAAGTCGCTGCCATCGAAACGGCGGATATCGCTGTGCTGCCCGCTGGATCGGTCGCCAGCCTGACCACGGCCCAGACCGCCGCCCTGACCACCGCACAGGTAGTCGCCCTGACCACCGCCCAAGTGGCGGCACTGACCACCGCCCAAGTGGCCGCGCTGACCACCACGCAAGTGGCGGCCGTGGAAACTGCCGATATCGGCGCCCTGACCTCCACCCAACTGGTCGCGTTGACCACCGCCCAGGTGGCTGCCCTGACCACGGCACAAGTGGCGGCCCTGAAACCGACCCAGATCAGCGTCATGGAAACCGCCGACGTGGCAGCCCTGACCACGGCTCAGGTGGTGGCGTTGACCACGGCCCAGATCGCCGCGCTGAAAACCACCCAGCTCGCTGCCTTGACCACTACTCAGGTGGCGGCCATCGAAACCGCTGACATCGCGGCCTTGCCAGTGGCTAGCGTCGCGGCCCTGACCACTGCGCAGACCGCTGCCCTGACCACCGCCCAGGTGGCCGCCCTGACCACCGCCCAGGTGGCGGCACTGACCACCGCTCAAGTGGCGGCGCTGACCACTACGCAAGTGGCGGCCATCGAAACCGCTGACATCGGCGCGTTGACCACCGCTGTTGTCGTCGCCTTGACCACCGCCCAGGTCGCCGCCCTGACCACCGCACAAGTGGCAGCCCTGAAACCGGCTCAGATCAGCGCCCTGCAGACTGTCGATGTCGCAGCCTTGACCACTGCTCAGGTCGTGGCGTTGACCACTGCCCAGGTGGCGGCACTGACCACCGCCCAAGTAGCTGCGCTGACCACCACCCAAGTGGCGGCCATCGAAACCGCTGACATCGCTGCCTTGCCAGTGGCCAGCGTCGCAGCCCTGACCACCGCGCAGACCGCCGCCCTGACCACCGCTCAGGTCGTGGCATTGACCACCGCTCAGGTAGCCGGGCTGAAGCCGGCCCAAGTGGCCGCGCTGACCACCACGCAAGTGGCGGCACTGCAGGTCGCCGATGTTGCCGCACTGACCACCGCCAGCGTCGTGGCCTTGACCACCGCTCAAGTGGCGGCACTGACCACGGCCCAGGTCGCTGCGCTGACCCCGGTCCAGATCGCGGCCATGGAAACCGCTGATGTGGCGGCACTCACTACCGCTCAGGTAGTGGCCTTGACCACCGCCCAGGTGGCGGCACTGACCACCGCACAAGTGGCTGCGCTGACCACCACGCAAGTGGCGGCCATTGAAACCGCTGACATCGGCGCGTTGACCACCGCTGGCGTCGTCGCCTTGACCACCGCCCAGGTCGCGGCACTGACCACCGCACAAGTAGCGGCCCTGAAACCGACCCAGATCAGCGCCCTGCAGACTGTCGATGTTGCAGCGCTGACTACCGCCCAGGTTGTGGCATTGACCACCGCACAAGTAGCGGCACTGACCACCGCCCAGGTGGCTGCGCTGACCACCACGCAAGTGGCGGCCATCGAAACCGCTGACATCGCTGCCTTGCCAGTGACCAGCGTCGCAGCCCTGACCACCGCGCAGACCGCTGCCCTTACCACCGCTCAGGTCGTGGCATTGACCACCGCTCAGGTAGCCGGGCTGAAGCCGGCCCAAGTGGCCGCGCTGACCACCACGCAAGTGGCGGCACTGCAGGTCGCCGATGTTGCCGCACTGACCACCGCCAGCGTCGTGGCCTTGACCACCGCTCAAGTGGCCGCCTTGACCACGGCCCAAGTCGCTGCACTGACTCCGGTCCAGATCGCTGCGCTGGAAACAGCTGACGTGGCGGCCTTGACCACGGCTCAGGTCGTGGCGTTGACCACCGCACAAGTGGCGGCACTGACCACCACTCAAGTGGCTGCACTGACCACCACCCAAGTGGCGGCATTCGAAACCGCTGATATCGGCGCGTTGACCACCGCTGGCGTCGTCGCCTTGACCACCGCCCAGGTCGCGGCACTGACCACCGCACAAGTAGCGGCCCTGAAACCGACCCAGATCAGCGTCCTGCAGACTGTCGATGTTGCAGCGCTGACTACCGCCCAGGTTGTGGCATTGACCACCGCACAAGTAGCGGCACTGACCACCGCCCAGGTGGCTGCGCTGACCACCACGCAAGTGGCGGCCATCGAAACCGCTGACATCGCGGCCCTGCCAGTGGCCAGCGTCGCGGCCCTGACCACCGCGCAGACCGCTGCACTGACCACCGCCCAGGTTGTGGCATTGACCACCGCCCAGGTGGCCGGGCTGAAGCCGGCCCAAGTGGCCGCGCTGACCACCACGCAAGTGGCGGCCATCGAAACCGCAGACATCGCCGCACTCACCACCGCCGGCGTCGTCGCCTTGACCACCGCCCAGGTGGCGGCGCTGACCACTGCCCAGGTGGCGGCGCTGAAGCCGACCCAGATCAGTGCCATGGAAACCGCCGACGTGGCCGCCTTGACCACTGCCCAGGTGGTGGCATTGACCACCGCCCAGGTAGCGGCACTGACCACTGCTCAAGTGGCTGCGCTGACCACCACGCAAGTGGCGGCCATCGAAACCGCTGACATCGCGGTCTTGCCAGTGACCAGCGTCGCGGCCCTCACCACTGCGCAGACCGCCGCCCTGACCACTGCTCAGGTCGTGGCCTTGACCACCGCCCAGGTGGCCGGACTGAAACCGGCTCAAGTGGCTGCACTGACCACCACGCAAGTGGCGGCCCTGCAGACCGCCGATGTCGCCGCACTGACCACCGCCGGCGTGGTAGCCCTGACCACCGCTCAGGTGGCAGCCTTGACCACTGCACAGGTGGCGGCCCTCAAGCCGACCCAGATCAGTGCCATGGAAACGGCCGACGTGGCCGCCTTGACCACGGCTCAAGTGGTCGCCCTGACCACGGCCCAGGTCGCGGCGCTCAAGCCGACCCAGATCGCAGCCCTGACCACCACGCAAGTGGCGGCCCTGGAAACCGCTGACCTTGGTGCACTGACCAATACTCAACTGGTAGCCTTGACCACCGCCCAGGTTGCCGCCCTGACCACCGCACAAGTGGTAGCGCTCAAGCCGGCCCAGATCAGCGCACTGGAAACCGACGATGTGGCAGCGCTGACCACCGCGCAAGTGGTCGCCCTGACCACCGCTCAGGTAGCGGCATTGACCACGGCACAGGCTGCGGCATTGACCACCACCCAAGTGGCGGCCCTTGAAACCGCGGACATCGCCGCCCTGACAGTGGCCGATACTGCAAGCCTGACCACCGCGCAGACGGCTGCACTGACCACCGCCCAGGTGGTTGCCCTGACCACCGCACAAGTGGCGGCGCTGAAGGTGACCCAGATCGCGGCATTGACCACCACGCAAGTGGCGGCCATCGAAACGGCCGATATCGGCGCCCTGACCTCTGCCCAACTGGCAGCGTTCACCACTGCCCAGGTCGCGGCCTTGACCACGGCGCAGATCGCGGCCCTCAAGCCAACCCAGATCAGCGCCCTGGAAACCGCTGATGTAGCGGCCTTGACCACCGCCCAGATCGTGGCGATCGAAACCACGGACATGGCGGCATTGACCACGGCTCAGGTAGCGGCCCTGACCACGGCGCAAGCTGCGGTGCTGACCACGGCGCAACTGTCGCACCTTTCGATGACCCAGGTGGATTCGTTCACCACGGCACAACTGCAAGCGATGAGCGCCACCCAGATCGACGCGCTGGCCCTGTCCACGCCGCTGGTCCTGGACCTCAACGGTGATGGCGTGCAGACCACGCACCTGAGCACTGGCGTCAAGTTCGACCTCAATGCCGATGGCCACAAGGAAGCGACCGGCTGGGCCACTGGCGGTGACGGCCTGCTGACGCTCGACCTCAATGGCGATGGCCAGGTCAACGATGGCTCCGAGCTGTTCGGTTCCTCGTTCCGCCTGCCGGACGGTTCGCTGGCCAAAGACGGCTTCGAGGCACTCGTCAGCCTGGACAGCAACCATGACGGCGCCGTCAACGGCGCTGACCAGCTGTTCTCGTCGCTGCAAGTGTGGGTCGATGCCAACAACGATGGCGTCAGCGACAAAGGCGAGATGCACACCCTGAAGGATCTGGGCATCACCCAGTTCAACCTGGATGTGGCCAAGACTGCCGAGCTCAACCACGGTAACCTGATCGGCCTCAACGGCAGCTACGAAACCAGCGATGGCCAGAGCCATACGATCGCCGACGTTTGGTTCCGTACCGACGCCAATGGCAATCAGTCCTTCGACCTGACCAAGCTGGATTCGCAAGCAGTCGATGCCCACTCCCTGGGTGCCATCGATCTGGCGGCCGATGGCGGCAAGGCCAGCGTACTGACCGTCGATGCCGAGGCAGTCAGCAAGCTCGGCCAGGCCGGCCAGGTGGATGTGGCCAGCGGTGCCGCGGCACCGGTGCAGATGATCATCAACGGTGACCACAACGATACCGTGAACATCACTGGCGACAGTGGCGAGTGGCAAGCGGCCGGTACCACCACGGTGGACGGTGCCAGCTACAACGTGTTCAACGATGGCGATGTGCAGTTGTTGGTAGCAACCGATGTGCAGACTTGGATTCACTGATCTTCAGTGGTAAACCTTGACTGATCCGATACCGGGCTCGAAAGAGCTCGGTATTTTTTTATTGGAAGAGACCTTCGCGCAAATGCTTAGAGAGAATCTTGAGAGCCCGAACCTCGATGTCGTGCTGGCTGCAGCCCTGCAGCTGGCCGAAGGTATCGCGCTGGAACCGATGAAGTTGCTCGAAACCGCAGACCGGCTCAATGGCGCGCAGCGCGTCAACGATGTCGCGGCGCTCTACCAGCGCTGGCTGCAGCACTGCCACTCGTCGGTCAATTACATTATCCAGTTCAACCTGGGAGCCACCCTGACTCAACTGGGGCAGATACAGGCCGCTGAGAGTGCCTATCGCGCCGCTATTGCCCAGAACCCGGAGTTCGCCCAGGCCTGGTTCAACCTGGGGACAGTGCTGGAGCGTCAGAACAAGCCGCAAGAGGCCTTGGCCACCTGGCAGTCGATGCTCGACAAGCACCTGGTCGACGCCGCGCAAAGCCGCGAGCTGTACCTGATGACCTGTAATAACCTGGGCCGCCTGCTGGAGGAAACCCGTCAGCTGCAGCAATCGGAAGCCATCCTGCGCACCAGCCTGGAAGCCGACCCTGTGCAACCCAAGGTCATCCAGCACTGGGTGCACCTGCGCCAGAAACAATGTGTCTGGCCGGTCTATGAGCCACCGGCGGGCCTGACCCGCGGCGACCTGCTCAAGGCATCCTCGCCCCTGGCACTGCTCGCCGGCAGCGATGACCCAGGCCTGCAACTGGCCGCCGCGGTGCACTTCGTCAAAGAGCGGGTCAATGTGCGGGTCCCCGCCCTGGCTTCGGCCCAAGGCTATGGCCACCAAAAACTGCGCATCGGCTTCCTGTCATCGGACTTCTGCCTGCATGCGGTGTCATTGCTGACCGTGGAGCTGTTAGAGCTGATCGATCGGGAGCGCTTCGAGGTGTATGGTTTTTGCTGGAGCCGCGAAGACGGGTCGGCCCTGCGCGAGCGGGTCAAGCAGGCCATGGATCACTTCGTGCGCATCGACGCCATGGATGACGCGAGCGCCGCACAATGCATTCGCAACCATGAGATCGACATCCTCATCGACCTTCATGGGCTGACCTCCGGGGCACGTCCGGACATTCCGGCTTATCGCCCGGCTGCAGTGCAAATGACTTACCTGGGCTTTCCCGGGTCGACCGGCCTGCCTGGCATCGACTATGTCATCGCCGACCGCTACCTGATCCCCGACAGCGAGAAGGCGTACTACAGCGAAACACCGCTGTACCTGGCGCAGATCTACCAGTGCAGTGACCGCCAGCGCCCCGTAGCGGCGTTGCCGACCCGCGCCGAGTGCGGCTTGCCGCAAGACCGCTTCGTATTCTGCTCGTTCAACAACAACTACAAGTTCAACGAAGAAGTGTTCGACTGCTGGATGCGAATCCTGCACCGCGCCCCCGACAGTGTGTTGTGGCTGCTGGCCGACAACCCCTGGGCCCAGGAAAACCTCTGCGCCAGGGCCCAGGCCCACGGCGTGGACCCGGCACGCCTGCTGTTCGCCCCGCGTGTTGCACCGGCGCAGTACCTGGCCCGCTACAGCGCTGCGGACCTGTTCCTCGACGCCTATCCGTTCAACGCCGGCACCACGGCCAACGACGCCTTGTGGATGGGTCTGCCGGTGCTGACCCGCTCGGGACGCACCTTTGCCTCGCGCATGGCAGGCAGCCTGCTGACGTCCCTGGACCTGCCGGAGCTGATCACCACCACCCTGGCCGAATACGAGGAGCGCGCCGTTGAACTGGCGACGCAGGCGGATCTGTTGCCCGCCGTGCGTGAGCGTCTGCAGCAGGGGCGCGAGCACTCTGTGCTGTTCGACACGCCACGCTTCGTCAGGGATTTCGAGGACGCGATAAGCAGCGTGGCGCCAGGCAGGGCTTAACCGCACGCGGTCCCCTTGTAGGAGCGAGCCTGCTCGCGATGAACCTGAGAACACCGTGGGGTGTCAGGTGCCCAGAGCATGCTTGCTCCACAGGTTCACGTACAACCCTGTAGGAGCGAGCATGCTCGCGATAAACCTGAGAACGCCGCGGGGTGTCAGGTTTCCCGCGTCATCGTTAACCTCCATCGCGAGCATGCTCGCTCCTACAGGTGAGCCGTACGCATTTCACCTTGTAGGAGCCGGCTTGCTGGCGATAGCAACCCAATGTCCAAAGGTCAGAACAACCCCTGAACCTTCTCCAGCTCCCTACGGGTCATCTGGCCGGTGCGGGTGTGCAGGTTGACGTAGCTTTGCAGCATCGCCAGCTTGGTATCGAGCAGGTCTCGCTTGGCGGAGTACAGGCGCTGCTGGGCGTCGAGAATGTCGACCGTCGAGCGTACGCCGGCCTCATAGCCTTTTTCCGCGGATTTCAGGGCGGTCTGGCTGGAACGCACGGCGGTCACCAGGGCCTTGCTCTTCTCGAAGCCTGCCACCACGCCCAGGTAGTTGAGCTCGAGGTCTTCGTTCATTTGCTGGAGCTGGGCATCGTAGCTGGACCGGGCGCTCTCCAGGGTGGCGCGGGCTTTTTCGGATGAAGCGCTGACCCCACCCCCCTGGTACAACGGGATATCGATCACGACGCCCACGTAATAGGTCGACTGGCGCTGGGTATTATCGTTGAGGTCGCTCTGGCCAACCCGCGCCAGCCGGCCGCTCAGCGCCACGGTCGGGTAGTGCCCGGCCTTCTGCTGCTGGAGATTGGCTTCGGCCACCTTGATCGAAGCACGGCTGATGCCCAGTGCTGACGCGGCCTGGTCGGCCTTGATCAACCAGTAGTCCAGGTCCTGTTCGGGGGCGAGCAAGGCGGCGGCCGGGGCCTGCTCCTGCATCTGCGGGATCTCGCTGACGGGAATACCGGAGCGGCCCGCCAGCTTGCGCAGGGCCGAGCGATGCTGGGCCTGCAACTGGATTTCCAGGGCGCGGATCGAATCGAGCCGGGCTTGCGCCTCTTCAAGGTCGGTGATGGCGCCCTCACCGGCTTCGAACAGACGCTTGGATTGCTTGGCCAGGCCTTCGACCGAGGCCTTCTGCTGGGTCGTCAGCTTGAGTTCGTTTTCCACCTGGGCGAGATCGAAATAAGCTTGCACCACGCGGTCGAACAGCTCCTGGTCGGCGCCCTCGTGCTGCACTTCGCCCAGTTGCCCGCGCGCCTTGGCCTGTTCATAGGAGGCCCAGCGGCCTTTGTCGAACAACGGCTGGATAACCGTCAGGGCAACGCTGTCGGAAGCGAATTGATCGTCCTGGCTGCTGGTCGAGGGCTGATTTTCAAACTGGCCACCACGGCCGTAGCGAGAGTTGATGGCGACTTGCGGCAGCAAGCCGCTGCGGCCGATCGCCTCTTCCTGGCGCGAGGCTTCGTAGTCGTGAGTGGCGACCTTGTAGGTCGCATCGTTGAGTCGCGAGGCGTCGTACAGCGCCACCAGCGACAACGGCGGTTCGGCCGCCAGCAGCGGGGCCGAGCAAAAAACGGAGAGCAGCAAGGCTATGCGCATGGACACGATCATTCTTCCTTGAAAGCACCGGCCATACGCTCGGTCACCGGCTGCATCAAGTAGTTGGCGAGGGTCCGCTCGCCGGTTTTGACCAGTACCTCGGCCTGCATGCCCGGCTTGATATCCAGGCCAAGCTCGCGCAGATGGATGATGGCCTCGGGACTGACCGAGACCTCCACCGAAAAGTAAGGCGAACCGGTGTGTTCGTCGATCAACTGGTCGGCCGATACCGTAGCCACCTTGCCGACGATCACCGGGGTGTGGACCCGTTGCAGTGAACCGAAACGCAGGTCGACCGGCAGCTCCGGCTTGAGCCGGTCGGCCATCATCGGCGGGAACTGCGCCTTGACCACCCAGCTGGAGCCTTGCGGGACAATGTCCATCAGGCGCTGGCCCGCCGGTGCGATACCGCCGACGGTATGCACGGTCATGCCCATCACCTGGCCCGCGACGGGCGCAACGATGGCGGCGCTGTTGACTTCGAATTCCAGTGACTTGATCTGGTCGGTCAGGCTTGAGGTCTGCGCCACGACCTGGGTCAGCTGCGACTCGGCTTCGCTGCGAAAGATCTGCGCCTGTTGCAAGGCCTTGAGCTTGCTTTCATTGATCGCCTGGCGCGTGCGGCCAATATCGGAAATGCTCGAAGCCAACTGGGCGCCCAACTGCGCCGCACTGCTTTCCGCTTCGAACAGCCGGTTGCGTGGCAAGTAACCTTCACGGGCCAGCTCGCGCAGGCCGTTGAGCTCTTGCTGCTGGAACTGCAGCTGTGCGGCGTGGTTACGCTTGATCTCTTCGAAGCCTTTGAGCTGTTCGTTGAGCGAGGCTACTTCGTGCTGGCTGATTTGCATGCGGCTGGCCAGTTCGGCACGGCGAGTGGCGAACAGATAGCCTTGCAGCTCCATCGCCGCGACGGCGCGCGGGTCGCTGGCGCGGGCCAGCAACGCTGCGGACCACTGCACGCTGGCGCGGTCCAGGCGTTCGGCCATCAGCCGATCCTCGACGGCGCGTGCGCCGAGCCATTGGCCCAGGGCGACATCCAGTTGCGACTTGGCCTGCACGGTATTGAGCTGCACCACGACCTGACCTTGCTGCACCCGGTCGCCTTCACGCACCAGGATGTTGTCGATCATGCCGCCGGTGCGCGACTGCACAGTCTTGCGCTCGCCGGAAACCACCACGGTGCCGCTGCCGACCACTCCGCGGTCGAGCGGCGCCAGGCAGGCCCAGAGCAGAAACCCGCCCAGGCCCAGGAGCAAAAACCAGACACCGATCCGGGCAATGCCCGCGGCATCCGCATCTGGCTTGTTCTCGGGGGTCGAAATGTCGCTCGAACTGGCTTGCATTAACGCCTCAGGCTTCTTCATTGCGGGTTACGACGGCTTTTGGCGCCGCGGCTGGCAGCAGGGTCTTGAGCACCTGGTCACGTGGGCCGAGCAGGGTCTGTACGCCATCTTTGAGGAACAACAATTTGTCGACTGCGCCGAGAATGCTCGGCCTGTGGGTGACCAGCACTACGGTGCAGCCTTCGGCCTTGAGCTTGCGCACGGCCTGCACCAGCGCCGCTTCACCGGCATCGTCGAGGTTGGAGTTGGGCTCGTCGAGCACCACCAGCGCCGGCTGGCCATACAACGCGCGAGCCAGGCCGATGCGCTGCTTCTGGCCGCCGGACAAGCCCAGTCCACCGGTCCCGAGCAAGGTGTCATAGCCTTTGGGGAAGTGCAGGATCATCTCGTTGATACCGGCCAACTGTGCCGCTTCGATGACCTTGCCGGAATCAACCTCACCGAAGCGCGCGATGTTTTCAGCGATGGTGCCATCGAACAACTCGATGTCCTGGGGCAGATAACCCAGGTAAGGGCCGAGGGCTTCGCGCGACCACTGGCTGACTTCGGCGCTGTCCAGGCGTACCGAGCCCTGTTTCGCGGTCCAGATGCCGACCATGGCGCGGGCCAGGGAAGACTTGCCCGAAGCGCTCGGGCCGATGATCGCCAGGACCTCACCCTTGGCCAGGCTGAAGGTCACGCCGTTGATTGCGGGCTTGTGCATGCCCGGCGGGATGATCACCAGGCGGTCGATGCTCAGGGCCCCGGTCGGCGGCGGCAGAGGCATGCGCAGCGCGGCCTTGGGGAATTCGGTGAGGAGCCGGTTCAAGCGTTCGTAGCTGCTCTTGGCGTTACCCATCTGCTTCCACGAACCAATCAGCGCCTCGGCTGGCGCCATCGCGCGCCCCAGCAGGACGGACACGGCAATCATCACCCCGGCGGAAATCTGGTTCTCGATCACCAGGATGGCACCCAGGCCAAGGGCCAAAGATTGCCAGGTCATGCGGACAAAGCGTGACAGCGCGGCGATCCGCGAGCTGCGGTCACTGGCTTCGCCCTGCTCGCTGATTACCCGTTGCTGCACGTTGTACCAGCGCCGGCGCAGGGGCGTGAGCATGCCCATCGCCTGAATCACTTCGGCGTTCTGCAAGGTGCTGTTCACGTAGCTGGAAGACGCGACGGACAACCGGTTGGCTTCGCTCATGCTTTTGCGCGTGGTCAGTTCGTTCCAGACCGCCAGCCCGGCCAGGATCAGCGAACCGATGACGGTGAACACCCCCAGCCAGGGGTGGAACAGGAACGTCGCGATGACGTAGATCGGCAGCCACGGCGCATCGAAGATGGCAATCAGTGCCGGACCGGTCACGAACTGGCGGATGCTGTTGAGGTCGCTCAGCACCTGCGCCGGGTTGGCGCTGTGCTCCTTGAGACTACGCTCGAACGCAGCATCGAATACCCGCTCGCCCAACTGGGTGTCCAGCCCGGCGCTCATCTTGATCATGACCTGGCCGCGCACCCATTCCAGCACACAGCCAAGCGCAAAGAACCCGAGCAGGATCAGGCTCAGCATCAACAGGGTGGTTTCATTGCGGCTGGTCAGGACGCGGTCGAAGACCTGCATCATGTAGATGGAAGGGACCAGCATCAGCAGGTTGATCACCCCGCTGAACAGTGCCAACACGCCGAAAAGCCGACGATACCGTAGCAGCGCTGCATCGATATCTCGCTGGGGATCTAGGAAAAATCGCATAAAGTCCGAAAGATGAAAAAAGCATTGGGAAAAAAACGATGATTGTGTCGATGACCGGGTGCATCGCGCGGCGGCCAATGAAGCATTTTGCCTCTAGCTAATAAATCGCCTGAAGCCAGTCAGCTCCCTACTCCATCGGCTCAAACCAACCGTTCTTGAGCCTATTTTCAATGTGCCGACGAGCAGCAACCGAACCTGTACTAAAGTCTGAACTTCAGCGTTTTAATGAGCCATGAAATGCCAAAGGCTTGATCATGCGCATTGATTTTCCCGCCTTTCCTGCTCTCGGCGTCTACCTTGCCCTGGTTTGTCTATTCGCAGGCGCATGGATCACCCACCCTGCCCCCAGGCATGCCTCCTTTGCCCTGGTAAATCCACTCATGGCGGTGGCGGATAAACAGGCCAAACCCATCTACACCAGCCGTTTCGCCTCCTCGGGGCTTGAGGACTTCGTGCATTCGGCGGCAGTCACTGCCTTGCCTGACGGTAGCCTGATGGCGGTCTGGTTTGCCGGCACTCGCGAAGGCGCAGCCGATGTGCAGGTGCGCTCCGCCCGTTTCAACCTGAGCACCGGCGAGTGGGGGGAGGAACAGGTCATGGCGACCCGGGATTCGACCCAGCAAAGCACACGAAAATACATCCGCAAACTGGGCAACCCGGTGATTGCCCTCGCGCCGGACAATCGCCTGTGACTGTTCTACGTCTCCGTATCCATGGGCGGCTGGGCCGGTAGCGCGGTCAACGTGATGGTTTCAGACGACTTTGGCGGGTATTGGTCGGCACCGCGCCAATTGATCACTTCACCTTTCCTGAACATCAGCACCCTGGTCCGGTCGGCACCGGTGTTTCATGTCGACGGCTCCATCGGCTTGCCGGTCTATCACGAATTCCTGGGCAAGTTTGCCGAGTACCTGTACTTGAGCGCCGACGGTGATGTGATCGATAAATTCCGTATCAGCCACGGCAATAATTCATTGCAACCGGCGATCGTTCCGCTGGATGGTCAGCGCGGCATTGCCTTGTTGCGTTATGCCGGCGCCACCCACCACCGGGTCCTGGCGAGCCGCACTGAAGATGCCGGGCAAAGCTGGAGCGAACCTTGTCCGCTGGATTTTTCCCAACATTTCCATGCTGATCACCCTGTGTTCTCCTGCTCGGAAAATGAGCAGAAGCAGTTGAACACCTGGGTCAGTTTTCGGTCAGCGGCAACACTCTGGATATCACAATGTATTGCGAGGCTATTTTGAGTTCGTCGTCCGGCACAAATCTGGCACACCTGCACTGCATCACACTGCAAAATACCGTTCAATAATGCTTCAATTTGCAATGACACAACCAGTTGATTTTCAATAAGAAATTAAAATAAACCCCGAAGAATCAGGTAGTCAGGAAGCTAAGGGTTATTGCAGTTGCACTGCAACGGGCCGACGGGCCGACGGGGAAGGTTTCGCGGATGAGGGCTGTATTCGGGGTTTGCATGGGTTTAATCCTGGTGCCAAGGCTGGGTACTGCGGTTGTGATCCGCAAAATTGATAGGTTATCCTCGCGCCACGCCTATTTTGAAACAAGACGGCAGGAAGCCAATGCCCCCCTTCAATGGAACACGTGCTCGTCGATAAACGCGTCCTTTTTCTGGACCCGGACATTATCAACCGCATTCGCGGCAAGAATGGTCTGCCCTTTATCGCCTACTCCGATCTTCGCGCTCAAGCGAACAACGGCACCACAGAACGGCCAGGCAAACCACCCAATTCCCAGCAAGGATAATCCCATGCCAGAAGACCTCAGCTGTAAAACGGCCTGCGCGTTTGTGGCAGGACGCTCGCACCTCGAGACTCAAACGCCTTGCCAGGACTATGTCGCGGCCAGAGAGTCCAACGAAGTGACCTGCATTTCATTGGCCGATGGGGCTGGCTCCAGAGCCAGATCCGAAATCGGCGCCCAAGTAGCGGTCACGGCTACCCTGGCCTTTGTCTGCAAAAACTTTGAAAGCCTGTGGCAAAACATGGACAAACACAACGCGAAGGCAGCTCAGCGACTGGTTAATCGCTGCCTGGACGCGTTCAGACGTAAATCTGCAAAGCTTGGCGGCGATATCAACGACCTGGCCTGTACCTTGTCGTTCGTCGCTTACTCACGAGGCCGCTACCTGGCAGGCCACTTGGGCGATGGCGTCATCGCAAGCGTTGATACGGACGGACAACTTCAGGCCCTTTCTCATCCAGTAAATGGCGAGTTCGCCAATACCACCCTGTTTCTGACTGATCATAAAGCGGTGTCGCAGCTCAGGTTGTACCGTGGGCAAATCGAAGCCACGACTGGCTTCGCGATCATGAGCGACGGCACCGCAGAAAGCCTCTATCACAAATCCAGCGGCGTCCCCGCCCCGGCGATCCAAAAGCTGCTGGAGTGGAATGCAACGTTGCCCAGAAAAAAAATGAGGGAAGTGTTGGGTGACAACTTGCAACAGTCCATTGCCAGTAAAACCGGAGATGACTGCTCCATAGGCTTACTGTCAATCCTGAAGCACTCCATCGACATGGGACAGACATCCGGAGTGACTGTCTCAGAGGAGAAATGACCGAAAACCTCTGATCGCAAGGCCCAACTTGTTTCGGGGGTCTTCAAACGGCGACTACTGCAATACACCCAACTCTTTCGCCTTGGCGACCGCCTGCGTGCGTCGTTCAACCCCAAGCTTGCTGTTGATATGGCTGGCATGGGTTTTCACCGTGTGCAGCGAAATAAACAACTGATCGCTGATTTCCTGATTCGAACAGCCTTGGGCGATCAGTCGCAGGACAGCCATTTCCCGCGTACTGAGTTGTTCCGCCGCGGCGGATGACTCCGCTGCGGGACGGGCTGCCACTGTCGGAAGTAGTTCTGAAAGGCTCTGTGAAACGGGCGTCGGCGCACCGAGTTGAAGTTGTCCACGCAGCCAGTCCGCATGTTCGGTCAACAGCCCGTCAAACGGTTGCAACACTCCACCGGCCGCTGCTTCGAGTGCCTGACTCAGGGCCTTGCGGGCCTCGGGTTCGCGTCCGCACCCCAGCAATAACGTCACTTTCTGAGTCAGTGCCATCACGCTGAGCAGCTGCCTGCCCGTTTGCTGCCCATGCTCAAGCAACGCGTCCAATCGTCCTTCGGCCAGCATCGGCTGCCCCTGAATGACCTCCAGCAAAGCCTGCTGCAACTCGATATGCAGCGGCAGTTGCGGATGGAACTCCGGAGGGGCTGCCGCGTGTTCACCGTTGTAGGTCTGACCCAAGCGAGCGAGCCAGGCTTCGGCCAGATCGGTACGTCCCTGAGCCAGCCAGAGTTCGCATTTGACCAGGGTGATCATCGCCAGGTAGTAGATCGGTGGCACGTCCCAGATGTGCATCAGGCGCTCGGCTTCGGCGAGTTCGGCGAAGGCTTTGGCGAATTCGCCGCTGCTGCCCTCAAGCCTGGCGATCACGCAGTGGCCGATCAATACGCTGATATCGCGACAGGCGCGTGCCTCACTCAAACCGGCTTGCAAGCGTGCCCGCGCGGCTTGGGGTTGCAAGCGCAGGGCCAGCAAAAAGCCTTCGTACAAGGTCAGTCGGGCGCGCACCGCATAGAGCCGTTGCGGGGATAACCGTTGCAGGCGTTGCAGGCCCTGGCGCACTTCATCCAGCGAACGAAGGATTTCCCCTCGTGCTTGCAGCACGCGAGCGCGGTCGTAGTGGGCCAGCGCTTCGAACAGCGGGTTGCCGACCCGCTGCGCCAACTCCAGAGATTCACGGTTCAACCCGCGAGCACGCCACAAATCGCCGTCGGCAATCGCCAGGTTGGAGAGGGTCGAAAGGCACATCAGGCGTTGCCCGTAGCGTTTGGCGGGCAGGCTCTCCTGCGCTTCGGTGCAGTAGAGCAGTGTCAGCTCACGATTGCCGCGCCCGCGAGCGATGATCCCGCTCAGGGCCAGCCATTGCGCCAGCATGGATTTCTGCGCAGTGGCGGACGGGGCCGGCAGGAAGCGGCTCAAATGACTGGCCAGCTCCTCGGCGGCGTCCAGCTGACAAGCCAGCCCCAACGCCCAGCTGTACAGCACGATCAGCCGTGGTGTGCTGATCAGCAGGCTGTCGGGCAAGTCCATTTTCCAGCGCAGCAACATGCCGACGTTCTGTTCAGCCAACAGTTGTTCTTCGGAGAGGTTCTGCACCAGGTTCGCCGCGACGTCCAGGTGCCCGGCGCGCAATGCCTGCTCCACCGCTTCATCGAGCAGCCCCTGGGCATTGAACCAGCGACAGGCGCGCAGGTGCAGGCTGGCCGCCGGTACCATCGCTTGCGCGGTAGGCCGGGTCCGCAACAAATCGGAAAACAAATGGTGGTAGCGATACCAGTGACCGTTTTCATCCAGTGGCACCAGGAACACCTGATGGGCCAGCAGAAAACGCAGGATCTCGGCACTGTCATGGGCTTCGCGAACGGCATCGCACAGTTCGCTGCAAAAGCGTTCCTGAGGTGCTGTGTCGTAAAGAAATGACTGCACCTCGGCGGGCAGACAATCGATGACCTCTTCGAGCAGGTAATCGCGGATCAGCCCTTCCCCGCCATGCAAGGCCTGCGGCAAAGCGCCCTGGGAGCCCGCTTCAGACGCCGCCAACAGCCAGAAACGCAGCCCGGCGACCCAACCTTCGCTGCGCTGGATGAGGCTCTCCAGCGCTTCGCCGCGCAAGGAGCTGCTGTGCCGATCAAGCAGGGTCAAGGCTTCATCGTGAGTCAGGCGCAAGTCCTGTTCATTCAACTCGAGCAGTTGCCGCGACAGCCGCAGGCGCGCCAGATGCCAGTCCGGCCGCTGCCGACTGGTGACCATGACCAGCAAGCCGTCAGGCAGGTGATTGAGGAAAAATTGCAGGCAGCGATCGAGAACCGGGCCCTGCGCCAGATGGTAGTCATCAAGCACCAACAGCAGGGGCGTACTCGCAGACAGGTGCACGGCCAACTCATCGAGCAAACCGTCCAGCCATTCTTCAAAGGCAAACGGCTGGTGCCGCTGGCGCATTTTCAGCAGCCCCAGGGACTGGCTGCCCAGTCGCGGAAAAAAGTCCTGGAGGCCTTCGAGCAACCGCTCAAGAAAACGTCCGGGATCGCTGTCTCGCGGACTCAACCCCAGCCACAGACTTTGCCAGTGAGCCGGCAAGCCCTGACAGAACTCCACCGCCAACGAACTCTTGCCAAACCCCGCCGGTGCGCTGACCAGCAACAACCTGCCACCAAGACCCGCACTCAGCCGCTCGCACAGACGTGGCCGCAGCACATGGCCGTCAGGCAACGGAGGCCGAAAAAAACGCCCATCCAGTGCCGCGATGGCAACGCTTGCAGGGCCCGGGTGTGGGGACAGATCAGTCATGGCCGGCTCTTGTTTGAATGGCGGTTGGCGGCGTTGCAGATGTCCGCAGCCTATCGGTAAACGAAGAGGGAATGAAGGTTATTGCTACAAATGGCTACAAAAAGAATACAAGCAGAAGTGTCGAGCAAACCCGACAGTCACACCGCCCTCGTAGCAGCTGTCGAGCTTGCGAGGCTGCGTCCGGCTGCGAAGCAGTCGTGAAGTCAAACGCTGCGGTGTTTCAGGACAACCTTGCATTCAGGTTTTACGACTGCTTCGCAGCCGGACGCAGTCTCGCAGGCTCGGCAGCTGCTACAACGGATTGTTATGTCCATACAAAAAAAACGCCCCGAACCAGTCGGGGCGTTTCTCGAGGATGCGGCCTCTGTTCAGGGCAGCTTAGCGAACACCATCCTGGCGCAGCGCGGCCGGAGTGAAGTCGCTGGTGGTGGCGGTGAAGCCGAAGTCATACGCCGATTTCTCTTCGTTCTTCATGCCCAGTGCCAGGTAGCGGCCCGATTGCAGGTCGTACAAGGTTTCCAGGGTGTACCACGGCACTTGAACGTTGTAGTAATTCTGGGAGTGCGCTTCCGCCACACGCCACAGTTGGTTACGACCGTCGTAGTGGTCGATCACGGCCGCTTGCCAGGTGTCTTCGTCGATGTAGAAGTCACGCTTGGCGTAGATGTGACGCTGTCCTTCCTTCAAGGTAGCCACCACATGCCAGACCCGACGCAGCTCGTAGCGTGCCAGGTCCTGGTTGATGTGGCCGGCCTTGATGATGTCGTCGTACTTGAGTTGCGGCGAGTCGAGTTTGTAGCTGTCGGAGGCGATGTACATCTCTTTCTTGCCTTCGAGTTTCCAGTCGTAACGATCCGGCGCACCGTTGTACATGTCCAGGTTGTCGGAGGTACGCAGGCCATCGGCTGCGGTACCCGGCCCGTCATAGGACACTTGTGGCGCACGACGCACACGACGCTGACCGGCGTTGTAGACCCACGCCGAACGCGGCTCTTTCACCTGGTCGAGGGTTTCGTGCACCAGCAGTACACCACCGGCCAGACGTGCCGGCGCGGTCACTTTCTGCTTGAAGTAGAACAGGATGTTGCCCGGGTTCGCCGGATCGTAATCCTTCATTTTGTCGCGGAACACGAACTGGTCCTGGAAGTACACCAGGCTGTACGAGCCGTTCGGCTGCGGCGTGGCCTGGGTCACCAGACGGGTCACGCTGCCACCGCGATAGCGGGTGATGTGGTTCCAGATGACTTCGACGCCGGTCTTCGGGATCGGGAATGGAACGGCGGTTTCAAAGTTCTCCAGACCGTTGCCGCCGGACACCAGGTTAGTGGCGGTGGCGTTTTTCTTGATGGAGGCAAACACGGCATCCGGCACAGTCGCGCCGCGATGGGACGGGTAAACCGGCATTTTGAAGGTTTCCGGGTAGCGCTTGAACATCGCGTATTGGCCCGGTGCGAGCTTGTCCTTGTACTGGTCGACGTTCTGCGCAGTGATGGTGAACAGCGGTTTTTCACTGGCGTACGGGTCGGACAGGAAACCTTTGCTGTCGGCAGTGCCGGCGTTTTTCGCCATCGGCTTCCAGGCCGGGATCGATCCGTCAGCGTTGCCCGCCATCTCGGCGCCCATCGGGGTCAGGCTCTTGCCCAGTTTGTCCGCTTCGGCCGCAGGCACCGCCGCCATGACGCCGGTCGCCAGCAGCGAAAGCCCCAGAACACCGACGTGGAACAGACTCTTTGTTATTTTCATATGTGTGTTCGTCCTGAAAATACAGTGCTTAGAAGTTCACGCCGACGCTGAGCGCAACGAAGTCGCGGTCATCTACGGTGGTGTACTTGCCGTCGAAGAAGTTGGTGTACGCCAGGCTTGCGGTGTAGGTGTTCTGGTACTCGGCATCGACGCCCAGGCTGACCGCTTTGCGACCTTCCTCGAAGTTGCCGCCAGGGCCAGGCGAGTAACCTTCAACGTCGTGGGACCAGGCCACGTTCGGCTTGAGGTTCACACCGGCAAATACGTCGTTGTATTCCCAGATCGCACGGCCGCGGTAGCCCCAGGAGTTTGCGGTGGTGAAGCCGTCGTTTTCACAGTAGCGACTCACGTTGTTTTGCGCGCCACCTGCCAGGGTGCCGGTGTTTACTGCCTCGCACTGACCATTTGGCAACGGCCCCGGACCGTAGCTCGGGTCACGGCCGTAACGGGCTTTCGAGTTGCTTTCCAGTCCGCCGACGTGGGTCCAGCCAACCTCACCCACCAGGGTCAGTCGTGCGGCGCCCATTACCTGGTCGAAGAAATGAGTAAACGTCGTCTGGAGCTGGGTCACTTCTTTGCGGCGATAGCCTGGTTGATCCTGTCCTGGGGTCCCTTGGAGCACGGAAAGGTTAGGGTTCAGGGGGGTCAGACCGGAATAGAGGATGTCAGTGGTATTGAGCTGAACCGGAGCATTCGGCCGATAGCTGACTTCACCGCTCCACGCCGTACCTGTAGGTAATGTGGTGGAGAAGCTCAAGCCATACAGTCGAATGTCTTCAGGGTATTCGACGTAGTAGCTGGAGTTACCGGCCACCACCAATGGCAACAAGCTCGGTGCCAGGGAACGCGCGACACTGACAGGAACACCCGCGCCCGCCAGCGAGCCCACCAGGCCCGTCGCACTGTAAGCGCTCGCTGGAGCGCCTTTACCGCTGAAAATCGGCGCACGGCTGTGATAGTTCATGAAATAAGCGCCGAACTCGGTGTCCAGCGGATCGAACATGTATTTGAAGGACAGGCCAAATTGACCGCTGTCACGGGCATCGCGATCCGGACCGCGACGAACGATTACACCTTCATCCGGGTTACCCCAGGTCACACCCTGGGCTGCGAGGGTGTTGAGAGTGGCACCACGCAGCGAAGCCGGCAGCCTCGCAGCCGTCAGCGAACTGTTCACCTGATTTTGGGTGCGCAGTACGGCCAGGTTGTTATCGCAGCCATCGGCAATTACGTCCGGTTGCGAGAAGAAGGTGCCGCAGTTGTCGACAACGGTCTGGTCCCATTCGAGCTGGTAGAAGGCTTCGGTCGAGAGGTTCTCGGTGAGGCTCTGCGAGACATAGAACATGTTGACCGGGATCAGGCCTTCCTTGATCTCGGCACCAGGGCGACGGAACGCGGAAACGTCGATCGGGTTGATCGAGTTGATGCCACCACCGATGAAGGTACTTTCACCCCAGCTCACGACCTGCTTGCCCAGACGCACGGAACCCGGCTGATCGGCAATGGCATAGTTGTGGTAAACGAAGGCGTCGAGGATCTGCCCGCCAGAGGACTTGGCGCCTTCCTTGCGGTTGTCATTGCTGACGTTCTTGAACTCAAGGTCCTCGTTTTGTAGTGCGAAGTCGTACCAGTATTTACCCCGTACGAAGACACCGGTGTCGCCGTACTTCAGTTCGAGGTCATGGATACCCTTGAAGATCTTCGAAAAGGCCTGCCCGCTCTTGAAGTTCAAGTGACCGTCATCGGAAGTCTGGGACAGGCCATGCCCTCCGTTGTTGACACCGATGAGGTTCTTGTTCGGCGACTGGGTCGAGACACTCATGCCCAGGGAGAGAGACGAGTCAAACTGACCTTCGATTTCACCAACGTTGAAACTGACGCCGAATGCTGGCCCGGCGAGCGTAGAGGCAAGACTGACAGCCAGGGGCAGTTTCGCCCGGCGCCAGAACTGGTTTACTGATGTCATCGACGCTACTCCATGTGCATTATTGTTATGGCAGTGAGCACTTCTAAAAACGCTGTGGATGACTGGGAGCCAAGGCGTCCCTAAGTCATTCCAAAGTTGCATCGCCCCCGTTTGTGCGCTTGCTCCGTTCTTAAAAATCCTTGGGCGGACTATAGCCAGCAGGTAGTACTGCTTGATCCCTCTAAAGTGTGATTTGCAGCTGCCAGCCACTCTGGAACAGTCCTTTGCCAAGCCGACGCCCGTCGGCCCGGCAAGGATGGCTGAAATTTCAGATTTGACAACCCAAGCGCTTGCTTGGTGGGGCTGGCGTGCCCTTTTGGGCACGCCAATTGACGCTTAAAGCGTCGAGAGGAAGGTGCTGTTGTTGGCTTGCCATTCGGTGATGTCGACGCGAATACGTTTCTTGTCGAGTTTGCCGACACTGGTCTTGGGAATTTCAGTAACAAGGGCGATCTGGCTCGGGATGGCCCACTTGCTCAGGTGCCCCAATTCCACGAATGGCTTGAGGTGCTCCTTCAGTTCCCTGGCCCCGATCACATGGCCTTCGCGGACCACCAGCAGCGCGAACGGACGCTCGCCCCACTGCGGATCGGCAATCCCCACCACTGCTACTTCGCGTACCGCCACGTGGCGACTGATCAGGTCTTCCAGGTCCAGGGAAGAGATCCACTCACCACCGGTCTTGATCACATCCTTGATCCGGTCGCGAATGTCGATCACACCCATGCTGTCCAGGGTCGCTACGTCACCGGTGTGCAGCCAGCCCCCAGCCCAGAGCTCGGCACCCTTTTGCGGTTCGTTGAAATAACCTTCGGTGAGCCACGGTGCACGCAGCACCAATTCGCCTTGGGTCTCGCCATCGGCGGGCAGGAAGTTGCCGTCGGTGTCGACGATTGCCGCCTCCACCAATGGCCCCGGCACACCGGCCTTGATCCGGTACGTGGTGCGTTCGTCTTCGGTGCCGGCCATCAGCTCATCGTTGAGATGTGCACACGACACCAACGGCCCGGTTTCCGACATGCCGTAAGCGGCGGTCAGTTGAATGCCCTTGGCCTTGGCCGCTTCGTAAAGCGCACGGTTCAGCGCACTGCCGCCGATGACGATTTTCCAGCCACCGAAATCCGTGCCTTGCGCCGCTTTGGAATTGAGGACCATTTGCAGGATGGTCGGCACGCAATGGGAAAAGGTGACCTTCTCCTTGCGCCACAGCTCCACCAGGTACTCAGGGTCATAGCGACCGGGATAGACCTGCTTGAGCCCGAGCATGGTCGCCACATACGGCAGGCCCCAGGCGTGCACATGGAACATCGGGGTGATCGGCATGTAAACGTCGTTGGTGCCCAGCAACCGCACGCTGTCGATGGCGCCCATGATGGTCGACACACCCATGGTGTGCAGCACCAGTTGCCGATGGGTGAAGTACACACCTTTGGGATTACCGGTGGTGCCGGTGGTGTAGAACGTGGTCGCGACCGAGTTTTCGTCGAAGTCCTGGAAGTCGTACTGCGTACTCGCCGCCGCCAGCAACTGCTCGTACTCGCCAATGAGGTTCGGCAAGTCGGCGGTTTTTTCCGGCAGATCGGTCAGCAGCAGGGTTTTCTCCACCGTGGCCAGGTGCCCGGCAATGGCCTGGTACAACCCGACGAACTCGCTGTTGACCAGCACAAAGCGGTCCTCGGCGTGGTTCATGGTGTAGAGGATCTGCTCCGGTGACAGGCGCACGTTAATGGTGTGGATCACCGCGCCGATCATCGGGATGGCAAACATGCATTCCAGATAACGATGACTGTCCCAGTCCATCACCGCTACGGTATCCCCGGCCTTGACGCCGGCCGCCGTCAGCACGTTGGCCAGCCTCGCGACCCGTTCGATCAGGGTCGGATAGCTGTAGCGCAACTGGTCGCGGTAAATAATCTCGCGGGTTTTCTCGTAACGAGCGCCGGACATCAGCAGCCGTTTAATCAGCAGCGGATACTGGTAAGCGCCTTCGGCTGGGGGGATAACGCGAGTCTGCAACATAAGAGTCCCTTTTCTGACTGCACGGTCGTGGCTGAAAGTAAGCACTTTAGTGCGCTTGGACGCCAGCCAAATCAGCCAAAGGAATGATTTGCAGAACCGGACAAATACTAGCTTTGCGCCACTACCTGGTGTGTTTCGTCGAGAATTCGGGACCTGCGCTGTAAAACGTTGAAACGCATGCGCGCAACACTTGTCTGTGACCCTACGTACGATACGGCCACGATGAGCCGAGCGGTTGGCAGCCAAACAGTTGCCCAGGTCGCCCAACCCTCCACCTCATCTTCAAGAGAAGGATCTTGTCACTAGACCTGTCTGGTCACACGCCATCGGTATCCCATACAACAATGAGTATTGAACTGACCGCCCCCGAGAACTCCCCATCGACACAAGCGCCTCTGGTTTCCATCGTGGCGCCCTGTTTCAACGCGAAAAAGTACCTGGAAGTCGCCATCAAGAGCATCTTCGCCCAGGACTACCCGAACTTCGAAGTCATCATCGTGGACGATGGGTCCAGCGACGACAGCCTCGCCATACTCAAGCGCTTACAACACACCTATGACTTCCAGCTGTATTCGCAACCGAACCGGGGCGTGAGCGCGGCACTCAACCACGGCTTGCGATACGCCAAAGGCGTCTATGTGTCGACGCCGGACCTGGATGACATCATGTTGCCGGAGTCCGTACGCATTCGCGCCGAATACCTGGACCAGCACCCGAACGTCGGCTGCGTGGGGGCGCTGATCAGCTACATGGACTGCGATGGCAACACCATCAAGCAGCAACAACGCGACCGGATACACACCTACAACTTCGATCAGGTCCTCATAGGTGCCGTTGTGATCGGCGCCCCTGTTGCGCTCTATCGCATGAAAGCGATGCGAAGTGCCGACTTCTACGCGCCGAAGCTGCGGGTTCAGGACTTCCAGATGACGTTGCGGATTGCCCGGCTGGGTTATGAGATCCATGAATTGCCGATCTGCATGACCCGCTATCGCCGCCATGCCAACAACCTGTCTAGAAAATACCGGATGCTGCTCCAGGCGGACCTTGAGGCGATCGCGCCGTACGTGAACCATCCCGGCTATCAGAGCGCCCGCACCAAACTGGTAAACAAGGCTCTCAAATATGCGGTGGTCGAAGACAAGCAAGAAGCCTGGCAGCTGTTGCGCTCGATCCCCTGGCGACACCTCAATCGAACCAGCTTCAAACGCTTCAAGCGGCTGGTATTACATCGCTAGCCGCCTCACAAGGCCTCAGTGCATCTCGGTAAACGCGAGTTTCACACCGATGGCAATCAGCACGGCGCCCATCGTCCGATCGAACCAGTGGCCCATCCGGGCAAAACCTGCGCGTACGCGCTGCTGGCTGAACAGCATCGCCACCAGGCAGAACCACACAGCGGTGGCCACCGCGAGGTAGATGCCGTAGCCCGCCTGTACCGCCAGCGGCGTTTGCGGATTGATCACCACGGTGAACAGCGAAAGGAAGAACAGCGTCGCTTTCGGGTTCAGACCGTTGGTCACGAAACCCGAAGTGAAGGCGCCACGAGCGGTGCGCTCGCCCGCTTCCTTGTGCAGATCGTCAGCCGCCGGTTGGGCCGGCTGTGCGCGCAAGGCCTTGAAGCCGATGTACAGCAAGTACGCGGCGGCCGCCCATTTGAGGGCATTAAACAACACGATCGACTGGGACACGATCAGGCCGATGCCGAGCAACGAATAGCCGACGTGCAGGAAAATCGCCGTGCCGACGCCCAGCGCCGTCCAGGTGCCCGCTTGACGACCATGGGTCACGCTCTCACGCACCACCACGGCAAAGTCCGGGCCGGGGCTGGCCACGGCCAGCAAGTGAATCAGGGCAACGGTCAAAAACTCTGTCCAGTACATGGGGGATCCTTTTCGCCAAGCGTAACTGTTTGTTTCATCTGGTAGGCTCGGCAGATTACGCCTTCAGTTCATTGCACAAAAGGTACAGTTGATGACGAACACTCACCGCGCCGTTTTCCTCGACCACCCGTCCCTGGACCTGGGTGACCTCGACCTCAGCCCGCTGCAAGAGTGTTTCAGCGATTTACAGCTTTTCGCCCAGACCACGCAGGACCAAGTGATCGAACGCCTTAAGGGCGCCACCGTTGCCATCAGCAACAAAATCCTGATCGACGCCGCCGCCATCGCTGCCAGCCCCGAGCTGAAGCTGATTCTGATCACCGCCACCGGTACCAACAACGTTGACCTCGCCGCCGCCCGCGCCCACGGAATTACCGTCTGCAACTGCCAGGGTTACGGCACGCCGTCGGTGGCGCAGCACACGATCATGTTGCTACTCAATCTGGCAACGCGCCTGGCCGATTATCAAAAGGCTGTCGGCGAAGGTCGCTGGCAGGAGGCGAAACAGTTCTGCCTGCTGGATTACCCGATTGTCGAACTGGAAGGCAAAACCCTCGGCCTGCTCGGTCACGGCGAACTGGGCGGCGCGGTTGCACGACTGGCCGAAGCCTTTGGCATGCGTGTACTGCTCGGTCAGATTCCCGGGCGCCCTGCCCGGCCGGATCGTTTGCCACTGGATGAGCTGCTGCCGCAGATCGACGCGCTGACCCTGCACTGTCCGCTCAACGAACACACCCGCCACTTCATCGGAGCCCGTGAGCTGGCCTCGATGAAACCCGGTGCGTTCGTGGTCAACACCGCACGCGGAGGCCTGATCGACGAACAGGCCCTGGCCGATGCCTTGCGCAACGGTCACCTGGGTGGCGCGGCTACCGACGTGTTAAGCGTCGAGCCACCGACCGCCGGCAATCCGCTGCTGGCCCCTGACATTCCACGGTTGATTGTCACCCCGCACAATGCTTGGGGCAGTCGCGAGGCACGCCAGCGAATCGTGGGCCAGTTGACCGAAAACGCTCAGGGATACTTCAGTGGTAAAGCGCTGCGGGTCGTCAGTTGATAGACTGCGGCACTTTTTTCACAGGAGCAGAGTATGGATCCGCGCAGTGAAGTACTGCTTCGTCAGGCCGAGTTATTCCAGGGTTCGGTGCTGCTGGCCGGTTTGCCCGACGATGACCTGCTGGGCCGTTTGCCCGACGCTCATGGCTGGTGCTGGCATGCCGGCGATCAAGCAGCGCTGGATGCTCGCTTCGCCGAGCGCAGCCATTTTGGTGTGACTGTAACAGAGCGTGCGTTCGACACCGCCGTGGTGTTTCTGCCCAAGTCCAAGGACCTGACCGACTACATCCTCAACGCCCTCGCCTCCAGACTGGCCGGTCGTGAACTGTATCTGGTGGGTGAAAAACGCAGCGGCATCGAAGGCGCGGCCAAGCAACTGAACCCCTTCGGCAAACCGCGCAAGCTCGACAGCGCGCGGCATTGCCAGCTGTGGCAGGTGACCGTGGCCACTGCGCCAGAAGCCAAGTCGCTGGAAAGCCTGGCCCAGACCTATGAGTTGTCGCTGGCCGAAGGTCCGCTAAAAGTCATCAGTCTGCCGGGCGTGTTCAGCCACGGTCGGCTGGATCGCGGCAGCGCACTTTTGCTGGAACATCTGGACAAATTGCCGAGCGGCCATTTGCTGGACTTCGGTTGTGGTGCCGGTGTGTTGGGAGCAGCGGTGAAACGTCGCTATCCACACAACCAGGTCACCTTGCTTGATGTGGATGCGTTTGCGGCTGCCAGCAGTCGCCTGACATTGGCTGCCAACGGTCTGGAAGCAGACGTGATTACCGGTGACGGTATCGACGCCGCACCGATGGGGCTGAGTGCGATTTTGAGCAACCCTCCATTCCATGTCGGGGTTCACACCGACTACTTTGCTACCGAGAACTTGCTTCGAAAAGCGGCCAAACATCTGAAAAACGGTGGCGAACTGCGCTTGGTGGCGAACAGCTTTCTGAAGTATCAACCGCTGATCGAAGAGCATCTGGGCGTATGTGCGATCAAGGCTGAAGGACAGGGTTTCAGGATCTACCGAGCCAAACGCGGCTAGGACTACTTTCTAAAAAAGAGGCTTGCCCAATCGGATTTGCCTAGGCAGAATCCGCTCCGTCCTAGGGGAGTAGTCTCCCACGAGCGCCATGCTCGTCCGGCATACGTCAACATACTTGGTCAACAGACCATGGCGTATGCGACCCAAGCGTCCGCATCAGACGGATCGCAGGGTTTGACAAGACCTATGACACGAACACCTTACCCGGGGCGGGAAGGCTGTACGTGTCATAGCCGTGTCGACCCGCCCCTTAGGAAAAACCTGATGCTGGATTCACTTCTCGTTCCCACCGCAATCGTTGCCTTGGCCGAAATCGGCGACAAGACGCAACTGCTCGCGCTCATTCTCGCCGCTCGCTTTCGTAAACCCTGGCCGATCATCGCCGGTATCGTCGCTGCAACCCTGGCCAACCACGCGGCCGCCGGCGCGGTAGGTGCCTGGGTCGGTAGTTTCTTCTCGAATGCGACGCTGCACTGGATCCTCGCCGCGAGCTTCACCGCGACCGCATTGTGGACCCTGGTGCCGGACAAGATGGATGACGACGAAGCCAGCACCGCCCGCAAGTTCGGACCGTTCCTGACCACGCTGATCGCGTTTTTCCTTGCGGAGATGGGCGACAAGACTCAAGTCGCCACGGTGATGCTCGCGGCGCAATACCCGGAACTGTGGCTGGTGATCATCGGCACTACCGCCGGCATGCTGATTGCCAACGTGCCAGTGGTTTTGGCGGGTAACTTTGCCGCGGATAAATTGCCGCTCACCCTGATCCGTCGCCTGGCGGCGTCGGCGTTCTTCATCCTCGCCATTGTCGCGGTGTACAAGGCGATGCAGAGCAGCGGTTGGGTTTGACGCGGTAAGTCAGTGACTCCGCGTCATCGCTCATCGCGAGCAAGCTCGCTTGTATGTTTAGACTTGAAGGGGTGGCGTCAGCAGCCGCGCCACATGACTATCAGGACTTTCTGGCTTTCTCGTACAGCGGCATGACTTTCGGGATCGCCGCCTGCAACGAAGCAATACGACTCGACGACGCCGGGTGAGTGCTCATGAACTCCGGCGACGAACCTTCCGAAACCTTGGTCATCTTGTTCCACAGGGTGATCGCGGCGTTCGGGTTGTAACCGGCGCGAGCGGCCAGTTCCAGGCCGATCAGGTCCGCCTCGTTTTCATTGGCGCGACTGTTGGGCAAGGTCATGCCGTAGTTGGCCACGGTATCCGCCAGCGCGAGGCTGTCCTGACCCAGACCAAGCAAGGCACCGGCGCCCTGCTTGGCCATTTCGATGCCGTAAGCCTTGGACATCGCTTCACGACCATGCTCGCGCAGGGCGTGGGCGATTTCGTGGCCCATGATCGCGGCGATCTCATCGTCGGTCAGTTGCAGGGTGTCGATCAGCCCTGTGTAGAAAATGATCTTGCCGCCAGGCCCGCAGTTGGCGTTGAGCTCGTCGCTCTTGATCAGGTTGACTTCCCATTTCCATTGGGCCGAATCCGGACGGAAAACCGGCGCCTGGGCAATCAGCCGGTCGGCAATCGCCTGGACACGTTTGGCCTCGTTACTGGTCTTGTCCAGCACGCCTTTGGTGTTCGCCTCGCCGACAGTCTTTTGATAAGACTGGGCGTACATCTGGTTGACCTCGTCGGTCGACAACATGCTGAACATGTACTGCTTGCGCTCAACGCCCACCGCACCACCGCTGGTGGTATTGACCGACTGACAACCGGCGAGCAGCAGACCTGCGCTCAGTGCACACAAAACCAATGTCTTGCTCATCAAAAAACTCCCTGAAAACATGCGGCGTATCCTAGGCGGTGAATTGTATCGGCGCCAGATACAACGGACGTGTAGCACACACTAATTCATTTACGACATCAAACATTCCAAAACAGCCAATTCGCCAAACCCCGCTCATGACCATCGACACCCCGCCGATACAGCACCGCAGACGTCCTCTTGCGTGCGGAGCACCAATGAAATTCAAGTCGATCCAGTTTTCCGTGGCGGCCCTCGCCGGCGCCATCGTTCTTAGTGTCGTGGCAGCCCTGGTGCTGTACGCGTTGTTTTCCGGCGCACGGACACAGGACATGGTCCAGCAGCGGACCCAGGCACAATTCGAGCAAGTCATCGAACAACGCCTGACGTCACTGGCGCAAACCCAGGTCAGCCAGATCCAGCGCGAGCTCGAAGCGCCACTGTTGATTGCCGGCGGACTGGTGCGAGTCAATGCATTGATCGGCACCCCGGGCGCCGATGGCCAGCCACAGTTGAACCTGAACCGTGAGCAATTGATCAGTCTGATCAAGGAAAACGTCACCCAGAACCCGAAAATTCTCGGCACCTACATCGGCTGGGAAAAAAACGCCCTCGATCACAACGACGCGGCCTACGTCGACACCAAGGTTGTCGGCATCGACGCCAGCAACGGGCGCTTCCTGCCATGGTGGTTCCGTAACGAAGACGGCAGCCTGGGCCTGGACAAACTGGTGGACGTCGACGACCAGAAAACCCTGTCCACCGGCGTTCGCGCCAGCGAGTACTACCTGTGCTCGAAAGAAACCAAAAAATCCTGCGTGATCGATCCGGCGCCCTACAAGGTTGGCGACAAGATCGTCATGCTCGCCTCCTTTATAGAACCGATCATGCTCAATGGCGCCTTCCAGGGCATCGTCGGCGCCGACCTCTCAGTGAACTTCATCCAGGAAATGCTCCTTGGGGCGAATCAGAAGCTGTACAGCGGCGCTGGTGAAATGGCCCTGATTGGCGGCAACAGCCGGATCGTTGCCTACACCAAGGACCCAAGCAAATTCGGCGAGAAGGTCAGCGACATCCTCGACAGCCAGCAGATCGCCAACATGGCCAATCTCAAGCGCGGCGAAGTCACCTACACCGTCGACAAGGCCCAGGGCCGGATCGAGTTGTACCTGCCGTTCGGTATTGGCCAGACCGACGCCCGCTGGACCCTCATGCTGCAACTGCCGCTGAACGCGGTGATGGCCGACCTGCAAAAGCTTCAGGGTGATCTGGACGCCCAGCGCAAGTCCGACACCTTCGGCATGGCCATGGTCGGCTTGTTGATTGCCGGTATCGGCTTGCTGGTGATCTGGCTGGTGGGCCACGGCATTGCCCGGCCGCTGAAGCAGATGGTTGCCATGCTCGACGACATCGCTCAGGGCGAAGGTGACCTGACTCGACGCCTGACCAGCGACCGCGCCGACGAATTGGGCTCGATCGCCAAAGGCTTCAACACCTTCCTGGCCAAGTTGCAGGTGATGATCACCCAGGTGGTGACTTCGGTGCAGAGCGTCAGCGACTCGTCGGAACATACCGCCGACATCGCCATCCGCACCAACATCGGCGTGCACAAGCAAATGGCCGAGATCGATCAAGTGGCCACGGCGGTGCATGAGATGACTGCCACCGCCCAGGACGTGGCGCGCAACGCGACCCAGGCTGCGCAAGCTGCCAGCCATGCGGATCAGGCAGCAGCGCAGGGCATGCAAATCGTGCGGGACACGTCGAACTCGATTGGCGTGCTGGCGATAGAAATCGGCAAGGCTGTCGGCGTGGTGCAAACCTTGGCCAAGGACAGCGAGAACATCAACGCGATCCTGACGGCCATTCGCGGGATCGCCGAACAGACCAACCTGCTGGCCTTGAACGCGGCCATCGAAGCGGCCCGCGCCGGCGAACAGGGACGCGGTTTTGCGGTGGTAGCCGATGAAGTGCGCAACCTGGCGCAGAAGACTCAGAAAGCCACTGAAGAAATTCAGACCATGATTCAGCAACTGCAACAAGGCACGCGCGATGTGGTGCGGGTAATGGAGGACAGTCAGAGCCGCACCGATGAAAGCGTGCAGCACGCGGCGAAAGCGGCCGAGGCACTGGAGACGATTACGCAGGCGGTGTCGGTGATCAACGACATGAACACCCAGATTGCCAGTGCGGCCGAGGAACAGAGTGCGGTGGCTGATGACATCAATCGGAACGTGATCAACATCGGGCAAGTGGCCAATGAAGTGGCGGGCGGAGCGGATGAGTCGAGTGCGGCGAGTGCGGATCTGACCAAGCTGGCTGAGCAGCAGCGGCGGTTGATCAATCAATTCAAGGTTTAGGGTTCAATGATCGCTTCCACGCTCTGCGTGGGAACGATCATTGAGAGGTTAGCCGGGGGTCAGACACTCCGGCCCATTGAGCTTCGGATCGTTCACCAGATTCGCCAACACCCGCTCGCGCAACGCTGCGGGCTCACTGGCGAGTAACGCTTGCAAGGCATGCAACGGAGTCTCTGGATTGAGCCACGCCTCCTGCCCCGCCGCATCGAGAATCAGCGGCCGACGCTGACTCGCCGCCGGCTGAGTGATCACCGCCGTACTCAGCCACACCTGCTCCTGCACCGGATACGCTTCCCAAATCGCCGCAAAAAACAGCGTCGAGCCCTGTCCCGGCGTCAGCCAGAACGGACGCTTGCGCTGCGTTCCGCGCCATTCATAAAAGCCGTTGGCCGGCAGCAGGCAACGGCGTTCGCGCAGGGCCTGGCGAAACATCGGTTGCTCAGCGACGGTTTCGGCCCGGGCATGGGCTGGCGTACGGGACAAATCGGTCAGCCACGGCGGCGTCAAACCCCAACGCGCGCGGGCCAACTCGCGCTGGCCGTCAACACCCGCGCGCAGCATCAACACCGAATCGTTGGGGGAAATATTCCATTGGGCCTGCTGATCGGCGGGGAAGCCAGGCAGGGCCGCGAAGGCGGGGTTCCAGCGAAACAGGGCATAACGTCCACACATGGGGCAACACGACTCTTGATAAAACGAACGTCAGCCTAACAGACCAGCGTACCGGGAAAACTTTCCGGTTCATCGCCGGGCAGTGGCAGCGCGGCATTGTACGCGGTGATCAACTCCCGGGCGTACTCGGCCTCGTCGTTATCGACTGACAGGCCCAGCAGGCCAAAGATCGGCAACTCGCCGCTGCCACCGAGCAAATCGCGGCCCACCAAATGGGCCTCTATGCCCTCGCTGGCCAACATGCTTTGCAGCAACTCACCTTCCATGAGGTTTTCCGGCTCGTAGATTCGCTGCATGGGGTGCCCCTTTCATTCGTTTTCGCTATGAACTTCGAGCAACCATTCGTGACCGTCAGTCTGCAGAACAAACGTGATGGGGCGACAACACACCGGACAGTCTTCGATATAGGTCTGATCGCCACCGGACAAGTCCAGAACGGCCTCAGCCTCTTCACCACAATACGGACATTCGTAGCGCTCGGTTTCCAGCATCGCGGTCTCCCAGGTGACTTGTGCGTATAATCGCCGGTCTATTTGCAGGGCTATTTTTGTCTGGCTAACTTTTCAGACCGTGCCCCGTTGGTTTTCGATCAAAACCTTTACTTACCCTAGCCGTTTCTAACAAGAGAGCATGATGGGCGAATTCGATGCCATCCGACCTTACAATGACAGCGAAGTCCCGGCAGTGCTGGACCGGCTGCTCGGCGACAAGGCGTTTCTAGATATCCTCATCCACTTCCGCTTCCCGCGTTTTGCCGGTGCTTTCGGCTGGATGCTCAAACCTCTTATAGCTCATCGGCTGCGCCGTGAGTTCGCTGACGTCACGTCGGTGGCCACGTTGCAGGATAAAGTCGAGATGTACGTCGACCACACCATTGAGCGAGCCACGGACGGGGTGACGTACACCGGCGTCGAGCAGTTCAAGTCCGGCAGCGCCTACCTGTTCATTGCCAACCACCGCGACATCGTGATGGACCCGGCCTTCGTCAACTATGCCGTGTACCACGCCGGCTTGCCGACACCGCGCATCGCGATCGGCGACAACCTGCTGCAAAAGCCCTTCGTCAGCGATCTGATGCGCCTGAACAAGAGCTTCATCGTGCACCGTTCGATCACCGGTCGCCGCGAGAAGATGGCGGCGTATCAGCTGCTGTCGGCCTACATCAACCACTCGATCCGCAAGGATTGCGCCTCGATCTGGATCGCCCAGGCCGAAGGCCGGGCCAAGGACGGCGACGACCGCACCGAGTCGGCAATCCTGAAAATGTTCCACATGAGCCGCAAGGACGAGCCGTTCGGCGAAGTCATTCAGTCGTTGAACCTCACTCCGGTGTCGATCAGCTACGAATATGACCCGTGCGATCAAGCCAAGGCCCGCGAACTCTTCATCCGCGCCACCACCGGCAGCTACACCAAAGTGCCGGGCGAGGACGATGTGAGCATCGCCAAGGGCATCACCGGCTACAAGGGCCGCGTGCATGTGAACTTCGCCTCGCCGATCACCGAGCTGTTCGACGACACCAAGCAATTGGCGATCGAGATGGACCGGCAGATCCTCGGCGGCTACCGCCTGTTCCCGGTGCACTACCTCGCTTACGCCCAGTGGAAAGACGCCGACCCGCAATTGCAGGTGCCGAAAGCCGCCGAGGTGTTTGCGGCCGACGAACTGGCCAAGGCTAAGGAGCAATGGCAACAGCGTCTGGACGCGTGCCCCGAGGAGCATCGTCCGTTCATGGTGCTGCAATACGCGACGCCGGTGCGCAATCAGTACCGTGTGAAAGCGGGATTGCCGCTGTAACGTTTTTGGCTGGATACGACAACGGCGCTCTCGGGCGCCGTTTTCATTGTTGCGTATTTTGCTGTCAGAAGCGTGTACTGATCCACGACACCAGCAGCGCCAATCCCAGGCAGGCAAAACCGAATCGATAGAAAAACCGGTTCATGCGCAAGGTCGCGCCGTCCAGCATCAACGTCGGGCCATCGATACGACGGCTCTGGCTTTGCGCTTCGAGAACGGCCAGCGCGCGCTGTTCGCGGCGACGAGTGGCATGCAGCAACCAGCCGCCCGGAAAGGCAAACAACAAGGCCAACAGGTTGATCAACTTGGCGGGATGGTTGGTAAACAGCGAAATCAAATGCAACGACATCACGAACCTCAGCAAAACAGGTGGCAGACGCCGAACCGACGACCGCGGCGCGAAGTTTACCGAAAGCCTCGCCACCTGCCCTTGCTTTCCGACAAATAACGAATCATTTGACCAATCCCTGCCCTGTGTCACGGCGCCGTCATCTGCATACGCCAGTCTGGCGCCCCCTGACACCGCAGATCCCTTGTGGGAGCGAGCTTGCTCGCGATGGCGGTGTGTCAGCTGCATTGATGTTGACTGATACTCCGCATTCGCGAGCAAGCTCGCTCCCACAGTTGTTCAGTGCAGGTCCGTAGGAAATCGACAGGCATGAAAAAACCCGGGACCATCACTGGCACCGGGCTTTTTTGAATCCAGCGAACGCTTACTCGCCGAGAATCTGACCAATCGTCGGATCCTTGAACAGACGCGTCAACGCATCGCTCAACACATCGCTGACCAGCTTGGTATTGGTTTCCTGATTCGGCGCCATACCAAAACGCTGATCCAGGGACGCACCATAACGACCGCTGTAACGACGATTGGCATTCTGCACATCGGAGCGGAACGTCGCGCCAATGGTGGCCTCAGTTACATACATGCCTTCTTTAGGCGACTGATACTTCAGCTCGGCCAGGGTCACGGTCAACTGCGGAGCGTTCAGCGCATTGGAGGTTGGGGTGAAGCCCAACAACCGCACGGCCGCTTCGGCCTGAGCCTGCAACTTCGGCAGAATCTGCGCGCCCTGCACGGTGATCGCGCTGGTCTCAGGGTACAGGCCACCACGGGTGCCCAGAGTCGGCGACGGACGACCGTCCACCACACGAACCACCACCGGCTGACCATGGCCGACCGGCGCCAGCTGAGCCGTCAGCTTGGGTTCCGGATTCAGTTGTTGCGGGCTGTGGGCGCAGCCGACCAGGGTCAAACTGGTCACAGTGATCAAACCGAACAACAGGCGTTGCAACATGCGCTTCTCTCCAGAATCAGGCACTAAGGCCCGCAGTATAGCGGTGCGCCACTGCGGCTAACTAGAGCCCTGCAGTGATTACTGAAATGTCTGACAAACCCTTGGGAGCCGGGTTCCTGTCACATAGATGTCACCGCCCATACACTTGCTCGTCACGGCTCGCTGGCAACCTTTACAGCAGTCACCCTACGAGGTACTTCGCCATGCGCTATCTCATCTCGCTATTCACTCCGCGCCCTCTGCATCGCTGCTTCGCCCTGCTCGACCGCAACGGCCATTGCCAGGCATTCAAACAGTGCAGCCTCCAGCCGATGGGCGATGGCTGGGTCGAAATCGAGGAAATCCGGCTCAACTGGTTACACCATCCCCTGCCCCCTAGCGCCCGTGTCAACCAGCGCCAGCCACGTGCGCAAGCTCAACACCTGTTGGCCACCTGACCGAACACCTAATAAAAGTCATTAAACACGACCATTTCCCTGCGTTTCTTCGCTACAATCTCCCCCCGATTATAAGGACGTCTCCTGATCGGGCCTCGCAGCATCGTCAATGCGCTTGTATTGACACCCCGCACCGCCCTACAGAGAGCCGCCCACACAGATCGAGTGAAGCTGGCGCGCTTGCTGTTCCTTGAGCAAAACCCCCACTTTTCGCGAATCTGCAGAGCTGTCATTACGCTCGGTCACTGAGCTGTTTGCCCGTTTTGCCTGTCATGTATCCCATGGCGGCAATCCATCCGGGCACGGTGCCAGGCTGGGGCAGCCCTTTTTTGAGGTTCACGTCTTCAAAAGAGCGTGAAAAAAACGGGTTTTCACAACTTCACAAGAGTGTGGCGAGCAAATGAATAGTTTTGCGTCTGAATATGCACCATTAGCGTCTGAAACAGCCCAACGACACAGGACCGAGTACACCTCGAACACCGGAGCCTGAAGCCTGTCCCCTACGGATTTGGTTGCACAAACGGATGTATCGACCATAAGTCGAATTGCCAGCCGCGCGTTGAAGTGAGTTCATGTAACTCTTTTAGACCCGGCCGGTAGCGTCCGTCGAAGTTGCGAAAAATTGCGAAGATTCGGACATGGCGATACTGCCATGGGTACCTGGGGCATCACTGACACGCCCCTGAACGCCTGGCAGCCATGCCGACAATTTGGTGCTGCAGATTTTGGAGACGCGTTAAATGGCGCATAACGAAGCAGTCGACGTAGTACTGGTTGGGGCCGGCATCATGAGTGCCACCCTTGCTGTACTGCTCAAAGAGCTCGACCCCGCGATCAAGCTGGAAGTCGTCGAGCTGATGGATTCCGGTGCTGCGGAGAGTTCGAACCCGTGGAACAACGCCGGTACCGGTCACGCCGGGCTGTGTGAGCTCAACTACACGCCGCAGGCCGCCGACGGCACCGTCGACATCAAGAAAGCCGTGCACATCAACACCCAGTTCGAGGTGTCGAAGCAGTTCTGGTCCTACCTGACCAAGAAAAGTACCTTCGGCTCGTGCAAGACATTCATCAGTCCGGTTCCGCACCTGAGCTTCGTCCAGAACGACGATGGCGTTTCCTTCCTCAAGGAACGCTTCAAGACGCTGAGCAAGCACCACGCCTTCTCGGACATGGAATACACCGAAGACAAGGCCACCATGGCCGAGTGGATGCCGCTGATGATGCCTGGCCGGCCGGCCGACGAAGTCGTCGCCGCCACCCGCGTCATGAACGGCACCGACGTCAACTTCGGCGCCCTGACCAATCAGTTGCTCAAGCACCTGACCAGCGCACCCGATGCCCAGGTCAAGTACTGCAAGCGCGTGACCGGTCTCAAGCGTAACGGCAACGGCTGGACCGTCAGCATCAAGGACGTCAACAGCGGCAATTCCCGCGACGTCGACGCGAAATTCGTGTTCCTGGGCGCCGGTGGCGCGGCACTGCCGCTGCTGCAAGCTTCGGGCATCGAAGAAAGCAAAGGTTTCGGCGGCTTCCCGATCAGCGGCCAGTGGCTGCGTTGCGACAACCCGGAAGTGGTCAAACACCACCAGGCAAAGGTTTACAGCCAGGCGGCCGTGGGTTCGCCTCCGATGTCGGTGCCGCACCTGGACACCCGCGTCGTCGATGGCAAGAAGTCTCTGCTGTTCGGACCTTACGCCGGTTTCACCACCAAGTTCCTCAAGCACGGCTCCTTCATGGACCTGCCGATGTCGGTTCGCGCCGGCAACATCGGCCCGATGCTGGCCGTGGCCAAAAACAACATGGACCTGACCAAGTACCTGGTCAGCGAAGTGATGCAGTCGATGGAGCAGCGCCTGGACTCGCTGCGTCGCTTCTACCCTGAAGCGAAAGCCGAAGACTGGCGCCTGGAAGTGGCCGGCCAACGGGTGCAGATCATCAAGAAAGACCCGAAAAAGGGCGGCGTTCTGCAGTTCGGTACCGAACTGGTCGCGGCCAAGGACGGCACCCTTGCTGCCCTGCTCGGCGCTTCGCCAGGCGCGTCGGTGACCGTTTCGATCATGCTGGAACTGATCGAAAAATGCTTCCCGAACAAAGCGTCCGGTGAGTGGGCTGCCAAACTGGCGGAAATCTTCCCGGCTCGGGAAAAGGTTCTGGAAACCGATGCTGCGCTGTATCGCAAGATCAATGTGCAGAACAACGTCGCGCTGGAACTGGTTGAAGCCAGCAACGAGACCGAAAGCTACGCTTGATTCGGCCGCATAAAAAACGCCCCGTTCTCATTGAGAGCGGGGCGTTTTTTTGTGCCTTGAAAAATCTTAACCGCGAGCCTTTTCGATCAGTTCGATGTACTCGGCCGCGTTGCGCTGATCCTTGATCAGGGCAACAAAGTCATTGCCGTGCTCATCCTTGCCGTCCAGATCCAGACCGGCTTCGACGAAGAACGTCAGAAAACGCCCGAAGTCATCGATGCGCAAGCCGCGATAGGCCTTGATCAGTTTGTGCAGCGACGGCGACGTGGCGTCGACCGGTTCGAAATCGAGGAACAGCTTGATCTGCTCATCGCCGATCTCGTCACCAATCACTTGCTTCTTATCTTTACGCATTGCCGACTCCAGCTCGCAGACATTTCACGGGGCGGGCAGTTTACCCCTCCCTGGCCACCGGGCTCAACGCGGACGAACAGCGCCCGTGTGCAGATCGGCCCAGACATGACCGTTGGCGTAGCTGAGGAACTGGCAATACACCGTGTCATTGCGCAACAAGTCGATTACCACCCGGTACTGAGCCATCGGGTAAAACAGCGTCAGGGTTTTGCTTTTGTCGTCGTAGATCGGCTTTTTCAGGCTTTTGCTTTCGCCATCGAAATTGACCAGCACCTGGTTGATGGTCGCGCCCTTGTTCAAGGATTTGCCCTTGAGGCGGATCAGCAACGGTGAGGTCACCGGAATCGGCTGCTGGTTGGACTGGCGCTGGCTGCCGACCACCACCGAATACTCGGTGACCTGCAACAGCTGTTGCTGTTCGGGTTCCGCATCACGCAGGGTCAGGTCATCTGGAGGCAGGAACTGCGCGTGCATCGGCGCCGGGGCGGCCGCCAGAGGCAGGCTGACGGTCAGCAACAGGGCGGCGCAGCTGCGGATCAAAAGGCTCATGTCAGGCTCCCAAGGCGAAGCCGAGCACTCTAGCATGAGGATCAACCGCGCGAATTAGCGATATGGGTCAATACTTCGCAGTACGACGCTGGCCATACTGGAAGAGCTTTCAGCCGTCGTTCAACAGTGCGCCGTCTACCGTGGAGTGCTCATGTCGTTCTCCGTTCCCCCGTTGTTCGCCGCCTGGCGTCAGACCTGGCGCGCCGGCTACACCCTCAAAGGCTTGCGCGGCGACATCAGTGCCGGGGTGACCGTAGGGATTATCGCCATTCCGCTGGCCATGGCCCTGGCGATTGCCGTGGGTGTACCGCCCCAGCAAGGGTTGTATACGGTACTGATCGCCGCCCCCCTGATCGCCCTGACAGGAGGTTCGCGTTTCAATGTCAGTGGGCCGACCGCTGCGTTCGTGGTCATTCTGCTACCCATTACCCAACAATACGGCCTGGGCGGCCTGCTGCTCTGCACCATGCTCGCCGGCGTCATCCTCATTGCCCTGGGGCTGATTCGAGCCGGGCGGTTGATTCAGTACATTCCGTATCCGGTCACCCTGGGCTTTACCGCCGGGATCGGCATTGTCATTGCAACCCTGCAATTGAAGGATTTGCTGGGCCTGAACACCGCAGGCCAGGCAGAACACTACATCGAACAGCTGGGCGTACTGATTCTGGCATTGCCCAGCGCCCGGCTAGGGGACGGGATCATCGGCATCACCTGCCTGGCCGTTCTGATTGTCTGGCCACGGTGGGTGCCGAGAATTCCGGGGCATCTGGTGGCGCTGACCATCGGCGCGCTCCTGGGTTTGGCGCTGGAGCACAGCGGGCTGGCGGTGGCGACATTGGGTGAGCGTTTCAGCTATATGGTCGAGGGCGTCAGCCACCCTGGCATTCCGCCGTTCCTGCCAAGCTTCGATTGGCCGTGGAATCTACCCGGCCCCGACGGCCAGCCTCTGCACCTGTCTTACGACTTGATCCGTCAGTTGCTGGCGCCGGCGTTCGCCATTGCCATGCTCGGGGCTATCGAATCCTTGTTGTGTGCGGTGGTGGCGGATGGCATGACCGGCAGTAAACACGACCCCAACGCAGAACTGCTGGGTCAGGGCCTGGGCAACCTGATCGCTCCGCTGTTCGGCGGTATTACCGCCACGGCGGCGATTGCCCGTAGTGCCACCAACGTGCGCAGCGGAGCCTTTTCGCCATTGGCGGCCATTATTCACAGCGCGGTGGTGCTGATTGCGATACTCGTCCTCGCACCGCTTTTCAGCTACCTGCCGATGGCTGCATTGGCCGCATTACTGGTCATGGTGGCGTGGAACATGAGCGAAGCCCGGCACGTGCTGCATACCTTGCACATCGCGCCCCGCAGCGATGTGCTGGTCTTGCTGACCTGCCTGAGCCTGACGGTGTTGTTCGACATGGTGATGGCTGTCGCCGTCGGCCTGCTGCTCGCCGCCGGGTTATTTATCAAGCGCATGAGCGATCTTACGGACACCGCCGAACTGCCCCGAGGCTTCCATCAAGCCTTGCAGGATCTGCCGGCACATGTTCGCTGCTATGCGATTCGTGGGCCGTTGTTCTTCGGCGCGGCCGAAAAAGCCTTGGGGGTGCTACGCAAATTCAGTCCGGAGGTCAAAGTGGTGATCGTCGAGATGAGCGCCGTGCCCATGCTGGACATGACGGCGCTGGCGGCCTTCGACAATATCCTGAGGGATTACCGCACGGACGGCATTGGCCTGATTCTGGTGGCGACCGCCCCACGAGTGCGCCTGAAGCTCAGACGCGCGGGCATCCATCGGGAACAGCGTCAGCTGGCCTATGTGAACAACCTGGAACAGGCTCGTCGCAAAAGCGAACGCTGGCTGGCCGGGGAAAATTGAGCGCGCCGTTCAGGTGAACAGCGCGCGCATCCACGCCTGATACTCAGCCACACCAGGCTCGCCTTCGCGCGGCGCCCAGCGAGCAAGCTCACCTTCACCGACCGGGCGATAGGGGCCGGCCTTGCACTCGAACATCAGGCTGTCCGCTTCCAGTACCACCAGGCTATGGAACACTCCGGCTGGCAGGTCCACACCAAGACAGTCGCCACCGGCCTGCAGGATTTGTTTACTCAGCACCCCGCCAGACTCATCGAAAATCAACACACCCAGTCGCCCTTTGAGAACCAACAAGGTTTCAGCCTTGTTTTCCCCCACGTGCCGATGAGGCGGGACATAGGTGTCAGGCTGCAAGCCAACCACCATGCGATGACAGGCGTCTTCCATCTGATGGAAGTTGTGATGCTGACGCCCGCGAGAATTGGCTGCGGCTTTCTCGGCCAATTCAGCGAACAGGGTTTGATCGAGAAAGCTCGGCACGGTCATGTTCTTACATGCCTTTAACAGCAAAAATCCCGTTGGCGTTACGCCAGTAGCCCTTGTAGTCCATGCCGTAACCGAAGATGTAACGGTCGATGCATGGCAGGCCGACGAAATCGGCTTTCAGGTCCGGGCGAGCCTTGCGGTCGTGGTCCTTGTCGATCAGCACGGCGGTGTGCACTTTGCGCGCGCCAGCGTGTTTGCAGAAGTCGATGATCGCGCCCAGGGTGTGACCTTCGTCGAGGATGTCGTCGATGATCAGCACGTCACGGTCGATGAACGACACTTCCGGCTTGGCTTTCCAGAACAGATCGCCGCCGCTGGTTTCGTTGCGATAACGAGTGGCATGCAGGTAGGACGCTTCCAGCGGGAAGTTCAGATGGGTCAGCAACTTGCCGGAGAAAATCAGCCCGCCATTCATCACGCAGAACACCACCGGATTGCTTTCAGCCAGTTGGTCGTTGATTTGTGCACCGACGCGGGCGATGGCCGCCTCGACTTCAGCTTCGGTGTACAGGCAGTCAGCCTCTCGCATGATTTGACGGATATGCTCGAGATCAGCGGACATGGCGCTCTCCAGGGGGGACTGATTAAGGAAAAGCGGGCAAAGGTACGCATCCCGCTCGGCCAGATCAAGCGTTTGTGGACTAACGTACTTCATGTCTATAGGACAACACCCTCGGATAGATTAATCTAGGCCGGTTTTTTTGCCCGCCGCCGGAGCCTTTCCCATGCCCATCCTCGAGATCCGCCATCCGCTGATCCGCCATAAACTCGGCCTTATGCGCCGCGCCGACATCAGCACGAAGAATTTCCGTGAGCTCGCTCAGGAAGTCGGTGCCCTGCTGACCTATGAAGCCACCAAAGACCTGCCGCTGGAAAGCTACGACATCGAAGGCTGGTGCGGCACGGTGTCGGTCGAGAAAATCGCCGGCAAGAAAATTACTGTAGTACCGATCCTGCGCGCCGGTATCGGTATGCTCGAAGGCGTACTGAGCCTGATCCCGGGCGCCAAAGTCAGCGCCGTCGGCGTGGCCCGCAACGAACAAACCCTGCAGGCCCACACCTATCTGGAAAAACTGGTTCCGGAAATCAACGAACGCCTGGCGATGATCATCGACCCGATGCTCGCTACCGGCAGCTCCATGGTCGCTACCATCGACCTGCTGAAAAAGGCCGGTTGCCGGGATATCCGCGCGATGGTGCTGGTGGCTGCCCCTGAAGGCATTGCCGCCGTTGAGAAGGCTCACCCGGACGTGACCATCTACACCGCCTCCATTGACGAAAAACTCAACGAACACGGTTACATCATTCCAGGCCTGGGCGATGCCGGTGACAAGATCTTCGGTACCAAGCAGAAGGACGCTTGAGCATGCAGCAAGAGTTCAACGATCCGCTCTGGCGCACGGTGCTGTCGGGTGCGCAGATGCTGTTCGTGGCCTTCGGCGCCCTGGTGTTGATGCCGCTGATTACCGGCCTCGACCCGAACGTGGCGCTGTTCACCGCAGGCCTGGGGACGATTTTGTTCCAGATCGTCACCGGGCGTCAGGTGCCGGTGTTCCTGGCGTCGAGCTTTGCCTTTATCACCCCGATCATTCTCGCCAAGGGCCAATTCGGTCTCGCGGCGACCATGGGCGGCGTCATGGCGGCGGGTTTCGTCTACACCTTCCTCGGCCTTGCCGTGAAGATCAAAGGCACCGGTTTCATTGACCGTCTGCTGCCGCCGGTGGTGATTGGCCCGGTGATCATTTCCATCGGCCTGGCCATGGCACCAATCGCCGCCAACATGGCGATGGGCAAGGCTGGCGACGGCACCGAGCTGATTCATTATCAGACGGCCATGCTGATCTCGATGCCAGCGCTGCTGACCACCCTGATCGTCGCGGTGTTCGGCAAAGGCATCTTCCGCCTGGTGCCGATCATCTCGGGCGTGCTGGTGGGCTTTGCGATGGCGTTCTATTTCGGCGTCGTTGATACCGCGAAAATTGCTGCTGCACCGTGGTTTGCGATCCCGCATTTCACCGCGCCGGAATTCAACTGGCAGGCGATTCTGTTCATCGTTCCGGTGGCCCTGGCCCCAGCCATCGAGCACATCGGCGGCGTGATCGCTGTCGGTAGCGTGACCGGTCGCGATTACCTGAAGAAACCCGGCCTGCACCGCACCCTGCTCGGCGATGGCATTGCCACCACCGCAGCCGGCCTGTTTGGCGGTCCACCCAACACCACCTATGCCGAAGTGACGGGCGCGGTGATGCTGACCAAGAACTACAACCCGAAGATCATGACCTGGGCGGCGATTTTCGCCATCAGCCTGGCGTTCATCGGCAAGTTCGGCGCGCTGCTGCAAAGCATTCCAGTGCCGGTGATGGGCGGGATTCTGTGCCTGTTGTTCGGTTCGATCGCGGCGGTGGGCATGAACACCCTGATTCGCCACAAGATCGACCTGAGCGAAGCGCGCAACCTGGTGATTGTCTCGGTGACCCTGGTGTTCGGGATCGGCGGCGTACTGGTTGGCACCGGCACAGGGCCGGACGACTTCGGCCTCAAAGGCATCGCGCTGTGCGCGGTGACGGCGATTGCGCTGAACCTGTTGCTGCCGGGCAATGACAGCTGGAAGCACAAAAAGGCGAATGAGTCGTTGCTCTGAGTGAATCGATCGTTCCCACGCGAGCGTGGGAACGATCATGACTACAGGGCTATCGGCGCTCGTTCGCATAAGGTGCTCAACGCCCGCGCCCACTGCGGATCGTCGTTCAGACACGGCACCAGCACCAACTCTTCCCCTCCCGCCTCGCGGAACTGCTCCCGCCCGCGATCACCGATCTCCTCCAGGGTCTCGATGCAATCGGCAACGAACGCCGGGCACATCACCAGTACCTTCTTCACGCCCATTCCAGCCAATTCATCGAGGCGCGCTTCGGTGTAGGGTTCGATCCATTTCGCTCGACCCAAACGCGACTGGAACGACACCGACCACTTGCCGTCCGGCAGCCCCAGCCGCTTGGCAAACTCGGACGCCGTGCGCAGGCATTGGGCGCGGTAGCAGGTCGCCAATACTTCTGGTGAAGCGTTCAGGCAGCAATTATCGCTTTTGAAGCAATGGTGACCGGTAGGGTCGATCTTGGTCAGGTGCCGCTCCGGCAATCCGTGAAAGCTTAGCAACAGGTGATCGTGCTCTTGCTCCAGATGCGGCTTGACGCTGGCCACCAGCGCATCGAGGTACTCCGGTTGATCGTAGAACGGCTGGAGAATCGAAAACTGCACATCCAGCTGCTTCTCACGCACCACCCGCTTGGCCTCCTCGATCACCGTGGTCACGGTGCTGTCGGCGAACTGTGGATAGAGCGGTGCAAGAGTGACCTTCTTGTGACCCTGGGCCGCCAGGCGCACCAGCACCGACTCGATCGATGGTTCACCGTAACGCATCGCCAGCTCCACCGGACCGTGGGTCCACTGGGCCGTCATGGTCTGTTGCAGGCGACGGCTGAGCACCACCAACGGCGAGCCCTCCTTCCACCAGATCGAGGCATAGGCGTGAGCAGACTGCTCCGGGCGCTTGAACAGGATCAGCGACACCAGCAAACGTCGCACCGGCCATGGCAGGTCGATCACATACGGGTCCATCAGAAATTGATTGAGGTAACTGCGCACATCCGCCACCGAGGTGGAGGCCGGTGAGCCCAGGTTGACCAGAAGCAATGCGTGATCGGTCATGCAACGTCCTATTTCAAAGGCGGCTGGACAGATCGTCCAGAGCCGCGCGCAAGTCAGTGAATTGGAAAGTGAAACCCGCTTCCAGCAAGCGAGCCGGTGCGGCCTTCTGGCCGCCCAGCAACAGCAATGACAATTCGCCCAGACACACCCTTAACGCCAGGGCCGGCATGGGCATGAACGTCGGGCGGTGCAGTACGCTGCCCAACGTCTTGGCAAACTCTCGGTTGCGCACCGGTTTTGGCGCGCAGGCATTATAAGGACCACTGGCGTTTTCCTGATGCAGAAGAAAATCAATCAGGGCGATTTGATCGTTGATATGAATCCATGGCATCCACTGCCGACCACTGCCGATAGGCCCGCCCAGCCCCACTTTGAATGGCAGCAACAGCCGCGACAAAAAGCCGCCCTCTGCCGACAACACCAGCCCGGTGCGAATGAAGATCACGCGAATGCCCAAGCCTTCGGCACGCTGGGCGGTTTCTTCCCAGGCGATGCACAACTGACTGGCGAAATCATCGATGACCGGTGGAGATTTCTCGGTCAATTCCCGCTCCCCCCCGTCACCGTACCAACCGACCGCAGACCCCGAAATCAACACCTGCGGTTTTTGTTCACGGGTTTCGAGCCAGGCCAGCAGGGTTTCAGTCAGGGTGATGCGACTGCTCCACAACAGCGCTTTGCGTCGGGTTGTCCAAGGCCGATCGGCAATCGGTGCGCCTGCCAGATTGATAATCGCATCCACCTGTTCTTGGCCGATTTCCTCGAGGCGGGCCACTCCGCGCACTTGGGCACCGCAGATTTTCGCGACTTTTCCAGGCTTGCGACTCCAGACCGTCAGGCGATGCCCCTGACTCAACCAGCGTGCGCAGAGCTGACGTCCTATCAAACCAGTACCGCCGGTCAGCAATATGTGCATGACTTCTTCCTCGCGTGGCGTTTAACCCTGATCACTAGTCTATTTTTATAAGCAGGGATCTTTGGTATCGGGCAGGCTCTGTGTTTAACAATAGGCCAAGCTGTCAGAACGAGAATGCTAAAAGTTATACCAAAAAACAATATTGTACAGGTTTAAACCACAGCGTAGTCTGTACAGAAAGGTAAACGAGGCCCCTATGACTGTACCTATCGCAATCATCGGCACCGGCATCGCCGGGCTCTCCGCCGCCCAAGCCCTGACAGAGGTCGGGCATGTCGTTCAACTTTTCGATAAAAGCCGCGGCAGTGGCGGACGTATGTCGAGCAAGCGCAGCGATGCGGGGGCTCTGGACATGGGCGCGCAATATTTCACTGCCCGCGATCGCCGCTTCGTCACTGAAGTCCAGCGCTGGCAAGGCAACGGCTGGGTCGCTGAATGGATGCCGCAGCTCTACACCTACCATGGTGGCCAGCTCAACCTGTCGCCGGACGAACAGACGCGCTGGGTCGGCACGCCGCGCATGAGCGCCATCACCCGCGGCCTGCTCGGCGACCTGGAAGTGCATTTCGCCTGCCGCATTACCGAGGTTTATCGCGGCGAAGAGCACTGGCATCTGCAGGACGCGGAAGGCTTCACCCACGGCCCGTTCAGTCATGTGATTATCGCCACGCCAGCGCCTCAGGCGACTGCACTGCTGGCCTCCGCGCCGAAACTCGCCGGTGCCGCCGCCGGGGTGAAAATGGACCCGACCTGGGCTGTCGCGCTGGCATTCGAGACACCGCTGGATACGCCCATGGAAGGCTGCTTCGTACAGGACAGTCCGCTCGACTGGCTGGCTCGCAACCGCAGCAAACCAGGGCGTGACAACACGCTGGACACTTGGGTCCTGCACGCCACTAGCGCCTGGAGCCGGCAACATATCGACCTGTCCAAAGAAGCCGTGATCGAGCAATTGCACGGCGCATTTGCCGAGCTGCTGCACAGCGCCATGCCCGCCCCGACCTTCAGCCTCGCCCACCGCTGGCTCTACGCCCGCCCCGCCAACAGCCATGAATGGGGAGCCTTGGCCGATGCCGATCTAGGGTTGTATGTGTGTGGCGACTGGTGCTTGTCCGGTCGTGTCGAAGGCGCCTGGCTCAGCGGCCAGGAAGCCGCCCGCCGCTTGCATGCGCATCTGCAGTGAACCGCATCGGTCCGGTAGGAGGCCGACGGTAAAACCTATACAAAAAATTTGACTTGTACACCTTTGAATCTATGATGAGGTTATGTTGTACAGAGCGAACAGTCTGTACAGGTTTAGATTCGAGGTGCTCCGATGCTCCACGTCACCGTGAAACCGAAGATCGCCATCAGCGCCTGCCTGATGGGCGCAGAAGTGCGTTACAACGGCGGGCACAAGGAATCGCGGCTGTGCAGTCGTACCCTTACTGACTATTTCGATTTTTTCCCGGTTTGCCCCGAAGTCGCCATCGGCCTCGGCATTCCTCGGGAACCGATCCGCCTGGTTGGCGATCCCGAACATCCCGAAGCCGTCGGCACCGTTAACCCAACACTCAATGTCACCCGGCCGCTCGCCGAGTATGGTCAGAAAATGGCTGCGGAACTGGGCGACATCTGCGGCTACATCTTCATGCAGAAATCCCCGTCATGCGGCCTGGATCGGGTCAAGGTCTACCACGCCAACGGCGCGCCGGTGGACGGTGGTGGCCGTGGCATCTACGCCCAGGCTTTCTGCGCGCTGCATCCGGATTTACCGGTGGAGGAAGACGGCCGACTCAACGACCCGGTGCTGAGAGAAAACTTCCTCACCCGCGTGTTCGCCTACAGTGCCTGGCAGCAGTTGCTGCGCGAAGGCCTCACTCGCCGCAGCCTCACAGACTTTCACTCGCGCTACAAATACCTGTTGATGGCCCACAACCCGGTGCAATACAAAACCCTGGGCAACCTGCTGGGCAACATGGGCCAGACCGACCCAAACGAACTCGGCCCACGCTATTTCAGCGAGCTGATGGCGGCTTTGAAAAAATGCGCCACACGCCGCACCCACACCAACGTCCTGCAACACATCAGTGGCTATCTCAAACAGACGATCAGCCCTGAAGACAAACAGGAAGTGCAGCACGTCATCGGCCAGTACCGCCTCGGTATCGTGCCGCTGGTGGTGCCGTTGACGCTGCTCAAACACTACTTCCGTCAACACCCGGACCCGTACATTGCGCAACAGGTTTACCTGCAACCGCATCCGGAAAATCTCAGTCTGCGAAACGCGATCTAATGACAATCCAATGAAAAGCCCACTCGACACCAGCGCCAGCGAAGACCTCGGCGCCGACTTCAAGAAAGCACTCGACGAAGGCTGGTTGCCGATCCGTGAGGTCGCACGGCAGACCGGCGTCAACGCTGTCACCCTGCGGGCCTGGGAGCGTCGTTATGGCCTGATCGTGCCGCAACGCACGCCCAAGGGTCATCGGCTGTTCTCTGCCGAACACGTTCAACGTATCCTGACGATCCTCACCTGGCTCAACCGCGGCGTGGCCGTCAGCCAGGTCAAGCAACTGCTCGACACACCCCAGGTTTTTACCGAATCCGTCGAAAACGATTGGCAAGTGCTGCGCCATACGCTGCTGCAAGCGGTCACTCAACTGAACGAACGCACCGTCGATGACACCGTCAATCAGGCCATGGCGCTGTATCCACCACGGACCTTGTGCGCACAACTACTGATGCCGCTGCTGGCTGAACTGGAGCAACGCTGGCAAGGACAGTTCGGCGCGCAGATGGAGCGGGTGTTTTTTTACTCCTGGTTACGCAGCAAATTTGGCGCACGCATCTACCATAACAACCGTCAGTTACGCACCGCGCCACTGTTGTTGATCAATCAATCGGACCTGCCACTGGAACCTCACCTGTGGCTGACCGCCTGGTTGATCAGCAGCGCCGATTGCCCGGTGGAAGTGTTCGACTGGCCACTCCCCGCCGGCGAACTCGCGCTGGCGGTCGATCACCTGCAAGCCCGCGGCGTACTGCTGTATTCCAGCAAAGCCATAACCCTTTCGCAGCTGCCGAAACTTTTGAATGGTATCAGTTGCCCAAAAATGATTGCCGGACCCACGGTGTGTATCCACCACGCCGAGTTGTCCACACGAACGTTCAAGATTACTGACTTGTTCCTGGCTGAAGATCCGTTAGCGGCACACCAGGGCCTGGTTCAGCGTGGGCTTATTTAATGGCGAATTTTTAATGAATCGTATGGACACCCCCCTGCAATTGATCTGGCTGCGCAGCGACTTGCGCCTACAGGACAACACCGCCCTCTCGGCCGCCGCAGCCCGGGGCCCGACTGTGGCGGTGTATCTGCTGAGCCCGGAGCAATGGCTGGAACACGATGACGCGCCGTGCAAAGTGGATTTCTGGCTGCGCAACCTGAACGAGTTAAGCCGCACGTTGGGCGAACTGAACATTCCCTTGTTGATCCGCAAGGCATCTCGCTGGGATGAAGCACCCAAGGTGCTGCTCGATCTTTGCCAACAGTTGAAGATTGATGCGGTGCACGTCAACGAGGAGTACGGCATTCATGAAAGTCGTCGTGACGCAGCCGTGGCCGAAACGCTGAACGCCAATGCCATCGACTTTTTTAGCTACCTTGATCAACTGCTGTTAAAACCGGGCACCGTACTGACCAAAACGGGCACTTACTTTCAGGTGTTCAGCCAGTTCCGCAAGGCGTGTTACGACCGCCTGCGCGGGTCACTACCGAAGCGAATCTCAGCACCCGCCATGCAGACGCCGCTGACGATCGGCAACGACAAGATCCCATCAAACGTTGAAGGCTTCGCAACGCCCAGCGACAGCTTGCGCAGTCTTTGGCCTGCCGGTGAAGCCGAAGCCCACCGCCGCCTCGACACCTTCGCCGATGCCCAGATCGACGACTACAAAAACGAACGCGACTTCCCGGCCAAACCCGGCACCAGTCAACTCTCGGCCTACCTCGCCGCCGGGGTGATTTCCCCCCGCCAATGCTTGCATGCCGCCCTGCAAAGCAATCAGGGCGAGTTCGAAAGTGGCAAAGTCGGCGCCGTCACCTGGATCAACGAATTGCTGTGGCGCGAGTTCTACAAACACATTCTGGTGGGTTACCCACGTGTTTCGCGTCATCGCGCCTTCCGCCCAGAAACCGAAGCCCTCGCCTGGCGCGATGCCCCAGATGAACTCCTGGCCTGGCAAGAGGCCCGTACCGGTCTGCCGATTATCGACGCGGCCATGCGCCAATTGCTTGAAACCGGCTGGATGCACAACCGTCTGCGCATGGTGGTGGCGATGTTCTTGACCAAGAACCTGCTGATCGACTGGCGTGAAGGCGAGCGTTTTTTCATGCGTCATCTGATCGATGGCGACCTGGCGGCGAACAACGGTGGCTGGCAGTGGAGCTCGTCCACTGGCACCGATTCGGCGCCCTACTTCCGGATTTTCAATCCACTGAGCCAGTCGGAGAAATTCGACAGTGAAGGGCTGTTCATCAAGCACTGGCTGCCGGAACTGGCCAGGTTGAACAAGAAGGATGTGCATAACCCGGCGAACCTCGGCGGCCTGTTCGGCGTGGCGGATTATCCGTCGCCGATCGTCAATCTGAGCAGCTCTCGCCAACGGGCGCTGGCCGCGTTCAAGAACCTGCCATCACGACAACATGCCGGGCGATTGACTGGCTGAAAGGAGAATGGGATGAGTTTTACACCTCCACGGCGATACTGGCTGACGGGTGCCAGCAACGGCATTGGTGCGTCGCTGGCAGAAGAAATACTGAAAACTGGAGCTCATCTTGCGGTGAGTTCTCGCTCGGTGGCACCACTCAAAGTCTTGTCTCAGCGTTATCCGGGCCAAGTGCTGGTGGTGGCCGGAGACCTGACCAACAGCCAGACCGTGCGAGAAATCGGCGAGCAAATTGCTGAGGAGTGGGGAGCTCTGGACACGGTGATCCTCAACGCCGGTACTTGCGAATACGTCGACGTTCAGCAGTTCGATTCGTCGATCGTCGAGCACGTCGTGCGCACCAACCTGCTTGCCAGCAGTTATTGCATCGAAGCCGCCCGCCCCCTTTTACGCACCGGTATTGCGCCGCATCTGGTCGGCGTCGCCAGCTCGGTCACCTACCTGCCGCTGCCGCGGGCCGAGGCCCATGGAGCCTCAAAGCCCGGGCTGCGATACCTGTTTGAATCGTTGCGCATAGATCTTGCACCGGAAGGCATCGAAGTCACCGTGGTCAGCCCGGGATTTGTCGAGACGCCGCTGGCGGTGGAAAACATCCCCATGCCACTTAGCTGGCCAGTGGACAAGTCAGCACGCTACATCTTCGCCGAACTCAAGAATCGACCGATGGAATTAGCCTTTCCGGCGTTGTTCATGGCCGACCTCTGGCCACTGTCGAAAGTACCCAACCGGGGGAAACTGACAATCGGCAAACGCATGGTGCGCAGCAATCCGCCGATCAAGGACCTGCCCTGAAATCACCATTGCCGGGAGTGGCATCTCGGGGGTGGTCGCGCCCGTCGACCAAGCGTCCGTCAGGCCTTTCACACAGCACCGGCCCACTGCCTTACACTGGGCGCCATGAAAACCATTCCCCATACGCAAATCGCCGAGCCTGCGGTCACATGTTCGACCTGCGCAGCCTGCTGCTGTCAGCTCGAAGTCATGCTGATCACGGACACAGGCGTGCCCGAACGTTTTATCGATACCGATGACTGGGGTGGGGAAGTCATGCTGCGCCTGGATGACGGCTGGTGCGCCGCGCTGGATCGCAACACGATGATGTGCACCATCTATGAAAAACGCCCGCTGATCTGCCGGGAGTTCGAGATGGGCGCACCGGAATGCATCGACGAACGCCAAGGGATTACCACGGCGTATCGGTGAACAAGAAGGCACCCAAAATCAAATGTAGGAGCGACGGTGCGGCGATCCCACATTGACCGAGTCCAGGCTTACAACGGCATCGTGTAATGCAGTGCGTAACTTTCTACACCATCGTTCTGGCTGCTGATTCCGGCATTGGAATAGTGCGTCGCTCGAATACCGACTTCATGCCCGCCTGCGAAACGCAGACCAAAACCGAAGCGATCTTCAAACTGAAAGGCATTGCCGAGTTGGTTGTTTTCGACTTCGGTATTGGCGAAAACCGCTACACCAACCCCCAACTCCAGGTAGGGTTTGACGGTCTGCCCGGCAAACTCATAAACCAGCACCGGCGCGAACGACAGGCTGTGGTTGCTGGAGGTCTTGTCGCCTTCCCAATAGGTGTAACCACCGCTCCAGTAACCGGTCAAACGACCGATATCACTCTGCAACCAGCTCTTGTCCCAATCGAATTGCATGCCCAGTCGATAGGTCATGGTCGACTCGCTAGTCTGGCCGACCGCGAACTCCACGCCTGCCGCCTGCGCGGTAAAACTGTGCCCCATCAGTGCGGCCGCAATCGCGGCCAAGCAGAATAGTCGCTTCATTAGAAACATCCTTTCCGAACGATTTCGTATAGTTTTTTTGTTGCTTAACGCTACAGACGTCCACGTTTAATTAGACGCTCACCCCAATTACTCGCTTGCCCCGAGTATTGTTTACTCCTTGAAGCTTCGCACAACGCCAGCAGTATTCCACAGTATCGGCAAGATATTTCTGAAATGCTCCGGATCGGCACTCGTCCAGAACTGCGCAGCACGTGCAGGCCCTTGGGCGAGCAATTCACGCTCGGCCAACAGACGCTGAAGTTGCCGCGCTACAGCGGCGCCGGTGTCGATCAGGCTGATGTCATCGGGGATCATCTGCTTAAGCAACGGCTTTAGGAAGGGGTAATGCGTGCAGCCAAGAATTATCGTGTCGCACCCGGCGCCGAGCAGCGGTTCGACATACCTGGCAAGCAACTGGCGCAATGCCTCGCTGTGCAAATCGCCGCTTTCAATCAGCTCCACCAGGCCGGGGCACGGCTGGGTGATGACTTGCACATCGGTGGCGAATCGGTCGAGCAACGCGGCGAACTTGGCACTCTGCAAGGTGCCGGTGGTGGCGAGCACACCGACCACACCGCTGCGGGTGGCGGCAGCGGCCGGTTTGACCGCTGGCTCCATTCCGACGATGGGCCACTCGGGATAATCACGCCGCAAGTCTGCAACGCCAGCGACAGTCGCCGTGTTGCAAGCCAGCACCAAGGCCTTGGCGCCCTGCTGCTGAAAAAAACCGGCCATCACGCTGCAACGATGACGGATGAACTCCGGGGTTTTCTCGCCGTAGGGAATATTCCCGCAATCGGCTACGTACAACAGTGACTCGTTGGGTAGCAAACGCTGGATCTCGGCCAGCACCGAAAGCCCACCGACGCCGGAGTCGAACACGCCAATCGGCGCTTCACGCATGCTTCGAACCACAGACGCTGCAGCCCGGATCACGCTTGACCCGCAATTCGCGAAAGCGCGAGCCCAAGGCATCGATCAACAACAGACGCCCCACCAGCGGTTCGCCAAAACCCACCAGCAACTTCATGGCTTCCAGCGCCTGAAGGCTGCCAACCAGGCCAACCAAAGGCCCTACCACGCCGGCTTCGCTGCAGGTCAGTTCGGCTTCGCTGCCGTGACCATATAAACAGTGGTAGCACGGACTCTCCGGGCGACGCGGGTCAAACACCGACAACTGCCCTTCCAGCCGAATCGCAGCTCCACTGACCAGCGGTTTGCCGGCGGCGACACACGCAGCGTTGACCGCTTCGCGGGTGGAGAAATTGTCGGAACAGTCCAGCACCAGATCCACCGCAGCCACGGCGGCGGCCAGGGAGTCTTCGTCCAGCGCGGTGCGATGGGCGATCAACTGAATCTCGGGATTGATTGCAGTCAGTCGGCGAATAGCCGAATCGACCTTACTCAGCCCGACGCTGTCGGTGTCGTGAACGATCTGGCGTTGCAGGTTGGTCAGGTCGACCGTGTCGAAATCCGCCAAATGCAACTCACCGACGCCGGCGGCTGCCAGATACAGCGCAACCGGTGAGCCGAGGCCGCCGAGACCGACGATCAACACGCGGCTTTCTTTCAGTCGCAACTGGCCGTCGATGTCGACGTGCTGCAACAGAATCTGCCGACTGTAGCGCAACAATTCCCGATCATTCAGCACGGCAGGCGCCCCAGGCTGATACGTTCGTGACCGCCCAGATCGGTGCGGCTGTGGACTTCTTCAAAACCGCGAGTCAGCAGCAAATCGCGTACCGCAGTGGCTTGATCGTAACCGTGTTCAAGCATCAGCCAACCGCCCGCAGCCAGATAATCCGGCGCCTGGGCGACGATCAGACGCAGATCGTCGAGCCCATCGACGCCAGCCACCAAGGCACTGGCCGGTTCGAAGCGCACGTCGCCTTCCACCAGATGAGGGTCGGCGGAGGCGATGTAAGGCGGGTTGCTGATGATCAGCTGAAAACGCTGACCTTCCAGCGCACTGAACCAATGACTGCTCAGTACGGTGGCGTTATTCAGGTGCAAGCGCTGGCGATTGCGCTCGGCCAAGGCCACGGCTTCGAGCACGCGATCCACGGCGGTAACCTTCCAGGCCGGACGCTCGCTGGCCAGGGCCAGGGCAATGGCGCCGCTGCCAGTGCCGAGGTCGAGTACCGTGGCAGGTGTGGCCGGCAGCAGTTCCAGCGCGGTCTCCACCAGCAGTTCGGTGTCCGGGCGCGGGATCAGCGTATGCGGCGCAACTTCCAGATCAAGTTTCCAGAAACCTTGCTGACCGAGGATGTAAGCCACTGGCTCACCGCCACGGCGGCGCTGCAAATACTCGGCAAATTTAAGCGCCGCTTCGCTCGGAACGATGCGCTCGGGCCAGGTGTGCAGAAAACTGCGGGACTTGCCCAACGCAGCGGCCAGCAACAATTCGGCATCCAGGCGCGCGGTGGGCGAATCTGGCAGGTCGGCGGCGCGTAACAAACTGGCAATGATCGTCATTTACTCACCTATCGCTGCCAGTTGGTCGGCCTGGTATTCGGCCAGCAACGGCTCGATCACCGCATCGACGCCACCCGCGAGGATTTCGTCGAGGGAATACAACGTCAGGTTGACCCGATGGTCGGTAACCCGACCCTGGGCAAAGTTATACGTGCGGATCCGCTCCGAGCGATCGCCCGAACCGACCAGTAATTTACGCTCGCTTGCGATAGCGTTCGCGGCGGCGCTGGTCTGTTGATCGTTGAGCTTGGCCGACAGCCAGGACATCGCCCGGGCGCGGTTCTTGTGCTGGGAACGTTCCTCCTGGCACTCGACGACAATACCGGACGGCAAGTGCGTGATGCGGATCGCCGAGTCCGTTTTGTTAACGTGCTGACCACCGGCACCGGAGGATTTGTAGGTATCGATGCGCAAATCCGATGGGTTGATCTCGATTGCTTCCTGCTCGTCCGGCTCGGGTAATACGGCTACGGTGCAGGCCGAGGTGTGGATGCGACCCTGGGATTCGGTAGCGGGAACCCGTTGTACGCGGTGGGCGCCGGATTCGAATTTCAGCTTGCCGTAGACGCTGTCGCCTTCGACGCGGGCGATGACTTCTTTAAAGCCGCCGTGTTCACCGATGTTCTCCGAGAGGATTTCCACCCGCCAGCCGCGACGCTCGGCGTAACGCGAATACATGCGGAACAGGTCGCCGGAGAAAATCGCCGCCTCGTCACCGCCGGTGCCGGCGCGGATTTCGAGGAACACGTTGCGCCCATCGTTCGGATCCTTGGGCAGCAGCATGCGTTGCAGGCTGGCTTCGATTTCGATCAATTGCTCTTTGGCTTCGCGGACTTCTTCCACGGCCATTTCGCGCATGTCCGGGTCGCTGTCCTTGAGCAGCGCCTGAGCGCCTTCGAGATCGCTTTGTACTTTGAGCAACTGTTTATAGGTTTCGACAATCGGTTCGACTTCCGCGTATTCCTTGGAATAGGTGCGGAATTTGTTCTGATCGGAAATGACTTCGCCGTCGCCAAGCAAGGCGGTCAATTCCTCGAAACGGTCCTGGAGGATGTCCAGCTTATTGAGCAGTGACGCTTTCATTGCGGTTTTTTATCCGAAAAGCTATCCGATGAGCCCTCATTCAGGGCAAAGAGTTCCTGGGCCATGGCCAGCGCATCGAGGCGGCCTTCGGCAGAGAGCTTTTTCAATTGCACGCTCGGTGCGTGCAAGAGTTTGTTGGTCAGGCCGCGCGCCAGTTGCACCAGCACGTCTTCGGCGCTGCTGCCGTTGGCCAGCATGCGTTGGGCCTTCTGCAATTCTTCGTCGCGCATGCGCTCGCTTTGTTGGCGATAGGCCTTGAGCACATCCACCGCCGCCAGTTCACGCAGGCGGACCATGAAATCTTCGGCACCGATCGAGACCATCTCCTCCGCCGCCTGGGCTGCGCCCTGGCGGCTCTTGAGGTTCTCGGCGACCACTTCGTGGAGATCGTCGACGCTATAAAGGTAAACGTCGTCCAGTTCGCCGACTTCCGGCTCGATATCCCGGGGGACGGCGATGTCTACCATGAAGATCGGCTTGTGCTTGCGCAGTTTCAAGGCGCTTTCCACCGCGCCCTTGCCCAGGATCGGCAACTGGCTGGCGGTGGAACTGATAACGATGTCGCTGCGCACCAGTTCGGCCGGGATTTCCGAGAGCAACACCGCGTGGGCGCCGAACTGCTCGGCCAGAATACTCGCGCGTTCCAGGGTGCGGTTGGCGACGACGATGCGCTTTACACCCAACTCGTGCAGATGGCGGGCGACCAGGGTGATGGTTTCGCCGGCGCCGATCAGCAAGGCCTGGCTGCGTTGCAGGTCGCTGAAAATCTGTTTCGCCAGACTGACCGCGGCAAACGCCACGGACACCGGGTTCTCGCCGATGGCAGTGTCGGTGCGCACCTGTTTGGCCGCGTTGAACGTGGCCTGAAACAGCCGCCCGAGCAACGGACCGATAGTGCCGGCCTCGCGGGCCACGGCGTAGGCCGATTTCATCTGACCGAGAATCTGCGGTTCGCCCAACACCAGCGAATCGAGCCCGGAGGCCACCCGCATCATGTGACGAACTGCCGCATCATCTTCGTGCACATAAGCACTCGCGCGCAGCTCTTCGAGGCTCAAATGGTGATAGTCGGCCAGCCAGCGCAAAATAACGTCAGCCGAAAGGTGATCCTGTTCTATATAGAGTTCACTGCGATTGCAGGTGGAGAGGATCGCTGCTTCGCGGCTGTCGGTAAGTCGGCAGAGCTGCTGCAAGGCCTCCACCAGCTGCTCAGGGGTAAAGGCCACGCGCTCGCGGACGTCTACTGAAGCAGTCTTGTGGTTAATACCGAGTGCAAGGAAGGCCATTCAAAGTCGCTGATGGTGACGTGAAGCCGGCAATTGTCCTACTTCGACAGAGCCAGAACAACTACTGCTGACTATTGTCCCAATGACCTGCCTCTATAAAGACACCAATTGAGACTCGGTTATGTTTGGCTGAAGGCTTGTGTCATGATGATCCGACCGCAGGTTAGTCGTCCTCTTCCTATATGAATAGATCTTCCGCGTTGCTCCTCGCTTTTGTCTTCCTCAGCGGCTGCCAGGCCTTGGCACCCGTTTCGTCGGACGGTACGCCGCCGGTCGAAGACAGCACTCCGGCCCCTGAAAAGCCCAAGGTTTACAGCTCATTCAGTGAAGAAACCATCTTCAGTCTGTTGAGCGCCGAACTGGCTGGCCAGCGCAATCGTTTCGACATTGCCCTGGACAACTACGTGACCCAGGCCATCAATACTCAAGATCCGGGCATCTCCGAACGGGCATTCCGTATCGCAGAGTACCTGGGCGCCGATCAGGCTGCCCTGGACACCGCTTTGATCTGGGCGAAAAACGCCCCGCAAGACCTTGAGGCGCAACGGGCAGCTGCCGTGCAATTGGCTCGTGCCGGGCGTTATGACGACTCCATGGCCTATATGGAGAAAGTCTTGCAAGGCAAGGGCGACACGCATTTCGACTTCCTCGCCCTGTCTGCGGCCGACACCGACCAGGACACGCGCAACGGCTTGATGAAAAGTTTTGACCGTTTATTACAGCGCCATCCGAACAACGGTCAGCTGATTTTCGGTAAAGCCTTATTGCTGCAACAGGACGGTGACGCCAAGGGCGCACTGCGCCTGCTGGAAGACAACCCACCGGACGACGGCGAAATAGCACCGATTCTGCTACGCGCGCGCCTGCTGCAGACCCTCAGTCGTGGCGATGAAGCGTTGCCGCTGCTGCAAAAAAGCATCAAGAAATACCCGGACGACAAACGCCTGCGCCTGACTTACGCGCGCATGCTGGTTGAACAGGACCGCATGGACGACGCCAAAGCCGAGTTCTCGAGCCTGGTTCAGCAGTACCCGGAAGACGACGAACTGCGTTACTCCCTGGCGCTGGTCTGCCTGGAAGCCAAGGCCTGGAATGAGGCCAAGGGCTATCTGGAAGACCTGATCGCCCGGGAAAGCCACGTCGATTCGGCGCACTTGAACCTCGGCCGTATCGCTGAAGAGCGCAACGACCCTCAAGGTGCGCTGATCGAGTACGCCCAGGTCGGCCCGGGCAACGATTACCTGCCAGCGCAATTGCGTCAGGCCGATATCCTGATGAACAACGGCAAGACCGCCGAAGCCCAAAGCCGTCTGGCTGCGGAGCGCGATGAGCAGCCCGATTACGCGATTCAGTTGTATTTGATCGAAGCGGAAACCTTGTCCGCCAATAAACAGCCCGACAAGGCCTGGAATGTATTGAAGCAAGCCTTGCAGAAATACCCGGACGATCTGAACCTGCTGTACACCCGCGCCATGCTAGCGGAAAAACGCAATGATCTGGCGCAGATGGAAAAAGACCTGCGACTGATCATCAAGCGCGACCCGGACAACGCGATGGCGCTGAACGCCCTCGGTTACACCCTGTCCGACCGCACGACGCGCTACGCCGAAGCCAAGGCCTTGATCGAACAGGCGCACCAGATCAATCCGGAAGACCCGGCGGTACTCGACAGCCTCGGCTGGGTGAACTTCCGCATGGGCAACTTCGACGAAGCCGAACGCCTGCTGCGCAAGGCGCTGGAGCGCTTCCCCGATCAGGAAGTTGCCGCGCACCTGGGTGAAGTCCTGTGGGCCAACGGCAAGCAACGGGAAGCCAAACAAATCTGGAGCAAGTTCCTCAAGGAGCAGCCCGACAGCCCCATCCTGCGCAGCACCATCAAGCGCCTGACCGGATCAGAGACTCTTTAAAATCATGTTTTTGCGCCACCTCATTGTTTTCAGCTTCATCGCCCTGCTCGCCGGTTGCGCGGGCTTCGGGGCCCGCGAGTCAGTCCAGGGTCAAGGCAACCCGGCCCAATGGCGCGTGTACAAACAGCAACTGACCAGCCTTGACGGCTGGCAGATCAACGGCAAGATCGGCATTCGCGCCCCGAAAGATTCGGGCAGCGGCACATTGTTCTGGCTGCAGCGACAGGATTACTACGACATTCGCCTCTCCGGCCCCCTGGGTCGCGGCGCAGCACGCCTGACCGGTCGCCCCGGCAAGGTCTCGCTGGAAGTCGCCAATCAGGGCCGCTATGAAGCGCCGACGCCTGAAGTGTTGGTCGAAGAACAACTGGGCTGGAAGTTACCGGTGTCCAATCTGGCCTGGTGGGTTCGCGGGCTCCCGGCTCCGGACAGCAAAAGCCGTCTGACGCTGGATGCCGACAGCCGCCTGGCCAATCTTGAGCAGGATGGCTGGCAGGTCGAATACCTCAGCTATGCCGAACAAAACGGCTTTTGGCTACCCGAGCGGATCAAACTGCACGGCACCGACCTTGACGTCACGCTGGTGATCAAGGAATGGCAACCTCGCAAATTGGGGCAGTGAACATGACGGTTCCGCGTTTGACGCTGCCCTCCCCGGCCAAACTCAATCTGATGCTGCACATCCTCGGTCGCCGTGAAGACGGCTACCACGAGCTGCAGACTATTTTTCAGTTTCTCGATTACGGCGATGAAATCACGTTCGCCGTTCGTGATGACGGTGTGATTCGACTGCACACCGAATTCGATGGCGTTCCTCACGACAGCAATCTGATTGTTCGAGCGGCAAAAAAACTTCAGGAGCAATCCGGTTGTTCGCTCGGTATCGACATCTGGATCGAAAAAATCTTGCCCATGGGCGGTGGAATTGGTGGCGGCAGTTCAAATGCCGCGACGACTTTGCTCGGCCTCAATCATCTTTGGCAACTGGGTTGGGATGAGGATCGACTGGCCACTTTGGGCCTGACGCTTGGCGCCGACGTCCCGGTTTTCGTGCGTGGGCACGCGGCTTTTGCCGAAGGCGTGGGGGAGAAACTGACCCCTGTAGACCCCGAAGAACCGTGGTATCTCGTGCTTGTGCCGCAAGTCTCTGTAAGTACAGCAGAAATTTTTTCAGATCCGTTGTTGACACGTAACTCTTCTCCCATTAAAGTGCGCCCCGTTCCCAAGGGAAACAGTCGAAATGACTGCTTACCGGTGGTAGCAAGGCGTTACCCAGATGTACGTAACGCATTGAATTTGTTAGGTAAATTTACCGAAGCAAAACTCACCGGAACTGGAAGTTGTGTGTTTGGGGGCTTCCCAAGCAAAGCTGAAGCTGATAAAGTCTCGGCCCTTCTTACAGAGACCCTTACAGGGTTTGTAGCAAAGGGAAGCAACGTTTCGATGTTGCATCGCAAGCTGCAAAGTCTGCTCTAAAAGGAATCGAGTACTGGGTACTCGTTGCAACAGATACAGGGGCGTCGCCAAGCGGTAAGGCAGCAGGTTTTGATCCTGCCATGCGTTGGTTCGAATCCAGCCGCCCCTGCCATTTTCTAATACTCATCCAGGTTACCCTCAGCCTCTAGGTACTGCGCGTGTCCAAGATGATGGTCTTTACGGGGAACGCTAACCCCGATCTGGCTCGGCGTGTTGTACGTCAGCTGCATATCCCTCTCGGTGACATCTCTGTCGGTAAGTTCTCCGACGGCGAAATTACTGCCGAGATCAATGAAAACGTCCGCGGTAAAGATGTCTTCATTATTCAGCCGACTTGCGCTCCGACCAACGATAACCTGATGGAACTGGTAGTGATGGCTGATGCCTTCCGCCGCTCCTCGGCTACTCGTATCACTGCTGTTATTCCTTACTTTGGTTATGCCCGTCAGGATCGCCGTCCGCGTTCCGCACGTGTGGCTATCAGCGCGAAAGTCGTTGCTGACATGCTTACCGTAGTCGGCATCGACCGTGTTCTCACGGTTGATCTGCATGCTGACCAAATCCAGGGTTTCTTCGATATTCCGGTAGATAACATCTACGGCTCCCCAGTATTGGTGGATGACATTGAAGATCAGCGCTTCGAAAACCTGATGATCGTGTCCCCGGACATTGGCGGCGTCGTGCGTGCACGTGCTGTTGCCAAATCCCTGGGCGTGGATCTCGGGATCATCGACAAACGCCGTGAGAAAGCCAATCACTCTGAAGTGATGCATATCATCGGTGATGTCGAAGGGCGTACCTGTATTCTGGTCGATGACATGGTCGATACCGCCGGCACTCTGTGCCACGCGGCCAAGGCCCTGAAAGAGCATGGCGCTGCCAAGGTTTTCGCCTACTGCACACACCCTGTGCTGTCCGGTCGGGCGATCGAAAACATCGAAAATTCAATGCTGGACGAACTGGTGGTGACTAACACCATCCCGTTGTCCGCAGCTGCTCAAGCCTGCTCGCGTATCCGTCAACTGGATATCGCGCCGGTAGTTGCCGAAGCGGTTCGCCGCATCAGCAACGAAGAATCGATCAGCGCGATGTTCCGTTAAGGGCCCTGCCCTTCTCGAATGTCTCGTTGACGAAAAGCGCCCCGCCCCGGCATTCCTGTCGGGGCGGGGCTTTTTTGCCCATATCGCCTTTAGCGCTGGTCGCAAACGCTGGGGCGAATGTGGTTATTTTGGAGATACAACATGAACGAATTTACTCTGAATGCTGAAGTGCGTTCCGACCTGGGGAAAGGTGCGAGCCGCCGCCTGCGTCGTCTCGCAAGCCTGGTACCTGCTGTAGTTTACGGTGGCGAAAAAGCCCCTGAATCCATCAGCATGCTGGCTAAAGAAGTTGCCAAACTGCTCGAAAACGAAGCTGCTTACAGCCACATCATCGAGCTGAACGTTGGCGGCACCAAGCAAAACGTAATCATCAAAGCTCTGCAGCGTCACCCGGCTAAAGGCCACGTGCTGCATGCTGACTTCGTACGCGTTGTAGCTGGCCAGAAACTGACCGCTACCGTGCCTGTACACTTCGTTGGCGAAGCTGCTCCGATCAAGAAAGGCGGCGAAATTTCGCACGTTATCGCTGAAGTCGAAGTGTCTTGCCTGCCGAAAGATCTGCCTGAGTTCATCGAAGTTGACCTGGCTGACGCCGAAGTCGGCTCGATCATTCACCTGTCCGACCTCAAAGCCCCTAAAGGCGTTGAGTTTGTTGCTCTGGCTCACGGTAACGACCTGGCTGTTGCCAACGTTCACGCTCCACGTGTTGCTCCAGAAGCTACCGAAGAAGGCGCAGCAGAGTAATTCACTCTGTGAAGCCGGAGTGATCAAGTAACATCGCGGACTGGAACGTAGCGAGAAAGCGGGCGAGAACGCGGAGTTTACATAATGGTAAATGAGCACTTGTCGTCCACTTTCGCCGCACACACAGGTTGCGGCGATGTTATCCACCACTCCAAGGAAGGGCCCCTATCGTGACCGCCATCAAACTGATCGTTGGCCTGGGAAATCCAGGCGCTGAATACGAACAGACCCGGCATAACGCAGGGGCCCTTTTTGTTGAGCGCATCGCGAACGCACAAGGCGTAAATCTTGTGGCGGATCGCAAATATTTCGGCCTGACCGGGCGCTATTCGCATCAGGGTCAGGATGTTCGTCTGCTGATTCCCACCACCTACATGAACCGCAGCGGCCAGGCCGTCGCGGCACTTGCCGGCTTCTTCCGCATCACGCCTGAAGAAATCCTGGTGGCGCATGACGAACTCGACCTGCCACCGGGCGTTGCCAAGCTCAAACAGGGCGGCGGCCATGGCGGTCACAACGGGTTGCGCGACATCATCGCGCAACTGGGCAATCAGAATACCTTTCACCGCTTGCGGCTTGGCATTGGCCACCCGGGCGTTGCCAGTATGGTTTCAAATTTCGTCCTGGGTCGTGCGCCACGCGCCGAACAGGAAAAACTCGATGCCAGCATCGACTTTGCCCTCGGCGTGCTGCCGGATATCCTCGCCGGTGAATGGAACCGCGCGATGAAAAACCTGCACAGCCAGAAGGCCTGACTCACTCCTCGGGGAAAACACCATGGGATTCAATTGCGGCATCGTCGGCCTGCCTAACGTCGGCAAGTCCACCCTATTCAACGCCCTGACCAAATCCGGTATTGCGGCCGAGAACTTCCCCTTCTGCACCATCGAGCCGAACACCGGTATCGTGCCGATGCCGGATCCGCGCCTGGAAGCCCTGGCCGCCATCGTCAATCCAAAGCGCATCTTGCCGACCACCATGGAATTCGTCGACATCGCTGGCCTGGTAGCCGGCGCCTCGAAAGGTGAAGGCCTGGGCAACAAGTTCCTCGCCAACATCCGTGAAACCGATGCCATCGCGCACGTAGTCCGCTGCTTCGAAGACGAGAACGTGATTCACGTCTCCAACAGCGTCGACCCGAAACGCGACATCGAAATCATCGACCTGGAACTGATCTTCGCCGACCTCGACAGCTGCGAAAAGCAACTGCAGAAAGTCGCCCGTAACGCCAAGGGTGGCGACAAGGACGCCGTGGTTCAGAAAGGCCTGCTGGAGCAACTGATTGCTCACTTCACCCTCGGCAAACCTGCTCGTACGCTGATGAAAACCATGGGCGCCGACGACAAAGCGGTGATTCGTGGTTTCCACCTGCTGACCACCAAGCCGGTCATGTACATCGCCAACGTCGCTGAAGACGGTTTCGAGAACAACCCGCTGCTGGACATCGTCAAAGCCATCGCCGAAGAAGAAGGCGCCATGGTGGTTCCGGTCTGCAACAAGATCGAAGCCGAAATCGCCGAGCTGGAAGACGGCGAAGAGAAAGACATGTTCCTCGAAGCCCTGGGCCTCGAAGAGCCTGGCCTGAACCGCGTCATCCGCGCCGGCTACGAAATGCTGCACCTGCAGACCTACTTCACCGCCGGTGTCGAAGAAGTCCGCGCCTGGACCGTCCGCGTCGGTGCCACCGCACCACAAGCCGCTGGCGTGATCCACACCGACTTCGAAAAAGGCTTCATCCGCGCCGAAGTCATCGCCTATGACGACTTCATCCAGTACAAGGGCGAAGCCGGCACCAAAGAAGCCGGTAAATGGCGTCTGGAAGGCAAGGACTACATCGTTAAAGACGGCGACGTGATGCACTTCCGTTTTAACGTGTGACGGTGACCGTGGATTTACACGGACCTCGATAAACTCCAAATCCCCGTAATCATTCGATGATACGGGGATTTTTTTGTCTTGGGATTGCCATCCTCCTCCATCCGAAATGTTGATTGAGTACGCGACCAATGACGCCCATGGTCATAGATCGACTCCTTTTGGCGGCTCTGAATATAATTGCATTTGCAATCACATTGAGGCCTGCAGTATGGTGCAAGGACGACGGAACGCACGGAGTGCTTTGAAATATGATCGGTTTTTCCAGTTTCAGCACAACCCGAGAGACCGGCCTGGCGGCCCAGGCCTGCATCGAAAAAATCCAGACGTTTGCACATCAGGCCAATGAAGGACTCTCTTCACCGCTCTACACCATGATCGATATAGCTGATCGCCTGGAAAGGGATCCGAAAACGGCAAGGAATATCTGGGTGGTGCGATCCAACCAGCAACCGGGCGCTGAAGCAGCGCACACACGAATCAGCGCTTGGCCACTGCGATTCAGCCCACAGGCCCGTTCCAGCGAAAAACCCTTGCTGTATCTGACCAGTGCCGCGACTTCGGCAGAGCTTTGCGCACAGTCGAATGAGTCTGATCAGCGCGGAATTTTCTGCAATGACATTGAAACGGTGTCCTGCGCCTGGCCCAAGGGGGCTCATCCTTGGGTGCCGCTCTGGCTGGCCGCAAATCCGCAATGCCTGCCGTACGATCCAGCCAGCGGCGCAGAGGCGCGTGCCATTGCGATTGCGGCCTTGCAGAGTCTGTATGTCGACGGTAGCAACGGGTTTTATTACATGGCCCTTCACGATCAGCCCAATGACTTCATTGGACCAATAAGTGATCTCGGTGCGAGCCAGGCCCCCAAGGGAATGTACAAAGTCAGCGAGATGGAAACCGGCGTAGAGCAACCCAAAGTTCGCCTGTTGGGCGCCGGGTTGGCCTTGCGCGCAGTGATTTCAGCGGCACGGATGTTACGTGACGATTGGGGCGTGGCCAGCGAGCTCTGGAGTTGCCCTAGCTATACACGTCTGGCGCGGGATGCCGACAGCGCACAACGCTGGAACAGGGTGCATCCCGGCATGCCCCAGCGCTCCTCGCATCTGCGCGAATGCCTGAATGAAGAGAACTCTCCGGTCATTGCCGTGACCGGCTACGCACAGCATGTAGTCGATCCGATCGGTGCACACATAACCGCGCATTTTGTAGCACTCGGTGCCGACTCAACCGCATCGTTACCCGCCGAACCGACGTCGGGCAGGACGATAGACAAGCGCTGGATTGTCACCCTGGCGCTGCGAGCCCTGGCTCAGGAAGACAAGATCCCCCAGGAGTACGTCGAGCAGGCGATGCGGCGCTATCTGTTGCAATGAAGCATTCGCGGCTAACGCGCGCTGTTTCGCGCGGCACTGGCCGCGCGCTCCAGGGCATCACTGAAGAAGCGTTGTTGCTGATCATCGAATTGCGACAGAAACAATTCGTCAACGGCGCCCTCGTAAACCTGCCACATCTTCTTGCGCAACACTTTGCCGCTCTCGGTGATGGCGGCATAGGCTCCACGGCCGTCATCGCTGGCACGACTGCGCTCGACTAGGCCCTCGGCTTCCAGGCGGTCGATCAAGCGCGTGAGGTTGTAGCGTTCGATAGCCATTACATCGGCCAATTCATTCATGCGTCGGGTTCCATTCGGGCCGCTTTCCAGCCCCCACAACGCATCGTACCAAGCGTAAGCAGGTAGCCCGGCCGCTGCCAGACGGCGCTCGATTTCCCGTATCAGGCACCGATGAGCCCTGACGAATCTGAACCAGGTATCCGGCTCGCTTGAAGACATGCTTCACCCTTCCAATGAAATCGATTTAGTTGCAATTGTAACGCGCAGCACGATAAGTTCCCCACATGGTTGCAATTGCAACTACAAGCATTCTAAAGGATTGGCGCACGACGATCCCCCTTCGCCACGGCACCGAATGACTCGGTGCTCCCGCTGCACTATCCAGGAGACGACGATGGCACAACAACCCGTGTTTCTCGACGAGGATCCACAAGAAACTCGCGAATGGCTCGAATCCATCGAATCGGTTTTGAGCGTCGAAGGTCGCCCTCGAGCCCATTACTTGATCGATCAGTTGCTGGATTTCGATGTCAGCCAGCATGGTGACTTTTATGGGCGTGTCACCACTCCCTACGTCAACACCATTGCCGTGGACCGGCAGCAAGCTTATCCCGGCGACTTGGGCGTGGAGCGACGGATCAATGCCTATATCCGCTGGAATGCCCTGGCCATGGTCCTGCGCGCCGGAAAACATTCAAACGTTGGCGGGCATATCGCCTCCTATGCCTCGGCCGCCATCCTCTACGACGTCGGCTTCGAACATTTCTTCCGCGGCCGGACCGAGCAGTTTGGTGGTGACATGGTGTATATCCAGGGTCACTCCTCACCAGGCATCTATGGGCGCGCCTACCTCGAGGGACGCCTGAGCGAAGATCAACTGGATAACTTTCGGCGCGAGACCGATCGCGATGGCGTGTCTTCGTATCCACACCCTCGGCTGATGCCCGATTTCTGGCAGTTCCCCACCGTGTCCATGGGGCTGGGTCCGATCACCGCAGCCTACCAGGCACGCTTTATGCGCTACCTCGAGGATCGCGGCCTGAAAGAACACCAAGGTCGAAAAGTCTGGGCGTTCCTGGGCGATGGGGAAATGGACCAACCAGAGTCCCTGGCAGCGATCTCCCTGGCGGGCCGGGAAAAACTCGACAACATCATCTTCGTCGTCAACTGCAACCTGCAGCGCCTGGACGGTCCGGTGCGCGGCAATAGCAAAGTGATCCAGGAATTCGAAAGCCTGTACCGGGCGGCAGGCTGGAATGTGATCAAAGTGATCTGGGGCGGTGGCTGGGATTCCTTGTTGGAAAAGGACAAAAGCGGCCTGCTACGCCAGCGCATGATGGAGTGCGTCGACGGCGAATATCAAAACTACAAATCCCAGAACGGTGCTTACGTACGCGAACACTTCTTCGGTAAATACCCCGAGTTGCTGGAGCTGGTCAGTGACTTGAGCGATGAAGAAATCTGGAAGCTTTCTCGCGGCGGCCACGATCCGGAGAAAGTCTACAACGCCTATGCGGCTGCCATGCGCCACACCGGAGGGCCGACCGTCATTCTGGCCAAGACCGTCAAAGGTTTTGGTATGGGCGAAGCGGGCGAAGGACAGAACATCAATCACCAGCTGAAGAAGATGGGCGACGATGCGATCAAGGCATTCCGTGATCGTTTTTCGCTGGACATCACTGACGACCAACTGAGTGAAATGCCCTACTTGAAGCCTGCTGCGGACAGTGTCGAAGCACGCTATCTGCAAGCCAGGCGCACCCAGTTGGGGGGCTATATTCCAGAACGAATCAGTGTGGCAGAGCCGCTGCAGATCCCGCCGTTGTCGACTCTCAACACCCAGCTCAAAGGTACGGGCGAACGCGAGATTTCCACCACCATGGCCTTCGTGCGCATCCTGGGGACGCTGCTCAAGGATCCGAATATTGGCAAAGTGATCGTACCCATCGTCCCGGACGAATCACGAACCTTCGGCATGGAAAGCCTGTTTCGCCAAATTGGCATTCATTCCCATGTCGGCCAACTCTACACGCCCCAGGATGCTGGCCAACTCAGCTACTACAAGGAGGCCAAGGACGGTCAGATCATGCAGGAGGGCCTGAACGAATCCGGCGCGATCTCCTCCTGGATCGCGGCCAGCACGTCGTACAGCACCCACGGAGTGATGACCGTGCCCTTCTACATTTTCTATTCCATGTTTGGCTTCCAGCGCGTAGGCGACCTCGCCTGGGCTGCCGGTGATGCGCGCGCCAAGGGGTTTCTGCTCGGCGCAACCTCAGGGCGAACCACCCTGATGGGTGAAGGCCTGCAACACGACGATGGCCACAGCCACGTACTGTCTTCGACCGTCCCCTGCTGCGTGTCCTACGACCCGACCTACGCCTACGAGTTGGCCGTCATCATCCAGGACGGCATGCGGCGCATGTACGTCGAGAACGAGGACATCTACTACTACATCACCCTGCTCAACGAAAACTACGCCCACCCGGACATGCCCGAAGGGGCCGAACAAGGGATTCTCAAGGGCCTGTACCCGCTTCCGGCCACCAGCGTGCAGAACGACGACAAGCATGTGCAGTTGATGGGCTGCGGTTCGATCCTGCTGGAAGTCATCGCCGCCGCACAGCTGCTGGAATCCGACTTCGGCGTCAGCAGTGAAGTCTGGAGCGTGACGAGCCTGACTGAACTGCGTCGTGAAGGTCAGGACGTCGAGCGCTGGAACTTGCTGCATCCGCAAGAGACGCCACGCGTCAGCCATGTGGAGAGCAGCTTGGAGGACAAACAGGGGCCCATCGTGGTCGCGACCGACTACATGAAAATATTCGCTGATCAAATCCGCCCCTTCGTGCCCAAGCGTCGCTTCATCGCACTGGGCACAGATGGGTTCGGTCAATCGGACACGCGCGAATCATTGCGCAAGTTTTTCGAGGTCGATCGCCACTTTATTGCCGTCGCCGCATTGAAGGCTCTGGCGGACGAAGGCACTTTGCCGCGGGAGAAAGTAGCCAAAGCGATTGCTCTTTATGGCATTGATCCGGAGAAACAGAACCCCGCCAAAGTCTGATAACGCGTCAAACACCCGCCCAAGAAAAAGCCGCGCTCTTACGCGGCTTTTTTGCACCTGAAATAATTGTCCGCCACACCACCGCTCCCACAGGGGGAGTTATGTGGAGTCAGGCCTTTTTGGTTCTTGGCAGGAAGATCGCCAGCACACCAAACAACGGCAGGAACGAACACAGCAAGTACACGTATTCGATGCCGTGTATGTCCGCCAAATGCCCAAGCAACGCCGCACCAATCCCGCCAAAGCCGAACATCAGTCCGAAGAAAACCCCGGCAATCATTCCGACATTGCCCGGCACCAGTTCCTGGGCATACACCACGATCGCCGAGAATGCTGACGCCAGGATGAAGCCGATCACGACGCTGAGGATGCTGGTCCAGAACAGGTCCACATGAGGCAGGATCAGGGTGAACGGCGCTACGCCTAGGATCGAGAACCAGATCACTGCCTTACGCCCGATCTTGTCGCCGATCGGCCCACCGAAGAAGGTCCCCGCCGCTACCGCGCCGAGAAACAGGAACAGGTGCAACTGTGAACTGGCCACCGACAGGTCGAATTTCTCGATCAGGTAAAAGGTGAAGTAACTGGTGAAGCTGGCCATGTAGAAATACTTGGAGAACACCAGCAGCCCGAGTACCACCAGTGCACTGATCACGCGGTTCTTCGACAAGCCATGCGTCGCCGCCTGGCCTTGCTTGAGTTTGAACAGACTCAGGTGGTTGGCGTACCAGCGGCTGATCCGATAGAGCACGAACAGCGCAAACACCGCGAACAATCCAAACCAGGCCACATGGCCCTGACCGAACGGAATGATGATCGCCGCCGCCAGCAACGGACCGAAGGCCGAGCCGGCATTACCACCGACCTGAAAGGTCGATTGCGCCAGGCCAAATCGCCCGCCCGAGGCCAATCGCGCCACGCGAGAAGCTTCCGGGTGAAAGGTCGAGGAGCCGATACCGATCAACCCTGCAGCCAGCAAAATCATCGGAAAACTGCCCACCACCGACATCATCAAAATGCCGATCAATGTGCAAACCGTCCCGGCGGGTAGCAGCCAGGGTTTGGGGTGCCGATCGGTGTAGTAACCCACCCACGGCTGCAACAGCGAAGCCGTCAGCTGGAACGTCAAAGTGATCAAGCCAACCTGGGTGAAGGTCAGGCCATAGTTGGCCTTGAGCATCGGATAGATTGAAGGCAGCACCGACTGGATCAAGTCGTTGATCAAATGCGCCAGTGCCACGGCGCCGATGATGCGCATGACCAAAGGGCTGCTTTGTGAAGTCGCGGATGCCGGCTGCGCGCCGGTCTGGACATTGCTGATAGCCATAAGAGTTTCCATACAACAGATGGGTGCACACGGGCAGGTGCGTCAATGTGCCATTTTTCGGTGCAGCAGCGCCATCCCCTTAGCCTGCTAACGACCTCGATTTTCATCGTTGAAAAGGTGATAGCGCAACGCCATGGTCTGAATCTTGCCTTGGTAATCCGCTTCAACGCGGCCCCTTACAAAGGGGACCGAGAATGGGAAGTTTCGCTACAGAGCCGGCCTACAGAGCTGACGAGGGTGAACTTTCGAGGCCTTTTAAAAGGACACAGGTCGCGATCGCAACGGTTGCGACGCACGCCAATGGTGCGTGGTGTTCAGAGGAGTCATGAGGCATGCAGGCTTTTTTATCACCGGGGATCGGGCTGCTGGGGCGTTTTGGCTTCGCACGCAAATTTCAGCTGTTATTTCTACTGTTTATCCTGCCGCTGACGGGCAGTCTGTGGATGATCGGTCAGGACTATCGCGACAAACTGCACCTGATCGCCGGCGAACGTGCCGGGGTTCGGCAACTGCTCGCCCTGGATGCTCTGGATAATCTGCTCGCGGCTCAGCGTGACCGCGCGGCTCGCTGGCGCGCCACGGAAACCAGCCGTCAGCCGACACCCGCGACGATCGCCGCGATGGCTGCTTTCGATACGGTTCAGCCAGCCGTCGCCCAAGCCACCTTGGACCTCGGCAACGCGCTGCAAACCGAAGGCGCCGAGGGCGAAACCCTGACTCGTTATCAGGCCCTGCAAACCGCCCTCAACGGCCTGGATTCGAAAAGCCTGAGCAGCGTCGGTTGGTGGCCGGACGGTTACGATCGTTTCACCAATGCCTTGAGTGCCCTGCAAGCCTTGCGCGAACAGATTGCCATGGATAATCGCCTGACGTTGGCGCCGTGGCTGGAGACCTATTTGCTGACGCAGATCTCCACGCAGCACGCGCCAGACCTGATTGAACGAGTCGGCCGTCTCGCCAGCGTTGGTCAGGCATCGGTGGTGTCCGGGCAATTCACCCTGCAAAGCCGTCTGCAACTGCGGGACTTGCGCAGCCGCATCGGCGATGCCCGGGAGCAACTGGTCAAAACCGCAAGCCTGCTGGAAACGCGACTGCCCAGCACATTGCAAGCCTGGGCCGGGCAATACCATGACAGCCTCAAACACCTGGACGCCGAGTTGAAAGTTCTCGATGACGGCGTGTTCGACGGCAGCATCAAACTCAAGCCGCAAGAGTTTGAACGCAGCCTCGACGGCCTACTCTCCGACCTCGCTTCGTTGCGTCAGCAGTCGTTGGTGTCGCTGGATCAGCGTCTGGACTATTACCACGGTTCGGCCGTCCGCCAGTTCATCCTGGTAGCGAGCATTTTTGGCTGCCTGCTGCTGGCCGCGCTGTACCTGTTCATCTGCTTGCAGACCTCGATCCGTCGCAGCGCCAGCGGCATCACCCTGCTGGCCGAAGCCTTGCGCGACGGCAATCTGAGCCTGCAAGTACCGGTGCAAGGCCGCGACGAACTGGCCGCCATCAGCACCGCGCTCAACGTCGCGGTGGTGCAACTGCGCAACAGCCTGCTGGGGGTCGACCATGAAACCTTGCAGCTGAGCAACGCGGTACGCACCCTCAACCATCACTCCAGCGGCGCCCTTGGGGAAGTCGAAGCTCAGCAGTTGCAGATCAGCCAGATCGCGGCAGCGGCCACGCAATTGGCCGCCACCTCCCAAGGGGTCGCCCAGAGTTGCGAACAGGCTTCTGGCAGCGCTCAGCACACCCAGCGCATCGCCGCCGACAGCAGCCGTGACAGCCAGCGCACGACGGCGAGCATTCAGCAACTCAATCAGCGCTTGAACGACACCGCTGCGGCACTGGGCCGGGTCAGTGAGCAAGGGCAGCAGATACAGTTGGTGGTGGATACCATTCGCGGGGTTGCCGAGCAGACGAACCTGTTGGCACTTAATGCCGCCATCGAGGCCGCTCGCGCGGGTGAGCAAGGTCGCGGCTTTGCGGTGGTGGCCGATGAAGTGCGCAGCCTGTCGCAACGCACACAGACCTCCACCGCGCAGATTGCCGGCACTGTCGACAGCCTGCGCAGCACCGTAAACGAAGCGGTGAGCCTGATGGAAGCCGCTTGCGACCAGGCTCAGTCCGACGCCCAGGCCGTCACCGGCCTCGGCGAACGCCTGGGGGAAATTGCCAGTGCGGTGCAGAGCGTCACCGACACCCTGGCGCAGATCGCCACCGCGGTCGACGAGCAAGCGACCACCGCCGACGAGGTCAGCGGCAACATCCAGCAAGTCGATCAGGCGGCGGTACGCTTGCTCGAAGGCGCGCAGGCGGTGAATCTGGCAGCGGACACCTTGAGCCAGGGCAGCAAGGCCTTGAGTGCCAATACCGGGAGATTTCAGCTCAGTTGACGCCCTCCCCTGGCCCGTTTTTTCGGGTCAGGCGGATAAGCGGTTGAAAGCGTAGAGAAATATTTTAGATTTACGCTTGACACATCTCTGTTACGAGCCAATAATGCGCGCCACTTGGCTACATAGCTCAGTTGGTTAGAGCATAGCATTCATAATGCTGGGGTCCGGGGTTCAAGTCCCTGTGTAGCCACCAAGTACTAAAAACGGCTTACCGAAAGGTAGGCCGTTTTTTTATGCCTCGAGAAAAGTGCCTACGGCGAAGAAAGCATGCTGCGGTTCAGGAAGAGTCGAACCGCATAAGTTCCGGCAACAAGAACCCACTTCCCCGCAGGTCGCGTCAGGAACGAATGGCCGGCAATGCTGACAACGCCCGTTCCCAAATCTGCCAGGTACGCAGCCAGACCATCGCCTGCCAGTCGCTGTCGGCGGGATAGAACTGCTCAACCAGATTCAGTTTGATCCCGCGCCCCACGGCATCGCTCGGATTGCCGTGCAGGTGCAGCCAGTGATCATCGCGCAGATAACGATGAACCTCCGCGCCGGGATACGTCCCGCACTCAATCACAAACGGCATCAACCGCACGTGCGGCAACGCATTGATCAACGCCTGCGAGGTGTAGCCGGTGGCGGTGGCCGCAACGCCGGTTTCGCTCAGTGTGTCGGCGCCCGTATGCAAGGTATAGAGCCACGGACCATAAATGGCCTGCGCATCTGCAAGCGCTGGATACGCCGCCTCGGTAATGGTCAGCAACATCGGATGACCGTACTCCCCGGCGCCGGTGTGCAAGTCGAAACACATGGCCACTTCGGCATGCGAGACATGCTTTTGAATGATTTGATGCAACGTGCGGTTCGACCAGCTCGGTGCCAGTCCGCCGTAAAACAAACCATCGGGATGACGGTGCTGGCCACCCTCGACAATCGACATGACCGCTGGCCAACCGTGCTCGCTGATCTGTTCGTCGAGCACGGTATCGGCGCGATCACGCTCCGGGCCCTGCAACTGGGTGCAGGCATAGATTTCATGCAGCGCTGCATAGGCCTGATTATCTGGCAATGCTTGGTCGAAGTTCAGGTGATTGCGGTTCAAGTCGATGTTGTCTTCGTTGACCCGACGCAGCCACGCAGTGCCCCAGGGATTGATCAGGTGGATCATCACCACCGCAACATCGGCCGGCAGAGAACGCTTGCCCAACTCCTGCAACCACTTGATCTGACATCCCGAACCATAGAAGCCTTCGACGCCATGAGTGCCACTCAGCGCAATCAGCAAACGCTTGGCGCCCGGATCACCCAGCACGGCGACAGCGGTGCTCAACGGCTCACCGAACGGCCCTTTGAGTGGATGCGGGTACTCGGTCAGCGTCGCACCGGCCGCGGTCGCTGCGGCCAGGAATTGATCACGCTGGGTGCGGTAACTTGGCTGGGTGGGGAACTCGGTCTGCATGTCTGCCTCTTGTTGATCTTCTGGCCAGTCTGTTGCCCTCGACCCTACAGAAAATCCGTGGAGTCATGAAGGGCGAAAGTGTCTTTACTGTAGCCCCTGGTTTGCGTCACTCCCTTTCGGCCGATAAAGTCCCCTGATCTTTTCCCACGGACGGAGTGCCCCCCACGTGTTCTCAGCCTTCCACTTGAGTCGCTATCGCCTGTCAGCCCTTTCGCTGATCGCCGCTGCTTTAACCCTCGCAGCCTGTAGTGCCCCGACCTCTTCGACGTTGCCGGTTGCGCCAGAAGTCGCGTCGGGTTATCGCGCTGACCTGCAAACCCAATACGCCTCAAAACACATGGCGGCCGCGGCCAATCCGCTGGCGGCCGAGGCCGGGCGGGAGATGTTGCGCCAGGGTGGTTCGGCAATCGATGCCGCGATTGCGATGCAGGCCGTGCTGACCCTGGTCGAGCCGCAATCCTCGGGCATTGGCGGTGGTGCGTTGATCGTGCTCTGGGATGGCAAGGCTGTACGCACTTATGACGGTCGCGAAACCGCTCCGGCCGGCGCCACCGAGAAGCTTTTCCTGCAAGCCGACGGCAAACCGATGCCGTTCACCCAGGCGCAGATTGGCGGTCGTTCAGTCGGGACACCGGGCGTGTTGCGGGCGCTGGAGTTGGCCCATCAGAAACACGGTCATCTGCCGTGGGCGCGGCTGTTCGAACCGGCGATCAAACTCGCGGAGCAAGGCTTCGCCATCTCGCCACGCCTTCATCAGTTGATCGCCTCGGACTCATCCATACGAAGCTCACCGGATATGGTGGCTTACTTCCTGAATGCCGATGGCAGCCCGAAAGCCGTCGGCACGGCGCTGAAAAACCCGGCGCTGGCCGCCGTATTCAAACGCATTGCCAAGGAAGGACCGGATGCGTTGTACAAAGGCCCCGTCGCACAAGAGATCGTCGCCAAGGTTCAGGGCCACGCCAACCCCGGCAGCCTGTCGCTGAACGACCTCAAAGGCTACAGCGCCAAGGAGCGCGCGCCGCTGTGCACCGACTACAAGCGCTGGCAGGTCTGCGGCATGCCGCCGCCGTCGTCAGGCGGGATCGCCGTGACACAGATCCTCGGCACCTTGCAGGCTTTGGAAACCCGTGACCCGCGTTTTGCCCTGGCACCACTCAAACCGGTCAAGACCAGCCAACCTGCGGGCGTTGAGCCGGCGCCTGAAGCCGTGCACCTGATCTCCGAAGCCGAACGCCTGGCCTACGCGGACCGTGCGTTGTACGTGGCCGACGCAGATTTCGTGCCCGTCCCCGTCAAAGGTCTGGTGGACCCGACGTACCTGGCCAGCCGCGCCGCGCTGATCGGCGATCGCAGCATGGGCACCGCCAAACCCGGCACCCCGCCGGGCATTCAGGTCGCCTACGCACCGGACCGTTCGCCCCTGCGCATCTCCACCTCGCAAGTGGTGGCGGTGGATGACGAAGGCGGCGCCGTGTCCATGACCACCACCGTGGAATCCGCGTTCGGCTCGCACCTTATGGTTCAGGGTTTCCTGCTGAACAACCAGATGACCGACTTCTCGTTCATCCCAGAAGAAAACGGCCAGAAGGTTGCCAACCGCGTCGAACCCGGCAAACGCCCACGCTCGTCCATGGCACCGATGCTGATCTTCGACCGCCAGAGCGGCGAATTCCTCGCCACCATCGGCTCCCCCGGCGGCTCGCAGATCATCGAATACGTCGCCAAATCCACCATCGGCCTGCTCGACTGGAACCTCGACCCACAAGCCGCCATCAGCCTGCCCAACTTCGGCAGCCGCAACGGCCCGACAGAACTGGAACAGGGGCAGTTCAGCCCGGCACTGATTCAGGCGCTGAAGGACAAAGGGCACAGCGTGAACGAGATCGACATGACCAGCGGGACCCAGGCGATTGTCCGGGTCAAGGATGCGCAGGGGAAAACGTCGTTGGCGGGCGGGGCTGATCCGCGGCGTGAGGGGGCGGCGTTGGGGGATTGAGTCTTACGCTGGAATGAGCAAGGGCTTACCGGGAGGTAGGCCCTTTTTTACATCTGACAAATCCTGATCAGCCACTTCACGTAGCCTTTTCCTACCCGCAAGTGACTGCTTCTTGGATAGAGTTGGCACTCATAAACAGTACGACGCAATCGACGCTGATACCGTCGAGATGGAGTAACCCATGAACATTCGCCCCATTCACACCGACGAGGACTACCGTGCAGCCCTTAAGAACGTGCCAGTGCTGTTCGACAACGAACCAGAGCTTGGCACCCCTGAGGATGATTACTTCGACAGTATGATCACGCTGATCGAAGCCTATGAATCGAAGCGGTTTCCCGTGGACTTGCCCAATCCGATCGATGCAATCAAGTTTCGTATGGAGCAGTCCGGACTGTCTGCTGCTGACCTCGCACCTGCCATTGGCCGCACAAACCGAGTGTATGAAGTGCTCAATGGCAAACGTGCGTTGACGCGTCCAATGATCTGGAAACTTCACGATTTATTCGGGATACCCGCGCAGAGCCTGATCAAGCCGGTAAAGCAGGCTTGATCATGTGCCGGCCGGGTTTGAATCAGGCCGGCACACCCAAAATGATATGCGACGCCTTGATCACCGCCGTCGCACTCACGCCCGACGCCAGGCCTCGTTCCGCCACAGCCTGACGTGTCTCCTCGAATAACTATTGTTGTATTCAGCCTAGCGAGAGATCTTCAGCGCCTGCCGCGCCTGATGTTTCTCCAGCGCCAGCTCGATCAAACGGCTGACCAGCTCGCTGTACGTCATACCGGTGGCCTGCCATAACTTGGGGTACATGCTGATGCGGGTGAAGCCGGGCAACGAGTTGATCTCATTGATCAGCACTTCGCCACTCTCGGTCAGGAACACGTCGACCCGCGCCAGCCCGGAACAGCCCAACACCTGAAACGCCTCGACGGCCAAGGCGCGGATGCGTTCACTGGCTTCGATGCTGATGTTAGCCGGCACCACCACTTCCGCCGCTTGAGCATCGATGTATTTGCTGTCGTAGGAATAAAACCCGCTGCGCACCACGATCTCGCCACAACCGCTGGCGATGGCGTCTTCATTGCCGAGCACCGCGCATTCAATCTCGCGACCGCTGACGGCGGACTCCACCAAGACTTTCTCATCGAAACCCAGGGCCAGTTCTATTGCCGCCGCGTACTCGGCTTCGTCATTCACCTTGCTCACGCCGACGGAAGATCCTTGGTTCGCCGGTTTGACGAACAGCGGCAGGCCGAGTTTGCCTTGCACCTCGGCGAACCCGGTGCGCGCAGCGGTGGCGCGGGTCAAGGTGACGAACGGCGTAACCGCCAACCCGGCGTCACGTAGCAGGCGCTTGCTGATGTCCTTGTCCATGCAGACGGCGGAACCGAGCACGTCGGACCCTACAAACGGCAGGTCAGCCATGCGCAGCAGCCCTTGCAGACAACCGTCTTCACCCAGGGTGCCGTGGACGATCGGGAAGATCACATCAACGTGGCCCAGCAGTTCCTGACCGGAGGTTTCCACCAATTGCTGACTGACCTTGCCCGGCACGACGGCCAGTTCACGGTTGGATTGGTTAAGGGCGATAAGCGCCGGGTTTTCCTGATTGAGCAGGAAGTTTGAAGGGTCATTCAGATGCCAGTGGCCTTGCTTGTCGATGCCGATCAGCACCGGTTCGAAGCGCGACCGATCCAATGCATCAACGATGTTTTTCGCCGATTGCAGCGACACTTCGTGTTCAGCCGAACGGCCGCCAAAAATAATGCCTACCCGCAGTTTGCTCATTCAGAACTCCTCAACGATTGGCCACCAGACGCGCGCCGAACAGTAGGTAGCAACTGCCGGCGAAGCGATCCAGCCATTTACGCGAACGATCATAAGCACCCGCGACCCGACGGCTGGCAAACAGCAGCGCCACGCTGCAATACCAACTGAAGGACAAGGTCGCCATGGTCAGCACTGCCAACGCCAGCAACATTGGTGGCACAGAAGCGGGCATGGCCGTAGCGAAGATCGTCGCGACGAACAGTGCGGATTTTGGGTTGGTCATATTGCCCAGAAAGCCCTGGCCATACACTGACAACAACGTGCGCCCCGCCCCCTCAACCGAGCCGCTATCGTCCGCAACCAAAGGCGGTTTGCGCTTGAATTGCTTCAATCCCAGATAGATCAAGTAACAACCACCGACAATCTTGAAGCTCAGGTAGAGGGTCGGGGCTGCGCTGAACAGTGACTTGATTCCCAACCCGCCCGCAAGGCCCCAAAGCACAGTGCCTGTCGCCACGCCCAGTGCGGCCACTACGCCGTGATGCTTGGATTGACTGGCCGCCAATTGCGCGATGTTGAAAAAGTTCGGCCCCGGCGTCACCACCGCAACCGTCCACAGCAGCGCCAATGACAACAATGGAGCGGCGTAGCTAAGAGGGAACATATCCATAATGTGGGTCGCCTTCGTGGCTAGGGAGAAGATGTAACACCTTGCAACATTAGTCCGGGATTTTCTACCGGCCGGATGATTCGATCGGCGGCAGACAGGCGGCTGCTCGGTGGGGTAACGTGTTCAGCATCGAGCTCAAGGCAACACCACCATGGCCAAGCACACGCCTCCCATCGACTGGTTCCACCGCGCGCCCGACGTTGGCGGGCTTCAGCGTTTCGAGGCCTTTTTTGCAGGCCACGGCTACGACCTTCACCGCCACGATACCTATGCAATCGGCCACACACTGGCCGGTGTGCAGAGCTTTCAGTACCGCGGTGGCTGGCGCCACAGTCTGCCGGGCGGGACCATGGTGCTACACCCGGACGAAGTTCACGATGGCGAAGCCGGCACCGAGACCGGCTTTCAATACCGAATGATGTACATCGAGCCGGCGCTGATCCAGCAGATGCTCGGCGGCCAGCCGTTGCCGTTTATCAAGACCGGACTGTCGAACGATCCACGTTTGTTCGCCGCCACTGCCGTGCTGCTGCGAAGCCTCGATGGCCCCCTCGAGCCTCTGGAAGAACATGATGCACTGTTCGACCTGGCCCAAGCCTTGAACAGCGTTTCCGGCGTGTCTGCCACCCGCCAGAGTTTCGACTACGTGGCCGCCGAACGCGCGCGGGAGTTCATCCATAGCGCGCCGGATCGCACCGTAACGCTGGAAGAACTGGCGCAACACAGCGGCCGCGATCGCTGGAGTCTGTCGCGGGATTTTCGTCTGTTGTTCGGCACCAGCCCTTATCGATACCTGACCATGCGCCGCCTCGACCTGGTCCGCTCGCTGCTGATCCAGGGCCAGTCACTGGTCAGCGCCGCGCTGATCGCCGGCTTCACCGACCAGAGCCACATGACCCGGCAGTTCAGCAAAACCTACGGCCTGTCGCCGGCCCGCTGGATGAAAATGCACCGCCGCTGAGCCACGCACAATCGTTCAAGAAGCACACTGATGCGCGGGCTATCGTGGATTTACGATCAACCACGAGAGCTGCTTCATGAAAGCTTACGAAAGCCTGAATTTCGCTGAAAAAATCGCCAGGATCGGCCCGTACTGGACGCCCAGGGTCATCGCCGAAATGAACGACTACCAGTTCAAGGTAGTGAAGCTGCTGGGGGATTTCATCTGGCACGATCACCTGGATACCGACGAAACGTTCATCGTCCTCGAAGGGCAACTGCGCATCGACTTTCGCGATGGCCACGTGCTGGTGAACGCCGGCGAAATGTATGTGGTGTCAAAAGGTGTCGAGCACAAACCGTTCGCCGAGCAGGAGGTGAAACTCCTGCTGATCGAACCCAAGGGTGTGCTGAACACGGGGAACGAAGGTGGCGAGCGCACGGCGCAAAATGACGTCTGGGTGTGAAAGGCCGGCTGCTTACGTCTGCAAGGTTTTGCCGTCCACTGGATCGCCGATTTTCAGGAAGTGTCCGCCCGCCACATGGTGCAAGGTGCGCAACGCATCTTGCCCTTCGAAGTGCCAGCGACCGTCACTGAACACCCGCTCGTCTGCCTGAGCGGCAATCACTTCGGCCAGGAACAGATCGTACTGCTGGTGATTACTTGGCTCCGGCAGCAGTCGGCACTCCAGCCAGGCGACGCAGCCTTCGAGCATCGGCGCATCGATCAATTCAGCGCTGAAGGTCGCCAAGCCATAGACCTGGAATTTGTCCCGGCCTTGGTCCCGGGTCAATTCCAGGCCGGACGTCGAACCCACGGTCTGGACGATATCAGCCTGAGCGGCGCAGGGAACGTTCAGCACAAACGTACCCGAAGCCTCCAGCAATTGCCGTGTCCAGGTGGACTTGTCCAACACCACGGCAATTTTCGGCGGCTCGAAATCCAGTGGCATGGCCCAGGCCGCCGCCATGATGTTGCGCTGGCCGTCATGCGCCGCGCTGACCAACACGGTCGGGCCGTGATTAAGCAGACGATAAGCCTTGGCCAAGGGAACCGGGCGGCGGTGAGAAACGCTCATGATGGCTGCTCCTGGGGAAAACGCCGATTGTAGCGATTTACGCCGCGATGGCAGGCATCAAGTCGCCAACTGATTGGCAAACTGTCCGACTGCGTTCACCACTTTCTGTGCACCGTCCTGAATCTCGACGATCACCGTCCCCGCCTCTGCCGCCAGCGCCAGCCCCTGTTCAGCCTGGAGTTTGCCCTCGGTCATCAGCGCCACGGCGTTGCGCGCCATGTCCTGGTTCTGGCGCACTACGCCGACAATCTCATCGGTTGCCTGGCTGGTGCGCGAAGCCAATTGCCGGACCTCATCCGCCACCACCGCGAAACCACGCCCCTGTTCCCCGGCCCGAGCCGCTTCGATGGCCGCGTTGAGCGCCAGCAGGTTGGTCTGTTCGGCAATCCCGCTGATGGTTTTGACGATAGTGCCGATCACCAGCGATTGCTCGTTCAGCGCTTCGATGCCTTCGCCGGCGGTCTGCATGTGTTTGGCCAAATCACGCATCACGTTGACCGCCTGAGTCACCACGGCGTTACCGCGCTGCGCGCTGCTGTCGGTTTGCTGCGAGGTGCTGTAGGCAATGTTGGCAGCTTCAGTGACGGCTTGCTCCTGATTGACTTGATCGGTAATCACCGTGGCGAACTTCACCACTTTGTAGAGCTTGTTGTTGGCATCGACCACCGGGTTATAGGACGCCTCCAGCCAGACCTCACGGCCATGGCTGTCGATACGTTTGAAACGCTCGGCGAAGAACTCGCCTGCATTCAAGCGGCGCCAGAAGTCCTGATACCCGGCGCTGTTGTATTCCTCGGGCTCGCAGAACATGCGGTGATGTTTGCCCTTGATCTGCGCCAGGCTGTAACCCATGCCGCTGAGGAACCGGTCGTTGGCCGCCAGCACGTTGCCATTGAGGTCGAACTCGATCACTGCCGTGGAACGCACGAGCGCGCCGATCAGGTTCTCATGTTCACGAGACGCTTCGATGGTGCGGGTCAGGTCGCTGGAATAAATCGAGAAGTTCTTGATTTGGCCGCCCGCGGACCGGACCGGCTGCACGATCGAGCGCAGCCAGGCTTCCTGACCATTGCCGCGCAACAAACGCACCGTGCCGGCAAAGTGCTCGCCACGGGTCAGCGCGACCTTGAAGCGGTGGTGGAATTCGTCCGACTTCACATGCGCCGGGACGATGTCTTCGATGTGTCGCCCTATCAGGTCGCTGCTTTTGTAGAGCATCTCGCCGATGAAGTTCTGGTTGACCGATTGAATCCGCCCATCGGCATCGAGGGTCAGGACCAGCATCTCGCTTTCCAGACTTTCCTTCACTTGCTGGAGGCTGGAGAGTTCTTCGCGAAGAGCCGACAGCTCCTGCTTCAAGCGTTTGTTGAACATGGGGATACACCGATGGACAGGGATAGAAAGCGGTATGCAGCCTAACCATCGGCCTGGGGGATATTTTCTGAAGAGTGTTTCAGGGTTGTCCTACAAAAATAGTTGCTACACGTACGGTGCTGCCTACGATTACATCGCGCCAGCAGTCGAGCAGGTGCCAACTTTTGGCATCCGCGTCCCGAAATACGCGGCACTGCTCACACCCACAGCCCCCATCACCGCGCAGAAGATCACGCAGATCCATGGGCTCCACGGCATCAGACCGATCAGCAACAACGGTGTGATACTCGCCCAGACGGCGTAGGCAATGTTGTAGGTGAAGGAAATCCCCGAGACACGGATCCGCGCCGGGAACAGGCTGACCATCACCGACGGCACCGCGCCGACCACCCCGCAACCGAGACCGGCCACCGCGTATGCCAGGCCGATCCAGTTGCCACCGATGATCAGACAGGTATAGAGCACGCCGATGCCCAATGGCAGCAGCAGGCTATAAAGCATCACCGTGCGCCAGGCGCCAATGCGGTCGACCAGCAGCCCGGCGAGTACACAGCCGATATTCAAAAAGACAATGCCCAAGGCACTCAGGGCGAAGGTGTGGCTGGCGGTCATGCCGAAAGTTTTCTGCATCATGGTCGGGGTGATCACCACGAACACCACCACCGCCGAGGTCAATACGCAGGTGAGGATCATCGCCGGCAGCATGGCCAGACGGTGTTCACGCAAGACCGTGCGCAACGGCAGTTCGACAGCTGCATCCCGCTGGGCCTGCATGGCCATGAACACCGGGGTTTCGCTGAGCCAGCGGCGAAGCCAGACGCCGATTACGCCGAACACGCCGCCCAGCAGGAACGGGTAACGCCAGGCGTAATCAAGGATTTCTTCCGGAGTGAACGCCTGTGCCAGAAAAGTCGCCGTCAGGGCGCCGATCAGGTAACCAAACGTCAGCCCGGCCTGCAGGAAACCGAGGGCATAACCGCGATGCCCAACGGGCGCATGTTCGGCGACGAACACCCAGGCGCTCGGCACCTCACCGCCCACCGCCGCGCCTTGGAGGATTCGCAGGGCCAACAGCAGCAGCGGTGCGAAATAACCGATCTGGGCGTAGGTCGGCATGATGCCGATCAACAGGCACGGCAGCGCCATCATTAGGATGCTCAGGCTGAAGACCTTCTTGCGGCCCAGTCGATCGGCGAAATGTGCCATCAGAATCCCGCCCAACGGCCGCGCCAAATAGCCGGTGGCGAAGATCCCGAAGCTTTGCAGCAGTCGCAGCCACTCCGGCATTTCCGGTGGGAAGAACAGCTGGCTGAGGGTCAGGGCGAAAAATACGAAAATGATGAAATCGTAGATTTCCAGCGCGCCGCCAAGGGCCGCAAGGCCGAGGGTCTTGTAGTCCGAGCGGGTGAACGGCGCCGGGCGCGAGGAGGTGTTGGCGGTCATGAAAAGAACTCGGGCATAGGCAAAAAACCAAGGCGCCCATGGTCTACGCAAACGCGCCAACGGACAACCCGTTAGACCAAAGTCCTAGACTCGTAAAACTTCGTCACAAAATAGAACCGATTGTTTTACTGTTGGCACCTGTCTAGACGGGCCTTTGCGGTCCTGAAGACCACAACAAACATAAAAATTCGAGGTATACCCGTGGCCGCTGATATCGAAGATACCCGCTCTGCCCGCTTTGCCCTGCGCTGCTCCAGTTTTGCCGAACGCTGGTTCCCTGACTCCTGGGTGTTTGCCGCACTGGCGGTGATTATCGTTGCCGTGGCGACCCTGTTCATGGGCGCCAAACCCACCGACGCCGCCATGGCCTTCGGTGACGGATTCTGGAGCCTGATCCCGTTCACCATGCAGATGGCTTTCGTGGTGATCGGCGGTTATGTGGTCGCCAGCTCGCCACCGGCAGTGAAACTGATCGACCGGCTGGCGCGGATCCCGAAAAACGGCCGTTCGGCCGTGGCCTGGGTTGCGTTGATCTCTATGGTCGCTTCGCTGCTGAACTGGGGGTTGTCGCTGGTGTTTGGCGGTTTGCTGGTGCGTGCCCTCGCCCGCCGTAACGATCTGAAAATGGACTACCGCGCTGCCGGTGCTGCCGCCTATCTGGGTCTCGGCGCAGTGTGGGCCTTGGGTCTGTCCTCGTCCGCCGCGCAATTGCAGGCCAACCCGGCCAGCCTGCCGCCTTCGATTCTGTCGATCACCGGGGTGATTCCTTTCACGCAAACGATCTTTCTCTGGCAGTCGGGTGTGATGTTGCTGGCGCTGATCGTGATCTCGCTGATCATTGCCTACGCCACCGCACCCGGCCCGAACTCTGCCCGTGACGCCAAAGCCTGCGGCATCGACCCGAGCTTTAACCTGCCGCCGTTACAACCGCGCACCCGCCCCGGCGAATGGCTGGAGCACAGCCCGCTGCTGACGATTTTGCTGGTGCTGCTGGCGGCCGGATGGCTGTTCCACGAGTTCTCGACCAAACCGGCGATCAGCGCGATTTCCGGGCTGAACACCTACAACTTCCTGTTCATCATGCTCGGCGCCCTACTGCACTGGCGCCCGCGCAGCTTCCTTGACGCGGTGAGCCGTGCGGTGCCGACCACCACGGGCGTACTGATTCAGTTCCCGCTGTATGGCTCGATTGCCGCGCTGATGACCACCGTCAAAGGCACTGACGCTCAGACGCTGGCTCACCACATCTCGACCTTTTTCGTACAAATTGCGTCCCACGACACCTACGCGCTGCTGATGGGCGTGTACTCGGCGATCCTCGGTTTCTTCATCCCGTCCGGCGGGGGCAAGTGGATCATCGAAGCGCCGTATGTCATGCAAGTGGCCACCGACCTGAACTACCACCTGGGCTGGGCCGTGCAGATCTACAACGCCGCCGAAGCCCTGCCGAACCTGATCAACCCGTTCTACATGCTGCCGCTGCTGGGTGTGCTCGGGTTGAAGGCGCGGGATTTGATCGGGTTTTCGTTCGTGCAACTGCTGGTTCACACGCCGCTGGTGCTGTTTCTGCTGTGGGCGCTGGGGACAACGCTGACGTATACGGCACCGGTCATGCCGTAACACGTAAGTGATTGCACATGCTGCGGGCAGGTGCAATCAGTTCACCCTGCTTGAGCATGAAACAAACGCCTAGATTCATCCTACAAACAGGCTCGATTGCGCCTGACATGAAACCCGGAGAGTTCTTATCTCCAACCTATAAATCGCTGAGTAAACTCCGACAGCTCACAAACTTTTTAAAGCAAGACAGCACTGACCAAGGATGAACAAACACATGTCTTTAATATCGAAAACGCTGGAAGAGATGATTAACGAGATTTACCAGGACGGTAGGGTTTCAGTCGTTGAATATAAAAAGCTGCGTGATGATGCAGATCGTCGTATGGACGCTGTCGTCCGTGAGTTCGGCCAGCACAACAATTTGACCGCCCTTCAAAAAGCGATGGATGTCGTCATGCAATTAACGCAAACGTCCATCATTGATGCCAAAAAAGCCAAACTGACCGATACAGGAGAGGCCATCGTCAAGGATGCCGTATTTGCACAGGTCGAGTACTTGCGCGCCGGTACTCATCTGGCACTAAAGCTGTTGTAACGCTTCAACCTTCGTCCGGTCCATAGACATTAAACCCGGGCCGGACGCCATAACCGAGAGTTCCTGGCATACACACCGCAGGCTCTACGCAAAAAAACCACACGCACACACTGTTCTGTGTAACGCCGCTGATCCAGTATGGCGCGTACCCCAATCAACGGGACCACGCTGAAAAGGATCTGAGCATGTTCAAATTCGCAGCACTCACCCTCGCGGCCCTCACCCTGAGCGCCGCCGCCCATGCCGATGTCGACCTGAAGCTGGGCAGTACCGAACGCGTCACCCGCCTGTTCGCCTATCCCAACAACTGCAACGTGATCTGCTTTCGCAACTGGACGCTGGAGCAAACGGTCGAGCATTACCTGACTCAAAGCGTGCAGCGCGATGGTTACAGCGCGGCGAAAGTGCTGGTCAAAACCGATAACAATCAGCTCTACGCCGAAATCAGCGGCGTACCCAATGGCTATGAAAAACCGTTGGCGGCGTTGCTCGATGCCGGTGATCTGGCCTATACCGGCGCCAGCAAGCTGAATGCCGATGGCAAGTGGGCTTACAGCTGGTATCTATTCCTGCCACTGGGCATGGCCCTGGAAAACCGCAAAAGCGTTGAACTGTTGCACTTCCCACCCGACTATTCGTTGACCCAGGCTCAGGATTACCTGCGATCTGCCACCACCGATCGCTGGGCCACACTGCTGACTGACAACGGAATCCCGGCCGACCAGACGCCGGGCTACCAGACCATCATCGACATTGCACCGATTGCCGCGCCGTCCAACGCTGGCAAAGATCTGGAAGGCGTCTACGACTACTTCAAGGACTACCAGACCACCATGGTCAAGCAACTCAGCCAGAACGCCAGTGGTGCTGTGTTGCCGATGGTCGCCTTCGGCGCGCCAGTACGTAACTGGATCAAGCAGCAATACGGGCCGACCGTGAACGTGCTGGGCCTGGTCAGCATCAGTCCGAGCGACGGGGTGAAAGTGCCAGTGCTGGGTTCCAACCACCCAAGCTACATTTGGTACGCCGCCGACCCGAAAAGCTATACCGGCAACGATGCCCAGGCCAAGGCCGACGCGGCGGGCCTTAAAGTCATGGGCCAGGATTTGAGTGCCGCATGCTGGCAGGCCGCCATGGGCCGCCAACCGGACAGTAATCCCGATATTGAACTGAGAAGTTGCACCCAAACCTGGCAAGTGGCCCAGGCAGACAAAACCTGCGAACTGTTCTATACCTCGATCCGCGACCTGACGCCCGAAAAAGCCGTGGCCAAGTGCGCGACGGCACCGATCAAATCTCAGCTCAAACAGCTGAAAGCCCCGGTACCCGCGACTGCGATCCCTGTCCCGCCTCTGTAAAACGATGAACGGCGGGTCCACTGTCATAACTGACAGTAGACCCGCCGTTTCATTTGCGAGAGGCTTGAGTCGTACCCATGTGTTGCAGAGCTGACAGGATCGTCAGCTGACGGAGTTCGCAGCACCCAGCCGACAAGGACCGTTATGAAAACCCACGCCCTGCACGAGACGCTTGCACAACCTCCCGATGGGATTTATCCATTTGCGGAGCTGCCCGTTCGACTTGGATTCCCCTCCAGGGCCGACTTCGAGATTATCGACAACAGCAACGGATCGGCGGGAGCCGTCGCAGTACTTCGGGATTTTCCACGCATCAGCCGAATATGTCGGGCTTCGGGGCATCTGCTGCCTTATCGGTGTCGGTATACCCGGCAAATGGCCCGTGACATCCATGTCTACGACCCGAGCTTCTGCGGGCTGCTGCGACACTCCTGCGACCCAAACGTATTTCTCGACATGAGCGAGCTGTGGTTGTGGGCGCTGAAGGACATCAAAAAAGGCGACCGACTGACGATGGACTACGCTACCACCGAAGACAAACTCCTGCACCAGTTCGCCTGCCAGTGCGGTTCGTTCGACTGCCGTGGCTGGATCACCGGCTACGATGAACCGCCGAACGCCGACGGCCAGTTGTTTTTGCAGCACTGGCGCCGGCGAAGTCTCTGCTGAAGGGCGTTACAACGTCTCGACCGGACGCAGACGGTATTGCGGCGGCAATTGCTCGAAACCGCTAATGGTGGCGTTCAGGCTTTTCCAGCGACCGTCCTTGATGCCATAGATGCAGCCGTGAACAGACAGGCTCTGCCCGCGGTGCCAGGCGTTTTGCACAATGCTGGTGTGCCCGACATTGGCCACTTGCTGGATCACGTTGTATTCGCAGAGGCGGTCGACCCGCTCCTCTTCGGTGGGCAACTTGGCGAGTTCTTCGCGTTTTTCATAATAGAGATCGCGAATCGAGCGCAGCCAGCCGTCGATCAGGCCCAGCTGACGGTCCTGCATCGAGGCGCGCACGCCGCCGCAGCCATAGTGGCCGGTAACGAGGATGTGTTTGACCTTCAGCACGTCGACCGCGTACTGAATCACCGACAGGCAGTTGAGGTCGGTGTGCAGCACTACGTTGGCCACATTGCGGTGGACAAACAGATCGCCGGGCAGCATGCCGACGATCTCGTTCGCCGGCACCCGGGCGTCGGAGCAACCGATCCACAGGTATTCCGGGGTTTGCTGACGGGCCAGCTTGGCGAAGAAATCAGGATCTTCTTTGGTGATCGCGTCAGCCCAGCGCTCGTTGTTATCAATCAGATCTTGTAATTCGTTCATGCAATGAAACCTCGAGAATGATGCGCTTCTATGACAGACAACCATCTGTCGGGGTCACGCGCCAGATGCAGAAACCCGGTTTTCCATGCCGGAGGAATTCTCAGCAGCCCAGGGGGTCCACCTAGTAAGGCCTACAGTATGAGGAATTGCCATGACTGAATCACGACGTCCGTACGATGCGGTGCAACCCGAGCCCATCGATGACAACGAAGACCGCATGGGTTCGATGCATGAGCTGGATTTCGACGAGGAAGAACCCAGCGCCAAAATCGGCGACGAGCTGACGCAAGCGGAGCGTGAACGCCTGATGCCTCGGGAACGCGTACGTGAAGCCGGCATGACCGGGGCCTCGACCGATGACCATGAGTCCACCGACGACGACATGAGCCCGGAAACCCTGATCCATGAAGACGGCGCACGGGACTCCCACGAAGCAGGTGAAGGTGGCCAGGCCGATTGGGATTTGAGCATTGTCGATGAAGACGACATCGGCGGGGGCAATGGGCTGGATGAAGAGGAACTAGCGCGGCGGGATCCGATGGACGGTAATCGTTGATCGTTGGCGAGGGAGCTTGCTCCCTCGCCACAATAGCTGTAGCTCAATCGACGAGGGTGCAGGCCATGACGACAGCATCTTCCCGCCCGCCAACTGCCGGGTAGTAATCACGCCGCCGACCAATCTCGTTAAACCCATAACGCTCATACAACTTGAACGCGCCACGGTTGCTGTCGCGCACTTCCAGAAAACACTCCCGCGCCTTGGCGTCATACGCCCGGGACATCAAATGCTCCAGCAGCGTCAAACCCAGGCCACGGCCCTGGTTCTCCGGTTTGACGGTGATGTTCAGCAGATGCGCTTCATCAAGGATGATCTGCACCACCCCGTGGCCGACCTGCTGCTGGCCTTCAAACATCAGCCATATCTGATATTTACCCAGCCCATCGAGAAAAATCCCGCGAGTCCAGGGATGGCTGTAAGCCGCGTATTCGATTTTCAGTACAGCGTCCAAGTCCGCCTCGGTCATCGGGCGGAACGATACAGCGTCACTCATTCGATTCTTTCCAGCGCGCCATCAGCCGACGCATGGCTTGCCAGACATCAGCCTTACGCTGTGGCTCTTCCATTAATAATTCCAGACCCGGCAGGGCCCAGACCGAGCCCAGGCCTTCGACCTGGAGTTCACGGTTGAAGGATTCGGCGTTCGCCTCACCGGCGAAACGCACCGCCGGCAAGCCGATCAGCCACACACAGACGCACGGTGCGTCTTCCAGCCGGGCCGAGAGAAAACCTTGCACGAAGTCGCGAGCCGCTTCCGGGCCTTGATCCATGGTGCCCCGAGACAACAGCGGCCAACGCACCGGCTCGCCGACGATCTGCGGGCTGTCGGGCAGACCGGCGGCGCGAAGCATGTCTTTGAGCAATAGATAGGCAGGGTCACGGGTCTGGAAGGATTCGCCTGTGGGTAACTCCACCAGCAGCAGGCAACGCCCAGCCCGCAGCAATTGCAGGGCGAAACGCGGCGGCGGCACGACTGGCGCCTTGGCCACAACCGGAGCAGCCTCTTCTTCAACCTTGGCATTCGTGCGCGTGCTGGCCAGCGATGGCCGTGGCACCTCGATTTTCACCCGTTCGGCCAGTTTGACCAGCGGTTCCACGGGCGAATCAGCCACAGGCACGGGCGCAACCGGGGCGACAACCAACGGCTTGGGCATATCCAGCAGTTCGGGGCGCGAGGGCGCAGCAAAGGGCAATTCGGTGCGCGGCAGCCAGTTGACCACCTGCATGGCGGTCAAATAAGCGCGGCGACGGGACTCGATAAGCAAAGGTCGGCCACTTGTGGATAACTAAAGTGCGGTGATTCTACCGCCCTTCGCTCAAGATCGCCCACGCTTGATCGATAGAAAGCCAACTGTCCGTCCCGAGAGTGAATCGCAACGGGTGTGATGCAGTACAATCGCGACTTTTAATCGCCAACCAGCCGGCCATTCCGATGATCGAACCCAAGCGCGTCTTGCGCGCCCTCGCTGAACACTGGGCACTTCTGGAGCCACTGTGCGAGCACTTCGACCAAGGCACCTTGAGCCTCAACGAACTGCGCTCACAGTTGGCCGCCCAGCAACTGGACAGTACGCCGCAGGACATCACCAGCCTGCTGGACGTGTGGATCCGCCTCGACATTCTGGTTCCCGTGGCAAAAAGCCCGAACCGTTTCGAACTCAATGCGCAGATCCACGACTTCCTCGCCTACCTGCGCCGTGAGCACCGGCTGGGCCTGTGCCTGGAGATCGAAGCCTATTTGCGCCACCTCGAACGCCTGGCCGGTTATATCCAGGACGCCTTCGACATCCGCGACGGGCACGACCTGGCGCGTCAGTTGCGCTTGCTCGACATGCGCGTACGGGATGTATTGAAGAAACTCGCTAACGACGAACAAGCCCTGGTGGCTGTCGCCGAGCGCGCCAAGACCAGCGACCGGCAGATTCCCCTGCGTCAGCGTTATGCGGAAGTATTGGCGACCTGGGACGAATACGTCGAGCCGATGATTCAATTGGTGAACGCCGACGGCGCCTTCGAACAAGGCGTGCGCAAGGTCGAGAACGTGCTGCTGAAGATGCTCACCGAACAGCAGCGCCTCGGCCATCTGGTCGACGACGACATGCTGCTGCGCACCCACGCACGCATCCTCGAAATGCAGACCAGCGCTCAGTTGACCTTGCGTCATGCCCGCGAACTGTTGCTGCCGCTGCGTGAAGAAGCCCGCCGGCACAACGCCGTGACCCGTGGCGCGGCGCTGGCCTTGTCGGCCATCCGTCGCAAAGGCATCGATGCGGTGCCGCAAGCGGCTATGCCGATGTTCACCCGTCCGCAAAGCACCTTCCTCGGCAGTGCCAGCCAAGTCGAAGCCTATGTGTACGCCCTGGCCCGCTTCGAGCCGAAACCGGCGCGTTTCCCCAAGGCTCACAAGACTCAGAAAGGCGAAGCCCCGCGCGCTCCGCGCACGGTTCGGGAAATGCTCGAACGCTGCGAAGACGCCCTGCCGATGCCGGACCTGATGACCTGGCTGCTGGAGCAGGAACCGGACGGCGCCACCGACGAATTGCTGTATTGGTTCTCGCGCCTGTCGCGGGAAAAACGCTTCAAACGCGAGCGTCTCGAACGCCGCGATTACCACACTCATGAGCACCAGGTCAGCCTGCGCTCCTTCGCCCTGCTCTCGGCCGCCGACACCGCCGCCGAGGATTCTGCGAGCATTCCAAATGCATCTTGATCTAAACGAACTGTCCCAGCTGGCGCCGATCTTTCGCGAGCTGTTCAAGGGCTACCACGTCAGCCGCCGCGACCCGGAGCTGTACGCACAACTGTCGAACTTCCAGGACCAGTACCGCACGCTGTTCAAGGCGTTGGGTTTTGAATTGGTCTGCGACACCCGTGGTTTCTACTATTTCGTGCCGGACCTCGCTGCAGCGGCGGTGAATAAGACGGCTCAGCGTCTGGCGCTGTTCACTTTCATCCTCGTCGAGCATCTGGCCGATCAGGGCCGCGACCCGGTCGCCGTGCTCGACGGTGGCAGCCTCGGCCGCGATGAATTGCCGTCATTGCTGGAAAAGTACCGCGACCTGTTTATCCAGGCCGAAGTGCAGACCGTCGAAGAACTCGAAGAAAAAATCATGCGCCGCATGACTCAGCTCGGTTTTGCCGGTGAAGAAAACGGCATCTACCGTTTCCTGCCGCCGATGCACCGTTTTCTCGATGTCTGCCTGTCGGTCCAGCAGGATCGCGACCTGGCGGCCAGCCTGCACAGCGTCTTGCCATTGCCGGTGCCGGTGTTGATCGATGACGACAGCGACGAAAAGCTGCTGGAAACCGATGATCCGCTGGACCTCAGTGACTTCGAAGAAGAAAGCGAAGAAGACGCCATGGCCCGCGCCATTGCCGAAGAACAGGAGACCGACGCATGAGCAAGGAGCGCTACGGCATTCGCCGCTTTGCCCTTTTGAACACCGCCGGTTACAGCCTCGGCCTGTTCCCACTGGAGGAACCGTTGTCGGTTTACGGGGCGAACAACCTCGGTAAATCCGCGTCGATCAACGCGTTGCAGTTCCCGATCCTGGCGCGCATGTCGGACATGAGTTTCGGCAAGTACAGTCTGGAACAATCCCGGCGTTTCTACTTCGCCTCGGACACCAGCTACATCCTGGTCGAAGTCTCGCTGCCGCACGGTCCTCACGTCATTGGCGTGGTCGGTCGCGGCCCGGGCGGTGGTTTCGGTCACCAGTTCTTTGCCTACGCCGGCAAACTGGATCTGGCCCATTACCAGAAAAACGACACCTGCCTGCGCCAGAAAGAATTGTTCACCAACCTTGAGCGCGAAGGCCTGAAAGCCTACGAACTCAAGCCGGATGAACTGCGGCGTTTGCTGGTCGGTGGCCACACGTCGATCCCGCTGGACCTGACGCTGATCCCGCTGCGCTCCACCAGCGAGCAGAGCCTGAAGACCTTCCGCGCGTTGTTCATCAACTTGCTGCACATGCGAGAAATCACCGCGGCCAAGCTCAAGCAGCTGTTCCTCGATGCGTTCGAACACAGCCTGCGCTCCGGCAGTGTCGACTACATCGCCGCGTGCGAAGAAGCGTTCCGCGATGTACGACGCATGGAGCAGGACTACAACTCGCTGGTCACCGCCGGCCCGCTCGTTGAAGCGTTGGCCTCCGGCGTTACCCAGCGCAATATCCTGCGCGGCAAGTTGCACCGCATCTCGCCGCTGCTCGATTCGTTGCTCGGTACTTGGTCGGACTACGCCAGTGCGCGCAAGGAAGAGCTGACCATTCAGGCCGAACATTACCGCGGCGAGCAGGACGCCCTGCAAAACGATCAGCGTGGCGGCACTCAAGAGCTGATGCGCCTGGAGCGGGAAATCACCGGGATCCAGCGCTGGCTCGGCGAGCTGTCAGTGCTCAAGCATCGCTTCGCACTGGTCGATGACGTCAAAGTGCTTGAGCAGCAACTGCTCGCGGCCAAGGACGCCCACGATGAACTGGCCGGTGCATTGGCGCAGTCGCGGCAGTTCAGTGCCGAAGATTTGGAAGAGCGTCTGCGGGATCTGGAAAAACGCCTGAAGTCGGTCAAACAGCAACTCGATCACGCCGACAACAACAGCTACGCCCGTCTGCGTGAAGAGTTTTCGCAACAGGATGTCGAGCGCCTGATGCGTCTGTTCAACAGCGCGTTGTTCAGCCTGCCGCTCGGTGAGCACGGGATTACGCTGGACGAGGACGGTCAGTGGGTCAAATCCCTGGAGCTGATTCTCGACGGCTTCAAAGGCGAGCGTTTTGAAGTGCCGGGGCTGTCCATCGACATCTCGCACATCGAGCCGCCAGCCTTGCAAGCCCTGGCCGACCGCGCCGCGTTGCGTGATCAGAAAGAGCGCCTGGAAAAAGAACTCAAGCAACTGAAAACCCAAGCGTCCGTGGTCGCTGACCGCGCGGCGAGCAAGACCCAGACCGAAGCGCTGTACCAGCAAGTGCTGGACGCGCAAAAAGCCCTGGAAGATTTCCGCCGCGCGCAAACGCTGAGCGCCGAGGAAGACGACAAGCTTGAGCAACTGGCGCAGATGGAAGCCGCCCAGGAAGAGTTGAAGCGTTCCAGCGACGCCTTCACCGAACGCGTCCAGCAACTGTCGGCCAAGCTGCAACTGGTCGGGCGGCAGATCGGCGACATGGAAGCCAAGCAACGCACCCTCGACGACGCCCTGCGCCGCCGTCAGTTGTTGCCGGCAGATCTGCCGTTCGGTACGCCGTTCATGGACCCGATCGACGACTCCATGGACAACCTGCTACCGCTGCTCAATGACTATCAGGACAGTTGGCAGGGTTTGCAGCGCAGCGATGGTCAGATCGAGGCGCTGTACGCTCAGGTCCGCCTCAAAGGCGTGGCCAAGTTCGACAGCGAAGACGATATGGAGCGTCGCCTGCAATTGCTGATCAACGCCTATGCGCACCGCACCGACGAAGCCCTGACCCTTGGCAAGGCGCGTCGTGCGGCCGTTACCGACATCGCCCGGACCCTGCGCAACATCCGCAGCGACTACGACAGCCTTGAGCATCAACTGGCACTGTTCAACCGCGAGATCAACAAACGCCAGGTCTCCAACCTGCAAAGCTTCCGCATCGTGCTGGCACCGAACAAGGAAGCGCTCAAGCACATCGACCAGATCATCCACAGCGCCGGCCAGTATGAAGAAGGCGAAACCCTTTCGGTCTTCGACCTGAGCCAAAGCGCCGATCAGGACAACAAGAACGAAGAAGCCAAGGAATACCTGGCGCGGCTGGTAGCGGCCAACCACAACCAGCTCGGCCTCAAGGACTTGTTCGAGCTGGCGTTCGAGATCACCAAGGTCAACGGCCAGCCGGTGATCCACACCGACATCGACGGAGCGGCATCCAACGGCACCACGATGACCATCAAGGCGCTGACCAACATGTACTTGTTGCTGCACTTGATGGACCGCGACCAGGCCGGTCGCGTGCGCCTGCCGTACTACCTCGACGAGGCAGCGGACATTGACGAGAAGAACCAGGCAGCGCTGCTGGAAACCAGCCTGCAACTGGGCTTCGTACCGATCCTGGCGAGTGTGAAGCCGCAGGTCTGCGCCAGTGTCGCCATTGACCTGGAAGGTGGCAGCGGGCCGAACGGGATCTACATCGACGAGGCGGACTGGAAGTACATCCGTCGTCACGATGAGGTGAAAGCTGCCGCTCCCGTTGAAGCAGATGAACCGGAGCTGGATGCCGTCTGATTTGCGTTAATCGACAGCCATAAAAAAGGCCGCGATCCAATGGATCGCGGCCTTTTTTATGGCTGTGTTTTGGGTTTACTTGCCGATTGAAATCTTCGGCGCCCAAGTCAGCCATTCATCTTCGAACTTATCGAACAGCGGGAACGTTTGCTCAGCTCGCGCCGGACTGCCCATGCGCTCGCCGTCCGGCGTGGCGAAAGCGATCCCGCCCTGAATCAGCGTCTCCAGCGACTCGGTTCGCATCGTCGCCCCTTTGAACAAGCCGTAATCAAAGCCAAAACCACTGGAGTTCCAGAAACGCGTGCCGCTGCGCACCAACGGCGCGTACTTCGGCTCGATCAGGATGTGCACCAACACACGGTCCGCCGTCTGGCCGAGCTCATAGCCTGTCACCTTGCCCACGGTGATTTCGCGATAGGTGACCGGCACACCTGTTTTCAGCGAACCACGGCGGGCAGCGCTCAACACCAGACTCAAACCGGCTTCTTGTTTAGCGGTTTCCGGCGGATTGGCCAGGGCCACGAAGTTCTTCTGCGGGCCGAGTTTTTTCGCGGCCGGTTGCACTTCGATGTATTGGCCAGTGACCAGCGTTTCGAGGTTGGACGTCTTGATCAGACCCAGTTCAGGTTTGACGACCCAGAACTGACTACCCACCCGAGCTATACGCTCCGGCACTTCTGTGATTCGTGCAGTCAGCAGCACTGATTGCAGATCATCGCTGAGGTCGACGTCTTCAATCTTGCCGACATCCAGACCTTTGAATCGAATCGGCGTGCCGCTGCGCAAGCCATCGGCACGATCAACCCTGATCGTTACCAAGGCGCCTTTTTGCGTCGCCTCATCATGACTGGCGAATAAACGGAAACGTGGAATCCGCTTCTGCAACGGCGCCTTGGCTTCCGGTGTTTCGAAGGCAATGCCACCGGCCATCAGGCTTTGTAGCGACTCACTTTTGACCTGGATTCCACCGGTCAGTCCACCCGTCAGCGTGATGCCGCTGGCATTCCAGAACCGTGTCGAGGCGTTGACCAGCCCTTCGTATTCCTTCTCGATGTGAACACCAATCACCAACTGCTTTTTAGTGCGTGAGAACTGATAGCTCTGGACCGAACCGACCTTGACCTGCTTGTACAGAATCGGGCTGCCAACCTCCAGCGAACCGAGGTTTTCGGTGAACAGCACCAGGTGCAATCCCGGTGCACGCAAGTCGAGCGGCGGTGCCTTCGGCCGCGCCACAAACTCGCGCTGCGGTGCGGCGCCTTTGTCTCCTGGACGCACGGCGATGTAATTGCCTTTGACCAACGCTTCGAGACCGGTGATACCGGCAAGCGAGATCGACGGCTTGACCACCCAGAACTGGGTGCCTTCGACCAGGTAATCTTCGGCCAGAGGATCGAGGGTCAATTCGGCGGTGGCACTGGATAGATCTGGATCGATCTTGAGCGCTTTCAGATTGCCGACCTGGATGCCTTTGTACATAACCGGTGTGCGGCCCGCCTGCATTCCTTCGAAGTCGCTGAGTTTGACCTTGACCCGAATACCGGCGGCGGCGGCATCGAAATCTTCGTAGAGACGGAACGGCAGGCTCGGGTCGGTGGGCGGGCTGTCCTTGCGGTTCTCCGGCGTGGCAAACGCGATACCGCCGGCGACGATGCTGGCCAGGGATTCGCTGCGCACTTTCACACCCGACAGGTTGGCGTCGATGCTGATGCCGCTGGCGTTCCAGAAACGCGTGTGTTTGCGCACGAGCTTGGCGTAGGTGGGCTCGATGAAAACTTTGAGTTCGACGGTGCTTTGGTCTTCGGACAGCAGGTAACTTTTGATCTGGCCGACCCTGATCTGCTTATAGAACACCGGGCTACCGCGATTGAGTGAACCGAGACGATCAGCCTTGATGGTCAGGTGTAGACCGGGCTTGGCGTCCGACAGCGGAGGCTCTTCGGCCAGGGCTTTGAACTTGCGAGCCAGCTCACCCTCGCCTGGGCTTATCGCCACGTAGTTACCCGAAACCAGCGTCTCCAGGCCAGTGATACCGGCCAGGGTCACGCTCGGCTTGACCAGCCAGAAACGGGTACTGGTCCGCAGGTATGGCTCCACGTCCTTGTTCATTTCGACGGTGGCGATCACGCCTTTGGAGTTGCCTTCGTCATCAAGTTTGAGGGCCTTGACCTTACCCACCGACATGCCTTTGTAGACGACTTCGGTCTTGTTGGCCTGAATGCCTTCACCACTTTCGAAACGCACCTGAATCTCGATGCCGGTCTCGTTGTAGGCACGCCAGCCGAGCCAGCCGCCGATGATCAGGGCAATCAGGGGCAACACCCAAATAGCTGACCAGTTCGAGGCGGGTCGGGTTTTTGCTGTAGGCAAATCAGTCATGGTCGTCGTCCGACTCCGTGTTATCCCAAATCAGTCGGGGATCGAAAGTTACTGCGGCAAGCATTGTCAGAATCACCACACTGGCGAAAGCGATGGCGCCAAGATTGGCTTCGACGCTGGCAAGCCGTCCGAAATTCACAACCGCCACCAGGATGGCGATCACAAAAATATCGAGCATCGACCAACGGCCGATGAACTCAATAAAGCGGTACATCCAAATACGTTGGCGAGCCGACAGTGGCTGGCGGCGCTGCACGGAAAACAGCAGCAGTGCGATGCCCACCAATTTGAACGTTGGTACCAGAATACTGGCGATAAAAACCACGGCGGCGATGGGGATCATGCCGTGCTGAACCAGCTGGATCACACCGGACATGATGGTGCTGGGATCGCCCTGCCCCAGTGAACTGACGGTCATGATCGGCAACACGTTGGCCGGGATGTAGAGAACCGCGGCGGTAACCAGCAACGCCCAAGTACGCATCACACTGTTCGGACGACGGACGTGAACCAGCGCACCGCAACGGGTGCAGAACTGCTCGTCGGTGTCGGCTTCCTGTTTGTTCAATTCATGGCATTCGGCGCAAATCAGAATGCCTGCATCAATCGCCCGCATGGGCATCCTCTCCTGATAAAGCCTGCCAGATCTGATGAGGCGACATCACAACCTCCAACCAGACCTGAACCAACAACAAACCGATAAAGCACGCCAGGCCAAGTCCGACGGTAATTGCTGCCATATCTGCCAGTTTGACGATCGCCACCAGTACGCCCATGAGGTAGACCTCGAGCATTCCCCAATCGCGTAAATGGTGATAGATGCGGTAGAGCAACAGGCCGTAACTACGTCCGATATCAAAACGGATACTCAGCAGCACAACCAGTTGGCAAAGCAACTTGAGCAGCGGGATTCCCATACTGCAGAGAAACACCACGACTGCAACGCCCTGCATTCCGGTATCGAACAGGCCAACAACGCCAGTCCAGACAGTGTCATCCGACGACTGCCCGAGTAGATGGAGCTGCATGATGGGTAAAAAGTTCGCCGGGATGTACAACAACAGAGCGGCGATAACCAGGGCGAGACTACGCTGTACGACGTTATGCCGATGGGCGTAGAGCTCGTAGCCGCAGCGCGGACAGAGGGCTTTCTCGCCATGGGCGAGTTCGGGCTTACGCATCAGCAAGTCGCACTCATGACACGCTACCAAGTCGTCCAGCGGTAATTCTGACAGCCCTGGGGCGTCAACCGGATCTGGCATAAAGGCTCTGGCTCCGAAAAAGTTGGACCTATTCTAGTGTCATGGGTCGAAAATAACTGTGCAAATTTGTGCTGCAACTGAAAGCCACTTTCCTGCGAACAAAACAAAACCCCTACCTGCATACGCAGATAGGGGTTTCGG
>NZ_JALBYU010000012.1 GCF_029963765.1 Pseudomonas sp. UYIF39
GTGAGTCCGGCTGACGCGGTATGCCTGACGCACCAAATGACTGATTTTACGACTGCTACGCAGCCGAACGCAGCCTCGCGGGCTCGGCAGCTGCTACAGATCGCGTTACGGCTTAACTGAGTGGCATTAGGCATTCCGGGCGCTTGTAAAAAAAGTGAGTCGCCGGAAGGGCAAAATCCTAAGCGGCCGTTACCGCAGGAATGGATAGGCACACCAACAAAAACCTAATGCGCAGTCACCCCCTGACGCAATCCAGAATGACTGGGTAACAAGGCCAGCGCCAACTGCGTCCGATTATGCATATGCGTCAACCGCAACACCTGCGACACATAAAGCTTCACCGTGTTCTCGGTAATCCCCAACTCACAGGCAATCTGATAATTCGTCTGCCCCTTCCCCACCAACCGCGCCACCTCCAACTGCCTTGGGGACAGCTGACTGAAAATCGCCGGAATCTCAACCCGATCCACAGCACTGACATCCTCATCAGTGGACACTGACAACGATGGCCCACGCCGAACCTTATCCAGGTCCTGATACAGACCATCGATCGACTCGGCAAGATACTGCAGCTTCTGATCCAGATGCCCCAGTTGCACACTCTTCTGCCGTTCTTGCAAAACCACTGTCTGACGCGCAATCCCTTCGAGCAACTCAACCAAATTAATCGGCTTCTGGTAGTAATCGGCAAACCCGGCCCGCAAAGCCTTGATCACATCCTGCTTGTCCGCACGCCCAGTGAGCATGATCGCTTCAAATACACGGTGCTTGCCGGATAACCGTTGCAGCTCCTGAACCAGTTGAATTCCATCCAGACCGGGCATCTGCAAATCGCAAAGCACCAGGCTAATCGCTTCGTCTTCATTGAAACGCTCGATTGCCTGCCTGCCGGTTTCGCACCCAACGCAACGGTAACCGTTGTCTTCAAGAACCTCACAGAGCTCTGCGACAATCAGCGGCTGGTCGTCGACCACAAGGATTTTTACTGCCGAAGAAAGCTTGTTCACGTGCGATTCCCTGCGAGGTCAAAGTTGACCGTTCCTCTAGGGGGCGTTCTCAATTAGTTTCCCCGGCGCGGTGGGGAAACTAATTGAGAACGCCCCCTAGTGACAGCCACTGGCTGTACAACTACTGAATTGAAAGTAGACGTACTTTCCGACTCTGTACATAGAACGGATGACTAGTGAAACCAGGCGAGTGTGAGCAACAGGCCCACCAGTACGAAGGGTGCAAAGGGCTGTTTCTTTGACATTCCAGGCCCCAGATATCGAAGATGATTTCTAAGCCCTTGACCGATATGAAGCCAGACTCTTGGCGCCAACAGCAGCCACAGTACACTGGCCAATCCGGCACCGATGAACACGCCGAGCAGGTGCATGCCATCCGTCGCCAGCCCCAGGCCGGTCATCAGTTTCACATCGCCTGCGCCCAAGCGTTTCAGCGCATAACCGGGCAAGGTAAAAGCCAACGCCAGCAAAAAAGCCCAGCCGCCCTGCACCGCCTCGGCCCCCAGCCAGGTAGTGCCCGTCCACAGGAGATACGCCAGCGCCAACCCCGCTGCACCCAGGGTCAGGCCATTGGCGATGTGCCGTTCTCGAGCATCCTGTGCTGCGCATAGCGTCAGCCAGATCAGTAGTACAAAGCTCTGCATCCGGTAAAAAACGTCCGTTTTGGCTGAATGATTCTATGCTGATATCACGTCGTGAATATCAGGGTAGACGCAGTCATGAAAATAGGCCTCCCCCGTAAGCAAAAAGGCGCTGTAGCGATTGAATTCGCGTTGGTGTTTCTCATCTTTTTCGCGGTGTTTTATGGAATTGTCACTTACAGCTTGCCGCTGTTGCTGATGCAGTCGTTCACCCAGTCGACTGCCGAAGCGGTGCGCCGAAGCGTGGCGCTGGATCCGAGCACTCCCGGATACGACACCGCGGTAAAAACCGTTGCCACGACAGAACTGAGCCGACAGTTGGCCTGGATTCCTGCCGTACTGAATTTCAATGTCGCCACCGACGCCAGCGCCACCTACGTGGGCGGGGTGTTGAAGGTCAGCATCAACTACCCCACCAGCAAACTGCAGCAAGTCATCCCGTTTCTGACCGTGCCGGGAATTGGCCAAGTGCCCAATCTGCCGGCAAACCTCACCGCCAGTTCGAGCCTGCAATTTTGAGTTCCGCAGACAAACTCTTCGGGCGCCTGCTCAACCGCCATCCGCCTCCGCCCGTGGACACGCCAGACACCCTGAGCGTGCAAAGTGTCGGTTTGCAGATGCATCTCGATGCCGAAGGTCGAGTGATTCACCTGACCGGCCCGCTGCGGCATGCGCTGGCCCAGCAGACGCCCGCGGCGCAAGCACCGAACCTGCTCGATTTCCTCATGCCCCACAGCGGCCTCACCGTTGAAGGCTCGCCCGTCGACTGGCAGGGACACTCTCTGGACCTGGACTTTTACAGCCTCAACGGACAACCCCTGCACCTGCGTGGTTGGGTCCAGCCGTTGGCCGATGCCTGGCTGTTGCAGTTGCTGGACATCGGCGACTTGCTGCTCGAACGTCGACAATCACGCAGCCGCGAGCAATGCCAATCACTCGCAGCGCAGATCGGCGAACAGTTGCGCCGGTGCAACCTGACGCGCCTGCCCGAGGTGTTGGTGGAACAGCTGCAAGGCCTGGCCCAGCGTTTCCACATGCCATGCATTGCGGTGGCGTTGCTCGATGAACAGGAAGAAGGCTGGCAGATACACCAGCATTACGCGGCCTTCGATGCGCCCCAGCTGTGGCAAAACGCTCAGCGCCTGGGCACGGGGCTCGACAGCCTGAGCGGCTCTGCGCCGCAACGCCTGACGCCCGCTGAACATCCCCGTTTGCAAGGCACCTTCGGTAATGCCGAAGGGTTCGCGGTGCCCTATCACGATGCTCAGGGAGTGGCCGCCTGGTTGCTGTGTGGCGTTTATCCGGTGCAGCAACAGGCACCCGAGCTGAATGATCGCGACTGGTTACAACTGACCGCCGCGCTGGCAGGCCCGTTGCTTGAGCGCTTGCGCGAGCACCGGCACCATCTGCAACTGGAACGGCTGGAGTCGCTACAAGCCTTGCTCGGCACCGGATGGTGGGAGGTGTTCAGCGACAGTCGCGAGGTGCAATTGGCGCCGTCGCTGGCCAGTAACCTGAACCTTGCGATCGATCGCTTGCCGCTGCACGACTGGCTTGATCGGGTGCACCCCGCCGACCGGGAAGAGCTGAGCAGTCGTCTGCAAGCCTTGCAAGACGACGGCGCCCCGCTGCTGCTGTGCGTGCGTTTGGCACAAACACCGAACTGGTATCGCCTGCAGGGCCAGGTGCTGGGCATCGGTAAGAGCCGGCGGTTTGTGGGCTTCATGCTCGACATCAGCGACATCAAAAACCAGGAGCAAAACGCCGCGGCGGCCCATGCCCGTCTGGACAATCTGATCGCCAGCTCGCCGGCGGTGATCTACGTGCAGCGCTATGTCGAAGGTGCGCTGCAACCGACGTTTTTCAGTGCCAGCCTACTGCCGCTGCTCGGCTGGACACTGGCTGATTGCGCAACGGGGACCTTGGTTGAAAGGGTGCACCCAGAGGACCGCGATCGGTATTTCGAACGTACCCGACATTTGCTGCGTGAAGGTTCGGTGCGCGCCCGTTATCGGCTGCGCGACAGTCGCGGCGATTACCACTGGCTACTCGATGAAGCCAAGCTACTGCGCGACGACCTTGGTTTGCCGGTGGAGGCCGTCGGCCTGTGGCTGGACGTCACCGAAGCAACCCTGGCCGCCGAACAGGTGAAACAGAGTGAAGAACGTTACCGGATCCTGGTGGAAGACTCTCCGGCAATGATCTGCCGCTACCGCCTGGACCTGACCCTGACCTTCGGCAACCGCCCGCTGGCGACATACCTGGAGTGCCAGCCCGAGCAACTGCCCGGGGTGAATCTGGGCAGCTGGATGTCGCTGGAACAGCGCGAAGCGTTTCTCCAGCGGCTCAGCCGACTCAGCCCGGAGTTCCCGGTCAGCACTGCGGAAATCAACCTGCAACTGCCGGGACGGGAACATGCCTGGTGGGTGTGGTCGGATCGCGGGGTGTTCGATGAGCACGGCCATTTGCTGGAGATTCAGGCCGTGGGGCGCGACAACACCGAGGTCCGCCGCGCCCAGCAGCAGCTCACCCAAAGTGCAAAAATGGCCACCCTCGGTGAAATGGCCACAGGGCTGGCCCATGAAATCAATCAGCCGTTGAATGTGATGCGCATGGCCATCGTCAATGTGCTCAAGCGTCTGAGCAACGGCGATGCGCAGATCGACTACCTGACCGACAAGCTCAACCGCATCGATGCACAGGTCCAGCGCGCCGCACGGGTGGTGGATCACATGCGGGTGTTTGGCCGCCGCTCGGAGATCGAGCAACATCCGTTTAATCCGGCGCAAGCCATCGAAGGCACGCTGTCGCTGCTGGCCGAAGGGATGCGCGGCAAAGGGGTCGATCTGCGGGTCAACGAGACCGGGTTTGACGTGCAAGTGCGCGGTTACGTCGATCAACTCGAACAGGTGTTGATCAATCTGATGGTCAACGCTCGGGATGCGTTGCTCGGCAAACGCGAGGCCGACCGCGAGTTCAAACCGTGGATCTCGGTGTACGCCGAACGTGATGCGTATTCGGTGCGGCTGTGGGTCGAGGACAACGGCGGCGGTATCGATCCGAGGTTACTGGAGCGGATCTTCGAGCCGTTCTTCACCACCAAACCCGTGGGTGTCGGCACGGGGCTCGGGTTGTCGGTGAGTTACGGCATCGTCGAGAACATGGGCGGAAAACTGAGCGTTAGAAACTCGGTCGAGGGCGCACGGTTTTGTATCGAACTGCCGATTGCCGCCGACGATCAGATTGCCAGCGTCGCTCGTCCTGAGTGACAACTGAGGTTGGCGCCGACATCGACCTTGTTCAGATCGATTCCCAGACTGAGCAGCAGTGTGTTGATCAAGGTGTCGAGTAACGGGCTGAGCACGCTATTGATCGCGTTGACCAGCAATGTGGTGACAGTGCTGAGGATCGCCCCCAGACCACCGACCAGACTGCCCGTCGGGCCGTACATGTTGACCTTGATATTGGTCAGCGTGTCGGTAAGGCTGCTGACGATGTTGCTGGTGGACCAGGAATAGTAGAACGGTGGCTGGTTGATCTCCGGCAGGCTGGTGGCCGGCGGTGCGGAATAGACGTGCGGCATGTTGGCGCTCTGTGCCACGGTGGTGTCGGCCATGATGTCGATACCGCCGCCGACGCCTGGAACCCTTGGGTTGCAGGAGATGGGCAGGAACAGAAGCCTCAGACAGGTTTTCACCCCGATATCGATCACCTTCAACGGCTGCACCACTACCGCCGGTGGCGTGGTGTTGCTGCCGAAAGCGGTGGCTGGATCGATCTTGCCGATCTTCAGTTTTACCAGCGAAGTGCTGGTGTTGGTGGTCAGGGTTTTGTTGGTGGTACTGACGCAACTGTAGGCAGTGACATAGCTGTTGGCGCTGGCAACGTCCAGCGCCACGTCGAGACGTATCGGTGGCGGCAGCACGATGATGTCGGGAGTCTGGCAGGGCACGAGCAAGGCACAGGTCAGTGAATTGAGAACCCCCACCAGGTTGAGATTGAGCAAGGCGTTGAGTGTGTTGGTCAGGGGGCCTGCCAGATCGGCCACCGCATTGACCAGCGCCACGATGGGTTCGAGCGCCGGCAAGTCGATCGACAGCAATGTCCTGATCTGGGCAGTTCTCACATAGATGCGGTTGGGGCCCAACGGATCCAGCGCGGCTTTTTTCGGATTGCCTATAGCCGAGAGCTGTGGCGGCTCCAGTATCTGCACCCGAGCGGTGATTTGCGCCAGCCCCGCGAGGTTGATCGGCAGGGTCGCCACCAGGCCGTTTTTCTTGTTGGCCAGTTGCACGACGGCTTCGATCAGGTCGAACACTTTCAGGTTTGTCCCCAGCGCCGTCATGGTGCTGCCAGCCTCGACGTGCAGCACGTTGCCGAGTACGACGGTGGTTGCGCCTGCCGCGACTTTCAGCGCTTGAAGACTCGCAATGGTTGCGGTCGCGCCGAGTGTGCCGCCAGGGTCCAGCACATTGACGGCAGTCTGGATCAGCTGGCTGACGGCAATCGTATTGCCCAATACCTGGTCATACCCGGCAGCGCTGAGGTTAAGGTCGACCTTCAATCGGTCAAGGTAACCGAGCAGGCTGACGTTGGTGTTCACCAGTCCGTTCCAGCCCGCCGCGTTGATATTCAGGTTACCTCCGAGCAAACCACCGAATAACGCATTGAGCGTGGTCGATTTGCTGGTGTCGACGCTCAGCGTCGTGCTGCGCAGGGTCAGCGAAGCCCGCGGTGGCGGTAATGCGGCGACAGCGCTGGCCGTCAGGTTGATGGTTGCCGCGCGTGGCGCGCCGCCGAACAGGGCGCCGACACCGCCGGCGAAACTCTGCTGGACCGAATGGCTGGCGATCACCCGAATGGCTTCGCTCTTGCTCGGGTCGGCGCCAAACACCCGAAGGTTATTGGCATCCAGGGTCAAGGCACCGCAAGCGACCAACAGATTGCGATTGGGGTCAGGAAGGGTAAAGCCGTTACGGTTTGCGCTGGCGGTGGCATAGACGGTAGCGGTGTTGCCAGCGGCGCAATCACCACTTCGGGTAGAGGCTTCAAGTGCGGCCATGTCCGCTACGCGCTGCAGGTCACGTTTTTCCAGGTACAAACGACCGCTGTCGACCACGACCAGCAAGAACATCAGGGCCATGCCCAATGTCAGCGCCGCCATCAAACCGATCGCCCCCCGTTGCCGGGACGGGCTGCGAAACTGCAAACGGGGAGACATCGCGCACTCCTTTGCCGGTGCACAACCGAGGGCTACCTCCATGGGTGAACAGCAGTGTAGTTGGCACTTTCCCGGGCTGCTCGCAGATCACAAGCAATAGATCGTCCAGCTGTTTATTTGGGTGGGTAGTTGGCGAGAATTCGCCCCACCGTTTCACGTATCGCCGTGCTGCGATCCGACGGGTTCGGTGTGCGGCTAAGTATCTGCTCGTCACTGCCGCGCCACACCAGTTTGCCGTCCTTGCCATCAAGCAGGTCGATCTGGATGATCGCCACTTTGTAGCTGACGTTACGAGTTTCGTTGTACATCGGCCCGCCCCAGTAGCCGTTCCATGGATTACCCCAAGTGCCGCCGTAGTTGGTGGTGACTTGTTGCTGGCGCTGCTCGACGATCAGATAGGTCTGCACGCTCAAATCGCCCTTTTTGCCATCCGCTGCCGGACGCAGGCCACGCTGATCCAACTGATCGGTCACCGATTGGCGGATGCGTTGTTCAGTCAGGTCGCTCTTGATCCGTGGGTCATCGGGGCGATATTGCAGGGCGGGTTCTTTCCAGCTCCAGCTGCGATAGGCAGCGAAGTCGCGGCTGGCATCGAAGTCATGATTGACCTGGTTGCCGGCGCAGGCACTGAGCAGCACGGCCACAGCCAGTAAAGCGAAACGGCGGAACATGATATTTCTCCGGTTGAAGACATGAACCTGCGCAATGCTTCTTAACGACAGAAGCTAACTGGGAGGATACGCCGACATCGCCTTTTCTACAGCCTCCCGAATCGCGTCGGCTCGCTCGCTCTGGCTGCCGCGATTGCTGGTTTCAGCGCTGGCACTCCATACCGGTTGACCGCTCTGAGCGTCAAACAAATCAACCCGCACCACCACGACCTGTTCCTGATAAGTCCGCACGATCGGCACGGTGTTGTACATGCCGTAACCGCTGCCGTAGCGGTTGTAACCGCCATAACCGCCGCCGTCGTAACCATAGTCGTCCCGAACCTGACGCAGGCGGGTTTCCAGGTGCAGGTCGGCGCTGACAAACAGGTCGGCCGGGCGGTTATCGTGCAGCGGGCGCAAACCACGTTGATCAAGGGCATTGCTGACGGCTTCGGCGACCTGCCCCGAATCCGCCCAGGCGCTGCCCGGCGGAAGCTGCCCGTTGAGCCAGGCCCAGCTGCGGTAGTGCCCGTAGTCGCGCGGCGGGGCCGGGTAGGCGCTGCGGTCAAAGGTGTTGGCCGCCTGAGGCGGCGCGGGTGGCAGGGGGTTGGATGACGCCACATAAGGGTTGCTGCCCTGGCAGGCCGACAACCCCAGACAAATCACCAACAAGCCCGAACGACTGTTCATTTCGTGCTCCGATCAGACCGGCCGACAGATCCAGTGCAAGTAGCGCCCAAGCCCGGCAAAGCTTGGGTGACGGCGGTGGGCCAGTTCCATTTCCAACAAGTCCGCCAGTTCGACGCGGGCCTGGAATTCCACTGGCATGTAGTCGTGAAAAACCCGCACCCCGCTCTGGATTTCGACCTGCCACATTCCTTCAAGTTGCGCCGCCAGTTCCCGTGGATCAAGGGGCTGTTGCGGAGTGAGGCTTTGCTTTTCGCCGGCCATGTCGTTCTTGCGCATCTTGCGGAAGTGGCCTTTGAGCAGGTTGCGATAGATCAACGCATCGCGGTTGTAGAAGGCCAGGGACAACCAGCCATCCTGCTTGGTCAATTGATGCAGCACCGGCAGGATCGCGTGAGGTTCGGCCAGCCATTCCAGCACGGCGTGGCACAGCACCAGGTCGTAGGGCTCGGTGAGTTGGCCGAGCAGTTCCTGCCACGGCGCCTGAATGAACGTCGCTGTTTGCCCGGCATCGGTAAAGCGCTGGCGGGCGCCCTCGAGCATCGGCTCGGCGGGTTCGGCCAGCGTGACCTCATGACCAAGCTGGGCCAGCCACAACGACATGTGGCCCAGACCAGCACCGATATCCAGTACGCGTAACGGCCGGTCTGGCAAGGTTTCGGCCAGGTCGGCCTGAAGCACCGCCAGACGGATCGCGCCTTTGGCACCGCCGTAGATTTTTTCGGCGAAGCGGGTCGCCAGTTGATCGAAATGACGGTCGCTCATCAGCTGAACCTCCGTTCGCTGTCCGCGAGTTTGCTGCGCACCACTTCATTCATGTCCAACCCCAACTCGCTGCACAGCAGCAGTAGATAGAGCACGATGTCACCGATTTCCTGCCCGGCATGGGCCAGTGTGTCCGCCGGCAACTGGCGCGACTGGTCTTCGGTCAGCCACTGGAAAATCTCCACCAGCTCGGACATTTCCACGCTCGCGGCCATGGCCAGGTTTTTCGGGCTGTGAAATTGCCGCCAGTCATTGCGGTCACGGATGGCGTGCAGGCGTTCGGTCAGTTCAACAAGGTTCATCGGGCTCTCCTGAAGGCGTATAGCTTCGGGGGGATAAGGAATGAAGGCAAGCGGCAAGCGCTGCAAAACCACTATGCTTGGAGGGAACTCGGCACCCTGCTCGATAGCCCAAGGCTCAAGTCCGGCAACCACGCCACCACTTTCATCAAGGACGCTCACGACATGCAGGTAGAAAGTTTTTTCGAATGGCTCGGCCAGGCACTCGGTTCGGTTATCCGTTTCATCGTTGACGGCCTCAGCGGTTTGTTCAATCTGCTGAGCCACGCCGGCAGCAACTTTGTCGAAGGGTTGTCCCGTGCGCTGGGCATGGACACGTCGATCATCAGCATCATTGCGCTGATTTTGGGGTTGATGCTGTTGTGGTCGGCGATTCGGGCATTCATGAATGCGTCGATCATCATGGGGATTATCTGGTTGCTGCTGGGGTTGTGGTTGTTGAGCTGGATAATCCACTAACACCCACAATGAATCGCTGCGGATTCTGATGTGTCGCTACAATGCCCGCTCCCCCAAGGAGCCTGCATGTCCAACCTGATCGTCGACTGGCGCGACCGCCCTACCCATCGTCGAGTCTGGGCGCTCGCCGCGCCGATGATTCTCTCGAACATTTCCGTACCGCTGGTGGCACTGGTCGACAGTACCGTCATCGGCCACTTGCCCCACGCCCATCAGTTGGGCGCCGTCGCGGTCGGGGCCAGCCTGTATACCTTTCTCGCCTGGGCCATGGGGTTTCTGCGCATGGGCACCACCGGGTTCGCCGCACAGGCCGCCGGGCGTGGGGACGGCGCGGCATTGCGGCAGATCTTGCTGCAGGGCCTGTTGCTGGCCATGGGCCTGGCCATTGTCCTGGGAGCACTGGGTGTGCCGTTGAGCGGGGTCGCGCTGCATTTCATGCAGCCGTCGGCGGAGCTGGATCAGCTGACCCGCGAGTTTTTCCACACGCGCCTGTTCGGTCTGCCGGCAGCACTGGCCAGTTATGCGCTGGTCGGCTGGTTCCTCGGCACTCAGAACGCCCGGGCGCCGCTGGTCATTCTGCTGAGCACCAACCTGGTGAATATCGCGCTGAACCTGTGGTTCGTCCTCGGCCTGGAATGGGGTGTGGTCGGTGCAGCCCGAGCGTCGGTGATCGCCGAATGGACCGGCGCGCTGATCGGCCTGCTGATGACCCGCAACGCCCTGCGCGCCTATCCTGGCCACATCGCCTGGGCAGCGCTGGCGCTGTGGCAGAGCTGGCGGCCGCTATTGGCGGTCAACCGCGACATTTTCATCCGCAGCCTGGCGCTGCAATCGGTGTTTTTCCTGATTACCGTGCAAGGCGCACGGCTGGGTGATGCCACCGTTGCCGCCAACGCGCTGCTGCTCAATGGTTTGCTGCTGACCGCCCATGCGCTGGACGGCCTGGCCCACGCGGTGGAAGCCCTTTGTGGGCATGCCATTGGTGCTCGCGATCGAGAGGCCCTGCGTCGCTCATTGGTGGTGGCCTGCGGTTGGTCGTTGCTGGCGAGCCTGGGTTTTGCCGTGCTGTTCCTGTTCGCCGGGCATCTGTTTATCGAGATGCAGACCAACATTCAGAGCGTGCGCGACACGGCGTTCATCTACCTGCCCTACCTCGCCGCACTGCCGCTGATCGCGGTCTGGAGTTACCTGCTCGACGGGCTGTTTATCGGCGCCACCCGGGCCCGGGAAATGCGCAACGGCATGCTGCTGACGGTGGTTTTATTGCTGCCGTTCGCCTGGGCGCTGCAAGGTTTGGGCAACCATGGACTGTGGATAACCTTTCTATTGTTCATGTTGCTGCGCAGCCTGACCCTTGGCGCGTTTGCCTGGTATCTGCACAAAAACGACGGCTGGCTCGCAGGCAAAGCTCACTGAGTCGGCGTGGCGTTGACGAAGGCCGTGACCACATCCAGCACCGGAGCCAAACCGCGCAGGGGCCGGGACAGCGTCGCCACCAGCGTGGCGTGGCTGGTGCGCGAGAAATACAGGTCCTGCACCGGCACGCCCGCCTCGCGCAGTTTGCGTGCCAGGCCACCGGTGTTGCGGGCCGGGTTGACCAGCTCATCGTCGCTTGCAGCGATCAACAAGGCCGGCGGCGCGCCACGACTGACATGATTGATCGGCTGCGACCGGGGCGGTGAATCCGGCCAGAAAAACACCGGGCGCACCTGCGGATTCTTGACCGGCAGAAAATCATAAGGCCCGGCCAGGCCGATCCAGCCGCTGAGGTTGTGCGGCGACAGACCCACCGCCCCCAGTAACCCAGGGTCCAGCGCCAGCATCGCGACGTTGTAGGCCCCGGAACTGTGGCCCATCAGGTACAACCGCTGTGGGTTCCCGGAATATTGACGAATGTGTTCATGGGTCCAGGCCACGGCCCGGGCGCCATCTTCAAGGAACAGCGGATAACGCACCTGCGGATACAACCGATAGTCCGCCAGCACCGCCACAATCCCCCGGGACGCCAAGGCCTCGCCGACAAAAGCGTAATCGCTGCGTGAACCGCTGTTCCAGCTGCCGCCGTAGAAAAACACCACCACCGGGGCGTTTTTCATGGGGGGACTAGGCACATACACATCGAGTTTTTGCCGCGGGTCAGGGCCATAGGCAATGCCCACGGTCTTGTCGAAGGTTGCGTCGGGGGTCAGCGCATTGAGCAGTTTCAGCGGCGAGCACGCCGTCATCACGGCCAGCAATACGCCGCCGATTATCAGGCTGAACAACCGCTGTGTGGTGCTCGCCATCGATGTTGAACCTCGTTTTCAGGGTTGATCGTTCTGCCAGAGGTTGCGCAGGCTATCGAGACGCTCCTGCTGGGTGAGCCCCGGCAATGCGTGCCCAGGCAACGCGCCGGGGTACTGCAAGCGTAGCCATAACCAGTCATCAAGTACCGCGCGCTCGGTAAAATCCAGCGCCAGCCCTTGCTGCACGTGAGACCACAGCCTGTTGTAGTCAGTCCCGGTGGATCGACTCCAGTGCCAGGCATGTTGCTCCAGCAGGCAGGTTTGCAGTTTTTCCTGCTGACGAGGACTGAGGTTTTCTTCAACCGCTAAAGGGCTGACGGCAAGCCCCGGATTGACCAGCTGCTGCCAGCCCTGACTGCCGATCGCGCGGTCGGCCCACGTCCCGCCGAACCAGCGCAAATGGCTGATCGGGCCCAACCAGCGACTCAGCTCCTGCGCATCACAGGCATCGAACAAATAACTGGCCGTTTGCGGGTTGTAGTAACTCAACAAGGCTCGGTGATGCACACCGAAAGTGACCGTAAGCATGCGGCGCAAATGCTCCAGCAACCGCGACGACGACACCTCGCTGGCCATCAGCAAGCCTCGCCACAGGGGCACTTCGCTGTCACACAACCCGGTCAGCGCTGGGCATGTCCGAAGGTCGATCAGGGCCGGGCCGTGTTCACGCAACGCATGCCACTCAGTGCCTTCGAACAACCAGAACCACCGGGCATGCGCAAATTGCTGTTGCAGCATCGCCCCCGCCTGTGGCGCACCCGGCACATCCAGCAATAGCCATTGCGGGGTCGCGGCGTTCATGCCGCACCGCTCTGGCCAAACTGCATCGCCGCCCGGCAGGTGCAGAGGGCCTGCGTGCAGTGGTTGAAACTGCCGCCACCGGGCAGCAGACATAGCAACATCAATGGTTCGCTCGATCGCAGAAGTCCCAGCAAGCCGTCGACATCATCGGCCGTGGATGTGCGCGGCGGGCCGACCTCCTCAGCCTCATCAACAGACGAAGGGACGTGAAGAAACCCGGTTATCAGCGGCTGATCCGGATCCCCTTCGATAAAGCTCACCACCACCTCGGCCCCCTCACTCAACTGCGTGACTGCCGCGTCGCCCAGCTCAGCGGCCACCGGCAGCCAGCTGTGGCTGGGCACCGCGCCCTCGCCCTGATAGAGCCAGTCAAATTGCACGGCAACCGGTCTGGACGGATCGGGGCATGCCTCATCAATGTTGACCACCCAGGCCCGTTGCAGGCTGTGCATCCTGGGTTTCACTGCGCAATGAGGCGCTACAAAAGGCACCTGCCAGTGAATCGCGCGGATATGGTTGCTGTAGGACGCCGTTAAATCCTGGCTGCCCTGATGCTCCACATGGGTCAGCAGCCAGAGATGATTCCAGTCGGCGATCGGATGACCGGACAGCGGCATGAACTGACCGCTGCGCAGCGCCGTCAGGTCCGTGCGACCTTCGGCAATCGGCGCGGTTCGTTGCTCAGCGCACCCCAGAAGCTTGAACTGACGCACGGCCGATTGCTCGCTCTCGACCTGGAAGACCGCGCGCTCGCCGAAACGAAAGTGCCCCTGACCATCACCGAAAACCACGCAATGCCCGCGCTCGCCGTGTTCGAAATGGTAGTGAAGCCGTTCCTGAGCACACAGACGCTGGATAAATTGCAGGTCCGATTCCCGGTACTGCGTACAGAATTCACGGGCCGGGTAATCGCCACTCAGCTCAAAGCGCCGACTCTTGCCGGCAATACCGTGCTCCTTGAGCACCTGACTGAGGATTTGCGGCACCGAGCGCGCGCTGAAAACTCGCTGACTAAAGCGCAGGGAAAGGCACGCCAGCTTCGGCCCCAGACGTACGCGACAGAGCCTGACAGCCAAGTCATGGTCACGCTGGACGAGCTCATGCAATTGTCCATGGAAGCCGTTTCCCGCAGGCCCGACATGCAAAAAGGCCGGACGGTACAGCAGGCTTGCAAGGTCGAGTGTCGGGTCATCGATCAGCAGATCCACGTCGAACACAAAAGGCTCGCTGATGGCTTCTCTACCGGTAAAGGCCAAGACCACAAAGGGGTCGGGCAGACCCTCTACATCCAGACGAAATGACGGCTCGTTGACTGGATCGAACATCGGCGATTCTCTACAGGAGGGGCGGTCGGGGATTCTCTCCGAGAGAGTTGGCCGAGTAGAGTGCCGAAGTACAACTTAGGAAATGACCTACGCGAAAAGAAGACCACATCACTTGGATGGCCAAGAATGTAAGTCATTTCGCTTGAAATCAGAGAGGAATCCCACCAAGTCATCTGAAATTTCCGCTACGTGCGGAACATTTTCAGACAACCTGATGAGAGCGGTGCCTTACCTCAAGAAGACAGGTAAGACGAACGGGTCAGGCCCAGACGCAGTGCGTCGAGGAACTGGGTACGCTCGGCGGCGGTGATGCGGGCACTGGCGCATTTGTCGCGGTAGTGGGTCATCAACTCTTCCGGCGACAAGTGCACGTAACGCAGCATGTCTTCGATAGTGTCGTGGGTTTCGATACCCGCGTGGTACACGCTGCCGTCAGCGTTCTGATAGATGTTCACCGAGTCGGTGTCACCGAACAGGTTGTGCATGTCGCCGAGAATTTCCTGGTAGGCGCCGACCAGGAAGATACCCAGCAGGTAGTCTTCACCGTCGTTCAAACCGTGAACCGGCAGGCTGGTTTCAATGCTCTGCTCGTCGACGTATTGCTTGATCTTGCCGTCGGAGTCGCAAGTCAGATCTTGCAGCACGGCACGGCGCAGCGGCTCTTCGTCGAGACGGTGCAGCGGCAGGATCGGCAGGACCTGGCCGATGGCCCAAGTGTCCGGCAGGCTCTGGAATACCGAGAAGTTGCAGATGTACTTGTCGGCCAGCTTGTCGTTGAGTTCGTCGAGCACCTGACGGTGCGAACGCTGACGAGCCTTCAACGAGTTGTGCAGGCGACGGCACACCGCGAAGTAGCATTGCTCGGCCAGGGCTTTCTCGGCCAGGGTCAACTTGCCATCGGCGTACTGGGTCGCGATGTCGCTCATGTAGTGCGTGGCGCGCCAGTAGGTTTCGGTGACCATCTCGATGTCGGTCGGGCCCAGCAGGTCAACCAGCCACTGCACGGTTTCCGGCAGTTCTTCCTTGTTCTCGATCTGCGGCACGTCGTCGTTGTGTTTCTCGACGTCGGTCACTTGCACCACCAGCATCGCGTGGTGAGCGGTCAGGGAACGACCGCTTTCGGAGAAGATGTTCGGGTGCGGCAGGTTCTGCGCGTCGCAGAACTCCTTGAGCATCCCGACCACGACACCGGCGTAATCGTCCATGTCGTAGTTGATCGAACTGGCGTTACGCGAGTGCGTACCGTCGTAGTCCACGCCCAAACCGCCGCCGACGTCGATGTGGTCAACCGGCAGGCCGAGGTTGCGCAGTTCGCCGTAGTAACGAATCGCTTCCTTGAAGCCGTGCTGATAGTCCGCCAGGTTGGCGATCTGCGAGCCCATGTGGAAGTGCAACAGGCGAATGCCCTGGTCCAGGCCTGCAGCGCGGAAACGCTCGACCACCGACAGCAGTTGCGCCGCCGACAGGCCGAACTTGGATTTCTCGCCGCCAGTGTCGGCCCACTTGCTCGACGCCAGGGACGACAGACGCACGCGCAGACCAACCTGTGGCTTGACCTTCAGCGAGGCGGCTTCTTCGATCACCAGGCCGACTTCAGATTCTTTCTCGATGACGATGAACACGTTGTGGCCAAGCTTCTGACCCATCAGCGCCAGACGAATGAATTCGCGGTCCTTGTAGCCGTTGCAGACGATGGTGCCGCCCTTCGGCGCCAGGGCCAGCACGGCCAGCAGCTCAGGCTTGGAGCCGGCTTCAAGACCAATGGACACGTCTTGGGTGGCAATGATGTTCTCGATCACCGCTTCTTGCTGGTTCACCTTGATCGGGTACAGCGCGGTGTACTTGCTCTGGTATTCCAGACGTTCGATGTTGGCGTCGAACGCGCCGGTCAGCTGACGCACGCGGTCTTGCAGAATGTCAGGGAAACGCACCAGCAACGGCAAGGACAGGCCGCTTTTACGCAGCTGGTCAACTTGCTCGAAGAGGTCGATAGGCGAACTGGTCGGACCGTTCGGACGAACTTCGACGCGACCGGCGTCATTGATCGCGAAGTACCCGGCCCCCCAATGGCGAATCCCGTAAACACTGCGGCTGTCCGCAACTGTCCATTGGCTGCCATCGTCTTTGCGTGTGCGTCGTACGGACATTGAAGTCCCCTATAAAGAAGTCATAGAGCGTCGCCTGGGTTCAGGCCGGCGCAGTCTAAAGAATGAAAATGACGGTTCGTCAACGAGGGGATAGACCTCGCTGACCGCAGTGAGTTTAGAAACCGGTCAGAACAGGCTCTGTGAAAACCATGTAGACGACGCCAGACCTGCTGTCAGGACTGGATCAAGCCGAGGGTGGTTTTCACAGAGGCTGCTAGCCGCCGGATTTCTTCGCTTTGAAACCGTGTTTGATCAGTTCGGCCAAGAGTAGCTCGACATGATCGCCCTGGATTTCAATGATTCCGTCTTTCAACGCACCACCGGTCCCGCAACGTTTCTTCAACGTGGTCGCCAGGTCCTTGAGTGCGTCTTCGGCCAACGGCACGCCGGTGATGGTGGTCACCGTCTTGCCGCCACGGCCCTTGCTTTCGCGACGCACGCGAGCGATGCCGTCGCCGGCAGGGATAACGGTCTGTTTGCAGATGCAGGCATCCACCGGTTGACTGCAATCCGGGCAATGACGACCTGCGTCGGTGGAAAATACCAGGCCACCAAGGGCGGCGAAGGATGCGGCTTTTTTGGCCACCGGCAATCCTCTTGGGAGGACAAAGACTGGTCGCGGCAACTTGGGCAAGTGCCATCGACCGCGAAGCCCCACTCAGGCAGGGGCAGCGCTACTGAGCCAGGCAATACCGGTTCAGCTTGAAAAGGTCGCGCAGTGTAACGGCAAAAAGCCGACTTGCTAAGAGCCAATCGGCGCCAATTTATGCCTCTTTTGCGACGTCCGCCCCTCGGGCTCGAAGATACCGCTTCAACGCAGCCAGAGAGTCCGGGCAATAAGGCTTTTGCTGGATTTCCAGCAGGACCTGATCGATGGGGATGAAGCGTGCTTCCAGCACTTCCTCCGGTTGCAGGATCAATGGACCGTCCCACACCGCCGAAAACGCCGAACACCAGAGCCGATTGCCGGTGTCTTCGAAGAAAAAGTGATCATGGGCGGTCAGTTCTACACCGCTCACGCCCAGTTCTTCTTCCAGCTCGCGGGCAGCCGATTCGGCGTAGGTTTCGGTCGATAGCACCATCCCCCCCGCTGCCACATCCCAGAAACCCGGGTAAATGGCTTTGCTCAGCGTGCGTCGATGCACGCAAAGTTCGCCGGCGGAATTGAACAGCATGATGTAAGTACCGCGTCCGATCAGCCCGCGTTCACGCAGGTCGGAGCGGACCAGGGCGCCGAGCAGATTGTCCTGCTCGTCCACCCAGGCGATCTGTTCGGCATCCGAGGCCGCGCGGTGCGCGACCTCTCTGGCGCTATCGACCATGACTTAGCCCTGATTGAGCAATTGACGCAAATCGATCACTGCGGCGTTGGCCCGGGAGATGTAGTTGGCCATGACCAGCGAGTGGTTGGCCAGCACCCCGAAGCCGCTGCCATTAAGGATCATAGGACTCCAGACCGGTTCCTGCGAGGCTTCCAGTTCACGAATGATCTGACGCACGCTGACCGTGGCGTTCTTCTTGGCCAGCACATCGGCGAAGTCGACTTCGATGGCGCGCAGCAGATGGGACAAGGCCCACGCCTGACCGCGGGCTTCGTAGAACACGTTGTCGATCTGCATCCACGGGGTTTCGACGATTTCTTCGTCAACCTGCGGCACCTGACCCGGCGCGACGACTTCGGTTTTCAGCGAGGTGTTGAGCTTGACCCGGCCAACGCTGGCCGACAGCCGTTGCGACAGTGAACCCAGACGAGTACCCACATCGCCCAGCCAGTTGTTCAGGTTGTCGGCGCGGGCGTAGAACAGCGCGTTTTTCTGCGACGGATCGGACAGGCGCGCCTGATAACGGCTCAGGGAATTCATGCCTTCCAGGTACTCGGACTCACTGGAGGGCAGCACCCAGCTTTTATTGTCGAAGTTGAAACGCGGCTCGGCCTTGGCCAGATCGGAGTCTTCGGCAGATTGCGACTGCGAACGGGCGAAGTCTTTACGCAAGGCACGCGTCAAGTCACGGACCTGGACCAGCACGCCATATTCCCAGCTCGGCGTGTTATCCATCCACAGGCCCGGCGGAAAACGGTCGTTGGAAATATAGCCACCCGGTTTGGTCAGCAAAGTACCGGCGACGGTCTTGAGGGTTTCGACCGTGGTGTAGCCGATGACCATTTGCTTGCCTTCTTTCTCGGCGGCCATCTGGGCATTCTGCTGAACCGGGAACAGCGCAGGTTCCTGGCTCCAGTACCAGCCCAGCGCAATAGCCACCAGCAAGTAAATGGCAATCAGAGTGGCCAGCGCCCGGCTGAATAACAGGCCACCCAAGTAACTGCGGGTGGCCGACTTCGGTTCAGCGGCACGTTCAGGCGCGCTGCCCGCGCGGTTCTTCCAGTCCAGCATGGCGATATCCTTTCAATTACTTGAGTTCATCGGTTCGACCACAACCCTATCTCATCGTGCCTCGTTTGCCGCACATTAAATCCGCGTAAACACTACCCGCACAATGACTACGATCGACGGCCACTATAAATGAAGCACAGCTTCTATCCTATGCGACCAGTCGGTCAGAAACTGAATAGGGTCGCTTTGCAGTTAATTGATGTACGACACTCATGCGATGGAAAAGAGGTGCTAGCATAGAGCCACCAGTCGATCTCAGCATGCACCCTAACTAGTAGTCAGGATATGACCGAGCCAGAAGACCCCAGCCGTGAGCGCCTCAAGCACCACTTTGCCCAGCGGGTAATTCATCAGGCACGTCAAATTCTTGAGATATGGCAGCGCCTGCAACGCAGCGAGTGGTCCACCACCGACTTATCGGAACTGAGCGAGGCCAATCTGCGCCTGCTGCGTTTCGCGGAGCGCTTCGAACAACCTGAACACACGCAGTTGGCACGCCACATCGGTCAGTCGCTGGAGGCTGTCGACGCCAATCGCGGACGCCTGAGCAGCGGACTGATCACTGACCTCAATCGTTTGATGCAGCGCCTGTCACGCACCGGCTTGCGCCATGGCGATCAGTTGGACCAGACCTTTCTGCCGCCGCTGCGCAAGCCAATCTACGTGATGCTGCAGGATTACGACCGCGCCGAGCGTCTGGCCAAGCAGCTGGAATTTTTTGGGCTCAGCGCTCAAGCGCTCGACAGCGTTGCGGCGTTCCGCTCTTCGATGGTCGAGCGCTTGCCTGCGGCGATCGTCATGGACGTGGACTTCAGTGGAGCCGGCATCGGCCTGAAACTGGCCGCCGAAGCCCAGGAAGGCCTCGATTATCAATTGCCGCTGTTGTTCTTCAGCCTGCAAGAAACCGATACCCCGACCCGCCTCGCCGCCGTGCGTGCCGGTGGCCAGGAGTTCCTGACCGGCACCCTCGAAGCCTCGAGCCTGCTGGAGAAGATTGAAGTCCTGACCTGCGTCGCCCAGTACGAACCTTACAAAGTGCTGATCATCGACGACTCCCGCGCCCAGGCCTTGCACACCGAGCGTCTGCTCAACAGCGCCGGGATCGTCACGCGGACCTTGATCGAGCCGATCCAGGCCATGGCCGAACTCGCGGACTTCCAGCCAGACCTGATCATCCTCGACATGTACATGCCAGCCTGCACCGGTACTGAGCTGGCCAAGGTAATCCGCCACAACGACCGTTACGTCAGCGTACCGATCATTTACCTGTCAGCCGAAGACGATCTGGACAAGCAGCTCGACGCCATGAGCGAGGGCGGCGACGACTTCCTGACCAAACCAATCAAGCCCCGGCACCTGATTACCACCGTGCGCAACCGCGCGGCGCGGGCGCGCAATCTGAAAGCGCGAATGGTCCGCGACAGCCTGACCGGCTTGTACAACCACACCCACATTCTGCAATTGCTCGAAGACTGTTCGTTCCGCGCCCGTCGCGAGAACAAGCCGCTGAGCTTTGCGATGCTCGACATCGACCACTTCAAACGGGTCAACGACAGCCACGGCCACCCCATGGGCGATCGAGTGATCAAGAGCCTGGCGCTGTTTCTCAAGCAACGTTTGCGCAAGACCGACTTCATCGGCCGTTACGGCGGTGAAGAGTTCGCGATTGTCATGCCAGACACCGATCTCGAATCGGCCCACAAAGTGCTCGACGAAATCCGTCGACGCTTTGCCGAGATTCACTACCCGGCTCAACCGCAGGACCTCTGGTGCACGTTCAGCGCCGGGGTGGTGGAACTGTGTGAACACTCCGACAGCCTGATGATGGCCAGCCAGGCAGACGAAGCGCTGTACCGCGCAAAAGACGCCGGACGCAATCGCGTGCAGGCTGCGCGAACATCAAAGCAAAGTGCCACTTTTTCATCGGAATCGACCGATTCGGTCATGACTCTGTAACACAAACGCAATAACTTCAGGCACTTACCATTCTGCCGTTGGTAGACCCGCGATGCGCCTGAAGCTGCTGACCAATCTCAACACCCTCCTTTTAGTCGCCGTGTGCGTGGCCCTTGGCGCCACGCTTTGGTGGTCGCAAAAGGCCCTGGAACGCCCCTATCTATTGATGGAGCGTTACCTGGGCTTGTCCCAGCAATTTCAAAATGAAGTCGCGCGCAACATCGAGGACTACCTCTCCAGCGGCGATGCCCTGCGCCTGAGTAGCGCCAGCCAGGCTATCGACAGCCTGCAAAAGGAACTCGGCGAGTTGCCACCGGCATTGGCCGACACCTTGCGTCCGAGCCTGTCGAACCTCGAAGAATTCAGCAAAACCGACCTGCTGGCCGCCGGCAAACTCGCGGGCGATCCGCAAGCACTGCTGCTGCAAGCCGAGCGCGAACTTGGTGCCAGCCTCGATCAGCTCAGCCAGTACGCCAGCGCTAACGCGGCGTATCTGACGCCGCTGCTCGCTGCCTCCCAGCACTTGGGCAAATTGTCTCTGGCCCGGGACAAACTGGTCAGCAGCGGCCGTAGCGAATTAGCCGCCGATGTCGAGCGTGAAGTCAGCAGCATCCGCACCCAGGCTGAGCTTTTGGACACCTTGCCGTTGCTGGGCGTGACGAGCACAAGTGAATCGAACACGGATGATTTCTCGGCGATGATGGGCCTGGAGAACAATGACAAAGCCGTTGCCGAGGATGCAGGCGTCGGCCTCAAGCGTGAACTGAACAGCCTCCTCACTCGCTACCCGGCCGAACTGGCGCGCACACGTGACCAGATCCAGAAGCGCACCGACCTCAGCGCCGCCACGCACCTGAAAATCGCCGCCGTGCAGCAGGCCATCGGCGGGCTGGAACCGGTGGTTCGCGCCCAGCACGGACAGATCCAGGGCGAAGTGCGACTGATGCAAGGGGTGATGATTGGCCTGATTCTGCTGATTGCTTTGCTGATCGACACCTTGCAACGGAAACTGGCCCGGACGCTGACCAACCTCGCCCCGGCCCTCTCTACCTGGGCCGAGGGTGACTTCAGCCGGGACATTGAACTGGGCAAGACCAATCGCGAACTGCATGACATTCAAGCTTCGCTCAATCGCTTGCGCGCCTATCTGGTCGACCTGGTCGGGACCATTCGCCTCAACGCCGAACAGGTCGCCGGTAGCAGCCGAACCCTGGCCGAGCTGAGCAATGACCTGCACAGCGGCGCCGAACATCAGGCCGGCGACACGGCGCTGATCCGTGATTCTCTCGGCGAGCTGGAAGCGACCATTCAACAGGTTGCCGGCGATGCCAGCCAGGCGGCCGACGCGAGCCGCCATGTCGGGCAGGCGGTGGAGCACGGCCAGAAAGTCATCGGCTTGAGCCTCACCGGGCTGCACGCACTGGTCGGCGAAGTGCAAGGCAACGCGCAAATGATCGAACACCTGGCCGAAGAGTCGGCGACCATCGGCGGCGTGCTGACAGTGATCCGCTCGATTGCCGACCAGACCAACCTGCTAGCCCTGAACGCCGCCATCGAAGCGGCCCGTGCCGGGGAAATGGGTCGAGGGTTTGCGGTGGTGGCCGAAGAAGTTCGCTCACTGGCGCAACGCACCGCCGGCGCCACAGCAGAGATCCAGACCCTGATCGCCGGTTTGCAGACCGCGGCGCGACAATCGGTGGAAGGCATGCGCGCCCAGGTTGAACACGCCGAAGCCACTGCCAATCAGGCCCAGGCCGCCGACGGTGCGCTGGATAAAATCGTCGGTGCGATCCAGACCATTTCCGACACCGCCGTGCGCATCGCCGATGTCACCGCCCAGCAGAGCGGCGCCGTCAGCGAAATCCGCGATCACAGTGAGCGGATTCACCAATTGGGTGGGGATAACTTGCTGCGCATCGGCGAGGGACGGGTGCAGGGGGAGCATTTGCTGGTGCTGGGTGGACGACTGCATACCGCCGTCCAAGCCTTCCGCGTCTGACAGACCGCCATCGCGAGCAAGCTCGCTCCCACAATGGAATGCGTCCCCCTGTGGGAGCGAGCTTGCTCGCGATAGCGTCAGAACAATCACCACAGGTCTTGCCCTGTACACCCTGCGACTGTCCGCTATCATGCCTTCACTTTCGATACGCGAGATTGTCATGCGCCGTTTGCTCTGCCTGTTGCTTTTAGTGCTCGCCCTTCCGGCCACCGCCGCCGGCTTGCTGGACAGTCGGCCCAGTTCGACGCTGGGCTCGATCAACAACAGCGCCGACTTTCTGCCGGTGCGTGAAGCCTTTCAGTTGAGTCTGGTAGAAAGCACACCGCAATCGATCAAGCTGCGTTTCGTTGCCACCGAGGGCTACTACCTCTACCGGCACCGCTTTCAGTTTCGCGCCGACCCGGCCGATGTTGCCCTGGGCGCCGCGCAACTGCCCAAGGGCGAACAGAAGCACGATGAGTATTTCGGCGATGTCGAGGTCTACCACGGCATTCTCGAAGTCGAACTGCCGCGCACCGATCAACGCGCCTTCACCCTGGCGGTGACGTATCAGGGGTGCGCCGACAAAGGCTTGTGCTATCCACCCGAAACCGAGCGCCTGAGTATTGATGGCAGCGCGGGCGCGCCCCCGGCCTGGAGCTGGCGCGAACTGGCGCTGTTCTTCCTCGCTGGCCTGGGCCTGACGTTCACACCGTGTGTGCTGCCGATGCTGCCGATCCTGTCCGGCGTGGTGTTGCGCGGTCAGGTGGGTGGTTTGCGCGGTTTTAATCTGTCCCTCGCTTATGTGCTGCCAATGGCAGCCTGCTTCGCCCTGCTTGGCGCGTTGATGGGGATGTTCGGCGCACAGCTCAATCTTCAGGCGCGGTTGCAATCGGCGTGGGTGCTGGTGCCGTTCGCGACGTTTTTCTCGTTGTTTGCCTTGGCCATGTTTGGCGTCTTCGAACTCAAGCTGCCTCACGCCATCAGCAGCCGGCTGGATCGGATCGCCGGTCGTACCGAAGGCGGTTCGTTGTGGGGCGCCGCCGTGCTGGGCGTGGTTTCCAGCCTGTTGGTGTCGCCCTGCGTCTCGGCACCGCTGGCCGGCGCGCTGCTGTACATCAGCGCCAGCGGCGATGCATTGGGCGGTGGTCTGAAATTGTTCATGCTCGGCCTTGGCATGGGTGCACCGCTGTTGCTGGTCGCCACTGGTGGCGCCGCTTGGCTGCCGAAAAGCGGACCCTGGCTGATCTATGTGAAAAACGCGATTGGCGTTTTGTTGCTGGGGCTGGCAATCGGCCTGCTCAGTCGAGTACTGCCGGGTCAGATCACGTTGCTGTTGATCGGCTTGCTGGCCGGTGGCGTCGGGTTGTTCATGGGAGCGCTGGAATTCGTCTACAAACCGCCGAGAAAACGCCTGGGCCAGTTGCTCGGGATGTTCCTGCTGTTTTACGCGCTGGCGTGTTGGTACGGTGCATTCAGCGGCCAGACCGACCCGCTCAATCCGATTGGCCAGCCGCGCACGGTTGCCAGCAATGAGCAACCGCGAAACACCAGGGCCTGGCAAACCGTCAGCACCCCGGCAGACCTGGACCGCGTCCTCGCCGAAGCCAAATCTTTGGGCACCCCGCTGCTGCTCGACTGGTACGCCGACTGGTGCATTAGCTGCAAAGTCATCGAACACGAGGTGCTCAACGATGCCAGGGTTGTCGAAGGCCTCAAAGGCTATCGACTGATCCGCTTCGACATCACCGCCAGCAACGTCGAGCAGCGCGCCCTGCTCGACCGCTACAAACTGTTCGGCCCGCCAGCGCTGATGTTTTTCGGCAAGGACGGCGTCGAACACGCCGATGTGCGAGTGATCGGCGAGATCAACGCCACGGACTTCGCCGAACGTGTTGCGAAAGCAAATGACCGGATTTAATAACCCGGTCACATATTTCGCGCAATCATCGGCCATCGTGCTGGCTATTGCATAGAACTGGACAGTCACAAAGGCTTTGCGGCATAGTCGCCGGGTTCTGACAATTGCACACAGATCACAAGGAACAGCAGATGGCGACGCTACTGGTTCTGCACGGACCCAACCTGAACATGCTCGGCACCCGTGAACCGGGCACCTACGGCGCTACGACACTGGCGCAGATCAACCAGGACCTGGAACGCCGTGCCCGTGAAGCCGGCCACCATTTGCTGCACCTGCAAAGCAACGCCGAGTACGAATTGATCGACCGCATCCACGCTGCCCGCAGCGAAGGTGTGGACTTCATTCTGATCAACCCAGCAGCTTTTACGCACACAAGTGTCGCATTACGTGACGCGCTGCTGGCGGTGAGCATCCCATTCATCGAAGTGCATTTGTCTAACGTGCACAAACGCGAACCTTTCCGCCATCACTCTTACTTCTCCGACGTAGCGGTGGGAGTGATCTGCGGCCTTGGCGCCAGCGGTTATCGACTGGCCCTGGAGGCCGCACTAGAGCAGCTTGAAAGACCGGCAACGGCTTGAACAACAAGCGTTAAACGCCCCTGACCGACCCTTGGGAGTTGATGATTCATGGATATCCGTAAAGTTAAGAAACTGATCGAATTGCTGGAAGAGTCTGGCATCGACGAGCTCGAGATCAAGGAAGGCGAAGAGTCCGTTCGCATCAGCCGTCACAGCAAGACCCCGGCTCAGCAGTATTACGCTCCAGCGCCAATGCACGCTCCGGCGCCGGCGCCTGTTGCTGCTGCTCCGGTTGCCGCTGCCGCTCCTGCTGCTCCGGCCGCGCCAGTGCTGAACGGCACCGTTGCCCGTTCGCCTATGGTCGGCACGTTCTATCGCAAGTCTTCGCCAGGCTCGCCGTCCTTCGTTGAAGTCGGCCAGACCGTGAAGAAAGGCGACACCCTGTGCATCGTCGAAGCCATGAAGATGATGAACCACATCGAAGCTGAAACCAGTGGTGTGATCGAATCCATCCTCGTCGAAGACGGCCAGCCGGTTGAGTACGACCAACCGCTGTTCACCATCGTTTGAACCGCGGAGAGACTTTGATGACTGCGAAGTTGGAAAAAGTTCTGATCGCCAACCGCGGTGAGATTGCCCTGCGGATTCTGCGTGCCTGCAAAGAGATGGGCATCAAGACTGTCGCCGTTTACTCCAAGGCCGACAAAGAGCTGATGCACCTGGGTCTGGCAGACGAATCCGTCTGCATCGGCCCGGCCTCGGCCGCGCACTCTTATCTGCACATCCCGGCAATCATCGCTGCGGCTGAAGTGACCGGCGCTACCGCCATTCACCCAGGCTACGGTTTCCTTGCGGAAAACGCTGATTTCGCTGAACAGGTCGAGAAATCCGGCTTCGCGTTCATTGGCCCGAAAGCCGACACCATTCGCCTGATGGGCGACAAGGTATCGGCCAAGCACGCCATGATCGCTGCGGGTGTTCCAACCGTTCCGGGTTCCGACGGCCCATTGCCAGAAGACGAAGAAACCGCTCTGCGCATCGGTCGCGAAGTCGGTTACCCGGTGATCATCAAAGCCGCTGGCGGCGGCGGTGGTCGTGGCATGCGCGTTGTGCACAAAGAAGAAGACCTGATCTCCTTCGCGAAACTGACCCGCACCGAAGCGGGCGCGGCGTTCGGCAACCCGATGGTCTATCTGGAAAAATTCCTGACCAACCCACGTCACGTGGAAGTTCAGGTGCTTTCCGATGGCCAGGGCCACGCCATCCATCTGGGCGACCGCGATTGCTCGCTACAACGTCGTCACCAGAAGGTTCTCGAAGAAGCGCCGGCACCGGGCATCGACGAGAAGGCACGGGCCGAAGTCCTCGCACGCTGCGTCAAGGCTTGCATCGACATCAACTACCGTGGCGCGGGTACTTTCGAGTTCCTGTACGAGAACGGCGCGTTCTATTTCATCGAAATGAACACCCGCGTTCAGGTTGAGCACCCGGTTTCGGAAATGGTCACCGGCATCGACATCGTCAAGGAGATGCTCAGCATCGCCGCTGGCAACAAGCTGTCGTACACCCAGGAAGACGTGGTTATCCGCGGTCACGCACTGGAATGCCGAATCAACGCCGAAGACCCGAAAACCTTCATGCCGAGTCCAGGCACGGTCAAGCATTTCCACGCACCAGGCGGCAACGGCGTTCGCGTCGATTCGCACCTGTACAGTGGCTATGCCGTTCCGCCGAACTACGATTCGTTGATCGGCAAGCTGATCACCTACGGCGCAACCCGTGATGAAGCCCTGGCGCGCATGCGCAATGCGCTGGACGAAATCGTTGTCGACGGGATCAAGACCAACATCCCGCTGCACCGCGACCTGGTCCGCGATGAAGGCTTCTGCAAAGGTGGAATCAACATCCACTACCTGGAACACAAGCTGGCCGGCGAAAAGCATTAAGCTGTGATCCATACCAACAAAGCCGCTTTCGAGCGGCTTTGTTGTTTCTGAAGGTTTCATAATGTGCACGCGAGCAAGGCCGCTCCCACAAAAGCCCCGCGCTCGCGTAAACTTGCGCGCTTCTCGCAGCCCGCTAGGCTGCAATCAATATTTTTCAAAGGTGCCCGCCATGCCTTGGCTGCAAGTCCGTCTCGCCATCAGCCCAGAACAAGCCGAAACCTACGAAGACGCTTTCCTTGAAGTGGGCGCCGTATCGGTGACCTTCATGGACGCCGAAGATCAGCCGATCTTCGAGCCGGAACTCAACACCACGCCGCTGTGGTCGCACACGCACCTGCTGGCCCTGTTCGAAGGCGGCACCGAAGCCACCACCGTACTGGCCCACCTTGAGTTGCTGACTGGCAGTCCGCTGCCCGAGCATCACAGCGAAATCATCGAAGACCAGGACTGGGAACGTAGCTGGATGGACGGTTTCCAGCCGATGCGTTTCGGCCAGCGCCTGTGGATCGTTCCAAGCTGGCACGCCGCGCCAGAGCCCGATGCCGTGAATTTGCTGCTGGATCCGGGCCTGGCGTTCGGCACCGGCACTCACCCGACTACAGCGCTGTGCCTGGAATGGCTCGACGGTCAGGACCTGAAGGACTGCAACGTGCTGGACTTCGGCTGCGGCTCGGGGATTCTGGCGATTGCCGCCCTGCTGCTGGGCGCCAAGGAAGCCGTCGGTACCGATATCGACGTGCAAGCCCTGGAAGCCTCCCGTGATAACGCTGGGCGCAACAACATTGCCGAAGCACTCTTCCCGCTGTATCTGCCGGAAGATCTGCCGCAGGTTCAGGCCGATGTGCTGGTGGCCAACATTCTTGCCGGCCCGCTGGTTTCCCTGGCGCCGCAATTGTCCAGTCTGGTCAAACCCGGTGGTCGTCTGGCGCTGTCGGGCATCCTCGCCGAGCAAGGTGAAGAAGTCGCCAAAGCCTACGCCCAGGACTTCGATCTGGACCCGATCGCCAATCGCGATGGCTGGGTGCGCATCACTGGCCGTCGGCGCTAGAATGAGCGCCTGCATAAACCGGATCGCCGCATGACCGACAGTTTCGTCACCCAGTGCCCGCATTGCCAAACCAGCTTCCGCGTCAGCCATACTCAGTTGAGCGTGGCCCGCGGAGTGGTTCGTTGCGGCTCGTGCTTGCAGGTGTTCAACGCCGCCAAGCAGCTGCTTGAACAACGGGCCGGTAAAGACGCGATCACGCCAGTTACCCCGGCCATCGTCGAACCGCCGGAGCCGCGAGCCATCAGCCAAAAGCAATGGACCGCCGCCGAGCTGGATCTGGACAGCCTGGACCTGGACGAAGAACTCGCCCGCCTCGAACAACGAGAGATCCAGCCGACCACGGAATTCGGCAGACAGCGCGAAGACAACCTGAGTGCCAGCCGGGATACCGTCGAGCACGAAGAAGCGCCGTGGCCCGACAGCCTGTTCAGCGAATCGGCTGCCGATCGTGCGCAGACCGCTGAAGCCGATTTGCCGGAGCTGGAACTCGATCCGAGCAAATACTCGCGCACCGAACCTTCGCTGTCCCTGGAACCAGTGGAGCTGGACGACGAGTCTCTGCCGCCACAGCTGCGCCTGCACGACCCACTCGACGCCCCCATACATCACGAACGCCTGTCGGCGACCGATGACGTCGACGACGATCTGCCCTCGATCGAGCCTGTGCGCAAAAAGCGTGAGCCGGCTGTCCGTGCTGAAGCCCTGCAAGACCTGACCGATGACCCATTGCAACTGGACTGGCAAAAGCGCCGTTCACCCTGGGGTCGCCGATTTTTCTGGCTGCTGCTGGTCCTGCTCGGCACCGCTGCGCTCGCCGGTCAGTACATTGCCTACCATTTCGACGAGCTGGCGCGCCAGGACCAGTACCGTCCGTGGTTCCAGCAACTGTGCCCACAAATCGGCTGCACCGTGCCATCCAAAGTCGACATCGCCAAAATCAAAAGCAGCAACCTGGTGGTTCGCAGCCACCCGGACTTCAGCGGCGCACTGGTGGTCGACGCGATCATCTACAACCGCGCGCCCTTCTCCCAGCCTTTCCCGCTGCTGGAGTTGCGTTTTGCCGACCTCAACGGCCACCTGATCGCCAGCCGTCGCTTCAAGCCCGGCGAGTACCTCAACGGCGATCTCGAAGGGATGTCGGAAATGCCTCCGCAAACGCCGATCCACATCGCACTGGATATTCTCGATCCAGGTTCCAAAGCGGTGAATTACAGCCTGAGCTTCCATTCGCCCGAGTGAAACGGTTCAGTGTTACGGCTTTGACGGCATATTTCTGACTTTGACCGCTCACACCAAACCGCCGGCGATAACAGAATAACTGTTCAGATTTTGTTCAATTCAGCCTTTATCCAGTCATCGAGAGCGGGTATCATGCCAACCCTTTTTCGAACTCTCATGATCCGACCCCACAACAGGGAAGTCCTATGTCGGCGGTACGCATCGGTCCTTACATATTGCACAACGGCTTGATTCTCGCCCCGATGGCGGGAGTCACAGACCAACCCTTTCGTCAGCTGTGCAAGCGACTGGGCGCAGGACTTGTAGTCTCGGAAATGGTCACCAGCGACATGAGCTTGTGGAACACCCGCAAATCGCGGATGCGCATGATCCACGAAGGTGATCCCGAGCCCCGCTCGGTACAGATCGCCGGTGGTGATGCACAGATGCTGGCGGATGCGGCCCGGGCCAATGTTGAACTGGGCGCACAGATTATTGATATCAACATGGGCTGTCCGGCGAAAAAGGTCTGCAACAAGGCCGCCGGGGCCGCGCTGTTGAAGGATGAAGCACTGGTGACCGAGATCCTGCAGGCCGTAGTGGCTGCGGTTGATGTGCCGGTTACCCTGAAGATCCGCACCGGCTGGGACCGGGACAACAAGAACGGCCTGACCGTGGCGAAGATCGCCGAGCAGGCAGGCATTACGGCGTTGGCGGTTCATGGCCGCACCCGTGCCGATCTGTATACCGGCGAAGCCGAGTACGACACCATCGCCGCGATCAAGCAGGCCGTGTCGATTCCGGTCTTTGCCAATGGCGATATCGATTCGCCAGAGAAGGCCCGGTACGTGCTCGATGCGACCGGTGCCGATGGCCTGCTGGTAGGCCGGGCCGCCCAGGGGCGGCCATGGATTTTTCGTGAGATCGATCATTTTCTGCGTACCGGAGAGAAACTCCCGGCACTGGAGCTGATCGAGGTGGAACGCATTCTGCTAGAGCATCTGGCTGCGCTGCACGTCTTCTATGGAGACGTCATGGGCGTACGCATTGCTCGAAAGCATGTGGGCTGGTATCTCGCAACCTTGCCGGGCGCCAGGGAGTTTCGCGCCCACTTCAATCGTTTGGAAGATACGGAAGCACAATGCGCCAACGTTCAGGGCTTCTTCGCCGAACGTTACAAGAGCCTGACAGGGGACGGAGACGAGGTGGCCGCATGACGATGATGACCGAGACTTTAGTGAGTGGAACAACACCCGTGAGCGACAACGTGAATTTGAAACAGCACCTCAATACGCCGAGCGAAGAAGGTCAGACCCTTCGCGGGAGTGTCGAGAAGGCGCTGCACAATTATTTCGCCCACCTTGAAGGCGCTGCCGTCACGGATGTGTACAACCTGGTGCTCTCCGAAGTCGAGGCCCCCCTGCTCGAGTGCGTGATGAACTACGTCAAGGGCAACCAGACCAAGGCCAGCGAGCTGCTCGGGCTGAACCGAGGCACGCTGCGCAAGAAACTCAAGCAGTACGATTTGCTGTAAGCATTCAATCAAACCAGAAAGGCGCCCGCGTAAAAACGGTCGCCTTTTTTGCTGACTCCTTTGCTTTTGATGGAAATTGAAATGACCGACCAGACTACCCGCCTGCCGATCCGCCGCGCCTTGATCAGCGTTTCCGACAAGACCGGGATCCTTGAATTCGCCAAGGAGCTTGAAGCCCTGGGCGTCGAGATCCTCTCCACCGGTGGAACGTTCAAGCTGCTGCGCGACAACGGTGTTGCCGCAGTGGAAGTCGCCGATTACACCGGTTTCGCAGAAATGATGGACGGTCGGGTCAAGACCCTGCACCCGAAAATCCACGGCGGGATCCTCGGTCGTCGCGGTATCGACGACGCCATCATGAACGAACACGGCATCAAGCCGATCGACCTGGTAGCGGTCAACCTGTACCCGTTCGAAGCCACCATCAACAAGCCAGGTTGCGACCTGCCGACTGCCATCGAGAACATCGACATCGGCGGCCCGACCATGGTCCGTTCGGCAGCAAAAAACCATAAAGACGTGGCCATCGTGGTCAACGCCAGCGACTACGCCAGCGTCCTCGAAAACCTCAAGGCTGGCGGCCTGACCTACGCTCAGCGTTTCGACCTGATGCTCAAGGCGTTCGAACACACCGCCGCTTACGACGGCATGATCGCCAACTACATGGGCACCGTGAACCAGGCCGCTGAAACCCTCAGCACCGAAGGTCGCAGCGAGTTCCCGCGCACCTTCAACAGCCAGTTCGTCAAGGCTCAGGAAATGCGCTACGGCGAGAACCCGCACCAGAGCGCGGCGTTTTACGTGGAAGCCAAGCCTGCCGAAGTCGGTATCGCCACCGCCACCCAGCTGCAAGGCAAAGAGCTGTCGTACAACAACGTGGCCGACACCGACGCCGCGCTCGAATGCGTGAAGAGCTTCGTCAAACCGGCCTGCGTGATCGTCAAGCACGCCAACCCATGCGGCGTGGCTGTGAGCCCGGACGCCGAAGGCGGCATCCGTCAGGCTTACGAACTGGCCTACGCCACCGACACCGAGTCGGCGTTCGGCGGCATCATCGCCTTCAACCGCGAGCTGGATGCTGAAACCGCCAAGGCCATCGTCGAGCGTCAGTTCGTCGAAGTGATCATCGCCCCGTCCGTCAGCGAAGAAGCTCGCGCCATCGTGGCGGCAAAAGCCAACGTGCGCCTGCTGGCCTGCGGCGAGTGGTCGGCTGATCGCGCGGCTGCGTGGGACTACAAACGCGTCAACGGTGGCCTGCTGGTGCAGAGCCGCGACATCGGCATGATCGGTGCCGACGACCTGAAAGTCGTGACCAAGCGCGCTCCGACCGAGCAAGAGATCCACGACCTGATCTTCGCCTGGAAAGTCGCCAAATACGTTAAGTCCAACGCCATCGTCTACGCCAAGAACCGCCAGACCATCGGTGTCGGCGCCGGCCAGATGAGCCGCGTGAACTCCGCCCGTATCGCTGCGATCAAGGCTGAGCACGCCGGTTTGCAGGTGGCAGGCTCGGTGATGGCCTCCGACGCGTTCTTCCCGTTCCGCGACGGCCTGGACAACGCGGCCAAGGTCGGCATCACGGCGGTGATCCAGCCTGGCGGCTCGATGCGTGATAACGAAGTGATTGCTGCCGCAGACGAGGCCGGCATCGCGATGGTCTTTACTGGCATGCGCCACTTCCGTCACTGATACACCGATCCCCTGTGGGAGCGAGCTTGCTCGCGATAGCGGTCTTTCAGTCACATTAATGCTGGATGTGCCGACGCTATCGCGAGCAAGCTCGCTCCCACAGAAAAGCAGCTTCAGTGCTGCCTCCAGAATTAGCGTCATCCGAGGTTTTTGAAATGAATGTTTTGATCATTGGCAGTGGTGGCCGTGAACACGCCCTGGCCTGGAAAGTGGCTCAGGATCCGCGCGTGCAGAAGGTTTTCGTGGCTCCGGGCAACGCCGGCACCGCCATTGAAGCCAAGTGCGAGAACGTCGCTATCGACGTGCTGGCCCTTGAGCAGCTTGCAGACTTCGCCGAGAAGAACGTTTCCCTGACCATCGTCGGCCCGGAAGTGCCGCTGGTCGCTGGCGTCGTCGATCTGTTCCGCTCCCGTGGCCTGGATTGCTTCGGTCCAACCGCTGGCGCTGCTCAGCTGGAAGGTTCGAAAGCCTTCACCAAGGATTTCCTGGCGCGCCACAAGATCCCGACCGCCGACTACCAGAACTTCACCGAGATCGAGCCTGCCTTGGCTTATCTGCGTGAAAAAGGCGCACCGATCGTGATCAAGGCCGATGGCCTTGCCGCCGGTAAAGGCGTGATCGTTGCCATGACGTTGAGCGAAGCCGAAGACGCCGTACGCGACATGCTCGCGGGCAACGCATTCGGCGACGCAGGCTCGCGCGTGGTGATCGAAGAGTTCCTGGACGGCGAAGAAGCCAGCTTCATCGTCATGGTCGACGGCAAGAACGTATTGCCGATGGCCACCAGCCAGGACCACAAACGCGTCGGCGACGGCGACACCGGTCCGAACACCGGTGGCATGGGTGCCTACTCCCCTGCCCCGGTCGTGACCGCTGAAGTGCACAAGCGCGTCATGGACCTGGTGATCTGGCCGACCGTGCGCGGCATGGCCGAGGAAGGCAACGTCTACACCGGTTTCCTGTATGCCGGTCTGATGATCGACAAGGCTGGTAACCCAAAAGTCATCGAATTCAACTGCCGTTTCGGCGACCCTGAGACCCAACCGGTGATGCTGCGTTTGCAGTCGAGCCTGGTGTTGCTGGTCGAAGCGGCGCTGGCGCAAGCCCTGGACAAGGTCGAAGCACAATGGGATCCGCGTCCGAGCGTCGGCATCGTGCTGGCCGCTGGCGGCTATCCTGGTGACTATGCCAAAGGCGTTGCCATCAACGGTCTCGATGCAGCTGCAGCACTGGAAGGCAAAATCTTCCACGCCGGGACTGCACTCAAGGATGGTCAAGTGGTGACGGCCGGTGGTCGGGTACTCTGCGCCACGGCAATGGGGGCCAGCGTCGATGCCGCTCAGCAGCAGGCTTACAAGCTGGCGGCCAAAATTGACTGGGAAGGCTGTTTCTATCGCAAGGACATTGGCTACCGTGCCATTGCGCGCGAGCGTGGCGAAAATCAGGAATAAGAGCGCCATTGGGCCAGGCAAGGGCTTCGGGCCCTTGCCTGACTATTCCGGCGCCGCGCATAGTTATACTCTGGCATCAACCTACGAAGGGATTTCGCCGTGCGCTGGCTCAGGATTGCCATAGGTTTCACTGTCACACTGCTGACCTTGCTCTGCATGCTCCCGGCCCAAGCCGCGCAAGGCAGTGGCTGGGCGGTATTGCTCGACGAACAGGGCGACCTGCAGCTCAGCGACATCCGTTCTGCTCGCTACACCAATCAATTCAGCCCCGTTGAACTCGACAGCCTCACCGCCGCCGAGCCCGATGGTGCGTTATGGCTGCGTTTCAGACTCGCGCCCGGCAAGCATGAACAGTTGCTGCGGGTGTTCGCTCCCGATCTGTCGCAACTCAATCTGTATGTGCTGGACGGCGACACGCTGATCGAGCAACTGAACACCGGCACCGGCCAGCCCCAGGCTGAACGACCATTGCCCAGCAGCGACTTCATGTTGCCGCTACCGCAAAACGAAAAACCTCTCGATGTTTACCTGCGACTGGTCTCCGACCATCAGTTGCGGCCTTACATCACCCTGCAATCGGCGATCATGAGCGCAGCCCATCAGAACCAGACGCTGATCTACGGTCTGCTGTTCGGTTGCCTCGGGATGTTGATCCTGCACAGCCTCGTCCGCTACGCCTATACCCGCTCACGCAGCAGTCTCTGGCTGGCCGGATGCGAAGCATTGTTGATGCTCAGCCTGTTGCTGTTGCTGAATCTGGCAGGGCCTTGGCTGCCGAACTGGCACGCGGTGCAGACACCCGGCGCCTACCTCGCCCTGCTGCTGACGGCGCCGTGCGGCCTGATGTTCGCCTATTGCTTCTTCGCTCCACTCGGCCCGCACCCGCTGAACAAGCTGCTGCTGGGGGACATTCTGTTCATCGTGGTCTGCGGCTTGCTGCTGTTATTCGTCAACACGCTGCCGCTGAACATCATGACCTACGCCCTGGTCGCTCTGGCAGGTCTGAGCATGTTGTTCGTCAGCGCCTATCACTGGCAAAAAGGTTATCGCCCGGCGCGCCTTTTCGTCGCGGCGATGGTGGTGTTCAACATTGGCACTCTGATCATGTTGCCGGCACTGCTGGGATTGACCCTGGTCGCACCGCAGGGCTTGATCATGACGCTGCTGGGGTTGATCTGCATCAGCGGCGTGTTGATGAACATTGCGCTGAGCGAACGCCAGCGCAGCATTACCGAAAACCGTTTCAGCATCAGTCGCGACCTGGCCGCCAGCAATGCAGAGATCAACGCCAAGGCCGAATTCCTGGCAAAGATCAGCCACGAAATCCGCACCCCGATGAATGGCGTGCTGGGCATGACCGAGCTGCTGCTGGGCACGCCGCTCTCGGTCAAGCAGCGCGACTATGTGCAGACCATTCACAGTGCCGGCAACGAACTGCTGACACTGATCAACGAGATTCTCGACATCTCCAAACTCGAGTCCGGGCAGATCGAACTGGACGATGTGCAGTTCGATCTCAACGCGCTGATCGAAGACTGCCTGAGCATCTTCCGCGCCAAGGCCGAACAGCAGAACGTCGAGCTCATCAGCTTTATCCAGCCGCAAGTGCCACGCGTCATCAGCGGTGACCCGACGCGCCTGCGTCAGACCCTGCTGAGCCTGCTGGAAAACGCCCTGAAGAAAACTGACGAAGGCGAAATCCTGATCGTCGTCGCGCTCGATGAGCGCAGTGCCAAACCGCGCTTGCGCATTGCCGTGCAGGACAGCGGCGAGCCGATGGACGCCGAAGAGCGCGACGCATTGATGCACGCCGAACTGCACAGCAAGCACTTCCTCTCGGCCACCCGTCTGGGAGGCAATCTGGGGCTGGTGATCGCCCGTCAGCTGATTCGCTTGATGCAAGGGGAGTTCGGCATCAAGAGCGGTGCCAATCAGGGCAGCACCTTGTGGCTGACCCTGCCGCTGGACCCTGACCGCCTCGAACACCCAACGTCTGACCTTGATGGCCCACTGCAGGGTGCACGGGTATTGGTGGTGGACGATAACGACACGTGTCGCAAAGTGCTGGTGCAACAGTGCACCGCCTGGGGCCTGAATGTCAGTGCCGTAGCGTCCGGCAAGGAAGCGCTGGCGTTGCTGCGCACCAAGGCTCACTTGCGCGATTACTTCGACGTGGTCCTGCTGGACCAGAACATGCCCGGCATGACCGGCATGCAACTGGCCGCCAAGATCAAGGAAGACCCGAGCCTGAACCACGACATCCTGCTGATCATGCTCACCGGTATCAGCAATGCGCCCAGCAAGATCATCGCGCGCAACTCGGGGATCAAACGCATCCTCGCCAAGCCGGTGGCCGGTTACACGCTCAAGACGACGCTGGCCGATGAGCTGAACCAGCGAAACAAAGGCCTCTCCATCTCCCAGCACCTGCCCACCGGCCCGACATTACCGGTGAAGGTGCCCAGCGATTTCCGCATCCTGGTGGCCGAAGACAACAGCATCTCGACCAAAGTGATTCGCGGCATGCTGGGCAAGCTCAACCTGCAACCGGATACCGCCAGCAATGGCGAAGAAGCCTTGCAGGCGATGAAAGCCCAGCGGTATGACCTGGTCCTGATGGACTGCGAAATGCCGATCCTCGACGGCTTCTCCGCGACTCAGCAATTGCGTGCCTGGGAAGTCGGTAATCAGCGGATTCGCACGCCGGTGGTGGCGTTGACTGCGCACATCCTTGCCGAGCACAAAGAGCGTGCGCGTCAGGCCGGTATGGACGGGCACATGGCCAAACCGGTCGAGCTGTCGCAGTTGCGCGATTTGATCGAGCATTGGGTTGCCCAGCGCGATCAGCAGAACCGCACAGCGTCGACTATCTGAGAGCCCTCGGACTGACGCTCGGTGTAATGAAGCGTGTTGAACGTGATCGTGGTTGGCTGTTCGGTGCTTTTTTTGCTCAAGCGATTCAAACCGTGCTCATGTAGACGTCTTCGCGGTGCGACGCAGACAGATCGCTGGCGAACGATACGATACTGCCGCCAACCACCGCTACCGGTGGTGCAATCAGATCCGTCATGACCGAATCTCCTCTGGCTGCGTGGTGCTGCAGGCATCGTCGTGCAGGGTTAACGTTGCAACATTGGTCTCGATCCGGTCCTTGACCTTCAGAGCAATTTGAGCGCGTACAGGGGCATATACCGTTTCCGATAGATTCGCCCGGACGTAACGGCGGCTGATGATGCCTTGTACATCTTCGCCCCAATAGAGGTGCGCCAACGGGTTGGAACTCAGCAATTGATGGGTTTTGAGCTCGATACATACACTGCTGAACGAAGTCGGTGTTGGCGCCACAATCACCAGCAAACGAACATCCATCGCAGGTGCCGGCACCTCGATAGACTGCTTTTCGGACACTTTTTGCATATGGCTGCGCAACAAGTTGGTTGCCGGGTTGATGTCCGATTCGTTGACAATTTTTGACAACACTTCTGCAGTCACATGCCCTTCATCTGCCCCCACGTTGGACATCGCTGCGGCCGCCCACTGAACCGCCGACTCAACGCTCTCTGAAGGGAGATTCAAGTCTTCGCGCGCTTTACCGCGCCACATCCAGATACCATCCAGAACTTTCATGTAGGTGTCATACCAACTCACACCCGGTTCTAGTTCTGTTTTTTTATTGGCTGCCAACTGTGCGTACAACACCGTATTGACCACATCATCATAAGTGGTCAGATCCTCTGATTCGGGCACCATCAAAATCGCAGCCCCGACAATCAATACTGAATAATCACATCTCATTCAAATACCTCCACACAGAGAAGGACAGTCGTTATTTCGACTGCCCTTCCAGGCATCCATCAAATGTCGTAGTCGAGCTTAGCAATCGAGTGCTTCACTAGTTTCGACGCAATCAATTCTCGAGTAGCCGCCGCCAGCAGATCATTCTTTTCGAAAGCTGTCTCACCGCGATACAGATCTACGCTACGAACATCCGTATCGACGAACATTACTTTTGTCGATGAATTCCGGCGTGTAAAACGTACTGCGCCAATGGCAAAAACAGTAGTACCGTTAACATCGATACACGAGCCGGCCGATATTCCACCCACACCTTGTTGCAGCAAGTTGCGCTCATAAACCGTCAATGCGGTATCGCGTTTTTGCAGGGCGGAAATCGCATCACCTGCGGTTTTCAGCATCAGTGCAGTAGCCGGGCCCGGTACGGTAAGGCCGGCGACGACCGAAGCAAGGATCTCCAGCACCAGCTTGTCCATGCGGACACTGGTTCCCGAGACGTCCAGATCGTTGTAGTACCTGTTGATGGTCGACCAACCCGCTTCACCCATGACTTTACAGAACAGCGCGTACCATTCTTTACCCTGGTGTTCCAATGGAAACTGTTTGTTTGCCACAAGCGACGCATAGTGAAAAGCATTCTGCGCGTCACTGCGGTTAATACCGGTGAGGTTACCGCTGAAACTAATGAGGCCTTCGCCTACGACCGATCCTTTCGACGGCACTTCAACTTCTTCGCCTGGCACAAACAAACCACGAGGCCTAATAAGCAGTGACTCACCCAGATCATAACTCTCAAGGTTCTCTATACAGGCAGCAATATGACTTTTACTAAACATACCATTCATAACTTCTTCCTTATCGACATTAATGCAAGCTCCTCATGAACTTGTCGAAAAGAACAATAAACAAACAAACCAACTCAGACAAACCAAAACATGTAACACCGTATACAAAACCAACCTCACACAACTAACAAATCAAACTCAACCCAACCAAACACAAGTAAATAAAATCAATCCCATACCTTTTCAAACTCAACACCCACAGACACTTGACCAACTGATAGACTCCGATTCACCCGTCTCTGGATGCGAGCCAAAACCATGCTCCATGTGTTATTCAGCGTTTACCTTAAGATGCTCGTGCTCTACAGCCCGTTCTTCGTTTTGTCCTGCTTCATCAGTCTGACCCGCGGTTATTCGCGCAAGGAACAGCGACGCCTGGCTTGGAAAGTGGCAACCGCCACCCTGGTCTCCAGCGTCCTGCTGTACCTGTTCGGGCGAGTGATATTCAGTGTCTTCGGCATCACCGTGGACGCGTTCCGCATCGGCGCCGGCAGTGTGTTGTTTATCTCGGCGCTGGGCATGGCCCAGGGCAAGTCGGCGGTGCAAACCGACAACGTGCAGCAAGACGTGACCATCGTCCCGCTGACCATTCCCCTGACGGTCGGCCCCGGCACCATCGGCGCCTTGCTGGTGATGGGCGTGAGTCAGCCTCATTGGGACGACAAACTCACGGCCATTCTCAGTATTGCACTGGCCAGTTTCACGGTCGGAGTGGTGCTTTATTTGTCCAACCGTATCGAGCGGATTCTCGGTGACCAGGGCTTGCAGATCGTCAGCCGGTTGATGGGGTTGTTCGTCTGCGCTTTGGCGGCGCAGATCATCTTTACCGGGGTGAAGGGCTATCTGGTTCCGTGACGCCCAACCTTAGTTGTACTTTTCATTTTCATATCCATATGAAAAAAGCCGACAGCCACTCACACATCGAACAGGTTCAATGTTTGAGTGGCTGTCACAACTCAATCTTCTATTTTTTCAACTATTGCGGCGGGCAAAATGTCTTTGAGTAACACACTGCTCGTGCTGCCCTTCCTGGCAACCAGGGTACTTACCAGTGTTGACACCGCGAAAGACTGATAGCCGCTCATCGCCAGAAATACGTTACGGTGCAAAACAACATCGGTCGAGAATACGTCGCGAAAGATCAAACTGTGTCCGCTGTCCGCATCCACAATCACCAAGTGCTCATCGACCCGGCTCGCCCACAACTGATCCGCAACCACAATATCCCAAATCAGTTTTCCCGGAACCGAAGGCGAGTGGTCGAGCGAATGGCGGCAATCGACAATGACCGATTCAAGTTTCAACCATGCGGCTCTGGTAAGCCGACAGGTCGTTGAACCTTGACCCATTTTGAGCACCAGGATGCTGACATCATCGGCAATCAACGGGAGCAGCTCCGTACGCGTTTTCGCTCCCTCGACCACCAGTACTTCGGCGTTTCGCTGGACATAGTCGAGCGGCCCGACCTTGTTGTTCTGCGGATAGGTGTGCAAAAAACCATCCCCGCTGTCATGCAGCATCACATTAGTTTGATGCTGGGTGCCGACGAGCGTGAATTGCGCAGCAATAGCGGTCTTCGGAATGCGGATCAACCGTCCGGTCCGGACCACGTACCATTGTTGGTAGTCAGGGTCTTTGACGGACAGAAAATCGGCGCATCGATGTTCGTTCGCCAGCGCCGCCAGGCCTTCACTCAATTCACCTTCCAGTGCTGCGACCCAATGGCTGTTAACGCCCGAAATCCGTACCGGTTCGTTGTACTGTAAATCCACCTCTACACCTTCAAGCGTCGTTGCCCTCAGGCCAGAGCCTTCCACGGTTACGTCGCTAAAGGTCCAGCTCGCCCATTCCTGCGTCGGGGCTGGCAATGCCTCAGCCAGTAACAGTTTCGTCCCCTGGGCAAATGCCGTGCTCAAGTGGTCTGGATCGATAAAACCCTGACGGACAATCTTGCCGATTGAAAGATCAAACAGCCAGGTGGCCTGATCGTCTGGAGTAGTACTCAGCAACCGTACTTCTTTGCCGTGCCCCATTTCAGCGAGCAGCAGCCGACCACCCAGGTACCAGGCGCACAAACCGCCCTTGAAACCGGCCAAACCCAGGATGGCAAAACTCGGCACCGGGTATTGCAACGCAACCGTTGCCAGCGCTGACCACCACTGGGTTTTGCCTTTGAACCAGTGCTCGGTCAGCCCGCCAAATCTCAGATTCCCGTCCGGCATCATGTCAAAGAACAGACCAGAGTCGGTCAGGGCGATATAGTCCCGCTCAACGGCAACAACATTTTTCAGCCCTGGGGGGGAGATGTTGCTGGACGACCATTGTGCGCGACCATCCACCATCGACCTTTGCTGACACATGAGGCGTTGGTGAAGTTTGTCGTAGGTAACGAACACGTCGCCCTCGACACCGGCGGGAGCAATGAGCACAAGATCATTCAAGGCCTTGATCGAGTCTGCCCATCCCCGCGCATAGTGACGCCTGGCAGGTGCACGAATAATCAACCCATCACTGCTGCGCACCCAGACCAGATCCCGCGACTTGGCATCGATCTGCCAACAAATCGAAACCAGTGCACCGGGACGCCAGTTAACTTTATTGGCGGACTCTGCCAGCAAGTGATAGTTGCCCAGTACCTGCTTCCAGTCCGTCAGAGTGTCAGCGTCCAAAACAGCCTGCAGCGCAGGATCCTGACCGCGGGTAATCGAGCTGAGCAATACGGCCCGGTCATGGATCACATAGGTCAGTTCATCGCGCTGACCGTCCTTTCCAGGGATCTGCTGCACGATCTGAATGCCGCCATTGGTCACAGCCTCGAAGCGGACAATCGCCAAGCGATCTCTAACAAGCAAACGATAGTGCTGAACCAGCGTCCCGGTGATCGCATCGACCTGCCAGACATCGAAACTCTCGGGGTGATAGAAGAAAGCCGAATCCTCCAACACCGCGCCCAATATCACCTCATCTGACACCAGGACATTCGGGTCGCGGATGTACAGAAAACGATCCTGTGCCGAGTCGTAATACGCGACTACCGCCCTGGGTTCGTTCGGCTTTTCGAACGGCACCACGAAGTTGCGAACGGGGGTGTAAGACGTGGCCAGACGATGTTCATGGGTCAGTGTCTTGAAGTGATCCAGCAACGCTTGTTCCCCCAGGGCCGGATCGGCCTCTTCTTCGACAACCTCCAGCCGCAGGGCAGCCAGATCTACACGCACGATTTTGTTACCCGCCAGCTTGAGCAACACATGGTGAGCGCCACCGCCACTGAACGTCACATCCAGCGTCCCAGAAACAAGGCGCCCCCCGGCTTCTATCCGGATGTCTGTCTCCGCCAGCCATGGAGTCCGCAGCACCCAGAGCATGGCCGTATGACCGGGCGCGGCGAGTTCAAGGCTCACTCCAGGATTGAGCAACAGGGAACATTGAGCACCTGCGCCTTCTACCCGGTAGGACACCAGCCCGTGCCACGCCTTCGGCAGCGCAGGAACCGCGAGTGAATGCTCGACGTTATCGAGACGAACATTGAATACCGTTGGCTTGTAGACCGGGTTCAGCCGGTTGACCACGTACTCACCGGGAAACGAGTAGAACGAAAACAAAAACTGCCATTGCCCCTGTTCGTTCTTTTTCTCCAGTCGACGTGCCGTGTCGTACCCGCCGGCATGACGAAACGTGACAAACGGCAGCAACTTGTATTCGTAGCCGTACCAGGTCTTGGGTCTGCAGGGCAGAACGATCGTCTGTCCTGCCTGTGGTGAAAAACGCGCCGAGTCCGGCAACCCAAGGCCCTGGCGAATATCGACGGCGCGGTTGTAATCCACATCGAAATCCGGAACCCCGAAATGGTCCCGAAGCGGGAACAGTTTCGGGCTGTCGAAATGGACGGTGGATGCGCGCAAATCCAAACCGGCAAACACCAGCAAGGGATGCGCAATCCAGGCATTCGACGCCTTGTCCAGGTGATAGCCGCCTTTTACATACTCCTTTTCCAGCCCATCAAAAAACAGCGCGACCTCCTTGGCTTCCTCCGCAATGGTCGCAAAGCCTTCGGCCAGCGCCGTAACGCCCACCGCCAGCCCGCCCAGAATCACCCCGACACCCCCAAGCACCGCGGCCACCGTACCCGCGCCAGCCAGGGCTGCCCCCAGACCAGCTGCGCCCAACACCGCACTCGCGGAGTCGAAGGCCAGCTGCGTTCCGAACTGCGCCTTTTCAATGTCATTGGTGGCGTGGCTTAACTGATAAATATCAAACCCGACATTCACCAGCCCCAGCACAGTACCGACGCCTTCATTGGCGATATGCCCCAAGGCCCTTTGCACCAACGGTGCGCTGGTGCGGGCGATCAGCTTTTCATCGTCCAGTGCCTGACGCACCAGTTTCACTACGCCGAGCACATCCACTACGTTGCCATGGGCCAATTGGGCATAGTTGACGTAGGCATGCAGGCGAATAGCGGTGGTCAGGGCCTTGTCACCACCGCTGGCCGCGCCCTCGTGATGTCGCAACGCATTCATCAGGGCCTGAATGGTGAACCCGGCATTGAGCGTATGAACGCTGCCAGCGTCTGTCGGATCAAGCGGATTGACCGGCGCACGCGGGCGAGCGGCCAATGAATGGAAGGTTTCGGAGAGGAAGTTTTTAATTCTCAGGAACCGGTGATCGCTGGTGGTGACACGCTCAATGGTCTGCCCGGCATCGGTGTTGACCAGACTGATTTTGTATTCCCCTGTCGGGGTTATCTCCAGTGTCTCGAACAACGCAACAGAATCCGACGCCAGCCCGTGTTGCTCCTGCAACTGCCGTGTCGCCTGCGCGATCTGCCCACCCCACCAGTGCGCGTCCAGTTCCAGCAATGAACTGCCCAGGGCCGCATTGTTGACCAACGACTGCCCCCGGGCACTGGCCAACCGTTGTCTTACCGGCGGTGCCGCTTGCTCCGGCAACGCGCCTGGCTCCGACAGGCTTGAGACCTGAACACCGGACGAAAGCACCGTGGCGTTCAGCCCCGCACCATTGAGTTCAATCAGGTCAAAGGTCGGACGCGCCACATCCCCAAAAGCGGCGTAATGCCTGGCCATCTCCTTGCGGATGAAAAAATGCGTCAGCGCCTCACCAAACTCCGAGGCAGTCGCAAACTCGAAGATCCCGAAATTCGGATCGTAGAGCAGGTAAGCGCTATGCGACCCCTCAAGCGTTTTCGCAACCAGCATCGAGTGGTTGTCAGAGTTGAGCATCACGGTGGTGGTGGCCGTTTTTTCTTCCAGCATCGCTACGATCTCAGTCAGATCGGAGCGCATCAATGGCTTGCCTATTTCATTGACAGGGGCGCCACGCAGCTCCTCGATCATGCTCACAAACGCCCTTGAGTCGGCGGCTTCAGGTTCGGTAACTGCCAGGTAAAAACGTTCCCGCAAAGTGTTGGCCGCGGTGCTGTCTTTGTGGAGCGCAGCAGCCATGGCCAGCGCCAGCGGGTAACAGCGTCCGGCAACCCGGTCGCCCGCTCCTTCGAGCAACAAGTCCTGCGGCACCATTTTGAAACTGCCGTGATCGAAGCTCTCCAGCACTTCACCGATTCGTTCGCCAATCCGGTCGCGGTACTCGAGTTTCGCCACGTGCTGAATTCTGGCGACCAAACGCCCCCATTCCACCAGCGTCAGCGGGCGTTCGAGTGCCTGCTTCTTGAGCTCGACGCTGGTTTCGGACAAGGCCACGGGTGGGTTGGAAGCCCTCGTCAACCCGGCAAGGAAAGCCGGATGACTTTGCTTGAACAGCTCCCGTTCAATGGCCCCGTAACGGTGGATGCCCCCCAACTCCGACATCGTGTTGGCAAGGTTTTCAAGCGTTGCACTGGCTGCGTCAAAATGCTGGTTATCCAAAGCATTGACGCCCAATAGCCCACCGAGCAACAGACGTTGCAGCGGGTTTAGTTTCACGGTGAGCAGTGGGTCTTTGGCGACCCGGCTCAGCAGTTCATCCACCGACAGGTTTTGTGTCGCCGCGTCCGGGAGGGATGCCGGGGGGCGGATGTTGGAGTCCTGAGCAATGATCGCTTGCCGGTCATCGAAGCTCAGGGACAACGGCTTTTCAAACGTCATGTTGCCGTTGTGGCGCTGACTCATTGCCTGGCGAAATGGCTCACCGAGATCATCGGCCAGTTGCTGCAACAGATCGGTGATCAACACATGACGACCTTCGATCACCGGCCAGCCTTCTTCGAAATCAATACTCTGGTACTTGAGCAGCTGTGTGATATCGCCGGCATAGCGGGTTTTGAACTTCCCGGCCTCCCAACGCTGCTTTTCTCTATTCAGCCATTGAGCCGTGTCGCTCTCGTTCTCCTTCCAGGAGTGATCCAGCTCCTCCTCGGTCACCAGGTTGACGGTTGCGATGGGTGGTATGGAAACTTCAGCTCTCGAAGCTTCAGCGCCCCGTGGGGTGAAATGCTTTTTTTCGTAATCCGCCAGCCCATCGCGCATCGCAGCCGGCCCAGTCAGATAAATGGTTACTTCACTCTGCGGACGGATACCGTCGCTATAGTAAGTAGCGGCAGCTTCCATCAAAAAACTGACCGCTATTTCCTCCTCACCCGACAGTTCATGTAAGGGCCCAAACTTTTTCTCGACCACCTCCTTGGCAACCTGAATGACTGCCTGAGCGTCGATAAGCGCAATCTTTCGTTCAATGGCTAACCGGCCGGTGGCATCAACCACCTCATAGTTAAGCCTGAAACGGTCAAGAATGGCCTTGAGCATTGCTGACCCGGGATGAGCCATCATGAACGCGTTACTCAACGTGCTGTTTACGACGACAGCACGCAGTTCATCCGGTCGCACCTGGCGCTCTACCGGGCGCCGGAAAACACTGCTGATATCAGGGCGGCTCTTGGCAAAATTCTCCAGCGCCTCACGGTGCTCCAAGGGAATTTGCTCGAAATAGTTTGTGTACTTGCTGCGTATAACCTGCCGCCCCGGCATCCACTCAGGGCTGTGGTCAAGTATCAGTTGCAAAACACCCAGGCGTGCATCCGAGCCAAACCGGCTGATATCCACCCCGCCCAGGTTTTCTAATAGCGGCGGCAGATAATCGACGTCTGCATAACTGCCACCGTCGGCGACCAGTGCCTCGGCGCGCACAATATCGGAGGCGGCAGCAAAGTTGCCACGCAAGCTGATTTCTCGCTCGTAGATGTCCTGCAAGTGCAACGGTGTCGCCTCGGTGGCGAGATCGCGAAGAACAATAGCGCCCTCTTTCAGCGACAACAGACTCTGGCGGTTTTTTTCCCTTAGTACTTTCAACCGTCCTTCATCTTGGCTATAGGCTCGAACCAACAGATCGATCCTGGCGTTGTCGGCGCTCTCGCCGCGCTCTACCGCTTTATTAATGTGCGCAAACATTTGCTGCTTGAGAGCGATGACCCGCTCTTCATACTTGTCGCCTAGCTCAACAGCGTTACTACTGGCCTGCCCGCCATTCAGCATGGCGTCAGCCTTGGCTGCCTCGACAATAATCCGATTGGTTTCGTAGGCCAGCAATGCATCGCTGTCGTACCAGAGTTTGAGGGTGTAACCCTGCCCAGACAATGTCTGCTTCCAGATATTGATGTAGTCGCGCTGGATATCGCCCATACCACCGCCGAGCCAGACAAAATGCAGATTGTCAGGAACGTTTGTTTTGGGAATCAGCAACTGCTGCGTACTGTTCGACAAACGAGCCTCGAAACCTTCGAGCCGTTCGTAGATGTCTGTCACGTCGGGGGCCGCGCTCTCGGGAGGAAGCGACTCAGTCGTTCGTCGTTGTCGACCGGCAGGCCCGACAAAAGATGCCAATGCTTGCTTCAACAGGCCAAGCGGTTCCAGCATCCGGGGCGAATCGAGCAAGTCGATGCAGCCTGAGTAATACCTGAAGACGGCGTCGTACTCGTCGGTACCTTTGTGCGAAATTAACGCCTGCTCAAGATCTTTAAGATTAAAAAGTTTTGCGAACTTTACATATTCACCGATATACGAAACATCCAAATGACTATTAAACAAGACACTCTCCAGCTTCAATTTATGCAATTAGATTCCGTAAGACAGCCGCGCAAATACCGCTCGACGACAACGTCAACCATTTCGTATTTCTGAACGAGACCAGATCAATACGTGAAGCAACTACTTCACACGAGACAAAACTAAATCGTAAAAGCGGGCACTTCAAACCCGAAGAAATTCAATTAATTTCAATACAATTAAATTTTAAAAAAATAAAACCTTATATTGCCGACTTAAATAAGTGCACTTAGACAAACAAAATCTCTGGGGCCATCAGCAAACAAGCGGCGTTGTAACTCATGCGCAATGCTGAAGTTTTCGACTGCAAAAAAAGCACTCGATAAAGGAAGAAAGCAGCGACAGAAAACAGTATTGATTCTTCGTGGCGAGAGTCATAAACCCCACAACGATTGGTGAAATAGATGACGCATCAACGCCAGGACGAAAGTGCCGACCAGCAGGCGGGAATTTATTCAGTGACAAACGGCCCACGCGGGGCCGCTAAGGTTCAGGAGGCAGGCTTGATGCCGTACCAACGCGGCGTATACACCCACTCGCCCCCCTCGGCACGAGGGAACACGCAGGTGGTGGACGAACCGATCAGCACCATGGTGCGCATGTCGACTTGGTCGGGGGTCAATTCGCCGAGCGTGGTAACCCGTAGCGACTGACCAGGACGGCCAATGTCGCGACCCAGCACCACCACTGTCTCTGGTGTGCGATGCCGACCAACGATTGCCAGCGCCTGGCCCAGTTGCCACGGCCGCGCGCGGGAGATCGGGTTGTAGAACGCCAGCGCCAGATCAGCTTCAGCGGCCAGGTCCAGACGCTTCTCGATGATCGCCCAAGGCTTGAGGTTGTCCGACAGCGACATCACGCAGAAATCATGGCCCAACGGTGCGCCGGCCTGCGCAGCGGTCGCCAGCGACGCGGAGACACCCGGCAGGATTTCCAGATCGACGCTGTGCCAGCTCGGCTCACTCGACTCATACAACGCTTCAAGCACCGCTGCCGCCATGGCGAACACACCGGGGTCACCGGACGACACCACAATCACCGAACGACCTTGCGCCGCCAGCTCAAAGGCGTGGCGGGCACGCTGCATCTCTTCGCGGTTGTCGGTGCAGTGCAGCACTTGGTCTTCGCGGAACGGCCCGGCCATGCGTACGTAGGTTTCGTAGCCGAGTACGTCGGTGGCCCTGGCCAGCTCGGCCTTGACCGCTGGCACCATCAATTCGGCAGCGCCAGGGCCCAGACCGATTACCGCCAGACGACCGCGCGCCCGACCAATCTGCGCAGCATCCAGCGGCTGAGTGGCCACCGCAATGGCAATGCCGGTATCCGCGGACACGATGGTAGCGTTCGGCACGCTGTGACGGGACAACTCGCTAACGCCGCCGCTGACCGACGCAAACCGCAGAGGTACACCCAAATCAAGCGCTGCTTCGCGTAACGCCGCACTGGCCATGTCCAGATCGCTGACCAACAGGCACGCCAGCGATTGCACGGCAATGTTCGCCTGATGCAGGGCTGAGCGAATGGCGCCTGGCAGATCCGCGACCTCGGCGCTCACCGCCACCAGCACATTGCGCGGGTAGATCATCAATTCATTGGCCGCTGGCGCACGCTCGGCATGGCCGACATGGATCGACAGCTGCGCGTGAGGATCTTCCAGCAATTGCGCCTGAGCCAGCCACGGCGCAGCCCCTTCGACGCGTACACTTTGGCCAGCGAGCAAATCCGAGACGAAGCGCTTGCCCAGTTCCAGATCACCGAGGGCATAACCGCTGGGTGGATTGAGCAGGCAGGTGCCGAAGCGCAACTCACCACTGGTGGTGATCGCCGCAGCAACCTCGAGACCGGCAGCAATCTCTCGCGCCATGACGTTCACGCCACCTAGGCCACCGAGCAGCGGCACAACGGCGCTGCCGTCTTCGGCCACGGCCAGCACCGGTGGTTCCGCGCCTTTTTCCAGCAGTAACGGCGCCAGTGTTCGGATCACGATGCCCGCCGCGCACAAGGCGATGATCGGCGTGTTCTGTTGATAGAACTCACGCAAGGTGGCGCCGAATTCGTGATAGACGCGGTCCGCGCCTTCCACCCGTTCGGCCAGACCATGGATCAATGCGCCAGGGTACAGTTGCGCAATCTTGCGCGCGGTCGCGAGGCTGCCATTGCCCAGAATGACAATCGCCGGAACTGGACGGGCCATCAGCCTTGCCACCGTTCGCCGGGCACAATGATCAGCGAGAAGTACGGCGAGGACATCGGCTCGACCTGATCCAGCGGGACGATTTTCTGGTTGGCCATGGTCGCGCGCTCAACGTACAGCGCGCGCTCCGCCAGCCCGAGTTCTTCGAGCACCTGACGGACCTTGGGAAAGTTGCGCCCCAGCTTCATGATCACGGCGGCATCGGCATCGGCCAGACGACGCTTGAGATCGTCGGCGGGCAACACACCCGACAGCACTGACAAACTCTGATTGCGATACACCAGCGGCGCACCCAGCACCGAAGCGCCGCCGAGCATTGAGCAAACGCCCGGCACGACTTCGGCTTCATAGCGCTCGGCCAGTCGATCGTGCAGGTACATATAGGAGCCGTAGAAGAACGGATCGCCTTCGCAGATCACCGCCACATCACGGCCAGCGTCCAGGTGCGCGGCCAGCTCTTCGCCGGCCGCATCGTAGAAATCGCTGATGACTTGTTCGTACGACAGCGGCGCCGGCAACGCTTCGGTAGTCACCGGGTAAACCAGCGGCAGCAGCGTTTGCGCGTCCTGCAAATGCGCCTCGATGATGCCGAAGGCATTGCCCTTTTTGCCCTTGGCGACGAAGTACGCCACCACTGGTGATTCGCGCAGCAGGCGCAAGGCTTTGACCGTAATCAGTTCCGGATCACCAGGGCCGACGCCCAGGCCGATCAAACGTCCAGGTTGCTGCATCATTCGATCTCCGTGGCGAGGGCATTGACGGCGGCGGCGGCCATGGCGCTACCGCCCAGCCGGCCTTGCATGATGACGAAAGGCACGCCACGGCTGTCTGCCGCGAGCGCGGCCTTGGATTCGGCGGCGCCGACGAAGCCCACCGGGAAGCCTAGGATCAGTGCCGGTTTCGGCGCGCCGGCGTCGAGCATTTCCAACAGATAAAACAGTGCGGTCGGTGCGTTGCCGATCACCACCACGCTGCCTTCCAGGTGCGGGCGCCACAGTTCCAGCGCAGCGGCGGAGCGGGTGTTGCCCAACTCGCGGGCAAGCTCCGGAACGCTTTCATCGCGCAGGGTGCAGATGACTTCGTTGTTCGCAGGCAAACGCGTGCGGGTCACGCCTTCGCTGACCATCCGCGCATCGCACAGGATCGGTGCACCGGCGGCCAACGCATCGCGCCCGGCCTTGCCCGCGCCTTCGGAAAATTGCAGCCCGTCGATGGCGTCAACCATGCCGCAGGCGTGGATCACACGGACCGCGAGTTTTTCCAGATCAGCCGGAATACGCTCGAGGTTGGCCTCGGCACGAATGATCGCGAAGGAGTTGCGATAGATCTCCTGACCGTCGCGGATGTAATCAAGCATCAAGGGGGCTCCGTGAGCGGGCGTCGAGCAAGGTCGCGACCGCTTCAATAGTAAGGTTGCGTGCGTGCAGTGCGCCGAAATGCGGCTGCGCTGCATCGCGGAAATAGAGGTCGTAGTGACCGGGAGAAACCGCCAGCAACGTGACCGGCGCAATGTGCGCGGCCGCACAGGAACGCGGGCACCCGGACAGGTGCACGTTCAATACCTGGCCGCGACGTTGCAGCAGCGCCGCCAGTTGTCGGGCGTCGCCCTTGGTGTCGGCCAGGCCTTTGCCGCACCCCGTCGAGCCGGTGCAGGCGATCAGGTGCGCCAAGGCATCGTCGACCGAGCAACGCAGACCGAGCTGTTCGAGACTGTGGATAACTTCAGCCGCAGTGTCGCCATGAACACCGGGCAATAACAGGCTCTGCCAAGGCGTGAAACGCAGAGTACCGTCGCCGTGTTTACGCGCCAGTTGTGCGACGCCTCTGAGCATCGCGGGATTGAGGCGACCCAGCGGCGGCACGGCACCGATGTACGCACGCCCGGCGTCACGCTGTGGATGAGCGCCAATGTGCAGCACATTTGGATTTGTCTTGCGCTGCCAACCCTCAATGGACATCAACGGCACACGCTCGGCGAGACGCGCGAGAAACGTGTCGAGCGAACATTCAGCGAGCAGATGCCGCATGCGGGTTTGCTCGGGGCGCGCCAATTCCAGGAACAACTCCAGCACCGCGACCACCAACGCATGGCCCTGCTCCAGCGGCACCGCGCTTACGGACGGGTCGACCAGGCATCCCGCCAGGCCGAATGCAAATACTCGCTCACCGTCTCGTTCAGCCGCGGACAGCCATAAATCATGAGGGTGTTCGAGCATCGCCAGACCTTCGCCGCCATCCAGTTGCACGGCGAACTTGGCACTGAGGTCGTGGAGGCGTTCATCGCTTTGCAGCGTGGCGAGGATCTGCTCGGCCAGTGGGCGCGTATCGATCAGCATCTGCTGATCAATGCCGGCGCCTGGGCTGAGCATCAGATTGCGCACATCGTCGCCTGCCGCGCTGGTGGGGCCGAGTCCCGCCGCCATCAGGCTGTCGATCAACGCGCCGTGCTCACTGCCGATCCCGCGGATTTGCAGGTTAGCGCGGTTGGTCGCCTCGATCACACCGCCGGCAAAGCGCTCGGCCGCATCGGCCACTGCCCCGGCCTGATCGGCCGTGATCGAACCACCGTTGAGTTTGATCCGACAGATGCCGCCATCCAGCGCCTGGACAATACGCAGCAACCCCGGACAGGCCGAGGGGCGTAAAGCGATGGACATCGGGCGTTCGTTCAATGAGTGACCGGCTGACTGGATGCACGTGAAGGGCGAAGGGCTGCCATTATGCCTGCTTTGCCCGAGCGCATGAAAAGTCTGCCGGTCGGAAACGCTGTCGAAGTATCAATCAAGCAAAAGAAGGCTTCAGCCTGAGTGGAATCAGAGTTCGTACTCGATGGACTCGAGCGCCAGGGCTACAACGCCTTCTTCCACGCGTTGTCGAATGGCGTCCATGTCCCGACGCTTGATCTCCAACCGCCGAATCCGGATATCCAATTGAGACAGGCTCTGGTCTATTGTCCAGAACAGGTAGGGTGTAGAGATGCCCGACTTGATCAACCTGACATGACTAACCACTATTTCCAGATCTCCGTTGGGTTTATAACTGACCGGCACGATATTGAATCCGAATGTTTTCCCACTTAAGCCCGCAAATTTCGCCAGCAACTTGGCGTCACTCTCCAGCTTTCCAAGTACTGCTTCAACCTGTGCTATTTGAGCGCTCGAGAGGTAGGGGCGTGCCACTTTCAACCAGGCCTGTTTCAAACTGCCCGAGAACTGCGGCTTGATGTATTCGGCAGGCTCGGCAAGCTGCCAATCCATTGACCAAAACATACCGGCGTAATGATCGAACCAAGGCCCCGGCTGCGTCTCGCTCTTCGCGACTTTATCCGCGCCATGCTGGGCCAGAAAAATGCAGTTTTTGACAAAATTATTGTCGGCGATAGTCTGGCCGGCAACACCTGTCAGCAGCACATTATTTATCATCAGCGCATCGCGTTCGACGACACCTTTATCTAAACCGTTATCCATATAAGTTTATTTCATCCTTGATAGTGTCGCAGCCAACACTAACTATTGGCCGAACATTTAATGCGCATAAGATGGCGCAACCAAAACAAAAACAAAACTACCAAAACTATCACTTCAACAAACAATTTTTCCTCAACATTAAGTGTCTGCAACTCGGAGTTCTCCTGTCCCGGCCATAGATCCGCGTCAGATGACAGAAGCCGCGCTATGATGCCGCCTTTGAACATGAACATTGGATTGAGGAACAACATGGCCTCCTGGCTGACAGTAGTGGGAATCGGCGAAGACGGCTTCAAGGGCCTGGGCAAAAATGCCCGACACGCCCTGCTGCGCGCTTCGCGGATCATTGGCGGCCAGCGACAACTGGATTTGCTGCCGGCCTGCATCAGTGGCGAGCGGCAGTTGTGGCCCAGTCCTTTCTCCCTTGAACCGCTTCTGGCGCTGCGTGGCGAACCGGTCTGCGTGCTGGCCAGCGGTGATCCGATGTTCTTTGGCGTGGGCGCCAGCCTGGCCCGGCAGCTGTCCAGTGATGAAATGCTGATACTGCCGGCGCCATCCTCCTGTTCGCTGGCGGCAGCGCGAATGGGCTGGCCGTTGCAGGATGTGGTCACGCTTTCGGTGGTTGCTCGTCCTATCGCTGCACTCAATGCGCAGTTGTTCAGCGGTGTTCGCTTGCTGGTGTTGAGCAACGACGGCCAAAGCCCGGCCGCTATCGCGATGCTGCTGCGCGAACGCGGTTTCGGGGCGAGTCGCCTCACCGTGCTGGAACATCTGGGCGGTGCCGCCGAACGACGCATCGAGGGTGTCGCCAATGACTGGAGCGATCCCGCGGTCGCCGATCTGAACCTGATCGCCATCGAGTGCATCGCCGAACCCAATACGCCGCGCCTCTCCCGATTGGCCGGTCTGCCGGACTCAGCCTTCAAGCACGACGGTCAACTGACCAAGCGCGACGTGCGCGCCATCACGCTCGCGCGTCTTGCCCCGATCCCCGGCGAACTGCTGTGGGACGTCGGCGCCGGCAGCGGCTCGATCGGCATCGAATGGATGCGCGCCCACCCTGGTTGCCGCGCATTAGCCATCGAAGCCGATGAAGGCCGACAGTTACTAATCGAACACAACCGCGATGCCCTCGGCGTCCCCGGCCTGCAATTGATTCGTGGCAGCGCACCGCAAGCACTCGATGGGCTCGAACGTCCGGATGCGATTTTCATCGGTGGCGGCGTGACCCGCGAGGGCGTGCTCGACACGTGTTGGGCACAACTCAAACCCGGCGGCCGACTGATCGCCAACGCGGTCACGCTACAAAGTGAAATGACCTTGATGGCCTGGCGCGAGCAGCACGGCGGCGAGCTGACACGGATCCATATCGCCCAAGCGCAACCGTTGGGAGACTTCGACACCTGGCGCCAGGCGTTGCCGATTACGTTGCTGGACATGACGAAGCCCTTCGATGCGTGACGAAACCGCCGAACAACCCGCACCGCTGCGCAGCGGTTTGACCACGGGCAGCTGCGCCACCGCGACCAGTCTGGCGGCGGCACGTTTGTTATTGAGCGGGATGAGTGCTGACGCCGTCGAGATCGTTTTACCCAAGGGCAAGCAGGTGCAAATGCGCCTGGAGTTCTGCCGACTTATCAACGACGGTGCCGAAGCCGGAACGATCAAGGATGCCGGGGATGATCCTGACGTGACTCACGGCGCATTGCTTTTTTCTCAAGTACGACTGAGAAGTGAACCGGGCATCCGTTTCAACGCCGGTCGCGGCGTCGGCACGGTGACCCGGCCGGGACTGGTGCTGGGCGTCGGCGAACCCGCGATCAACCCGGTGCCACGCAAAATGATCACCGACCACTTGACCCTGCTGGCCGACGAACTCGGCTACAGCGGCGGTTTCGAGGTCACGGTGAACGTCGAGGGCGGTGAAGCGCTGGCCTTGAAAACCATGAACCCGCGCTTGGGGATTCTCGGCGGTTTGTCGATCCTGGGTACCAGCGGCATCGTCCGGCCGTTTTCCTGTGCGGCCTACATTGCCTCGATCCATCAAGGCATCGATGTGGCAAAAACCAACGGATACCTGCACATCGCCGCGTGCACCGGCAATGCCAGTGAAGACACCATGCGCCGGGTCTACGACTTGCCGGAAATCGCCCTGATCGAAATGGGCGACTTCGTCGGCGCAGTGCTCAAACATCTGCGCAAAGTGCCTGTGGATAAACTCAGCCTCTGCGGCGGCTTCGGCAAGATCAGTAAACTGGCGGCCGGGCACATGGATTTGCACAGCAGGCATTCGAGCATCGACCTGCCGCAGCTGGCCAAATGGGCGGCGGCGATTGGCGCCGATGAGGCGTTGCAGCAAGGGATTCGCGAGGCCAACACCAGCCAGCAAGCCTTGGCGATGGCCCGCGCTGCCGGGATCGCCCTGGGTGATGCGGTGTGTCAACACGCCTTGGACTTTGCCCGCAGCGTGGTGCCGGCGCAGGTTCAGGTCGAAGTGTTCGCCATTGATCGCCAGGGTGGGATTGTCGGCCATGCGGGAGCTTTTCAATGAAGCGCGTGTTGTTGCTCGGTGGCGTGGCGGAAGCCTTGGCCATCGCCCGGACCCTCGGGCCGGAACACATCTATAGCCTGGCCGGCGTGGGGCGTGTGCCGACAGATCTGACCTGCCAGGTTCGCGTTGGCGGCTACGGCGGTGCCGAAGGTCTGGCACAGTTCATTCGCGATGAAGGGATCGATTTGCTGCTGGACGCCACCCACCCCTACGCCGCACAAATCAGCCAGAACGCCGCCATCGCTGCGCGGGTGAGTGGCATTGCTTGTTGGGCCTTGCGGCGTCCGGCCTGGCAACCACAGGTCGGGGATGACTGGCGGGATGTCAGCGGTTGGGCCGAGCTGATCGAAGCGCTGAAACCTTTTCGCCGCCCTCTATTCACCCTCGGCCGCGAACCGCTGCAGCACCTGCATGAAATTCCGCCCGAGCAATTCTGGACCTTGCGTGCACTGGACGTTTACCCCGGTAACGAACGCTGCGAAGTGATCGGAGCGCGTGGACCGTTTCTGATCGGGGATGAACGTGAACTGTTTGAACGTCGGCAGATTGATGTGCTGATCAGCAAGAACAGCGGCAGCACCGCGACCGAGCCGAAACTGGAAGTGGCGCGGGAGCGTGGGGTGCCGGTGATTGTTTTGCAGCGGCCAGTGTTGCCGGAGGTTGATCGGGAGTTTGGGTCTGTGAATGAGATATTAGCGGCCCTTACACAAAACCTGTAGCAGCCGAACGCAGGCTTCGCCAGCGGCTACACAATTGCGTGAAGGTTGATCCGTAATTCGCGACTATCATGCAGGCTATGGCGCTTGGCACTGCGACACCACACCGCACGCCGCTTTTTTACTTATCGGTCCTGATCAGGCTAAATAGCCGCGCCTGATCGCCCATCCAACCGGATTTGTCCCATGTCCCGACAACGGCTCGCATTTGCCTGGATCGCCTGCTTCGCAGTGCTGTTCAACATGCTCGCCATGCCGATGTCCGAAGCGATGGCACAGACGGCGAAATCACCCGCCGAGCAGTTGCTGTGGGGCAGTTTCTGTTCGTCCAGCGGCACCAGGATGGTGGCGATTTCCCTGGGCGATATCGAACAGAAAACCCCGCAGAGTGACGATCACTCCAACATGCAACATTGCTGGTGCTGCTCGGGTTCCGCGCCGTTGGTGGCGTTGCCTGGGCACATGCCGCAACTGTACTTCGCACAGTTCGAGGCCAATCGAAGCCTGCCTCACGCTTCTCTCGATACACCGACACCGCGCCAGCAATGGCCGAGCCTCAACCCCCGCGCTTCCCCTCTGGTGTGATTCTTTCTCGCAATTGACCTGCGTTTTGAATCGTTCTGGAGAACTGCCATGTTGAACAAACTCATCGTTCTGGCTGTGTTGCTGCTGCCTGCCTGTTTTGCCAATGCTCACGAATACAAGGCCGGGGAGCTGGAGATCGCTCATCCGTGGTCGCAAGAGTTGCCGCCCAACGCACCAACGGTCGCGGCGTATTTCGTGATTCACAACAGTGGCAAAACCGCCGACCGACTGCTCAGCGTCGACTCGCCGATTGCAGGCGAGGCCCAGTTGCATGAACACGTGATGCAAAACGATCTGATGAAAATGCAGCAGGTACCGAGCGTCGACATTCCTGCCGGTGGCAACGTCACCTTTGCGCCGATGGCCTATCACGTGATGCTGGTAAACCTGAAAGACCGCAGCCTGCTGAGCGACGGCAAACGCTTCCCGCTGACGATGCATTTCGAGAAGTCCGGCGACGTGACGGTCGACGTCTCGGTGCAAAAGAAGCCACCGGAAGACATGCAGATGCACGCCCACGCCCAGTAATCGACTGAGCAAAAACGTCCATGCGCCCGCTTAGCGCCAGGTCATCCGCACACCGCCGTCAGCCATTGAGCCTGACGCGCGGCAGTTGGATCAGCCTGTTCGCCATGTTGATGATCTTTATCGGCCCGCTGATTTCTCAGTCGATGCCGATGGATCAACGCGCCTCCATGCCGATGTCGATGGACATGAGCATGGACATGTCGGCAATGGATCACGCCGACCACGGCGCACAACCCGCTGCCGAACACTGCCCGCCAAAGGCCTCACATCACGCGCTCTGGGAAAAATGCGGCTATTGCAGCCTGCTGTTCAATTGCCCGGCGCTGACCGGCGGCCAGTCCTTCGTCGCACTCGACACGCCAAAAGCCAGCACCTTCACCACACCCTCCCCGCGCCTGGGCCACGCCCGGCAAACCTTCTTCCCCGGCGCCCGCACCCGCGCCCCGCCCATCGACGCGTAAACCCCCACTTCCGATCTCACACGGTTTAGAAGACAGCCGCAGGCTGCCGGCCGTGTCGTTTACGACTGCTCGATGGAAATTGTCATGTCCAGGTTTTCTGCTGACACACGCTTGAGCGCTGCCCAAGCTTCTTTTGCCCCGAACGAATCCAGTATTCGTTTCAGGCACGCCACCGCCTTCCTTTGCGGTGCACTGCTGACACCCATGGTGCTGGCCGATGAACACGCCGGTCACAGCGAAGAACTGAGCCCGACGGTGATCACCGCCATCGCGCCGAGTTCGCCACTGACCATCGTCACCAACCCCAAGGACCCGCGCCAACCGGTGCCGGCCAGCGACGGTGGCGATTACCTGAAAACCATCCCCGGCTTCGCCCTGGTGCGCAATGGCGGCACCAATGGCGACCCGGTGCTGCGCGGCATGTTCGGCTCGCGGCTGAACATCCTCACCAACGGCGGCCAGTTGCTCGGTGCCTGCCCCGGCCGAATGGACGCACCGACCTCATACATCTCACCGGAAACCTACGACAAACTCACCGTAATCAAAGGCCCGCAAACCGTGCTCTGGGGACCGGGGGCGTCGGCCGGGACCATCCTCTTCGACCGTGAGCCGGAAAGCTTCGGCGAACTCGGCACGCGGGTGAACGCCAGCGTGCTGGCTGGCTCCAACGGCCGTTTCGACAAAGTGGTGGACGCTGCTGCCGGCGGGCCATTGGGCTACGTGCGAGTGATCGGCAACACCGCGCATGCCGACGACTACCGGGACGGCAATAACGACACCGTGCCGTCGCGCTACGACAAGTGGAATGGCGACATCGCGGTGGGCTGGACCCCGGACGCCGACACCCTGCTGGAACTCACCGCCGGCAAGGGCGACGGCGAAGCGCGTTACGCCGGACGCAGCATGGATGGTTCGCAGTTCAAGCGCGAAAGCCTGGGCCTGCGCTTCGAGAAGTCGAACATCGGCGAGGTGCTGGATAAGGTTGAGGCGCAGATCTACTACAACTACGCCGACCACGTGATGGACAACTACACCCTGCGCACGCCGTCTGGCACCGGGATGATGGCCGGCCCGATGGCCTCCAACGTCGACCGTCGAACCCTCGGCGCACGGATCAAAGCCACCTGGCGCTGGGCCGATGTGCAGTTGATCAGCGGCATCGATGCGCAGACCAGCGAACATCGCGAGCGCAGCGCCATGGGCGTCGACACCTACAAGGATCTGCCATACACCAAGGATGCCGACTTCCATAACTACGGTGTGTTCAGCGAACTGACCTGGTACGCCGCCGACCGTGATCGGGTGATTACCGGTGCGCGAGTGGACCGCGCTTCGGCCAAGGATTATCGCCAGACTACCGGCTCCGGGATGATGACTGGCCCAAACCCGACGGCGGACGACACCCGTGCCGACACCCTTCCCAGCGGCTTCGTCCGTTACGAGCATGACCTGGCTGACAGTCCGACCACGCTTTACGCAGGCCTCGGCCACACCCAGCGATTCCCGGATTACTGGGAGCTGTTCTCGCCGGACGCGGGTCCCGCCGGTTCGGTAAATGCCTTCGATTCGATCAAGCCTGAAAAGACCACCCAGCTCGACTTCGGTCTGCAATACAAGACCGAAGACCTCGAAGCCTGGGCCTCGGGTTACGTCGGGCAAGTGCGCGATTACATCCTGTTCAACTACACGCCCGGGATGATGGGCATGACCTCGCAAGCACAAAACATCGACGCGCGAATCATGGGCGGCGAGTTGGGTGCGGCCTACAAGCTGACCTCCAACTGGAAGGCCGATGCGACCCTGGCCTACGCCTGGGGCAAGAACAGTAGCGACGGCAACGCACTGCCGCAAATGCCGCCGCTGGATGCACGTTTCGGCCTGACCTACAGCGAAGACAACTGGAGCGCCGGAGCCTTGTGGCGAGTGGTCGCGGCGCAAAACCGCATCGACCTGAACAAGGGCAACGTCGTCGGCAAGGACTTCGACAAGACCTCCGGCTTTGGCGTGTTCTCGCTCAACGGTGCGTACCGGATCGACAAGCACTGGAAGGTCAGCACCGGCGTCGACAACCTGTTCGGCAAGGCGTACGCCGAGCACTTGAACCTGGCCGGCAACGCCGGTTTCGGCTACCCGGCCAATGACCCGCAAGCCATTAAAGAACCAGGGCGTACGCTCTGGACCAGGGTGGACATGAGTTTTTAAGAGCATCGCGAGCAAGCTCGCTCCCACATGGACAGTGTTGAACCTGTGGGAGCGAGCTTGCTCGCGAATGACTGCGCAGCAGTCACCAGACAATTACAAAAGACCCAAGCCAAGCGGAGCACAACCGATGAAACAGCCCAAACCGAATTTCTACAACCTGGCCTGGCGCTGGCATTTTTATGCCGGTCTGTTCGTCGCGCCTTTCATGGTGATGCTGGCCCTGACCGGCATCATTTACCTGTTCAAGCCGCAACTCGATCCGTTGATGTACGGCAGCCTGCTGAACGTACCGGCCGGGCATCACAACGTCCCGGCCGATGACCTGCTCAAGCGGGTAAAAGAGGCTTACCCACAAGCCACGATCAAGCAGTATTTGCCACCGGTCAACGCCGAACGCAGCGCGCAATTTGTCGTGCTCGATGGCGGCAACGAGCTCAACATTTTTGTCGATCCCTACCACGGCGATGTCCTCGGCGAGCAAGACGCGAAGAAGAATCTGCAAGCCGTTGCACGAGCAATTCATGGCGAATTGATGATCGGCACCGTCGGTGATCGACTGATCGAACTGGCCGCCGGTTGGGGCGTGGTGCTAGTGGTCTCCGGCGTCTTTCTATGGTGGCCGCGTGGCCAGGCGGCCGGCGTCCTGTGGCCTCGCTTGAGCAGTCGCGGTCGAGTGCTCTGGCGTGACCTGCACGCGGTGACCGGATTCTGGGGCGCGTCGTTGCTGCTGGTGATGCTGCTCAGCGGCATGACCTGGACCGGGTTCTGGGGCAAGCAATACGCCGAAGTGTGGAATGTCTTTCCGGCAGCGATGTGGGATGACGTGCCCAAGTCCGATGTCGAGGCCCGCAGCCTCAACACCGCCACCCGCCAGACCGTGCCTTGGGCGATGGAAAACACACCGATGCCGATGTCCGGCGATCACGCCGAACACATGGCTCACGGTAGCGCGCAAACGGGCCCCGCCGCGCCGACCATCAGCTTGCAGGACGTGCAGAACATCGCGACGCAACGCAAGGTCGAACCGGGCTACAGCATCACCTTGCCGACCACGGCGACTGGCGTGTTCACCATCGCCGTGTTCGCCGACGACCCGCGCAATGACGCCACGCTGCATGTGGATCAGTACACCGGCGACGTCCTCGCCGACGTGCGCTACGCGCAATACGGCGCCGTCGCCCGCGCAACGGAAATCGGCGTGATGCTGCACGAAGGCAAAATGTTCGGCCCGCTCAATCAGATCATCATCCTGCTCATCTGCCTGATGATTCTGCTCAGCGCCGTCAGCGGTGTGGTGATCTGGTGGAAGCGTCGTCCACAAGGAAAATTCGGTGTTCCGCCGCTGCGCCACGACCTGCCGAAATGGAAAACCGCGATGGTCATCATGTTTGCATTGGCGGTGGCGTTCCCGTTGGTAGGCGCTTCGCTGGTGGTGGTCTGGCTGCTGGATCGGGTGCTGCTGTCGCGCTTGAGCGGCCAGTCTGAATCCGCCTCATCTTCATCCTGAATACAGCGAGATGCCTGTTGCAGTGCGGTTGACCTTACAATGTCGGCCCGCTGCAACTACCCGCACTTCGAGCACGCAATGACCTCGCTGAACCTCACGAACCTCGCCTGGACACCCCTGGGCCACGGCCATTGCCATCACCAGTTCCAACTGCGTGATGCAACCTTGCACGTGCTCCCCGGTGAGTTTGTCGGTCTGATCGGCCCCAACGGCAGCGGCAAAACCAGCCTGCTGCGCTGTGCCTGGCGCTTCAGCAAACCCGAGCGCGGCGAGGTCAAGCTCGACCACCACAACGTCTGGAAGCAATCCTCGCGCTGGTGCGCGCAACGCATCGCCGTGGTCCTGCAGGAATTCCCCGACGCCTTCGGCCTGACCGTCGACGAAGTCGTCGCCATGGGCCGCACACCGCACAAAGGTCTGTTCGACGGCGACACCCTGGAGGACAGAAATCTCGCAACCCAGGCCCTGAAATCAGTCGGTCTGAAAGGCTTCGAGGATCATGCCTTCGCCACCCTCTCCGGTGGTGAAAAACAGCGCGTGATCCTCGCCCGCGCCCTGGCTCAGCAACCGCAAATGCTGATCCTCGACGAGCCGACCAATCACCTCGACCCGCGTTATCAGCTCGAACTGCTGCAACTGGTAAAACGCCTGAAAATCGGCACCCTGGCGAGCATCCATGACCTCAATCTGGCGGCTGCTTTCTGTGATCGACTGTACGTGATCAATCACGGCGGCATCGTCGCCAGCGGCACACCCAAAGAAGTCCTGACCGCCCCACTGCTGCGCGACGTGTTCGGCGTCGAAGCGCTGATCGATGAACATCCTTTGCACGGCTACCCACGAATCACCTGGATCACCCAACCATGACGTTGCGTTCCCTGCTTTGCGCCGCTCTGTTGCTGGGCAATGCCCCAGCATTTGCCGAGGCCACTCACTACCCGTTGACCGTGCAGAGCTGCAACCGCGAAGTGACCTTCAAGCAAGCGCCGAAACACGCGGTCAGCCACGACATCAACATGACCCAGATGATGCTCGCCCTCGGCCTGAAACCCAGCATGGCCGGGTATAGCGGTGTGACGGGCTGGAAGTCCGTCACGCCCCAGATGCAGACCATCCTCGACGGCCTGCCGGAGCTGGCGGCCAAGTACCCGTCGGTGGAAACCCTGCTCAACGCCAACGTCGATTTCTTCTTCGCCGGCTGGGATTACGGCATGCGCGTGGGCGGTGACCTGACACCGCAAACGTTGCAGCCGCTGGGCATCAATGTCTACGAGCTGACCGAGTCCTGCGCGTTCGTGATGAAGCGTCCGCCGGCCAGCCTGGAAGACACCTACAACGACCTGCACAACCTCGGCAAAATCTTTGACGTGCAGGATCGAGCCAACGCCTTGATCACCCAGATGCAGGCGCAAGTCGCCGAAGTGCGCAAGAATCTGCCGGCAGACAAACCTCGCGTCTTCCTCTATGACAGCGGTGAAGACCGCGCCATGACTTCCGGTCGCCTCGGTATGCCGCAAGCGCTGATCGATGCCGCTGGCGGGCGCAACATTCTGGATGACGTCGAGGCGAGTTGGACCCGGGTCAACTGGGAGAACGTCGTCGAGCGTAATCCTCAGGTGATCGTCATCGTCGATTACGGCGAAGTCACTGCCGAACAGAAGGAGCAATTCCTGCTCAACAACAAGGCGCTGCAATCGGTGGACGCGATCAAGAATCAGCGCTTCATCGTGATTCCGTATGTGCAGGCCACGCCGGGGATCGACAACGTGCTGGCGGTTGAAACCCTGGCCAAGGGTTTCCACGGCGAATGATCAATCGTCGCTACGCCTTGTTGCTGGTGGCCCTCGGCGCGTTGCTGCTGGTGTCGTGCGTGGTGTCGCTGGGCTTTGGCCCGGCGCGGGTGCCGGTGGATGTGGTGTGGCGGATTCTGTTGCACAAGATTTTCGGTTTCGGCGTGCCGGACTGGGCCGCTGGGCAGGAACACATCGTCTGGCTGATTCGCGTGCCTCGCATGCTGTTGGGTGCGTTGGTCGGCGCCGGGCTCGCGCTGATCGGTGCAGTGCTGCAAGCGGTGACGCGCAATCCATTGGCCGACCCGCATTTGCTCGGGGTCACCTCCGGCGCCACCCTCGGTGCCGTGATCGTGGTGCTGCATGTCGGTGAAATTGTCGGCCTGCTGACCTTGCCGATCGCGGCGTTTATCGGCGCGTTGCTGAGCATGTTGATCGTGCTGATGATCGCCAACCGCAACGGGCGGCTGGACAGTGATCGGCTGCTGCTGTGTGGCGTGGCGGTGTCCTTCGTGATGATGGCGATTGCCAATCTGCTGCTGTTTCTTGGCGATCACCGCGCGAATTCGGCGGTGATGTTCTGGATGCTCGGTGGGCTCGGGTTGGCGCGTTGGGAGTTACTCGCGGTACCGGCGGCCAGCGTGTTGCTCGGGTTGGTGTTGTTGCTGGGAATGGCGCGACCGTTGAATGCGTTGATGACGGGCGAACAGACGGCGGTGACCCTCGGGCTCAATGCGCGCACCGTGCGATTGCGGGTGTTTTTGATTGCTTCGCTGATGACTGGGGTGCTGGTGTCGATCAGCGGGTCTATCGGGTTTGTCGGGCTGATGGTGCCGCACATTGCGCGCCGGTTGGTTGGGGCTGAACACCGTCGCTTGCTACCGGTGTGCGTGTTGTTGGGCAGCATCTTTCTCGTCTGGGTCGACGTCGCCGCCCGCACCCTGATCGCCCCCGAAGACTTGCCCATCGGCGTCGCCACCGCCGCCATCGGAGGTCTGTTCTTCATCGGCCTCATGCGCCGACGCTCCCACATTTGATCTATTGTGCCCGCCCCAATGTGGCGCACCACTTCGCACCAACGCGCCAGGCGCGATCCTTCATGGTGCGTCGCTCAAACCGCGCAACCGCTCTAATACGACATTTCCCTGCCTTTTGCCGACCAGGCACAGCCCTTGCTAAAGACCCTTCAGTAGTCCGCATCTGCCAACCAAGAAAATTCATAAGTTCATGGAGATCGCACAATGAAGCGTCGCAGCTTGATCAAGGCTTTCACACTATCGGCAAGCATTGCCGCGATGGGCATGACCTGGAGCATCCAGGCCGCCGAGACCATCAAGGTCGGTATTCTGCATTCGTTGTCCGGGACCATGGCGATCTCCGAAACGTCGCTCAAAGACATGGCGCTGATGACCATCGACGAGATCAACGCCAAGGGCGGCGTGAACGGCAAGATGCTCGAACCTGTGGTCGTGGACCCGGCGTCGAACTGGCCACTGTTTGCTGAAAAGGGTCGTCAGTTGCTGACTCAGGACAAGGTGGCGGTGGTGTTCGGTTGCTGGACGTCGGTGTCGCGTAAGTCGGTATTGCCGGTGTTCGAAGAGCTCAACGGTCTGCTGTTCTACCCGGTGCAATACGAAGGCGAAGAGATGTCGCCGAACGTGTTCTACACCGGTGCTGCGCCGAACCAACAGGCGATCCCGGCGGTGGAATACCTGATGAGCGAAGAAGGCGGCAGCGCCAAGCGTTACTTCCTGTTGGGCACCGACTACGTCTACCCGCGCACCACCAACAAAATCCTGCGCTCGTTCCTGCACTCCAAAGGTGTGGCGGACAAGGACATCGAAGAGGTCTACACCCCGTTCGGCCACGCCGATTACCAGACCATCGTGGCCAACATCAAAAAATTCTCGGCCGGTGGCAAGACCGCGGTCATCTCCACCGTCAACGGCGACTCCAACGTGCCGTTCTATAAAGAGCTGGCCAACCAGGGCCTGAAAGCCACCGACGTTCCGGTCGTGGCGTTCTCGGTGGGAGAAGAAGAACTGCGCGGCATCGACACCAAGCCACTGGTGGGCAACCTCGCGGCATGGAACTACTTTGAATCGGTCGAGAATCCGGCGAACAAGAAATTCGTCGCCGACTGGAAAGCCTACGCCAAGAAACACAACTTGCCTGGCGCCGACAAAGCAGTGACCAACGACCCGATGGAAGCCACCTACGTGGGCATCCACATGTGGGCGCAAGCGGCTGAAAAAGCCAAGTCCACTGACGTCGACAAAGTCCGCGAAGCCCTCGCTGGCCAGACCTTTGCAGCGCCGTCCGGGTACACGCTGACCATGGACAAGACCAACCACCACCTGCACAAACCGGTGATGATCGGCGAGATTCAGGCGGACGGTCAGTTCAATGTGGTGTGGCAGACCGAAGGGCCGATCCGTGCCGAACCGTGGAGCCCGTTCATCTCGGGGAACGACAAGAAGCCGGATTATGCGGTGAAGAGCAACTAAGCCACTGGATGTCGGGTCTGTGCATGAAGCTTGAGCCCGACGCAATCCCCTGTAGGAGTGAGCCTGCTCGCGATAGCGGTGGGTCAGACAACATATTTGCTGATTGATAGACCGCTATCGCGAGCAGGCTCACTCCTACAATTAGTCCGCGCAAGGCCATACATATGCCCGCTGCCTTTTACCGCTTCATCCTTGCTCTCGCGCTGTTATTACCGATGGCCGTACAGGCCGGCGACGCCGAAGACTTCGTCGCGGCCAACCCCGTGCAGCAAGCCAAGCTTCTGGAAGGCTGGGCTGCGCAGCCCGATCCGGCCCGTATCGAGCTGATCAACGCCCTGCAACAAGGCGAGCTGACCGTCGACGGCCAACCGAAAACCCTGCGCCTGAACAACCGCCTGCGGGGTCTGATCGACACCGCTATGGCCAGCCACCAATTGCTCGCCACTGACGCCAAAACCCGTCTGACCGCCGCGCAGCAATTGCAGAAAAGCGCCAAACCGGCACAGTTGAAATTTCTCGACCAGCAACTGGCTGGCGAAAAAGACGAAACCGTTCACGCCGCCCTGAGCCTGGCCTTGGCTAATCTGCAACTGGTGGACACCGACCCGGCCGTGCGCCTTGCCGCTGTGCGTCTGCTCGGTGAAACCGGTGACCCACTGGCTCGCACCCGCCTCGAAAGCCTGCTGCAACCTGGTGTCGAAGCCGACGCCGGCGTACGCACCGCTGCCGAAACCAGCCTCGCTCAGGTCAAACGCAAATTGCTGATCGGCGAGATCCTCGGCCAAGCCTTCAGCGGCATGTCCCTCGGTTCGATCCTGTTGCTTGCCGCACTCGGTCTGGCGATCACCTTCGGCCTGCTCGGCGTGATCAACATGGCCCACGGCGAGATGCTGATGCTCGGCGCGTACTCGACGTACGTGGTGCAGCTGATGTTCCAGCGCTTCGCCCCGCAAGCCATCGAGTTCTACCCGCTGATCGCGTTGCCGGTGGCGTTTTTCGTCACCGCCGCCATCGGTATGGCGCTGGAGCGCACGGTGATTCGCCACCTCTATGGCCGTCCATTGGAAACCCTGCTCGCCACGTGGGGCATCAGCCTGATGCTGATTCAACTGGTGCGATTGGTGTTCGGTGCGCAGAACGTCGAAGTGGCCAACCCGGCGTGGCTATCGGGCGGGATTCAAGTGCTGCCGAATCTGGTGCTGCCGTACAACCGCATCGTCATCATTGCCTTCGCGCTGTTTGTGGTGGTGCTCACCTGGTTGCTGCTGAACAAGACGCGCCTCGGTTTGAACGTGCGCGCCGTCACCCAGAACCGCAACATGGCCGCCTGCTGCGGCGTACCCACCGGGCGTGTCGACATGCTCGCCTTCGGCCTCGGCTCAGGCATCGCTGGCCTTGGTGGCGTAGCCCTCAGCCAGATCGGCAACGTCGGCCCGGACCTCGGCCAGAGCTACATCATCGACTCGTTCCTGGTGGTGGTGCTCGGTGGCGTCGGCCAATTGGCCGGTAGCGTGCTGGCCGCGTTCGGCCTCGGCATCGCCAACAAAATTCTCGAACCGCAAATCGGTGCCGTACTCGGCAAGATCCTGATCCTCGCGCTGATCATTCTGTTCATCCAGAAACGTCCGCAAGGCCTCTTCGCACTGAAAGGACGGGTGATCGACTGATGAACCAGCCCCTGATGCTCACGGCCACGCAAAAGGCCGGCCCCAAAGTCACGATCGCCGTCGGCGCGGTGATCCTCCTTCTGCTGCTGGCGTTGCCGTTGCTGTCGTTGTTGTCGCCGGACAGCACGTTTCACGTCTCGGCTTACACGTTGACGCTGGTGGGCAAAATTCTTTGCTACGCCATCGTCGCCCTGGCGCTGGATCTGGTCTGGGGCTACGCAGGTTTATTGTCCCTCGGTCACGGGCTGTTCTTCGCCCTCGGCGGTTATGCGATGGGCATGTACCTGATGCGCCAAGCCTCGGGCGATGGCTTGCCAGCGTTCATGACCTTTCTGTCGTGGACCGAATTACCGTGGTACTGGACCGGCACCAGCAGCTTTCTCTGGTCGATGTGTCTGGTGGTGCTGGCGCCGGGGTTGCTGGCGCTGGTGTTCGGCTTCTTCGCCTTCCGCTCGCGGATCAAGGGCGTGTATTTCTCGATCATGACCCAGGCCCTGACCTTCGCCGGGATGCTGCTGTTCTTCCGCAACGAAACCGGGTTTGGCGGCAACAACGGCTTTACCAACTTCCGCACTATTCTCGGCTTTGGCATCACCGAACCGGGGACTCGCGCGGTGTTGTTTTTTGCCACGGTGGTGTTGCTGGTGGTGAGCCTGTTTATCGGCTGGCGTCTGGCGCGAAGCAAGTTCGGCCGGGTGTTGACCGCCCTGCGGGACGCGGAAAACCGCCTGATGTTCTGCGGTTACGATCCGCGCGGTTTCAAGCTGTTCGTCTGGGTGTTGAGCGCGGTGTTGTGCGGTCTGGCCGGTGCGCTGTACGTGCCGCAAGTCGGGATTATCAACCCGAGTGAAATGTCGCCGACCAACTCGATTGAAGCCGCAGTTTGGGTGGCGCTGGGTGGTCGCGGCACGCTGATCGGCCCGCTGCTCGGCGCCGGTGTGGTCAACGGCATGAAGAGCTGGTTCACCGTGGCCTTCCCGGAATACTGGCTGTTCTTCCTCGGCGCGTTGTTCATCGTCGTGACCTTGTACCTGCCCAAAGGCGTGATCGGTCTGCTGAAAAAGAGAGGTGAATCATGAGAGTCACTGCAACGGCTGAATTCATGCTCGAACCGGCGTTTTTTCCGCCCCTGGAACCGAACAGGGACGCCGGCAGCAGCCGCGACGCTATCGGTCTCGGCCAAGCCGCTGGCAAAGGCCTGAACACTCGCCACGGCACGATCCTGACCCTGGAAGACATCAGCGTCAGCTTCGATGGTTTCAAGGCGCTGAACGATCTGAATCTGTACATCGGCGTTGGCGAACTGCGCTGCATCATCGGCCCCAACGGCGCGGGAAAAACCACGCTGATGGACGTGATCACCGGCAAGACCCGGCCCAGTCACGGCAAGGCCTGGTTCGGTGAAACCCTCGACCTGACGCAGATGAGCGAAGTGCAAATCGCCCAGGCTGGCATCGGTCGCAAGTTCCAGAAGCCGACAGTGTTCGAAGCCTTGAGCGTTTTTGAAAACCTGGAACTGGCGCAGAAAACCGACAAATCGGTGTGGGCCAGCCTGCGGGCTCGCCTGAGTGGCGAACAGAAAGATCGCATCAGCGAAGTGCTGGAGACCATTCGCCTGACCACGTCGGTCAATCGTCCGGCGGGTTTGCTGTCCCACGGTCAGAAGCAGTTTCTGGAAATCGGCATGTTGCTGATGCAGGACCCGCAACTGCTGCTGCTCGACGAGCCGGTGGCGGGCATGACCGACGCCGAAACCGAATTCACCGCCGAACTGTTCAAGAGCCTGGCGGGCAAGCATTCGCTGATGGTGGTGGAACACGACATGGGCTTTGTCGGTTCCATCGCCGACCACGTCACCGTGTTGCACCAGGGCAGCGTGCTGGCCGAAGGGTCGCTGGAACAGGTGCAGGACAACGAGCGCGTGATCGAGGTGTATCTCGGTCGGTAGCCGCCCTCCCTGTAGGAGCGAGCCTGTGTGGAACAGAAGGAATTTGAGAATGCTGCAAGTCGACAAGCTGCACCAGTATTACGGCGGTAGTCACATCCTGCGGGGCCTGACGTTTGACGTGAAGGTCGGTGAAGTCACCTGCCTGCTCGGGCGCAACGGCGTGGGCAAGACCACGCTGCTCAAGTGCCTGATGGGTTTGTTGCCGGCCAAAGAAGGCGCGGTGAACTGGGAAGGCAAAACGATCACCGCGTTCAAGCCACACCAGCGGGTTCACGCCGGGATCGCTTACGTGCCTCAGGGGCGGGAAATTTTCGGCCGGCTGACGGTGGAAGAAAACCTGTTGATGGGCCTGTCGCGATTTCCCGGCGCTGAAGCCAAGGAAGTCCCGGCGTTCATCTACGAGCTGTTTCCGGTGCTACTGCAAATGAAGCAACGTCGCGGCGGTGACTTGTCCGGTGGACAGCAGCAGCAATTGGCGATCGGCCGAGCGTTGGCCAGCCGTCCACGCCTACTGATTCTCGACGAGCCCACCGAAGGCATCCAGCCATCGGTGATCAAGGAAATCGGCGCGGTGATCAAGAAGCTTGCGGCCCGTGGTGATATGGCGATTTTGCTGGTGGAGCAGTTCTACGATTTCGCCGCCGAACTGGCCGATCAATACCTGGTGATGTCCCGGGGCGAAATCGTGCAACAGGGTCGCGGAGAAAATATGGAAGCCGAGGGTGTTCGCGGCTTGGTTACGATCTAAGGCTACGATCTAATCTGTAGCGTCCCAACGATAATTAGAAGCCATGAATTTACCTGTTCCCACTGCCCTGTTTACCCCGAGCTGGCACGCTGAGCTGGAACTCGGCTACGCCCGATTCGGCGACAGTACGCGCCCGGTTCAGCGCCGGCACAAAGGCCCGCTGCGGGTGCAGAAGCACCTGTATGCCGAAGGGCCGGAAGTTTGCCAGCACATCATCGTGCACCCGCCGGGCGGGATTGCCGGGGGTGATCGGCTGGACATCTCGGCCAGTGTCGGCCCTGATGCCTGGGCGCAAATTACCAGCCCTGGCGCGGCCAAGTGGTATCGCGCAGCGGGGCCCGCTTATCAGAAGCTCGACTTGAACGTAGCCACCGGCGCGACACTGGAGTGGCTGCCCCAGGAAACCATTATCTTCAGCGACGCCCAGGCCGAGCTCAGCACTTCAATTGATCTGGAAGGCGATGCGCGGTTGTTTTACTGGGACGTGGTGGCGTTGGGTCGCCCGGCCAGTGGCGAGCGCTTCGACCTCGGGCATTTTCAGGCGCAGTTGGACATCCGTCGCGACGGCCAGTTGCTCTGGCATGAACGCCAGCGCATTGTCGGAGGTGATGGTTTGCTTGATTCACCGATTGGACTGGATGGGCAACCGGTGTTTGCGACGTTGTTGGTGACTGGGGACATCGATAGCGCGTTGCTGGAGCAGTGCCGTTCGTTGACCCATGACGTGCGCGGAGATCTGACCCAGCTGCCGGGGCTTTTAGTCGCACGTTGCCTGGCCAGTGAAGCGCTGTTGGCCCGAGGCTGGTTGATTGATTTGTGGCGATTATTGCGCCCGACACTATTAGGCCGTGAAGCTCTCCCCCCGCGAATATGGAGCACCTGAAATACGATCCCCTGTAGGAGTGAGCCTGCTCGCGATGGCGTCGGCACATTCAACACATAAGTTGCCTGACACACCGCCATCGCGAGCAGGCTCACTCCTACAGGGGGTTTGTATTTACAGACCCGAAACCCTTTTAATCTGCCCAGATGGATTCCAAACGATGGACCTGACCCCACGCGAGAAAGACAAGCTGTTGATCTTCACCGCCGGCCTCGTGGCCGAGCGGCGTTTGGCACGCGGCGTGAAACTCAACTATCCGGAAGCCATGGCCTACATTTCCGCAGCGCTGCTCGAAGGCGCGCGCGACGGCCGGACCGTGGCCGAGCTGATGCACTTCGGCACCACCCTGCTCAGCCGCGAACAAGTGATGCAAGGCATCCCGGAAATGATCCCGGAGATCCAGGTCGAAGCGACCTTTCCTGACGGCACCAAACTGGTCACCGTTCACCAACCGATCGCCTGAGGCCGCGTCATGACTTACCAAATTCGTGATGCACTGCATGCCGACTTGCCGGCGATCCGCGACATCTACAACGACGCCGTGCTCAACACCACGGCCATCTGGAACGAACAGGCCGTGGATTTGGGTAACCGCCAGGCCTGGTTCAGCGCCCGGCAATCCCAGGGCTACCCGATTTTGGTGATCGTCGAAGGCGACAACACGGTGCTGGGCTACGCTTCATTCGGTGACTGGCGGTCGTTCGACGGGTTCCGCCACACCGTCGAGCACTCGGTTTACGTGCGCAGCGACCAGCGTGGCAATGGTCTCGGCCCGCAATTGATGACCGCGTTGATCGAGCGCGCCAAAGGTTGCGACAAGCACGTGATGGTCGCCGCCATCGAAAGCGGGAATGCTGCTTCTATTCGCCTGCATGAGCGAGCCGGCTTCGTGACGACCGGGCAGATGCCCCAGGTGGGCACCAAGTTCGGTCGCTGGCTGGACCTGACTTTCATGCAACTGACCCTTAATCCTGGCGCGGAACCGCCGACCGCCAACAAGGAGTAATTGCCCATGAACGCTGCCCAACTGCGCCGCGTCAATGTTGAAAGCTTTGCGCACTACCGTCAGGGTTTGATTGATCTGCTGCTCGACGCCGTCGGCTATGGCGCCAGCGTCGGGTTCATGGCCAATCTTGACGCCACCCAGGCCCGAGCCTATTTCGATGATGTCCAGGAGAACCTGAACAAGGGCAACGTGCTGCTGTGGGTGGTGGTCAAGGACGAGCAAGTGCAGGCCAGTGTGCAACTGACCCTGTGCCAGAAAGCCAACGGCCTGAACCGCGCCGAAGTGCAAAAACTGCTGGTGCGTGAACACGCCCGACGTCGAGGTCTGGGCCAGCAATTGATGAGTGCGCTGGAAACGGCCGCCCTCCAGCACAAGCGCGGCATGCTCTACCTCGACACCGAGGCCGGCTCCCCTGCCGAAGACTTCTACAAGGCGCTGGGTTACACCCGAGCGGGCCAAATCCCCGACTATGCCTGCGACCCGAGCGGCCGCTACAAGCCGACCGCCCTCTACTACAAGATTCTCCAGGGAGCCCATTAATGATTCCTGGGGAATACCAGATCCAGCCCGGCGACATCGAACTCAACGTTGGCCGCCGCACCCTCAGCCTGAAAGTGGCCAACAGCGGCGACCGCCCGATCCAGGTCGGCTCGCATTACCACTTCTTCGAAACCAACGATGCGCTGACGTTCGACCGCGCCGCCAGCCGCGGCATGCGCCTGAACATCCCCGCCGGCACCGCCGTGCGCTTCGAGCCGGGACAGAGCCGCGAGGTCGAGTTGGTAGACCTGGCCGGGCATCGCCGGGTGTTCGGGTTTGCCGGCAAGATCATGGGTGACTTGTAAGTAATGCAGTGCCGGCTCTGGCCCCATCGTCGGAACGCCGCCCGGAGCAAGCTCGCTCCCACAGGGGAACGCGGTCAACTGTGGGAGCGAGCTTGCTCGCGATTAGCGAGCTATGCGAGCGGTCTCAAATTCAATTGAATCTCAAGGCAAACGAATGAAGATTTCCCGTCAGGCCTACGCCGACATGTTCGGCCCCACCGTCGGTGACAAGGTCCGCCTGGCCGACACCGAGCTGTGGATCGAAGTCGAAAAAGACTTCACCACCTACGGTGAGGAAGTGAAATTCGGTGGCGGCAAAGTCATCCGCGATGGCCAGGGCCAAAGCCAATTACTCGCCGCAGAAGTAGTCGACACGTTGATCACCAATGCGCTGATCATCGACCACTGGGGCATCGTCAAAGCCGACGTCGGCCTCAAGGACGGGCGCATCGCCGCTATCGGCAAGGCCGGCAACCCGGACATCCAGCCGAACGTCACGATCGCCGTCGGCGCCAGCACCGAAGTCATCGCCGGCGAAGGCATGATCCTCACCGCTGGCGGCATCGACACGCACATCCACTTCATCTGCCCGCAGCAGATCGAAGAGGCGCTGATGAGCGGCGTCACCACCATGATCGGCGGCGGCACCGGTCCGGCCACCGGCACCAACGCCACCACCTGCACGTCCGGGCCGTGGCACCTGGCGCGCATGCTTCAGGCGGCTGATGCGTTCCCAATGAACATTGGCTTCACCGGCAAGGGCAACGCCAGTCTGCCGGAGCCATTGATCGAGCAGGTCAAGGCCGGCGCCATCGGCCTGAAGCTGCACGAAGACTGGGGCACCACGCCGGCGAGCATCGACAACTGCCTGAACGTCGCCGACCAGTACGATGTACAAGTGGCGATCCACACCGACACGCTCAACGAATCGGGCTTCGTCGAGACCACCCTCGCCGCCTTCAAGGGCCGCACCATCCACACCTATCACACCGAAGGCGCCGGTGGCGGTCATGCCCCGGACATCATCAAGGCCTGCGGTTTTGCCAACGTGCTGCCGAGCTCGACCAACCCGACCCGGCCGTTCACCCGCAACACCATCGACGAACACCTCGACATGCTGATGGTCTGCCACCACCTGGACCCAAGCATTGCCGAAGACGTGGCCTTCGCCGAAAGCCGCATCCGCCGCGAAACCATCGCCGCCGAAGACATCCTCCACGACCTCGGCGCGTTCTCGATGATCAGCTCCGACAGCTAGGCCATGGGCCGCGTTGGCGAAGTCATCACACGCACCTGGCAAACCGCCGACAAGATGAAAAAACAGCGCGGCCCATTGCCCGGTGACGGCGAAGGCAACGACAACTTCCGCGCCAAACGCTACATCGCCAAGTACACCATCAACCCGGCAATCACCCACGGCATCAGCCATGAAGTGGGTTCGATCGAAGTGGGTAAATGGGCCGATCTGGTGCTCTGGCGCCCGGCGTTTTTCGGGGTCAAACCGACGCTGATTCTCAAGGGCGGCGCCATCGCGGCCAGCCTGATGGGCGATGCCAATGCGTCGATCCCGACGCCGCAACCGGTGCATTACCGTCCGATGTTTGCCAGCTACGGTGGTTCGCTGCATGCCACCAGCCTGACGTTTATCAGTCAGGCGGCGCAGGAGGCCGGGCTTCCTGAAGCCCTGGGTTTGAAAAAGAAAATCGCAGTAGTCAAAGGTTGCCGCGAGGTGCAGAAAACCGACCTGATCCACAACGACTACCTGCCGAACATCGACGTCGATCCACAGACCTATCAGGTCAAGGCCGACGGAGTGCTGCTGTGGTGCGAGCCCGCCGAAACGTTGCCGATGGCGCAGCGCTATTTCCTGTTCTGAAGCAGCGCCATGCAAAACAAAGCCCCGGGTGCACAACGCTGCAGCCGGGGCTTTATCCCTCTTTGATTTGACTCAATGATTGATCAAAGCGGGTTTTGCGCCAGCTCCTGGTGAGTCAACTCCTCGACCAGTGCCGCTTCTTCGATCTGTAATTGCGCATCCAGATCCGCCAATTGCTCCTCGTACGCAGGTGATCCCGGTATTTTTGACCGATATCCAGCGAACGCCTCAATGCCCTGCACGCGGGACATGATCGTATGCTCGATGCGAAACCCAACGGCTTCGCATCGATGCCAAAACGTTCAGAGATCAGCTTCGCGGTGGGGTCTTATCCAGCAAGTCCCGCAAAGCGTTCAGCTTCATCTCGAGACTGGCGTCCTTTGCTTCAGCGGTTAACGTTCCCTCGCGTGAGGCCTTGTTCAGTAAATCCCGCAGGGCGTTCAACTTCATCTCGAGACTGGCGTCCGTTGCTTCAGCGGTTGCCGTCACTGTTTGCTCGTTACCGGTGCTTCCTTGCGACTGGGTCATCAAATTTTCCTCAATGTGTTTTTTTACGTATCGTTTCAATGTGCTTGATGCAAAACCCTACGGCCTCGCATCAATGTCCAAAGGTTTAAAGATCAGTTTTGCGGGGCGACCGGTAAAGGTTTTTTGATCCGCTGCAATTTCGCTCGGTCCATGGCTTCCTGGGTCAGTTGCAGGAGCAAGGCTTCGCGCTGCGCTTTGATCTCTGCCAGCTCTTGGTCATAGACCTCTTCAGACATAACCTCGCCTGGAGCGATAGCGCTTTCCGGCTTGCTGAGTTCGGCGGCCAGGACGCGGATTTTTTCCTTCAACTCAGCCTTTTCCTCCAGAGTCAGGCCGGTACTGGCGGCTCTCTCATCCAGGGCTTCCTTGAACTCGACTGTTGCGACCTCCTGGCGATCAAGCGCTCTGAAACGCGCCCGGTTCGAACGCTTGACGAAGGATTCCCAGAATGGCTGCTCTGCAATCGAATCACGCAGCAAAGTACCCTCCTCCAGCGCCAGAACCCTTTGGTACGCGTCTTCGATCATCTCAGTGGTGACGCCTGCAATATTGCGAAACTGCATGCCACGCGCCTGCCACGGCAGATCCAGCCGTTCTGCCAAATCGGTCATGAAGGCCAGGTGAACCTCGACTTCGTCAATCGAGCCGGTGACATTGCCCTCGGCGTCCAGTCTGCGGAATCGCTCACCCGCCGCTTGTCGGGCGACGATATGACGTTCGGCAATTCTCTCGAGTTCATCCAGCCGTGATTTGCCCTTCGCCAGCTCCACCAACTCGGCTTCGATCAAACCGACGTTGCCAAGCTCTAACGCTTCTTGAGCCAATACGTTGATCCCCATGACGTTGAACAGCTGGGTAGCACCGTCAACGCATTGGCTGCGTGCATTGGCCTCCTTGAACAACTGCTCGCGCAACGGAGCATCCTTGTTCATGGCGTCGAGCATGCGCCAGACCTTGGCCGTCAGATCGGCCCGATAGGCCTTGCTGGCCTTGAAGTCGGCTGACAGTGTCAGGGCCTGGATTTCTTCAAAGAAGTCCTTCGAGTTGAATTCATCCTCCACCTCGTCCCACACCTGTTGCTTTTCCCTCCACTGACCCCGGGTCAAGCCCTCACCCCACTGGATATTGCTGCGTGCACCAAGGGGCGGATACGGACGATCAGGGTCCATGCCCGCCGACCGGATATAGTCTTTGAGAAGGTTCAGATTGGCTTCTGACATCCAGGCAGGCTCGCGGCTGAGCCACGTACGCCCCAATAGCTCGGCCTGCCAGGTGCCGGGGGTGACCTGCGGAATGTTGCTCAGCGGGTTGTTGCGAAGGTCCAGAAAAAAATGACGATACCGATTACGAGCGAAAAGCCCCGGCGGCCAGCCAGTCGCTCCGGTGCTGGACAAATCCAGAGTATGCAAATCAGCCATGCGACTGACGTTCGGCAACATCCCCAAGGGGTTATCCCCCAAGCGTAACAAGACCAGACGCGTACTTTTTTTGAGCATTTTCTGATCGGCGTTGTTAAGCACTATCTGGTTGTGTGTCAGATCCAGGTCTGTGAGGTGCGGCATCTCGGCGATGCTCCGGGGCACCCTGGTCAGATTGTTTTTGGCCACGTCCAGCACGCGGACTTTACGAAATTGCTGAAAAAACGGTTGCTCGATGTTCGACAAGCCTGAATTGCGCAACCACAGGCGCGTAACGTGATCGAAATTAGCCTCCAGCGTCGGCATACGATCAATGTGCGTTTGCATATTGAAGTCACTCAGGTCCAGCGTCTGGCCCAGCACGCCCCCATGCGCATCCAAGTGCCTTGGACCGGTACGTTGCCAGCACCGCCTGATCTTTTGGGCAAGAATTTCCCTGGCATTCCTCTCGGCCACACCACTGGGGCCGTAACGAAAGTCCCGGGGCAGTCCGTTTACCCAGCGGTTCAGGGAAGACACCATCTGGTCGAACTCAATTTCCAGGGCCTGGATCTGCGCGCCAAGCGACGTGCCTCGCTGGCTCAAGGCCTGGATAAAGGTTTCAAGCTCAGGATCAGTGAGGGTTGGATAAAGGCTGCGCACCCGATGCCGTGCCGTCGCCTCCCTTGCTATGCGCTGATAGCCGTCCATGCCTCCCAACAGCTTCATGCTCTGTGGGTCGTAGGCCGGTTTGCGAACCGGATGCTCAAGCAACGTCGATTCAAACTGATCGCGACCCAACGGGGAACGCTGTACTTCAAATTTCAGCCGTTCAGCTTCGTGCACGCCATAGCCCAATGCGTTGCGCTGGGCATCGGGCAGTGCTTGCAAGATTGACGGGTAGAACTCATCCGGGCCGTGCAAAGGCTGATCATGGGCATCGCGCACCTGATAGCGCCCGTCCTCTTCGAGAATCAACACTCTGAGAATCGACGCATTTTGCGGCCCGACACTGGCGTGCAGTTTGCCGGCGGATCCCAATTCGCGAACTTCGATCCGCACATCGGCGGACCATCCCGGCAAACCGCTCAGCGAAGCCAGTTCGAGTCTGCGGGTGTCGGCACCGGCCAGTTCCTCAAGGAAGAGACCCTCATAGGCGCGGTTCACGCGCACACGGTCTCGCAGCTGTCGGGCATTTTGGCGCAAGCGCAGCGAGACACTTTGCTTTTCGCTCAGGTGCTGCAGGTCTGTCGGTTCGGCATGCTCCAGCAGCTCTTCGGCAGCGCTGGCCGGCAACTCCGGGACGTCATTGCGCAGTCGTTGCACACGAGGATCGCTGGACACATCACGGCCCTTATAAAGGCCCTCGAACACGGCTTTTTTATGTTTCCCCGCTTGGGTGACCATCTGTTTGCGCAGCGCCTCGATACGCTCGGGTGTGCCACGCCCGACCTGATCGCCAAGCAGATAGCGAACCTCGGTTTCGTCCAGCGACTCAATCACCCGCTCGGGCAGCTTGCCCGCCGCGAGTTCCGAGCGACTGACCTTTATCGTCATCGGCTCAGACGCCGTTGCGTTACCGTGTTTGAACGATGCCCCCGAGCGATCCGCAGCCTCGAACACTTCCACCGCCCGGTTCTCGGGCCAGTTCGGCAGTTCAACCATGACCTCTGGCACAAAGCCGACCAGCGCGTCTGGAATCTCGTTGGCCTCGATGTGCTGAGCAAAACTCTCCGCATCCGCGTAGGTGTTGAAACGCGTGAAGGTATCGCGCAATAGCGCGGGCGGGGTTTCATGCTCGACGTGCAACCTGCGCAACAGGCTTTCATCAACCCCGCTCACTTGCTGAATCCTGGCCAGCGTCTGGCCGGAGTACTTTTGCGTGTCGCTATTCATGCGCTGCATCAATCGCCTTGCATCCCACTCCAGCGGCCGTTCGGTCTCAACCTTCCAGGCACCGGCGTTGTTGTGCTCCACCACCGGTTTATAAGCCGTGGGGCGTTGCGGATGCTCAAGTCGATGCTGACCCGTCACCGGGTCTTGGCTCACCTGGTAGTTCTTGTCCTCCAGCCGTAGCCACTGCTTGCTGCCGTGTTCATGCAATCCGATGTCATTGGGTTTCGATTCGGCGGGCAGCGCCACCGGGTGCTCGTACGGCCCGAGGTCGGGTTTCCACAAACGGGTCTTGCCACCGGGCATCTCCACCGGCTTGAGGCTGTCCACCAGGGCGCTGGGTTTTACCGCCGCCAGACCTTTGGGCAGTACGTGGCCGACGCCCATCAAGGCCAACTGGGCAAAGTTGATCAGCACGCCATTGATGTGGGCGGCGGCTTCATCGCGGTCGCCCTTGCCCCAGTCGACTAGCCCTTCCACCAGTTCGTCAGCGATCTGCGCCACCATCACGCCCAGCAGCACTTCGCCCACGCCGGGAATCAGCATCCCGACAAAGTTGAACACGTTCCAGCCGATGTCCAGGTAGCTGGTCAGGCGCTTCCAGCGGGTGGTGTCGTCTTCATCACCGGTCGGTACCGCAATCACCCGTGCATCGGCGATGGCTTTATCGCGTTTGTCGACATACAGCCATTGCCACAGATCCCCGGCAATCAGGTTGGTGATGGGCTCGGCAGTGGGGTTTTCGACTGCGGTTTCCCGCCACCAGGGGCCCATGTCCAACGGCTCGCGTTGCTGCCAGACAACACGTGACAGGCGCTCGTTGACCCGGGCGAAGAATTTGCCCTTGTCTTTTTGCCTCACGAAACGGCTGAAGAACGCCTGATACTCCGGCTGGCGCAACTGGCTGAGCAGCTCTTTCATGAAGTCGGCGAGGGAGTCGTACTCTTTCAACGGGTGTAGCGGATCGTCCGGCACATAGGCAATCAGCGGCCCATGAACACGACTTTGGTTATACAGATCGTCGCGCCGCAGCATCTCCTCATTGACACCGGCAGGGCCATTGCCCAAGAACGACTGCAGCAGCTTGAACTTGTCGTACTCACTGCCCGGCAGCACCGGCACGCGTTGCGACCACGTGCTCCAGAACTTCAGGGCGTCAGGCGTCATTGCGTCGACCAACGGCTTGAGCCTGGACGGCTGAACCACCGCGCTGAACAACACGATACCGTGCAACGGGAAACCCATCAGTGAGAGGCGATGCCGGTGCAACGGTTGATGGTGGAAAGTGATATCGGGCTTGTTATCGCGCACTTGTTGAAGTTTGCCGTAGGCGTACTCACTGATATCGCCTTTTAACATGGCCATCAGCGCATCCATATTGAACGCGCCTTTCTGCGCAGCCACCCCGTTCGCATTCAATAACTGGCGGGCCGCTGGATCGGACGGTAACAGGACGCTTTTAATATGAGTCTGATACTGCGCACCGATATCCAGACGCCTGCATAGCGCGGCGATTTTTCCGACCGTCAGCGCTTTGTGCAGTTGCGGTTCACCCCGGAAGTTCTTTGAATAGACGCCCGAGCCGGTACGGTAATAATCTTCCGCTGTTTCCGGTGCTTCGAAGTTATGCAGCGCCGCGTCCAACAGGGTGGACTCACGCATATGACTGGCGCCACCGTCGATCACCAGGAGAATCTTGTCCGGCACATACAATTTCAGCGTCAGCTGACTGACGACGTCGGCATGTATGTTGAAGTGTGACCTGAGCCCCGCCGAAAGCAGGGGTAGCGCAAAGGCCTGAATGTCCTGTTGCAGGTCTTTCAGGGCGCCATCCACCAGCGTTTGCAAGCGCCAGCGTTCTTCGATCAGCTCATTGAGGTACTGCCGCCGCAGGCTTGACGCATTCAAGTACCAATCGGGCAACGTTGCGTTTGTGCCGTCCAGCGATAACAGACGACTGATGGGCGCCTCTGTTATTGCGCGGGGCAATGTTCGGACAATACGTTCGAAGTGAGGTCCCTTACTTTCAGCGCGAGTAACCCGCCTCCTTACAAAATTTTCCGTTCCATTTAATTCAGACATTATGTAACAACCAAAGCTAACAATAGGAGCCACAAGCTTAAGCAGTACCTGATAAAACAAAAGACTAAAAAACTGCTCAACCGGCGACGGACCAGTAGCGTGATCGTTCAAACATTAAAGAGTTGAACATACATAAATAACACCCTTGTTTCCCATTGGTCTTTTGTCCTCGCCAAACTTGATCCGCCGAAGGCTGCGATCTTTTGATGTTGAACTACTCGATCACCAACCGAGCTAACCGCTGCTTGAGCATGCGGTTCTCGGCCCGCAGTTGCTGCACTTCTTCAAGCAGGTCCAGCGCCAGGGCGACGCCTTCCCATTCCAGTTCCAGATCGTGCCGCAGCTTGGCGGCACGCTTGGCCAGCGCCAGCTCATAATCGTTGAAACGCCAATCCTTGGGCTGGCTGCCCTGAGGTTCGAGGATGCCGTGCTCGACGATTTCGATCACGTAGACGTCCGACAAGTCGGTCGCCTCACAGAATTCTGCCATGTCCAGTTGAACGATCAGGGGGTTGCTCATGATGGGCTACTCCGTCTCTTGGATCAGAAGTTTTCTCTGGGGTTGAAAGCCGCTTTTTTCGCAAGTTCCTGCCACAACGCCTTGACCTCGTCGTCAGAGTCTTTAGGCATGACGGCCTTGAGTTGTACAAACAGATAACCGCGATGGCCGGCCTTGTTCATCAAGCCGTGGCCTTTGGCGCGCATGCGCTGGCCATTCTGACTGCCGGCCGGAATCTTGAGGTTGATCTTGCCCGTCAGGGTCGGCACGGCAACTTCGGCGCCCAACGCCAGTTCCCACGGAGCCAGCGGCAAGGTAATGATCAGGTTTTCGCCTTCGACGTCAAACTTGGGGTGCGGCGCAAAGCGAATGATCAGGAACAAGTCGCCATTGGCCCCGCCACCCGTGCCCGGTGCACCCTGGCCCTTGAGGCGGATGCGCTCGCCGTCGGTCACGCCGGCCGGGATCTTCACGTTCAGGCTTTTGCTGGTGTTGCTGACATGCTGGCCGGCAGCGTTGTACTGCGGCACCTGGAAGGTGACCTTCTTCGATTCGTTCGAAAGGGTTTCTTCCAGAAAAATCCCGAGTTCCATTTCCACGTCTTGCCCTCGACGCCCGGCGCTACGGCCCGACTGTCCACCACCAAAACCAGGGCCACGGTTGCCGAAAATCGAACTGAAGAAGTCCGAAAAATCGCCTGTGTCCTGCCCACCGCCGAAACCGCCTGCACCACGACCCTGCCAACCTGGCGGGCCCTGGAACGGTTGGCCGTGCTGGCCGTATTTGCGCAAGTCGTCGTATTCGGCGCGCTTGTCGGCGCTTTTCAGCGCTTCATAGGCTTCCGAGGCATCTTTGAATTTGGACTCGGCGTCCTTTTCCTTGCTGACGTCCGGGTGATACTTGCGCGCCAGCTTGCGATAGGCGGCCTTGATCGTCTTATCGTCCGCGGTCGGTTCCACACCGAGAATCTTGTAATAGTCTTTGAAGTCCATCGAGGGAATCACCATCCGTTATCAAAATCGCGCCACTGCCGGCAGCATGCGCGCATTAGCAGCCGCGAAGTTGACCGATCTCAAGTTTGTGACCGGGCAGCGCATCAGAAGTTTATCGGCAGCAGTCGGCGGTTCTTGTGACCGCACCCTGGCTGCCAGGGTCAATGCAGACAAGTTTGGGGCAAAGGATAGTCTTTCAAGGCGCTAATCGCTGAGATTTAGCGGATAGTCGGCCTTCGAATCTGCGCCGCACTGACATACACTGCGCGGCCGTTTTTTAACCGGAACTCGAAAGACATGAAAAACGCATCTCCAGCCCGTGCCTGTGGTATCGACTTCGGCACGTCCAACTCCACCGTCGGCTGGCTGCGCCCCGGCATGGAAACGCTGATCGCGCTGGAGGACGACAAGATCACCCTGCCTTCGGTGGTCTTCTTCAACATGGAAGAACGCCGCCCGGTGTACGGCCGCCTCGCGCTGCACGAGTACCTGGAAGGTTATGAAGGCCGGTTGATGCGCTCGCTCAAGAGCCTGCTGGGCTCCAAGCTGATCAAGCACGACACCAGCGTTCTGGGCACGGCGATGCCGTTCAAGGACCTGCTCGGGCTGTTTATCGGCCAATTGAAGAAGCGCGCCGAAACCGCCGCCGGTCGCGAGTTCGATGAAGTGGTACTGGGTCGTCCGGTGTTCTTCGTCGACGACGATGAAATGGCCGACCAGGAAGCCGAAAACACCTTGGTGGACGTGGCCCGCGCCATCGGCTTCAAAGATGTGTCGTTCCAGTACGAACCGATTGCGGCGGCCTTCGACTATGAGTCGACCATCGAAAAAGAAGAGCTGGTACTGATCGTCGACATCGGCGGCGGTACGTCAGACTTCTCGCTGGTGCGCCTGTCCCCTGAACGCCGCACCCACGACAGCCGTCACGACGACATCCTCGCCACCGGTGGCGTGCACATCGGCGGGACCGATTTCGACAAGCAACTAAGCTTGCAAGGCCTGATGCCGCTGTTCGGCTATGGCAGCCGGATGAAGAGCGGCGCTTACATGCCGACCAGCCACCACATGAACCTGGCGACCTGGCACACCATCAACTCGGTGTACTCGCAAAAGTCCACCCTGGCGCTGGGCAGCATGCGCTACGACATCGAAGACACCGGCGGCATCGATCGCCTGTTCAAACTGATCGACCAGCGCGCCGGCCACTGGCTGGCCATGGAAGTGGAAGAAACCAAGATCCAGCTGACCCACGCCGACAGCCGCCATGTGCCGCTGGACCGCATCGAACCGGGTTTGAGCGTGGAGTTGAGCCGGGCACTGTTCGAATCGGCCATCGACAACCTGCTGGAGCGCGTGCGCAACAGCGTGACCCAGCTACTGAACGACGCCAACGTGCGAGTCGATCAGGTCGATACGGTGTTCTTCACCGGCGGTTCGAGCGGAATTCCGGCACTGCGCAACAGCGTCTCGGCGATGTTGCCGAACGCGCGGCACGTGGAAGGGAACATCTTCGGCAGCATCGGCAGTGGCCTGGCGATTGAAGCGATGAAGCGCTACGGCAACATGGACTGACCCGAAACTGCTCGCGATGACGTCAGACCAGGCACTGCATCCCTTGGATCAAACCATCCCCACCTGCTTCAACTCACTCTTCAGGTACGCGTAATAAATCGGCCCCGCCACCACCCCCGGCAGGCCGAACGCGGCCTCGAACACCAGCATCGCCAGCAGCAACTCCCACGACTTGGCACTGATCTGCCCGCCAACGATGCGCGCGTTGAGGAAGTATTCGAGCTTGTGGATAAAAATCAGGTAACCCAACGCCGCCACGGCCACCCAGATCGACAGCGACAGACCGACGATGGTGATCAGGGTGTTCGACATCAGGTTGCCGATCACCGGCAGCAGGCCGAGCAGGAAGGTCAGCACGATCAGGGTTTTGGTCAGCGGCAGCTTGATCCCGAACATCGGCAGGACCACCACCAGGAAAATCCCGGTGAAGAAGGTGTTGAGCAGGGAAATCTTGATCTGGGCGAATACGATATTGCGAAACGCCTGGACCAGCAGGTGCAAGCGGTCGAACAGCGCGGCGGCCAAGGGCTTGCGCTTGGTCACGTCCGGCACGCGCTGCAAGGCAATGATCGCCCCCAGCACCATGCCGATCAGCAGCGTCACAAACATGTGCGCCGCGTCCTTGCCCACCAGCTGCAAATCACTGAGGTGCTTGCTCATCCACTCGCCAATCGCCACGCGAAATTCGGCGGCGCTGGCGGGCAAATAGGCGTCGATGAACGGCGGCAATTGCCCGCGCGCACGGTCAACCACGTGCATGAATTTGTCGAGAGAAGCGCCGGGGTTTTCCGCTTCGTGCAGCAGAAAGCTGATGGCACCGGCAAAGATCAGCGTCAACACACTGACCACCAGCGTCCCCAGCAACGCCACCGCCAGCCAGCGCGCACGCCGGCCTTCGATCAGCCGCTGCAATTGCGGGGTGAGCATGTTGACCAGTTCAAACACCAGCAGCCCGGCCAGCAGACTGGGCAGCAACCGCAGCGGTATCACCAGCAACAAACCGCCGAAAATGATGACCCAACTGATGAGTAGCAAGACGTGACGTTGAGAAAACGTTGGCATACAGCCTCAAAACGAACGGCGTAAAAGGATGGGCAGTCTGCCAGCGTTCCGATGCCAGCACTAGGGATTGTGTAGGTCGACCTTAGTGGGGGCGCTGGCGACTTTTTGCAGTGAGCTTATTGGCCCTATCGCGAGCAAGCTCGCTCCCACATTGGTCCTGAGTACACAGCTCCATTGTGGGAGCGAGCTTGCTCGCGATGGGGCAATCACAGCCCCCACATTTTCCGGCCGATCTTTACTTTTTCTTCAGGCAATCGCTCATGAAGGTTTTGCGCGCATCGCCCTTGAGCGCCTGAGTGGCAGCATCGGCGTTGCAGGTTTTCATTTTCTCCTGCTGAGGCGTCAGGGGTTTGGCGGCATCGGCGGCGGGTGCAGCTTTGAGGCAATTGCTCATGAAAGCTTTGCGTTCGTCTCCCTTGAGGGTTTTCGCGGTAGCGTCAGCATTGCAGGTGGTCATCTTGTTCTGTTGCTCAGTGGCGGCAAAGCCCTGGGCGCAGAGCAGCAAACCGATCATCAACAAAGGGACACGCAACATCTTCATGGAGTTTTCTCCTTGTTGCCGCACCGACGAGCACGGCCTCGCTCTGGAGTGTAGACAACACCTGTTACACCTTCCTGCTCTCAAGGTGGCTGCGTCGGTACTGTTCCGGCGTGCACCCCGCCTGGCGTTGAAACATCGCGATAAACGCTGAACCAGTGCTGTAGCCCATGTCGAACGCGATCTCCTGGATGCTGCGGTGGCTGTCCAGTGCTTCGATGAATGCCAGAAACTTCAACCGCTGCCGCCACTCGCCAAAACTCATGCCCAACTCGCGGACAAACTGCCTTGCCAGGGTGCGTTCGCTGACATGGATCTGCGCGGCCCATTCCGCCAAGGGCCGGTTATCACCGGGCTCGGCCTGCAAGGCCTCCAGTATCCCGAGCAATCCCGGGCTGCTGGCGTAAGGCAAGTAACACTCATGGATAGGCGCCTGTTGCAGCTGATCCACCAACACCTGCGCCAGACGTTTGTCAGCCTCGTGCTCGGGAATCTTCACATCGCGTGCGGCAAAGTCTTTGAGAATTGCTTTGAGTATGTCGCTGATGGCCAGGGTGCAGGCCTGTTGCGGCAGGTCCTGGCACATCATCGGCGCCAGGCAGACCGCGCGATAGTTGATGGGCTGATGGCTGTAGAAGCTGTGCTCGGTCTGCGGGGGCACCCACACCGCATATTGCGGCGGTGACATAAAGCGGCTGCCACCGATGTCCATGTGCAATACGCCGTAGGCCGAATACTCCAGCGTGCCCCATGGATGACGGTGCGCCGAGGCATAACGATGCGCATCAAAGTCGGCATAACGGAAGTACACCGGGGCAGGCAGTTCGCTGAAATCCAGCAGATCAATGTGTTTACTGGTCATGCTGTCCGTCATCAGGGGCAGGTTGTCTGGATCGAAGTATAGGCTTGCATCCAGACAGGTGGATAATCACCCCTCATTAACGTTCTGGTTTTTATCGATGCAATACGCTTATCCCCTGCTGGCCATTTTCATCTGGGCCGGCAACACCGTGATCACCAAAATGTCGGCCGGAGCGATCTTCCCCGCCGAGATCGGTTTTTATCGCTGGCTGCTTGCCGGACTGCTGTTCACACCCTTCATGCTCAAACCGGTGATCGCCCATTGGCCAGCGATCCGCCCGAACCTGGGCAAGATCTTTGTGCTCGGCGTGCTCGGCATGGCTGTTTACCAAAGCCTGGCGTACTTCGCTGCGAGCCTGACCTCGGCCACCAACATGGGCATCATCCTGTCGCTGATGCCGTTGATGTCACTGGCCATGGCGATCATCAGCCTCGGCCAGCGCCTGACCATCGGGGCCCTGGCCGGCGCGGTGCTGTCGTTCGCAGGGGTTTTGGTGGTCGTCTCATCCGGCAGCCTTGGTGCGCTGCTCGAACACGGGGTGAACCTGGGTGACGCAATGATGCTGATCGCCACCCTGGCCTACGCGATCTACAGCACGCTGCTGAAAAAGTGGCAGCTGCGTTTGCCGCCGCTGGTGTTGCTGTACTTGCAGGTATGGGTGGCGGTGGTGGTGCTGTTTCCGTTGTTCCTCGCTTCACCGAAGATAGGCCCGACGCTGCAGAACATTCCGCTGGTGCTTTACGCCTGCCTGCTGGCCTCGATGCTTGCGCCGCTGGCGTGGATGCAGGCCGTGATCCGCCTGGGGCCGAGCCGGACTACGCTGTTTTTCAATCTGCTGCCGTTGATTACTGCGCTGATTGCGGCGGTGGTGCTGCATGAACAGTTAGCGATGTATCACTTGGTGGGCGGGGTGTTGACGTTGGGTGGGGTGATTCTTTCGGAGCGCTGGACCACGGTGTTGGGCCGTGCTTAGTCCTTTGTGGCGAGGGGGCTTGCCCCCGTTCGGCTGCGCAGCAGTCGTAAAACAGAGCCAGCTCGGTAAGTCTGAAAGTTTGCAGGGGGCCGCTTCGCAGCCCAACGGGGGCAAGCCCCCTCGCCACAGGACGGTCTAAAGCCCTGCAACTTTCAGCCGCGCCGCATGCTCGACAAACAACCGGACCGGCTCCGCGCCCTTGCCCACCAAACCCAACGACTGATTGACGATGTCGAAGTGATCCATCGGATACTCATCGCCGATCACTGTCCCCAGATGCGAGCTGTAACGCCCGACCATCCCGTCACAATGCCCGACCTCGCGAACGAAGGTCCTGGCAAACAACCGGCAACTGCGGTTGGTCCCATCAAACAGGTTTCGCCCGCGATTGGTCTTGCCTGGCTGCAAGGTCCCGGACCAGGAGTAATACCGCACGCCGTTGACCTCTTCCGGCCCATGCCCGCCCCAGGTTTCAGGCAAGCCCTGTGGATAACGCTGGTTGAACAGCGCCACGCCTTCGGTCGTCAGTGCATGATGGGCGGCATGGATATCCACGGGTAATTTCGGCCCGTGATAACCGGTGTCCAGCAGGCTCATCAGCGCACTGATCCACCGTAGCAAAACGCTGAGCAAACGCCCCTTGGCGCTGTCTCCCGGATAGTGTTTGTGCAGGTAATCCGCCAGCTCCGAACCGTGATTGGGTCCTGCCACCGAGGTAACCGAGGCGACGCGGCCCGGGCGTTTGGCGGCGGCATAACGGGCGGTCAGCGCCCCTTGACTATGGCCGATCAGGTTGACTTTCTCGACCCCGGTTTCCCGCAGAATTTCCTCGATCCGCGCCAACAGTTGCTCACCGCGCACTTCGCAGGAGTTGATCGGCGAGACCTGCACCGCTATCACCGTCGCCCCACCCCGGCGCAGTGCCGAGATGATTCCGTACCAATACGGATAAAGCAGCAGGCGGATAAACCCGAGCATTCCCGGGACCAGCACCAACGGGTAACGCGTGGCAGAACCTTGCGACATGGGCGGACATCCTTGTGATCGGGGAGGTGACACCAGGCTGAATGCAAGACATCAGCCAAGCATCGGCATCGAAGATGACCAGTCTATGACATCGCGCCTTACTTCAGCCCCACCACCCCCGCTACGATCAATCCGACCGACACCAGTTTGACCGCCGTCAGGCTTTCGCCGAGTAGCGCAAAGCCAAGAAACACCGTGCCCAGTGAGCCGATGGCGGTCCAGATCGGGTAAGCGATACTCACCGGCAACTCGCGCATAGCCAGGGTCAGGAAGTAGATCCCGCCCACCGCGGCCACCACGGTGATCATCGACGGCCAGAGCCGGGTGAAGCCTTCGGCGTACTTCATGCCCATGGCAAAGGTGACTTCGAAGCCGGCGGCGATCAGCAAAAACAGCCAGGCCATCTAGAACTCCCTGGCCAGCGCCCGCAAACGCTGCTCGGCCTCGGCGGCGGAGATCTGGAAGGTGCGCGCCTCGGATTCTTCGCCTTCGGCGGCCACGACCGTGATGTCGGTGATGCCGATGAACCCCAATGCCGTTCGCAACAACGGATCGGCATGATTCATCGCCTCAAGTTCTCCGCCGGGCCCGAAACCGAACCCGCCGCGACTGGTGACGATCAAAGCCTTTTTGCCCTGCACCAATGGCTCGTATTGGGCCACGCCATTGTCCAGTGGTGATTGAAGGTCAGCCCCAGCCGCACAATCTGATCGATCCAGGCCTTGAGGCCGCTGGGCACGCTGAAGTTGTGCATCGGCGTGGAAATCACCAATAAATCGTGACCGAGTAACTCGCCCACCAGTTCATCTCTGAACGCCAGGTCGGCCTGCATCGACAGCGGCCGCGCATCGGGTTCGGGGTAAAACGCGGCGGCCACAAAAGCCTCGTTGACTGGTGGAATCAACGCTCGACCGACTTCGCGACGGGTCAGGTGCGACTGCGGATTGGCCGCTTGCCAGGCTGAAAGAAACACCTCGGCCAAGCGCCGGGAGTGAGAACGGTCGCCACGGGGGCTGGCATGTACGGCAAGAATTGTGCTCATCTGAATCTCCTGAAGGACTAAACTCAAACTGCTTGTGGCTTGCAGCTTGAAGCGCGTAGCCGCCCCTCTTCAAATGAACAAAAATCAGTTTGGATGAATTTATTTCATCCACGGAGCTTTCAATGTTTGCCTCGCTGCCGCTGACCGCCCTGCGCGCCTTTGAATCCGCCTCGCGCCTGCTCAGTTTCAAGGCAGCCGCCGAAGAGCTCTCGGTGACGCCGACGGCGGTTTCCCATCAGATTCGTTTACTTGAGACCTGGCTCGGCGTGCCGTTATTCGAGCGACTTCCGCGGCAAGTTCGCCTGACGGACGGCGGTGAACGGTTGTTTCACAGCTTGCACGGCGCCTTGCTGGAAGTGGCGCAAAGTGTCAATACACTGCGCCCGCAACGCAGCGGCGTGAGCCTGACGATCTCCACTACCGCCGCTTTCGCTGCGTTGTGGCTGGTGCCCCGGCTGGGCCGCTTCTACGCCCGGCACCCGAATATCAGCCTGCGGCTCGATACCCATTGCGAAGTCATCGATTTGCATCAGGACGCCAGCGTCGATCTGGTGCTGCGCTATAGCCTCGGTGATTACCCGAACCTTTATGGCCTGTGTCTGTTCGACGAATCCTTTGGCGTCTATGGCTCGCCGGAGCAAGTCGCCCTGGCCGCCAGCCGAGCGCCGACGCTGATCAGCGTGCGCTGGCATAACTCCAAACTGTACGCCCACGGCTGGGAGGCCTGGTGCGCACAATCCGGCGAGAACTGGCTTGCGGGGAAGCCAGCAGTCCGTGAATACGACGAAGAGCATTACGCCCTGCAAGCGGCGATTGCCGGGCAAGGCCTGGTGTTGGCGAGCAATATCCTGGTGTCCGAGAGCGTGGCCAGCGGTTTGCTGGTGGCTTACAAGGGTGAGGTTCAGGTCGATGGTGCCGGTTACGCGGCACTGTGTGTGCCGGGGCGCGAACGGCATCCGCCGGTCCGGGCGTTTTTTGCGTGGTTGCAGGAGGAAGCGGCGTTGTCAGGGTTATTGCCAAGATCCCGGCCTTCAGTAGCTGACTGATCGTTCCCACGCTCTGCGGTTACCGGGTGGGTTTGACGGTCACGGGCGCCTTGCCAGCCTTCATCTGCTCCAGCAACGGCGCGCACTGATTCGGTTCGCCACCGCTCGGCGCCACCAACGCCAGCAACCCCGCCGCCGGCGCGGCAATCACACCCAACGCCACCATCCCCACCCCGCGCAGTATCAGCGGCACAGCTTTCACACCCGCATCAGGCTTGATGAATTTGCCCCGCACATACAGCGGCGAACGCAGCGATATCAACCGCCAGCCCTTGGATTCCGGGGTGATGGTCAGGTCCAGTTGCTCAGTCGCCATGTTAGCCGTGCCATCGATGTAGATGATCGCGTTTTCGGTATCGAAGACGAACAGGCGCGTAGTCGCCAGACCAGTCTTGATGTCGAAGTCGGCGGCAGCGCAGTTGATCTTCACTTCCTTGTCGCCAAAGATCTTGCCCACCACATAGTTGCCGACGTTCAGCCCTGCCAGCTCCATCAATTCGCGACTGATAGCGCCATCGTTAATCAGCATCTTCAGATTGCCATTGGCGGTGCCCAGCAGTTTGGCCACCGAGTTGCCACGACCGGTGATGTCGGCATCGCCATTGAGCTCGCCGAAACTGGTTTTCATCGGCTCAAAGGTCGGGAACAACTGCTTGAGTTTGAACTTGCGTGCGGTGAGTTTGGCCCGGCCTTCCAACGGTTGGGTTCGGCCATTGAGGCGAATCTGAGCATCCAGATTGCCACCGGCCACGCCGAAGCGCAGGGGCTCAAGGCTGAGCACGCCATCAGTGAGTATCAGGTGGGTGTAGAGATCATTGAACGGCAGTTTTTCGCTGTGGACGATGCGCTTGCCAGTGAGCTCGACGTCAGCGTCCATATCGCGCCAGCGCTCGGTTTTAAACTCTTCGACTGGCAATACCTTGTCCGCCGGCTGCTTGCTTTCGCCGCCACGGGCCTTCTGTTTGGCGTTGGAATCGGCACCGATCAGCGGCGCCAGGTCGGCAAACAGCAGTTGATTGGATAGCAATGAGCCGCTCAGCTTCGGGCGCGGCTGGCTGGCGACATAGGCCAGGCTGCCATGGATGTCGCTCTGACCGATCTTGCCGTTGAATTCTTCGTAACGGAACACTGCACCGTCCGCTTCATGCAGCTTGGCGATCAAGTGGCCGTCAGTCTCGTACGGCGGTGTGTCCGGCAGGGTTACGCCGGTCAGCGGATAGAGATTGCCCAGGCTGGTGCCGGCCAGTTTCAGGCGCAAATCCAAGGCGCCGAGGTTCAGTGGATCGGTGAGGGTGCCGGCCAGTTCGACACTGGTGTCAGCGATCTTCACTTGAGCCTGAAGCGGAAACGGCTTTGCCGCGTCCTGCAACGCCAGCAGGCCGCCAATCTTGCCTTCGCCCGCGAGTTTCTGGCTGTGGTATTGGCCTTTGACCTTCAGCGCGAACGCGTAATCCTGCGGCGCGGCCCCCTTTTCCGACGCGGTTTTCGCGGCTTTGTCACCGACGATGTCACTGAACGGAATCGGTTTGCCCAGCGGGTCGATGATCAAATCGAGCTGAGTCTTCAGGCTTTGGTCGTCGAGGGTGACGTGGCCTTTGTCGAAGCCAATCGCACCGATGTCCACCACCCAGCTTGAAGGCTCGGCGTTCGGGTCTTTGGGGTCGAACTTGAAGGTCCAGTTTGCACGGCCGTCGGCCAGGCGCTGGAGGTCGGCATTCGGTTCGGTCAGGTCAATACGCGGGATCACCACGCGCTGCGCCAGCAAGGCCAAGGGCGAGAGGCGCAACTCGACACGCTTGAGGGTGACCATCTGTGGCTTCTTCGACCAGTCCGGGTTGCCCAGGCTCAAGTCTTGCGCCACGACATGCGGCCACGGCACCCACGCGCGCCAGCCGCCCTCGTCGGGCTCGCGTCGCCAGACCACCGCGAGGTTGCCGTTGATGGCGAACGGGCGGTGCAGCTCTTCGGAAACTTTGGCGTTAAGCGCTGGTTTGATTCGGTTCCAATCGAAGAACGCGATGATCAGAACCAGTATGGCCAGCAGGACAACAAGGCTGGCGAGGGTCCAGGTAAACATTTTACGAGTGCGCGTCATTGCACAGGGCTCCTGATACGACTGAGCGCCCTGACTGCGACGCACGTTTGAAACGTTAGGCCAGAACCGGCCTGCTATGGAATCTAGGACTGGAAAATGACGCGCAGGTTTAACCGAAATACCGCTTAACGTTCAAATAATCGGTCGGCGACAGGATGCCCCCTCAAATCAGCGTTACCGGCCCCGCACTTTTGCAAGGCGCAAGTGAGTTGAAAATACCCATCTCAGCGCAAAAACGTCCGCCGGAAACGCCCGATTTAGAGCCGTTTCACGGAACAATCAATTCCGTTGATTATTACCATTGCGTTTATGAACTTTTATATCGACTTATCGAGAGTAGCATTGCCCTCGTACCCACTTTATCGCCCTCCTACGGAGCACCCAATCATGAAACGCCAATTACTGTTTAGCCTTACCCTCTCGATGCTGGCCAGCACTGCTTTCGCCCTGCCAGCTGCTGACCAAGCGACCCCACAAGTCAAATCCACCCACTCGGAGTTCAGCCAAACCGTCGCCGAAGGTGGCAATGATCGCCTGAAAGAAAAAGGCCTGATCACCCAGGATGGCTCGGACCGTACTCCACAAGGCCAAACCCTGGCTGCTGACGGTTCCGATCGCACTCCACAGGGCCAAACCCTGGCTGCTGATGGTTCCGACCGCACTCCACAAGGTCAAACCCTGGCTGCTGACGGTTCCGACCGCACTCCACAAGGTCAAACCCTGGCTGCTGATGGTTCCGATCGCACTCCACAAGGTCAAACCCTGGCTGAAGGTGGTGGTGACCGTGTCATCGAACGCAACAGCGCTTTGAGCTGAGCCCATGGCGGCCCTGAAAAAAAGCCCAATCTCCGGATTGGGCTTTTGACGTTATAGAAGCCTCACTTCCCCGCTTGATTCCCCGATAGTCGTTCGACGCCGGCAAAGCCGATTTGCTAGAGTGCGCCGCTGTCTTATCCAGAAAATACCCTTGCGATGCTGCCCCGCGCCGAACAGAAACAACAGACCCGCAACGCCCTGATGGATGCTGCCCGCCACTTGATGGAATGCGGCCGAGGATTCGGCAGCCTGAGCCTGCGCGAAGTCGCCAGAACCGCCGGGATCGTGCCCACCGGTTTCTACCGGCATTTCGCCGATATGGATGAACTGGGCCTGGTGCTGGTGAGTGAAGTCGGTCAGACCTTCCGCGAAACCATTCGCCTGGTGCGCCACAACGAGTTCGTTATGGGCGGCATCATCGACGCCTCGGTGCGGATCTTTCTCGACGTGGTCACGGCCAATCGCTCGCAGTTCCTGTTTCTGGCTCGCGAGCAGTACGGCGGTTCGCTGCCGGTGCGCCTGGCCATCGGACGTTTGCGCGAAGACATCAGCTCGGACCTGGCGTCCGACTTGTCCTTGATGCCGAAACTGCAACACCTGGACATCGCCGGCCTGAGCGTCATGGCTGATCTGATTGTTAAAAGCGTGTTCGCAACCTTGCCAGACATCATTGATCCGCCGGCGCAGGCACTGCCCGAGCATCTGACGCCGCAGGCGAAGATTACCCAGCAGTTGCGCTTTATCTTTATCGGCCTGAAACATTGGCAGGGACTCGGCAGCACCGAATGACCCTGTGCGAGCTTGCTCGCGATAGCGGAATGTCAGTCACCTCAAATGCTGGCTGTGCCGACGCTATCGTCGGATCGCCGCCCGGAGCAAGCTCGCACCCACAATAAACCAGTCAAAGCATCAATTTGGTGCCACCGAAAAACCCTCGCACCATTCCAGTTCAAAATTCTGCAACATTCCAGAAACCCAACCGATCTCCGACAGGCATTTCCTACGTATCACCCGATTGGCAAGCCCCTTGCTCTAGCCAAAGCATTGTCCATTGCTGGAAGCCTTCCGATGCTGGTGATTCATCGCAGAATCGACCCTCAACCCGTCTGGGCCGCCGAGCTGCACCTGAACTTCGAAGCCCGGAGCAAAAGCCGTTTGCGCTGTTTCAGTGCCGAAGGTGAAGACGTCGGGTTGTTTTTGGAGCGCGGCCAGCCACCGCTGCATGACGGCGAGTGCCTTCAAGCCGAAGACGGACGCATCGTGCGCGTCTGCGCCCGGGCCGAACAATTGCTCCACGTCACCTGCGCCAATGCTTTCGAACTGACTCGCGCGGCCTATCACCTCGGCAACCGCCACGTCGCCCTGCAAGTCGGCGATGGCTGGTTGCGCCTGCTCGACGACTACGTGCTCAAGGCCATGCTCGAACAGCTTGATGCCAAGGTCGAGAACATCGAAGCGCCGTTCCAGCCGGAACACGGCGCCTATGGCGGCGGCCATCACCATTCGCGTCACGGCGATGAAGACTTCAACTACCCGCCCAAACTGCACCAGTTCGGCGTGCGGCTATGAACCCTGCCTGGGCGCTGTTGCGCCTGGCCAGTCCGCAGTTGCCGATTGGCGGTTACAGCTATTCCCAAGGCCTGGAAATGGCGGTGGATAACGGCCGCGTCAGCGATTCCGATAGCGCGCGGCGCTGGATCAGCGATCAGCTAATCCTGAATCTCGCACGCTTCGAAGCGCCACTGCTGCTCGCCCATTGCGTGGCCGCGGCAGAAGAAAACTGGGGTGAACTGCTGCAACGCTGCGAAGAACATCGCGCCAGTCGGGAAACCCGCGAGCTGCATCAGGAAAGTCGGCAGATGGGTTACTCGTTGCAGCAACTGCTTAACGGTTTGCCTGAACTTGATGCTCCGGCCCGCGCCTTTCTTGAACAACGTCCCGAGCCGCATCTGGCCCTTGGCTGGGCACTGGCCGCTCGCGCCTGGAATATCAGCCCGCAGGACGCACTGGCGGCGTGGCTCTGGAGTTGGCTGGAAAACCAACTGGCGGTGCTGATGAAAACCCTGCCGCTGGGTCAGCAAGCCGCACAACGCCTGACCAGCCAATTGCTGCCGCTGCTGCAAGAGGCCCAGCAGAATGCCACCCGAATCAACCCCGAACACTATGGCAGCGCTGCTTTCGGCCTGTCCCTGGCGTGCATGGCCCATGAGCGCCAGTACAGCCGTCTGTTCCGTTCCTAGGGCCTGTTATTTTGGCCCTGTTATTTTGGAGAAGCACATGAACACACAACCTCTGCGCGTCGGCATCGGCGGCCCGGTCGGTTCCGGCAAGACAGCCCTGACTCTGGCTCTGTGCCTGGCCTTGCGCGACCGCTACAACCTGGCGGTGGTCACCAACGACATCTACACCCGTGAAGACGCCGACTTTCTGGTGCGCAACGAAGCCTTGGCGCCGGAGCGGATCATCGGCGTGGAAACCGGCGGCTGCCCGCACACGGCGATTCGCGAGGACGCTTCGATCAACCTTGAAGCCGTGGATCAATTGAACCGCCGCTTTCCGGGGCTGGACCTGATTCTCGTGGAGTCCGGTGGCGACAACCTGTCCGCCACTTTCAGCCCGGAACTGTCCGACCTGACCATTTACGTGATCGACGTCTCGGCCGGCGACAAGCTGCCGCGCAAAGGTGGGCCGGGGATCTGCAAATCCGATCTGCTGGTAATCAACAAAATCGACCTCGCGCCATTGGTGGGTGCGTCGCTGGAACTGATGGACAGCGACACCAAGCGCATGCGCAACGGCAAACCGTTCGTTTTCAGCAACCAGAAAACCGGCCTTGGCCTGGAAAAAATCATCGCCTTCATCGAACGCCAGGGCCTGCTGACAGCGGCGTGAACACGATCAACTTTTATCAACAAGGAAGCTTATCCATGACACTTAAACGCATTCTGGGGGCCATGGCCCTGCTGCTGACCCCGGCCATCGCCTTCGCCCACCCAGGGCATGGCGACAACGGTTTGATCGCTGGCATCAGCCACCCGATCGGTGGCGTTGATCACTTGTTGGCGATGGTTGCGGTCGGTTTGTGGGCAGCGCAGCAGAAAGGCGCTGCACGCTGGGCGCTGCCGTGCACATTCGTCGGCATCATGCTGATCGGCGGGTTGCTGGGGTTTGAAGGGCTGAACCTGCCGGCGCTGGAGAGCGGGATTGCAGCGTCGGTGCTAGCGCTGGGTCTGGCGGTGGCTTTGGCAGTACGCCCACCGTTGAGCCTGGCCGTTGCGGCAACCGCTTTATTTGCGCTGTTCCACGGGGTGGCGCACGGACTGGAGTTGCCGCAGATGTCGAACCCTTGGGCGTATGCCGCGGGTTTTGTGGCGGCGACGGCTGCCTTGCACGGCTTGGGTTACTCCGTAGTGCGGGTGTTGCCGCAAGCGGCGGCGCCGTTGGTTCGACTGGTGGGTGCGGCCTCGGCGGCGACTGGCGTGTGGTTGCTGGCGGGCTGATTTCTTTATCGCCTGTGATGGCCTCATCGCGAGCAAGCTCGGCTCCCACAGTGGAATGCGTACTCCTGTGGGAGCCGAGCTTGCTCGCGATAGCGGTCTGACAGACACCGCATCTATCCGGCCGGCCTCTCTGCTAACATGTCGCGCAATCAACCCTGCCGTGACGACGCCAGCCAATGCCGCCTGTTTCCCGCTCCGCCTCCCAGCCTGAATTGACCACTCTGTTTGCCTCGGTACAACAGCATTTCCAGGACGTGATCGTGCCGCTCTGGCAAGGTCCCGGCTGGAATGCCGACATGGCGCTGCCCTATGAGGCGCTGGACGCCGGGCATCAACCGCTGACGCCCCAACGCTACCGGGCCATGGCCTGCGCGCGGCAGCTCTACCTGTTTTCCAGCCTGATCGGCCAGGTCCCGGCCGCGGAAGAGCGCGCCGCAGCGCTGTTCCGTTCCTTGCAGCAGCATTTCCATGATGCCGAGCATGGCGGCTGGTTCTATAGCGTCGATCCGCAGGGCGCACCGCTGGATCAGCGCAAAGACCTCTACACCCACGCTTTCATTCTGTTCGCCTGCGCCCATTACTGGGACAAAGTCCGCGAGCCGCGGGTGGAATCGGTGCTCAACGCCGCACTGGAAGTGGTAGCGCAGCGCTTTGCGACAGGCGACGGCCTGTACGAAGCCAGCCTCGACCGTGACTGGTCCTCGCTCAAATCCGGTCCGCTGCAAAATCCCCTGATGCACTTGGCCGAAGCCTTCCTCGCCACGCTGTCGGTGCGCAACGACGCCGCCGTGCAAGACGCGCTCGTCGAGTTATGCACAGCGATGCAGAAGCGTTTTATCGACCCGCAACACGGTGTGTTGATGGAGAAACCGCTGGGAGCTTTGGATAACTGGTTTGAACCGGGGCACCAGTTCGAGTGGTATTTCCTGCTGGAATCGTCTTCGTTGCTGCGCGGTTCGACACTCCACGCTTCTCTGGAACGCGCCTTTGCATTCACCGAACAACTGGGTGTCGATCAACAGACCGGCGCCGTGCGGGCCATGCTCGATCTGGAACCGAACGGCCCACCTCGGGACGCTACGCAGCGAATCTGGGCGCAGGCCGAATACCTGCGTGCCCTGACCTTGCGCCCAGACAGCGAGGCCGCGGTGCTGCGACAATTGCAGGCGTTGCAGCAGCACTCCCTGCATACGGGTGGCTGGTATGAGTGTCGTGATGAGAACGGTGACGTGACCCGCCGGGACATGCCGTCGACCACGCCTTATCACTTGGCAACCTGCTATCGCGGACTGGCCGAGTATCTTCGCTGACGGACAGATAGCTATCGCGAGCAAGCTCGCGATGGCCGTTACGCGGTCTTACGCCTTGCCACCATTACGCTCAATTGCAAACCCGCTCCACGTCTGACTCACCGGCATCAGCTCCAGGCTGTTGATGTTGATGTGCGCCGGGGCATTGAGCACCCAGAAAATGGTGTCGGCAATGTCTTGCGGCTGGATCGGCTCGGCACCGGCGTAAGTCGCGTTGTAACGCTCCTGATCACCAGCGAAACGCACCAGTGAAAACTCGCTTTCGCACAGGCCCGGCTCGATATTGCTCACCCGCACGCCTGTACCTTGCAGGTCGCAGCGCAAGTTCAGGGAGAACTGTTTGACGAACGCCTTGCTCGCGCCATACACATGGCTGCCCGGGTACGGGTAGTTACCGGCGATGGAGCCAAGGTTGACGATGCCGGCGCCGCGACCGTGAGCGATCAGGCGGGGCAACAACAGGCGAGTGCTGTACATCAGGCCTTTGATGTTGGTGTCGACCATGGTGTCCCAATCGTCGAGGTCGCACTTGGGCGCAGGGTCAACGCCCAGGGCCAGCCCGGCATTGTTGATCAGCCCGCGCAGCTTGGCGAAGGACGGCGGCAGGTTGGCAATCGCTTCCTCCATGGCCTTGCGATCACGCACGTCGAGCACCAGGCCATGGACCTCGGTCTGCTTCGACAACTCGGCGCACAGCGCATTGAGGCGCTCTTCACGACGGCCGGTCAGCACCAGTTTCCAGCCGGCTTCGGCAAAACGACGGGCGCAGGCTTCACCAAAACCGGAGGTCGCGCCGGTAATAAACAGGGTGTTGGACATCGTGTTCTCCTTGCTTCGGCTGATCGACAGCCACTGGAATAGAAAATCAGCAGGCAGCATGCCCGGCCTTGCCCACAGCGGCAACTACCTTACGAGCTGTACAAAAAACGATCAAACGTTGCCACGCCTTACCTGCCGTGGCTTTCAGCCATGTGCGCGCACCTTATCCACAGGCCGGTCCACAGTTTCCGGGGGCAAGTGCAAAAGCTGTAAGCCGCTGTGCACAAGGCTTTGCGGGCAAATTGGAAATTTTTTTGCTTGACCCTGGAACGCCGGCTGTGTAGCCCATGGCATTTTGCACGATTGACCGGTCATACCGACGATGGCGCCAAGCCAGTAACTACGGCCTTCAGCCGAGTCTTTCCAGAGTTTAACCACAGACTTATCCACAGGCAGCTCCACCCAATTTCACCCTGCTTTCGTCACCAACAAAAAGGTTGACAAAGCCCGCTCGCGGTCCCGCAAAAACGCCTGATCAAAAAACAACCACAACTCTGAAAGCCACGGTTTAAAAGGCTTTCAGCCAGCTACTCCCACGTTATTCACAGCCAGCTCCACAGCAAACGGGGACAAGTCAAAACCGTGACAAAACAACTATTTGCAGCGGCTTTATGTTGCGCTTTAAGAGCTTGGCAAATTTGTTTTCCACAATTTGCCGAAAGCTCCACAGTCACCTGTGGGAGCGAGCTTGCTCGCGATAGCGGTGGGTCATTCACCTCAATAGTGACTGTCTTGCCGTCATCGTCGGAACGCCGCCCGGAGCAAGCTCGCTCCCACAGGGATTAGTGGTGTTTTGGAGGTGCAAAAAAGCCCCGGCGATTGCTCGTCGAGGCTTCGGGTACTTCAACAGAACTCAGTGACCGCCGAGATAGGCGTTACGCACTTCCTCGTTAACCAGCAGTTCCTTGCCAGTGCCCGTGAGGCGGATCTCGCCGTTGACCATCACGTACGCCCGGTCCGACAGTTTGAGGGCGTGGTTGGCGTTCTGCTCCACCAGGAAGATGGTCATGCCGGTTTTGGCCAGCTCCCGCAGAGTCGCGAAGATCTGTTTCACCACAATCGGCGCCAGACCCAGGCTTGGCTCGTCAAGCAACAGCAGTTTCGGCCGGCTCATCAGCGCACGTGCGATGGCAAGCATTTGCTGCTCGCCGCCGGACATGGTCATGGCCCGCTGGGTGCGCCGCTCTTCGAGTCGCGGGAACAACTCGAACATGCGCTGCATGTCTTCCTTGGCGTACTTGTCACCGATAGGAATGGTGCCCATCAGCAGGTTTTCCTCGACGGTCATGTCAGGGAACACCCGCCGGCCTTCCGGCGATTGGGCGATGCCGTTAGAGGCGATATAGTGGGACGACTTATGGGTGATATCCACACCCTGATAGATGATCTGCCCGTCCGCCGCCCGCGGCTGACCGAAAATCGACATCAGCAGGGTCGATTTACCGGCGCCGTTGGAGCCGATCAAGCTGACGGTCTCACCTTCATTGATGTGCAGCGAGACTTTTTTCAGGGCCTGGATCGGCCCGTAAAACACGTCCAGCTCCTTGAGTTCGAGGATGGGTTGACTCATAGCACCACTTCCTCTTCATCAGCGCCCAGGTAAGCCGCAATCACTTTCGGATCGTTACGAATGGCATCAGGCCCGCCCTCGGCGATGACGATGCCGTGGTCCAGCACCACAATGTGGTCGGAAATGCTCATTACCATGCCCATGTCGTGTTCGATCAGTACCACGGTCAGATCGTGCTCGTCGCGCAGCAGCCGGATCATCGCGCTCAGCGCTTCGGTTTCCTGAGGGTTGAGGCCGGCGGCCGGTTCGTCGAGGCAGATGATCTGCGGCCGGGTGCACATGGCCCGGGCGATTTCCAGACGGCGTTGCTGACCATAGGACAGCTCGCCGGCCAGCCGGTTGGCGCAGTCCACCAGGTCCACCACTTCCAGCCAGTAGAACGCGTGGTCCAGCGCATCGCTTTCGGCCTTGCGATAGCCCTTGGTGTTGAGGATGCCGGCCAGCATGTTGCGGTTGACCCACATGTGTTGGGCCACCAGCAGGTTTTCCAGCACAGACATTTCCTTGAACAGGCGAATGTTCTGGAACGTCCGCGCCAGGCCGGCACGGTTCACCAGGTGGGTGCCGCCGAACATTTTGTAAAACAACCGCGTGGCGAAGGATTTCGGCGAGACGAAATCGACCGGTTTGAACGACTCACCCAACAACTGGATGACATTGGTTTTCTCGCCACGCACATTGAGTTCGATCTTGCCGCCCGAGGCCTTGTAGAACCCGGTCAGGCAGTTGAACACGGTGGTCTTGCCGGCGCCATTGGGGCCGATCAGGGCGAAAATCGAGTTGCGTTTGACCTTCAGGCTGACATCGTTCAACGCCTTGATGCCGCCGAAGTGCATCATCAGCTTCTCGACCGAGAGTACGACTTCGCTCATGGCGCTACTCCTTTACGCGGGGTCACACCGGTACGGCTGATCCGAATCAAGCCGCGCGGTCGCCAGATCATCATCAACACCATCAGGACGCCAAACAGCAGCACGCGGTACTCCGCGAATCCCCGCAGCAGTTCCGGGGCGACGGTCAGCACGAACGCCGCAATCACCACGCCGATAGTCGAGCCCATGCCGCCGAGTACCACGATGGCGAGGATCAATGCCGATTCGAAGAAGGTGAACGAGGTCGGGTTGACGAAACCTTGATAGGTGGCAAAGAACACACCGGCCAGACCGGCCGTCGATGCACCGATGGTGAACGCCGAGAGCTTCACCAAAACATGGTTCAGGCCCATGGAGCGGCAAGCGATTTCATCTTCACGCAACGCTTCCCAGGCGCGACCGACCGGCATGCGAGTCAGGCGGTGCTTGATGTACAGCACAGCCAATACCACCAGAAACAACACCGCATAAATGAAGTAATACTTCACATCCGGGTTGTAGGCGATGCCGAAGAACTCGTGGAACGGCACCCCGCCTTCTTTCGCCCTTTTGCCAAACTCGATGCCGAAGAAGGTTGGCAAAGGAGCAGCCATGCCATTCGGGCCGCCGGTCAGGGACAGCCAGTTATTGAGGATCAACCGGATGATTTCACCAAAGCCCAGGGTCACGATCGCCAGATAGTCACCGTGCAGGCGCAGCACCGGGAAACCGAGGATGCAACCGGCAAGGCCTGCAGTGATCGCCGCCAACGGCAGCACCGTCCAGAAGCCCAGACCGAGGTATTGATAACCGAGCGCCAAACCGTAGGCACCGATGGCGTAGAACGCCACGTAACCCAGGTCGAGCAGACCGGCCAGGCCGACCACAATGTTTAGCCCCAGGCCCAGCAGCACATAGATCAGCCCGAGGATGACCACGCCCAGCAGGTAAGAGTTGGAGAAGAACGGGAACACCACGGCGATGACAATCACCAGCGGCACGATCCAGCGCAACCGGGATTTGTAATCAGGCGGCAGTACATGAACCCCGGAGCCAGTGGTTTCAAAGCCTTCGAGAATTCTCAGGCCCTTGGGGGTTTGCAGGAACAGGCTCAAGGCAAAGCGGCCGGCCATGACGATGGCGACAATCCACGCCACCCGGGTGGTTTCCAGGTTGAAGCCGTAGCCGTCGAGGACCACGCCGACAATCGGGCCGAACACAATCAGGGCCACGAGGCCGGCAAGAATCGCGTCAACCAGGCTTTTTTTGAGATCAATGGTTTTTTTAGTGGTTGAAGACATCGCTTATACCTTCGACACAAGAGGACGGCCGAGCAGGCCTTGAGGCCGAAAGACCAGAACAAGAACGAGCAGCGAGAAGCTGAAAACGTCTTTGTAGTCCGAGTTCACCAGACCTGAGAACAGTGATTCGGAGATCCCCAGAATAATCCCGCCAAGCATGGCGCCAGGCAGCGAGCCGATCCCGCCGAGTACCGCAGCAGTGAACGCCTTGATGCCGATGACAAACCCGGCGTAGAAGTCGAACGTGCCGTAGTTCATGGTGATCAGAACGCCGGCCAAGGCCGCCATCGCTGCACCGATGATGAACACGTAAGAAATCACCCGGTCGGTGTTGATCCCCAGGATCGAGGCCATCTTGCGGTCTTGCTGGGTGGCGCGGCACATGCGGCCGAGCTTGGTGTACTTGATGACGTAGGTCAGCAGGGCCATCCCGGCAAACGCAGCGATCAGAATGAAGATCTTGGTGTAGGTGAGCTGTACGAAGCCGCTCCCGACTTCAACTCGCAATGCACCGGTTAGCAGTGTGGGCACGCCTTGCTGACGAGCGCCTTGGGCGATCTGTGCATAGTTTTGCAGGATCAGCGAAATACCGATGGCGCTGATCAGTGGTGCCAGTCGTGTGGAGTTGCGCAACGGTTTATAGGCGACGCGCTCGATGACCCAGCCATACACCGCCGTGACGATGATGGTGAAGACCAGTGTGCCGAGCATCAGCAGGGGGAAGGATTCAATACCGAAGTAAGCCAGCAGAGCCAGACTGATTGCCGCGAGGTAAGCGGAAATCATGTAAACCTCGCCGTGGGCGAAGTTGATCATGCCGATGATGCCATAGACCATTGTGTAGCCGATGGCGATCAGGCCATAGACCGACCCGAGGGTCAGGCCGTTGACCAGTTGCTGCAGGAAAATACCATCCATAACGCAATCTCACGCATTTGAGAGACTGCACAGAAGCGAGTTGCAACGGACCGGGGTTCAGCCGCCGGCGCAACACGGTTGTGTGCAGCTCTACGAGAAAAGACAGGTACTGCACGGACATGTTGATTGATGGCCCGGCGCACCAGGCGCCGGGCAATCAGCAGTTCATATCACTTCTGTTTTTCCAGTTGGTGGTATTTACCGTCCTTGTCCCACTGGTAAACCACGTAGTCGGAGACTTTCAGGTCACCCTTGCTGTCCCAGGTCTTTTCGCCCATGACGGTTTTGACCGGGTTTTTCTTCAGCCACTCGGCTGCTTTTTCGCCGCTGTTGGACTTGGCGCCGTTGAAAGCTGCAGCCAGGGCCTGGACCGACGCGTAGGCGTACAAGGTATAGCCTTCAGGCTCGGTGCCTTTTTTGCGGAACTCATCCACTACCGTCTTGCTGTCTGGCAACAGACGCGGGTCGGCGCCGAAAGTCATGTACACACCGTCAACGTTCTGCGGGCCACCGGCGGTGGTCACCAGTTCGTCGGTCACGATGCCGTCATCGGACATGAACTTGATGTCTTTAAGGCCCTGTTCACGCAGTTGGCGAACCAGTGGACCGGCTTCCGGGTGCAAGCCACCGAAGTAGACCACGTCGGCACCGGCCGCACGGATCTTGGTCACCACGGCGCTGAAGTCTTTCTCGCCGCGGGTCAGGCCTTCGTACAGCACCGGCGTTACGCCGCGCTTGACCAGTTGAGCCTTGGTGGCATCGGCCAGGCCTTGGCCGTAGGTGTCTTTGTCGTGCAGCACGGCAACTTTTTTGCCCTTGAGCACGTCGACGATGTAGTCGCCAGCGACGATGCCTTGCTGATCGTCACGACCGCACATACGGAACATGGCGCTCAGGCCGCGCTCGGTAACCTGTGGGTTGGTAGAGCCTGGAGTGATTGCAATGATGCCCGCTTCGTCGTAGATCTCCGAAGCCGGGATAGTCGAGGAGGAACAGAAGTGACCGACTACGCCAGCAACTTTCTGGTTGGTCAGGTCCTTGGCGACCGTCACAGCCTGCTTCGGTTCGCAGGCGTCATCGCCCTTGACCAGTACGATTTTTTCCCCGTTTACGCCGCCCGTTGCGTTGATTGCATCGGCCGCAGCCTGTGCACCCTTCATGTACTGCTCGCCAAATGCTGCGTTGGCGCCTGTCATCGGCCCCGCCACACCGATTTTCACATCAGCCTGTGCAAACGCTGAAACACCCAACGCAGTTGCCACTGCGAGGGCCAGAAAGCCTTTCTTGTAAAACGTCTGGGACATGAGGTGGTGCTCCATGGGTTTTTTTTAGTTGGCACTGCGACTTCCTGAATGCTCAGAGCAAGGGCCGTGCCATCGGTTTTTTATTCTGAAAAAAGTCGCTGCTTTATTGTTATTTCGACTGTTTTGATCCCATTTTCATTGGGCGTGCAACCGTCTAAACCGCTGAAGGTGAAACCATTTATTTTTAAAGGCGCAACCCGAGCGCGCCATCATTGCAACCGCAGCGCCAAACGACGTGCAACCAGCCTGTAACAACGTGCGTCACCGAAGTGCACACTGCTGGTGCGGGACTGCTACAACCCGCACCTTTTACAGGCTAGTCGCTGCGCGAAAAAGCGCCGCTTTCAGCAACAACTTTCAACAATCAAATAACGATTCGCAGGCACTGGCCTGCGTGATACAGCGAGAATCCAGCCTCGTATAAACAGCTGCGCAACCCCACACCCGCCAATGGCTGCATGGGCGCAAAGGGAATCGGCAGCGCTTGAGGATTTCCGTTACACAGATAATCGGCAAAGGCTTTGCCGACGACAGTGCCAGTAGTGACGCCCCGACCGTTGTAACCGGTGACTGCCACCAAACCGGGCGCCGGCTCGAACAAACGCATCAAATGATCGGGAGTGAAGGCGATGCAACCGGTCCAGGTGCACTCCCATTCAACCGGTTTGAGATAAGGAAAATAGTGCTGCTGAACCCGGTCGGCCCAGGCTTTAAGGAACCAGGTCGGCTTCTGATTGCCATTACCGAGACTGCCGAGCAGCAGACGGCCGTCCTTATCGCGACGAACACTGCTGAGGACCTGGCGGGTGTCCCAGGAACCCTGGCCACCCGGGAGAATTTGCTGCGCAGCCTCTTCGGTCAGCGGGACCGACGCCACTTGATAGTAATAACCAGGGAAGAAGTTGCGCCGCAATTCCGTCCAGTCGCCTTCGGTGTAGGCGTTAGAGGCAATCACGACTTGCTCGGCAAGCACCGAACCCTGAGCGGTCTGTACCGACCAGCGCTGGCCCTGACGTTCGAGTCGGGTCACCGGGGAATGATCGAACAACTGGCCGCCGAGACCGGTGGCCGCTTTGGCCAGCCCCGTCGTGTAAGCCATTGGGTTGATCGTGCCGGCACGTCGATCGAGCAGCGCAGCGGCAATCTTTTTGGTACCCGTCGCTTGTTCGCAGGCTTGACCAGTCAGCAGTTCCACCGGCGCACCGCGACGTTTCCATTGTTCTTCACGACTGCGCAAGTCCGCTTCGCCACGCGCGTTGTGCGCCATGTGCAACGTGCCTTCACGGCGTAACTGGCAATCGATGTTGTACTTATCCACAAGGCTGAACACCAGGGACGGCGCTGCACCGAGCATGCGATTCAGCTGACTGCCGACCGCCTCGCCGAAACCGGCCTCGATCTCGTCCGGTGGAATCCACATCCCGGCATTGACCAGCCCGACGTTGCGCCCCGATCCGCCATGACCGGCGCGATGGGCTTCCAGTACACAGACGCTTTTGCCTTTTTCCAGCAGATGCACCGCCGCCGACAGACCGGTGAAACCGGCGCCGATGACGCAGACATCGACCTTTACTTCGCCCTTGAGCGCCGCGTTGTCAGGCCTTTGCGGCGTCAGTTTTTCCCACAGACACTCTTCGCGTAACGGCATTGCCAGACTCCAACAGAAACCTAACCAACACACCATTCATTGTGGGAGCGAGCTTGCTCGCTCCCACAGGGGGATCACCGTTCGACTCGAAATTTAGTCGAAGGTAATCCCTTGAGCCAGCGGCAACTCCAGCGAATAGTTCACGGTGTTGGTCTGACGGCGCATGTAGCCGCGCCATGCATCGGAACCGGATTCACGACCGCCACCCGTTTCTTTCTCACCGCCAAACGCCCCGCCGATTTCCGCGCCGCTCGGGCCGATGTTGACGTTGGCGATGCCGCAGTCACTGCCCACCGCCGACATGAACTGCTCGGCTTCACGTACGTCAGTGGTGAAGATGCACGAGGACAGGCCTTGTGGCACGGCGTTGTTCAGGCGCAGGGCTTCGTCGAAATCCTTGTAACCGACCACGTACAGAATCGGCGCGAAGGTTTCATGGCAAACCACATCGCTCTGCTCCGGCATTTCAACAATGGCCGGCGAGACGTAATAAGCGTTAGGGAATTTATCTTCCAGTTGGCGCTTGCCGCCGAACACCCGGCCGCCTTCGCTCAAGGCCTGCTCAAGCGCGTCCTGCATGTTTTCGAAACTGTGCTTGTCGATCAGCGGACCGATCAGGTTGCCTTCCAGTGGATTGCCAATGCGCACTTTGGAGTAAGCGGCTTTCAGACGGGTGACGATTTCTTCTTTCACCGATTCGTGGGCAATCAGGCGACGCAGGGTGGTGCAACGCTGACCGGCAGTGCCGACGGCGCTGAACAGGATGGCTCGTACGGCCATGTCCAGGTCGGCGCTTGGGCCGAGGATCATTGCGTTGTTACCGCCCAGCTCCAGAATGCTGCGAGCGAAACGTGCGGCGATTTTCGGTGCTACTTCGCGGCCCATGCGGGTGCTGCCGGTGGCGCTGATCAGCGCGACACGCGGGTCATCGACCAAGGCTTCGCCGGCATCGCGACCGCCAATGATGACTTGGCTCAGGTGCGGTGGCGCGTCGCTGAAGTTCTTCAGTACGCGGTCGAACAGCGCCTGGCAGGCCAGGGCCGTCAGCGGGGTTTTCTCCGATGGCTTCCAGATCACCGGGTTGCCGCAGACCAATGCCAGCGCGGTGTTCCAGGCCCAGACCGCAACCGGGAAGTTGAACGCGCTGATGACGCCAACGACGCCCAGCGGGTGCCAGGTTTCGCGCATGTGGTGGCCAGGACGCTCGGAAGCGATGGTCAAACCGTACAACTGACGGGACAGGCCGACGGCGAAATCGCAGATGTCGATCATTTCCTGAACTTCACCCAGGCCTTCCTGAGTGATCTTGCCGGCTTCCCAGGACACCAGCTCGCCAAGGTCGGCCTTGTATTCACGCAGAATATCGCCCAACTGGCGGACCAGTTCGCCACGGCGCGGAGCCGGGACCTTGCGCCAGAGTTCGAACGCATGATCTGCACGACTGATGTGCTGCTCGACTTCAGCGGCGCCTTCCCAGTTCACGGCGGCGATCTGGCTGCCATCGATCGGCGAATGCACCGGCACTTTGCCGTTCTGGTACAGGGCCGGGTTAACACCAAGACGATCAAGCAATGCGGCAACCATGGGTCACTCCTCAAGCGAAAAACAGAAAACGTGCAGCCGGATTAATTCGGCTCGTGAGGCCTGTAGTTTTAGCGCTCCCGACGTTACCCAACAAACGACCTTTAAGAGAGATATCATTCCGTTTATTCATGCTGCGAATTGCTGGTAAGAAAGAAACAAGAAAAAGGACAACCCATGCTGAATAAACGCTACTTGCCGTCGATCACCGCGCTGCAGTGCTTTGAGGCCGTGACCCGGCATTTGAACTTCACCCGGGCGGCTGAAGAACTGAACCTGACCCAGAGCGCGGTCAGTAAACAGGTCGCGCAACTGGAAGAATTGCTGCAGCACCTGTTGTTCCGCCGGGTGCGCCGACGCCTGCAAATGACCCCGGCCGGTGACTTGTACCTGGTGGAGGTACGAAAAATCCTCACGCAGGTCGAGATGTCGACCCACTACCTGCGCTCCTACGGCGGTGAAACCGAAGTCCTGCGCGTCTCGACGCCTCCGACCTTCGGCGCGCGCTGGCTAGTGCCACGCTTGAAGGGGTGGCGCCTGCGCCATCCCTCGATCCATCTGGACCTGTGCAGCGAGCAGGAAGCCGACGATCTGCTGCAAGGTCGCAGCGACCTGGCGTTCTACTTCGGCCAGGGCTCACGCCCCGGCACTGAATGCCTGAAGCTGTTCGGCGAAGAGCTGGTGCCGGTCTGCGCACCGGGCAGCCTGCCGGACACGCCGGTCACCGATCCTACGCAACTCACCGACCTGGTCCTGCTGCAAAACGCCTCCCGGCCCCAGGCCTGGCACGACTGGTTCGACAGTCAGGGCTACCACACCGAACACAGCTACCACGGCCCGCGTTTCGAAACCTTTTATATGTGCATCCGCGCAGCCCAGGTCGGCTGCGGTGTGGCGCTGTTGCCGCGGTTTCTGGTGGAAGAGGAATTGGCCGACGGCAAACTGGTCATACCCTGGCAGCATGCGCAGCCCAGCACCGATGCCTATTACCTGGCGTATCCGGAGCATTCGGCGGAAGTGCCGAAGGTGCGGGATTTTGTGAAGTGGATGTTGGAGCAGATCGACAGCCCGGATGCGCCGCAGAATTGAGACCTGACACAACACCTGTGGCGAGGGGGCTTGCCCCCATTGGGTCGACCCTATGAGCCAACAACCCGGGTTGTCAGGCTCATAGTGGCGTCACGCAATACCAAAGAGGCCCTCGACGATTTTGGTTTGAGCGAGGCGTCCGCGCAGGTCCTCATCGATGGAGGGATCATCCATTCTGTACAGCCGCACCTTGCGATACGCATTGACTCGATTGATCTCTCGCCCCAAATACTCCCAAACCACCCGCGAACATGCCGGAGTGCGATGGTCGGCCGCTGAAACACCCATCTTCAAGCCATTGAGTCGAATAATCCGGCTTTTGTAGTTTGGAATAAGAATGGTCTGACTGATCTCGTTGGACGTCAGCGACTCATAGTCGAGCAGGAACAAGCGATCCTGTAGATAGTAGGCAACCCCAACGTATCGATATCGCTCAAATGTCCCCTCTGCCCCACCAATCTGTATCCGCTCATTTCGTTCATACACGAAATGTTGGCCCTCCTCCCTTATGTGCACCAATGAACACAGAATGCAACCTGGCTCTGTCATCGCGTAGTAGTACTCGTAGTAATAACCACAATAAGCCTTGAGCTGCGACGAAGACTGTCTGCGCAGGTGATCAAGCATGCGCTGAGGCGCTGCCATCTCGTCCGAGGGTTTGATTTTCTTGGATTTAACGCCAATGAGCGTGATGAATTGCTCCGTCGGCAAATACATCTCGTACTCTTCAACCCCAAAAAAATCACAGATCCGTTTAAGGTTAAACGGTGTCGGAAGACTATTCCCACTCAAGTACTTATTAAACTGCCCTCGATTAATACGAAGTCTCCTACAAACCTCCGCGATAGATCGGTAGTGGCTGCATAGCTGTCTTAAGTTATTCGGAAAAAATTCACGCATATCAGCTCATCACAATAGTGCTAGAAGGCTCAAACATAGCAGCAACTCGCATCATTTTTAAGCAAGTCGCGAAATTGCACTCAGCGATACGATAACCGGATATTACGAGCCTTGAGGCTTTCTCAAGACAGCCAACAAAAGCCGAACAATTCGCCACTACTCTAAAAACAGCAGGGAGCACTCAATGCTTGAAGTCATTAATGACTTTCTCTCCGGAAAAATCCTTATTCCATTGGTCCTCGGTTTGGGAGGCTACTTCACCATCCGATCAAGATTTGTCCAGTTCAGGTATTTTTTTCACATGCTATCGGTATTGCGCGGCAGTTGGCGCACAGGCAATCATCATCTGAGCTCGTTACAGGCGTTAACCCTCAGCCTCGCAGGTCGAGTCGGGACGGGCAACATCGTTGGTGTCGGCATCGCCGTGAGCATGGGCGGGCCAGGGGCCGTGTTCTGGATGTGGATGACCGCGCTCCTGGGCATGTCGAGCAGTTTTTTCGAATGCGCCCTTGGACAACTCTACAAACGCAGCGACGGAAACGGCCTTTATCGTGGTGGTCCATCCTGGTACATCCAGCATGGTCTGGGTAAACGATGGCTAGGGATAATTGCCGCCCTCCTGCTATTGGTGACCTTCGGTTTTGCAATCAATGGCCTGGAAGCTCATGCCGTATCGCACTCGCTTAAGGATGCTTTCGACATTTCGACCACTTGGTCGGGGTTGGCATTGTCGGTGATGCTGGCTGCTGTATTTGTAGGTGGGATCAAACGAATAGCAGCTGTCGCCGACCTGCTGGTACCGCTTAAAGTTCTCGCCTACATCGGGGTCACGCTCTATGTAATTGTCCTGCAATCGGAGCAGGTGCCCTCGATGTTAATGACTATCGTCAAGAGCGCTTTCGGCCTGGATCAAGCGTTCGGCGGACTACTTGGCACTGCAATAATCATGGGTGTGAGGCGCGGTGTATTTTCCAATGAAGCGGGCCTGGGCAGCGCCCCCAACGTTGCTTCGGTGGCCAAAGTCGAACATCCGATAAGCCAAGGCGTGGTGCAAGCACTGAGTGTTTTTATCGATACCTTCGTCATCTGCACCTGCACAGCATTGGTCATCCTGTTATCCGGTTTCTATACACCCGGTTTCGAAGGCGACGGCATTGCGCTTGCACAAAACTCGCTGGCAGCCATCGTTGGCGAGTGGGGTCGAATGTTTATTAGCGTGGCGCTGACATTATTTGTATTTACCGCAATGCTCTATAACTACTATTTGGGCGAAAACAGCTTGCGGTTCATGTTCGGTGAGCCCCGAAAAACCTTGCTCATCTACCGCGCACTGGTATTGGCGCTGGTGTTCTGGGGCTCGATTGAAGACCTTTCCACCGTACTCGCATTTGCCGACATCACCATGACACTTCTTGCCTTCGTCAACCTTATAGCCATGGCCTTACTGTTTAACATTGGCATGCGCATCTTGAACGACTATGACGAGCAACGTCGCGCAGGAGTCAAGAATCCAGTGTTCGACTCCAGCAAGTTCAAGGATCTGGATCTCGATTTTAGGGCTTGGCCGGCGATAGAGAATGACCAGAACACGTTAAAGCATCCTGCCCACCTTTCTCGTAACTGCACATATCCGCAATCGGCATAAATGAAAAAAACTCTGAGCCATTGCGAACCCGCAACGGCTCAGCAGCGAAACTTAGCAACAATTATTGGCTATCTACAAACAATAGATCTCACTATTCAAACACGATTAAAAACTCTTAAGGAGATTGTTAATGAATCGTTATCGCCCTCTTAAATCCAACACTTCCGAAGTTCCGGTGCTTTGTATAGATACACACATAACCCCAAATCACCTCTTTGAAAATGCCTGCTTCAGGATTCGAACCGCCACCAGTCTTTTAGAAACACTCACATCAGTAACCATAAAGCATACCGCTGACATTGATCTATACCGGCTAATACTTCCGGCTTATGTATTACTGCAGGATGGTGTCGACACACTGGAACAAATCACCTTAAAGGCGGAGTGAGATCATGGATACCCCTGCAACTAATGAAATGCTTAAGGCTGCAATGAGAAAAGCAATTGAAACCGGCCTTATCCCTAGTTACTCGCACCTTGATGGGTATTTAAGAAGCTGGGAAAGCCTTGCGTTGGTCGTCCAAGCCGCGGTTGACGCTACCCCGATAGTTGAGCCCCCTCCGAATTGTTCAAACAAGTGCTGTCGAGGGCTGCCACTCTCCAATTTTTGTTCCAAGTGAACGGAAGGCATTACGATGCTCCCGAATAGATCGCAGCCTTCGACAGCCCATGAAATCCGCCAGAAATCGATGCTACTGCAAAAAAGGCTGGCAAACCGGGCCACTGATATGCGCCACTAGCCCCATTCATTGAAACAGCTGCAACGTCGCCGCCACGGGCCGTGGCCAGCCTGGAGAACCCCGTTATGAGCGAGAGCGTGTTTGGCGATCGCATCGTGCAGAACCTGCTCGACACCGACTTCTACAAACTGACGATGATGCAGGCGGTGCTGCACAACTACCCGAATGTGGAAGTCGAATGGGAGTTTCGTTGCCGTAACAGTGAAGATTTGCGCCCGTACCTGGCTGAAATCCGCTTCCAGATCGAGCGCCTTGCCGAGTTGAGCCTGAGCGCCGATCAATTGAGTTTCATGGAGCGCATCAGCTTCATGAAGCCGGATTTCCTGCGCTTTCTCGGGTTGTTCCGCTTCAATCTGCGCTACGTCCACACCGGTATCGAAAACGGCGAGCTGTTCATCCGCCTGCGCGGGCCATGGCTGCACGTGATCCTGTTCGAAGTGCCGCTGCTGTCCATCGTCAGCGAAGTGCGCAACCGCTATCGCTACCGTGAAGTCGTCCTGGAACAGGCGCGCGAGCAGCTCTACCGCAAGTTCGACTGGCTCACCGCCAACGCCAGCGCGGAGGAATTGTCCGAATTGCAGGTCGCCGATTTCGGCACTCGCCGTCGCTTCTCGTACCGCGTGCAGGAGGAAGTGGTGAACGTGCTCAAGCACGATTTCCCCGGTCGTTTTGTCGGCACCAGCAACGTGCACCTTTCACGGGAGCTGGACATGAAGCCGTTGGGCACCATGGCCCACGAATGGATCATGGCCCATCAGCAACTCGGCCCCCGGCTGATCGACAGTCAGATTGCCGCCCTCGATTGCTGGGTCCGCGAGTACCGCGGCCTGTTGGGGATCGCCCTCACCGACTGCATCACCACCGATGCCTTCCTCAATGATTTCGATCTGTACTTCGCCAAGCTGTTTGACGGCCTGCGCCATGATTCCGGTGATCCGGTGCTCTGGGCAGAAAAGGCTATTGCCCATTACCACAAGCTCGGCATCGACCCGATGAGCAAGACGCTGGTGTTCTCCGACAGCCTGACGCTGCCCAAGTCCCTGGAGATTTTTCGGGCGTTGCGCGGTCGGATCAATGTCAGCTTTGGTATCGGCACCAACCTGACGTGCGATATTCCGGGTGTTGAACCGATGAGCATCGTGCTTAAAATGGCCGCCTGCAACGGCCAGCCGGTGGCAAAGATCTCCGATGAGCCTGGCAAGACTCACTGCAAAGACCCGAATTTCGTCGCCTATTTGCGACACGTTTTCAAAGTACCTGCCGCCCTTTCCAGCACATCAAGCACATCTAGCAAGGAGTGAATTCATGCAAGCCGAACAGCGTGAGATTGCTGAACAGCTCAAGGTCCAGCCGCCGTTCGCCGACCAGGCCGCCCTCGAGGCTGAAGTCGCCCGGCGGATTACCTTTATCCAGGACTGCCTGGTCAATTCCGGGCTCAAGACCCTGGTACTCGGCATCAGCGGCGGCGTCGACTCCCTGACCGCCGGCCTGCTGGCCCAGCGTGCCATGCGCGAACTGCGCACACGCACCGGCGACAACAGCTACAAGTTCATCGCTGTGCGCCTGCCGTACGAAACCCAGTTCGACGAACACGACGCCCAGGCTTCGGTGGACTTCATCGCCCCGGACGAGCGCCACACCGTGAACATCGGCCCGGCGGTCAAAGCCCTGGCCAATGAAGTAGCGGCCTTTGAAGGCAAGCATGCAGTCTCGGTGGATTTCGTGCTCGGCAACACCAAGGCGCGGATGCGCATGGTCGCCCAATACACCATCGCCGGGGCGGCCCATGGCCTGGTGATCGGTACCGACCACGCGGCGGAAGCGGTGATGGGTTTCTTCACCAAGTTCGGTGATGGTGCGTGCGACCTGGCGCCACTGAGCGGCCTGGTGAAAAACCAGGTCCGGGACATCGCCCGCAGCTTCGGCGCGCCGGAGTCGTTGGTGGAAAAAATCCCCACGGCCGACCTTGAAGACCTGTCGCCCGGCAAGCCGGATGAAGCGTCCCACGGCGTGACCTATGCCGAAATCGACGCGTTCCTGCACGGCGAACCAGTGCGTGAGGAAGCGTTCAAGATCATTTGTGACACGTATAAAAAGACTCATCACAAGCGAGTGATGCCGTTTGCGCCTTGATCAGCTGAACGATCAGGCATAAAAAAGCGTCCCAAGTGGGACGCTTTTTTTATGCGTTCGATTCAATTACTTCAGGGTAACGGTACCTTTCATCATCGAAATGTGGCCCGGGAACGAGCAGAAGAAGCCGTAGCTTTCGCCTGCAGCCAGTTTCGAGATGTCGAAGGTCACCGAATCCGTTTCGCCAGCACCAATGATTTTGGTATGCGCGATAATGCGGGCATCACCTTCTTTCAGGTAGTTCTTCTCGATACCTGCACTCAGACCATCGGTGGCAATTGGCTGCATATCAGCTGTTTTGCTCAGCACCCAGTTATGACCCATGACGTTTTTCGGCAGGCTGCCGGAGTGTTTCAGCTCCACGGTGAACGTCTTGCAGCTCTTGTCGATGCTGATTTCCTTGGTATCGAAGGACATCTGGTCAGTCGAGTCGACAGTGACCTTGCACTCGGCAGCCATCAATTGGCTGCTGGCCAGTGTCAGCAGGGATACTGCAACAAGTTTGGCAAACATGGTGAATCTCCAAGGCAGGGTTAACAAAAGTGCTAATGGACAGAAGATTGCCTGAATTCTTCGCAAGTTCCTATGACCTGAATCACAAATTGTATACAACTTTCGGGCTATGACACCTATCGAAACAATCTACCAGCCAGACGCCTGGGGCGACTCTATCATCAGGTCGTACTCACTCATCTGGAGCGTCAGTCATGTCCCTTAACAGCCTGTTGCGCAGTTTGCTCGCCGCCTACGCCTGTGGCGCCAGCGGAACCTGTGAAACACCTGAACGCGAAGTGTAGACCTTGGAACGCCGCGTGCCAGCCTTTACTCTGTGGCCATCCTGACCATGGAGTAAGGCATGTCTTTAGCGTCCGTTTGTGTATTTTGCGGTGCCAGCACTGGCACCAACCCGGCTTATCGTGAAGCGGCTGTCGCCTTGGGGCGAGCATTGGCCGAGCGTAAGCTGACTCTGGTCTATGGCGGCGGCGCCGTCGGGCTGATGGGAATCGTTGCCGATGCTGCGCTAGCGGCCGGCGGTGAAGTGATAGGGATCATCCCGCAAAGCCTTAAAGACAAGGAAATCGGCCACAGCGGCCTGACTCGTCTGGAAGTGGTCGACGGCATGCATGCGCGCAAGGCGCGGATGGCCGAGCTCAGTGACGCCTTTATCGCCCTGCCCGGCGGCTTGGGCACGCTGGAAGAACTCTTCGAAGTCTGGACCTGGGGCCAGCTCGGTTACCACGGCAAACCGCTGGGACTGCTGGAAGTAAACGGCTTCTACAGCAAATTGACGTCTTTTCTCGATCATATCGTCGGCGAAGGCTTCGTTCGCGAACCGCACCGTGACATGCTGCAAGTGAGCGAATCGCCGCAAATCCTGCTTGATGAACTGGATGCCTGGCAGCCGACAGTGGTGCCAAAGTGGATCGAGCAAAAACCCAGCTAACGGCTGGGCATCGATACAGGGCAGAATACGCGCCGCTCAACCTCACCTTCGACCCCAGAGGATCGCCCATGGCTAAACCCAATTATTCCTTCGCCAAACGTCAGAGAGACTTGGCCAAGGAGCAGAAGAAAGAGGAAAAGCTTCAGCGCAAGAAAGCTACAGCTGAAGAAGAAGCCGCCGCACTGAACCCGGATGCAGAAGGTGAAGTGGCCGCAGAAGATGATGTAGAAGCACCGAAAGATCAGGCGCCCGACGCCTGAGACCCTCAGGGCCCGATGATCTGATCAGGCCCACCGGATCTGTGTCCAGGGTCAGCACGATGTTGCTGACCCTCACAAATCCCCGCAATCACTAACGATGTTCATCCAAGGGCATCACCGTCACCCGAACCTCGGGATCATGACTACCTCCCCCAAGAATCACCCCACGCAACGGCGAAACATCGGAAAAATCCCGGCCCCAGGCCAAGGTGATGTGTTCCAGCGCCGGCTGCACGTTGTTGGTCGGGTCGAAATCCACCCAACCTAGCAGCGGGCAAAACACTGAAACCCAGGCATGTGACGCATCGGCGCCGATCAGTCGCGGCTGGCCCGGCGGTGGCTGGGTCAGCAGGTAGCCACTGATATACCGCGCCGCCAACCCACGGGAGCGTACGCAGGCGAGCATCAGGTGAGCGAAGTCCTGACAAACACCGCGCCGGCGCTCCAGCACTTCCACCAGCGGCGTCGCCACCTGGGTCGCCTCGGCATCGAAGGTGAACTCGCTGAAGATCTTCTCCATCAGCGCCTGAACACCCAACAGCAGCGGACGACCCGATGGAAAACAACTTTCGGAAAACTCGACGAAGTTGCGCTTCAAATGCACGTAAGGTGATTCGAACCGGTAACGACACGCTTCCAGCAATTCGGGGGAAAGCGGCTGACTGCTGTAGGTCAGTGCGTTGCAAGTTTCTTCCCACGCGGTGGATTGATTGAAATCCAGCGCAGGCCGGGCCAGCACTTCGACGGTGAGCCGGGCATTGACCAGCAATTCATCATGCGGCCGCTCGAACGCCAACCGGGTCAGCGGATTACCGAACACATCCAGTTCATCGCGGCGGGTCGTCGGATCGGGACTGATCTGCAGTTGCTGCTCGGTGCAACGCTGCCAGGCACATGCACGCGGCCACAGGTGCGCGAGCTGCTGAGCCAGGGACACCGGGCTGTCGTAGTGATAATGGGTGTCGTGGAGAATCTGGTAATGAGCGCTCATCAGACGGACACCGTGCGCTGGCTGACGTCATCGACGTGGGCGAAATGACGCAGGGCCAGACGATCCGACACTTGCCCGCTGGCGTCGGCGATTTCTTGCAACAGGTCGGCAAGCCCCTCAATGGCTGCCCGAACGCTGGCTTCGCCGAACAGCGAGTTCTCCAGGCATCCCAGATCGAATTGTGCCAAGCGTTCCACCAACTGCGGCAACCCCGCTTCGCGAGGCACGCCGAAGTCGTCATTCAAGCGTTTCAAAGTACGAGTCACCAATTTCAACTGAAACAGCACGGCGTGGGGGTTCTGCTCGTCGAGCAGCAACAGGTCAAGCACCGGAATCAATTGCGCCACTGCCAGATACCGCGAACGGTAGGTGATGCTGCTGTTGCCCAGCTCCAGCAGCCACTCCAGTCCGGCCTGATCGAATGCACCGGCCCCGCGCAGAAATGCCGCCAGGCTGGCGCTGAGAAATTGCAGGCGTTCGATCCGACGGCCGATCATCAGGAAGCGCCAGCCTTCGTCCCGGGTCATGTCGTCGAGGGCGAAACCGGATAACGCCGCCAGGGACATCACCAAACGGTTGAGGAAATCCAGCAATTCGCCGAAATCCGGCTCTTCGGCTTCCAGTTCCATGGCTTCGCGCTGCAACTCCACCAGCGCTTGCCAGTTTTCACGCGAGAGCTTGCCGCGCACCTGCGAGGCCGCCCACTGCAAACGCTGCAGGTTGGAGCGCAGGCTGAACGACCAGTCGTCACCGAGCAATGCCGCCAGCAAACGCTCCGGCAACTCGCCTTCATCGGGCAACAACATCAACCGTTCGCCCAGATCGACCGCCGCCTCAAGGGCTTGCGGGTCATCGCCATCGACATAACGCGCCAGCATGATTCGCAGCAGCCGCGCGCTGTCATCACAGCGTTCGCAATAACGGCCGAACCAGAACAGGTTTTCCACCACCCGCGACGGCAGGTACGGATCACGTCTAACCAGGTCGTGCACACCGATCGCACGCTGGGTTTTCCATTGCTCACCGCTCGGCGGGCGATCGCCCAACACCCAGGTGTCTTTGCTCGCGCCACCGCGCTGCATCGACACCACTTCGGCATCCGCCTCGGCAGCAACTCGGGTCAGGCCGCCAGGCAGAACCCGATAACCCTCACGGCTGGCCACTGCGTACACTCGCATGCCAATGGCCCGAGGTTGCAGATGACCGTCTTCAGCCTGCCAGATCGGGGCCTGAGAGAGCTGAGCCAATTCTTGCGCGACATAGGCGTAAGGCCGGGCCTGCATGCGCTCGGCCAACGCCTGACGCTGTTTTTCACTCAAATATCGACCAAATACCGGTGTGAAGCTCTGTGACGGGAAAGCCGGTTTGATCAGCAACTCCGGCAATTTTTCCAGAGCCTGAGCCAGCACCGGAGCCTCACCGCACCACCAGGTTGCGATGGAGGGCAGGATCAGTTCTTCGCCGAACAGGAATTGATTGATCTTCGGCAGGAAGCCCAACAATCCCGGTGACTCCAGCACGCCGCTGCCGAGGGCGTTGGCCACCAGCACTCGCCCTTGGCGTACCGCCTCCAGCAACCCCGGCACGCCAAGGGCCGAGTCAGTGCGCAGTTCCAGAGGATCGCAGAAGTCATCGTCGAGCCGCCGCATGATCGCGTGAACCCGGCGCAGTCCGCTCAAGGTTTTCAGGTAGACCGTGGCATCACGGACGGTCAGGTCGCCGCCCTCTACCAGCGGATAACCGAGCTGGCGCGCCAGATAGAGGTGTTCGAAATAGCTTTCGTTGAACCGTCCCGGTGTGAGCAGCACGATCAGCGGCGCGTCATCATCACTCGGCGCCTGACGGGCCAGGGTTTCCTGCAAAGTGCGGAAGAACCCGGCCAGATGCTGCACTTTCAAATCGCGGTACAACTCGGGAAAGGCCCGGGACACGATGGTGCGGTTTTCCAGGGCGTAACCGGCACCGGATGGCGCTTGCGTCCGATCCGCCGTGACCCACCAGCGACCGTCAGGTGTACGCGCCAGATCCACTGCGTACAGATGCAGAAAAGCCCCGTCGGGCGGCGTGATGCCCTGACAGGGCCAGAGGAAGTTGTTGTGGCCGAAGACCAGTTCAGCAGGCAGCAGCCCCTCAGCGATCAACCGTTGCGGGCCGTACAAGTCTGCCAGCACCGCATTGAGCAAGCGTGCCCGCTGGGCGATTCCGGCTGATAGCTGCGCCCACTCATCCGCAGCAATCACGTGCGGCAACAGATCGAGCTCCCACGGCCGATCCGCACCCTTGGGGTCGGCATAGACGTTGTAAGTCACGCCGTTTTCCTGGATCTGCCGAGTCAGCAGCGCCTGACGCTGCACCAATTGCGTTGGTGTGCTGCGTTGCAATTGGTCGAACAACCGACGCCAGTGAGGGCGCACCGCGCCGCTGTCGTCGAGCAGTTCGTGATAAGTGCCCGCCGTCAGCGGGTAGCGGTCAAGCAGGTCAGGCATGGAAAGCTCGGCAGACAGCAAAGAACGGTCAGACTAACGCAGGCTCATGACGCCCGGATATACGAAAAGTCCGAGCGTCGCGTACGGTTTAGAAACGTCGCAAATCGAGAGTCATCGGCAGCTCGTCGTTCACTTCCACATTCGGTATAGGAAGTTTCCCAGGACTGTGTCCGATGCGGAAGAAACGCGCCATTCGCCGACTCTCCGCCTCATTGGCGTTCACCGGCAAGCTGTCGTAGTTGCGCCCGCCCGGATGGGCGACGTGGTACTGACAGCCACCCAGCGAGCGCTGCATCCAGGTGTCGAGCAGGTCGAACACCAGTGGCGCGTGGACCGGGATGGTCGGCTGCAGGCAGTTGGCCGGTTGCCAGGCGCGGAAACGCACGCCAGCGACAAACTCGCCGACCCGCCCGGTGGGTTGCAATGGCACCGGGATGCCATTGCAGGTCAGAAGATAACGCTGCGGCGGCAGGCCCGTAAGTTTGACCTGCAAGCGCTCCAGCGACGAATCCACATAACGCACCGTGCCGCCGACCGCACCCTCCTCGCCCAGCACATGCCAGGGCTCCAGCGCCTGACGCAATTCCAGCTCTATGCCACTGACGGCGTAATCGCCGACCTTGGGAAAACGGAACTCCAGATGCGCCGCGAACCACTCCGCACGCACGGGATAACCGGCGGCATTGAGATCCGCGATGACGTCGGCGAAATCCTGTTCGATAAAGTGCGGCAACAGGAACCGGTCGTGTAATTCGGTGCCCCAGCGTGCCAGCTTCGCCGGCGCATAGGGCTCGCGCCAGAACCTCGCCACCAGCGCTCGCAACAACAACTGCTGAGCCAGGCTCATGCGCGCATGGGGCGGCATTTCAAAGGCTCGCAGCTCAAGCAATCCAAGGCGACCGGTAGCACCGTCCGGTGAATAAAGCTTGTCTATGCAGAACTCGGCACGGTGCGTGTTGCCCGTCACGTCGATCAGCAGGTTACGCAGCAGCCGATCCACCAGCCACGGCGCGCACTCCTCGCCCGGTTCAGGCATCTGGGCAAAGGCGATTTCCAGTTCATACAACGCATCGTTGCGCGCTTCATCAACCCGTGGCGCCTGAGACGTCGGGCCGATGAACAATCCGGAAAACAGGTAGGACAAGGACGGGTGGTTATGCCAGTAGCTGATCAGGCTGCGCAGCAGATCGGGACGCCGTAAAAACGGTGAGTCAGCCGGTGTCGCGCCCCCCAGGACGAAATGGTTACCGCCACCGGTGCCGGTGTGCCGGCCGTCGATCATGAATTTTTCGGTGGTCAGTCGGGTCTGGCGCGCCTCTTCGTAAAGAAACTCGGTGCGCTCGACCAGCTCATCCCACGTGGCAGAAGGCTGCACGTTGACCTCGATCACACCCGGATCGGGCGTGATACGGAAGTTGCTCAGGCGCGGATCGCTCGGTGGCTCATAGCCTTCCAGCAACACCGGGCAATGCAACTCCTCGGCGGTGGCTTCGATGGCACAGACCAGCTCCAGGTAATCCTCGACCCGTTCCAGCGGCGGCATGAACAGGTACAACCGCCCTTCTCGCGCTTCCGCGCAGAATGCTGTGCGGGTCAGCCAGTCGGCAGATTCGTCGATCTTTGGCGTGCGCTCATCAGCAACCGCAGGCTCGCCTTGGCTCTGAAGTTGTGCCGTGTCGGGCAGTGCGGGGAAATCCTGATTCGGGTCCACTGGATGAATGAACGGGTACTCCGCCGCTTTCACCCAAGGCTGCGAGCCGAGCGGCAAGCGATAGCCCAGCGGCGAATCCCCCGGCACCAGTCGGCAATGCTCATCGCGCAGATACCAGCGGCCGCTTTGCCACTGATCACCCTTGGCGGTGCGGGCCAGCGGCAGGACCTGACCGATGAGTTTTTCCAGACCCTGGCTGAAGACTTTGCGCAGGCGTGCACGCTCCAAAGGCTCTTCAAGACGCGAGTCTTCGGCGCTGACGTTCTGCGGCAAAGTGCCTTCTCGCCAGAGGTAATAGAAATTGTCTTCGTAGGCCGGGAACACAAAACGTGTCGGAATTTTCAGGCGTTCGGCAACACTCGCCAGAAAGCGTCCGGCCAACTCGCCATTGGCACCGTAGTCTTGCTGCTCATCGGCAATCAACGCGCTGTTGTGCCAGATCGGCACTTCGTCGCGACGCCAGTAGCAGTTCAGCGACCAGCGCGGCAATTGCTCGCCGGGGTACCACTTGCCCTGACCGAAATGCACCAGACCATTGGGGGCGTAGTGCTCGCGCATGCGCTGGAACAGTTCGGCGGACAGACGCCGCTTGTCTGGCCCAAGTGCTGCAGTGTTCCACTCGGCCCCGTCCGGATCGTCGATGGAAACAAACGTTGGTTCGCCGCCCATGGTCAGGCGTACGTCACCCTCCAGCAGGTCGGCATCGATCTGCCGACCCAACGCCTGGATCGCCAGCCATTGGTCTTCGGTGTAGGGCTTCGTTACCCGTGGCGCTTCCCAAATCCGCTCCACGGACATTTCGTGGGTGAATTCGCACTCGCACGGTTCAACCAAGCCACTGATCGGTGCCGCAGAGCCCGGATCGGGGCTACAGGCCAACGGAATGTGTCCTTCACCGGCAAACAGCCCTGACGTCGCGTCCAGGCCGATCCAGCCGGCACCGGGCAAATAGACCTCACACCAGGCGTGCAGGTCGGTGAAGTCCACGTCAGTGCCCGACGGACCGTCGAGGCTTTTGACGTCGGCAGTCAGTTGAATCAGGTAGCCGGAGACGAAACGCGCCGCCAGACCGAGGTTGCGCAGCAACTGCACCAGCAACCACGCGGAGTCGCGGCAGGAACCGGAGGCATGTTCGAGGGTATGTTCGGGCGTTTGCACGCCTGGCTCCATGCGGATCAGGTAGCCAATGTCTTCGCTCAGGCGCTGGTTGAGCGCGACGAGGAAATCCACACTGGGCAGTGGCGTGCGGTCGATGCCATCCAGATAGGCCTTGAACTTCGGTGTCAGGGGCAAGGTTTCCAGGTACGGCGCCAGCTCCTTGCGCTCATCCGCGGCGTAGGCGAACGGAATCTTTTCCGCGTAGGGCTCAAGGAAGAAATCGAACGGATTGAAGACTGCCATCTCCGCCAGCAGATCGACTTCGATCCGCAGCTCATCGGTTTTTTCCGGGAACACCAACCGCGCCAGGTAATTGCCCTGGGGATCCTGCTGCCAGTTGATGAAGTGCTGCTCGGGCGACACTTTCAGCGCGTAGGACAGTATCCGTGTGCGACTGTGGGCAGCCGGGCGCAGGCGAACGATCTGCGGACCGAGCTCGACGGCGCGGTCGTAGCGGTAATGCGTGACGTGGTGCAATGCGACATGAATCGACACGGCGTGCCTCCTGCGAGCCTTAAGCGTTATCGAAAGCGCGCAAGACTTATGCCATCCAGCAGCGCTGGCGCTTTCATAGATTTGCTCAGGGCAGTACAGCACCAAAATCGGGCAATGCGGGAATTTGGTTAGGGGCAGTTGCACGGAAATGTTGCGACCGGGAGCCGTCAGCCGGGATTTGCAGCGGCTGTTCCGGCCTCATCGCGAGCAAGCTCGCTCCCACAGTGATCTCTGTCGTTCACAAATTCTGCATTCACAGAAAAACCCTGTGGGAGCGAGCTTGCTCGCGAAGAGGCCAGTTGCCGCAACCTACCATCCGGCATTGACACAGGTTTTTGCTCTGCCCGAAACGCAAAACGCCAACCCGAAGGTTGGCGTTCTGTTCAGAGCTAGCGAGGTTTAGCGCGGTACAACCGGCTTGCGCGCAGGCTTCGGTCCTTTGCCTTTGGCTGCGTCCTTGCGATCCTTGGCCGCCTGCTGGTTGCGGGCGAACGCCGCTGCCTTGGCCTGTTCACGCTTGTCCCACGGATTGCCGCCATCGCTGGCGCGCGGTGGCAAGCCAGTGTGCTGGGTCAGGATCTTGGTGGTCTTCTCACCAGCAACTTTGTGGCTGCCAGCCGGTGTCGAGTTCTTGCGACGGGCGCTCTGGTAGCTGTCGGTCGCCGGCTGGTGCAGCGGGATCAACTGGTTCTTGCCCGGCCCGATCAGGTCGGCGCGGCCCATGCGAGTCAGCGCTTCACGCAGCATCGGCCAGCCTTTCGGGTCGTGATAACGCAAGAACGCCTTGTGCAGACGACGCTGCTCTTCGCTCTTGACGATGGTCACGGCGTCACTCTTGTAAGTGACTTTGCGCAGCGGATTCTTGCCCGAGTGGTACATCGCGGTGGCGGTGGCCATTGGCGACGGATAGAACGCTTGCACCTGGTCGGCACGGAAGCCGTTGCCCTTGAGCCACAGGGCCAGGTTCATCATGTCTTCGTCGGTGGTGCCCGGGTGAGCGGCGATGAAGTACGGAATCAGGTACTGCTCTTTCCCGGCTTCCTTGGAGTACTTCTCGAACATGCGCTTGAACTTGTCATAGCTGCCGATGCCCGGTTTCATCATCTGGTTGAGCGGACCTTCCTCGGTGTGTTCCGGGGCGATCTTCAGGTAACCACCGACGTGGTGGGTCACCAGCTCTTTGACATATTCCGGCGACTCGACCGCGAGGTCGTAGCGCAAGCCGGAAGCAATCAGGATCTTCTTCACACCCGGCAAGGCACGGGCGCTGCGGTACAGCTGAATCAGCGACGAGTGATCGGTGTTCAGGTTCGGGCAAATGCCCGGGAACACGCACGAAGGCTTGCGGCACGCGGATTCGATTTCCGGGGTCTTGCAGGCGATGCGGTACATGTTCGCGGTCGGGCCGCCGAGGTCGGAAATGACGCCGGTAAAGCCGGGGACCTTGTCGCGGATCTCTTCGATTTCGCGAATGATCGACTCTTCGGAACGGTTCTGGATGATCCGGCCTTCGTGCTCGGTGATCGAGCAGAACGTGCAGCCGCCGAAGCAGCCACGCATGATGTTCACCGAGAAGCGGATCATGTCGTAGGCAGGGATTTTTTCCTTGCCATACACCGGGTGCGGAATGCGCGCATAGGGCATGCCGAACACGTAGTCCATTTCTTCGGTGGTCATCGGAATCGGCGGCGGGTTGAACCAGACGTCGACTTCGCCGTGCTTCTGCACCAGCGCACGGGCGTTGCCCGGGTTGGTTTCCAGGTGAAGTACGCGGTTGGCGTGAGCGTAAAGCACCGCGTCACCACGGACTTTCTCGACCGACGGCAAACGAATTACGGTCTTGTCACGGGTCATTTTCGGGCTGGCCAGGATCTGCACGACCTTGGCTTCGCTCGGATCTTCCTCTGGACCCTTTTCCTGCTCGATAGCGCAGGCTTGGGTGTCCTGGGTATTTACGTACGGGTTGATGATCTTGTCGATCTTGCCCGGACGGTCGATGCGCGTGGAATCGACTTCGTACCAGTCTTTCGGCGTGTCGCGACGGATGAACGCAGTGCCGCGCACGTCGGTGATGTCTTCGATCTTGTGACCGTAGGACAGACGCTGAGCGACTTCGACGATCGCACGCTCGGCGTTGCCGTAGAGCAGGATGTCGGCGCAGGCGTCGATCAGGATCGAGTTGCGAACACGGTCCTGCCAGTAATCGTAGTGAGCGATACGGCGCAGGGACGCTTCGATGCCGCCAAGAACGATCGGCACGTTCTTGTAGGCTTCCTTGCAACGCTGGCTGTAAACCAGGCTCGCGCGGTCCGGACGTTTGCCCGCCAGGCCACCAGGGGTGTAGGCGTCATCGGAACGAATTTTTTTGTCGGCGGTGTAACGGTTGATCATCGAGTCCATGTTGCCGGCCGCGACGCCGAAGAACAGATTCGGCTCGCCGAGTTTCATGAAGTCGTCTTTGGACTGCCAGTTTGGCTGGGCAATGATCCCGACGCGGAAGCCTTGCGACTCCAGCAGCCGGCCGATGATTGCCATGCCGAACGACGGATGGTCAACGTACGCATCACCGGTGACGATGATGATGTCGCATGAATCCCAGCCAAGCTGATCCATCTCCTCCCTGCTCATCGGCAGGAATGGCGCTGGACCGAAACATTCGGCCCAGTACTTGGGATAGTCAAATAACGGCTTGGCTGTTTGCATGACGATGACCGGTGTTGAGATGAAAAATCGCGGGCGCGGAATATAGCACAAAAAATAACCAATTCCGACCGCTATGGTAGGAAATTGAAACCCTCGGCAACTTACTCGTCGTCGAAGTTGTAGCTGCCCGGCGCCAGGTTTTCGAAGCGGGTGTACTTACCGATGAACGCCAGTCGCGACGTGCCGATCGGGCCGTTCCGCTGCTTGCCGATGATGATCTCGGCGATGCCTTTGTGTTCGGTTTCCGGGTGATACACCTCGTCCCGGTACACGAACATGATGACGTCGGCATCCTGCTCGATCGCTCCGGATTCCCGCAAGTCGGAGTTGATCGGGCGCTTGTTGGGACGTTGCTCCAGGGAGCGGTTGAGCTGCGACAGCGCCACCACCGGGCAGTTGAACTCCTTGGCCAAGGCTTTCAAGGAACGGGAGATTTCAGAAATCTCGTTGGTCCGGTTGTCACCGCCCGAACCCGGGATCTGCATCAATTGCAGGTAGTCGATCATGATCAGGGCGACATCGCCGTGCTCACGCACCAGGCGCCGGGTCCGTGCGCGCATTTCCGACGGGCTGATACCGGCCGTATCGTCGATGAACAGCTTGCGATCGTTGAGCAAGTTGACCGCCGATGTCAGGCGCGGCCAATCGTCGTCTTCCAGGCGACCGGCACGAACCTTGGTCTGGTCGATACGGCCGAGGGACGACAACATACGCATGATCAGCGATTCGCCTGGCATCTCCAGCGAGTAGACCAGTACGCACTTGTCGCTGCGCAATACGGCGTTTTCCACCAGGTTCATCGCAAAGGTGGTTTTACCCATGGATGGACGGCCGGCGACGATGATCAGGTCAGACGGCTGCAGGCCACTGGTCATTCCGTCGAGGTCGGTATAACCGGTGGACAGGCCGGTAATGGCGTTGTCAGTGTTGAACAAGGTGTCGATGCGGTCGATGGCCTTGGTCAGCAGGTCATTTACGCTCACCGGGCCGCCGGTTTTTGGCCGGGCCTCGGCGATCTGGAAAATCTGCCGTTCGGCTTCGTCGAGAATCTCTTCAGCCGAGCGCCCTTCCGGGTTGAAGGCGCTGTCGGCGATTTCGGTGGCAATGCCGATCAGTTGGCGCAAGGTCGCCCGCGCGCGAACGATCTGCGCATAGGCCTTGATGTTGGCGACGGACGGCGTGTTTTTTGCCAGTTCGCCGAGGTATCCGAGACCGCCGACTTGCGAGGTCTGACCTTCTTTGTCCAATTGCTCGGCCAGGGTCACGACGTCGATCGGCGAGTTCATGTCCGCCAGTTTGGCGATCGCACGGAAGATCAGGCGGTGGTCATGTCGATAGAAATCGCCGTCCGAGACCTGATCAAGCACGCGCTCCCAGGCGTTGTTGTCCAGCATCAAACCACCGAGCACGGCCTGTTCGGCCTCGATGGAATGCGGCGGCACCTTCAGGGCAGCGGTTTGCAGATCGTATTGCTCGGGTGCGGAGATATCGTTCATGGCCACTTGAATAGTTGTGAAAATCAGGAACTGCAGAAAGACAAAGGGCACGACCTGTAAACAGGATCGTGCCCGATGTTACCGGCAAGTACCCGAGGGTACCAGCCGACAAGTGCTGCTTAAGCTGCTACCACGACAACGCGTACGGTGGCTTCAACTTCGGCGTGCAGGTGCACGGCTACGTCGAATTCGCCTACGTTGCGGATAGTGCCGTTCGGCAGACGAACTTCGCTTTTTGCAACTTCAACGCCAGAGGCGGTCAGTGCATCAGCGATGTCGTGAGTACCGATCGAACCGAACAGCTTGCCTTCGTCGCCAGCGGTGGCAGTGATAGTCACTTCCAGCTCAGCCAGTTGGGCGGCACGGCTTTCAGCCGAAGTTTTACGATCTGCTGCGGCTTTTTCCAGCTCAGCGCGACGCTCTTCGAACGCAGCCAGGTTGGCAGCGGTCGCAGCGGTAGCTTTGCCGTAAGGCAGCAGGTAGTTACGACCGTAACCAGCCTTAACGTTCACTTTGTCACCCAGGTTGCCCAGGTTGGTGACTTTTTCCAGAAGGATCAGTTGCATGTGAAAATCCTCTTAACTTTTAACCTTCACCGTTCGCGCTATCGACGTCTTTCGGCGTCGAACGACCGCGAAAATCAATCAGGCTGTCGACGATGGCCAAGACCACCAGCAACGGATAGATCAGCTGCATGAACAGCAACAGCGTGACGTACAACCCCACCAGCCAGAACCTGGCCAGTCGCTTTTGCGCCACCAGCCCGTGAATCAGGGCCAGCCCGGCGAACACCAGCGGTACACTGCACAACGGCGTCAACATGGCCATCTGCGGACCGATATTCGGCCCCAGAAGCATGAACGCCAGCAGTAACATCGCCAGCCCCAGCGGGAATCGGATGGCGCGAAACTCGCGACCAAAACCACCCGGGTTGTACAACAACGCCTGCCAGTAGCGCCCGACAAGCAGGCTCAGCACACTGACGATTTGCAACAAGGCCGCAATCAGGCCGGTCAGGACCGGTGCGATCAGGGACGCAAAATGCGCTTGCTCGTCTACCGACAACTTCTGGTAGACATCACCGAGTAGCGACGGCATGACTTTTATCAAAGCCTGCGCCAGCATCTCGATTTGGGGACCAAAAGCCGTCCCCAGCACCACCGAAAACACCACTCCCATCGCTATGCTGACCAGCAGCACGCGGTTCCAGGACTCGCTTGCGCGCAAAACCAACGCAAGGCTCCAAGACCCCAGCAGCACCATAAGTGCCCGTGGGTCATCGGAGTAAAGCCACCAGATCAACGCCGGCAGCAGTCCCAGAGCAAGAACACCAACGGCGTCCTTCAATCCGCGCCGCAGGAGCACAAGGCAACCCGCGGCAGCACCCAACCAATACAACAACGGCAATGTTGCGCATCCGGCCACTACGAGAGTGGCCTGCATACGGCCGCGCATGATGAACTCAGCTAAGGCACGCATGCTTTCAATCCTTTGCTACGTGTCGACTGCCCGGTCTCAGCGGCCGTGGCTGTCGGTGTAGGCCAGCAGGGCCAGGAAGCGGGCGCGCTTGATAGCGGTGGCCAGCTGACGCTGATAACGTGCTTTGGTACCGGTGATGCGGCTTGGAACGATTTTGCCGGTCTCGGATACATAAGCTTTCAGAGTGTTGAGATCTTTGTAATCGATCTCTTTCACGTCTTCAGCGGTGAAGCGGCAGAATTTACGACGACGGAAGAAACGTGCCATGTAATAGGCTCCTCAAAAGGTCCGTGGATTACTCGTCAGCGTTATCGCTGTTGTCGCTGTCATCACTGTCAGCGCTTTCAGCGCCTTCGTGCTCAGGACGGTCGCGACGCTCACGGCGCTCACTGCGGTTTTCTTCAGCCTTGAGCATCTCGGATTGGCCGATAACGGCTTCTTCGCGACGGATGACCAGGTTACGGATCACTGCATCGTTGTAGCGGAAGTTGTCTTCCAGCTCGGCCAGGGCCTTGCCAGTGCACTCAACGTTCAGCATCACGTAGTGAGCCTTGTGAACATTGTTGATTGCGTAGGCCAGTTGACGACGGCCCCAATCTTCCAGACGGTGGATTTTGCCGCCGTCTTCTTCGATCAGCTTGGTGTAACGCTCTACCATGCCGCCGACTTGCTCGCTTTGATCCGGGTGGACCAAAAAGATGATTTCGTAATGACGCATGAATGCTCCTTACGGGTTGTAGCCTGCCGCTCAAAAGCGGTCAGACAAGGAGTGAATGACACTTATGGACTTGCTTGCGATAGACACATGCGTGCCTGCCGTCACAGCAAGGGGCGCAATTGTAGAGAAGGGACAGAAGAGGTGCAAGGCAATTGGTGATTATTTGAACAATCACCAATCTTCGCCCAAACACAAAACACTGTGGGAGCGAGCCTGCTCGCGAAGGGGGCATGACATTCAACATTGATGCTGAATGTTACTCCGATTTCGCGAGAAGGCTCGCTCCCACAGGGATTACAACTGGCTTAAGACTTTTTGGCGGTTCCGGCGGCCTTGACGCTGCGCTGGCGCTGGGCCTCGAACAGGCAAACGCCGGTCGCCACGGAAACGTTGAGACTGCTGACACTGCCGGTCATCGGCAGATGTACCAGGTAGTCGCAAAGATCGCGAGTCAGGCGACGCATGCCGCTACCTTCCGCGCCCATGATCAGGATGGTCGGGCCCGTCATGTCTTGCTGATACAGACTCTGCTCAGCCTCGCCAGCCGTACCGACAACCCACAATCCACGCTGCTTGAGTTTTTCCAGGGTGCGAGCCAGGTTGGTTACGGCGACCAGCGGAATCACTTCCGCCGCGCCACAGGCGACTTTCCGCACCGTCGGGGTCAGCGTGGCTGACTTGTCCTTCGGAACGATCACCGCCAGTGCGCCCGCCGCATCGGCCGAACGCAGGCAAGCACCGAGGTTGTGCGGGTCGGTCACGCCGTCGAGCACCAGCAGCAACGGTGCGCCTTCGGATCGATCGAGCAGTTCGTCGAGCATTGCCTCACCCCAGACCTGGCTCGGACTCACGTCCGCGACCACGCCCTGGTGCACGCCATCAACCCAGGCATCGAGCTCACGACGCTCGGCGTTGCCGACGGGCACGCGATTTTCGTTCGCCAGTGCGATCAGCGCCTGCACACGCGGCTCGCTGCGGCCTTCAGCCAGCCAGATCTGCTTGACGCGTTTTGGGTGGTGACGCAGCAACGCCTCTACAGCGTGCACGCCGTAGATCTTTTCCAACTGACTCATGACTTCGCCTTCGGTTTACGCGCCCCGCCGCTTTTGGCAGCTGGAGCAGAACCCGCTTTTGGCGGGCCTTTACGGTGTTTGCTCGGTTTGGCTGGCTTGCCGCCGGGAGCCTTGTCAGGCGCCGACCGTCCGGTCTTTCCCCCAGACGCCGCTTTACCGCCACTTTTCGCTTCAGACAGCAACGCCTGCTTCATTTCACGGCTTTTGCGCAGTTCAGCATTTTTCGCCGCAGCATCGCTCGGGCGATAGGCCTCGACAGCCTTTTCTTTGGCAGGACGACGACCGGTTTTCGCCGGGGCCGGCTCTGCAGCCGTTTTGGTAGCTGGCGCAGCCGTTTCAGTCCCGCGCTTCTTGCGGCCAATCGGCGCACTGATGGTCTTTTCAGCCATCTCGAAGTCGATCTTGCGTTCGTCGAGGTCGACGCGCATGACACGCACTTCAACGGTATCGCCAAGACGGAAGCTGCGACCGGTACGCTCACCGGCCAAGCGGTGGTGCACAGGATCGAAGTGGTAGTAGTCGCCCGGCAGCGCGGTGACGTGCACCAGGCCTTCGACGTAGATATCGGTCAGTTCGACGAACAGACCAAAACCGGTCACGGCAGTGATCACACCCGGGAACGACTCGCCCACACGATCCTTCATGAACTCGCACTTGAGCCAGTTCACCACGTCGCGGGTCGCTTCGTCGGCACGGCGCTCGCTCATCGAGCACTGCTCGCCGAGCTGCTCCAGCGCCGCTTCGTCGTACGGATAGATACGCGCTTTCGGAATCGTCATAGCGCCAGCACGGCGAACGTGCGGCGTATCCTGCTTGGAATGGATGACACTGCGGATCGCCCGGTGCGTGAGCAAGTCCGGGTAGCGGCGGATCGGCGAGGTGAAGTGGGTATAGGCTTCGTAATTCAGGCCGAAGTGGCCCTGGTTATCGGCGCTATACACCGCCTGACTCAACGAACGCAGCATGACGGTCTGGATCAGGTGGAAATCCGGACGGTCCTTGATGCTCGCCAGCAATGCCTGGTAATCCTTCGGCGACGGGCCGTCCTTGCCTTTGTGCAGGGACAGGCCGAGTTCGCCAAGGAAGGCGCGCAGTTTTTCCAGACGCTCCGGTGGCGGACCGTTGTGCACGCGATACAGCGCAGGAATTTCGTGCTTCTTCAGGAATTCAGCAGTGGCCACGTTGGCCGCGAGCATGCATTCCTCGATCAGTTTGTGCGCATCGTTACGCACGGTCGGACGGATTTCAGCAATCTTGCGCTCGGTGCCGAAGATGATCCGGGTTTCCTGGGTTTCGAAATCGATCGCGCCACGCACGTGACGAGCGCCCAGCAACACTTTGTACAGCGCGTAAAGCTGCTTGAGGTGCGGCAGAACGTCGGTGTACTCGCCACGAAGCTGACGCGCTTCGGTGAGTTTCGGCGTTTCCAGCATCGCGCTGACTTTGTTGTAGGTCAGGCGAGCGTGGGAGTGAATCACCGCTTCGTAGAAGCAGTAGTCGGTCATCTCGCCGGATTTGGAGATGGTCATCTCGCAAACCATCGCCAGTCGATCGACGTGCGGGTTCAGCGAGCACAGGCCGTTGGACAGCTGCTCAGGCAGCATCGGCACGACGCGCTCGGGGAAGTACACCGAGTTGCCGCGAACCTGGGATTCGTTGTCCAGCGCCGAACCGATCTTCACGTAGCTGGAGACGTCGGCAATCGCCACGTACAACTTCCAGCCACCGGAGAACAGGCGCAGCTTGCCTGGCTTGGATTCGCAATACACCGCGTCATCGAAGTCGCGCGCATCTTCACCGTCGATGGTCACGAACGGCAGATGGCGCAGATCGATACGCTTCTCTTTGTCTTTCTCTTCGACTTCAGGCTTGAGCTTGGCGGCTTCTTTCAACACCGCCTCAGGCCATACGTGCGGGATATCGTACGCGCGCAGGGCGACATCAATTTCCATGCCCGGCGCCATGTAGTTACCCACGACTTCAACCACATCGCCTTGCGGCTGGAAGCGTGGCGTCGGCCAGTGAGTGATCTTGACTTCGACGAACTGACCGATCTGGGCGTTGGCGTTACGGCCCGGCGTGACCAGCACTTCTTGCTGGATCTTCGGGTTATCCGCGACGACGAAACCGATACCGCCTTCTTCGAAGTAACGGCCGACGATGGTCTCGTGGGCACGGGACACCACTTCGACGATCATGCCTTCGCGGCGACCGCGACGGTCAAGACCGGAAACACGGGCCAGGGCACGATCACCATCGAACACCAGACGCATTTGCGCCGGGCTCATGAACAGGTCGTCACTGCCGTCGTCCGGAACCAGGAAGCCGAAGCCGTCACGGTGACCGCTGATGCGGCCAAGGATCAGGTCGAGCTTGTCCACCGGCGCATAGGTGCCCCGACGGGTATAGATCAGTTGAGCATCGCGCTCCATGGCGCGCAGGCGGCGGCGCAGGGCTTCGATCTGGTCTTCTGTGGTCAGACCAAACTCTTCGACCAGTTGCTCGCGGTTAGCAGGCGAACCCCGATCAGCAAGGTGCTGAAGGATCAGTTCGCGGCTAGGAATAGGGTTTTCATATTTTTCCGCTTCACGAGCGGCCTCGGGATCGAGGGACTGCCAATCGGCCATTAGAGAGTTTTCACCTTGTCTATATGCGGGTTAGTTTGGCATAGGCGTAATGAAACGGGAAATTTCAGGCTATGACAGCCCATCTAAAGCGCTTTATCGACAGCGCGAAGCTGAATTAAATACCACTGGTAAAATTTTCCAGGTTTTTTCGACCTCAGGGGTTTACAGTTAAAAAGACGCTCCGTATAGTGCGCGCCATCGACGACGCAGACGCATTGTCGATAATGCCCAGATGGTGAAATTGGTAGACACGCCAGCTTCAGGTGCTGGTGACCGCAAGGTCGTGGAAGTTCGAGTCTTCTTCTGGGCACCAATTTCGAGCTTGAGATTAGATCAATTTCAAGGCTCACACAAAAACCCGCGAAAGCGGGTTTTTTGCATTCTAAGCCCCTGATTTATTAAAACTAAATCAGGGGTTTACAGATCAAAAAGCTCTCCGTATAGTGCGCCACATCAACAGCGGCAACGCTGAAGATTATGCCCAGATGGTGAAATTGGTAGACACGCCAGCTTCAGGTGCTGGTGACCGCAAGGTCGTGGAAGTTCGAGTCTTCTTCTGGGCACCAATTCAAATTTCAGAGTCGATCTGAAATTTCACAAAAACCCGCGAAAGCGGGTTTTTGCGTTTCTGGGGTTTGAGAAATTAATTCCGGCCCCTCTAGCAAACCCTTCTCGACCCCGCAAGGCGCACTTGAGAAACAATATCGTTTATCATTGTTTCCAGTTTTTGCAATGCGACAGTGAGGAACCCTGCGAATGATGTTTCGAAATACCCTGCGCCGCGGCCTGACCGTAACCCTGCTCGGCCTAGCACTCGCCACCCCCCTCACCCACGCCGCCGATGCGGTTTCCCTGACGCTCTATAACGGTCAACACAAAGAAGTCGGCGATGCCATCGCCAAAGCCTTCGAAGCCAAGACCGGGATTCACGTCAATGTGCGCAAAGGCAGCAGCAACCAGCTCGCCAGCCAGGTCGTCGAAGAAGGCGATCGCTCCCCTGCCGACGTGATCTACACCGAAGAATCGCCACCGCTGAACAAACTCGGCGAACAAGGCCTGCTGACGCAGACCGATGCCGCCACCCTAGCCGTTCTGCCAAAAGACTATGTCGCCGGCAATGGCACCTGGATCGGCATCACCGCACGAGTCCGAGTCGTCGCGTACAACCCCAAGCTGATTGACGAAAAAGACCTGCCCAAGTCGGTCATGGCGTTCTCCGACCCGAAATGGCAAGGCAAGGTCGGCTTCGTGCCTACCAGCGGCGCGTTCCAGGAACAGGCCGTGGCAATAATCAAAGTGCATGGCATGGACGCGGCCGAAGAATGGCTGACCGGCCTGCGCGCGTTTGGCAAAATCTACAGCAACAACATGGTTGCACTGAAGGCGGTGGAAAACGGCGAAGTCGCCACCGTACTGGTGAACAACTACTACTGGTTCGCCTTGCAGCGCGAGAAAGGCCAGCTCGATTCGAAACTGCATTACTTCACCGGCGGCGACGTCGGCGGACTGATCACGGTTTCCAGCGCTGCCGCACTGAAATCCAGCAAACATCCAAAAGAAGCCCAGCAATTCCTCGCCTACATGGCCAGCGAGGAAGGTCAGCGTGTGATCACCCAGACGACCGCCGAGTACCCGCTGCACAAAGGCATGGAATCGGATCGTGGGCTCAAGCCGTTTAGCGAGCTGGAAGCACCGCAAGTGACGCCAGCCGACCTCGGCAATGCCGAAGAAGCCTTGGACCTGGAACGTGACGTTGGCTTGAACTGATGAGCGCATCGTTATCCGCCCCCGTCGCGCGCGGGGGTTACGTGCCACGGCGCAAGCGGCCATCGATCTGGCTGCTGCTACCGGTTTTGCTGCTGGTGGTGCTCAGCCTGTTGCCGCTGGCGTATGTAGGGCTCAAAACCTGGCAGGCCGGCTGGGCCGAGGCGCTGCATTTGTTGTGGCGACCTTATGTGTTTGGCCTGCTGCGCAACACCCTGGCGCTGATGGTCGGAGTGACGCTCGCTTGCGGCGTGATCGGCCTGTCGCTGGCCTGGTTGCTTGAACGCAGCAACTTGCCGGGGCGACGCTTGTGGGGCGTGATTCTGTGCCTACCGTTCGCGGTGCCGGCGTTTGTCAGCAGCTTTACCTGGGTTTCGCTGAGCGCTCACTTCGAAGGCTTGGGCGGGGCGATCCTGGTGATGACCCTGTCCAAGTATCCGCTGATCTTTCTGCCGGTCGCAGCGACCCTGCGTAATCTCGATCCCTCCCTCGAAGAATCCGCCCGCACTCTGGGGCAGAATCGCTGGGGCGTGTTTTTCAGAATTACCCTGCCGCTGCTCTGGCCGTCACTGCTCGCCGGTTCGCTGCTGATCGCGCTGCACATGCTGGTGGAATTCGGTGCGTTGTCGATCATCGGACTGCAAACCTTTACCACCGCGATCTATCAACAGTTCGAACTGGAATTCAGCAACGCGAATGCTGCGATGCTTTCCGCCGTATTGCTGGCGCTGTGTCTTATATTGCTGTGGCTGGAACTGCGCGTACGCGGCAAGGGCCGACACGTGCGTACCGGTCAGGGTGCGGCTCGGCATGCGGAACAGGTTCGGTTGGGGCCCTGGGCTGCTGCCGGACAACTTTATTGCCTGGCGCTGGCGATCATCGGCAGCGGTATTCCGCTCGGGATGCTGGCGTACTGGCTAGCGGTGGGTTCGTCGGCAGCATTCCCGGTAGCGGCGATCAGCGAGGCGCTGCTCTCCTCCCTGGCGTTGTCACTGGGCGGCGCGGCGCTGTGTCTGGTGCTGGCCGTACCAGTGGGATTGCTGGTGGTGCGCTACAAAGGCCAATTGGCGATCTGGGCCGAACGCTTGCCGTATCTGCTGCATGCACTGCCAGGACTGGTGATCGCGCTGACGCTGGTGTATTTCGCCCTGCACTATGTGCCGGCGCTGTACCAGACTTCGGCATTGTTGCTGATTGCTTATGCGCTGTTGTTTCTGCCGCTGGCGCAGGCACCGATTCGCACGGCGCTGAACAAGGCAGCGCCGCAACTGGAAGAGGCTGCACGCACGCTGGGAGCGTCGTCCTTCAGTGCGTTTTGCAGGGTGACGTTGCCGATCATTTTCCCGGCGCTGGGCGCAGCGTTTGCGCTGGTGTTTCTGGATGCGATGAAGGAACTGACGGCGACGTTGCTGCTGAGTCCGACCGGACTCAATACGCTGGCGACGGAAGTCTGGGCGCATACCGCGAACGTGGAGTTTGCGGCGGCGGCGCCTTATGCGGCGTTGTTGATATTGGTGTCGGGGCTGCCGGTTTATCTGCTTACCACCCGGATGTATTTGAGCCGCTGACATTGTCATCGCGAGCTTGCTCGCGATGACTTCTGACGCAGCAATACAAATCTTAAGCCCGGAACTGCCCCAGGCTCGCCTTCAACTGCGCCGCCAATCCATCCAGCACCTTGCCGCTGGCCGTGGTTTCTACCACCGCTTGAGCTGCTCTCTCAGCCTGTGCATGAATGGTCTCAACCCGACCGCGCACCGCGTGCGCGCCTTGCGCCTGATGCGCCGCGGCTTGCGTTGCCAGACCAATCGCCGCATGAACCTGCTCGACCGACGCCTGCACCGATTGCTGCAACCGCGCACTGTCGCGCAATACCAGCAATCCTTCGCTGGCCTGACGCCCGGCCTGACCGATCGCTGCCACCGCCTCACGCGCACCTTGCTGCAAGGCAACGATGTGCGCCTGAATGTCGCCGGTAGAGCTCTGTGTCTTGCTCGCCAGCGCCCGCACTTCATCGGCCACCACAGCAAACCCGCGACCGGTCTCGCCCGCACGCGCCGCTTCGATCGCCGCGTTCAGGGCCAGCAGGTTGGTTTGCTCGGCGATCCCGTGAATCACCGTCAGCACTACTTCAATCTGCTCACTCTGCTGCGCCAGCCGCTCGATGACTTTCGCCCCGGTATCGACCTGCCCGGCCAACGCCTCGATCAGGCTGCCGACTTTCGCCGAGGTCCGCGTGTTTTCATCCGTGGCCGAACGAATATCCACCACTTGCTGCAAGGCTGCTTGCATGGCATGACTTTCAGACTGGGCTTCATCAGCCATTTGCGACAACGCACGCAGGCTCTCGGCCACTTCATCGCGTTGCATGCCCGCCGCTTTATCGGCCCCGGCATTGCGTAAAGTCATGGCGCCGATTTCCACGCCAGTGCGTTGAGCCACATCGCCCGCTTCGCGCACGATCGGCTGCAACTTATCCACAAAGCGATTGACCGCCGAGGCCATGTCGCCGATTTCGTCCTTACTGTTGATCTGCACGCGCTTGGTCAGGTCGCCCTCGCCCGCAGCCAAATCATCCATGGCCGCAATCAGCAATTTCAGGCGATTGACCACTCGACGACCCAGCACCACGGCCAGCAACAGCAACACGCCGAAGCCCACCACCGCCAGGCCCATGCCGATGCGCCAGCGCAAGGTGCCCGCCGCTTCCTGCACGGTGCTGGTGGTGTTGGCCTGCATCTCTGAAGCCGTGGATTGCGCCGACTTCAGGCGCGCGCCCATCGCTGCTGCACTATCAGCCGCCGCGCCTTTGAGGCTGTCACCGACCAGTTGATCACTGCTGGCGATCAGCGCCGAAAAGCGCTTGTCGAGGGCTGCCAGGTCGACTTCCACGGAAGCGGTGGAGACGCCCATCAAGACCTTACCGATTTCCACGCCATTGGGGCTGATTGAGGCTTCGAGGTAGTAGACCGATGGATCGTTCTTCGCCGCATCCAGCACTTTGTCCAATGCGCGCTCGCCCTGGCCTTTCTCCAACAGCGCTTTGTTGATCGGGTTCTCGCGGCTCAGATAGCGCGTCAGGTGCTGGCCAGTAGCGTCGTCATAGATCACGAACAGCACGTTGGGATTGCGCTGGGCCCGGCGGGCGAATTCAGACAGCGTTGGAACGTCACTGTCCCACATGGCGCGGGGTGCGACCGAAGCCAAAAGCTGCGCCATATCATTGGCAGAGTCCTTCAGGTCTTTTTCCAGAGTCGTACGCAACTGCGACTGCTCATCCTTCAGACGCGAGGACAGGCCGGCAGTGAGTCGCTGACGGGTACTGGTGGACAGGCTGTCGAGGCTCGACGTGACCTCACGTCCCGCTTGCTCCAGCTCACCAGAAAGTTTTTGACTGTCGGCACCCAAGCGAACACCTAAATCAGCTTCCAGTGCGGTCACTGTGCTCCGGGTCAGGGCGACAGCTACAAGCACTTGCACCAAAAGGGCGATACCAAGGGTAACGAACACCGGCCGCAGAAGACGGCTTTGTAACAGTGAGAGAATGGCTGACACGGGATTATCCCTCTGCTTTGACGCCATTAAATTGATGGCACGCCAGAAGCGATAATCACAGCAAGGGTCGTGCCGTCCAACAGGCATAAACGACAAAGGGTCCAATTAAGGACCCTTTGTGTTTTACATCAACGACTTATTAAGCGAACGGGTGACGCAGAACGATGGTTTCGTTGCGGTCCGGACCCGTCGAAATAATGTCGATCGGTGCACCGACCAACTCTTCGACGCGTTTGATGTAGTTGCGTGCAGCCTGTGGCAGCTCTTCCAGGGTCTTGGCACCGACGGTGGATTCGGTCCAGCCTGGCATCTCTTCGTACACCGGCTCCAGGCCGATGTAGCTGTCGGCGTCAGTCGGTGCGTCGATCACTGCACCATCCTGGTTCTTGTAGCCAACGCAGATGTTGATGGTTTCCAGACCGTCCAGCACGTCCAGCTTGGTCAGGCACAGGCCCGAGATGCTGTTGACGTCAATAGCGCGACGCAGGATGACAGCATCGAACCAGCCGCAACGACGGGCACGGCCGGTCGTAGCACCGAACTCATGGCCACGCTTGGCCAGGAAAGCACCCACATCATCGAACAGCTCAGTCGGGAACGGACCCGAACCGACGCGAGTGGTGTAGGCCTTGGTGATGCCGAGGATGTAATCCAGGTACATCGGACCAAAACCCGAACCGGTAGCGATGCCGCCCGCCGTGGTGTTGGAGCTGGTGACGTACGGGTAGGTACCGTGGTCGATGTCCAGCAGGGAGCCTTGGGCGCCTTCGAACATGATGTCTTTGCCAGCGCGACGCAGTTCGTGCAGCTCAGCGGTGACGTCGAGCATCATCGGCTTCAGCAGCTCGGCGTATTCCATGCACTCATCAAGAGTCTTTTGGAAGTCGATGGCTGGTTCTTTGTAGTAATTGACCAGGACGAAGTTGTGGTAATCCAGCAACTCACCCAGCTTGGCGGCGAAACGCTCGCGGTGGAACAGATCACCGATGCGCAGGCCGCGACGTGCAACCTTGTCTTCGTACGCCGGGCCGATGCCGCGACCGGTAGTACCGATCTTCAGCTCGCCACGGGCCTTTTCACGGGCCTGGTCCAGCGCTACGTGATAGGACAGGATCAGCGGGCAGGACGGGCTGATACGCAGGCGCTCGCGCACCGGTACGCCTTTCTCTTCCAGCTTGATGATTTCCCGCAGCAGAGCGTCGGGTGCAACCACCACGCCGTTGCCGATCAGGCACTGCACGCCTTCGCGCAGCACGCCCGACGGGATCAGGTGCAAGACGGTTTTTTCGCCATCGATCACCAGGGTGTGACCAGCGTTGTGGCCACCCTGGTAGCGCACTACGGCGGCAGCATGTTCGGTCAGCAGATCAACGATCTTGCCTTTGCCCTCATCACCCCATTGGGTGCCCAGGACTACGACATTCTTACCCATAACACTTGTCCTCATTCGCGCAAACTTGGTGCCGGCCGCGGCCGGCAGGAAAACTCAAGAAGCCAGTGGCGATACTTGCCAAAGCCCGTTCTGCTGAATCAATTGCCGGTCGCAGTCCGCTTCACGGGCGGCGGCCAAAGGTTGCCCAGGCAATGCCTGAACGACACGCTGACCCTCACTGCGCAACTGACAAACCTGCTGCCAGAGTGCCGCATCCGTACTGTCAGGCATCCAGATACCGCCAGACGGTAACTCGATCTCAGCACGCCCCAGGGTCACCAGGGTTTTCAAATCGGTAGAGAAGCCGGTTGCCGGACGGGCACGACCGAAGTCGGCACCGATGTCGTCGTAACGACCGCCCTGAGCAATGGACTGGCCAACACCCGGCACGAACACCGCGAATACCACACCAGTGTGGTAGTGATAACCGCGCAACTCGCCCAGGTCGAAATACAGCGGCAACTCCGGGAAGCGCGTGGACAGACGTTCGGCAATCGCCAGCAAGTCGTCCAGAGCGGCCAGTACCGGTGCCGGCGCACTCGCCAGACGCTCGCGGGCAGCGTTCAATACTTCACGGCCGCCACACAGGTCGACCAGCGCCCGCAACATGCCCGACAGATCGGCAGGCAAGCCTTCGGTCAAGGTAATGACCTCGTCGATAGCTTTACGTTGCAACGCGTCGAACAACTGTTGCTCGACTTCACCGGACAAACCGGCGGCGCGAGCCAGGCCACGGTAGATACCAACATGACCGAGATCCATGTGCACATCCGGCACATCGGCCAGTTGCAGCATAGCCAACATCAGGCTGATGACTTCCACGTCGCTGCTCGGGCTGGCATCGCCGTACAACTCGGCACCCAGCTGGATCGGGCTGCGCGAGGATGACAAGGCGCGCGGCTGAGCGTGCAGCACGCTACCGGCATAGCACAGACGGCTCGGGCCTTCGCGACGCAAGGTGTGCGCATCGATACGCGCCACTTGCGGCGTGATGTCGGCACGGAACCCCATCTGCCGGCCCGATTGCGGGTCAATGACCTTGAAGGTACGCAGATCGAGGTCCTGGCCCGCGCCGGTCAGCAGGGATTCCAGGTACTCGATATGGGGAGTCACGACAAACTCGTAACCCCAGCTCTGGAACAGATCCAACACCTGACGACGCGCGACTTCAATGCGCGCCGCTTCTGGTGGCAGTACTTCTTCGATGCCATCTGGCAGCAGCCAGCGGTCTACCGTTGCCATTACGCCATTCCCCTATGATCCGGGCGGCAAGCCTTTGGGCGAGCCTTGAGTGAAGCAGAAAATGATCGGCTCACGCGCAAACCACGCGCATGAACAACGGGGCGAAAAGCCTGAAATCGGCTTCGCCAACCACTTTCCTCGAAAAACCTGTCGAGTCATTCAACTCGGACGCCTGCATAAAAACAGCAATCAAACGTGCAGACGCAAAAAAGCCGGGAATTTCCCGGCTGCCGCATCATACACACGTTTTCCCAAAGGATCACCCCGCCCGAGGCGTTAGCCGCCAGGCGGGGGATGATTCAGGTCAACGTCGTATCAAGGCTTGGCTTTTTCCAGGTAACGGAAGAAGTCGCTGCTTGGGTCCAGGACCATGACGTCGGATTTGTTCGCGAAGCTTTCACGGTAGGCACGCAGGCTACGGTAGAAACCGTAGAACTCCTGATCCTGACCGTAGGCCTTGGAGTAGATCGAAGCCGCCTGGGCATCACCATCACCGCGAACCTCTTCAGATTCACGATAGGCTTCAGCCAGCAACACGCGGCGTTGACGATCGGCATCGGCACGAATGCCTTCTGACAGTTCGTTACCCTTGGCGCGGTGCTCGCGAGCTTCACGCTCACGCTCGGAACTCATGCGTTCGAACACGCTGCGGTTCACTTCTTTCGGCAGATCGATAGCCTTGACCCGAACATCGACAACTTCGATGCCCAGCTCTTTTTCCGCCATCTTGTTCAGTGAAGCCGTGATATCGGTCATCAGCGCATCGCGCTCACCGGAAACCACTTCGTGCAGCGTGCGCTTACCGAACTGGTCACGCAGGCCCGACTCCAGACGACGGGAAAGACGCTCGTCAGCAATCTGCTTGAGGCCGGAAGTCGCGGTGTAGAAGCGCTCGGCATCTTTCACGCGCCACTTGGCGTAGGCATCGACCATGACGGCTTTCTTTTCCAGCGTCAGGAAGCGTTGTGTCGGTGCATCCAGCGTCATCAGGCGTGCGTCGAACTTGCGCACCTGGTTGACGTAAGGCACTTTCACATGCAGGCCCGGCTGAACATCAGCCTGGACCACACGACCAAACTGCAGTAACACCGCGCGCTCGGTCTGAGCCACGATGTAGAAGCAGTTCCAGGCAGCGATCGCCACGACGACGCCGACAATAAGGGCGATCAGCGATTTATTGCTCATCAGCGACTCTCCCTGGTACGTGCTTGCTGTTGCTGCAGATCGACTGCACGCACATTCGCTTCATTGCTGTTGGCTGCCGCGCCGGTCACCGCAGTGCTGGTGTTGCGACCGCTTTCGACCATCTTGTCCAGCGGCAAGTACAGCAGATTGCTCTGGCCATTCTTGTTGCCGGTCACGAGAACCTTGCTGGTGTTGCTGAAGACTTCCTGCATGGTGTCCAGGTACAGACGCTGACGGGTCACTTCAGGTGCCTTGCGATACTCGCTCACCAGCTTGGTGAAGCGATCAGCCTCACCCTTGGCGCGCGAGACGGTTTCGTCACGGTAACCATTGGCATCTTCGATGATGCGCTGGGCCTGACCACGGGCTTCCGGCACGACGCCGTTGGCGTAGGTTTCAGCCTGGTTACGCGAACGCTGCTCGTCTTCACGGGCGCGGATCACGTCATCGAAGGCTTCCTGCACTTCACGCGGTGCGGCTGCGCTCTGTACGTTGACCTGGGTGACGGTGATACCGGTGCGATAGGTATCCATGAAGCGTTGCAGACGCTCCTTGATTTCGCTGGCCATCAATTCACGACCTTCGGTCAGCACCTGATCCATAGCGGTGGAACCCACCACATGGCGCAAGGCACTTTCGGTCGCGTGCTGCAGGCTGATTTCCGGCTGATCAACGCTCAGCACGAAGTCTTGCAGGTTGCTGATCTTGTACTGCACGGTCAGCGGCACTTCGACGATGTTCTCGTCTTCAGTCAGCATTTGACCCTGCTTGGTATAGGCACGCTCACGCGTGACGTTTTCCAGGTACTTGCGATCGATCGGAGGGAAATAGATGTTCAGGCCCGGGCCGACGGTTTCGTAGTACTTGCCGAAGCGCAGCACCACGGCCTGCTCCTGCTCGTCGACTACATAGACCGCGCTGTACAGCCACACGGCCGCCAACACGACCAGGCCGATGCCGAGCAGACCGCCGAAGCCGCCACTCCTGCCCGAACCGCCACCGTCATCACCGCGTTTCTTACCACCACCGAACAACCCGTTCAGGCTTTCCTGCAGCTTTCGGAAGGCCTCGTCGAGATCCGGTGGTCCCTTGCGGTCGCCGTTATTGCGGCGTTTGCCACCCCAAGGATCCTGATTATTCGAGTTGCCACCCGGCTCATTCCAAGCCATAGCGCTCTCCATCTGATAAAGCAAAGACGCACCCACGGCGCGCCGACCAATGCTACAGAATGCCTGTCACCACGGCACAACCGCTTTTCCAGGCTTTTATTGCAAAGTGTGTTGCTCGATGAACTCCATCGGCTGCAGACCTTCGCGGCTCACCAGTCGATTCAACTCGACCCGCGGCAAGCGAACGGCCAGCAGGCTGATGCCTTCTTCGTCGTGTTCTTCTTTCTGCACCGCACCGAGTTCGAAAAACTGCGCACGCAGTCGAGCAAAACGTTGCGGCAAGCGCAAGGTGCCAACAAACAAATCACCGCCCAGCAACTCGGAAATGGCTTGCTCAAGCAATTCCAGACCACTTCCATCACGCGCCGACAGCCAGACCCGTTGGGGCTTGCCGTTTTCGTCGCGCTGGATTTGTGGCTCAACGCCTTCAAGCAAATCGAGTTTGTTATAGACCTCGAGGATCGGCAAGTCCTGGGCTCCGATCTCGCCCAGCACCACCATCACCTGCTCGATCTGCAACATGCGATCCGGTTCGGCCGCATCGATCACGTGCAACAGCAGGTCTGAGTTGCTCGACTCTTCGAGCGTAGACCGAAATGCCTCGACCAGTTTGTGGGGCAAGTGGCGTATGAAACCCACCGTGTCGGCCAGAACAATCGGCCCCAGGTCGTCGAGCTCCAAACGGCGCAAGGTCGGGTCCAGCGTGGCGAACAACTGGTCAGCCGCGTACACGTCGGATTTCGTCACGTTGTTGAAGAGCGTGGATTTGCCGGCGTTGGTATACCCCACCAGGGACACGGTAGGAATATCCGCACGCGAACGGCCGCGTCGCGACTGCTCGCGCTGACTGCGCACTTTTTCCAGCCGGCCCTTGATCTGTCGCAGGCGAACCCGCAGCAAACGGCGGTCGGTTTCCAACTGGGTTTCGCCCGGGCCACGCATACCGATACCGCCACCTTGACGCTCAAGGTGGGTCCAGCCGCGAACCAGCCGGGTGCTCATGTGGTCAAGCTGGGCCAGTTCTACCTGGAGCTTGCCTTCATGGGTACGGGCGCGTTGGGCGAAAATATCGAGAATCAGACCGGTGCGGTCGATCACGCGACACTCGAAAACACGTTCGAGGTTACGTTCCTGACTGGGCGTGAGGATGTGATTGAAGATCACCAGATCTGCCTTTTCGGCATGAACCAGGTCGCGTAACTCCTCGACCTTGCCACTACCGATCAGGAATTTGGCGGTTGGCCGATGACGCGGCACGTTAAAAAACGCAACGGTCTCGGCGCCAGCCGAATTAGCCAATTCCTGAAACTCCTGCGGATCTTCGCGCGCCTCAGGGTCCTGTCCATCCAAGTGAACGAGGATTACTCGCTCACCACCACCGTGGCGCTCAAAGAACAAAGGAGACTCCTATCAGGCGTTACCTGGCTCAGCGTCACCTGTTTCGGATTCGGTTGCGCTAGGCAGACGAATTGGACGAACCGGCACCACTGTAGAGATAGCGTGTTTGTAAACCATCTGGCTGACGGTGTTTTTCAGCAGGATAACGAACTGGTCGAAAGACTCGATCGTACCTTGCAGTTTGATCCCGTTGACCAGGTAGATGGAAACCCCCACTTTCTCTTTACGTAAAGTATTCAAGTAAGGGTCTTGTAGCGAATGCCCTTTTGACATGTGCCGCACTCCTTTAAGGATTCAATATAAAAAATAGGTAAACAGATGGCTTGTGGCCGTCACACCCCCAAGGATAGACGGCAATTGCAAGGACTCAGCTCAATATGGAGATGGTCCCCAGGTATTTCAAGGCGCGCGGCAGATTGTCGCAATCGAGGCTGTCCAACCAGTGTAAATCAGCCCAACTGCGCAGCCAGGTGAACTGGCGCTTCGCCAATTGGCGCGTGGCAATGATTCCACGCTCCTGCATCTCGGCTTGCGTCAGCTTGCCATCCAGGTAGTCCCAGACTTGTCGGTAGCCTACTGCACGTATAGACGGCAACCCGGCATGCAGGTCACTTCGCTTACGCAGGGCTACGACCTCGTCAATGAATCCCTGTTCCAACATATTCGTGAATCTTTGTTTAATTCGCTCGTGCAATACCTGGCGATTTGCCGGAGCAATGGCCAAGTTCGCGACAGTATAGGGCAATTGTTGCAGTCCCGAAGCGGCTGCTTCAGTACTTTGCGCAGATTGTCGCAACCTTAGTGCAGTCATGCTCTGACCGCTGACGCGATAAACTTCCAGCGCACGACTGAGTCGCTGCGGATCGTTCGGATGAATACGCGCGGCGGATTCCGGATCGATGACTGCCAATTGCTCGTGCAAGGCTTGCCAGCCAAGGCGTGCAGCTTCTTCTTCGATCTGCGCACGAACCTCGGGATCGGCCGCCGGCATTTCTGCCAGTCCTTCGACCAAAGCCTTGTAGTAGAGCATCGTGCCGCCTACAAGCAGCGGGATTTTGCCTCGCGAAGTGATCTCGGCCATCGCCTCAAGCGCATCACGACGAAAATCGGCGGCGGAATAGCTCTCTGCCGGGTCGAGAATATCGATCAGACGATGCGGGAATTCGGCCAAAAGCTCCTTGGAGGGCTTGGCGGTGCCGATGTCCATGCCACGGTAGACCAACGCCGAATCGACGCTGATCAGCTCGCAAGGCAAGACTTTGGTGAGTTCGATGGCCAGGTCGGTCTTGCCGGCGGCCGTCGGCCCCATCAGGAAAATCGCAGGAGGGAGCTGGTTCATCACCGACCGCGCAAGAACAGTTTGTCCAGATCGTCCAGGCCCAATTGGGTCCAGGTCGGTCGGCCATGGTTGCATTGACCGCTGCGTTCGGTGTTTTCCATATCGCGCAGCAGACCGTTCATTTCCGGCAGGGCCAGGCGCCGATTCGCACGAATCGCGCCATGGCAGGCCATGGTCCCGAGCAGTTCGTTCAGGTGCGCCTGAATCCGATCGCTGGTGCCATATTCCATCAGATCCGCCAGAACGTCACTGACCAATCGATTGGCTTCAGCTTGCTTGAGCAAGGCCGGAATCTGCCGGATAGCCAGGGATTCCGGGCCCAGACGTTGCAATTCAAAGCCCAGGCGCTGGAACCACGCGACGTGTTCTTCGGCGCAATCGGCTTCACGCTGACTGACGGCCAGGGACTCCGGCACCAGCAGCGGCTGACCGCTCAGGCCTTCACTGGCCATGGCGATTTTCAGGCGTTCGTACATGATCCGCTCGTGAGCGGCATGCATGTCCACCAACACCAGCCCTTGGGCGTTTTCCGAAAGAATGTAGATGCCTTTGAGCTGCGCCAGTGCATAACCCAGCGGCGGAACATCGTCCTGCCCGGCCGGCAGCGCTACCGCGTTGGCTTCTGGCAATGGTGCAAAGAACTCGCGATAAGCTGCCTGGGCCTCAGCAACCGGCACGCCGGACTGAGGCCGCGGCGAGTACTGATATTGATAACCGGCACCAGCGCCCGAACCTGCCGGCGTATTGAACGACGGCTGGGCCTGAGGCTGTTCCAGCAACGCATTGGCCGCCAGACGCATTTCGCCCTGCGGGCCGAACTCGCCAGCATCAATGCCGGACGGTCGAACGATGGCCGTCGCCACCGGCGCGGCCAAATGGTCTTCCGGCCGCACATCGCCCAAGGCGCGGTGCAGGGTGCCATAGAGGAAATCGTGAACCATGCGCCCGTCACGGAAGCGCACTTCGTGCTTGGTCGGGTGCACGTTGACGTCAACGCCTGCCGGATCGACTTCGAAAAACAGCACAAACGTCGGGTGACGACCGTTGAACAGCACGTCGCGATAGGCCTGGCGCACCGCGTGGGCCACCAGTTTGTCGCGTACGGCACGGCCGTTCACAAAGAAATACTGCAAGTCTGCCTGGCTGCGGTTGAACGTCGGTAAGCCGACCCAGCCCCACAAATGCAGGCCATTGCGCTCGATCTCGATCGGCAGCGCCTGCTCGAGGAAACCCGAACCGCAAATCGCCGCCACACGTCGGGCACGGGCCGCGTCGTCATGGGCTTCATGCAGGCTGAGGATGGTTTTGCCGTTGTGGCGCAGATGGAACGCCACGTCGAAGCGCGCCAGGGCCAGACGCTTGATCACTTCTTGCAGGTGATCGAATTCGGTTTTTTCGGTTTTGAGAAACTTGCGTCGTGCCGGGGTGTTGAAGAACAGGTCGCGCACCTCCACCGACGTGCCCACCGGATGGGCCGCTGGCTGCACGCGAGGCGCCATGTCCCGGCCTTCGGTTTCGACTTGCCAGGCCTGATCGGCATCTTTGGTGCGGGACGTCAGGGTCAGGCGTGCCACGGAGCTGATCGACGCAAGGGCTTCACCGCGAAAACCCAGGCTCATGACCTGCTCGAGGTCTTCCAGGTTGCGGATTTTGCTGGTGGCGTGTCGCGCCAGGGCAAGCGGCAGGTCATCGGCGGAAATACCGCTGCCGTCGTCGCGCACCCGCAGCAGCTTGACGCCGCCCTGCTCCACATCGACATCGATACGCTTGGCGCCGGAGTCGAGGCTGTTTTCCAGCAACTCCTTGATCACCGAAGCCGGACGCTCAACCACCTCACCGGCGGCAATCTGGTTCGCCAGTCGCGGGCTGAGCAGCTCGATGCGAGCCGTGTTGGTCAGCACCTGGTTCATTCTTTGGCCGCCAGTTCAGTGCCGGGAATGGTCAGGGTCTGACCGATTTTCAGCTCGTCACTCTGCAGGTTGTTGGCGCTGCGCAGGGTGGCCGGGGACACCTGATAACGCACAGCGATCATCGCCAACGTCTCGCCCGGGCTCACTCGATGGTCACGTGGACCTTGAACGATTTTGCCGGAATCACGCAGCCAGGCGATGTAGGTGCCCGGTGGCGGATTCTGCTGGAAGAACTGACGAACACCGGCGCTGATCGAGCGTGCCAGCGCCTGCTGGTGACTCGCCGCCGACAGTTTCGAGGCTTCGTTGGAGTTGGAGATGAAGCCGGTTTCCACCAGGATCGACGGAATGTCCGGCGATTTCAGCACCATGAACCCGGCCTGCTCCACCCGTTGTTTGTGCAACGGCGTGACCCGGCTGATGTTGCTCAAGACCTTTTGGCCAACGTCCAGGCTCGAAGTCAGGGAAGCGGTCATCGATAGGTCGAGCAGCACACCGGCCAGCATGCGGTCCTTGTCGTCGAGGCTGACGCTGCCAGCACCACCGATCAAGTCGGAGCGGTTTTCGCTGTCGGCCAGCCAACGGGCGGTTTCCGAGGTGGCGCCGCGATCGGACAAAGCGAAAACCGACGCACCGAAGGCTGCCGCAGACGGCGCGGCGTCGGCATGGATCGAGACGAACAGGTCGGCGCCCTTCTTGCGGGCGATTTCGGTACGGCCGCGCAATGGGATGAAGTAGTCCCCGGTGCGGGTCAGTTCGGCGCGGAAGCCTTTCATGCCACTGACCTGACGCTGCAGTTCGCGGGCGATGGCCAGCACCACGTCTTTCTCGCGCTGACCGCGAGAGCCTGACGCGCCTGGGTCTTCGCCGCCGTGACCGGCATCGATGACCACAATGATGTCGCGCTTGCCGGCCGGGGCTGGCGGCAGTTTGACCGGTGGATCTATCGGCGTGACCGGTACCGGCGCTACCGTCGCGACATTCGTCGGCGTCGGTATTGGCGCGGCGTCGGCGGCGTTATCGAACAAGTCGACCACCAGGCGATTGCCGTACTGGGCGTTTGGCGCCAGGGTAAAACTTTTCGGCGTCACGGCTTTTTTCAGGTCGATGACCACCCGCAGGTCGGTCGGCGTACGTTGAGCCGAGCGCATGGCGGTGATCGGAGTGTTCGAGCTATTCACATTCAGCGGCGCCCCCAGTGACGCGCCATTGATGTCGATGACCAGCCGATCCGGGGCGGTCAGGGTAAAGACACTGTGCTGGACAGGACCGCTCAGGTCGAACACCAGTCGTGTGTTGTCCGGAGCCCGCCACAGGCGAACGCTGTTGACCTTTGTCTGGGCCACAGCGTCGACGGTCACCGCCAAAAACAACAATCCTACGGCAGCTACCATCGCGCGAAAGCGCATACCTAACCCCATCATTTAATTGGTTTCCAATGCCAAAGCGGCACACCACAACTCGCCACGCGAGCTCTGGGACAAAATTTTCAGCGAACGCCCGCTGTCTTGCGGGCCAATGGTAATGGTCAGGTCGGGCTTTGGCAAAAAGCCTGCACCCTTTTCGGGCCACTCGATCAGGCACAACGCGTCGTCTTCAAAGTAGTCGCGGATGCCGAGGTACTCCAACTCCTCGGGGTCGACCAAGCGATAGAGGTCGAAATGGAAGGCCCGGACGTCACCAATCTCGTAGGGTTCGACCAAGGTAAATGTAGGGCTTTTTACCGACCCTTCATGCCCCAGCCCCCTGATGATGCCCCGGGACAGCGTGGTTTTCCCCGCGCCCAGATCTCCCTCGAGAAAAATCAGACCGTGCCCTTCAGTGGTTTGCGCGATGCGTGCGCCAAATGCGGTCATCGCCTCTTCATCAGCCAGGTACAGGGTTACTTCAGACACGGTGCTTGCTCCTCCAACAACAGACGAATGGCTGGAATCAGATCACTGGCCGCCAGCCCACGGCCCGATTTACCTTCTTGCGCACCGGCATTGGCGTGCAGCCAGACGGCCAGGCAGGCGGCGTCGAACGCCTCCATGCCTTGAGCCAGCAACGCGCCGACCAGACCGGCCAGCACATCACCCAAACCGGCGGTGGCCATGGCCGGGTGCCCCTGATGACACAACGCCAGGCGCCCATCCGGGCTGGCGACCAGGCTGCCGGAGCCTTTTAGCACCACGACAGCTGTATATTTTTTGCTCAATGCGTGAGCCGCCGCTGGGCGATCGGCCTGCACTTGGGCAGTGCTCATCCCCAACAAGCGCGCCGCTTCGCCCAGATGCGGAGTGATCACACAATCCCTGGGCAAGCTCACGTGCTCTGTGGCCAGCAGATTCAATGCGTCGGCGTCCCAGACTTGCGGCAGCGGCGCGTTGGCAGCCGCCGACAAAAGGCTGCGCCCCCAGGAAGCCTGACCTAAGCCTGGACCGACAACCAGCACGGAAACCTTTTGCAGCAGTTCCATCAGCTGATTGGCCGACGAAGTTCCCAACACCATAGCTTCGGGGATTCTCGCCAGCGCGGCCGGAACATGCTCACTGCGCGTCGCCACGGACACCATACCCGCACCACTGCGCAGGGCACTTTGCGCACTCAGCAGGATGGCGCCGCCAAAGCCGCGATCACCGCCGATCAGCAATACATGGCCGAATTTGCCTTTATGGGAGGTTGGAGCCCGGCCCACCAAACGCGGCAAGGAACTGGCCGTCAGGCGACGTGCGCTGATGGCGACTCCGTTAAACGACTCGGGGGAGGCTTGCAGATCGTTGAACACCAACGCGCCGACCACGTCTGCAGCATCGCCGGTGAACAGACCCAGTTTCAGGCCGATGAACGTCACGGTCAGGTCAGCCCGCACCGCCGCGCCGAGTATTCGGCCGGTATCAGCGCACAGCCCCGAAGGGATATCCACCGCCGCAACCGGCAGGCCGCTACCGTTGATCGCCGCGATGGCGCCCGCGTAGGGTTCTCGCACCTCTCCCGTCAAACCAGTGCCGAGCAAGGCGTCCAATACAACACCGCGCAACTCGGACTGTGCGCTCCAGGCTTGAACTGCGACACCTTCGGACACAGCCTCGGCATGGGCCAATGCCGCGTCACCTTGTAAACGCTTGGGATCACCGGCCGCCAACACCCGCACATGCCAGCCGGCACGTCGGGCCAGCACGGCCACCAGATAACCGTCGCCGGCGTTATTGCCGTGGCCGGCCACAACACTCAATTCGTTCGCCGACGGCCAATGACGGACCAGCGCACGCCAGGTCGCCCGCGCCGCGCGCTGCATCAATTCGAAACCCGGTGTACCGGCCGCAATCAGGCTCGCGTCGAGGGCTCGCACTTGCGCGGCGCTATACAGCGCGTCGGGTAAATCATCTTTAGTGTGCGGCATGCGTCTACGGGCTCCGATGTCTGGCAGAATTATACGCATCTCAGCTCCGGTTTCTCTCGCCTCATGCCCGCAATTACCACAGACCTGCCCGCCCTCGCCCAATCCATCAAGGACTGGGGCCGCGAGCTGGGCTTTCAGCAAGTTGGCATCAGCGGCCTCGACCTGGCCGAGCATGAGCAGCACCTGGAGCGCTGGCTCGCGGCCGGCTACCACGGCGAAATGGACTACATGGGCGCCCACGGCAGCAAACGCTCACACCCGGAAGAGCTGGTGCCCGGCACACTTCGGGTGGTTTCCCTACGCATGGACTACCTGCCGGGCGACACCGAAATGGCCAAACGTCTGGCACAACCGGAAAAAGCCTACGTCTCACGTTATGCCTTGGGCCGCGATTACCACAAATTGATCCGTAAACGCGTGCAACAACTGGCCGATAAAATTCAGGCCGAAATCGGCCCGTTTGGTTTCCGCGCCTTCGTCGACAGCGCGCCGGTGCTGGAAAAAGCCATCGCGGAACAGGCCGGTCTTGGATGGATCGGCAAAAACACCCTGGTCTTGAATCGCAAGGCGGGCAGTTACTTCTTCCTCAGCGAACTGTTCGTCGACCTGCCGCTGCCCGTCGACCCACCTCACGCTACCGAACATTGCGGCCGCTGCACCGCGTGCCTCGACATTTGCCCAACCAACGCCTTCGTCGGGCCGTACGTGCTGGATGCCCGACGCTGCATCTCCTACCTGACCATCGAACTGAAAAGCGCGATCCCGGAAGATTTGCGGCCACTGATCGGCAATCGGGTGTTCGGTTGCGATGACTGCCAGATTGTTTGTCCCTGGAACCGCTTCGCCCGTCCGTCCGGCGAAAGCGACTTCAAGCCACGGCACAACCTGGACAACGCTGAACTGGCCGAACTGTTCATGTGGGACGAGGACAAGTTCCTCAGCAGCACCGAAGGTTCGCCGTTACGCCGAGCAGGTTATGAACGTTGGCTGCGTAATTTGGCGGTGGGTTTGGGCAATGCCCCGTCGAGCATTCCGGTACTGGAAGCGCTGAAGGCTCGTCGCGACTATCCGTCGGAGTTGGTGCGGGAGCATGTGGAGTGGGCCCTGAAACAACACGGACTTCTGTAGCCGCTGCCGAAGGCTGCGTTCGAAGCCGAAGGAATCGCTTTGCAAGATTACGACTGCTGCGCAGCCGAACGCAGCCTTCGGCAGCTGCTACAGGGGCCGTGCGTAACTCACGCTTCGTCGTTATAAACAAACTTTGGCATTTCCCAATGAAACCGGATCGCCAGCAACCGCAGCAGGAAGCCACCAAACAAGGTGATCAGAATCGCCTGTTCGCCGGGCAGTTGCAGATAGATGCAGAGCATGTAGCACCACGCCGCAGCAAACGAGACGCTGGCGTAGAGTTCGCGGCGGAAGATCAGCGGGATGTCGTTGCAGAAGATGTCGCGCAGGATGCCGCCAAAAACCCCGGTGATCACGCCGCTGACCGAGGCCACCAGCATGCCATGGCCCATTTCGAGGGCGGTCATGCAGCCGATCAGGGTGAACGCCACCAGACCTACGGCGTCGAGCACCAGAAACAGCGAGCGCAGGTGGCGCATCCAGCGCGCGGCGAAGACGGTGAACATCGCGGCGACCGAGGTCAGCACCAGGTACTCCGGGTGTTTGACCCACGTCAGCGGGTAGTGACCGAGCAGCACGTCTCGCACCGAACCCCCACCCAATGCCGTGACGCAGGCAATCAGCACCACGCCAAACCAATCCATCCCGCGACGGCCGGCCGACAAGGCACCGGTCATGGCTTCGGCGGTAATGGCGATCAGGTAAAGCATCAGCAACATGGTGGCGGTCCTTGCAGGAAGGCGCGCAGTCTAGCCATTTAGGGACGGCACCAAAAGAGGGCATTGCACATTCCGTGCAGCCCTCAATTCCATCAGAACTTGATGAAATGCTTGCGGTAGTGCTGCAGCTCGGCGATCGATTCGCGGATGTCGTCCAGGGCCAGGTGAGTGCTGCCCTTTTTGAAGCTATCGCGCACGTCCGGCGCCCAGCGCGCGGCCAACTCTTTAAGCGTCGAGACGTCGAGGTTGCGGTAGTGGAAGAAGCTTTCCAGGGATTTCATGTGGGTATAAAGGAAGCGACGGTCCTGGCAGATGCTGTTGCCACAGATCGGCGATTTGCCCTTCGGCACCCATTTCTCCAGGAAGGCGATGGTTTCGGCTTCAGCTTCGGCCATGCTGATGCGGCTGTCGCGAACCCGTTGGGTCAACCCGGAGCCGCCGTGTTGACGGGTATTCCACTCGTCCATGCCGGCGAGAATTTCGTCGCTGTGGTGGATAGCGATCACCGGACCTTCGGCCAAGGTGTTCAGATCACTGTCGGTGACGATGGTGGCCATTTCGATGATGACGTCGGCATCAGGGTTCAGACCGGTCATTTCCAGGTCGATCCAGATCAGATTCTGCGGGTTTTGCATGTGTCGGCTCCTAGGCAATGCTGCGCAGTTTAGCCTAGGCCGGTGGCCGGGCGTGCTAAACTCGCGGCCGTTTTACCTAATCGCTGCATTCTTGATACGGAACACCCATGGCCAAACGCCAACTCAATCGTCGTCAAAACTGGCGCATCGAAAAGATTCAGGGCGAACGCGCTGCCCGCGCCGCCAAACGCGAGTCCTCGGCTGTCGAGGCACTTGAGGGTGGCGACCTGGGTCCGGAACAGACCGGCCTGGTGATCGCGCACTTCGGTGTGCAGGTCGAAGTCGAAGCCCTCGATGGCGATTTGGCCGGCCAGGTGTTCCGCTGTCACTTGCGCGCCAACCTGCCGGCGCTGGTGACCGGCGATCAGGTGGTCTGGCGTGCCGGCAACCAGGGCATCGGCGTGATCGTGGCGCAACTGCCGCGCAAAACCGAACTCTGCCGTCCGGACAGCCGGGGCCAGCTCAAGCCTGTAGCGGCCAACGTCGACATGATCGTCATCGTCTTCGCGCCACTGCCCGAGCCTCACGCCAACTTGATCGACCGTTATCTGGTTGCGGCAGAGCACGCCGGCATCCGGCCGTTGCTGCTGCTCAACAAGTTCGACCTGATCGACGAGCAGAACGCCCCGGCGTTGAATGCCTTGCTGGCGGTTTACCGCACGCTGGGTTACCCGGTGCTGGAAGTCTCGGCGCACCACGGCAACGGCATGGAGCAATTGCAGGAGCAGCTCGACGGTCGCATCAGCGTGTTCGTCGGCCAGTCCGGCGTCGGCAAGTCTTCGCTGGTCAACAGCCTGCTGCCTGAAGTCGAAGCCCGTGTCGGCCCGCTGTCCGAGCTGTCCGGCCAGGGCACTCACACCACCACTACCGCGCGGTTGTTCCACTTCCCCGGTGGCGGTGAGTTGATCGACTCCCCGGGTATCCGTGAATTCGGCCTGGGCCACGTCAGCCGTGCCGACGTCGAAGCCGGCTTCATCGAGTTCAACGACCTGATCGGCACCTGCCGCTTCCGCGACTGCAAGCACGACCGCGAGCCGGGTTGCGCGTTGCTCAAGGCCCTGGAAGAAGGCCGCGTGCAGCAGCAACGGATGAACAGCTACCGTTCGATCATCGCCAGTTTGCCGGAGACCAGTTACTAAGCCGGTACGAAACCTGTGGGAGCGAGCTTGCTCGCGAAAGCGGTATGTCAGCCAACATTGATGTTGAAGCTGATAGCCCCTTCGCGAGCAAGCCCGCTCCCACAGGGTTTCAGTGATCAACAAAAAAGCCGCGATCATCTCGCGGCTTTTTTTGGTTTCAGGATCCTGCTTTTTCCAGCTTCCAGCCCAGAGCGTCCAAGGCGTCACAGCCATCCTGAATCAACATGTGCGCAGCGTTGGCGAAATGCTCCAGGTCGTGACCTTCGGCGTCTTTGACGCACAGGCAGGTGACGCTGTTGAGCAGGTTACGTGCGGCTTTGAGTCGGTGGACGGCGGTTTCAAGAAGATCGGAAGCGCGGGCTTCGGTGTCGATGTACAGCGTCGGGCCGACGCTGAAGTTGCCTTGGAGCGGGTGGTATCTGGACATGGTATGAATTCCTTCTGAAAGATGAAACTCCCACCCTTTTCGCGGCTAATCGAATGGAGTGGCAGCTGTACGTGGGTTAGCCGACCGGTCAGAGGAACCCGGCACACCCGAAGGTGTCCCACGCACAGCCACCATAGACAGATATGTCAGGCAGCAAATTGCGCCGCGATTATACGGGCGCTCGTGCATTCCTCTCAAACGACCGGCTAAGGTCCGTCACCGATTCGTCGGCGACGGACAAACTATAGGTGAGCCTTAAGCGAAGAAAAACCCGGTTTATACGTCTCGGAGACGTCCTACACCTTTCTCAGAAATGCCTCTTTCTTCGATTTTTTACCGCTCGCGGGGGATAGATCAACCTTCTTTCGATACGCCATAACCCTGCTCGTGTTCCAGATCGACAAGCCGAGTGGTAGGGCCATTGGCTTGAAGGCGGTCAGTGACAATCTTTGGCCACAGGTTGCGGGAGCGGCGTTTGGCGATGCGATAGGTGAGTTCTTGAACGCGACAGGTGGGGTAGAAGCAGAGATCGAGTACCAAGCCCAGAACATCGTTACTGCGTAAATAGTTCTTACCTCCGCTCTCTTGCTTTGCCTGTTTTATCCGTTCCAGTGTCTGCTTGAAGCTGTCGCTCATTCTGGGCCGAACGGATAACTGACTTTTTACAAATGCATCCGACTCACTGTGGTTACCGTGTTCATCGAAATAGGGGCCATTGTTCATGTAGGAACGGATGTACTCCCAAAAGCCTTTTTGCATCGCCAGTGATTTACCGAAGTGCGCACCGAGGCTCACCATCAACGCCGTTTCCGGTTTTTCGAATCTGTACACGCGAATTTCCAGCGATGCGCTTTGCATGCCACCAATGTGAGTGCCAACTAGTTGAAATTCATTAGCCACGGCTGAAATGCCATCCCATGGAGTGTGGAATAGTTCGCCTTCGTGATCGAAGTACACTTCGCGAGTGCGGCGGTTAAACAGGATAGGTAGCGGTAGCGGGCGTAGCGTTTCCCATAGGAATGGCATAACAAATAGCGGAGTACATATCGAAAGCATTATGAAAAGGCCCTCGGCTTCACCGCTGTGCATAAGACTGACAAGTCCAAGCCCGATTCCTGCGACCCCACCAATACCGCCCAACACGCCCGTCATCAGTCCTCGATAAGAGTCGCCACCTGCTTGCAAAGCCAAGTAATGCTCGGTGTGTTCATCGGTAATAAACAGCTCCATCGGCTGTTCACCCGCGGGCTTGTCCGCTTCAAGCATGACCGTGGGTTTAGCGCTGTACCGGAGCTGTTCGGGCGTATTCATATCCATGCTCGTTCCATGATTTTTACTGCTGGCAGCGTCAGCCCTTCAAGCGGATGAAAGATCAACTCTCCTTCGATACGCGACAACCCCGATCACGCTCCAGATCGACAAGTCGCGTGGTGGGACCGCCGGCTTTCAGGCGCTCATTGACAACCTTCGGCCACAAGTTGCGGGAGCGGCGCTTGGCGACGCTGTAGGTGAATTCCTGGATTCGAAAACATGGATAAAAAAGAAACGTAAATACGAGCATGACTACATCGCTACCACCCAAGTAGTTTTTTCCGGCATTTTCGGCTTTTGTTTTTTTTACGCCATTGAAAGTGTCCTTAAACCAACCGCTCATATTCGGTTTCACGGCCAACTGACTTTTTACAAAAGCATCCGATTTGCTGTGATTACCGTGTTCGTCGAACCAAGGGCCGTTGTTCATGTAGGCACGGATGTATTCCCAAAACCCTTTTTGCATCGCCAGTGATTTGCCGAACGGTGAACCAAGGCTGATCATGAGTGCCGTATCCGGCTTTTCAAAACTCCACACGCGAATTTCCAGTGCGGCGCTTTGCATGCCACCAATATGGGGGCCCACCAGTTGGAACTCATTGGCTACAGCCGAGATACCATCCCACGGAGTGTGGAACAGGTCGCCTTCATGGTCGAAATACACTTCGCGTGTTCGGCGGTTAAACAGGATGGGCAGAGGTAAAGGGCGCAGGACCTCCCAAAGGAAGGGCACCACAAACAAAGACAGACCAAGGCCAAGCATCATGTAGTCAAAAACACCTTGCATCGCCAGCATTAGGGTAAGCCCTACCGACGCACAGCCACCAATTCCACCTAACACCCCCGTCCATAATCCTCGATCCGAACCGCCGCCTGCTTGCAACGCCAAGTATTGCTCGGTGTGTTCATCGGTAATGAACAACTCCATCGGCTGTTCACCTGTCGATTTGTCCGCCTCAAGCATAATCGTGGTTGCAGCATTGCCTCGGGGTTGCTCCGATGTATTCATATCCATGCTAGTTCCATGATTTTTAATGCTGGCAGCGTCAGCCCTTCTTGTGGGGAATAGATCAACTCACCCTCGATACGCTTCAAGTCCCGTACTCCGTCCTCATGGTACACACGGCGATAAGGGGTAACGCCAACTGGTACAGGAATGCGGCTGCCGCTATGTAGTGAAAAGTCTTTGCCCGTCCATTCGACCTTTTTTATCTTCTCGGGATGGTAGCCGAGTGTATCGCCCCACACTTCAATGCCCTTGAAGTGAATCATCGCATCGGTCAACGATACATTTTTCCCTGGCAGGTTGAGCATCAGGTAGGTGGAAGTAACTTGCCCTTGATAAGGGTGCATTTCTGACAACCGACGAGCATCAAAGCTGATGGGAAACAAAATGGGATACAGCTTATCCATGGAGAGGGTGTAGCTCTTTGACCAAACGTCGTCCGGGCGGATACCAAAATGGCTATTTTTTATCCACTGTTCCAGCGGCGAGTCCGCTGTATAGAGTCGGGTAATGACTCCCGCGACAATCACCACGGTGAGGCCAAGTATTTTTATGGCTAGATGCGGTGCGACATTCATCCCCCCTGCAATGGCCGCAGCTTCACCCACCATCACAGCCGCTTGTGCAGCACGGTACGCCCGGAATAGTTTTACATAAAGCACTATGCCGGCCGACTCGACGCTGACGATAGCCAAATCCGTCCCCATGGTGTCGAGGTCGCCCGCCTGATACGCCTCATAGGCTTCGATCCCGTAGATCACCACATCAAAACTAAGGACAACAGCCTGTAACGATGCAGCAACCGCGGCAATGCCCATTGCTCTGACCAGCATGAGCCTTGCTGGAATAGAAGTCCTCCCACTCTGGCGAACTGCCGAAGCCCAATCAACCTCTGCCACTCGCTGAACGACAGCTGCCCCTGCTGCACCAACGCCAAACACAGCCCCGGCAGCACCAAATCTGCTTTGGGCGGTTTGTTTCTCAGAAAGCTGACCCGTCGCCCAAACAAAATTCACCCCCGCCACCAGCGTCACAATCGACTTGATCGGCGCCTTGCTCAGCGCACTTTTCAAATCAAACACACTGCTCAATTCAACACTCGCAGCCAGATTCACTGGCAACGGTGGCAGCTTGGTGCTGGCAGGGACCAAATGCATGAAAGGGATACCGTCAGCCACACCGCTGGCCAGCGGTGCGACGCTCAAATGCGCAGGCAATGTCTGGCGCGTACCCATCAAGTCGCTATACCACTCGCCCAACTGCCGCGGTGTGACGCCCGAGGTCTGGATGCGCTGATCGCTGCGGGCTAGTGCTGCCGCCATGTACAAATACCCGGCTGTGCCGGTGGCCCTTTCACCCTGATGCAATTGCAGCCCAGCCACCGGGGCAATGGACAGAAATAGAGCCTCTATGCTTGAGGCCGGTTTGTGTTGCTTCAGTTTGTCGGCGGTTTTGTTCAACGCATCGGCATAACCAAAGGCTCTGGCAAGTTTGCTGGCGCCCTCTTGAACAGCAGCCTGGTTATCTCGGGCCACATCACTGAAGTCCACAAGGTATTTGATTTCGCCAACACCCAGCCGTGACGGCAACCCAAGCAATGCCCAAAGCAACCATGGCTTACCGGCCTTGTCACCTTCAAGACTGAGGGTAATGGCCTCGGCCCCGACACTGGTGCTGGCCGGCCCCAGGCAGGCTTCGGCGAAATGCAATTCCAGTGCCTCACGCGCCATCGACTGAGTGATGTCGAAATGGCCGCAAGCCGTGTCCATGCTCGACGGTCCAGCCAATTGCAGGGTGTTGAACCACGCCACCCAGAGTTGGGCCAGACGCCGCGTGTCGGCGGTATACCGGTCGTTCTGGGTTTCTTGATCTTTCCACGCCCGCTGAAGTTCGTCATAGCGAGTGATGGACGGCAACTGTGCCTTCAGTTGGCGGTCGCCTTCGCTCAGTGACTTGATGACACTGGCCATCGCCCACGTTTCAGCGTGATGTTCCTGGTAACTGTCGAATGCTTCTTTACGGACACGCATCAATGCGGCGAGGTCGAGCAGCACGCCCCATGCATCATCTATGACGGCGAAGGTCTGCTGTTCGCAACGCCCCATCTGTTTGAGCACTTTCAACCAGTCGGGTGCGTGCTCCGTCTCGGGTTCCGCGCTCCAGCCATAGCTCGTTGCATCGTTGTATTCGCCAATCTGCTTGGCGACGGTGTCAACCTTGCCGCTGAACGGCGCAACACCCGGAACAAAACTGCGCATGATGCGCTGACGCACAGCGGGGTCTGTTTTGGCAGCCTGGTATTGCGCCTCACTCCAGCGAACGGGCGACCAGACCAATCCGGCAGGGTCGCCAGCTCTTAACACAAGATGGGGTTTGACCCGGGTGTCGATTACCCTGCCCGCACGCGGGGTTTCGGTGAGCTGAGCTTTTTCGACCTGATACTCCACCAGCTTGGGTGGGCTGCTCTCCCAGACGTAGAGCCAACCGTCGCGCAATAAACGCGAGGTGTAATTGAGCGCATGCCTGGTCAAGTCAGGATGACGAGGCCCCAACTCGGGAAACGAGCCGCTCAACGTCGGCAAGTCGTAGGCCTCTGTATCGACAGCGGCGGTTGGGCCGAGGGCGTATCGCAGGGGCAAAACGGCAGCGAACAGCGGGCAGGTTCCAACGCGGATTTTATTCTGGGCACTCATACGTTTTTCTCCGGGTTGGCGGGAAGGCTCAGTGCATGCAGAAGCGGCTCAGGCAGGGTGATTTGCGCGGCCAGACCTTTATTGGCCGGCGCTGAGTCGAATTCCGGCGCTTCGTTTTCCCAAGCGCACACTGGCGCGTTGCCATGGCGTAGCCAGACGCTTTCCACACCAAACCAAAAGCCTGCTGGCCATTGCGCTCCCGCCAAACAGGCGCGTCGCAGAACCGAGCCATCCGCAAGGCGCAACCACAGCTCTCGCTGGTAGTCATCAAAAATGCGCAAGCGACGTTGCAGGATTGGGAGCAATTGCTGAATGCTCAGGGGAGAAGATAGCCAAACACCGTGTTGCAAGTCGCTGCCGCCCCACCACGCGGCATAGGCTGCGCTGCCAATCGAGGCATTCAGCAGAAAAGGCCCTGCTGCGCTGATCGGCTCATAAGCGGTCCCCTTGAATAGCGACTGAGGAGAATCTGCGGCGTAGTGCTCGTTAAGCCAATCGATAGCGCCTTCGTACTGGGCGCCATCAAGCAGGAGCAATCCTTTGTTCGGGACGACCGGGGTCATACTTCACCCCTCTGTGCTTCCTGGGTTTCCTGGGCGACGGTGCATACCGGGCAAATGCCGGAATCGGCCTCACGAAAGACGATGTTCTGTTTGAGTAGCGCTTCCATGGGAAGGGTGTCGATAACCACAGCTTCGGCGGCTTGGGGAGCTGCTGACAGTGCCGCCTGCCCGGGTAGGCCAGTTAGCGGTGAACCACCCACGACAATGGCCACGCTGCTGAATATCCCGCTTGCGTTGATGATGATGTGGTGACCGCCACATTCCCACGTCAAGCTCTGGTCACCCTTTATCACCACATTGGCGGCAGTGACATGAGCGTGCGGTCCAGCCTGAATCACGAGCGTGCCATCCGCTGTTGTGCTGCTGTTGCCGGTGATAGAGATCACCTCGTTGCCGCCGATCACTGTGTTGCGAGCACCTTGGGTGGTGTGCAATTCGTCGCCCTTGATCAGGCTAGTGCTGTGGTTGTCCACCTGTTCAAAGCGGTCGTTACCGATCAGGCTGTGGCTGTCGCGGGTGATCTGTTCGCGGCGGTCGTTGCCAATCTTGGTGTCGCTGTCGTTGAGGATCAGTTGGTCGAGGTCGCGTTCGGCGCGCAGGTAGATTTTTTCCTGCCCGGCGCGGTCTTCAATCGACAGTTCGTTGTAACCGCCTGTTTTCGGGGAACTGTAGCTGCGCAATACGGTTTTGGTTTTGTGCTCGGGCAAGGGGTATGGCACCGCATTGACCTTGTTCGGCACGCACCCGGTAATGAGCGGATTATCGGGATTGCCGTCCAGAAAAGTGACGGCGACTTCCATGCCGATACGCGGAATGGTCACCGCGCCAAAATTTTTACCTGCCCAGTTGGTCGATACCCGCAGCCAGCAACTGCTTTTTTCACTGTTGAGTTCGGCCCTGTCCCAATGAAATTCGACTTTGACGCGACCATACTCATCGCAATAGATCTCCTCGCCGACCGGTCCGGTCACACGGGCAGTCTGGCTGACCAGCAGCGTTTTTCTTGTACGCATCGGCGGCCGGTAAAACACGTCCCACGGAATGACGCTGAAGCTGTTGCGATAGCCCTGGGTAAAGCCGTCTTCAGGTTTGACGTCGCTGGTGATGGCCTCTTCCAGTGACTGAGGCTGTTTTCCAGCGTGTGTCACGTTGAGCAATAACCACAAATCGTTGCAGCCTTCGCGCGGATGCTCTGTCAAGTCGAACAAGTGACCGCAGCGCAGAGTCGGCTGATCGCTGTTGCCCTCGACCAACTGGTAATCGGCACGGTGACGCTCCAAGGCCTGGCGAGCGAGTTGTTTGCCGCGTTTTTCGTTCTCGATCAATGCGGGGTAGCGATAGTCTTCGAGCTCAGGGCTGAACTCGGCAGTGAAGCGGCTTTCCAGCAACAGACTCGGGCGTTGAAAGTCGTAGTGCCGACGCGTTGTCGTGCTGGTTCGGCTGCGAAAACCCGTGGAAAACTGGCTGACGACCGGGTTGTCCGCCACCATGCCGGAGTCTTGTTGGTAAGGGGTTTCGCCCAGTTTGGGGAACCAGGTCTGGTCGTCGGTTAACACCAGCACATGACCGTCTGCCGAATGCTGGTGATGCCATGCGATGCCGTCCTCGGCGCACAGGCGCTGGACTAGCTCGAAATCGCTTTCCCCATATTGCGTGCAGTATTCGCGCTCGGGGCTGGTGCTGACATGGAACGCAAACGCATCGGCCTGAATGCCGTGACCTTTGAGCACCTGAGCAATAATTTGCGGCACCGTCAGGTTCTGGAAAATCCGTTGGTCGTAGCTGAACTGCAAGTAGTGCAGCGTCGGTACAAGGGTCAGGTGATAACGGGTCAGGCGTTTACCGGGTTCACCGACGAACACCTCTTCGATATGGCCATGAAGGCCTTCGCCGTTAAGACCGAACTGGAGGAATGCAGGTTGGCTGAGCAGACTCTCCAGATCGAAATCAGGATTTTCGCTGACCAGTTCAACCTGGATCGCATACAAAGCACTGATGGCCTCAACACCGTCAAAGGCGAGGACTTTGAAATCGTTACGAACAGTGGGAATGTGCAGCGCGAAGTGCGCCGTATTGGCCGATCCGAACATACGCTTATCCTTAAGCAAAGAGGAGATGAAGCGCGATGTCCAAACCGTCCATGGTCTGTGCACGCGAAATTGGCGAGCACCCTACCAAGGGGATTATCGGATAGATGTAGGAACGGTCCCCAACCCACGAAGGACGTTTCCCAACGGGGGATCGGCGCTCAATGAACCGCAGGCAATCTCCCGACGCACAAACGACAGGCACAAAAAAGCCGACATCACTGTCGGCTTTTTTGTGGTCACTGCTTCGGCGGCTCACCCGGTTTCGGCGCCGGATTATCAAACAGATTCAACCGCTCGCGAAGCTCATGCGCCGGCAACGGCTCTTTATCCGCCGGCAACGCATTCGGATCGGCTGGTGTGGCGGGCACTTCGCCCGGTCCGCCCTGCCCTTGCGTCGGCGCTGGTTCTGGAGCCGGTTCCGCACCTTGCGAACCTTCGATGGCACGCTGGGCTTTCTTGGTCAGCACAATAATGTCGATACGGCGATTGACCGGATTGAACGGGTGCTCGCGATCGAACAACGCCGACGAGGCATAACCGACGACGCGCGCCACCTGTGCATCCGGATAGCTACCCGCGACCAGCGCACGACGGGCAGCGTTGGCACGGTTGGCCGAAAGCTCCCAGTTACCAAAGTCACCGGTGCCCGTGTACGGCTTGGCATCGGTGTGGCCGCTGATACTGATCTTGTTCGGCACCGCCTTAATGGTGTCGGCCATGGCCAGCAGGATGTCTTCGAAGTACGGCTTCAGACGGGCACTGCCGGAGTCGAACATCGGTCGGTTTTCGGCGTCCACGATCTGGATGCGCAAACCGTCAGGCGTGATTTCGAAACTGATCTGGTCTTTGAATTTCTTCAGCTGCGGGTTCTCTTCGACCTTGGTCTGCAGTTCTTGCAGCAACAACTCGAGACGTTCCTTCTCGACCTGCTCGGCCATGCCTTCAACCTGCTCGGCGTCGATGGTCACCTTGTCCGGCTGCGGCTGAGATTTCACCTCGGGGTTGAGGGTGTTCTCCGGCGCCAGGGTCGGTGTGCCGCCCAGGTCGATGATGTACGGCGTGCCGCTTTCGGAAAAGCCGACCGGGTCCTTGAAGTAACCGGCGATGGCGATCTTCTGTTCAGGCGTTGCGGTGGACAGCAGCCACAGCACCAGGAAGAACGCCATCATCGCCGTCGCGAAGTCCGCGAAGGCGATTTTCCAGGCGCCCCCGTGATGCCCGCCGGCGATGCGCTTGACGCGCTTGATGATTATCGGCTGGTTATTTTCCATGACTTAGCGACCGCGGACCGCTTGTTCCAGCTCAGCAAAGCTAGGACGGTGCGCCGGGTACAGAACCTTGCGGCCGAACTCTACCGCCAGCGACGGCGGCATGCCGGACGCCGAAGCGACCAGCGAGGCCTTGATGGCTTCGTAGACGTTCAGTTCTTCCTTGGCATCGTGGCCCAGGGAAGTGGCCAATGGGCCGAAGAAGCCGTATGCCGCGAGAATACCGAAGAAGGTACCGACCAGGGCTGCACCCACGTGCAGACCGATAGATTTCTGGTCGCCTTCGCCCAGGGAAGCCATGGTCACCACGATACCCAGTACCGCCGCAACGATACCGAAACCCGGCATGGCATCGGCAATGCCGTTCACCGCGTGGGCAGGGTGTTCCAGGTCTTCCTTGAGGCTGTAGAGTTCCATGTCGAACAGGCCTTCCAGCTCATGGGGAGCCATGTTGCCGGAGGACATGATGCGCAGGTAATCGCAGATGAAGGCGGTCATGCGTTCGTCTTTGAGTACAGTCGGGTACTTGGCGAAAATCGGGCTCGCAGCGGCATCTTCGATGTCGCCTTCGATGGCCATCATGCCTTCGCGGCGGCTCTTGTTGAGGATCTCGTAGATCAGGCCCAGCACTTCCAGATAGAACGTGTGGTTGAAACGCGAACTGAACATGCCCAAGGACTTCTTGAGCACGTGCATGGTCATGTAACCGGGGTTGGCCTGCAGAAATGCACCGAGTGCCGCACCACCAATAATCATCACCTCGAAGGGCTGAATCAGGGCGGCAATTTTGCCGTGGGAGAGCACGTATCCGCCGAGTACGCTCGCGAATACGACGATGATGCCGATTATTTTAGCCATAGGTAGGAGAGCACTTACTGAGTCGGGTTCAAGGTCATATTCGGAAGTTAAAAAATCTCTTCTTCTACTTATCGGCAAAACTGCGCCAGACTATAGCCAGTTCAGGCGAAAAGCCAATTTGGCCCGCTCCGGGCATAGGTAATGCAGGCGATGATCGCGTCCAACCATGGCTAACGAAACGAACGTTCCAACTCCAAAACCGACCACTCTCGAAGGCTGGGTCAAGCTTCTCGATGGCGTGCGCCTACCGGTTCCGCAAGCCAGTCATGACCGTGTCTGCAAGGCCATCGCCAACAGTCGCAGCTCCTTGCGCGATATCGCCGAACTGATACAGGACAGCCCGGCGCTGGCCCTGAGCGTGATTCGCGAAGCCAATCGCCACACCCATGGCAGCATGACCGAGCCTGCGGAAAACCTTGAGGTGGCGATCAATCGCCTCGGTTTGAAGCGCACCGAAGAACTGCTCGCCCGCCTGCCCGCCGAACCTCAGTTAGACATTCCGGTGGCCCTGCGTCAGCTGCAGATGATCAGCCAGCACGCGACCCAACAGGCCAACGGTTTTTTCGCCAGTCGCCTGGCGCGGCTGTGGCAGGACATCCACTGGGGCAGCCTGCTGTTTCTCTCGCCGCTCTGGCCGATGGCATTGACTCATCCGCAGTTGCTCGAAGAGTGGGAGCTGCGGGTTATCCATAAAGGCGAGTCGGCGCGCAAAGTCGAAAAGCAATTGTTCGGCGCTCGCCTGCTGGATATCTGCCTGGCGCTCGTGGACATCTGGCGCCTGCCGATCTGGGTGCAGCAGGGTTATCGGCTGCTGCTCAACGAGCAGCGTGAGCTGGTGAAAGTGCTGCGCATCGCACGCGACAGCGATCATCCATTGCGCCAGCAGAACCGCCTCGACGACGATCCGACCCTGCGTCGCTGGCTCAATCAACCGGCCAATACGGTGCTGCTGGCCAACGGTCTTGCGCTATCGGCGCAACAGGCCTGGGACAGTCCGCACAGTGAACGCTGGCAGTACCTGACCAGCCTTTACCTGCAAATACCGATGGACGAAGTGCAGCAGCAATTGCACCAACAGGCCGCCAACAGCGCCCGCCATCACGCCATGCCAGACCTTTGGCACCCGGCCGTTTCACTGATCTGGCCATGGGGTATGAACCGCGTGCACGCAGGCTTGCTGCCGGCCCCGGCGCCGACTGCCGAAGACCTGGCGAAATGGCGCAGACAGTGTGCCGAGTTGCTGGTCGAGCCAAGTCGCTTCACCAATGCCATGCACTTGACCACGTCTGCCCGGGACGCTTTGGTCGCGTGCGGCATGCGTCGGGTGATGATCCTGATGGCCGACCGCCCCCATGACAATCTGCGAGTGCACCAGACGGCCGGGCTGCAAAAAGAAGTGGCCGGTCTGAATTTCGCCGTCAGCCAGAGCACCTTGCTGCAACGCCTGCTCTCGCAACAAGCCCAGGTGCGCCTGACACCGGCCAACTACGCACAATTCTCGGCCCTGTTGCCGGCCAGCCTGCGCTCACAGTTCGGCGGCGAACACTTGCTGCTGCGTTCACTGGTCAATAATGGTCGGGTGATCATGATTGTGGTGGCGGATCAAGGCGGCGGGCCGTTCTCGGAAATCACCGTGCAAGCCTTCGGTAAAACCGCGCAGTGCATCGAAAAGGCACTGCACAGCTTTAGCCACCGCGGCCAATGACGCTGCGCTACAATCCTCCCCTTTGTGTTCTGGAGACCTCACATGTCTGACTTCTCTGGCTTGCCGCTGGTCATCGAGCCGAGCGACTTGCTCCCCCGTCTCGACGCTCGCGATCTGATTCTGGTGGACCTGACCAGCAGCGCCCGCTATGCCGAAGGGCATATCCCCGGCGCGCGTTTTGTCGATCCGAAACGCACGCAACTCGGTCACGCACCTGCGCCGGGACTGATGCCGCCGCAAGCGGCACTCGAAGCGCTGTTCGGTGAGCTGGGACACAACCCCGATGCGGTCTACGTCGTCTATGACGACGAAGGCGGCGGATGGGCCGGGCGCTTTATCTGGCTGCTGGATGTTATCGGCCACAGCAAGTACCACTATGTCGATGGCGGCCTGAAGGCCTGGCTGGCAGAAGGCTTGCCTATGTCGATCCAGATCCCGGCAGCGGTTGGCGGCCCGGTTGCGTTGACCCTGCATGATGAACCCACCGCCACCCGCGAGTACCTGCAAAGCCGTCTCGGTGCTGCCGACCTGGCGATCTGGGACGCGCGCGGGCCGCTGGAGTACTCCGGCGAGAAAGTCCTGGCGGCCAAGGCCGGGCACATTCCCGGCGCGGTCAATTTCGAATGGACCGCGGGCATGGATCAGGCGCGCAACCTGCGCATCCGTACCGACATGCCGCAGATCCTGGAAAAACTCGGGATCAGCAAAGACAAAGAAGTGATTACCCACTGCCAGACTCACCACCGTTCTGGCTTCACCTATCTGGTGGCCAAATCCCTCGGTTATCCGCGGGTCAAAGGCTACGCCGGTTCCTGGGGCGAATGGGGCAACCACCCCGATACGCCCGTAGAGATTTAAGGTTTTTAAGGACAGTTAATGAATAAGCGTTTGTTTATCCTCAGCCAATACCTGCTGCCCCATCACCTGCTGTCGCGACTGGCCGGCTGCATTGCCGAATGCCGCGTGCGCTGGTTCAAGAACGCCTTCACCGCCTGGTTCGCCAAGCGTTATCAGGTGGATATGTCGCAGGCACTGGTCGAAGACCTGACCGCCTACGAACACTTCAATGCGTTCTTCACTCGCGCCTTGAAGGACGGTGCTCGCCCGTTGGACGAGACGCCAGGCGCGATCCTCAGCCCGGCCGACGGTGCGGTCAGCCAACTCGGCCCGATCGAACACGGTCGCGTGTTCCAGGCCAAGGGCCACAGCTTCAGCGTGCTGGAATTGCTGGGCGGCGACGCTGCCAACGCTGCGCCGTTCATGGGCGGTGATTTCGCGACTATTTATCTGTCGCCGAAGGACTACCACCGCGTGCACATGCCGTTGGCCGGCACTCTGCGCGAGATGGTCTACATCCCGGGCCGGATCTTCTCGGTCAACCAGACCACCGCCGAAAACGTTCCGGAACTGTTCGCCCGCAACGAGCGTGTGGCGTGTATTTTCGACACCGAGCGCGGGCCGATGGCCGTGGTGTTGGTGGGCGCGATGATCGTTGCGTCGATCGAGACCGTTTGGGCCGGGCTGGTCACTCCGCCAAAACGCGAGCTGAAAACCTTCCGCTACGACGAAGCCGCCCGTGCACCGATCCATTTGGAGAAAGGTGCAGAATTGGGTCGGTTCAAACTGGGTTCGACCGCTGTCGTGCTGTTCGGGCCTGATCAAGTGAAGTGGGCTGAAGAACTGGCGGCCGGTTCACCGGTGCAGATGGGCCAGGGCATGGGCCTGGCAAAAGCCTGATCCCTTCAGCCAAGGCACAGAACCTGTGGGAGCGAGCTTGCTCGCGATAGCAGACTGGCAGCCAGCACAGGTGTTGAATGTAAGAACGCAATCGCGAGCAAGCTCGCTCCCACATTGGGTTGTGGTATTCAAGTTCTTAATTGACCGGCATTAACCATTGATCCGCCCTTTCGAACGTCTTCGAAGGGGCGGATGCCACTCGGTGGTGCCGTTACTCTATCTGTCCGCGGAAGCCGATCGGCCCTTCGTTGGCGTAGGTATTGGTGCCACTGAGGTTTTTCCCTCCATCACTGGAGGTCACGCTCAACGCCACAACGTTTTGATTATCCCGGCCTCCGATGACCCATTTGCCACCCGGATGCCACGGGGCATCGTTGCCGCCCCACTGATTTTCAACGTTGTAATGGTTCTGGCTCGTGCGTTGAGCCTTGAAGCCAATGGGACCTTCACCTGCATACGTCATGGTGCCGGTGAAACTCTTCCCGCCATCGCCCGATTTGATCTCGATCGCGACAACGTTCTGGTTGTCCCGCGCGCCTAGCGTCCAGTCTCCGCCCGGATGCCAGGGTGCCGAACTACCGCCCCATTGATTTGCCACTACATATCTAGACATAAACTTCATCTCCTTGAAGTTACAAAGAGACCTGCCCTGTGTAGGCAGCAGGCCGTACGACTGTGCGTATCCAGTCGCACGAGTGTCAGATTAGTAGTACGCCCGGATGGCACTCGACTGACAGACAAACGGTAGAAATCCATAGCTGCTACAGTCAGGTTATTCACTGCCCAATTACCGGTTGGAGTTTTTCCACGGCATGAATGAGACCAGCCCCCACCTCCTGCTACGCGCCCCGATCCCGACGCAGTTGCGCCTGTCGTTCTGTGAAGCCACCCCGCGCGATCTCAAGCGCTGGATCGCCAATCTGCCCAAAGCCAACATCGGTGAAACCGCTCGCCAGCTGTATCAAGGCTTGAGCGAACTCAACCAGCTGCTCACGCCCAGCGACAATCGCCTGCAATTGCTCGAACTGCTGCGGCCCGAGGCGTATTACGTCTGCAAACACCTTGAGCAGCATTTCCTGCATCAGTCGATTGTCCTCGACGAGCGCTCTCGCAAGATCGCCAACCTCTGCCAGGCGCTGCAAAGTCACTTGGCCATTGGTTATAAACAGATCGTGGTGCGCATCACACCAAGGTTCAGCAAGGACCGTGCGCCGCTGCTGACCCAAGCGCTGCAACGGGCGATCCATTGCCTGAACGGGCCGCTGATTCGCGCTACCAAACTCTATTGCCCCGTGCCGGAAGGCCTGTGGCTGGAGCTGCATCAGCTCTACCGGATCGCCTGCGCGCACCGGCTCCAGCACACGAGCCTGCGCGATGAGCTGGCCAGCCAGACGCAAACCTTGAGCATCGAACAGACGTACGTGGTCGCCTTGCTGCTGGGCGCCTCACGCTGCAACCAACTGCGCCAGCACCAGATTGCCCGGGTGGCCGAGGTGCTGGAACCCTGGAGCCAATGGATTAAACTGCAACCCGGCAAGCCGGCCACCGGGCTGTTTGCCGTCGCGCAAGACCTCGACACCGGGCCGCGTTACCGCACCAAGTTCCGGGCCGAGCAGCAGGAGAGTTTGCTGGGGATCGATCCGCAGCCTCTGATTGCGGCCATCGAAGGGCATTTGCAGAAACTCGACAGCTCATCGCCACTGCCCGTGCCGGCAGGGTTAAGTCTGGATACGTTGCAACACCTTCATGCCGCCTGGGGCCAGACTGCCGAACGCAGTTTCCAGCGCACCGTCGGCCAAGGCACGTTGACCCTGTGCATAGGCATGAGCGCGCTGCACTTTTATATGGGTGGGCAACGCTCATTCAGCGACATCCTGAAAAACCACGGCGCCCGGCCTGCACAATTTTCGGTAACGTCAGCGACCGGCCAGGAAAAGGACCAATGGCACCAGGCCTTCGACGCCGCCCCCCAAGGCAATGCAGACGCTCTATTGCCCTACGAAGAGATCGAATACCCGCAGCTTCAGAATGACGACAGCCACGATGCATCCGACCGCAATCAGCACTTCCCGACCCATGTCCTGTCAGTGATCAATCACAGCCCCGGCGGTTACTGCCTGGCCTGGCCCGCCGCTGTGCCGACCGAGTTACAGGCGGGTGAGATGGTCGGTATCGAGGATTCTGCCGGTCAGGGCTGGAGCATCGCGGTGGTGCGCTGGATCCGCCAGGTGCGCGGCGGTGGCACGCAGATGGGCATCGAGCAGGTTGCGCCCTACGCCGAGCCTTGCGGCCTGCAACTGGTGCGCACCCGTGATAACCACTGCCAATACCTGCGCGGCCTGTTGCTGCCGCAAATCAGTGCCATCGACCAGCCGGCCACTTTGCTCGCGCCGCGCCTGCCCTTTCAGGAGGGCAACAAGGTCATGATCAATACCCACGGCGAGGAACACCGGGTCGGGCTGGAGCGGCGGGTGGCGAGCACCAACAGTTTCAATCAGTTCGCCTACCGTCCACTGGAGGTAGCCAAAAACGACAACGCCGCGGTGAGCGGCGCTGAGGACGATTTTGATTCGTTGTGGAAAACACTTTGAGGGTGAATCTGTAAGACCGTGATGCGGCCTTCGCGAGCAAGCCCGCTCCCACACTGGATCTGCGTCGAACAGAGATCAATGTGGGAGCGGCGGTGCGGCGATCCGACTTGCTCGCGAAGGGGCCAGTTTAGTCAATACAATACTTAGAGCTGCCCGTCGCGATCCCGGAAACCCAGCAGATACAGCACGCCATCCAGCCCAAGGGTGGAAATCGCCTGCTTCGCCGACTGCTTGACCAGCGGCTTGGCACGGAACGCCACGCCCAACCCGGCAATCGCCAGCATCGGCAAATCGTTGGCGCCGTCGCCGACCGCAATGGTCTGCTCCAGACGCAAACCTTCCTTGTGCGCCAGTTCCTTCAGCAGATCCGCCTTGCGTTGCGCATCAACAATCGGCTCGACCGCCACGCCAGTCACTTTGCCGTCTATTACTTCCAGTTCGTTGGCGAACACGTAGTCGATGCCCAGCTTGGCCTGCAATTGCTTGGCGAAGTAGGTAAAGCCGCCCGACAGGATGGCGGTCTTGTAGCCCAGACGCTTGAGTTCGGCGAACAGTGTTTCGGCACCTTCGGTCAGACGCAGGGAGGCGCCGATGGAATCCAGCACGCTGACGTCCAGCCCTTTCAACAAGGCCAGGCGCTCCTTGAAGCTGGCGCGAAAGTCCAATTCGCCGGCCATCGCCCGCTCGGTGATCGCAGATACCTGATCGCCCACTCCGGCAGCCTTGGCCAGTTCGTCGATCACTTCAGCTTCGATCAGCGTCGAATCCATGTCGAACACCGCCAGGCGGCGGTTACGACGGAACAGCGAATCTTCCTGGAAGGCGATGTCGACGTTCAGTTCCTGCGCGACGCTGAGGAATTCGGCCCGCAGCGCTTGCGGATCAGCCGCTTCACCACGAACGGAAAACTCGATGCAGCCCTTGCCCTGATCGGCCGGGGTGTCCAGCGGCATACGCCCGGACAGACGATCGATGTGGTCGATGTTCAGGCCATATTTGGCGGTGATCGAACTCACGGCCTGCAATTGCCCGGCGGTCACTTTGCGGGTCAGCAGGGTCACGATGTGGCGTTTCTTGCCCTGATTGCCAACCCACTGCTGGTAATCCTCTTCGGACACCGGCGTGAAACGCACCTGCTGATCAAGCTTGTAAGCCGTGAACAGGATGTCCTTGAGCACCGACTTGCCTTGCTCGGTGTCAGGAATTTCAACCAGGATGCCGAACGACAAGGTGTCGTGGATCACCGCCTGACCAATGTCGAGAATGTTCACACCACCCTGGGCCAGAACGCCGGTAATGGCTGCAGTCAGACCCGGACGGTCGACTCCCGTGATGTTTATCAGGACGATTTCGCGCAAGGCGCACCCCCGCAGGTGGAAAAAAACCGCATTCTACCCACTTTCAGTGACCATCGGGCACCGTGAGCGCTTTGACGGTCTAGGGCCTGTCGCTATACTGCGCGTCAACTTCACGGACAAAAGAGCCGAGCTCAAGTGAACCGGCCCACGCCAGTAAAAACCGATAACTTCTTTCTGCTGATCTTCCGTGCACTGCGCCACCGCCGTGTACCGATTGCATTGCGCATTGCCAGCCATAACGTGATCCTGGTCGCTCTGGCCCTGGTGATTTATGCCTGTGTGATGGGTTTGCAGTTCAAGCAGGCCATGCACGAGCAGGCGGATGCGCTGGGCGAAAGCCTGACCACGCAAACTGCCACGTCCGCCACGGAGCTGTTGGTGTCCAACGACATCCTCAGCCTCAACGTGCTGCTCAACAACCTGACCAAAAACAAGCTGGTGGCTCACGCTGCCATCTACAGCGTGGATAACCGCATCCTCGCCGAAGCCGGTCAGCGCCCCAAGCACAGCCTGCTGGGCGAAGCCGAAGGCATGTACCAGAGCAAGATCACTTTCCAGGATGTGACCGCCGGGCAACTGCGCATCAGCCTGGACATGGATCAGTTCCAGCAGCCGATGACCATCAGCCTGCAAAGCATGGGCATTTTGAGCGCGATTCTGCTGGCGCTGTCCCTGGCCTTGAGCCTGCGCCTAGGTCGGCACATCTCCACGCCGCTGCTGCAATTGCGGGTGTGGCTGCGCCATATCGACGAATACACCCCGGCCACCGAGCGTCAGGACGAGATCGGCGATCTGGCTCGCCAGCTGCACGCCGACTTCGCGCCAGAGCCCGCCGAGCCGGAACCCGCTCCCGAGCCTGAATACGACGAAAGCGACTACGAAGACCCGGACGATAACGAGCCAACCTTCGAAGTGCGCAATTTGCGTGACCCGAGTTTCGATGAATCCAAGCCTGTGGCCGGCCTCAAACCTGCGCCACGGCGCATTGTCAGCACCGTTGAAGACGATGATGACGACGATGCATTTGCCGACCTGCGTGATGAATCAGCGTCGACCGCGCCGAAACCGGTAGCCAAACCGCAACTATCGAACGTGCCGCAGCACAGCGCGGTGCTGGCCGTGCAACTGGGCGCTCAGGATCAGCTGCGTCGTCTGCCCCGCACACGACTGGAAGAACTGCTCAAACGCTATCGCGACTGCCTCGATCAGGCCGCCTCGCTCTACCAGAGCGAGCTGCACACCCTGAACGATGGCAGTACGTTGATGCTGTTCCATACCGAAGACAGCGGCGATGACTACCTGACCAATGCCATCTGTTGCGGTGAGTTGTTGCGGGCTCTGGGCCATCAGTTGCAGATCGAAGTCGCCGACAGCGGCATCACCCTGCAATTGCAACTGGGCCTGACCCTGGGTGACGAGCTGTTCGGCCTGAGCCAGATCGATCTGCTGCTGACCGAAACCGCTCAGGATGCCCTGGCCCTGTCGCAACACAGCCGTAACCTGCTGCTGGTGGAGCGCAAAATCGGTGACGACGCGCTGATCCGCCAGCGCGCACGGATCCGACCGATCGCCAGCCCGGAAGGCGCTTGCTGCGTAGAGCGACTGATGGAGCCTTATCCGTCGATGCTCGAGCGGCAACTGGCGCGGATGCATGAGCGCCGGGCGTAAATAGCCCCGCCAGGAAAAAGCCCGCAGACGAGTAATCGTCTGCGGGCTTTTTTGTTGCCTGCTCGGGCCTCATCGCGAGCAAGCTCGCTCCCACAGGGACCTTGTGTACGCCAGCGATCCAATGTGGGAGCGCGCGTGCGCGCGCTGCGGC
>NZ_JALBYU010000013.1 GCF_029963765.1 Pseudomonas sp. UYIF39
AGTTTTCAGTCGGCAGAACAGCCTCTACTGGGTCAGTTTTCGGTCAGCGGCAACACCTGGTGCGTTTGAGCTGCCGCCCACTAATGTATTTGCCATCAAACTCGAAGCTGATGCCTTTCGGCTGGCCTTCTTCATTGAGTGTGAGGTGGATGTAGACCTTTTGCTTTCTTAGCAGCCTGGTGAACGTGAACATATCGCCATTGACCGCGTTGGTAGCCTCAATGGCCCCGGCAATTTTGGCGATCATGCGGTGTTTGAATGGCAGCTCGTCATCCTTCAAAGAGGCCTGGAGCTCTGCGTGTGTGATGGAGACGCCCCAGGTGTCCTTGGGCCTTGGAGCCTTCCACAGTCCGAACATATCTTCCAGGTCGGAGACAGAGTCCATGCTGATCGAACGCTCGTTGCTGTCCTTAACCATCGGGAATCCCTCGTCGAGAGAAATCCTGTTCGCAACGATATGGACGTGCTCGTGATCCTTGTCCCTGTGCATCACAGCAATGTATTTCGTATTTTCGTTGAAGCTGAGGTCATCTAAGTATTTGCGGACTGCCATGCGCCACTGTGGGCCTGTGAGTGACTCACCGGGACGAAGAGAGAGCATGGCGTGAAAGACCGGCTTTATCGCCTTCTCGGAGTCCAGAGACATGCGCCGAAGGATCTCCACCTGGTCGAATTCACGAACCATCTCAAGTACATCATCCTCTCTGCCTGCCAGGAGCGCCGGTAGTGGGTCGTTAGAAATGCAGTTTGAATCTATCGTGACGATCTGGCTGATCTCGTGGTCGTGCTTTGTGCAGCCGAAGATGTACCGAATTCTGCCTTTGAACGAACCTACTGACTTTGGGAAGATTTTTCCGATCATACAAGGCCACCCACATTGATCCTTGCGATGTGTTTAACCTTCTCAAGGAGCTGAGAGCCAGGCTTCTCCGCGTTGATCATTGAGGCCAAGCTCATCAATTCACGTGCGATATGAACCACGTCTGAGACAACCTTGGGCTTGACGCTATTGTTCGCCACGAAGTCCCTAATGAAGGCTCCTGCGGCCTTGTAGCCAGCCTCGGACATCTTGCTCTCAAGTGACTCCATCTCGGACTTACTCAGCCTTATAGTGATCCTGGTGTCCTTGTTTTGCTTCTCAATAGTTTTCATCTTGTCTCATCTTTTATTGTTATTTTAGGAGAGCCTTTAATACGCAACACCCGAAGGGGTGTGAGTAGCCGCTTAATTGTCTGACATAGACACAACTGGCTATAAACAAGCTCTAGACCTATTATACAAAAGGAGATTTAGATGGATCTAGTGAGTTTGTAAGTTATTTTGATTTGTTTGCTTGTATACCTAAACCTTCGCAAGGTGTGAATGCGAAATCGCAGCATGGGAGTGCGAAATTACTCTGGGTGAGTGCGGATTCGCTTTCATGCAGTGCGATTTCACAGTGAGCATAAGCGAAGTCACTATATATGAGTGCGACTTCGCAGTGAGTGCTTGCGAATTGGATTCTCTTGGTTAGAGCGTTAGGGCTCGGGTTGCGCTCGCAATGTGCGTTTCCCACCGCTTCAATAGTGGCCGACAGGTAATGTGATAAATTAGCCAGCATGCGTAGACGCACGATGGGTTAAAGCAATCACTTGCTGATGACTTTCCATGGGCCATTTCGTGCCTCAACATTGGCCCACCCTTAAGATTGAAAAGTAAATGCAGTATGTACGTTATGTCAACACCCAGCCTAGTCTCAAGCGCTTTCCTTTGGTTAGTATAGAGCTGGCTTAGCGACTGATCTTCTTGAGTAAGGTCGGAGTTGAGTTTTGCCGTGCTTGATCCATCATTAGCCAGTATGAAACGCAATGAGTTTTCAAGTTGAGGTACAAGAAGGTGGGCAGCTGATGTCATATCCCCTTGGATCATACGTGCGAACCCAAGTGCAAATATATGTTCGTGGCCGTAAGGTACGAAAGCGCTTTGAGTTACAATAGGTATCAGGTGCCGTTCATCTATTTGCTGGTGCCGAGCCATTGCGTGGAAAGCTGCTCTAATACTTCCTTCTGAAGCTACGTGGCAGTGAAAACTAACATCTGTCAAACTTTCATGATCAAACCATGTTTCCGATGGCGGCGATCCCTGCGGAGCTGAAGGGGAGTTAGCTATAACTTTTCCCTGAGAGTCAGTGAAGGCTTTACCTGCCATGGAGGAGAAAAAATATTGATCCCGTCTTTCTAGACATTTTTTGTGCAGTGCAATTTTCTGCGGCACGCTGTCAATTAGCGCTAGTTTGAGCAGCATTTCATGGACTTCTAAGTCTTCAAACTTCTCTCGTGTCAGGCGCCGTACATCCGAAAGATCAAGGGGCATGCTGAACTCGGCGAGATCATCAAGTGATTGATCTTCAAGTGTCAGAAGCTCCGCCCTCAACTTTAGGATTTCTTCAGCCATGCCCTTGATGGATCTGTACTCTCCGATTGCGAGCTTAGTCCAGTAGGCTTTTGCAGAAGACTGGCTAACGCTTTCTCTCATTCGAAGCGTTTGATCAACAGCAGAGATTTTACATCGTCGAGCCGAATCTTTATCTCCTAGTTTGGTATAAGCGTGAGCGGCAAGGCCCCAAATTTTTTTAACCGCTTCCGCATACTGCGTGTTGCTGTTCTGTAACGCGAGCGATTCGGCTTCACTAGCGATTAAGTTCCACTCGCTCAACTTATAACTTTGAGAAAGTAGGGAGAGGTCATTAAATGCGACAAGGTTGCTATTCTCTTTTGCTGTCTCTTGAGCTAGCAGGAGTGTGTCTCTGGCTATTTGAGGTATGGCATTGCGCTTGCCGATCAAGGCGTAGATCGAAAATGCCCTGTCAATAAGTTCAGTTATTTTTGAGGGTACTTTGAAATCTGATTCATACTGATGAAGTAGCTTTTTACTGAAAAAATCCTGCACGGCCAGGAGATAGGATTCGGTAGCAAGCATCGCAATCTCGTGCAGTTTCCTGTTCATATACCAGCAAACGTCTGCGATCCTAGCACGCAGCAAAGGGTGGTCAAACTTTCTGACAATTTGCACGAGAATCTTGAGTTGTTTCTCTACGAAATCGCTAGGTATCAGCGTTCTCTTTCCACCCATGATCATCTGCGGTGTGAAGGCATCTGCTCGGTCAGGGTTGAAATGATAGCTGCAGATAACCGCAAGTACGTTATATGCCCTGACCGCTGCCTCATCACTGCTTGCCTTGGCAGCTTGAGACGCTTCCTGGAAGGTGCTCTCTAGCGTGTGAAAATGCAGGGAGTTGCTCATGGCCAGGATCGCGGACGGGTCAATGTGCACAAAATCAGCCAACGTTGCTACATCCATCAGCGTTTGTTTTTCGCTTACTTCCTTATGTGCCACGTCCTAAACCCCCGCCATTTTAGTGGACTCAGCTTATCTCATATCACTGTGATGGCCACGACCCTGTGTTGGAGGTAGGCGAGACCTTTCCAGTCGGTAGTGCCACGGTTGGAGGCACTGGCGCACAGCGTAAAGTCCAATCGATCTGTCCAATATTTTCTGTGTCCGGGTACGAAGGTGGTATCGATGTCCGCACACAGAATGTACACGACCTTGGGATAGATCAATGAATTCAGACTTTGGTGATCCAATCCATCATCGGTGCGACGGAGAAGCGGCGGGAGAGCGGGGCGGGTGTGGCGGTGATTGGGGGCATTGGCGGTTCTGAGATGGGTGGGGCGTCCGGGTGGGCGCCCCGTTGTGACGTCAGGACGGTTGCGCATCCATACGTCGCGCAATGACATCCAGCACATCGCAGCCATCACGCAAGGGTATGCAGCAAAGCATTGCGAAGTCGCTGAGTATCACCGAGTCCGTGGTGATATCGCCGCGCATCGCGAGGTTTTCCAGGATCTGTGTTACCGCGCCAATTCGGTAGCGTGCGGTGCTAAGCAGTGAGTGCAGCGGTTGGGTGGTATTTACATACAGCGAGGGAAGGTCGTCGGCGTTGCTGGTTAAAGCCATAAATTCTTTCATGTGAAGCTCCATTAATTTGAGAAGAACTACTACTCAATCGTCGCCAAACGAATGGGTGGTAGCCGTACGCGGGTTGGCGAACCGGGCAATGGAGAAACCGGCAGACCCTAGGGTCTCCCGCGCACAGCCACCATAAAACAGGCAGCTAAGTGCGTTCCGAACGCTTCGAAAATAGTCGAAGGATTCAGTTCAATTGCCATCGAGTCGCCAAACCCGACACGCCATTTTGACGTTGGGTGGACTATAGGCCTCGTGACAAAAGCGCAGCAATGCGCAAGTGTACGGACAATTCCCAGAGTCGTGTAGGACGCTGCTCTTTTAACAGTTTGTCTGGGGAACCCCCCTTTTTGCCTCAAGCAATCAGTACCTGAACCAACGCTGTCGCCCAGCAAAGTTTCATAATTCCCGGCGGGCTTGCGGCATAGGATGACTACCTAAGGTCACCGCGCTTCCAACCCACAGGGAACTGAAAAATGATCTCGAAACTCTTCAAAGTCGCTTTGATCGCCGGTGCATTGCTATTGAGCGCCTGTTCGGGTGCAAGCACCCATAGCGAATATTCGGAAGCCACCCTGCCGTCTGCCGGTTTTGGTCCGGGGCCTACCAACAACCCCAATAAGATGAATTTCCATGGCAGTGCGCTCGGCAACAGCTTCGGCGAGTACAGTTCGGGGTTGTTGCACGACGATTAACGGCGGAAGTGTTTCCGCCGTTTTGCGTTTTGCGTTTTGCCTGATGTGCCGCGTGCTTTGGGTTGGCGACTGCTGCGCAGCCGGACGCAGGCTTGGGCGAGTCCATCCAATTACAGGGGTTGTGTTCGTGGCCGCTATTTGGGCTCGGGTGTCGCTATCCATTGGCCCAGAACTTTTTGGTAGTTGCCTGTGACTTTGGCCAGGTGCAACCACTGATCGACATACAACTTCCAGGTGATGTCATCCCGGGGCAGCAAGTAAGCCTTTTCGCCGTACTGCATGAATTGCTTCGGGTTCACCGCGCACAGACCGGGTTTTAGTTTCTGTTGATACAGCGCTTCCGATGCATCGGTGATCATCACGTCAGCCTTCTTGTCCAGCAGCTCCTGGAAGATGGTCACGTTGTCGTGAAGCCGTAATTGCGCCTTGGGTAGAAAGGCGTGGACAAAGGCTTCGTTGGTGCCGCCGGCCGGTTCGACCAAGCGAACCGAAGGCTGATTGATTTGCTCGACGGTCTGGTACATCGCTTGATCTTCGCAGCGCACCAGCGGGATTTTGCCGTCGACGTCCAGCGTGGTGCTGAAGAAGGCTTTTTTCTGGCGTTCCAGCGTGACCGAGATACCGCCGACGCCGATGTCGCATTTACCCGCGAGCATGTCGGGCATCAGGGTTTTCCAGGTGGTCTGCACCCACTCGACCTTGACGCCGAGGCTGTCGGCCAGCGAACGGGCCATGGCGATGTCGATGCCCGAGTATTCGCCGTCTTCGGCTTTGACGGTATAGGGTTTGTAGTCGCCCGTCGTACACACGCGCAGTTGGCCTTGTTGGATGACGTTGTCCAGATGCGATTGCTCTGCCTGGGCGCCAAACGATAGAGCGAGCAGGCCACCGAGCATCATTGTGCTTTTTAGGTTGTTCATTGTTTTCCGGCTTCCATGATGGAGTGGGGCAGAGAGTACTTACTTTCTGCTGCACCGCTCAACATCATCCTCGCCGGGGCGGACTCAGTGACAGCAGCAACTCGAACCGCCGCAGCCAGACTTTTTCTTTACGCCTTCATGCTTGTCTTCTGTCAGTACGCTTGCTGGATACCCTGCCTCCTTCAGTGCCGATAACAGAACATCGCTCTCTGCATCCCCGGTCACCTTGACCCGACCGGACGCCAGATCGACAGTCACTTCACCCACTCCGGCGAGCGGCTGTAACGCGGCGTTGATGTGTTTGACGCAACTCCCGCAGCTCATGCCTTCGACTTGCAGTTCAGTACTGTTCATTACGTAAACCTCTTTTACTGTGAGTGGCCGTTGGCGTGATGGCCGTGGAACGATGGTTGACCTTGCCACGATGGCAAGGTCAAGCGCTTCTTTAAAAACGTTAGTTGCTCATCGGCATCTTCATCATGCTCGACTGCTCATCCATCATTTTCATCATCATGCCCATCATCTGGTCTGAGCGGTCCTTGCCGCCGGACATGCCTTTGCCCATTCCCATGCCTTGGCAATGGTTGTGCATCATGCCCATGCCGTCCTTCATCGTGGCCATGCCTTCCTGCATGGAGGCCTGGCGTTCTACCGGGGTTTTGGCAGCGATCATTTTTTTGTGGGCCGCCTGCATTTTTTCCATCTGTTCGCCCATGGCCTTGTCTTGCGTGGTGGCGGTGGCCGCTGCGGTTGGCGGTGTGTCGGGGTGATGTTCTTCGACAGCTAGAGCAACCAATGGGCTACTGATGAGCAGTGCGGCGACGAGTGCTTTGAAGTGCATATGCATGGCAATCTCCAGTGAGTCAGGGACGTACAGGAAGTATTGGGCCGCGTTAACGAGGCGAAGCCAAAGGGGGGGCGGCCGGAGTTCCGGGCGCTCGGAGGACGGTTTTAATTGTTGAGCCGAACGAAGTGCAGGCGTGCTGGCGGCCACAGTGCGAGCACGTGGCGGATCAGCAGCGGTAGGTGAGTGCGGAACCAGAGCATAGTGTGTACCCGATTCGAGGGATTATCTTGAGCTTAGTCCCGAGCAAGAGGCCGTCATTGATCCATATCAAGTGATGCGCCTTTAAGTTACTCCGCGCTCATTTCCATCTCTGGACTCAACGTCCCCAACCAAGCCACCAACCCCACAATCAACACTGCCGCCACCAACTCCACGACCACGCTGCGCCGCAATGCATTCGCTGCTACCCGGTATTGCTTGTCCCGCAGCGACCGTTCCAACAGTGGCCCAAGGTGAAACCGATTCAACGCGGCGAGCACCAGCATCCCGGCAAACAGCGCGATTTTGATGGACAGCAAAATCCCGTAGGTACTGAGCAATACGTCATCGAGTTTAGGGCCGACGATGAACAGGTAGTTGACGATTCCCGTCACGGTGATCACGAGCACAATCACCGCGCCCACCCATTCAAATCGGCTGACAGCCCGAGCCAGCAATTTGATGCGTTCTTCGGTTTGCAGATCGTTGATCTTTGCCATCAAGGCAAGCGCGACCAGCGCACCGAGCCAGGCCGCCGAAGCCAGCAGATGCGAGATGTCAGTGATGAAATGCCAGAAACGACGATCACCTTCATCCATCGCCCCATGACCGCTCCAGGCCAGGCTGGCCAAGGCGATAGCGCCGGCAAAAGACGCAATCAGCAGACTGAATCCGGGCGCACGTTGATTGAGTATCACCGTCAAACTGGCGAAAACCAGCGCGATGATGCGCACGACCCAGGCCAATCCTACGTCTGTCTCAAACACCATCATCTCGATATGCGGACGCAGTTCGGCAAAGTCCGACTCACCGCTCATGGCGCTGGCCATCATCACCATGCTGGCAGCGGAAAGCAGCACACCCAGCACCGCCGTCCCCGCCACCATCGACCGATACGGCAGCGCCACCCCTGACACCCGTTCCCGTTCTTTCAGGCTGTACAGCCCAAACAGCGCCAGCCCGAACAACAGCATCAAATCCACATACAACCCAAAGCGCAGTGCAATGCTGACCAAGTCGCTCATTAATCACTTCACTTTGAAGGTGACGTTACCCGTGATCGGGTGAGTGTCCGACGACACCGCGCGCCATTCGACTTTGTAGCTGCCGGTAGGCAGTGGCGAAAGCGGTGTGATGACCATGGTTTTCGGATCGCTACCACCAGAGACTTTGGCTTTCATGGGCATCGGGGAGTGCGCCATGCCGGGCATTTCCGTCATGACCAGTTTTGCCCCGGAAAACTGGGTCATCAGGTTTTCTGAGAAGTGCAGCTCGATTTTGCCGGGTGCTGCGCCATCCGCACCTTCCGCCGGAGTGGAGGAGAGCAACTTCGGGTGCGCTTGAGCGAGCGCGCTCATGAGCAGCCCAATGGCAACAGCGGTCGTTTTAATCATGCGCATGCAAGGCCTCTTACCGCTTTAAGCGGTTGTTTTTTTGGTTGTTGAGTTATTGCGTTTAGAACCACAGGCGAACGCCGAGGACGAGGCGAGCTTCGCTGCGATCCTCACCTTCATCGTTCGCGTAGTCGGCGGTTTTGCCGTAGGTCCGGTTCCAGGTCACGCCGATGTAGGGCGCGACTTCCCGGCGGATTTCGTAGCGCAGCCGCAGGCCGGCTTCGGTATTGGACAACCCGGAGCCGATCCCCCGTTGTGGGTCGTTTTTGCCGTAGACATTGAGCTCGGCGGTCGGCTGCAGAATCAGTCGGTTGGTGAGCAGGATGTCGTAGTCGCCCTTAAGTCGTGCAGCGGTTTGGCCGCCTTCGCCGATGAAGGCGGTGGCTTCGGTTTCGAAGTTGTACAGCGCCATGCCTTGCACGCCAAACGCGGCCCAGGTTTGCGGGTCGCCAGGTTTGAAATCCTGACGAATGCCGGTCACCACGTCCCACGACGGGGAGATCGCGTGGCCCCATAGGGCCTGAATTTCGGCGTCTTTGGTTTTGCCGTTGGTGCGCTCACCTTCGGAACGCAGCCACAGGCGATCGATGTCGCCGCCAATCCAGCCGGAGAGATCCCAGGCCAGGGTGCTGCCGTTGTCAGCGTCCTGCCATTCGAGTTTGTCGGCGAGGAAGTAGTAGTTGAGCGTGGTGTCATGCACGCCGTGGCCGGTCGGGCTGGCGTACACAGCGGCGCGGTCGGCATCGGTCAGCGCCGGGATCGGCGTGCGGCTTTCGGTTGGCGCGGCGGGCTGCATCTGGCCCTCGTCCATGCTTTGCATTTGGCTATGGTCCATGCCCGGCATCTGGCTGTGATCCATGTTCTGCATGTCGTCGGTGGCGGCCATCGCCGAAGAGAGTGTCAGGCTCGCGGTCACGAGTGCCAATGAGATTGGAGTGAGTCTGGTCATGGGTAGGCGCCTCATTCTTCCACGCGAACTTCACGGAACATGCCCATTTCCATGTGGTACAGGAGATGGCAGTGATAGGCCCAACGGCCGAGCGCATCGGCGGTGACCCGATAGCTGCGTCGGGAGCCGGGCGGCATGTCGATGGTGTGTTTGCGCACCATGAACTCGCCGTTCTCGTCTTCGAGGTCGCTCCACATGCCGTGCAGATGGATGGGGTGAGTCATCATCGTGTCGTTGACCAGCACCACACGAACCCGCTCGCCATATTTGAGGCGCACAGGTTCGGCATCGGAGAACTTCACGCCGTTGAACGACCAGGCGAATTTCTCCATGTGGCCGGTGAGGTGCAGTTCGATCGTACGGCTGGGCTCGCGACCGTCCGGGTCTTCGAAGGTGCTGCGCAGGTCGGAATAGGTCAGGACGCGGCGGCCGTTGTTGCGCAGGCCCAGGCCGGGATCGTCGAGTTTCGGGGTGGTGGTCATGGCTTGCATGTCCACCAGCGGGTTGTCTTTTTCCGTCTCGGGATGGGACTGCATGCCGGGCATGGCCATGGCGCTGTGATCCATGCCCGCCATGCTGCCGTGATCCATCCCGCCCATGCCCATGTCATCCATGGTCACCAGCGGTCGAGGGTCCAGCGGCGGTACTGGCGCAGACAAGCCGACCTTTGCTACGAGGGTGCCGCGCGCATAGCCGGTTCTGTCCATCGATTGGGCGAAGAGGGTGTAAGCCACTTGCGTTGGCTCGACGATCACGTCGAACGTCTCCGCCACCGCGATGCGAAATTCATCGACGCTCACCGGTTTGACATGCAGGCCATCCGCAGCGACCACCGTCATTTTCAACCCGGGAATGCGCACGTCGAAATACGTCATGGCGGAACCATTGATGAAGCGCAGGCGCAATTTCTCGCCCGGACGGAACACGCCCGTCCAGTTCGAGTTCGGCGCCTGGCCGTTCATCAAGTAGGTGTAAGTCGCGCCGCTGACATCGGCCAGGTCCGTGGGATTCATCTTCATCTCGGCCCACATCTTTCGATCGACGACCGTGGAACCCCAACCTTTCTCGCTCACGTCGTGGATGAAATCACCCACGGTGCGCTTGTTGTAGTTGTAGTAATCCGATTGCTTTTTCAGCGTCTTCATCAGGTCGACGGCGTTTTCGTCGGTCCAGTCGGTCAGCATCACCACGTAGTCGCGGTCGTACTGGAAAGGCTCCGGTTCCTTCGCATCGATCACCAACGGCCCGTAAACGCCGGACTGTTCCTGTAAGCCTGAATGGCTGTGGTACCAGTAAGTGCCGTTCTGCCGAACCTTGAATTGATAGACGTACATCCCACCCGGTTCGATGCCGTGAAAGCTCAGCCCCGGCACACCGTCCATATTGGCCGGCAGTAAAATACCGTGCCAGTGAATGGAGGTGTCAGCGTTGAGTTTGTTCTTCACCCGCAATGTAACCGTGTCGCCTTCTCGCCAACGCAGCAGGGGGCCGGGAATGCCGCCGTTGATGGTCATCGCGGTGCGCGGGTTGCCGGTGATGTTGACCGGGGTTTCGCCGATGAACAGGTCGAAGTCGGTGCCCGCCAGCACCTGAGGCTCGCCAGGGCTGGTGACCGCCCAGACAGGCGTGCGCCATAACCCGAGGCCGCCGAGGAGCCCGCCCACGGCTAGCCCCTTCACGAAGGTGCGTCTTGATGTGTTGGAATGCATTCCGTTTTCCCGGTCCGTCAGCGTGGAGAGGTTGATGACTACGCTACCGGGCGATGCCTTTCAGCAGGCTGAGGCGAAGATTACAATTTTGACAGGTTCAAGCCGTATCTATTGGCGTGAATTGGGCGTTGACGCTGCGGCGACTGTGCCACCACCGCAATTGATATACGAAGATGACTTCAACCAGCGTTGATCCGGATAGTAAGAAAACAACAACTGCCCATCTTTCATCGAATCAATCAACTTATGCGCAATCGCCGGCCGTACAGCTGGACACCCCAGGCTTCTACCGATCCGGCCATTGGCTCGGGCAAGAACCGGACTGACATAGGGCGCCCCGTGAATAACGATCGCCCGCTCAAATGCGTTGTCATTGAAACCTGGCTCCAGTCCCTCCATGCGCAAGGAATAACCGTTCTGCCCGACATAACTCGATTGGGTGCGGTACAAACCAAGGCTGGTGGCAAAGCTCTCATTCTGGTTGGAGAACTTGACCGCCATGTTCTCGCCGCTGTTGCGACCATGGGCAACCAGTTCATGGAACAGTAATTTACGTTTCTTCAGATCGAACACCCACAACCGTTGTTCGGTCGAAGGCAGTGAGTAATCGATGATGGCCAGTCTTTGGACAGGTGCTTTACCTTGGGCCAAGCTGCATTGGGTAGCGCGTACGGCCAGCCCGATGACTTTGGCGTTGGCGCTTGGTGCTGCTTTGAGCAGCGCGGCTTCAAGCGAATCGGCGTAGGCTGCCGGTACCGAAACTAACGTCAGCAGCAGGGCCGTGAATAGGAAATCAAAGCGGTCTAGCGCCATATGTAAGTCTCACATTAATGTTTCGAGTCTAGCAGTGTGCAGGATGCTAGCCGTTGAATACGGGGCGATTAAGGATTATCCATGGGGCAGTTAACAAGATTATTCGTCATAAGCCGCATCTTTTTTATGGGCTTTCTGATCAGCGGCGCAGCGATTGCAGAAACTTCGCCGATTGAGGCGGTATCTGCAGTTATTAGCAGGACTGGCGCTGCACCTGACGATTTCGTCGCTCAAACGATTCAGGTGGCACTGGAGCCATTGAGTTCAGCTTTTCCACCCTTGCTCACTTCCCGTGGCTATCAACGGGTGGATCCGAGTCGCGTGGTCATGGATTTTTACATGCATCGTGGTTATCGCTCGGCCTGGGCGAACGACAGCGATGTCATCCAGTTATTGAAAAGCCTGAGCGAGACCCAGGCCGATGGTTTGGACCCTGCGGACTTTCATATTGATGAGTTGGCGAACGCCAGAGCGTCGATGCAGGCAGCAGAGCCGACGGTGGCGCAACGGGCGGCGTTTGATATCGCGGCGACCCGGACCTTTATCACGGCGCTGCTGCAATTACGGCGCGGCAAGGTTGACCCTTCGCGTCTGGACATCCATTGGAATTTCGACCCTGTGGGCGCCGATCCTCGTGGAGACATGAATAACTTGTTCGCCGCGCTCGATGCTCATGACGTGGCGCGCGCTTTCGCCGAAGCACCGCCACAAGAGGCGGTTTACCGCAGCCTGCGCGTAGGTCTGGCGCAACTGCGTAAGGTTCGGGACGCTGGCGGCTGGCCGAAGATTGCCGAAGGGCAATCGCTCAAGCCAGGCATGGATGACGCCTTTGTCGCGCAGTTGCGAGCACGGCTAGTGGTGGGGGGGTATCTTGCCCCATCAAATAAGCAACGCACTGATTACGACGACAGCGTCGCCGCGGCGGTGAAAAAGTATCAAGCCGAGCAATACCTGGGGGCGGATGGCGTGGCGGGGGCCGCGACACTGGCTGCGTTGAATGTGCCCGTAGAGGCGCGGATAGACCAGGTTCGGGTGAACATGGAGCGCGCGCGTTGGTTGCTGTACAAACTTCAGGGCACTTTTGTCATCGTTGATATTGCGGGTTACAAGGTGGCGCTTTATCGCGACGGTAAGGCGATATGGCGTTCCCGGGTTCAAGTCGGCAAGCCGTTTCGCAGTACGCCTGTGTTTCAAGCCGAGATCACTTATGTAACCTTCAACCCCACCTGGACCGTGCCACCGACGATCCTCGTCAAAGACATGCTACCCAAGATTCAAAGAGATCCCGGCTACCTAGCCGCTAACCGTATAAGAGCCCTTGATCGAGAGGGGAATGTGCTCGATCCGTCGACCGTCGACTGGGGTAACGCGCGCGGCATCACGCTGCGACAGGATGCCGGGCCGGATAATTCGCTGGGGCAGGTGGTCATTAGGTTTCCCAATGACTATTCGATTTACCTCCACGACACGCCGCATCGCGAGTTGTTTGCGCAATCGCGCCGTGCCACCAGTTCAGGCTGCATACGGGTGGAGAACCCGTTGCAGTTGGTAGAGCTGCTGTTCAACGACCCGGTGCGTTGGAACAGCGCCGGGATACAGGCTCAACTGGCGAACGGCAAGACCGAAAACATCAGGCTTCCCGTCAAGGTGCCGGTGCTGTTGGCTTACTGGACGGTGGACCTGAGTAACGATGGTCGAGTGATATTCAAACCCGATGTCTACGGGTACGACTCCTCGGTACTACGGGGGTTGAACCTGCCTTCGGAGCTACCCATTCTGGATGTGCGACGAGCAGGAACTTCTTCTGTCGCGACGGGGCAAAACCGGCAATGGCCGTAAAGGAAGCGGTACTTGCTATCCATAAGTAACGGGCAGGTCATCGATGCACCAATGATGCAAGTGTTCTGCGTCTACCTTTGCGCTCCGTCGCAGATTCAGGGGTTGGCTAAGCCAAAAGGTTGGCTCACCCGTTGAAAACTATCACAATGCAAAACTAGTCACTGATCATCGATGTGAATGGATAGGAGATTGAAGATGGATGTTGCGCAAAAAAAAATCGTCACTCATCACGGGTATGCTTGATGTGCATGACCTTGATGAGTGCCGCAACATCAAAAAAGGTGCCGTGTTTATCGTCGCCTCGGGGGCGTCCGCTAAAGATTTTCCACTGGAAAAGTTTGCAGACGTTCCGATGATCACGATGAACGGTGCCATTTCCATGTTCTCCGGGACGGGTATCAAGCCGTTCTTTTATGCCTGTACGGATCAAGGCTTTTCCCGACAGCAACCCGAATTGTTTTCAGAGGCCATGCGCATCAGTCAGCGGGTTGCATTGTGGGAGGAGCACATCTGGCATACGACGGTAGCGCCTGAGGGCGAACTGTATTTACTCGGCCGAGCACCCAAACTCTCCTGGACGGACCTGGTTTTCAGGGCTGATAAAGAGCTCGTCAGAAGTCGCAAGCTCGGAAATGGCCGCAATAGAACCCTCGGTTTCAGCAAGAACCTTAAACGCGGCTTTTTTGATGCTCGTACGGTGGCCTATCTGGCTGTGCAGATTGCCTATCACGTGGGCTTTACCAAGGTGTTTCTGGTAGGCGTCGACTTGAATCAGTCGGTGAGCCGTTTTTACGAAGGGACCGACACATTAGCGTCGCCATGCCTGCTCGATCAGCATTTTTATACGAGAATCCTGCCGTCGTTCGAGATATTGTCGAGGTACGTCGTGGATGATGATTTTCAGGTCTACAACCTGTCCAGTGATTCAAGGATTCCAGGTGAACTTATTCCCCGAGTGACGCTGGATGAGATCGACAAGATGATCTAAAGATTGTTCGTGCTTTACAGAAATGGGCGCCTTCGGGACGCCCATTTTTTTGTTCGCAATTTATCGACCGTCAACCGCTCGGCACCTGCGTCGGATCGGCAAATAAGTGTCGCCTAAGCTTTGATTTATCCGGACATTCTTCCGGTACTTACAAGGAAGGTGTGGCATGACTTTATTAAAGTTCGGCGCGTCGATCCTGATGGTCTGTCTGGCAGGCTGCGCAACCAGCAATAGCTATGAACCTCCACCGGTTCCGGCCTCAGCGATGACGCTAGACGATGGGCAAATTCATAGCACGCTAGTGGGTAAGAAGTTTTATGGAACCACCCGGCAGGGCAGTCACCCCTACTCGATCAGTTTTTTACCCAATGATATTGATGTGTTCGAGATGGCGCCCAACGCGCCGGAAAAAGAACGATGGACTCTGAAAGACGGTGTTGTTTGCGTCATACCTAATGGATACCCAACCGAATGCAGCCAAGTGAAGGTTGCCAATAATGAGTACTGGTTCGTTGACCCAAAGAATGGGAGAGTCAACGCACACCTGAAGCTAGCGCCTTGATGGTGATTCTCGTGAAGGAATGGGCGTTCGTGGTATGCCCATTCTTTGTGATCATGCCTGGCACAGCTCGTTGCGCAAAAACTCCACCAACGCCCGTTGTAATCCGGTCAGCGCGCCCTCCCGGCTGATCAGCGCCAACTCCGTCGGCGGCAATTCGGGCAGGTCGTGCCCTTGTTCACATCCCTTGGCTGGTAAACACGGAGTCGCCATGGCACACACCCTTGCAGGCAGTTCCCGTCCCTCGCGTTACGCCGATCTGAGTCTCGAATCGGAGGCCGCCATCACCGCTCGCACGGAATTGGCGGCGTGCCTTCAATTGGCGGCGCTGCACGGTTTGGAGGAGGGCATCTGTAACCATTTTTCCGCCATGGTGCCGGGGCGGGACGATCTGTATTACCTGGAACGTGCCGCCCAAGTGCAGTTGATGGCGATGGCGACCCCGCGCGAACTCAAGCCAGTGCCCCATGAGATTGTCCTGCGGGCCAATGAACAAACGCGCCAGGGGGATGCCGAAAGTGCTCGGGCGCATTCGCACAGTGCAATGCGGCGGCTAGCCAAAGGGCATTTGCCCCATACCCCTCCGTAGACTAAGCTCACAAAAAATAAGGGTTTTGGGGTGTTGCCCATGCCTTACCCTTACAGGACGAGCTTTTGCCTATCCCTCTTCACGATCCGCTCAACGCCACCGGCGTCACGTTGAAACGGTTACCTCTGCGCAAAGCAGCGGTACTGTTTATTGCGGTCGTGTGCCTGAGCCTGTGCGGTTTGCTGTACCTGCAACTGGATCAGTCGCGCCGACATGACCTGGCATTGGCGCAAGTGGCGTCATCAAACCTGACGCGGGCCATGGCGCAGCAGGCCGAAGACACTTTCATGCAAGCCGATCTGGTGCTGGCCAGTCTGACCGACTGGATTCAGACTGACGGTTTCGGTGCGCCCCAAAAGGCTCGCTTGCAGAAAGTGTTCGCCCGGCGGGTGCAGGCGCTGAATCAATTGCACGGGATATTTCTGTTCGACCAGAAGGGGCAGTGGGTCGTTACCTCTTTCGACGAACTGCCACGCGGACCAGGTGTGGGGGATCGCGATTATTTCAAGTTCCACCAGCAGAACGTCTCCTCCCAGGCACACATCGGAGCGGCGATTCGCAGTCGGGAAAATGGCGAGTGGATCATCCCGATATCCAAACGTGTGAATGACAAAAATGGCAATTTCCAGGGCGTCTTGTTGGCCGGTATCAAGATGGCGTACTTCGATCAGTTCTTCAAAAGCTTCAGCATTGATGACAACGGTTCGATGTTTTTGGGACTGACCGACGGAACGCTGCTGGCGCGACGGCCGTTTGTGGAATCGCTGATTGGCACATCACTGGCCAGGAGCGAGATTTTCGAGAAATTTCTGCCCAACGCGCCTTCCGGTAACGCGATGTTCCGCTCGCTGGTCGATGGTGTTGTGCGGTTGTATGGCTACCGTCAGCTCGACACTTATCCGCTGGTCGTGTCGGCCGCCTCGTCCAGGGATTCGATTCTCAAGGATTGGTACGACACGGCATTTCGCTCCTCAGTCATCGTTGCCCTGGTGGTGTTGGGCGTGGGGCTGTTCGGTTGGATGTTCCTTTATCAGGTGCGTGTCGGCGAACAGGTCGAGGCGGATTTGCGCAAGGCAAAGGAAGCGCTGAAGCTGATCGCGACCCACGACAGCCTGACCGGCCTGGGCAATCGCCGGTTGTTCGAGGGGGCGCTGGATATCGAGTTCGGCCGAGGTGCCCGGCAGTCGAGTTCGCTGAGCCTGATCATGCTCGATATCGATTATTTCAAGCGCTACAACGACGCTTACGGCCACGTGGCGGGGGATCATTGCCTGGCTGAAGTGGCGCGGGCGCTGAAGGGGTGCTGCCATCGAAAAGCCGATTTGGCCGTGCGGTACGGCGGTGAGGAGTTTGCGGTATTGCTGCCCGACACCGACATTCACGGTGCGATGGTGATTGCCGAGCAGATCCGCCGCAGCGTCATGGACAAGAACATCATCCACAGCGGTTCACCCTCGGGCTTCGTGACGGTCAGTCTGGGTTGTTATTCGTTTGTGCCGACGGGGCGGGACAGCATGGAAGTGTTTATCGAACGTGCGGATGCGGCGCTGTATCAAGCCAAGCATTCGGGGCGAAACCGCTCGGCGGTGCTGTCGATGGAGGGCGGTGTCGAGGCACTGCTGCGTTCGGATCGTTGAGGTGTCTCTCGATGGTGTTTCACCCGCGCAACAACTCTGCCAGCCGGCTGTCTGCCTGTCAGATCCTCTTCAATTGATCGTCTAGAGTTGCGGTAACGCTGCCGATCCCGGCAGGTCTCCCCCACCGCACGGATGATCGTCAGAATGTTGATTACTCAAGCATTGACAGCCGTTGCTCTAACCGTTGCAGCCTGCGCCATCTTTCCGCTCGCGAGCCACGCTCAATCGAAAGTCACAGCCGAAGAAGCACACGCCATCGGTGTGGATGCCTATGTGTATTTTTATCCGCTGTTGACCATGGACATCACCCGCAAACAATTCACCAACATCGAGTCGGGCAAGGAATTCGGTAAAGGTCCGATGAATATGTTTGTCAGCGTGCCGCAGTATCCACCTGCCGATTTCAAAGGGGTGGTGCGCTCGAACTTCGACACCTTGTATTCCATTGCCTGGCTGGACTTGACCAAAGAACCGCTGGTGATTGCAGCGCCCGATACGGCCGGGCGTTTTTACCTGCTGCCGATGCTCGACATGTGGACCGATGTGTTCGCCTCACCGGGCTGGCGCACCACGGGCACCCAAGCGGGGCAGTTTCTGGTGACACCACCGGGCTGGACCGGGACGGTGCCTGCCGGACTGAACCATCTGCCGGCGCCCACGCCCTTTGTCTGGGTCATTGGCCGCACCAAGACCGACGGCGCTGCGGACTACGCGGTGGTGCACAAGATTCAGGCCGGCTACACAGTGACGCCGTTGTCCCGCCTGGGCAAAAGCCCTGAGCCGGTCAGCGTGAACGTCGACCCGGCCGTGGACATGACGACCCCGCCGAAGATCCAGGTCGACACAATGTCGGCAGCCAACTACTTTGCCTACGCCGCCGAACTGCTCAAAGTGCACCCCGCGCACATCACTGATCAGCCGATCCTGGCGCAGATGAAGCGTATCGGTATCGAACCCGGAAAATCGTTCGACATGGATGCGCTGGACCCTGAAATCAAAGCAGCGCTTCAGACCGTGCCCGAGGACGCGCAGACGCTGATGACGTGGAAGGTGCCAACCCTCGCTCGCGTGGTCAACGGCTGGTCGATGAACACCGACACCATGGGCGTCTACGGCAACTACTACCTCAAGCGAGCGATCGTCACGCAACTCGGGCTCGGCGCCAACTTGCCCGAAGATGCGATTTATCCGCTGAACATCGGCGATGTCGAAGGCAAGCCACTCGATGGAGCGAACAAGTACGTGCTGCATTTCGACAAGGGTGAAATGCCGCCGGTAAACGCTTTCTGGTCGATCACCTTGTACGACCCTGAAGGATTCCAGGTCGGTAATGCGCTCAACCGTTTTGCATTCAGTAGTTGGATGCCGTTCAAGACGAACGCCGACGGTTCGCTGGACATCTACTTCCAACACGAAAACCCGGGCAAGGACCTTGAAGCCAATTGGCTGCCGGCGCCGAAGGGCGGGTTCAACCTGACCATGCGTTTGTATGGGCCCAAGCCCGAGGTACTGAACGGCAAGTGGAATCCGCCGCCGGTCAAACGAGCCTAGTAGCGGGTATCAGACCAAAAAGCAGCCGCCGATTATCGGCTGCTTTTACGCGTCCAGCTGCCCGTCCCGCCGCCGGCGCCGCCCGTTCCACCACCCGCCGCGCCCGTGCCACCCCCCGCGCCAGAGCCGCTGTTCCCGGCATTGCCACCATTTCCGCCACCCGACGAGCCCGATCCGCTATTGCCGCCGTTAGCGTTATGGTCGCTCGAGGGTTGGCCAGGGTTATTGTTGGGCGCAATTATCGAGCCGCCGATTGAACCCGATTGGGTACCGGTCGCATCAGCGCCATCGCCTGAGGCTTTAAAAATGCCGACGGACATGGCGGACAGCACTCCAGCCAGTAATAGCGAAGTCATTTTGATGGTCATCATGGTGCGTCTCCTAGATGAGTCGTTACCTGATGTTGGTGTGAAGGGCAGTACAGTGCCGACATCGCGGCCGTCCATTGGCAATGATTGTGTCAACGGTTCTTCAATTGCTGCAATGGCTTGCGTTATCCAGGCGCCAGGGCCCAGCATGGCTGCTATGGTCAGTGAACGTTCGGCCAGTGCCCTGGTAAAAAAGCATCGCGAGCGTCGCATCCCGATCAGGCAAACGATTGACAGGAAAGTGTATGGATATGACTGCCGTTACTACCGTCACCGCTCCCCGTCATACGCCGATAACCCGTAACCTGGTGTTTGTCGTCGGCTTGCTGTTTGTTCTGGGTGTGCTGATCGCCCTGTTGGCCTTGTTCAACATTGCCTGGAGGCTGGACGCCCAGGAGCTGGCCAAGACCACTTTCTACACCCAGCGTGCGCTGGAAAACCGCATCACCGCCTCGAAAAGCTACGTCGCCAGTTATGCAAACTGGACGACCGCCTACGACCATTTGAACGGCCAGGTCGATGTGCAATGGGCCTACATCGAGCAGAACCTGGGCAAAACCTTGTTCAGCATCGATCACTACGATGGCGTCTTCGTGGTCGATTATCAGCAAACCAAATACGCAGTGGTGCGCGGGCTTCAGGTGCAGGAGGCTGCGACCACCTATCTTTCGGCATCGATGGCGACGCTGATAGAGGCAGTCCGGAGTCAGAAAAGCCTCATTGATCCCGTCAGCCAGTTCACGCTGTTCGAGGGCAAACCGGCATTGTTGACGGCTGCCGCGATTGTCCCCAATGACGAAAGGCCGGCGGTCGATCCGCAAAGCACCTCGGTGCTGGTGTTCGTTGACCAATTAAGCCCTGACAAGCTCAGCGCCCTGAGCGCCGATTACGGTTTGCATGATTTGAACCTGGCGCCTGATAACGCTATCTCGCCCGACAAGCCAGCCGTGGCACTGGCGGACACCGGCTACAGCCTGGTTTCCCGACTTGAGCAACCGGGTCACCAGTTACTCTGGTCGCTGCTGCCGCCATTGGGCGGTGCGCTGTTGGTGCTGGCGTTGTTAACGGCTTATTTTTTCCGGTATGTCTTACGCACGTCCGGGCACGTGGATGCCAGCTACACCAGTCTCGATTTATCGAACCAGGCGCTGGAGGCCAGTGAAGAGCGTTTTCGTGCCGTGGCTGAGGCCGCTTCCGACTGGATCTGGGAAATCGACGACAAACATTGCATCTCTTATCTGTCAGGACGTTTCGCCACCGTCACCGGTTTTTCCGATCAGCAATGGATCGGGCAGGACATCGGGCAACTGCTCAATTGCGATACGATCCCCTTGTCGCTGTGGCTGCATAAGCTCAATGAAGAACTGCCTGTCAGCCATTTGCGCTGCTCCTATCGCGATCAGTCGGGACAACAGCGTATTTGCCGGGTTTCGGCACGACCGATCCATCGCAAGGGTGCGGTGCTGGGTTATCGCGGAACGGCCAGCGACATCACCGATGAAGTCGCCGCCCATGCCCAGATCCAGCATCTTTCGTTGCACGATGCCCTGACGGGGCTGCCGAATCGCAACAAACTGGCGCGTTTCCTCGACGAGGCCCTGGCGCAGAAAGAGCATTCGGCAGCGCTGGCGCTGTTGATGATCGATCTGGATAACTTCAAGCCGATCAACGATTCCCTCGGCCACCCGGCCGGCGACGCCGTGCTGCTGGAAGTGGCCACTCGATTGCGCGAGTGCACGCGGGACATTGATCTGGTCGCCCGGATCGGTGGTGATGAGTTTGTGCTGGTGCTCAACGGCATGGACAGCCACGCCGAAATCGACCGGTTCTGCGAGCGTTTGCTCGAGAGCCTGCAAAAGCCGATTCATTACGAACATCACACGCTGCACATCGGGGCGAGCATCGGTGTCGCCTTGAGTCGGCGTCAGGGGCACATTCCCAATGAGCTGATCCGGTGTGCCGACATTGCGCTGTATCAAGCTAAATCCGACGGCAAGAAGACCTGGTGCTACTTTGCGCCGCACATGAACGATCAGATCCAGCACCGCCGACAATTGGAAAACGACCTGCGCCGGGCGATCAATAACAACGAGTTCGTGATCCATTACCAGCCGCGCTACAACATGGGCGGGAAGCAGGTGGTTTCGGTGGAAGCGTTGCTGCGCTGGCAGCATCCGGAACAGGGGCTGCTGAGCCCCGACGAGTTTATCCCTTTGGCCGAGCAGACTGACCTGATTGTGCCTTTGGGGCGCTGGGTGTTGCGCGAAGCCTGTGAAACGGCCCTGACCTGGCCCGGTGCGTTGATGGTGTCGGTCAATTTGTCGCCTGTTCAATTTGCCCGCAGTGATGTGGTGGAAGACGTCAGGGAGGCATTGATCCAGACCCGATTACCGGCCAGTCGCCTGGAGCTGGAAATCACCGAAAACGTGATGCTCATCGATGTGGATGGCGCGTTGGCGACCATGAATGCGCTCAAGGAACTGGGCGTGCGGTTGAACATGGACGATTTCGGTACCGGCTATTCGTCCCTGGGTTACTTGCGCACGTACCCGTTCGACGGGATCAAGATCGACAAGCGTTTCATCTCGTCCATGAGCGGCGGCGGCAATGACCGCGCCGTGGTACAGGCGATCATCAACCTGGGCAAAGCCATGGGCTTGACCGTGACGGCAGAGGGCGTCGAGACCCTGGAGCAACTGGATTTCCTGGTCTCGGACCAGTGCAATGAGGTGCAGGGTTTCTACTTGAGTCGGCCTATGGAAAAGCAGGCGCTACTGCCATTGCTCAAGGCGTCGCATGACGAGTTCCCAGTGTAGGGGCGAGCGTTGGAACATGAAGAACCTGAAAATCGCGACATTCAACGTCAACGGCATGCGCGCTCGACTGCCCAACTTGCTGGCCTGGCTTGAGCGAGAGCAGCCGGACATCGCGTGTTTGCAGGAGCTCAAGTCGGTCGACAGTGCTTTCCCCGCCGCCGAGCTTGAGGCCGCTGGCTATGGCGCGATCTGGCAAGGTCAGTCTTCGTGGAACGGCGTGGCGATTCTGGCGCGGGATGCTCAGCCGCTGGAGAGTCGCCGAGGCCTGCCGGGTGATGACAGCGACACCCATAGCCGGTATCTGGAGGCCGCCGTGCACGGGATTCTGGTGGGCTGTCTGTACCTGCCCAACGGCAACCCGCAGCCGGGGCCGAAGTTCGATTACAAGCTGGCGTGGTTCGAACGACTGATCCACTACGCGCAGACGCTTCAGGCCAGTGAGCATCCCGTGGTCCTGGCCGGTGACTACAACGTGGTGCCCACCGACCTGGACATCTACAACCCGCGATCCTGGCTGAAGGATGCATTGCTGCAACCTGAAAGCCGCGAGTGTTATCAGCGCCTGCTGGCCCAAGGCTGGACCGACTCCTTGCGCCATCTGTATCCGGAGGATCGGCTCTATACCTTCTGGGATTATTTTCGCCAGCACTGGCAGAAAAACTCCGGGCTGCGAATCGATCATCTGTTGCTTAACCCGGCGCTGAGTCTTTATCTGCAGGAGGCCGGAGTCGATGCCTGGGTTCGCAACGAGCCCCACGCGAGTGATCATGCGCCGACGTGGATTCGGTTGAGTTCGCGCAAGCGGCGTTGATCTTTACGTGTGCCCCGATTGGCTAAATCAATTGTCAGTTAAACCGCTTTTTCCCTTATACATGGCGCCCATCGGCGGAGAAATCCGGCCCCATGCAAAAGGACTGAGCAATGAGCGAGCCACACCTGAGCAATCTTGCGTTGTACCTGCAGCGCCTGGGCTTCAACGCGCCTCCGGCGCCGACCCTGGAGACCCTGCGCCAACTTCAACTGCGCCACACCGGCGCCTTCCCGTTCGAAAACCTCAGCACGTTGTCGGGCCAGCCGGTGCTCATCGACCTGCCGTCAATCGAGCAAAAGGTCCTGCACGATGGCCGTGGTGGTTACTGCTACGAACTCAACAACCTGTTCCTGGCCTTGCTCCAGGCGCTGGGCTTTGAAGTTCGCGGCATCTCCGGCCGAGTGGTCATGGGCCAGCCCGAAGGCGCATGGACCGCCCGTACACACCGCTTGAGCCTGGTAACCCTGGACGGCGTGCGCTACATCACCGACGTCGGCTTCGGCGGCATGGTGCCCACCGCACCGCTGATGCTCGATACCCCGGCCGAACAGCTTACGCCCCACGAACCCTATCGCATCGAACAGCACGAGGATGGCTACACCCTGCGCGCCAACGTCGCCGGCGAATGGCGGGCTATGTACATTTTCGATTTGCAGCGCCAGGAAGACATTGATTACGCCGTTGGCAACTGGTATGTCTCGACCCACCCCGAATCGTCGTTTGCCAGGCAACTGATGGTGGCGCGCACCGGCGAAGGGTGGCGCCGCACGCTGAACAACGGCAGTTATGCGATTCATCGGATCGGCAGTGAGACTGAGCGGCGGCAGGTGACCGATGTGGATGAATTGATGGGTTTGTTGCGCAGTGAGTTCGGTATTCGGGTGCCGCGGGAGGCGGCGTTGCGCCGGGTTATTGAAGGGCTGATTCAACAACCCTGAGCCACATTTCGCCCCTGAACCTCACAGCTGCAGCCCCTCCTGCACCACCGAAAGCAGAGTGTCTTCGGTCATGGCGATCGCATCCGGTTGTTGCCCGGATTGATCGATCGCCTGCAGCCACCACTGTGTCTCGCCGTGTTCGCTCACGGTTCGCAACAGTGCCTTTCCCAGGGAGCGGATCTCGACCCGCCCGGCACCATCCTCAGTGAAACGAGCGATGGGGTCGAAGCTGATGCTGTGGTGATTGCCTTCAATCAGTAACTGGTCGATGGCGTAGTCGTAGGTCGCACCGTCAGGATGACGCTCGAAGACGTGCGTAGGCACTCGCCGGATGTTCAGCCCGGCTTCGCTGAGCGGCGCCAGCCAGGTTTCGATGAGGTGGTACAGCTCGTAAACCTGCGCAGGCCAGCCGTCTATCTGCTGATCGGCGCAGAGTGTCGCGTCGGCGCTGGACTGCTGGGTTTGCTTCAGTTTCGCGGCGAGTTGGTCAGCCTTGCTCATGTCGATTTCCTATCGTGGTCTCAGTGCGAGCGTACCTCTATCAAGGTAGTGCACGTCTTGCCTTGCGTCATGTTGCCGGGAGGTTTTGGCTTCAAGGAGCTGCCGACTAAGAGTCTCGCAGTCTCGCGTTTTAACGAATATCCCGCCGCCACGTTCCGCTCTTGGGATGAAATCGCCTGCACGCCATTCCCAATCTCGGGTACATCCAGGGGATGCCGAACCGGCGAACCGTGAAGTAAAACCGATAATCGGCCAGGCCCGCGAAGGTCGCGAAAAAGTGCGACTCGTCCAGCCATACCAGCTCCTCCAGATAGTACGAGCTGTACAGGCACCCGACGACGTGTTCGCTCAATACGCTTTGAAGGTCTTTACTGATCAGCGAAAAGCACACGGCTTCTTCAAAGGGGCAGTCGAAGTCGCTCACCAACAGGTAGCCGGAAGCGGTTTCATATTGGCGCAGCAGCGTGCGACCAGAAATGACCAGCGCTGAGCGGTGGCCGTCAATGATCACCGGTGATGTGTCGGGGCCCGGGTCGTCGGGGTCTTCAGGCCGCCACAGGGCAAATCGCTCCAGGGTGTTCATGGTCGTGAGAGGGTCCGGGATGTTGCGGCACTTTGGATCTTCTGGACCCGGCACCACGCCCAGTGGGTGATCAGCCCGACTGCCGCGCCATCGATCAGCCAGAACGACCACAGCAGCCGCCATTTCGGGTGAAGACAGACCAGCCCGGCGATCGCCACACCAGCCAACACGCCAGTCGCCCAGTTGGCATAGCCCTTGGCGCTGAGCCAGGCGTACAGCGGCGTGAAGCCCACGAGCAGGGGCACCACGCCGAACAATACGCCACCGACCAAAAAAAGCATGAAGACGCCGACACCAACCCAGAGGCCAACTTCAAGGTCAGAGGAACCCATGGCATAGGGCACGGCAATGGCCAGGGCTTGCACGGCGACCACGGTGCAAAACGCGCCAAAGGTCAGGGGCAGAATCTGGGCAAGGTGTTCGAGTGCTGAGCGGTCATTCAAGGAGGCGGCTTCCATGTCCGTAATTGTCCGCCAGAGCTGCGGAGCGGCAGAGTTTATCAGGGAAGGAGCGGCGCAAGTCTCTTGGTATGAAATGGCCATGTGTCCATCATCTGACTGATGAGTTGTATACAACTCTATAGACATTTGTCCTGAGTCTTGCATACAGTGTGCGCATAACAAAAACCAGGGAACCCCCCAACCATGAAAACGCCCCATGTTTCACACCAACGGCCTGAGGACGAAAATCTCGGGATCGGCGCGAATATGGCTTACGGCCTGCAACACGTTCTGACCATGTACGGCGGCATCGTCGCGGTGCCTTTGATCATCGGCCAGGCGGCCGGGCTCTCACCGGCGGACATCGGTTTGTTGATTGCTGCTTCATTGTTTGCAGGGGGGCTGGCGACTTTGCTGCAAACCCTGGGCTTACCGTTTTTCGGCTGCCAATTGCCGCTGGTACAGGGCGTGTCGTTCTCTGGTGTCGCGACGATGGTGGCGATTGTCAGCAGTGGCGGGGAGGGCGGGTTTCAATCGATTCTCGGGGCGGTGATTGCCGCGTCGTTGATCGGCCTGCTGATCACGCCGGTGTTCTCGCGAATCACCAAGTTTTTCCCGCCGCTGGTCACGGGCATTGTGATCACCACCATCGGCCTGACGCTGATGCCAGTGGCTGCACGCTGGGCCATGGGCGGCAACAGCCATGCCCCGGACTTCGGCAGCATGGCGAACATCGGTCTGGCGGCGGTGACGCTGGTGCTGGTTTTGCTGTTGAGCAAGATTGGCAGCGCGACCATCTCTCGTTTGTCGATCCTGTTGGCCATGGTTATCGGCACGGTGATCGCGGTGTTCCTTGGCATGGCGGATTTCTCGTCCGTCGCTCAAGGCCCGATGTTTGGCTTCCCGACGCCGTTCCACTTTGGCATGCCGACCTTCCACTTCGCCGCGATCCTGTCGATGTGCATTGTGGTCATGGTGACCCTGGTGGAAACCTCGGCTGACATTCTGGCGGTGGGTGAAATCATCGGCACCAAGGTCGATTCCAAACGACTGGGCAACGGCCTGCGCGCCGACATGCTGTCGAGCATGATCGCGCCGATCTTCGGCTCCTTCACCCAAAGTGCCTTCGCCCAGAACGTCGGGCTGGTGGCAGTGACCGGGATCAAGAGCCGCTTCGTGGTGGCTACCGGCGGTTTGTTTCTGGTAATCCTCGGTTTGCTGCCGTTTATGGGGCGCGTCATCGCCGCTGTACCGACTTCTGTCCTCGGCGGCGCCGGTATCGTGCTGTTCGGCACCGTGGCGGCCAGCGGCATTCGTACGCTGTCCAAGGTCGACTACCGCAACAACGTCAACCTGATCATCGTCGCCACCTCCATCGGCTTCGGCATGATCCCCATCGCTGCGCCGAATTTCTACGACCACTTCCCAAGCTGGTTCGCCACGATCTTCCACTCGGGCATCAGCTCCTCGGCGATCATGGCCATCGTGCTGAACCTGACCTTCAACCACCTCACTGCCGGTAACTCCGATCAGCAGTCGGTGTTCGCGGCCGGTACCGAGCGCGTTCTGCGTTATCAGGATCTGGCAGCGTTGCGCGAAGGGGATTATTTCAGCGAAGGCAAACTGCGTGACTGCGACGGGAATGAGATTCCAGTGGTGGAGGCGGGCCATGAGTCGAGCGAGCATCGAGCGGCTCATGCCAAAAGCAGTGAGCATGTCTGACAGTTGTATTCGCTTAAAAGGCTGGTAGATCAAAAAATCGCAGCCTCGTTTCACTCGACAGCTCCTACAGTGGAACGCAATTCTCTGTAGGAGCTGTCGAGTGAAACGAGGCTGCGATCTTTTGGCCACAAAAAAGCCCCTGAACCTTTCGATTCAGGGGCTTTTCGATATTGCTGTCTGGCTCCACGACCTGGACTCGAACCAGGGACCCAGTGATTAACAGAGACTTGTTCTGATATTTCATGACCGTTCTGGGTAATTCAATGTCCCTGTTTTTAAAGGGCTTGCAAGGCTTGTAAGCTCTTGAAATATCAAAATGTCCGCTGGACTTTCATCCATTCGTTGAGCAAAGTGTTGAGCAATTATCAACTGCTCAACAATGGATGGTGCCATGGGTTACAGCGATACAGCACTGCGCGGCTGGCGTAAGACGGGCGTGATCAGGAAGCAGGGTCAGGAAGTCGTAGCGAAAACACTTTCTGAGCCAGCTGGACCTAAAGGTGCAGGAAGCCTGCTGTTAGAGCGTAGGAGCGCGGAAGCGGTCGAGGTCTACCTGGCATGCGGATTGGGGGCACTCAACGGCGAATCAAGCTTGGAGGTCTTTTCGATATTGGGGTCGGCGGGCGAGATTTAGGCATTGCTTACTGGCGGGAGGAAGTCGCGAGAGTATCGGGTGAGGTCCGCCAGCATGGTGATATAGACCGCTACGAGGAGCACCTTCGCCAGAGCAAAATAACAGAACAAAAGCGCGCCGATGCCGAGGCTGCTCGGGCCTCACTAGCGGATCTTTTTGCAGATTACATTGAGGATCGCCGCGATAAAGTATCTGCAGATCAGTTGGCGAAGTTCGAGCGATTTTTGGAAGTCGATCTGCAGGAGCGTAGCGCCTCAATATCTGGACTGAAAGCGCGTGATGTTCTTCCCGGGCATGTGCTGGAAATATTGAGAAAGGCATGGGATCGTGGTGCAAAAGGGCTTGCAGATAAGCAGCGTGCTTGGCTTCATGCGGCATTTGCCTTCGGTCTGAAAGCGGAGCATTCGCTCGCTCGCGCAAGCGCCAAAACTTTCGGACTGACGTCTAATCCGGTTGCTCTCCTACCCAAGGAGTACGTACCCACACCAGGTACTCGTACGCTGACAGATCAGGAGTTGCAACATTTCTGGGGAACCATCACCGAGATATCGACAGTTGGGCCGGTCATGGCTCGACTCTTCCAGTTCATCATCGCGCTGGGCGGGCAGCGCGTCGATCAAGTGACGCGAGAACCGTGGGAGAGCTACGACTTCGAGGCTCGAACCCTTCGCTTAATCGACGCAAAAGGGAGGGGAGGGGTACGGCGCGTGCACCTGGTCCCGTTGACCGAGCGAGCTCTTGCTATTTTGGCCGAGGTTAGAGAAATAACTGGCAAGCACAAATGGCCTTGGACGACCACTGGCCGGTCTCCAATTAACGTGAGTAGCCCAGTCCATGCCATTTCAGCTTGGTTGGATACTGAGCACGGCAAGCTGGATGACAAGCAAGTTGAGAGATTTGGACCACGCGATTTACGCCGGACCTGTAGTCAAATTATGCAGCGGAATGGTGTTGAGGATCGGCTAAGCGATCTGCTTCAGTCGCATGGTGTGAGCGGGGTGGTAGCGGCACATTATAGAAATAACCCAGAAGGTTACCTACCTGAGAAACGTCGAGCAGTTGAACAGTTTGAGCGGGCACTTTCGAAAATTCTGGTCACAGACAAGGCTTCTGAAAAAAAATAACTACCGTTCTTACGAAGTCCGCTTGATCAAATATGATCAAGCGGATTTTTTTATGGGGCGACTGGTGTGATCGGGAACTCTCTAAGGATTTGGTCATGAACTAGCCTTCATGAGGCGGCTAGGTATGCTCAAAAAAATCATGTCCGAACTACTAAGTATGCCTACAGCCCGCATACATCTTGATCTGGCAGTTTTTAGGTTGTGTGAAAGTTTCCTTTTTGGACTTTTGTTGGGTCCAACACTGTGGTGAGCCTTTTTAGATTTTTCATTGATCATATTTGATCAATCGAAAAAGTCATCGCTGTTTTCATTGGTTAAGTGTGCGTTGAAGACGGCGTGTAGTCTCCGAGTAGTGTGCTTGACTAAAGATTAAGGTGACTGACAGAATACGTCACAAGGCACCTGCAGGAGTTTTATCTAACTTCAGTTCTTGTCTTACGTCGATGTTCGGTCACTCAGAGGGCTTTTATGAAAACACAACTAATTGAAGAGTGGCGTCCCGCTGCTTTTTTCCATGGTCGGTATCAGGTCAGCGCTACCACCTGGTGGCGTTTGAGCAAGGTCGAAGCCTTTCCTGCACCGATTCGCATTGGTCGACGGGTGCGTTGGAGCGTTTCTGAGTGCGACGCCTTCATCTTAACTAACCGTGGATAGTTGAGCCTCAGCTTGCAAACTTCTGATGATTAATCTTAGTCCATCAGTGGCGCCATTGATCATTTATGATCAATCGATCTAAAAGGTCAGATGCTCATTGCTCGTATTTGATTAAGCGGAAATTTTTTTTGCCTTCGATAACCGAAGTATGGCTAAAAGGGCGAGCATACTCTGTTCAAAAAACCATTAAACAAAAAAGCCTGGCAGCACTACCTGGCAGGAGCTTTTACTAACTTCAGCACCTGATGAGAAATTCAGATGAGCACATCAAATTTGATCAATCTACATCGTGATAATGTCACCACCACCCTGGATGCACAAACGATCTTGACTCCGCAGGTCGTTCTAAAATTGGCGCTGTACGGGAGTGACAAATGAGCGACGACAAACTCCAACAGATCGTGGATGCGGGAGCTCGTGGAGACTGGGACGAGTACGACCGCCTGCTGACCGAACAGGAAAATGCAGACTGGGCGCCTGAGCTTCTGAATCGGGCTGTGGACGTAGCTACAAAGTATGGCTGCATGCTGGAGCGATCGGCCGATGGTCTTGGCACTGGGCCAAATAACATGGGCGGGATCCGGATCACCGAGCGCGAGACAGGCCGTATCGTGGCTGGCCGGCAATACGAACTGCAACCTGTTGGCGTTCTTGCGCATTTCAGGATCGAACTCTGAATGCCTTGGCGGCCCAGCCGGGTTCCTGTGTCCCCGGTTGACCAAGCAGCGTACGGCTCGCCGCCTTTATTGCTTGGTCGCAACAGCGTTAGCCCAACAGACAAATGGTGACTATCATGCAAACCGCTCAAATCATTCCATTCCGCTTTGAACCCCGCGAAGTCGGTCCCTCGCACTCCGCAGTCTTTCGCAGCCGCATCATCGTCATCAGCAGCCGCACGCTGGGCGAAATGCTGGACTGCCACAACGAAACCTACACCTTCCTGCGCGCTACCGGAGCTGTCGAGCACCGCGCGGGGGATGGTGTGCTGCTTGCTATCAGCATCAACGGCAAACACTACATGGATCGTCTGATCGATCCGGTGCCCGTTCGACCTGGTGCTGTCAGTACATCGCGACGCAGGGTCGAAGCCCTCCCGCGCACGATCTGCCATAAGGAGGGCACAAAAAAAACGCTTTTAAGGCGTCGTGCGCCGATGTCTATCCGGGCGACCAAACCCGATCAGCGAATTTGCGGTGACGAGTGAACAGTAACCACCGAACGATAAGGCGCCAACCTTGAGCACGAACAAATGGATTTTCCGAATACTCGGCGTTATTCCCAGGGTGGTTCCTCGCCTGAATTGCAACATCGCAGAACGTCGTGACGGACAAAATGCGACAGCTGATGAATCGACATTGAGCCCGCATGAGGATCCGCAATGAACCAATTTATTCGTACCGAGGAGGTCGCCACGATGCTTGGCGTATCTCGAAGAACGCTAGAGCGCATGGTCGCCGCCGGTAGCTTCATGAAACCGATCAAGCTGACAGCTCGCACATTGGGCTGGGAAAAGGAAACGCTGGAAAAATATCTGAAGGAGCGCTCGAAATGCGCCCAACAATAATTTCAGGCAAAAAAAACCCGGCTGGCCGGCCGGGTTCTTTACTATCCACCACGAAGACATCCGAAGTGAAAAAACTGCAAAAACGAGACGCACATAGTGACAATGTCGATGCACATGCGCAAGCCATTTTAGCCCCAATCGTTAGCACCATTAATTATTTTTGCACCGCTCAGAACCTTGATGGTGTGCGCCGCGAACCCGAAGAATTCGGCTGCACCGACAGCGAACTCCTACGTGATGTTATCAAATTTTTCGGCGGCCAGAAGCTGGCGCTTTGCGATGTTCTTGGTTCCGATAGACATTACCTTCAAGTCGCCGGGTCATCATACGGCCTGACAAAGGCGCTCAGGGACAAGCGCTCCGATGGCTTGGACACTGGTCTGCCAGTAGTGTGGATCTGCACGGTAACAGGGCGCGCATTTCCGATCAGCACGCTCATGCACCTTTTGGATGTGGTCGGCCTCTACGCACGTCGCGGCACTCGCAAGGCGGCGTCCATATGAGTATTAATGCTGCCACTGCTATTGAAGACTTCATGAAATCCATGCAGGCGGAAGGCATTGACGTCGATGACGAGATCATCGCTGACGGCAAGCTGCATCGCTACCACGCGATTGGCGACAAAGCCGGCAGCAAAAATGCTTGGGGTGTTCTTCATCTGGATAAGCGCCCTGCCGGCCAGTTCGGCTGTTTAAAGCGGTTTGGCGAACGTAAATTCTCATGGCGTGCCGACTACGACACGAAACCGATGTCCGCTGCCGACCTGAAAGCGCAGCGCGAAGACTGGGCACGCCGCAAGGCTGAACAGGCCGCTGCTGCCAACAAGCGCCACGCTGATGCAGCTCAGCGCGCCCAGACACTCTGGAACGCAGCACAGCCAGCCCCAGACAATCACCCGTACCTGGTTCGCAAGGGCGTCAAAGCCCACGGCCTGCGCATGGGCGTGTGGGAAATGATCAATAAAGACACTGGCGAAGTCTGGCCCCTGACCCAAAAGGCGCTGTATGTACCGCTGTGCGACAAGACGCGCGCGGTGCACAGCCTGCAGGGCATTTTCCCCGGCAAGATCCTGGGCAAAGGCGAAGGCGCGCGCGACAAGGACTATCTAAAGGACGGCGCTAAGCGCGGGCTGTTCCACGCGATTGGCAAGCCGCAGAAGTTCGAAGGCCGGCCGGTGTTCATCATCTGCGAAGGCTACGCTACTGGTGCCAGCATCCATGAAGTGACCAATCATTTGGTCCTGGTGGCGTTTGACACCAGCAACCTGCTGGCTGTCGGTGAAGCGATCCGCGAAAGCAAGCCTGACGCGATTATCCTGTTTGCCGCTGATAACGATCAGTGGACCACTGCGCCCGTCGCCAACCCAGGGCTAACGCATGCCAAAGCGGCGGCCAAGTCTGTCGCTGGACTTGTTGCACTGCCGCCGTTCGCCTATGCCGATGGCAAGCAGGATGCTGATGGCAAATGGTCGGGGCCGACCGACTTCAACGATGCGGTGATATGGATGGGGGCTAAGGCGGTCAGTGAGATCTTCGAAGAGATAATTAGGAACGGCGACGTTTCTCAGGATGAGCGTGGCGTACCTTTCGCGGAGGCGCGCGAGTCGGTTGCTGATGACATGGTGATGCCTGACTACATCGACGAGGTTGCGTTGTCGGTTGATAGAGGCGAAGTCGCAGTACGCGGTACTGGGCAGCAAGGTTTACCAAGCCATCCATTGCAGAAAGCGAGCGCAATGCCGATTGGTGCAGATGCCCGCGACGGCGTTACTGGCACGTTCCCACTGACAGAGGTCGGCAATTGCTACCGCGTAGTAGCGACGCATGGCAGCAATATCCGCTTCGTTCCAGAACTGAAAGCCTGGCTGCACTGGTCAGGCGAAAATTGGTTGTGGGACATGGACGGCTCTAGGCTGCGTGGAATGGTGTGTGATCTTGCGAGGGTCATCTATGACGAAGGATCAGGCCAGATGGAACAAGCCCAGTTTTTCCTCCGATGGGCTCGCGAGTCTCAAAAAGCAAGGACTATCAAGAATGCGGCAACGCTTCTTGAGGACGTCACTGCGCTGCGCCTGCAGCTCTCCACGATCGACGGCGATCCGATGCTTGTCGGGCTCGATCGTGCGCGAAAGGTGCTCGACATGGGGACAGGCTTATGTCGGGAGGCGCGGCGCGAGGACTATGTCACACGCTCCCTTGGCCCCAATGAAATAGGCGACTCCAGCAAGGCAGTTGGCTGGAAGAAGTTCGTCGACGAGATCTTCATGGGAGATATCGCTCTGATCGCATGGGTTAAACGCTATATCGGCTACACCCTGACAGGGCGCTATAACGAGCAAATATTTGTTTTTGCTCATGGCAGCGGCTCTAACGGCAAAAGCGTGTTGATTAAAACCTTGCAGCAGCTGTCTGGGGAGTATTCCAGGACAGTAGCTTCGACGACTCTGATGGAGCAGAGGCGCGGCGCGAGTGACGCAAGTCCGGATGTTGCCGCCTTAGCAGGTGCTCGCCTTCTGCTTTCCAGTGAAACATCTGCCGGATCCGTCTTCGACGAGGAGTTTTTGAAGGGTTGGACTGGTGGCGACACGCAGAACGCACGCCACCTCTACCGTGACACCTTCTCGTTTGAACCGGTTGGTAAACTGTTCATCGCCGGCAACTATCGGCCGCGGATCAGCGGTACCGACCACGCCATCTGGCGTCGAGTTCGTCTATTGCCTTTTCAGCGTAAGTTCAGCGACGAGGAAAAGGACACAGCACTGCCAGAGAAGCTTGCCGCCGAGTTGCCGCACATCCTAGCGTGGGCTATGGAGGGTTGCTTGGATTGGCAGCGCGAGGGTTTGAGCTCCCTGCCCAAGGTTATGAACGACGCGAGCAAACAGTATGCGGCTGAGCAGGATATCCTCGGTGAATTCCTCGCTGAATCCACTACTGAAGGCCCGGTTCACGAGTGCACCAGCCAGGAACTGTTCGACGCTTATCGAGAATGGATGTCGGACTGCAATCTGAGGCCGTCCAGTCGGCAGGCGTTCGGCCGTCAGCTAGGGGAGCGCGGCTTCAAGGCTCGACACACCAATAAAGGGAACGTCTACAGGGGGCTGATGCTTTCCTCTCCCCTGTAAGCAACGCGATGTCAGCGCGCAAGTGACGCAAGTGACGCAAGTTGGGCTGTTTTGGAAAAGTCTTCCTAGAGAGGGCTCCTTGTAAAAGTTTGTCAAAACAGGGCGGGAAGCGTCACTAGCGTCACTTTTGAGCTTGAGGCAAGTGAAACCCGCAGCCCAGGTGGGGAGACAATTTTCGCGCTGATGCCAGCCATATGGACACCAGCGGCCCCCTCCACAGAAGTTTTTCGGGTGACAAGGTGCCAGCGTTCCCTGGCGTGACGCTACGATCGTTGGACACCCACCATAGGCCCGCGAGGCCGTAGCCATGACCGCCGAAACGTCTGACCCAACCCAGCCAATCCAGATCCGCCGCGAGGCCGCACGGACTCTTTACGTAACGACACCAATGACACTGGCAGAGATAGCGGCCCAAGTCGATTGCAGTGAACGCACGATGAAGCGCTGGAGCGCTGCTGATGGCGGTTGGAAGAAGGCTGGCGGGCCGAAGTTGACCGAGCGAGCCCATGGGATCGCCGACCGCATGACAAAGGCTGCAGCGGAGTTGGAGGCCGCCCAGGTGCCGGCTGAGGATCGCCCAGCTGCCATGGCAGAGGCACGGGAGGATATAGCTGCCGATGATCGTGCTCAGTTGCTCGTGGCGCACCGAAATCAGCTTAAAGTCGTGGACGGCCTACTAAGCGAGGCGGTTCGATCCAGGAGTGATAACGGAGCTCGGCTGGCCTGGCGAGTGGCCCAGACGCTCGCTATCAAACAACGAGCCGAGCGCTTGGCCTGGGGTCTGGATAATGGCGAGCAGGACCACACCATTGTGATCGAGCGCAGCTGACAGCAACGAACTTCAATGATCCAAGACGATGTGGCCATCAGCGTTTTACACACGCTGGGCTGGTTGCCGTCCTTCGCGACAGGCAAAAAACAACCCACAGCTGACGTTGGCGACAGGCAGAAATCGGCCAAAAGCGGACATTATCCAATTTTAGTCAGTGTCCAATCACGCCAGAGTAAGCATGCTGGGAGTCCTGTTGATTGGCTTATTAGCCCGCTGCGTAGGCACACTCCCTATGAGATTATTTACTGTCTCCGATCCAGAGATCATCAAACCTTTAAAGCATGTATTCGAACCGAATCGTATTTGTAGTTCGAAGACGCGATAGCGGTTCGCAATAAAAGGCCCCAGCTTTGTCTCTTCAACCACGAGCTTGAATATTCTGGATTCTGGACCGCCTTATGGATAGCGTCCATGTCATGTATCCACGACGAACTAAATTGTCGCGTAAATCCAGTCCAAAGCACTGTTGATATTTGAAATCCGGCCGCCTCAAGAAATTTCGTGAGCGAATTCTGCGAAAAAAAATGTAGATGCCTAGGGACATCCGCCCACGGCCAAGCGGGTCCAAATTCTTTGAACCCGGCAGCTTCACAATTTGGAACTTCAACAATTAACTTACCTCCTTTGGACAGTAAACCGTGAGCACGCTCCAGCGCCTTTGTGGGCGAAATGGTGTGTTCAAGGACGTGTGACAAAAGGACGTAATCGTATTCGCCGCCAACCTCTACAGGTGGCGCCTCAGCTGTCCCTGAATAAACGGCACCAAACTGAGCGGCTACATGGCGAGCATTGGGATCTGGTTCTACTCCAACGACGTTAAATCCCGCAGCTTTCAGTTTCGACATATTGCTTCCGCTTCCACAGCCTATATCAAGCAATCGCCCTGACCGACCGACCTCTGCGGGTGAAAAGCCACAGCCCTTGTCGAATCGCCAGGCGGCATGGTTTCGGACACGTTCTAAAAAGCTGTGCGGGCTCGTTGAAGTATTAGGAGCGCCATGAGTGTAATACTCAATATCGTAGAACCGAGCGACTTGCTCTGGAACAAATTCGGCAGCGATTTTTCCATACATGCAACGCATGCACCATACGACAGCATAAATCGCTGAGTGATTCGGACGCCGGTAATCGTTCGTTTTAAATAAATGCCGCATACCGCCCTGGCAAATTGAACAGTGTGGCAAAACAGTAGATTCGATTGTTGTCGACATTGCTAAGCCGTCCCTTTCAGTGGGCTAACTGTATGTGTGAATTACATACCTTGTCCTCTCATCTACCCCTGATGAGGCCAGACACTGTGACAGTCGAGTGGACCGCCGAAGTGCTACACACCCATTCTGCTCGATCCATTGAGGCATCAAACGAGCATAGCTACTCATTTGCCATTGCTCCATGCACCGTCCGCTATGGGTCGGGTATCGCCGGTCGCGACAGACAAAAGTCGACCCATAACAGCCATTCACCATGAGCTCTACAGATTCGGCGGTACTTGAACGTCCGAACCATGGATATTAGCGAATGGGCAAATTCACACGGAAAGTTGTGCCCTGCTCCAGCGTCGACTCGACCTCTATCTTTCCTCCATGGCCCTCGACAATCTGAGCCGCTATGAATAATCCCAGCCCGAGGCCAGACGATGCTCCTTGTTCTCCCTCGGAGTACTTGGAGAAACGCCTGTTCGGATTAAAGAGAGAGGCGAGTGCGTTGGGAGGAGTAGGCTCTCCGTAATTATGCACGCCAAAGCAGGCGGTGGTGCCATCCCCGCTCAGGGTGACTTTAATTGGACTCTGAGCTTTGCCGTGTCGCACGGCGTTGCCAATGAGATTCGAGAAAGCCTGTGCCATGCGTGATGGGTCGTACTGGCCGGTTACCGTTCCCGAGTCGGTGAAAATGATTTGTGCTTTTGGGTGCGCGGTGGTGAGCTCATCCACGACTGACTGACAAACAGACGTCAGGTCAGTTTTTTCCGGTCGTACCGGGATTCCAGTTCCCAGGTTGCAGCGTGCCAGGTCAAGCAGGTCATTCACCATCTGGTTGGCGCTTTGAGCGCTGGTAGTAATTTGCGCAATTATTCTTTGTCCACGAGCGCCCAACTCTTCCGTTTGCCTCAGCAAATCGGCACCCAGCGTCACAGCACCCAATGGTGTGCGAAGGTCGTGTCCTAGCACTCCCAAGACTGTTTTTCGAGTCATCTCCACCGCTTGTCCATACGCTGCTATGGACTCGACAAGCGCCTGATCGATTGCCTCGTTGAATCTGATCATGTCCTCAATTTGATGGTCTTCCCCTGAATATCCTTGGGTCAGCCAGAGCCTGAGTACGCTCGACCTGAGGGCGCGATATTCTGAAACCATTTGATCTAGGGTGAACCCCGCCATGAGGCGCGTAATGGCATGACTTTGAGCGGCCGATTCATCCTCCGTTACAGGCCCTAGCCCATGGGATTTGTCGATCTGTTCTTGAGGGGATTGAGAGGTGCACATATCGAGTGCCACACTCCTCAAAATGTACTCGGCATGGTCTCTGAGACCTAGCGGCCCCATGGCGGGCATCGGAGTATCTACAGACCTGGCGAATTCCTCCCACGCTTGCAGAATAGACTCTTGGTTTTGGAGGATGAAATCTGAAAGTCGCATGGCAATCCTATCGAGCGTCCTATTGATGATGAAGGCACCAGCCAGAAAAATTTGGTCGATAGAATCAGGCTAGCGGAATGCCGAAGATCGGCAATAGATCCGGCGCGAAATACCGCTCGTCAGGTGTCCGAAACGATTACTTTCCGTGACAACACTAATGGTGAAGGTTTAGGAGTCTTAACCATGTCTCCCACAGTGCTCGTCGTAGAAGATGATGAAATATTACGTTCACTGACAGGAGACGCGATTTCACTGCTAGGTATCTCTGTGATTGGTTGCGCATCAGCAGATGATGCTCTTTCCAAGCTGGAAGGCTCGTCTTCAATAGTCTTAGTAATGACTGACATCTGCATGCCGGGCAGTATGGATGGACTGGAATTGGCTCAAGTGATCTGGTCGCGTTGGCCTTTATTGCCAGTCATCCTCACATCAGGCGATAGATCAATACCTGATGGGATGATACCTCCTCACTCTTTTTTCCTGCGTAAGCCGTGGACGCTGGATGCACTTTATCAAGCGGTTAGGACGTATCTGACTGCCTAATACAAACAACGATGCTTGTCATTGCTTGTTAGTGAGTGAGTGAGTGAGTGAGTGAGTGAGTGAGTGACAGCTTTTGGCCGATTTCTGCCTGTCTCGATGGACGGCGAGCCCCAATTACTGGACTCACTGCGCAGTCCGCTATTGATATCACCTTGAAGGCCTTGCTGTATTCCTGCACCATCCGCCCCCTGCTTATTCGAAGGACGGAATTCAAGGCATGCTGGACGCAAACGCAATCCATATTTCTCTCACGCTGGAAGGCGTTTCCACCGACCTTCAGGTACTCAGTTTCGTCGGTCGTGAAGCCCTCAATCAGCCGTTCTGTTTCGACATCGAACTGGTCAGCAGCCGCCCCGACCTCAAGCTCGAAAAGTTGCTGCACAAACCCGGCCGCCTGTCCTTTGGCGCCACCGGCAAAGGCATGATCCACGGCCTGGTGTACCGCAGCGAGCAAGGGGATTCCGGCAAAAACCTGACCCGCTACAGCATCAGCCTCGTCCCGCAACTGGCCTACCTGCGGCACAACCATGACCAGCAGATTTTCCAGCACCTCACTGTGCCGAAGATCATCGCTCAGGTCCTGGAGGCACGCGGCATTCTGGCCGACGCCTACAGTTTCCAGCTCGGCGCGACCTACCCGGAACGCGATTACTGTGTGCAGTACAACGAATCGGACCTGCATTTCATCCAGCGCCTGTGCGAAGAAGAAGGCATTCACTTCCACTTCCAGCACAGCGCCAGCGGCCACAAACTGGTGTTCGGTGATGACCAGACGGTGTTCCGCAAACTGGCGCCGGTGAGCTACCAGCAAGACTCCGGCATGGCCGCCGAGAAACCGGTAATCAAGCGCTTCAACCTGCGCCTGGAAACCCGTACCACCCGCGTCAGCCGCCGTGATTACGACTTCGAAAAACCGCGCCTGCTGCCCGAAGGCGCCGCCAAAAGCGCGTTCGCCCCGGACCTCGAAGACTACGACTACCCCGGCCGCTTCACCGACCGCGAACGCGGCAAACAGCTGGCGACTCGCGCCCTGGAACGCCATCGCGCCGACTACACGCTGGTTGAAGGCAAAAGCGACGAGCCAAGCCTTGCCAGCGGCCACTTCCTCACGCTGGCAGAACACCCGTGCGCCGAGTGGAACGACCTGTGGCTATTGCTGGAAGTCATTCACGAAGGCAAACAGCCGCAAGTGCTGGGCGAAAACACCACCAGCGACGTTACCGATAACAAAGACGACTTCCACCAGGGCTACCGCAACCGCTTCCTCGCCACGCCATGGGATGCCCATTACCGCCCAGCCTTGGAACACCCAAAAACCAAGGTGATGGGCAGCCAGACCGCCATCGTAACGGGGCCAAAGGGCGAAGAAATCCACTGCGACCAGTACGGTCGCGTCAAAGTGCAGTTTTTCTGGGACCGCGAAGGCCAAGGCGACGATAACACCACCTGCTGGCTACGCGTCGCCACCGGCTGGGCCGGCAACGCCTACGGCGGTATCGCCATCCCGCGCATCGGCATGGAGGTGCTGGTGTCCTTTATGGAAGGCGACCCGGACCAACCACTGATTACTGGCTGCCTGTATCACAAGGAAAACGTCGTTCCCTACGACCTACCAGCAAACAAAACCCGAAGCACCTTCAAGACGCTCAGCTCTCCGGGCGGCAAGGGCTACAACGAGTTTCGTGTCGAAGACAAAAAAGGCGCAGAACAGATCTACCTGCACGCCCAGCGCGATTGGGATGAAAACATCGAGCACGACCAGAAAGTTCGCATTGGTAATGAACGGCATGACACCGTTGAGGCCAATGTTTTAAGCGAGTTCAAGGTTGAAGAGCATCGAATCACTCATCTAGATCGCAAGACTGAGACCCGGGCTAATGATCACCTGACAGTTACCGTTACTCAGCATGTGAAGGTGGGGACGGCGCAGTTTGTTGAGGCTGGGACAGAGATCCACTACAACGCCGGGGAAAAGGTTGTGGTTGAGGGCGGCATGGAGCTGACGGCCAAGGCTGGTGGGAGTTTTATTAAAGTTGATGCCGGGGGCGTAACGATCAGTGGGGCGCAGGTCAAGACCAACTCGGGCGGTGCTCCAGGTGCTGGCACGGCGATTGGTATACTTGCACCGCTTATTCCTGTCATCGTGGATCAAGCTCGGGCAGGTGGCTTGCTCAAATCGAAAGTCAGCGAACGCTATGACGAACAGCTCAAGTTCGTCACTCGCCGTGGGCAACCTGTCAAATCCGTCAAAACGGCCCTGATCGTGCCCTCCGAAACAGCCCCTCAAATATCAAAAAGCGATGCCAGCGGCCTTCATCCTCGCGTGCAAACCGACCTCGAAGAGCCGGTAAAGGCCCATCTGGTTTGGGATGAACTGATTGTGCCTTCCGGGGCTGATGACTATGAGGCGAGCAGAAAGAAATGAGCGCTCAACCGATTACCACCTTCAAGACTAATGATAAAGCCTGCTCCGTCCACGAAGTTGTCCTGGGTTGTGACAAGTTGTGGGCCATGGGACAAGAAGAAGCCATACGCCGTTTAAGCAAAAAGCGCTCATCGGCTTCGAGCAAATACGAGCTGATTTCCGACTTCAGCGCCCGCGCCGCACGGATTGCCGCTGCCTATGGGGGTTTCTACCTGGAGCAGGGCGAAGACGGGAAGCCCGAACTCAAGGGCCGGTTTTACTGGATGGGATTGGCGGCGTTTGCCAGCAAACAAGTCAAATGCGGCCTGGACTTTATTCCCAATGATCCTTATCTGATACTGACGCCGCCCATCGTGCAACCGCCGTTGCGTATTGGCAAAAACTCCTTGGGCAAGGGCAACTTCTGGCTATTCCAGGATATTTTTGTCTGGCACTGGTTTTACAGCAAATACCCGGAACAGTTCGATGAGTGCGCGCCGGAGCGTGATGCGCGTAGTTGTGAGGGGCAGATACAGACCAACATTGATAGTTTGCCTTGGGCGGATGATGCGTTGCCTATATTGAATAACTTGCAGGTTACTGAAGACATTAAGTCAGGATTTATTGCCATTCAGAAAACGGAGAAATTGCCAGCTGGCAAGGCAAGAGGCGAAATGCAATTTGTTTCACTAATGGCGATAGCCAATCATGAACAGCGTAAAATCCTTCAGCCTTTAATTTACGAAAGCAAGCCCTTTCGAGCGACACTGAAGATGCAAGCCGGTTTCGAGTGGGCACCATTTGTTCCTGTGAGAGTGGCTGCGTTCAGTACGGCCTGCGACGTGAAACAACCGGAGCTGAGAGTTCAGATGGAAAATGGCGACCTCTACGATGAAACAGATAGAATGGTATTCATCACAGATATTGCTATGCAGTACCACCATTTAATGGGAGCCGAGAAAGATTATATGGAAGGAGAGATAAGAACGATCTCCACATGGTCTAACCAGCAATGAAAGTATTTCTCCTTACTATATTTTTTATTCTCGCTGGCTGCAATGAAAGCCAAAGCGCGCTAGAGCACCCTTCTATGACAAACCAATCTCAAACAATTGAAGTAAAATTTCTTGCCCCGCTAAAAAATACAACTACTACCTCTCCTACCCCCTTCACTGAAAGCTGCTTGAGCCAAGTGGATGTTTGCTGGTACAAGATACAAAAATCGGCAAATGACAAGAATCTACCAACTCTGAACGTAACCGTTAACGAGCGCGCCTTAACTCTTGAGCAGGCTGTAAACACCTCAATTGTAGTTGATAAAAAAAAATCAGAAAACATCGAAACATTGAACGTAATACTTCGCGGCCTACCGAAGGGGAGCACTCATGAAGAATATAGAGAGTTAATATTCAACCTCGTCGACAAAATAAAAGACGCCGGCTGGTCTCATTTTTTCTTGCCAGAAGATCCGAGAATATCTGGATCTCAAGCTAATAAAATCAATAGTCCTGACAGTGTACTTGGGCAGTCTGTCAGCAGCCATCCTTGGCTCGACCCAGACTATCAAGTTGACCTGAAACGTTGGCTTCAGATAGGCCCTATGTATAATTGGTACTTTTACAATACTGGCGCCTACCTTCATCTGAAAGCCTGGAAGCAAAATGATGAAGAAGCACCAACCGCAAAAGCAACTTATTTGATAATTCTAGAATTCCAATCAGAGAAGGAGTTCTGGCTGTCTGGCATCACCGATGAGAAAGAAAGATCTCACTGGAAAGAACTCCTGCCTAAGAGACTGGAGGGTTATCATGCGGCAAGATTAGCACTTGAAGAAAAGGCACGTGCCGCAGGCATTGATATAGACGAAACTTATCAAGACCCGCCTATCAAAGCTCTTGAATAGTTACCTTCGGACATCCGTTGGACTCTCCCCCGCGGGTGTCAATCCCCCTACGTTTCGCAGAGTCTCCGAACGACTGCTTTTGGCCGACTCTGTTGAAAAAGTCGGTTTTTTCAAATTGCCAGGAATCTGATCGGTGAAGAGGCCTGGTTTGCGCATTGCTACGTGAAATCTGATTCCGAATGCCTGTGAGGCGATTCAAGATTTCAATCTCATGCGCTTACTTTTCTGCCGAGAAAACCGCGTCCGACTTTTTCAACAGAATCGGCCGTTCTCTGCCGGTCACGGCCACGAAGCGTGGTGGTCAAATTTTATGCAAATGGCTGGTCAGGTCGAATGCAAATGAATGGACAAGTCTGGGCAATTATCTAGCTCAAAAGGTACACCCTACGACCCATGGACCATATGATGCAATGTGGTTGGCTCAAAGGTGTTGATTGAATTTGAGCTATGCCGTACCTTGTGAGCTATATATTATGAGCTAGGGAAGGGCGCAGCATGGCGGTCATCGGGTACGTTAGGGTTAGCACTGGTGATCAGAGCGTCGAGGCTCAGCGTCACAGCATTGAGCAACTGCACAAAGTTGAGGTGTGGTTTGAGGACGATGGCGTGTCTGGTGCGGTGAGGACTGCTGAGCGGCAAGGGTTCGCCAAACTACTCAGCTACGTGCGCGACGGCGACACCCTGATTGTCGGTGCTGTCGATCGCCTGGGTCGCGATACGCTAGACGTGCTGGCCACCGTCCAGGCGCTACGGTCGAAGGGTGTTGCGATTATTAGCCTGCGCGAGGGGTTCGACCTTTCAACACCAATCGGTAAAGCCATGCTGACTATGCTGGCGGCTGTCGCCGAGTTGGAGCGCTCCAACATCAAAGCCCGGCAGATGGCCGGCATTCAGCGGGCAAAATCCGAGGGTAAGGCGCTGGGTCGAGAGAAGACCATTGACGACGCCACGGTTGCCGCTTGGCGCAAGAGTAGCGCAGCTAGTATCGCTGTGACGGCTGCACACTTCGGTATCTCAACCGCGAGCGTAAAGAGAGCGTGTCGTGCTTTTAGTTAGTGCTAGCGATGTACGAGCATGAGTGATTCTACACAATCCGACATGCGGTTTTATTGAGCGGGAGAATTCCATGGGAAAGGAGTATTTAATTAAGCGGTAGTTTTTTTTGCCGGGGCAAGGCTTTGATTTATTAGATCTTTTTGGAGCTCAGAAATGTCATCACATTCTTTGGCGCAGAATTGAATGTCGCGAGTAAATTCGTTTTCCAAATTTCCGAATCTATAGACCTGACCATTTCCTATCTGGGTCTGGAGTGCTATGGAGTCCATTTCATAAAAGTCACCCAAGCAAATCCAGGTATTTTTGGGGAAGCAACAGCATCCCTGTACAAGCAAGAAAGAGTAGATTTTGATCTGCCTCACTAACGCCCCTTCGTGAGGCGCAGGGCGATCATTCCTAGAGCTCCCGATTGCACGGCGAGCAGCACCAAGCTGCTCCAGCCGTGGTTATGTCGCTCGCACCGGTAGAGCGCATGTACGAACCGCCGGATTTCGGCCATCGGCAGGCCATCCAGCTGCTTCTCCGGCCTGGCGTTGATGGCTTCGAAGTCAAAACCATCGGCCGATTGGTCGCTTCCTACAAACCCTCTGTCATAGGCCTGCTCCAATAGCTCGTTGTATTCAGGCAGCTCGTAGACCTTGGTTGCGTTCTCGATGCAGCCAGAACTCCAACGCTCTCGCTCAATTGCTTGCTCAAGCCGCTTGATCCCAGCTGCGAACTCCCGCGCCTGCTCGTTGTTCGGTGGGCTGTTGGTCGTCGAACTTTTCATTTTCCACCCTCGTCACTGTCGTGACGCAATGATTTTAATACCGGGACTTAACAGGAAAATAAACGGTTAGGTAACGGTAAGAGGCTTCAAATTCATACTAAAACGAGGTTCCAACCGTGTCGACGATCGCTCAACTGATTTCGCTAGCCGAACCTGCATCGCGTCGACTAGCCACATCAACTCGACGTTGCGCTCGGCCTCACGCTCAAGCCGGCGGCTGGAATGAATCCGATTGAGATAGCCGTAGATATAGATCTTCAGCAACACCGCTGGGTGATAGGCCGGACGCCCAGTTGCGGCAGGATCGACGCCCTCAAAACCAAGTGCGCCCAGGTCGAGTTCATCGACGAAAACATCGACCACTCGCACTTGATTTTCTTCAGCTACGTAATCATCCAAGCACTCAGGCAGCAACGTGACTTGCGTCCGAGCCTCACCTTCAATGAGTCGCTTCATGATCGCCCCCGATACGATCTAGACGATCGGAAGGTTAGACAATCACTGGCGTTTTCACACAGCCTGGGTCGATTGCTGCCTGTCGCGAAGGGCTGTAAGCGACCCGGATTTTCAGCACGTCTAAGCGATCTGTGGCGAACTATCCGTCCTCCTGACTTTGCAGTAGCCGACAAACCTCGACATTCACTTCCACGAACGCCTCCCAGCTGAATCGCTGCGCATAGTGCATCCGGTACTGCCGGTCCACCCGGCAGATATCCGGCCGCGTCTCGTAGATCAGGCAGTGCTTGTTGGCATCACTGTAGTGCCGACAAGCCCCGTCCCCCCGATCCAGATAGCCATCATCTCGTCCAGCGCCTGCTCGAGAGCGGAGACCACACCGCCGTGTGGTCGCTTTCGTTGCCTTCTTGTGATCGGCCCTTCGTCTAATCATCTCAACTGCTGTTGATATAATCGCCGGCGGGACGTAGGCTCGTGAAAAACGGCTAATCGGCCTGCATGCTCCAAACGCTCGTTCGTGTGCCAATACAATAATAAGGACGCAAGACATGAAACGCTGGTCTGTACTTGTTGGATGCTTTCTCGGGATGAGCATTGCGCCGCCCGCCATTCTGCTGATCCCGCTGGGCCTGTTCATGAAGTCGGTCACCGGCGAGTTCGGTTGGTCCCGTACCGATTTCTCCATCATCATTTCCGCCGCAGCCATCTGTAACGCGCTGGTGATGCCGCTGGCCGGCTTCCTCGTAGATCGCTTTGGCGCACGCCGGGTCGCGCTGGTCGGCACGGTGTTGGGGTGTGGCAGTTACATGTGCCTGTCGCTTACACACTCCTTCGGCGCTTTTGTCGCGATCACCGCGTTGAGTGTGGCCTTTGGCAATCTGGCGAGTTATCCAGCCTTCCTGTATTTGACTCAGCGCTGGTTCGACAAGCACTTGGGGCTTGCCTTCGCCATTACCTCCTCGGGACTCGCGGTCGGCACTGGCGGGTTTTCCTATCTCATTTCGCAAAACATCGTACTGCACGGCTGGCGGGAGGCTTTTGTGGTGGCTGGGGCAATTGCTCTGGTCATTGGCCTGGTCAATCTCGCCGTGTTTGTCCGTGACAATAAAGGGACGATGCCCGAGGCAGAACGCCGCAGTGAGAAAACGCAATCTGGTCAGGACGGCCTGACCCTGCGTAGTGCCATGGCGACGCGGGATTTCTGGTTGTATTCGCTGGCATTTATACTGGTGCTTTTTGGCGCTGTCGGCGCAAGCTTTCACCTGCCAGCGATGCTGTCGGATTGGGGCGTATCCGCCGCTCAGATTGCCGGCATCGTTGCGGCGGGTTCTGTCGGCTCACTGGTGGGGCGACTGTTCGGCGGTGCCTTGCTGGATCATCTGCACACCCGCACCGTGGCCGGGATTTTTCTCGCCTGCCAGCTTGTCGGTTTCCTGATGCTGATTGAGGGGCCGAACTGGGCGCTGGCTGCCAGCTTTCTGATCGGCGCCACTCAGGGGGCCGAGATCGATATTCTGGGTTACCTGATTGCCCGTCGATTTGGCCGACTGGCCTACGCGCGGATCTTTGGCAGCGCCTTTTCGGTCACCCTTCTGGGAGCCATTATCGGACCTATCGTATTGGGCATGGTTTTCGATAAAAGCGGCTCCTACAGCCTGGGCTTGATGCTCTTTCCGGCACTGCCGATTCTTGCGTTCGGCTTGTTGTGCATGTCCGCCAAGTCGCCGCAACAGGCCTGGATTTCCTCCGCGGCCAACGCGACATAGTGTGGTTCTACAACGTAGTCTTCTGAATACAACAAAAATAATAAGGTAATAGTATGCGGCCCAACTCAATCGGGATTAACCGAATCCGTAGGCGTGCGCCTGAGTTTATACGGATTACGCTGGCGGCATCCCTGGCAATATGGGCAGCTCACACGCTGAATGCTCGTGCTGAAACAACACCGACTCAGCAATATTTAGCAGGGCAGGTTGCCCCGGAGCTGAAACTACCGGTTGCGGCGCTTGACGCGGCGGCCGGGGAAAAATCACTGCCCGACAGTCAATTGCTCGCCCATATTCTCGAGCGTAAAAAGCAATTCGCGAAAATCGATGCTCTGGTTGAACATGGCCAACTGACTGAGTTGCCACCACCGTCCGAAAGTATCCTCGGCGACGCAGGTGGATTGCGTAGCGATCTCGCTGATCACGGAATCGGCTTCAACATTTTGAACATGTCCAACTTTACCAATAATTACCTGGATCACGACCGGCACAACCCGCAAGCCTATAGCGGCGAGCGTCCCACTTATTCGTCGAACCTGGTGGCAGGATTGACCTATGACCTGGGGCAAGTCGGCCTGAAGAATGGCCAATTTATCTTTGGGGTGGGAAGTTATTACTCCAGCTGGGATGAAGTGAATCCGTCATCGAAATTCAGCTACACGCGTATTACTTACTACCAGAGTCTTTGGGATAAGACCGTCGAACTCAAAATCGGTGTCTTCCCCAACGATCTGGAATACATCGGTCCGTTCACTGGCGGAACGCTAGTGGGTGGCACCCAGGGTCTGCAGGCGCTTATCCCCTATCAGGTTGGCTTGAGTCACGCGCCCATTTCCAGCCCAGCCGCCAATGTGACCTTGAACCTCGGCAACTTCTACAACAAGTTCGGTGTGCAACGCAGCATCAGTCCTGACGGCATGGGTGCGGAAATTGACCGCCATCTGGGTGAGCTTGACCTTCACGTCGATCATGCCGGCGCGCTGTACATTGATGAGCTCGGATTTAAACGTAATGCGACCCCGGGCACCCCGTATGCATGGCTACGTGCCGGTTATATCTACAACCGGTCGGACTATACCCAGTTCCTGAGTAACGAGCGCAGTGATGACAACTACGCGGGCTACGTGCTTGGCGATTACCAGTTCTACCAGTTCAACAGCGCCATCGCCTCGCGCGGTCTGTATGCCGGCTTTACCTGGATGTCTGCACCCGAAGACCGCAATTTGTTTGACCTGTATTACGGGCTTCGCGTGTTCGCAAAAGGGCCATTGGACTCGCGCCCGTTCGACATGTTGACGCTGGAGTACGGTTACACCAGCTACAGCGATGATGCCAACGCCAAGCTCGACAAGCTTAATGTGTCGAACGCCGACGACTCAAAGTCCACAACGCTTGCTTACAACATGCGCCTTGCTGCCGGCACGTACTTACGCACGGGGCTTAGTTATGTCGAACACCCCTCATTCAGTCCAGATGTCAAAGACGCACTTAACATGCAAGTCGGCATTACGTTGTTCTTCTGATGCAAGATTGACTGATTGAAACCGGACCGGGCCTCCCATTCCTGGTCAGTGAGCCGCACGTGCAAGGCGGCGGCTCAGCAGCATCCTCCAGCACTATCAGCTTTTCAGCTAACTCGCATCGTTATTGACCATTGGGCGAGCCTCACGCATCCGCGATAGCCTCTGAACGCTAGCGACGTAGAACGTCGCACATCGAAGAACAACAAGAAGAATTCATATGCCCAGCGCGACTCAGGCCTTCATTTGCCACGATCTCTCTGCGCCTTGCACCGCTCTTTCATTGAGCAAAGGGCGGTCCCTGTGATTGCTCGTGTGCTGGGCAACCTGTCAGTGGGCACCAAGCTTTCACTGGGTTTCGGCTTGGTCCTGGTATCGACGCTAGGCGTTGCAGCGACAGCGTTCTACGCGCTCAACGTGCTCGAAGCACGGGCCGAGAAGATGAACGACGTCGCCTCTGTCGAGTCGCTGTTGCTGCAAGCGCAGGTATCGGTAAAGGCGTTTGCTCTGGACCTGGCTGAGGAGGAGGCCCACAAGGTTGCCGGTATCACCGGTGAGCTTGTCTTGTTGCTGGAAACATCCCAGGGCGGGCAGGGCGATTCCACAAACGCGGCAAAAATCTATCTCGCCCAGTTCGAGCGTTACGCTCAAGCCCAGCGTGATGCCCGCCAGGCTCGCCTGCGCATGCAGCAATTGGCCCAAGTGGTTGGCGAGCGATTCACCGTGGTCATGCTCGATCAGCTCGACGCGGTCAACCTGTTGGCCTCGCGGACTCAGCCCGCTGACTCAGTGCGCATGCTGCAGCTTGAGCAAGCCTCCACGCTGCGTGACAAGTTGGCAAACCTGCGTGACAGCGAACTCTATTTCACGCTGCAAGGCAGTTCCGAAGTGCGCAATGCCTGGGAGGCGCGGGTTATCGAGCTGCGCTCTTACATGGAAAACCTGGAGCTGCGTCTCGAAGGTTCTGAGCGGGAGTCGTTGACCCAGGCGCGTACGGCGTTGGATGAATACCGCGATGCATTCAACGGCTACGCCGCCAGTCGTGATCAGGCCAGCGATAGCCAGGCCGCGATGAATGTCACCGCGGACAAGGTCAGCGCACTGCTTGTCGCGGCCCGCGATGCCCAGGTGCAGGCCTCGCAGGTGATGAGTCAGCGGGTATCGCGCCTGCTCGGGGGGATTGTGCTGCTGGCCCTCAGCTTTGGCATTGGCGCCAGCCTGTTGATTCGCCACTTGATCCTGCAGCCATTGCGTCAGGCGGTTGAGCTGACCCGGCGCGTGGCTTCGGGCGATCTCAGCGCCCAGATCGATGCTGCGGGACGCCGTGATGAGCTGGGGCAGTTGCTCGGCAGCGTCGGGCTCATGCTTGCCAGCCTGCGTGGGCTGATCGGCCGGATTGGCGAGGGTGTCGGGCAGTTGAATCAGTCCGCCAATGGGTTGGTGCAGGTGACGGAGCGTACTCGTGAGGGTGTTGATTCTCAGCGCGAGGAGACCGAATTGGCGGCCACCGCCATGCAACAGATGGCGGCGACCGCTCAGGACGTCGCGCGCAATACCAGCCAGACCCGCAACGCCGTTGAGCAGGCCAATAGTCAGGCGCGCAAAGGCGAGGATCTGGTACGACAGGCGACCACCAAGATCGGTCACCTGGCCGAAGAAATGAGTGGGTGTTCCGAGGCCATGGGCTTGCTGCTCACTGAGAGCACGGCCATCGGCAAGGTGCTCGATGTGATCAAGGCCCTGGCCGAACAGACCAATCTGCTGGCCCTGAATGCGGCGATTGAAGCGGCACGTGCCGGCGAAAACGGTCGTGGCTTCGCGGTGGTGGCCGACGAGGTACGCAACCTCGCGCGGCGTACCCAGGCCTCCACCGACAGCATCGCCACCATCATCCAGCAACTGCGCGCCGTCGCCGAGCAGGCGGACAGTCGCCTGCAGGGCAGCCAGGTGTTGACCGGCGAAAGCGTAGTGCTTGCCGCGCAGGCCTCCCAGGCGCTGCAGGAAATCGCCGCGGCAGTGTCGACCGTGGAACAGATGAGTCAACAGATTGCCGCGGCGGCCGAGCAGCAGAGCGCGGTGGCGGAGCAGGTGGGCAAAAGCATGGAGCGGGTACGGGCGGTTTCGGAGCAGAGCAGCGCTGCCAGCGGGCTGCTGGAAGAGTCGGTGCGCGGGCTCAAACAGGTGGGCGGCGCGCTCAACGCGGCGGTGGGAGATTTCCGCACGTCGACCTGATACGGGCTCTTTTTTCTCGATCAATCAAGTTTCAGGTACTCAACAGTACTGAAACCCAAGTAATGAAGCTTAGTACGGCGGCACGTTCTGTCGGTTCATCTCTAAGCAGACAACAATAAGAGTGGAGGCAGACATGAGTTCGCTAAATGAAAGCTCCGGGTCAATGGCATCGCTGGATATTGATCGGGATGAAACACAGGAGTGGCTGGAATCGCTGGAGGCCGTCGTCCGTGATGGCGGTTCCGAGCGTGGCCAGTTCCTGCTCAAACAGTTGGAGCAACACGCACGAGCACTTGGCATCACCTCGCATGTGCACCCGTACTCGGCGTATCGGAACACAATTCCGATTGAAAGGCAGGGTCCCTACCCAGGGGACCTTGCTGTCGAGGAACGGATCACGTCGATCATTCGCTGGAATGCATTGGCCATGGTGGTGCGCGCAAACCAGGCCTACGGAGATCTGGGCGGGCACATCGCAAGTTACGCGTCTGCCGCCGAGATCTTCGAGGTTGGCTTTAACCATTTCTTCCGTGCCCGAGATGAACATCACGGCGGCGACCTGGTGTTTTATCAGCCGCATTCGGCACCGGGCGTCTATGCCCGTGCGTTCCTTGAAGGGCGGCTGTCAGAAGAGCAATTGGCCAATTACCGTCAGGAAGTGGGCGGCAATGGGCTGAGCTCCTACCCGCACCCCTGGTTGATGCCTGATTTCTGGCAGTTCCCTACCGGGTCGATGGGCATTGGCCCGATCAGTGCGGTCTATCAGGCGCGTTACATGCGCTACCTCGAGCATCGCAATCTTGCCGAAACTGCCGAGCGTCATGTCTGGGGTGTGTTTGGTGACGGCGAAATGGATGAGCCAGAATCCATTGCAGGTCTCACCCTCGCTGCGCGGGAAAAACTCGATAACCTTACCTTTATCGTCAACTGCAACCTGCAGCGCCTGGATGGTCCGGTGCGTGGCAACGGCCAGGTCATTCAAGAACTCGAGGCACTGTTTACCGGCGCCGGCTGGAATGTGGTCAAGGTCATCTGGGGATCGGACTGGGACCCGTTGTTTTCACGGGACACCAACAATGCCCTGTTACAGCGGTTTGCCCAGACCGTTGATGGCCAATACCAGACGCTCGGCTCCAAGGACGGTGCCTACAACCTGCTGCACTTCTTCCAGCAGGATCCAGAGGTCAAGGAACTGGTCTCGCACATGTCCGATGCCGAGATTGATGCCCTCAAGCGTGGCGGTCACGACTTCCGCAAGCTGCACGCGGCTTTCGCCGCTGCCAAGGCGCACAAGGGACGGCCGACCGTCATCCTCGCCAAAACCAAGAAAGGTTATGGCATGGGCGGTGCGGGCGAGTCGCGCATGACATCGCACCAGGCGAAGAAGCTGGATATCGACGCACTCAAGGCGTTCCGCGATCGCTTCGCGCTGCCACTGTCGGATGACGATGTCGCGCAATTGCGCTTCTATCGCCCGGCCGAAGACAGCCAGGAGATGCGTTATCTGCGCGAGCGCAGGACCGCGTTGGGCGGCTACATGCCTTCGCGGCAGAAGGGTAAGGAACACGTTGCCATACCCGCCATGGCGGACTACGCGCGTTTCGCCTTCGAAGCCGACGGCAAAGAAATGTCCACCACCATGGCGGTGGTGCGGATGCTCGGCGGTTTGCTCAAGGATAAGGAACTGGGGCCGCGTGTCGTGCCTATCGTCGCGGACGAAGCGCGCACATTCGGTATGGCCAACCTGTTTCGCCAGATCGGAATCTACTCGCCGCTGGGGCAGCTTTACGAGCCGGAAGATGCAGGCTCCATGCTGTATTACCGTGAAGCCCGTGACGGTCAGCTGCTGGAGGAGGGCATTACGGAAGCGGGTGCACTGTCTTCCTGGGTGGCAGCTGCCACCTCCTACAGCGCCCACGGCAAACCGATGCTGCCGTTCTATATCTACTACTCGATGTTCGGCTTCCAACGCGTCGGCGATTTGATCTGGGCAGCGGCTGATCAGCGCGCCCGCGGCTTCTTGCTGGGCGCCACCGCAGGGCGTACGACCCTGGGTGGAGAAGGGCTGCAGCACCAGGATGGTAGCAGCCACGTGGTGGCGGCCACCGTGCCGAACTGCCGCGCCTACGATCCGGCTTTTGCTGGCGAGCTGGCGGTGATTGTCGACCATGGCATGCGCCAGATGATGGAACGCGATGTCGATGAGTTCTATTACATCACCGTGATGAACGAGAACTACGCGCAGCCTTCTTTGCCGGCAGGCGTTGAAGATCAAGTCATTCGCGGCATGTATCGCTACGCCGTGACGGATGCAGCGCCATCCCGTGGTTCGGTCCGACTGCTGGGCAGCGGCACCATCCTGCGGGAAGTGATCGCGGCGTCCGAACTGCTGGCGGCCGACTGGCAAGTATCGAGCGAAGTGTGGAGCGTCACCAGTTTCAGCGAGCTGGCTCGTGAAGCGCGGGCAGTGGAGCGACACAATCGCCTGAATCCGTCCGATCCCGAGCAGGTGAGCCACCTTTGCGCCTCCCTCGTCGGTGATGCGCCAGTGATTGTCGCTTCCGACTACGTTCGTGCCTGGCCGCAACTGATCGCCAGCTATGTCGATGCGCGCTTCATTGCCCTGGGTACCGACGGGTTTGGTCGCAGTGATACCCGCGCCGCCTTGCGCAGCTTCTTTGAAGTCGATCGTCATCAGGTCGTCCTCGCAGCGCTGGATGGTCTGGTGCGTGACGGCAAGTTGCCGCGTCAGGTGTTGGCCGAAGCCATCGAGCGATACGGCCTGGACGGTAACCGCCCGGCTCCCTGGACTCGCTAACGGTTTTCTCTTCGTACGCGCTCGATGAGCGCTCCATCCGTTGCGTGAACCCGCAACGGATCTATTTCTTGGCGGCGGTATGTCATGAGTGAAATCAGAGAAATTCAGGTCCCTGACATCGGGGACTTCAAAGACCTTCCGGTGATCGAAGTGTTGGTCAAGCCGGGCGATACGGTAGCGTTCGATGATCCATTGCTGACCCTGGAATCGGACAAGGCCTCCATGGATGTCCCAAGCCCTGGCGCTGGCACCGTTGTGGCGGTGACCATCAAGGAGGGCGATCGGGTTTCCAAAGGCAGTGCCATCCTCACGTTGCGGATGGCCGCCGATGCGGCGCTAGCCACTCAGAATCAAGTCAATGGCACTGCGGTGGCTGATGCCGTGGTGAGTGCCGTTGGGCCACCTGTCGTGGCAACGCCTGCAGCCGCTGTGGTGTCGGCGGTCGCGCCAGTGGTGACTGCCTCTGGCCCGAAACCCCACGCCAGCCCTTCAGTGCGCAGTTATGCACGCAAACTGGGGGTGGACGTCTCGAAAGTGGCGGCCACCGGCAAGGGCGGGCGAATGCTTCGCGAGGATATCGAAGGCTTCGTCAAGGACGCCCTGGTTCGCCTCAACAGCTCCAAGCCAGGCGCCGATCACTCCGCTGGGCTCAACCTGCTCCCCTGGCCGGACGTGGATTTCAGCAAGTTCGGCACTGTCGAGAAAGTCGCACTGTCGCGTATCAAGAAAATCTCCGGCGCCAACCTTTCGCGCAACTGGGTGATGATTCCCCACGTTACCAACAACGAAGAAGCGGATATCACCGGGCTTGAAGCGTTTCGCGTGCAGCTCAACACCGAAGGCGGCAAAGACGCGATCAAGTACACCCTGCTGGCTTTCCTGATCAAGGCCGCGGTCGCCACCCTGAAAGCCTTCCCGCAGTTCAACAGTTCGTTGGGCAACGAAGACGGCGAACCGATCCTGATCCTCAAGCAGTACTACCACATTGGTTTTGCGGCCGACACGCCGAACGGGCTGGTGGTGCCGGTGATTCGCGACGCCGATCAGAAAGGCATCGGCCAGATCGCCACCGAGTGCGGCGAACTGGCGAGAAAGGCACGGGACGGCAAGTTGGGCCCTGCCGACATGACCGGCGGCACCTTTACCGTTTCCAGCCTGGGTGGGATCGGAGGTACAGGTTTCACTCCCATTATCAACGCGCCGGAAGTGGCGATCCTCGGCGTTACCCGCGCGCAGACCCGGCCGGTCTGGGAGGGTAACGGCTTTGCGCCACGGCTGATTCTGCCCCTGGCACTGTCATGGGATCACCGCGTCGTGGATGGCGCGGCCGCGGCACGCTTCCTCCAGCATCTGGCAGCTCTGTTGGCTGATTTCCGTCGAATTGCACTTTGAGGGGCAGCCCATGAGTCAGGTTATTGAAGTGAAGATGCCAGGTATCGGCGATGCGGTCGCGATGCCGGTGATCGAGGTGCTGGTCAAGGTCGGCGATCGGGTTGCAGTCGATGACGCCATCTGCGTGCTTGAGTCGGATAAGGCCACCATGGATGTGCCGTCTTCGGCCGCCGGGGTGGTCAAGGAAGTGCGGGTCAAAATCGGTGACAAGGTGGCGGAAGGCGTTGTGTTGTTGACGCTGGAGTCGAATGACGCGGCAGCCCCTTCAGGTGCGCCAGTACCACCTGCCAGCGCGCAGTCGCCAAGGCCCTCAGCCGCATCAACTGCCACCCACGGCGGCAGTGCTGATCGGGAGTGCGACGTGCTTGTCCTGGGTGGCGGCCCTGGCGGTTACTCCGCCGCCTTTCGCTCGGCGGATCTGGGGCAGAAAACCCTAGTGGTAGAGCGCTATGCATCGCTCGGGGGCGTGTGCCTCAACGTCGGTTGCATCCCTTCCAAGGCGTTACTGCATATCGCCTCGGTGATGGAAGAAGTACCGCATCTGGCTGCACTGGGGATCGACTTCAGCGCCAGCCAGGTGGATATCGACAAGCTGCGCGCGCACAAGGAGTCGGTGGTCAGCAAGCTGACGAGCGGGCTCGCCGGGATGGCCAAGGGGCGCAATGTCGAAGTCGTGCGTGGCTTCGGTCGCTTTCTCGATGCGCACCATATCGAAGTTTCACTCTGTTCAGGTTCCGGCCAGGCGCAGACGGGCGAGAAGCAGGTCATTCGCTTTAAACAGTGCGTGATTGCCGCGGGCAGCCAGGCCGTCAAGCTGCCTTTTATGCCGCAAGACCCGCGCATCGTCGACTCCACCGGGGCTCTGGAACTCAGGGCGGTGCCCAAGCGCATGCTGGTGGTGGGCGGCGGCATTATCGGGCTGGAGATGGCCACCGTGTATTCCGCCCTTGGTGCGCGTATCGACGTGGTCGAGATGCTGGACGGCTTGATGCAGGGGCCTGACCGCGATCTGGTCAAGGTCTGGGAAAAACACAACAGCCACCGTTTCGATCAGGTGATGTTGAAAACCCGAACGGTGAATGCCGAGGCCAGTGAGCAGGGCATCTGGGTGACGTTCGAAGGTGAAAAGGCACCTTCAGAGCCGCAATGCTATGACCTGGTACTGGTTTCTGTAGGCCGAAGACCCAATGGCGACAAGATCGACGCCGACAAGGCGGGTATCAACGTGGGTGAGCGCGGATTCATTGCCGTGGACCAGCAGATGCGCACCAACGTGCCGCACATCTTCGCGATCGGCGACATCGTTGGCCAACCCATGCTTGCGCACAAGGCGGTACACGAGGGGCACGTCGCCGCTGAAGTGGCGGCAGGCGAGGCCACCCACAATGCCGAATTGGCCCGCAGCCGCTTTGATCCGTTGCAGATTCCGGGGGTTGCCTACACCAATCCAGAGGTGGCCTGGGCCGGTCTTACTCAGCAGGAAGCCAAGGACAAAGGCATCAAGGTCGAATCCGCGGTGTTCCCGTGGGCAGCGTCGGGACGGGCGATTGCCAACGGTCGCGATGAAGGTTTCACCAAGCTGTTGTTCGATGCACAAACCCATAGGGTGGTCGGCGGCGGCATCGTAGGCACCGGGGCGGGCGACCTGATCAGCGAGGTGTGCCTGGCCATCGAAATGGGCGCCGATGCGGTGGATATCGGCAAGACCATCCACCCCCATCCGACCTTGGGTGAGACCGTGGGGATGGCGGCGGAAGTCGCCCATGGCAGTTGCACCGACCTGCCGGCGGTCCGTCGCTAAACACTAATGAGCGGGGCGCGTCTGCAGCGCCTCGCCTTGCTATCGACCAGATCGGGATTTTCATCCATGACCAGTGTTCCAGCTACGATTCTCGTCACATCGGCCAACGGCAACCAGGGTAAGCGCCTTATTCCCCGGTTGCTCGCCGCAGGACATCGTGTGCGTGCCTGCGTACGCAGCAAGGGCTCAGCCGACACCCTGAATGAACTGGGTGTGCAGGAAGTGCTGGTGGGTGATCTGGCTGATCCGTCATTCATTCGTGAAGCGGTGGGGGGCATTGCGACTATCTATCACATCGGCCCGACCCTGCATCCGGATGAACGAGCGATCGGCTTCGATATCGTTGATGCAGCACGGGAAGCGGGAGTAGGGCATTTCGTCTTCAGCTCGGTGCTTCATGCCATCACGACTGACCTGCTCCAGCATGAAATCAAGCGCGACATCGAGGAGCATCTGCTGTCTTCCGGGCTCGAATTCACCATCCTCCAACCGGCGAATTACATGCTGGCGGCACGCATGAAGCCGGTCTTCGAGGAAGGCGTATTCCGCTTGTCCTGGGCGTTGGATCGTTATCAATCCATGGTCGATCTGGACGATGTGACCGAGGTGGCAGCGAAGGTGCTCGCACAGCCGACACTCCATCGCGCAGCCACCTACGAGCTGGTGGGGCCTGGACGTTTCACGGCGCACGATATCGGGCGGGTGCTATCAGGCGTACTCGGTCACGAGATTCGGGTCGAGCGCATTGACATGGCGTCGTTCATCCGAGCCCGGTTTGGCAATGGCGACCCCGTCACGTTTGCGCATCAAGCCCGGGTGAGCGATTCGATCGAGAAGCGCTACAGCCACCACGATTTCCTCGGTAATCCAAACGTCCTCTCGTGGTTGCTGGGTCGCTCACCGACCCGCTTCGAAGACTTCGTGCGCAAGGAATATGCAGCCTACAAGGCGCAGAGATAGATGTCCGGCCTGGTTTTGAAAGGGCAGACAAAAAGCGTCTTGCCGTTGGTAAACCGGGATCAACCCATGATCACACGAGATGGAGAATAGAGATGATCGAAAACGCCGGCACATTCTCTCTTGGCGGCCGCACCGTGAAACGGCTCGGTTACGGCGCCATGCAGCTCGCAGGTCCCGGTGCGTTCGGGCCCTCGCGCGACAAGGCCAGTGCACTGGCAACTTTGCGTGAGGCGCTGGCGGCGGGCGTCAACCACATCGACACCAGCGACTACTACGGTCCGCAGGTCGTCAATCAACTGATTCGCGAAGCGCTGGCGCCTTATCCCGAAGATTTGCTGATCGTCACCAAGGTCGGTGCGCGCCGCGGAACGGCGGGTGAGTGGTTTCCTGCCTGCCAGCCGGACGAGCTTGTGCAAGCGGTCGAGGGAAATCTGCGTAATCTCGGACTGGACGCGCTCGACGTCGTGAATTTTCGCGTCATGTTCAGCCCCCAGGGGCCGGCGCAAGGCTCAATCGCCGCACCGCTTGAAGCGCTCGCTGAACTGCAACGACGAGGGCTGGTGCGCCATATCGGCCTTAGCAACGTAACGGCTGAGCAGGTCTGGGAGGGGCGCGAGATCGTCGAGATTGCCTGCGTGCAGAACCACTACAACCTGGTGCATCGCGTTGACGACCCGCTCATCGACGTCCTGGCCAAGGACGGCATCGCCTACGTCCCGTTCTTTCCGCTGGGCGGATTCAACCCACTGCAATCGGCAACCCTGACCCGAGTCGCTACTGACCTTGGAGCGACGCCGCTGCAGGTCGCTCTGGCGTGGCTGCTGCAACGCTCGCCCAACATCCTGTTGATCCCCGGCACTTCCTCGGTCGCCCATCTGCACGAAAACCTCGCGATCGCTGCACTGGATTTGCCGGACGATGCGGTCGCTGCGCTGGACGGCATCTCGTCGGTTCAGTCATCGGGTATGGAACACGATACGTGACGCAGGAGATGACAATGAACAGTTGCAACAAGACAGGCACGGTTGACTTGAGCCAATGGGTGGGCCGGGGGGAATTGAGTGCCGACCGCATCGATCAACGTGTCGCCCAGGCGCTGGCCGCCACGCTCGATCTGGATCCCGATGGTTTGGTAGAGGGTGCCGAGTTGCCGCCCTTGTGGCACTGGGTGTACTTCACGCCAAACGCCCGAGCCTGCGAAATCGGCACCGATGGCCATCCGAAACGCGGGGGATTCCTGCCGCCGGTGGACCTGCCCAACCGTATGTGGGCAGGCGGTCGCCTGAGTTTCGAGCAGCCATTGCGGATTGGCGAGGCCGTCACGCGGATTTCCCGCATCGCCCGCTGCGAGCGCAAAACCGGACGCAATGGCGAACTGGTGTTCGTGACCGTGGAGCACACGGTCTCGGGTGAGCGTGGTGTCTGCCTGGTTGAGGAACAGGACATCGTCTACCGCCAGCCTGCGCCGAAAGGTGCGCCCCTGACCAGCGCGCCAGTTGAGGGCTGTGCCGAGTTTCGCCAGTCCGTTAACCCCGACCCGGTCTTGCTGTTCCGTTATTCGGCGCTGACGTTCAACGGCCATCGCATTCACTACGACCAGCCTTACGCGATTGAGGAAGAAGGTTATCCGGGGCTCGTGGTGCAGGGGCCGCTGGCCGCCACGCTGCTGCTCGAAGCCTATCGGACCCGACATCCGGCCAAACGCATTCGACGCTTTGCGTTTCGTGGGGTGGGTCCGCTTTTCGAAACGGCGGATTTTGATCTGTGCGGCCAGATCACCGGCCCGGACACCGCTGACTTGTGGACGGAATGCGCTGGCCGGCTGGCGATGAAGGCTGAAGTCACCGTCGACTGACCGGCTAACCAACCAAAACGATTCAACAAAAGGTGCCTCTGTGCAGAGGTGCCAAGGGCACTGCTGTGCCGCAATTGCCTTAGACAGGCCAGGAAACCGCCATGACCATGCTCTATACCCCTGACGAACACCAGGAAATCCGCGATGCAGTACGTGCCCTATGCAGTGAGTTTCCGGACGAATATTTCCGCAAGATCGACGAACAGCGTGCCTACCCGGAGGCGTTTGTCGACGCCTTGATCGGTGCCGGCTGGCTTTCCGCGATGATCCCCGAAGAGTACGGCGGCTCGGGCCTGGGGCTCACCGAGGCGTCCGTGATCATGGAGGAGATCAACCGCTCGGGCGGCAACTCCGGCGCCGTTCACGGCCAGATGTACAACATGAGCACGCTGCTGCGTAACGGCAGCCGGGCGCAGAAGGAAAAATACCTGCCGAAGATTGCTTCAGGCGAATTGCGCATCCAGTCGATGGCGGTCACCGAGCCGACTACCGGCACTGACACCACCAAGATCAAGACCAACGCGGTGAAGAAAGACGGCCGCTACGTCGTCAACGGCCAAAAAGTGTGGATCTCGCGGGTGCAGCATTCGGACCTGATGATCCTGCTGGCGCGCACCACGCCGCTGACCGAAGTGAAAAGAAAGTCCGAGGGCATGTCGATCTTCATCGTCGACCTCAAAGACTCGATCGGCAAAGGCCTCACCGTGCAGCCGATCCCCAACATGGTGAACCACGAGACCAACGAGCTGTTCTTCGACAACCTCGAGATTCCCGAGGAGAACCTGATCGGCGAGGAGGGCAAGGGTTTCAAATACATCCTCGACGGGCTCAACGCCGAACGCACGTTGATTGCCGCCGAATGCATCGGCGACGGTTACTGGTTCATGGAACGCGCGGTCAAGTACGCCAACGAGCGCGTGGTGTTCGACCGTCCGATCGGTCAGAACCAAGGGGTGCAATTCCCGATCGCCGACGCTTTCATCGAGATCGAGGCGGCCAATCTGATGCGCTTCAAGGCGTGCCAGTTGTTCGACGCCAACCAACCCTGTGGTGCCCAGGCCAACATGGCCAAATACCTGGCGGCCAAGGCTTCGTGGGAGGCAGCCAACGTCTGCCTGCAAACCCACGGCGGCTTCGGCTTTGCCAACGAATACGACATCGAGCGCAAGTTCCGTGAGACCCGGCTGTACCAGGTCGCGCCGATCTCCACCAACTTGATCTACTCCTACGTCGCCGAGCACCTGCTCGGGCTGCCGCGCTCTTTCTGAGGAATCTGCCATGGTGACCAGTAACCCGGGACTTCCACTTGACGGTGTAACGGTGATCTCGCTCGAACACGCAATCGCAGCGCCCCTGGCGACGCGCCATCTCGCCGATCTGGGTGCTCGCGTGATCAAGGTCGAACGCCCTGGCAGCGGCGACTTTGCTCGCGCCTATGACGCCCGCGTGGATGGCCTTGCCTCGCATTTCGTCTGGGTCAACCGCTCGAAAGAAAGCCTCGCTCTGGACCTGAAGCAACCCGAGGCTCAGGAGATTCTCATGAAGCTTCTGGGCGAGGCCGATGTGCTTGTACAGAACCTCGCGCCCGGCGCTGCTGCTCGTTTGGGACTGTCATTCGAGGCGCTCTCGGAGAAAAACCCGAAGCTGATCGTGTGCGATATCTCGGGGTACGGCGAGGGTGGCCCGTACACCGAGAAGAAAGCCTATGACTTGCTGATTCAGAGCGAGGCGGGCTTTCTGTCGATCACTGGCACGCCCGAGGAGCAGGTCAAGGCTGGCATCTCCATCGCCGACATTGCGGCGGGGATGTACGCCTACACCAATATCCTCGCCGCGCTGATCGAGCGTGGCAAAACCGGGCGTGGCCGCCGCATCGAGATTGCAATGATCGACGCGATGGTCGAGTGGATGGGCTTCCCCATGTACTACGCCTACGACGGTCAAGAGCCGCCGCGGCGTACTGGAGCATCCCACTCGACGATTTACCCCTATGGGCCGTTCCGCGCCGGCGACGGTCGCACTGTCATGCTCGGCCTGCAGAACGAGCGGGAGTGGGCCGTGTTTTGCGACAAGTTGTTGGGCGACGCCGCCCTCGCTACTGATGAAAGGTTCGCCAGCAACGCCCGGCGCACCGCCAACCGGGATGCCTTGAGCCAACTGATTGAGCAGAGCTTCGCCAATTTCACCGCCGAACAGATCATGACTCGCCTCGATGCCGCCGATATTGCCAACGCAAACGTCAGCACGATGAACGACATATGGAACCACCCGCAACTTGAGGCGCGCAAACGCTGGACCAGTGTGGACACGCCGACAGGCCCCGTGCCTGCACTGCAGCCGCCAGGCATGGGCGGTGACCGTCCCGCGCGTATGGGCCCGGTGCCGGCACTGGGCGAGCATACCGCTGCGATCCTTCGCGAACTCGGCTACACCGACCGCGCCGATGATCTGTGCGATAGGAAGGTGGTGTGATGGCGACCCGTCAATTGAATCTGGCTCGCGCGCGAACCTTTCTTTTCGTGCCCGCTAACCGACCGGAACGTATTGCCAAGGCGTTGTCCAGCGGCACTGACGTTGTGGTCGTCGATCTTGAGGACGCGGTGGCACCTGTCGACAAGCCGGCAGCGCGGATGGCGCTGACGACCTGGCTGGATGCCCACCCGGATGAGCGGGTCACCGTGCGCATCAATGCCGCAGATACGGCGTGGCATGAAGATGATCTGGCGGCCTGTCGCCATACCGGCATCGCCGCCGTGATGCTGCCTAAGGCGGACAGCGCTGCGCAGGTCGAGCACGCCCATGGCGCCAGTGGTAAACCGGTGTTGTGCATTGTCGAAACCGTGCAGGGCATCGACGCGTTAACGCATATCGCCGGTGCGCCGGGTTGCGCCCGCTTGATGTTTGGCAAGCTGGATCTGGCTGTCGAACTCGATCTGATACCCGACGAGTCAGACCCTGAGGAACTGGTGTTCCTGCCGTGGCGCGCAATGCTGGTGCTCGCCAGCAAGCGGGCAGGATTGCCGGCACCAGTCGACGGGGTATTCACCGCGATCGGCGACGAGGCGGGCCTAGCCCGTTACGCCGCCCGTGCGCGCCGGCACGGCTTCAGTGGGCAGTTGCTGATCCATCCCAGTCAGGTCAGCGAGGCGGCTGCGGCATTCACGCCCTCGGCACAGGACATCGAATGGGCGCAGGCCGTCTGCCGTCTGGCTGATAGTGCTGGCGGCGGTGTCGTTGTACTCGATGGCCGCATGATCGATGCGCCGGTGATGGCGCGGGCGAGGAACATTCTCGCGTTGGCGGCAGAGTATGGCCTCTGAGGTCGGCGGCTCTTTTCTATTTTGGAACAGCTCTTGGTCCAAATGACAAATTCTTAAAACCTGCCTCTCTCAATACTATCGAGGCGTGGAAACAGCAGCCGAATTTTACTGGCGGCGGTCATCCCGCCTCAGGCCAAACGTTACAAATGCAGGAGCAGTACCCATGGAAAATAACGCGAACAAAAAATCAACTGCCATGAGTGGAGCCCGGGTCGGCGTACGCAGCGGAGCTGACTACATCGACTCTCTCAAAGATGGTCGCTCCGTATGGATCGATGGCGAGCGCATTAAGGACGTGACAGAGGATCGCCGCTTCCGCGGCGCGGTCCAGTCCATCGCTGATCTATATGACATTCAGAGCGATCCGGCCTTGCAAGACAAGATGACCTTTGTCTCGCCGACTTCCGGTGCGCGCGTCGGGCGCTCGTTCATGCTGCCGCGCTCTGCCGACGACCTGCGCCTGCGCCGGGACATGATGAAGACCTGGATGGACGCCGTGGGCGGCATGATGGGACGCACCCCCGACTTCCTGAACGTCATGGTCAGCGCCCATGCCTCGGCCCATGAACTGTTTGCCGCCGGTGGCGCGCAGTTCGGCCAGAACATCCTGAAATACCATGAGTTCATTCGCGAAAATGACCTCGCACTGACTCACTCGCTGGTGTCGCCGGACATCGACAAGCGCCTGCAGATGTTCGAACAGCCAGGCGACATGGTGATGCGCGTCGTGCGCGAATCCGATGCCGGCATCTATGTTTCCGGCGCGCGTTCGGTGGCCACTCTCGGCCCCCTGGCCAATGAAGTACTGATCATGCCGGCGGCGGCGAAATTCCCTCTGGTGGCGGATGCTGAGGCCTACGCGGTCGGGTTTGCCTGCCCCATCGATACTCCCGGGATGAAGATGATCTGCCGTCCCTCGTTCCCCACCACGGGTCGCTTTGCTAATGACCCCCTCTCGGCGCGGATGGATGAGATGGATGCCGTGCTGTGGTTTGACGAAGCGTTCATTCCGTGGGAACGCGTGTTCATGTACCGCAGCATCAAAGCCGTGGAGTCGGCGATGAAGTCGCCTTCCGGCCCCCACGGCTCACACCAGTCGGCCACGCGCTCGCTGGCGAAAATGGAATTCCTGCTGGGCATTGCCTACAACCTGACGGAAGTGAACCACAGCCGCTTTCCTAACGTGATGGTTCAGCTGTCCGAGCTGGTGGCCTATGTCGAGACCCTGCGCGCCCTGATTCGCGTGGCCGAAATCGACTGCATTCCAGGCCCCGGCGGCACCGTTGTGCCCTATGAGCAGCCACTCAATGTGGTGCGCGCCCAGTACCCGGCGATGCACGCTCGGGCCCTGGAGATCCTGCAACTGCTCGGCGCCGGTAACGTGGTGGTGGCGCCAACGGTCGAGGATCTCTACAGCGAGAACGGTCCTGCTATCGAACGTTACTGCGCCGGCGCCGACATTCCGGCCGAACGCAAGATGCAGCTGTTGCGCCTGGCCTGGGATGCCTCCTGCTCGTCCTTTGCCGGTCGGCAGAATCTCTACGAGAAGTTCTTCTCCGGCGATCCATGGCGCAATGCGCAGATGCGCGGCGAGCGGTATCCGGGTGCCCGGGAGGCACAAGACCGGGTGTGGGCGTTCCTTGATCGCAATGGTGAGTGGGACCAGCGCATCAACGGCCAGTAATCCCAGGGTGCCGCAGTCGTGCTGCGGCAGCCGACATCCAACAATAATGTGCGGAGTTCCCTATGCCTCGTATTCACCTGCCAACCCCGGACGAAGAACCCGAAGCCTTTGCACTGCTTCGGGAAAAGCGCGGTCACGCACCCAACGCGCAGATCTTTCGGACCCTGGCCACATGCCCCGACATCCTAGAGGTGTTCATTCCCATGGCCGACGCCGTTCGCCAAGGCCAGGGCATCGACCCCAAGTTGCGCGAGATGGCCATTGTCATGGCATGCCAGACCATGGGCACCCACTACGAACACGATCCCCACTGGAATCGTGCGATCAAGGAGGGCGTCTCTAAGGAGCAAATGCTCGCGCTTTGGGATTTTGAAAAGAGCCCGCTGTTTTCAGAGCTCGAGAAGGCGGTTCTGCGTCTAGCTCGGGACGCTACCCGGGCGCCGGCGCAAGTCAGCACCGAAGTTTGGGAAGCCGTTTTCCACGGGTTGGGGCAAAAGCAGAGCGTCGCGCTGCTGTTCAATATTGGTTGGTACAACATGACCGGTCGGTTGACTGGCCCCCTCGAGTTGAGCAACGAGGCCGATTTCACTCGGCTCTGAATAGACACCAGGAGACTCACCATGCCACTGCCAAAACCGGTCTACTACCCACCGTTTAATATCACCCGCTCGAGCCACGCGGTCATCACCTCCCGCGACCTGGAAGCCAGTCGCGATTTCTACGAACAGGTCATTGGCCTGGTCCTGACCGAACGCGATGCCGACACCTTGTATTTCCGTGGTCTGGAGGAGGTGTGCCACCACAGTCTGGTGCTCAAGCGCCACAACGGCGAGCACCAGGCTGAGGCGATCGGGTTTCGGGTTTACACCGAAGAAGAACTGGACAAGGCGGAGCACTTTTACAGGTCCAAAGGCCTGCCTGCACGCTGGATCGAAGTGCCACACCAAGGGCGAACGCTGCTGGTCAACGACCCGGCCGGAACCCCCGTGCAACTCTGCGCCACCATGACCACCACGCCACGTGTGTACACGCAGTTCCAGGACTTCAAGGGCGGCGCGGCCATGCGCTTCGACCATTACCAGATCCAGGTTCCAAATGTGCAGGAGCAGACCGATTTCTATGCGGAAATGGGCTTCCGCATTTCCGAATACATGGCGCTGGACGAGAAGTTGATTGCGACGTTCATGTTCCGTAAACCCGGGACCCAGGACATCGTGTTCCTGGAAAATCCAGGCCCGCGCCTGCACCACTTTGCCTACACCGTGTCCGATTCCCACAGCATCCTGCGCGCCTGTGACATTGCCGGCAATCTGGGCATGGGCGATGTAGTGGAGCGGGGGCCTGGCCGGCATGGCCCGGCGGGGGTGTTGTTCGTTTATCTGCGCGATCCCGATGGCCATCGGGTGGAGTTGTTCTGCGATCACTACCTGCTGATCGATATCGAGGTCGAACCTGTCGCATGGGATGTGCGCAAGCCTGGCTTGTCGCTGCGCTGGGGCCTGCCTCCGCAGGAAGCCTGGTTCAACGAGACGACGGCGTTCAGCGGTATTGCGACCAAGGAGCTGGACCACGAGCGTGGTCCGTTGGTGACGCTTGAGACTTACCTGGCGGACAAGGCACGCGCCAGGGCCGCCAATAAGTAGCAGAGCAGGGGCCACTGCGGTGGCCCCTCGCGAAGGCGGTATCGATAACAAGAAGACTGGAGGTATTCGACATGACCACACAGACAGCAACCCAGACAGACCCTGCCAAAGCCAGCCCAGCCTTCGACGGCCGTGCCTTGCGTGACGCTTTCGGCTCGTTCGCCACCGGCGTGACCATTGTCACCACCGCCGGCCCAGGCGGCGTGGACATCGGTTTGACCGCCAACAGCTTTTCCTCGGTATCGCTGGATCCGCCGATGGTGCTCTGGAGCCTGGCGCGGACCTCCTTGAACATGGATGCTTTTCGCAACAGCGGGCATTTCGCCGTGCATATCCTCTCGGCCGATCAAGAGGCACTTTCGGGTCGCTTTGCGAGCAAAGGCATCGACCGTTTCGAGGGGCTGGCGCTTGATCGCGGACCGGACGGTATTCCAATGCTGAAGGAGTGCATGGCCCGCTTCGCCTGCAAGCTGGCGTATCAATACGAAGGTGGGGATCACGTCATCTTCGTCGGCGAGATTGTCGATTTCAGTCATTCCGCGCGTAAACCCCTGGTCTTCCACGGCGGGCGCTATGGCATGTTGTTACCTAAACAGCCTGTTACCTCGGCTGATGAGTTCAGCAACCTCACACCCGATGATTTGCTGTATCAGGTCTCCAACGCCTACTTCCAGACCCGGCAGACCGTGATTGAAAAACTTCAATCCCGGCAGTGGACTGCAGAAGAGTACGCCGTGCTCAGCATCATTGGCCGTGAGGACGGCTTGTGCGTGCCGGAGATCGTTGCACGCAGCGAAAAAGTCCGCGGCCAGGGGATTTCCGCGGCGATTGTGCAAAAGCTCATCGAGCGTGGGTTGCTGCATGAGGTCGACTCCAGCGATGGGCAAGTGGCAATCAGGTTGACCCCTGAGGGCCGTCTTGCGGTGCTGGAGCTGATCGCCATCCGCAAGTCGAGCGAGGCCGATGTCCAGGGCAACCTGGACCCGAGTGAAGTGCAACTGCTCAAGCACCTGCTGGCAAGGCTCGACGCATGAAAATTGCACGATACCAATCCGCCGCGGGGCCCGAGCGGCTCGGCATCGTCAGCTCAGTATCGGGCCGTGAGCTGCTCGTCGATGTGGCCAAGGCTGCCGCTGTTCGTGGCGTCCCAGGTACACCCGCGTCGGTAATGGCCCTGATCGAGGGCGGCGCACTGGCGATGGACGCCACGCGCGAGTTGCTCTCCTGGGCCGCGGAACGCCAGGACCCCATCTGGATGGAGGATCCGGCTTGCGTTGAGTGGCTGACGCCTGTGCCAGCGAAGTCGATGTTCTGTGCAGGCCGCAACTTTGGCCGGCACAAGCTGGAGTCGATGAAGGGCTATACCGCCAACGCCAGCAAGCTGCACAGTGACTTCCCGACCGGCTTCGTCAAGCTCGGGCGTACCCTGGTCCCGCACAAAAGCCAGGTGAAGCGGCCCGACGACGTGCAGGATTTCGACTACGAAGTCGAGATCGCCCTGGTGTTGGGCAAAACAATTGATGCCCACAGCGACATCGATCCCGCCAGCGCGATCTTCGGCTACACCATTTTCAACGACCTGTCGGCGCGGGAGTGGCAGCTTCGCGAAATGCAGAACGGCATGATCATGCTGGGGAAGAACTTCCCTGGCTTCGGCCCGATCGGCCCCTACATCCTCACCGCCGATGCCGTGCCCGACCCCACTGGCCTGGTGCTGTGGCTGAAGGTCAATGGCGAACTGCGCCAGCATTCCGACTGCCGGGACCTGATTTTTGGTTTTCCCGAGATGGTCGCGTTCTGGTCGCGGTTCGGCTTGGTCCCCGGTGACCTGATCAGCACCGGTACGCCTGAAGGTGTGGCCTTGCACCACAAGCCCGATCCACGCCAGTGGTATCTCAAGCCTGGCGACCGGGTGGAAGCGGGCGTGGACGGTATCGGTGTGCTGGAAACCTTCATCGCTTGAGCAACCCATTCCCCATCACTTCTGGAGTGTTTTATGAAATTGTATTTTTTGCCCGGTGCCTGCCAGATCGGTATCCACGCCTTGCTCGCTGAAATTGGCCGGCCGTTCGAGATCGAGAAGGCCGCCCGCCCGGGAACACCAGAGTTCGAGGCGTACACGCAGATCAATCCCAAGGGCAAAGTGCCGGCGCTGATTCGCGATGACGGATCGCTGCTCACCGAGTTCCCGGTGATCGCGCTCTATCTGGCGCGCACGAATCCCGAAAGAGAGCTGATCCCGACGGATATCGAAGGCGAGATTCGCGTGTTGGAAATGCTCGAATATTTGGTATCTACCGTGCACATGCAAGGCTACACTCGCGCTCGCCGGCCGGAGAAATTCACGCCGAGCGAATCAGACCACGTGGCTGTAAGGGCGCAGGGCCTGAAAACATTCCAGGCCGGTCTCGACCGCGCCGAACGACAGATCAACGGCAAAGACTGGTTATTCGAAAAAATGACCATCGCGGACTTCGCACTTTTCTATCTCGAGCACTGGTGTGTGCTCAATGGAATCGGCTCGCTGGGTCCAGGTTGCCAGGCACACCACGACCGCCTGTGGTCGAAGGTCGAAATCCGTCGCGCCGTCGAGTCTGAACTCATCACTTGATTCCGAGCGCTGCACCATGGACATGCTGTTGAAGCTGAAGGCTTTCGTCGTGACCGCCGACACCGGTAATTTTTCTGCCGCCGCGCGGACGTTGCATACTTCGCCCTCAGTCATCATGAAGCGGGTCGACGAACTCGAATGGGATTTCAAGACGACCTTCTTCGACCGCTCGACCCGCCGATTGACGCTGACCGACACGGGGCAGAGTTATCTTACCCACGCACGGCAACTGCTGCGGTCCTACAGCGACATGGTCAGCGGAGCAATCCTCAATCCCGGAAGCATCGAAGGCCCGATCAGGATCAAGGCCCCGGCCGTTCTTATCCGCCAGGGCCTAGGTGATCTGTTCATCCGTTACCGCGCCGAGCATCCGCTGGTCCAGCTCGAGATCATCGCGTCTGATCGGGGCGGCAATCCAGCGGAGGAGGGTTTTGATATCTCCGTCGGGATGGATCAGATGGCTTATTCAGAAGTTGTCGAGCAGGTCATCCGGCCCTTTCCGCGATTGCTATGCGCAGCACCTGCCTATCTTTCCCGCAGTGAAGCCTTGTTGCATCCGCGCGATCTGATCCATCACCCGTGCCTGACGTTTTCCCTGGCCGGCTCCATCTGGGGGTTCAATTCACCAGAGGGGCGCATAGAGGTGGACGTGCGCCCGGTCCTCATCACCAACGACGAGGGCTATCTGTGCGCCGCCGCCCGGGATGGCCACGGGATTGTCCAACTGGCGCTGCCGATTGTTGCCGACGCCCTGCAGACGGGGCAACTGGTGCCTGTGTTGGCGGAATTCTCCCTGGTGGAACGCTGGGTGAAAATCATGGTGCCGACTGCCCGACTGGAACTGACGCGGGTAAAGCTGTTGTTCGACAAAATGGCGATGCACCTGACTTCTGGTCGTGACGAAGGGTTAGTCCCGGAAGATCGTTGATGTTTGTCGCGTGCGTCGTACCTATCCGTTCATTCAACGCCTTCGGTGTTGACTCCTGCACCTGCGAATTGCACCCGGTCTGGTGACGCTGCAATGGCGCACTGGACTCACGCGCACGCCCATATTTCCCACCGCAATCCTTCCCATTAATACGCCAATCAGGCGGGCTCAGACGTGGATTTTTACTTCTCCCCCTGCCGAACACGCGGCCTGACTTGACCATCAGTTTTCTGGCTGCGGTGTAGCGGCTTTTATCATTGTTCAGGCCGAAAAGGGGCTGCATATACTCGGGCCAACACAGAAACACAGTCAGGGCTGAGGATAAGAAATCAATCTCAAACCGCGACTCTGTGTTGCCTGCACAACGATCCGCTCGTGCATGAATCAATCCGGTGCCACACATCATGGGAGGTATTTCTTGTGGGTCGCTGTGACTGGCCGATTCATGCAACCGGGCAGATCAGCAACCGGAGTTCATGCGTCACACAATCTCTCTAGGTAGCAATAATGCAAATAATAAAAATAAGATTTGCAGTACCGCACGACGTCTCTTACCACCAAAGCCTTCGGTCCATGGTGGTTGCGACCAGCCTGCTGGCTGCTGGCTCTTCACTGGCGGCGCCTATTGATCTCGGTAATCCCGATTTCAAACTGCGCTGGGACAACACGGTCAAGTACTCCGCCGGTATGCGTGTCGAGGGCCAGTCTGACAGGCTCACTCAGTTCGCGCCCCCACCTCCAGGTGGCGCAGGTGGTCCCGCGGCGTTGAACGGCGATGACGGCGACCGTAACTTCAAGAGTGGCCGGCTGATCTCCAACCGACTTGATTTACTGTCGGAAATGGACTTGGTTTTTCGCGACGATTACGGCATGCGGATCAGTGGTGCGGCCTGGTATGACGACGTCTACAACCACGATAATCAAAACAATTCCCCGGCGACCAACAACTCGCTGTCGGTGCCCTACAACGAATTCACCGATGACACCCGCGACCTGCACGGCCGCAAGGCCGAGATTCTGGATGCGTTCGTCTTTGGCGGCACGGACGTTGGCACAGCCCGCGTAAGCGGTCGCCTGGGTCAGCACACCGTGCTCTGGGGCGAGAGTCTGTTCTTCGGCTCCAACGCCATTGCCGGCACCCAGTCGCCGGTGGATGCGGTCAAGGCGTCTTCGGTACCAGGATCGACCACCAAGGAAATCATCCGCCCGGTGGGCCAGTTCTCCGGCCAGATCCAGTTTTCCCCGGCACTGACTGTCATGGGTTACTACCAGTACGATTGGGAGGCTACTCGCCTGCCTGCGGCCGGCAGTTACTTCTCGGTGAACGACTTCATCGGTGACGGTGGTGAGCGCATCCGCTTCGCACCTGGTGTGCCAGGCATTGGTCTGTCCCGTGGCGCAGACATCAAGGCCAGCGATCAAGGCCAGTATGGTCTTGGCTTGCGCTCGCAGTTGGGCGACTGGGAATTTGGTGTCTATGCAATCCGTTTCCATGCCAAGACGCCTGTGCTGTATTCCCATGCAGGTCGGACCCAGGTCACAGGTGCAGGCTTCGGTACTTACCAGTGGGTCTATCCGGAGGACATCAAGTCGTTCGGTGTCAGTGCCACCACGACCGTGGACACGGTCAACTTCGCCGGCGAGCTTTCGGTGCGTCGCGACACGCCGCTGACGAGCCTGCCGCAGGAGGTTGGAACCAAAGAGGCAGACAACAACAACCACGCGTTCTATGCCATCGGCAATACAGCGCATGCCAACGTGTCGATGATCTGGACGATGCCACGCAACTTCCTGTCCGACGAACCTTCTTTCAGCATGGAAGTGGCCTACAACCAGCTGACCAGTTGCACCAGCAACTGCAATGCCATGGACCCGGGGCTGGATCGACGCGCAGCAGCGGTACGCGGGCTGTTCGCGATTCCTCAGCGCAACGTGCTGGACGGCCTGGACCTGACGCCTTCCTTCACGATGGGCTACAACCATGGCAAGTCACCTGTGACGATCATGGGGCCCAACGATGGCGGCGACATGACCTTCACCCTGGCAGGTAACTACCTGACCGTCTGGGACTTCTCGATGGCGTATACCCACTACTACGGCGCTGAAAACACCGCCGTGTATTCGTCCACCGATCCCACCGTCAACGGCACGTTCACCTTCCAGCAAAGCTTGAAAGATCGTGATTTCGTCTCAGCGTCGCTGCGTCGCACCTTTTAAGGGAAAACAACATGACCATTTTCACTCGCATGACTTTGCTTGCCTTGGCATGCGCCGCTTTGGTGGCGCCGAATGTCCAGGCCGCTGTTTCTGCTGACGAAGCGGCCAAACTCAAGACCACTCTGACGCCGCTGGGCGCCGAGCGTGCCGGCAACAAGGATGGCAGCATTCCGGCGTGGGACGGCGGTTATCCGGTCGATGCGTCGTATACCTCGGCGGCGATTCCAGACCTGTTTGCCAAGGACAAGCCGCTGCTGACCATCACCGGGCAGAACGCCGCGCAGTATGCGGACAAGCTGACCGAAGGCACGATGGGCCTGTTGAAAAAATACCCTAACTTCAAGGTTGAGGTATTCCCGACCCGGCGCACGGCAGGGGCTCCCCAGTGGGTGTATGACAACACCTTCGCCAACGCTACCCGGGCGACCATGGACCCCACTGGCGAACTCGGTCCTTTCCCCAAGGGCGCCTACGGCGGCATCCCGTTCCCGATCCCGAAGAACGGCGAAGAGGCGATTTGGAACCACCTGCTGCGATGGACCAGCCCCGGCTACCAGACGGCGCCAAGCCTGGCGCGCGTGACGCCTGAAGGCAAGGTCATCCCGGTTTCGCAGAACGTGGCCAAGAGCTCGTTCCCGTACTACGACCCGAACAGCAATCTGGACAAGTGGCAGGCTGCCGGTTCCAACATGGTGGTGCGTCGTGTCGACACGTCCGGTCCGCCCATCCGCGCCGGCGAGATCCTTTTGCAGCGCGTCAACATCAATGACATCGAGTCCAAGACCTGGGTGTACCTGACCGGCCAGCGCCGTGTGCGCCGTCTGCCGCTGACTTGCTGCGACGTGCCTAGCCCGGTGGCGGGCGGCATCCTCAATTTCGACGAAGTCGAGGTGTTCTCTTCGTCCATCGGCCGTTACGACTGGAAGCTGGTGGGCAAGAAAGAGATGTACGTGCCGTACAACACCAACAGCTACCACCAGGCGACGTCGCTGGACCAGTTGATGAACGCGCAGACCGTGAATCCTGATTTGGTGCGCTTCGAGCAGCATCGAGTGTGGGTGGTGGAAGGCACGCTCAAGCAAGGCCAGCGTCACGTGATTCCACGCCTGCGTGTGTACCTTGACGAAGACACCTGGATTGCTGTCGCAGGCGAGCGTTGGGACGCCCAGGGGCAACTGTGGAAGGTGACCTATAACTTGGCAACCGTGTTCCCGGGGGCGCCAGGCACCATCGTCGCGGGCTACATGTCCTACGACCTGATCGGCGGTGGCTACTTCGCATCTGCCTATTTCCCCCGTGAACAACAAGTCAATCTCAAGGCCTCGTTGCCGGACCGGATCTTCACGCCCGAATCCCTTGCTGGAGAAGGTGTGCGCTAAAGACTGTATCTCGCTTGAACAATGAATCTGATGAGATAACCGGTATGAATAACAATAACAACAATGAAGGCGTCGACGGGGCGCGTCGGGGGCTGCTACTGCTGGGCATGGGCCTGGGTCTGCAAGTGCTGCTGGCCCCGATCATGGCTTCCACCACAGTGGCGTTTGCCTCGGCGGCCCTGAGCGGGCCGCTGCGCGAACCCGCCACCATGACCCCCCGGGCAGCGCGCGCTGTGCTGACCCGGGTGGTCCTGGCCGGTGACCGGCTGGTGGCGATTGGCGAGCGCGGTATGGTCGTACTGTCTGACGACGGTGGGCGCCAGTGGCGCCAGGCCCGGGTGCCGGTCAGCGTGACCCTGACTTCGGCGAGCTTCGCCGATGCTCGTCAGGGTTGGATCGCTGGCCACAGTGGTGTTGTGTTGCATACCTCCGACGGAGGCGAAAACTGGTCGCTGCAGACCGATGGGGTGGCGCTGGCCAAGGCTGCCCTGGAACAGGCCCAAGGCTTGCCTGCGACCAATGCCGACCGCGATCGCCGTATCCAGGACGCCCAGCGTCTGGTGGATGACGGCGCGGACAAACCCTTGCTGTCGATCTGCTTTGCCAACGCGCTGCACGGGATGGTGGTGGGCGCGTTCGGTCTGGCGGCCACCACTGACGACGGCGGCAAGACCTGGACGCCTTGCCGGGATCGCCTGCCCAATCCAATGAGCCTGCATTTGTACGCGGTTACCCGGCATGACAGGACCTGGGTGGTGGCCGGCGAGCAGGGCCTGCTGATGCATAGCGACGACGATGGCGCCAGCTTCCAGTCACTGGTTTCGCCTTCCGGGCGCACCTTGTTCACCGCGACGGCCACGCAAGAGGGCGGTTTTGTCTTCGCCGGCCTGTTGGGCGCGGCTTGCCGCATCGCGCCAGGCAGTACGGCCGTCAGCCCGATCGAGCTGTCGGCACCCCTGACGATCCTGTCCAGTGTGCAGCTGCGCGATGGTCGCGTGATGCTGCTGGCGCAGGGCGGACGAGTCCTGGCCAGTCGCGACGGGGGGGCGCATTTCGCCGAGCAACCGCTCGCGCGACGCGATCCCCTGACTTCACTGGTCGAAGCGTCAGACGGTGGTCTCGTTGCCACCAGCCTGGGCGGTGTCGCCCGGCTTGGCTGACGACATGCAATTTTTTGATTCCGCGACGCGCCACAACAAGAGTCCAACGACATGACCACTGTGACTACCACCGAGACCGCGGCTTGCCGGCTCGAAGACTTTGACCCGCGCTCCGGCTCCCGGCTGGAACGCGCCGTATTCAACCACCGCGTCCTGGTGCTGTTGCTGTGCGTGCTGGTCACAATCATGCTCGGCTTCAGCGCGTTGAGCCTGAAGCTCAATGCCAGCTTCGAAAAGACCATTCCAACCGGTCACCCGTACATCACCCATTACCTGGAGCACAAGAAAGAGCTCACCGGCCTGGGTAACTCGGTGAAGATCGCGGTGGAGGCCCGCAAGGGCGACATCTACAACGCGCGCTACCTGGAAACGCTGCGCCAGATCAACGACGCCGTGTTCATGTTGCCGGGCGTGGACCGCGCCTTCATGAAATCGCTGTGGACGCCCAACGTGCGCTGGACCGCCGTGACCGAGGATGGCCTGGACGGTGGCCAGGTAATCCCGGCGCACTATGACGGCTCGCCGGCCAAACTCGAAGAGTTGCGCATGAACGTGCAGCGCTCGGGTGAGATCGGCCAACTGGTTGCGGCCAACGGCGGATCCACCATCATCCAGGTGCCGCTGCTGGAACACGATGCATCCGGCACGCCGCTGGACTACGCGGCCCTGTCCGAGCAGCTGGAACAATTGCGCGCCAAGTACAGCAGCGACGAGGTGGCGATTCACATCACCGGTTTTGCCAAGTTGTCCGGCGACCTCATGGACGGCATGCAGGAGGTGATCGGGTTCTTCTTCGTCGCCCTGGTCATCTGTGCCGCCATGGTGTTCCTGTACAACCGTGACGTGATCAGCACCGCGCTGGTGGTGCTGACCTCGGTGACCGGCGTGCTGTGGCAACTGGGCCTGTTGCCACTGCTGGGGTATTCGTTGAACCCGTATTCCATGCTGGTACCTTTTCTGATCTTCGCCATCGGTATCAGCCACGGCGCGCAGAAAATGAACGGCATCCTTCAGGACATCGGCCGTGGCACGCATCGCTATGTGGCGGCCCGCTATACCTTCAGGCGTCTGTTCCTCGCCGGCCTGACAGCGCTGCTCGCTGACGCCGTAGGGTTCGCAGTGCTGCTGATGGTCGACATCCCGGTTATCCGCGAGCTCGCCATCGCCGCCAGCCTGGGTGTGCTGGTGCTGGTGATTTCCAACCTGATCCTGCTGCCTGTGCTCCTGAGCTACGTGGGTGTCAGCCGTAAAGCCGCCGAGCGCGCGGTGCGCCGGGAATCGGCCAACGCGGCAGGGGAGAGCAGTGCCTTCTTTATCTGGCTGGTCAGCTTCACCGAGGGCCGACGCGCCACGCTGGCGATCGTCACGGCGGCGGTTCTGGCGGTGGTCGGCGTTGCGGTCGGCACCCAGCTGAAAGTCGGCGATCTCGATCCCGGTGCTCCGGAACTGCAAGCCGATTCGCGCTACAACCGCGACGTGAACTATATGACGAAAAACTACGGTGCCAGCAACGACCTCTTTGCCATCATGGTCAAGACGCCTGAAGGCAACTGCAGCCAGTACAACGTGCTGCGTCGGGTCGATCAGCTCGAATGGGAACTGATGGACTTGCCCGGTGTTGAGTCGACCCAGTCGATTGCGCGGCTGCAACGTCGACTGATGGTCGGCATGAACGAGGGCAGTCCGCTTTGGTACGACTTGTCGGGCAACCAGAACATGCTCAACACCATCACAGCCCGGGCACCGCGCGAGCTGTACAACGAAGAATGTAATCTGCTGACGGTGTTCGCCTACCTGCGTGACCACCGCGCCGAGACGCTGCAGCAGGTGGTCGATCTGGTTGAACGCTTCGCCGCGAAAAACAACGACAAGGACGCAACGTTCCTGCTCGCGGCCGGCTCGGCAGGGATCGACGCCACCACCAACATCGTCGTGCACAAAGCCTGGTACCAGATGCTGTTCATGGTCTACGGGGCTGTGGCTTTGCTGTGCTTCATCACCTTCCGCTCGTGGCGGGCAGTGCTGGTGGCCATGTTGCCGCTGATGCTGACGTCCATCCTGGCCGAAGCGCTGATGGTGGCCCTGGGCATGGGCGTGAAGGTTGCCACGCTGCCGGTGATTGCCCTGGGCGTGGGCATAGGCGTTGATTACGCGCTGTACGTGCTCAGCGTAACTCTGGCCCGCATGCGTGCCGGCGCCACATTGAAACAGGCTTACGCCACCGCTTTGCAGTTCACTGGCCGGGTGGTGCTGCTGACCGGTGTGACCCTGGCGGCAGCGGTCGCGACCTGGCATTTCTCCAGCATCAAGTTCCAGGCCGACATGGGGCTGCTGCTGGCGTTCATGTTCCTGTGGAACATGCTCGGTGCCTTGGTACTGATACCTGCCTTGGCGCGCTTTCTGCTGCCAGGCGCCCGGGAAGGTTCGATCGTCGAGACAAGCCTTGCCGCGCCCCAGCCTGCAGCTTCAACGCCTGTCCCCGCAGGTCAGACTGAAAAACTGATGTACGAGAGATGCCTGCCATGACTCATTTGATGAATGCTCAACTAACAGGCCGCGCCCAGGTCAACGTCACCCAGGTCATTGAAGGCGGCCGATTCAACTCATTCAGCCTGCGAGTGGCGGTGATCTGTTTTCTGGCGATCGTGTTCGACGGGATCGACAGCGCGCTCTTCGGTACGCTGCTTCCAGCCATCATGGCCGACATGAAAATGGGTCCGGCCGAGGCGGGGATCCTGGCGAGCATTGGACACATCGGCGCCGTTGGCGGCGCCATTATCTTCGGCATTGCGGCGGATGCCATGGGCCGCAAGCGAATGATGCTGATTGGCATGACCGTATTCATCACCTTCACGGCAGCCTGCGGCCTGGCCCAGGGAACCGTTGATTTCGCCCTCTACCGCTTTATAGCCGGTTTCGGCCTGGCCGGGATCGTGCCGATTGCCGTGGCGCTGGTCTTCGAATACACGCCGGGCAAGTGGAAAGCGATGGTGTCCAGCGTGTCCTATACGGGCATCTCGGTGGGCGTGCTGCTGTCTGCGTTGCTGTCGATGGCGTTTCTGACCACGGTGGGATGGCGGGCGATATTGCTCGTTACCTTCGTCTGTATCGTTCTGGTGCCCGTCGCGCTGGTATGGCTGCCTGAATCAATGTCGATCCTGGTGAAAAAGGGTAAAAGCGCAGGCATCCGCAAGATACTGGTAAAGGCAGATCCGCAGTTTGTGGGCGCCGACAATGATGAGTACGTACTCAAAGAGCCACTGGCCGCCAAAGTGCCGCTCAAAAGCCTGTTTCAAGGCGGCTACGGGCGCAACACGGTGTTTCTGGGCATTGGCATGCTCTGCATCATGATGATTGCGGTCACCCTGACTACCTGGATTGCGCAACTGATGGTGCAACGCGGGTACTCGCTGACTACCGGTGTGTCGTTCATCCTCGTATTCACCTGCAGCAACTTCATATCCACACCGTTGGCCGGATGGATGGCAGGCCGAATGGGATACAGGAAAGTGTTCGCCATTTACATGCCTGTTCTGTTCGTCTCGATTGCCCTGATTGGCGTGATCCAGGACCCGGTTGGCGCGCTGATCTGCATGTTTTTTGCCGGGTTCGCGGCAATGGGCGCTACGTGCATTTTATTGCCCTATGTCGGGTCGTTGTATCCCCTGAGCTTTCGTTCTTCGGCCATGGGTGTGATTTACGCCATTGGACGGGTAGGGCCGATCATTGGCCCTGCAATTGCCGGTTTCATGTTGGCTGCAGGCATCAGTGTGCCGGTGATCCTGGTTTACATGGCTGCACCCAGCCTGGTGGCACTTTTCGCTTTTCTGCTGGTGAAAGAGGCTCCAATACTGACTGTTCAGCAGTAACAACGTTGAAGTTTTGAGGCGGGTTGTTTTTTGTGGCTTGCATAACGCAGCGTCGAGCACGGCTGTTTCGAATTAGATGTATCAAGTTTTAAAGTTTCATCTAGGTGTTTAACTAACTTGCAGTACTAACTGAAAACAGAGGAAATAATATGGATCGCTACATCAACCGCTTGTTCCACGTCTGCATCACCGTTGCCGATATCGAAGCGGCACTTGAGTTTTATTGCAATGTGCTCGGCCTTGAGTCCATCGGCAAACTGCGTGGCGAAAGGGCGCCCGGCGAAATCCTCGGCTTCCCGGGTCAAATCATCGAAATCCATGCTGACCACCTCGTCGGCAAGGAAAAGGAAAACGCCACCGTTATCGATCTGATCGAGTTCGTTGAGCCAAAGACCGTCGTCAGCTCTACCGCTTCTGCACCGCTGAACCACGCCGGCATCAACCGCATGGCGTTTGGTGTGGACAACACCGATGCCATCTATGAGAAGCTGAAAGCGCGTGGCGACATCGTTTTCCTTTGCGAGCCACAAACGGTGATTGCTCCAACCGGCGGCAAATTCAAAATCCTGACCTTCAAAGACCCCTTCGACAACGTCCTGGAAGTCATTGAATACTGCAAGTAATAGGTCGTTTGTTTCGAAGTGCCAGTTGGCTGCGACTTTACTTACCCTGGCAAAACGGAGAGTTTTAAATGAGTGTTACACAAGATAAATCCGAAATTATTGACGTCATCAACCTCTATGGAGTCGCGCTTGACGCTCACGCCTGGGACTTGCTGGACGAGGTGTTTACCGAAGACGCCCATGCAGATTTCGGTCCGGCCGGCGCTGTATGGAAGTCGGTGGGTGCGCTGAAGTTCGCCTTCAAGGACTTCCACGAAACCCTGACCAACCACATGCACACGATGACCGGTTCCTGCGTTCACGTGGATGGCGACACCGCCTATGCACTGACTTATGGCGACTGGCTGCTTTCCCGCGATTCAGCTGTGGGCGGTCCTGACTGGGTTGGCCGTGGCTGGTACGACGATGTACTGGTCCGCACCGACAAGGGCTGGCGCATCAGCAATCGTGTCTGCCGATTGATTTCCTGGACGGGCAATCCGAATGTGCCTGAGCCGGCTTATGAACAGCACCCGGTAATGACGACCCACACGCTGCGCAGTCATCGTGAAGAAGGCAAAGTCCGATTCTTCGAAGCCATCGCCAAAAAGTAATAACTGATTAGCAACTACGGATCCACTTCCGATTTTCGGACGGGAGTGGTCTGGGGTTTCTTTTGTCCGAATTCCCATTGTGTTGTTCTTGATTAGAGCAACTTTTACATCGGAAGCTGAAAAATGAATGACCAGACGGTTATCTGGACAGTGGGTATCAATTGCCCGGCGGAAGACGAAGACAAGTTCAATACCTGGTATGACGAAGTTCATGTGCCCATGTTGTTGCAGGGCGACTGTGTCAGGAAAGTCACCCGCTTCAAGCTGGCCGAAGAAACCTATCACGTCGGCACCACCACTCAGCCTTGCCCAACTTACCTGACGATCTATGAGTTCGATAATCAGGCCAGGTTTGAAGCCTGGATGAGCAGCCCGGCGCGCACGGAAGCCGGGGAAGATAAAACGAAGACCTGGGGCGAGAAAGTCTATGACGTCCAATGGGCCACACGCTACAACCTCACCAATGCCTGGAATGGTTAATTAACGGATGGTAAACAGTTATGAACGCATTAGTAAAAAAAATTCTTCATGTTTGCATCACCGTTCCAGACGTCGATCAGGCGCTGAAGTTTTACCGTGATGTGCTGGGCTTCGTTTCCACCTTCGAAACAAGGACCGACGAAGCGGACGGGCCACTGCTGGGTTTTGCAGAAGATGAAATCAGTATCTATGCGCACCACATCCTGACGGCAGGCGCAGATGCAAAACACGCCACTGAAATCAACCTGATCGAATACACCAAACCCGCCACCATCCTCGGTGATGGTCCTTACGAACTGATGAATCAGGTGGGCATCACCCGTCTGGCACTGCTTGTGGAAAGTACCCGCGAGGCCTTCGACAAGATCAGTGCGTATGAAGGCGTTGAAGTCGTTTGTGAGCCCAAAGACATCATTATCCGCAAGCCTGGCGGCAATCTGACGATGACCTGGTTCAGCTTCAAGGACCCCTACGGAGTGTTCATCACCATTGCCGAACCGCCAAAGGCCTGAGCAAGATTTCGTTCAACGTTGTGGTTCAGCGTCGGATCGCCCAATTGCAGTTCAATAGAGTCCGGGAGATAACATGCAGATCGATGTGCTGGTCGATGTAAAAACGACCATCGGCGAAGGTCCTCTATGGGACGTGCAAGAGCAACGCTTGTACTGGATCGACGTCGTTGGCTGTCGCGTGTTTCGCTGCACCGCTGATGGACGCGAAGTTCGCTCATGGGACATGCCGGACACGATCGGCTCCATGGCGCTGCGTCGCGATGGCGGTGCAATCGTGTCACTTGGCTCGGGGTTTCACTTCCTCGACTTCAACACGGGCGACACGCAGCTGATCGTTAACCCTGAGGCAGATAAACCTCACAACCGGTTGAACGATGGCAAGGTGGATGCGCGTGGGCGCTTCATCGTTGGTAGTATGGACACCCGAGAGGGCTTTGCGGACGGCAATCTGTTTCGCGTCGACCCCGACTTGTCGGTGCACAAACTCGACGAGGGGTTCGCGATCTCCAACGGACCGTGCTGGAGCCCGGACGGGTCGACGTTCTATTTCTCGGACACCTTCTCCGGTGAAATCTGGGCGTATGACTACGACCTGGAAACCGGCGCTATCGCCAACCGTCGCACCTTTACCAAGGCAGGTTTCACCCCGACAACAGCGACTGATGGCTCGACGGTCGACGCCGAAGGGTACCTCTGGAACGCCCAGGTCTACGCGGGCAAATTGTGCCGCTTCGCGCCTGACGGCAGCCTGGATCGGGTCATTGAAATGCCGGTGAAGAAGGTCACCAGTGTCAACTTTGGCGGGCCAGACCTGGACACGCTGTTTGTCACCTCCATGGCCAAGCCGCCGTTGCCGCGCTATCCCGGTGACAATCAGATGCGCGGCAGTCTGTTCGCCATCCATGGCCTGGGGGTGAAAGGGCTACCGGAACCGCGCTTCGGTGGCTGATCGAGTTAGCGCCGAATGAGATTCGGCGCGCCTTTTAAGTGAAACTTCAAAAGTTACAGGATCGCTGCGATGGCCGAGTTCAAAGACAAGGTAGTGCTGATTTCAGGAATCGGTGGGCGCATGGGGCGAATTGCTGCCCAGATGTTTGCCAGGGAAGGCGCGAAGGTGCTCGGATGCGATATCGCAATCCAGCGATCTGAAGAGACCTGCAGGCTGGTGAGGGCGGAGGGTGGCGAGATTTTTTCGCTGGAGCCTCTCGATCTGGCCAATCCCCTGGATGCGCAGCAATGGGCCGATGAAGCCGTATCGCGCTGGGGCCGAATCGACGTCCTGTATAACAACGCTGCGGGCGTCAGCATTGCACCTTTCGAAAACGCCTCGATTGAGCATTGGAATTACACGATTCGCAATGAGCTGACGATCGCCTATGTGGCCGCTCGCGCGGTCTGGCCGCAAATGCTGGCCCAGAAAAAAGGCGTGATAGTGAACGTGGCATCGATTGCCGGCCACCTTGAGCTTTCCGGCTTTCCTGCCGTTGCGCATGGTGTGGCTAATGCAGGCGTCCTTGCGCTTACCCGTATGCTCGCCGCCGAAGGCGCACCACACGGCATTCGCTCGGTGAGCATCAGTCCAGGGCTGGTTTCGAATCCAGACGCACCTCCCTCTCCACTACTGGATGAGTACGGTTTACCGACAGCGCGGCCACTGTGGCGGCATGCGGCACTGGGCCGGCCGGCCCGAGCGGAAGAGATTGTCGAAACCGCGCTCTTTCTTGCGTCCGACCGAGCGTCCTACATCACCGGCACTGACGTTGCGGTAGACGGTGGAATGTCCAGCATCATCTGGAGATCAGAGGCATGAGCAGTCACACGCACGACTTTTCACACAAATCTGCAGACGCTAGAGGTGAAGAAACAATGCAAACCCATAAAAATCGCGTCGCCGTAGTTTCGGGGGCCGCAAAAGGCATTGGCCAGGAACTGGCGGTTCAACTCGCGCAGCGCGGTGCCGTGTTGGCGCTGCTGGATATCGCCGATCTTTCGCAGACTTGCGATCTGATCGAGAAGGCCGGCGGCAAGGCCATCGCCATTCATTGTGATGTCAGTAAAGAACAAGACTGGAACGCTGCTGGCGAGGTCGTGAAGCAGGAATATGGTCGCTGTGACATCCTAGTTAACAATGCCGGGATCTACCCCAATGTGCATTTCGATGACCTGGATTTCAAAACCTGGCGACGGACGTTTGAAATCAATCTGGATAGCATGTTTTTAAGCGCGAAAGTCTTCGTACCGATGATGCGAGAGAATCATTGGGGGCGCATCGTCAACGTCTCTTCGACATCGATCGTCACCAACGCCGTAGGTGTCAGTCATTACATGGCAAGCAAGATGGGCATCATTGGATTTACCCGCGGGCTTGCCAACGACTTGGGTAAAGACTTCATTACCGTCAATGCCCTCGCGCCAGCACTGACCGCGACACCGGGCACCAGCCATTTACCCGATGTGGTACGCGATAACGTTGTCAATCAACAAGCTTTTAAAAGAATGGCAGTACCGCACGATATCGTCGGGCCGATCCTGTTTCTGACCAGTGAGGACGCGCAATTCATGACCGGTCAGTTGCTCGCCGTCGATGGCGGCATGATGAAAACCAGTTAAGCGAAAAGCAGCCTGCCGCTACATTTGCCGGTCCTCGGAGGCGCAAGGGGCAGCACAGGATTGGCAAGTGTGCGCAGTCTTGCCGTCGCTCCGAGAAGCGCTCCAGACATTCCGTCTCCACTCCAAGGCCTGGACCGTCTAACTCTTCCCGCTCAATGTACTTGCGTCTATTCATCTACGCACTGAGTAGAGCTGGCAAGCCATTCCCGATATGGATAGAGTACGAGCCTTCTATAAATTGCTGATTCCGCTCAGTAAGAAATAATAAGAGACGATCCAGCGCATGATGCTCCCGAAGTTGATGCACATTCGCATGTTTGTTGCCGTGTACGAGGAAGGCTCATTCACCGTAGCCGCCAGCCGAGAAGGGTTGGGACAGTCCGGCGTGTCTGCGCACGTTCGGCAGCTGGAAACTCAATTGGGTGTGCGGCTTTTTGCCCGGGACCGCGCGATTATTCCCACGCCAGCCGGCCATGCTTATTACCGGCAATGTGTGCAGTTGCTTCGCCTGCATGAAAGCGCATGCAACGCGGTCGGTCATCGCGCAGAGCCCTCAGGCGGCTCGCTTCGCATCGGCATGATTCCAACCATGAGCCGCTCGGTGTTCAGCCGGGCACTCCAGGCTTTCGAAGCGGCATATCCCAACGTTTCCGTGCATCTTACCGAAGGTGCCGGCAGCGTGATTGCGACCGCGGTACGCCGCGGAATGCTGGATTTCGCCATCACCCAGCGTATGTCATACGAGGCTGGGGCCGCCGGGCTGGTCACATCGTTGTTCACCAGGACACCGGCGTTCCTGGTGTCCTCGCCGGATTCAGGTTTGCCCCATTGCGAGCCGGTACGCTTGAGCGACATCAAGGACTTGCACCTAGTTCTGCCCATCGGGAGACGACCGTTGCTGGAACAGTACCTGATCGACCATAAGGTCGAGGTCGTACAGCGGCTCAACTGGTTCGAGTCCATGCTCGGGGCCATGGATCTGGTGCGTTCCAGCCACTGGACAGCCATTATTTCCGGCCTGTTCATCGCCGATGATTTGCGCCGCCGACGCTTCACGCTCAATCCGCTGGCCGATCCCATCCTTTGGGACGATCTGCTGCTGGTGGAACCGGCGCGAAAGCCCTTGTCCATGGTTGCCCAACTCTTCATCGAGTTTTTGCGAAAGGCCACCGAGGATATCAACGCAATCCCGATTCGTATCGCCCATGGCGAGCAGTTGCCAAACGTCGACCTCTCGTCTGCCCTTAATGAGATAACGCGCCATGAATGACTCGCTACCCGGCCTGCGGGAGATGCAAATGTTCGTGGCGGTGTACGAGACACGATCGTTCACCGCGGCCGCGGCGCGTGAGTTCGCTACTCAGTCGGGCATCTCCCAGCACGTAAAGCAGATCGAAGAGATGCTCGGTGTGCAGCTGTTCGACCGGCAGAAAGGCGTTGAGCCCACCGCGGCGGGCACCTCCTTTTACCAGCATTGCCTAGAGGTGCTAGCGGCCAATTCCAGGTCCTTGTTGGCCATAGATAGCTTTGAGCAGGGATTGTCCGGCGAAGTCCGGCTCGGGGTAACTCCGACACTGGCGACCTATCAGCTCGCACCGGCCTATCTGCGCCTGATGTCGCAAAACCCCAACGCCTCTATCGCTGTGATCGACGCACCCAGCAACATGCTGATCGACATGGTCCGGGCTGGCGAACTCGACTTTGCAATCATTCCGTCGATTTCGCAGCCACCGGCGGATCTGGCGACGACCGTGTTTGCCGCTACACCTGCATTTCTAGTCTCGTCAATTACCCATGACAGTGGCTTCGAGCATGGTGAGCTTATTGAACTCGACGAGCTGACGGGCTTAAAGCTGCTGGCGCCTGACAGTCGCGAGTATGCGCAGTGGATCGGTTCGCAGCTGGAAGCGCTTTCGGGGCCTGGCCCTTGTTATCAGCTCGACGCTGTGCTGGCCACGCTCGACCTGATCAGGCAGAGCGAGTGGATGGCGATTCTTCCCGGCCTGCTGTTCGTTCACGACTTCAGTGCAGACCCATCGGAGCGGGACTTCAGACTCAACCCTTTTTCCGGTACGGGCCTGACGCTGGAGCTGCTGCTGGTGCAGCCGGCGCGGGTAACACCTTCAGAATTGATGTTGGCAGCGATCAATGCAATCCAACAGGTCACCCATGAGCACATCAAGCTGCTGGGCAGTTTTCAGTCAGGCAACCGGCAGGCCGTTCGCAGGCTGCAATGAAAAAGAGGGCCAGAGGGGCGTTGCCCCCCTGGCGGTCGCGGTCAGGCGTCGGCGAGTGATTTATCTGCCATCGGGGTGCCGGAAAAACCGGCGACCTTGCGCAGTACCCGATCAGTCCCGTCACGCGGGCTGCCGGAAGCATCCGGATGGTCGTCAAACCAGTTGCCCCTCGGATAGCGGTACATCAAGTCGACCATCAGACGACGCTCGGCGATCAGCCAGACACCGTCGCGACGTTCAAATCGGTCAAAATACCGCGCCCACAATTTAACCGTATCGCCTTTCCAGTGATGCCGCTCTGAGGCGGCGTGATCAGCTTGCAGATAGGTTTCGACATAGGCGATCTCGGGGCCATCGAATTCCACCAGGCTGTTACCGAGGAAATGCTGGGTGCGGTTGAATCGTGGCATTTCGTCAGTCAGGAACTGAAAGAATCCCTCAGCACCTCCGACGTGCAGGCTTTCCGGAAAATGGATGTAGGCGTCCTTGTGGAAGGCGCCACGTACCAGTGACATGTCGATTCGGTCCAGACCACGGCAGTAGCGCAGCAGAACATCGTGGATTTCGGTGCGTGCGACAAGTTCTTCGAGCGTCATGGGTATCCCCTGTTTTCATTGTTGTTGGACATGCGGATTTCGACTCGCGGCCTCGCGCCGTGACGAGCCCGCGATGGCTATTGAATCAATATTCGGTATTGCTCAAGTGACGGTGGGCAGACTTATGAACCCTTCGCCGGAACGATGGGCAGCTGGATAAAGCCCGGGCGATCAGGCCCGGTGTAGATCGTGTTTCGCGCGCCGTCGTGGTAGTCACTGTCATAGCCGTGGCGGGGGCCGTGGTCGACGCCGTCGAAGGGCTGGATATCCACGCGCAGGCGGTAGCCCTTGCGGATCAACGCCGTGTTGGGAATGATCTCGATTTCAACCGGCACCACTTCGTTGTTTTCAAGCGGTGCATAGTCGGCTTTGAGGTGGGTGTGCTTGACCGTGTATGGGGTCGAGCGCGCTGCATCGATCTTGCGGTGCGACGCCTTCAGCCAGCCCTTGGCCAGCGGGTAGTTGGGTACGTTCATGCCCATGGTGGTCGGGCCGGCGTAATCGACCTCGCGGCCGGTCTCATCGAGTACCCGCAGGCTGACATAGATGTCCATGTCCTCACTGGTGGAGGATACCCACAGCCTGGCCTTGCCATAACCGGCGAACACCATGTCTTCTGTCACCGGATCACTGATGAACGAGATGCCAGTCTTCCAGATGTCCAGGACCGATGGCGGCTTGACGGGCAGGAAGCAGGGCGGCATGCCCGTGCGCAACGCCAACGGAATTTCTGCAGAGTAATCCGCTTGGCCATCGACAGTCGGCGGTGTCAGCGACAGGCGCAGGAAGTCATCGCGATACTCGTCACCCTGCCAGCCCGATGGCGTGGCGTCGAAGTACCATCGAGGGTAGGTCGTCCTCGCAATCGGCCATTCCAGTTCTTCCTGAATCCAGGAGGCGCCATTGCCGCTGCGGATTTCCAGGCGTACCGGCGGCGTGTCCATGATGCCATTGTCGACACCTTTCAACCAATGATCGAAAAACGCCCGGTGATCGGCGATAGCGGTTCGCGAATAGGCCTTGGTGAACCAGTCTTCCCAGAAATCGATCTTTTTCGAGGCGGTGTTCGTGGCGAGGTACGCTTCACTGCTGCCGAGTTGATGGAAGTGCGCCATATGGGTTGTGCAGGCGATGGCCCAGAGCGGTACCTTGACCTCGCTCATGTCAGGACTCATCAGGATCGTCGATCTGGGTCCGAAAGCCATGGTGGTGTCGGAGTCCCTGAACGTGGCGTCTTTTAGCATCCCGATAAAGTCGACGGCATTCGGTTCACCGCACACGGCAGCCAACACGCCGGCCTTGTACCAGTGGCTGAAAAATTCTTCGTTGAGGATGCCGCCGGTATAGGCAACTTCATCGTACAGATCAACATCGGTGCCGATGGCGATCATCGCTTTCAGATGCCGTGGTTCAAGGCTTGCCGCGGCATGTTGGCTCATGGCGTAGTACGACATGCCCCACAGCCCGACGTTGCCGTTGGACCAGGGCTGCACACCTGCCCAATCAATTGCATCGCGAAACGCTTCGGCCGTCTCAATACCAAATGGCGCGAGTGTTCCGGGGTTCTTGCCTGAGCCCGGGCCATCGACACGCACCAGTACGTAGTCGTGGGGCACCCAATCCACGGTGTTGGCGGTTTCGTGATTCTCAAACACCTGCCCTTCAGGATTACCGTGGAAGTAGCGTTCCTCCATCTCTTCATGGGCATCGAAGCCGGCGTCGTCCGCGATCGAGTGATGGTAGAACGCCCGGCCATATGGACCGCAGTTCATGATGACCGGGAACTGGCCTTCCTTTGCCGGGCGGAACACATCGGCGTACACGTACAGGCCGTTTTGCAGCGGGATCCTGACGTCCTTGAAACGCTGAATGCCCAGAATATTGCGTCGCACTTCATTGCGTGCAGTCGCCGCATTGCATAGCTTGCGCGGGGTGCGGTCGGTGAAAACGCCGGCTCCCGAAAGCTCGGCGAGCAGGGTTGCGATCAAGGGGTCTTGTTCGAACTCCAGGACAGGGTTCAGCGCAAGGCCGGCAAAGGAAATGTCGTGGCGCAAATTGATGCGGTATTGGCCAATGACTTCGTGGGCTGCGGGGTCAATGCAGATGCCGCCGTCCAGGTTGCCATCGCGGTCAAGCGAGCACAGCAAGCGTGCAATGTTGGTCAGCCCCGCATCGAGCAACTTGTGGATGTTGCCATCCACGCGACTGACTATTTCTGCAAGGTTGATGCGGGGGGCGCCGAGTGCAGAACCGATCGAGATGTTGCCGACCAGGAAGGCAATCCGTTCGCCCTTGCGGTAATGGAACTCGCCCTTATCGTTGGTCAGCCCGCTGAGGGTAGGGGTCTGGTATCTGAGGCCAGCCACAGGCCCGGAAAAAATGCCGGTTTGCAGCGTGCTTGAGTCGTTCCCGGTGTTGTTAACCGGCAGCGGATGGGCATGATTAAACGTCTGCGGGGTATCGCTCATGAAGAGGTCCTCTTGTTGTGCAGATCTTGGTCTTGCTCAGTGCAGCGAGGCGAGTGTAGGTCCAAAAAATTAATAACTCAACACGCGTTGAGTTGTTCGGTGTAACCTTTATCCATCGCGAAACAACGAAGAACAGGAATCGTCGGTGCCATGAAAAACACAGAAGAACCAGGGTCAGCGGCAACCCGTGAAATCAGGACTGGGCGGCGTAAAGGCTCGGGCAGCAGTCGGCAGGCAGTGCTGGATGCTGCGCGTGCCCGTTTCGCCAGCGATGGATTTGCGGCGACCACGATTCGGCGCGTGGCAGCCGATGCCGGCGTTGACGTGTCCATGGTGATGCAGTTTTTTCGCTCGAAAGACGAGCTGTTTGCGGCTGTGATGAATATCCCCGAGTCGGCCCTGGAAAAGCTGGGCACGGTTTTCGAGGGCTCGGACAACCAGTTGGGAGAGCGGGTTGTTCGCGCTTTTCTGCAGGCTTGGGAGGGGGCGCCAGAGGAGTCGGAGCCGCTCATGGCAATGCTCAGGAACGCGATGGTCAACGAACAGGCGCGACAACATCTGCGGGACTATATCGAGTCCAGATTGATGACGGGGGGCATGGAAACTCTTGGGCCGGACGCGCGCCTGCGGGCGGGCCTGGCGTTATCCATGCTCGTGGGGTTGGTGACCGGGCGACAGATCATAGGCGTGCCGGTGCTGGCCACGGCAGACAGGGAAACCCTGGTGGCGATGCTCGCCCCGGCGATCCAGCACACGCTGTTGCCGGGCAACAACGGTGCGACTGGCACTGGATGATCCGATGGTGTCCACTTCATTGCGAGGTAGACACCATCGTTGCCATTGGACTCGTCTAGGGAACGATAGGAAGTTGCAGGTAGCTAGGGTGCTCCGGCCCGGTGTAGATCCGGTTCACGGCATCGACGTGATAGCTCTTGTCATAGGCACGAACCGGTACCCCTGCCGGCGCGTAGGGCTGGATGTCCACCAGCAGGCGGTAGCCTTTGCGGATCATCGCGGTGCTGGGATTGAGCCCGACTTCGACCGGCACGATTTCTCCCTTTTGCAGTGGCGCGCAGTCCTTCTCCAGATGGGTATGCACTGGCCAGTACTCGGTCGAGCGTTCGGCATCGAGCTGGCGTCGCGACACTTTCAACAGGCCATGACCCACCGGGTGAATGTGCACCGGGTCCACTGGAAGCACCACGGATTCGTAGCGTATCTCCCGGTCTTGCTCGTCCAGGACGCGCAGGGACACAAAGACATCCATATCCGCACTGGTCGATTCCACCCACAGACCGACCTTCATGTAGCCGGCGAGCACCATGTCTTCGTTCATTGGCTCACTGACAAAGGAGATACCCGTTGACCAGCGCGGCGTGCCGTCACTTGAGCCCGCGGGCGCAAGAGTGGGAGTACCGAGGTCAAGATGGGCGTCATAGCCGGCGCTGCCTTGCTCGGCCGGTAAGGTTTCGCTGATTCGCAGCATGTCCGGGCGGCGCTCATCGTTCTGCCAGTCTGAAGGTCGGGCATCGAGGTACCAGCGGCGGTATTGGGTGCGTGCAATCGGCCATTCATTTTCGTGCAGGACGAAGTGGGCGCCGTTGCCGGTGCGAACCTGCACCCGCACCGGGGCCTCGTCCTGCACGCCGTTGTCGATACCCTTGAGCCAGTAGTCGAAGTAGCGCATGTGTTCGGTGATCGACTTGTTGCTGTAGGAACCCGGGAACCAGGCATCGGTGAAATCGAACTTGCGCGCCTTGGAAGCGGTGGAGCGGATGTAGGTTTCGCTGCTGCCCAATTGATGGATGATGGCGCCCACCTGCGGACCAACGATCCACACTGGCGCGGTGGCCTTGCTCATGTCCGGGATCATGAAGATGCTGCCGCGTGGACCATAGGCCTCGGGGTCGTTGAACGGGGTGGCCAGCACGCGGGACATCCAGGGGGTTTCAGGGCGGTCACCGCAGTGGTTGTTACCTGACCAAACCTTATGCCACCAGTTCCAGAAGCCGGCGCCGAAGATACCGCCTCCGTAAAGCGCTTCGTTATAGATGTCGGCATCGGTACCTTGCGCAATCATCGCCTTGAGGTGCGAGGGCTGCAGGCTGGCCACGCTGTGCTGGGCCATCGCCAGGTAAGACATGCCCCACAGACCGACATTGCCGTTGGACCAGGCTTGAGTGCCGGCCCATTCAATGGCGTCGTGGTAGTCCTCGGCTTCCTGCACGCTGAAAGGCGCCTGCAGGCCCGGGCTCTTGCACACGCCGCGTGCGTCGACCCGGATACACACATAGCCTTCCGGCACCCAGACCGAAGTGTCGACGGTCTCGTGGTTTTCATACTGGGCGCCATCCGGGTTACCGGAGAAATAACGATCCTCCATTTCCTCCTTGCGCACGGCGTCGGCGTCGTTGCAAATGCAGTCGTGATAAAAGCTCTTGCCGTAGAAACCCTTGCTCATCACCACCGGGTATTGACCCGGGTCCGCCGGACGGAAGACGTCGGCGCAGACGTAGGAGCCATCGCGTAGTGGAATTCGCACATCCGTCATCTTGATGATGCCGCGGATATTGCGCCGCAATTCGTTACGGCTGGTGGCGGCATCGCACAGTGTGCGTGGCGTTTTCGCAGTAAATACACCGGGTGTGGCGTTGAGCCTTTCGAGGAGCTGGAGGAGGGTGGGATCGTTGGCAAAGTCGCCCGCGCCACCTTGGCCCATCGGCATCACGGGCGGGCTGAAGTTGATCGGTGCCGAGCCGATGAGTTCATGCACCACGGGTGCAATCTTCACCCCTGACTCGATTTTGCCTTCCTGATCCAGGGTATGGACGAAGCGCGCCAGGTTGGTTACCGAAGGGTCCAGCAGCTTTTCAAGCTTGCCGTCCACGCGGTTGGCTAGTTGCGCCAGGTTCAAGCGCGGCGCGGCCTCTATGGCGCCCAAAACGATGCCGCCAATCAAAAAGGTAATGGCTTCTTCGGCCCGGTACTGGAATTCGCCCTTGTCAGTGGTGACACCGGAAAGTGTCGGCGTCTGGTATTTCAGCCCGGCAATCGGGCCGGCAAAAACACCGGTCAAAACAGGGCTGAGCGAGTGTGCTGAAGACTTGTTCATGGGTATGTCCTGAAGCGTGAGCATGGGTAGGCTCAGCGCGTTCGCAGCTGCAAACAGCGCCGAGTCGGTCTATCAATCTGCCGCCGGGCTGGGCCCTGTTAATCCGCCAGAATCGGCAGTTGCAGATAGGAGGCGTACTGTCCACCGGTGTGAATCACGTGCTGCCCGCTGTTGGCGCCAACGTATTCGGCAATGCCAGGCATCAGCGATCCCGAGAGGTTGCGCGAGCTGATGATGAAGCGCAGTTGTTCACCCGGGTGGAACGCCATACCGATGGGGAGCAGGTCGATTTCGATGTTCACCACTTCGCCAGGTGTTAGCTTCTCCACGCGGTCGAAGCTGTGGGCGGGGACATCGTCAGTGGTCAAGCTGTGGTCGAGATGCCGAGTCGACACCCGCAAGCGCCCATCCGAACCCTTGTAGCGCAGGACAGTAGCACCGTGATCGGTGAGGTCATGTACCCTGGCGCTCTGGTTCGCTGCGGTGAACTGCTGCAAGGGGGATCCGTATTTATCGAGTTTCTGGATGAGCACGAACAGGTCCATGTCATCGGCACCCCGTGCCTCGACCCAGAGATACGCCTTGGGATAGCCCACCATCACCGTTTCTTTGTCGAAGCGGGTGATGAAGGAAACGACATCGGGGTTGACGCCGACGTCATACACCGCAGGCACCTCGTTGCTTGGTGCGGCAGGGCCGAGAATACGTGCGGCGCCGTCGAGGTACAGCTTGGTGGAGATCGCTTCCTTCGGCGGGAAAGTATCTGCAGGCACATTGACCTGATCGCCGCCCTGGAAGTCATGAACCGCGTAGCGCACGCGGGGCGTGGCCTCCCAGCCATTGTCGTGGTCCTTGAGGTAGCGGTCGAAGAACCGCCGCAGATCTTCCACGTTGGCTTCGTCGTAGTAGTCCGGCCATTCCTGGCTGTTGTGGATACGAAGCCACTTGTCTGGCGATGCCAGGCGACGCCAGGCGCGGAAAGTACCCGCCGTGTGCAGCGTATTGGAATAACTGGCGACCACAAAGGCGGGCACCTTGATACGCTCGAATTCGGGAATCTTGTTGGCCCACAGTTCGTTCATCAGCGGGTAGTGCTGCGCCTCGGACAGGACATCTTCCTTGCGGTTCTTGCCGAAAAAACTGCCTTCCTGGAGCAGGCGGGTAAAGCCGGTGTCAGGCATACCGCCGCGCATCACCAGATCGCGGTAGACATCACTGACGCCTTCCCAGGGATTGATCGCTGCCAGGTGTTTGGGCTGCTCGGCCGCGGTGAACCATTGTGAAACAGCGAGGTAGGATGTGCCGCTCATGCCGACCTTGCCGGTGCACCAGGACTGTTCGGCCAGCCATTCGATCAGGTCATGGCAGTCGCGACCTTCCTGGCGATCCCACAACGCGCTGTCGCCTTCAGAGTCCACCACGCCACGGATGTCGGGGTTACAGATTGCATAGCCGTGGGCACACCAGTAGGCCGGGTCCGGTGCCTCGAACTTGGCCAGTCCGGAGACCACCGAATTGCTCAGGCCGACCAGGCCAAAGACCCCCATCACGCTCATGGACGTACCCTGGCCCTTGCCATAGGGGCTCCACGCCACGATCACCGGTACTTTCTCGGTGCCGGCGGGACGGAATACGTCGACGTAGATGGTCACGCCGTCGCGCAGGGTCACGGCTACGTCTTTCTCAAAGACGATGTCGACAGGCAGTGGCCGGAATGGCGGCGCGACTTGAAAGCCTGCCTTCAGTGTTTGGGTACCTGGCTCAAACGCAGTGAAAAGGCCGGTTCTGCCCGCCGGTAGCGGGTGGGACGGCACGAACATCTTCTGGCAGTCAGTCATGCGAACTCCTTATATTTGTTCTTGATTACGGGACCGATTCCAGTAAGGTACGGCGATCAATGAATTAATTCAACACGTGTTGATATATGCGATGCGTAGAAATAACAGGATGTGACCATGAGTGAAGAAACCCCTTCCACGCCGCGCCGTGGACGCCGGCCAGGACCCAACAGCACGCGGCAGGTGGTGCTTGACGCCGCACGAGCGCGCTTCGCCAGCGACGGTTTTGCCGGCACCACCATCCGCCTGGTGGCGGCGGATGCTGGCGTCGATGTGGCGCAGGTGATGCAGTTTTTCCGCTCCAAGGACGAACTATTTGCCGCGGTGATGGCGATCCCGGGTTCCGCGCTGCAGCGGTTCGACGCGCTCTATGAAGGGCCGGACGAGCATTTGGGTGAACGGGTGGTCCGCGCTTTTCTCGCCGGGTGGGAAGGCATAGCCGAGGAATCCGAACCCCTGATGGCGACGCTTCGTGGGGCGTTCGTCAACGACCATGCTCGCGAGCAGCTACGGGGCTTCATTCAATCCCGATTGCTGACGGGCACCAGCGAACGTCCCGATCCTGAAGCCATGCTCCGGTCCGGCCTTGCCGCCTCATTGCTCGTCGGTCTGGTCGTCGGCCGGCGAATCATCGGGGTGCCAACTCTTGTTGCGGCGGATCCGGAAGAGCTGGTCAGGATTGTCGGTCCCGCCATTCAGAAGATTCTCGTGCCATAAGCTGAGCATTCTTGTTGAACACCCAGGCGAGAACCTGCAAGACGATCCGTCTACGCATCGAAGGGGATTACATGGACGATTTTTCCGCCACCGGTTTCCAACCGGTGCAGCTCGGCATACTCCTTGGGCGGGCTGCCGCGCTAAAAGATCGCCTGCTGGATCGGCATCTAACACCTCTGGGCATCACCGCTGGCCAACTCAAAGTGTTGAGGATTATTCGTCACGGGGAAAACACCGCGGTCGCGTTGTGCCGACACCTCTCCATCCATAGTGCCGCGATGACTCGCATGCTCGATCGCATAGAGCGCAAAGGCCTTATCGTTCGACTTCCGGACGATCAAGACCAACGCAAGATTCGCCTGGCGCTGACAATTCAGGGGGAAGCCATAAGCTCAGTGCTGCCGACGATGGAGGTGGCTGCGATGAACGAATTCACCGCAAGTCTCACATCGGAGGAACTGCTGCTCCTAGAGAGCCTGTTGGAAAAGATGCTGTGCGCTGGATAGCCTAGTTTCTCCATGCCACACATTCGCACATAGTAGAAAGTAATGGCACCTTGCGTCGTATCCCACCTATTGACTGAAGAAGGAGTCTGTTGCGACTCCGAAATCTTCGCTGGAAGCACCGCAATTTATATTCTGGTGACTTTGTTTTACTTTCTGCTGAACGGACTGGATGATCGGATCAATCAACAAATCGAATGACTGCTTCTGGCCGTTTTTTGCCTGTCGCGAAGGACGGCATCCGGCTGTGGCTTCAACCGGTCGTCACTATGGCGAGAGGTGGATAATACGGATGCAAAATCATTGTCAGGTTGAATGCAATTACAAACTCAGGTAATGAGTGCGTGACCGCGCTGGTAGATCAGTCGTGAGCTTACCCTGATCACGTTCCCATAGCGTGATCACGGAGAAACGACTGTTGAGCATCCCCAAAACCCCAAAGCAGCGTCAGAAGACGCGCCGCGACAACCTTAAATTAGCGGGCGTTATCCGTATGACGGTCGCGATGGACATAATTACGGTCCACATCCTGCGATCGCTGGCGGTCGAGCACAGAGTGACCCAGTCCGAAGTGCTTGAGATGGGTATGACGCTAGCGCGCAATGCGCTGAAGGAGTTTGCGGGTCGTCAATTGCCTTGTATCTGCTCTTTAGCGCCAGTTGAGCCTGTCGCCGTGCTGGCTGATCAGGTTTGTCAGTTTGCCCAGCTACAAGTTGAGGATGAGCTAGATGCGAAGGCTTGTCCGCGCATGACAGCGGCAGAGGTTCGTGACGTTTCACTATTTGGGACCCATTCCCCTGAGATGTTCGAGGTGCGTCCATGAGCGTTGCTGCTGAAATTTGTGCGGATGCTGAGCCCCGCGCTGATGGAGTCGAATACCTTCAATGGGTGCCGGGCAAGCGTCATTTCCGTTGTGAGAAATTATGCGGCACCTGGAGTACCGACGACTGCTCGAGTCGGTACATGCGGGCCATGGCAAGTGATGAGCGCGTGTCGGCTTGCCGCTTTTGTCCAATTGGTGCAGTTCACGCCGGGAAGGTTGACCCCGATCAGACTGCAATATCTTCCGCTAAGGTCAAGATCACCGGGCGCCCAGATCATGACTCAAGATGTACGCGTTGCGGGCGACTCAATTTGCGTATCATCCATTCGGGAGCCGAAATCTGTGTGAGCTGTTGGAACCGTCAGCGTGAGTGGAGGCTCGGTAGGAATTCCAAAGGGAAGGCGCCGATCACCTTCGTTCCGCTCCAGGTTCGTCGTGTCGGTATCATGGTTGATGGCGTGCCCAGCTATCAAATGATCGCCGACACGCAGAATGAGGTCGAGCCTCTCGCCAAATGCATCCGCTTCGCTCGTGAATCCGTTGCCTTCCATGATGAACAGCCAGGCATAACTGTATGGAACGCACAGACTCGGAGTTTCGAGTACCGCGATCGGGCCAACCCTAGCAGGGTAATGCTTGAGCTGAAGCAAGACGGTGTGATTCGCTACGTCTCGGCAGCAACTGACAACCTATGTCCTGGAGACATAGCGGCGGTAGTGCGAATGCCAACGCTCCGCTTGAGTGTTTACACTGCGGTGGACTGGCTAGGTATGGACGAGGAGGGTGATGGTGCGGCGATCACAGTCGAGTGGCGCCCGCAGGCGATAGTTTGCGCGTCCTGCAACATTGCGCTGGTGCAGGCCCGCCGCTTTGCCGGGCGCATTGAGTGCCGCTGCCCCGCATGTAAATCGTCATCAACTGTCCATTAGGCGCAGTGTTGTGCAGAAATGAACTGTTGAGCAATTCGTTGAGCGGAAACAAAAAAGGCCAGCTAAGCGCTGGCCTTTTTTGCTGATTTTACTGGCTCCACGACCTGGACTCGAACCAGGGACCCAGTGATTAACAGTCACTTGCTCTACCAACTGAGCTATCGCGGAATGGCGTGTATGTTACTGATTCAAAAAGAGAAGTCAAGCACCTGTTAGCAGTTTGACGGGTTCATGAGGACGGACGGTGGTTTATCGACCGTGGGCGGTTACCAGAATCGCCTCAGAGGTCTACCATGGCCGCCCGGAAGTGGTTACACGCGCTGCCGGCCATTCGCCGAAAAGGTACGCGCCATGAATCACCCAACCAACACACCTCGCCACAACGGGGTGTTCGCATGAGCATTGCTCAGATCAGCCTGCCCAAAGGTGTCGGCCCGCACGCCGAAAAACTGTACGACGCGATCACTCAGGCCAGCACCGCTGACGAATTGAACCGTGCCGGTGGCAAGGCCGAAGGGTTTGTCCTGGGCCTGGAAAGCACCAAGGCCATCAAAAGCCAGGTTGCCGAGTCGCTCTACGTCGCCTATGACGACGCTGCCAGCCAGCGCGCAACCGAACTGGCCTAACCGCCGAAGGTGACGGTGGCGAGCATCAGTTTGGCGTACAGCATCGTTGCGGCCAGTTGCACCAGCCACAAGGCCAGGCCACCGAGAAACACACCGGCAGCGACTTGTATCACCAAGTTGTTACTGGGTTTGGCCGGGGTGCGAGGTACGAAGTGGTCCAGCTCATCTCGGTCGGCGCATAGGTCATCGTTTTTCATATCGGCTCTCACCAGTTGATAGGTATGCAGTCTAGAGCGCCCGGTCGCCGGGTTGAGAATTTTCTGAGGCAAATAAAACGGGAAGCCCAAGGGCTTCCCGTTTTTTTACCGCTCGACGATTCAGATCACCGCAACGATGGCCTTGGTTACGACGTCGATGTTGCTCTGGTTCAACGCGGCCACGCAGATGCGGCCGGTGTCCAGGGCGTAGATACCGAATTCGGTGCGCAGGCGGGTCACTTGCTCAACCGTCAGGCCGGAGTAGGAGAACATGCCGCGCTGACGACCGACGAAGCTGAAGTCACGCTGTGGCGCTTGCTTCGCCAGCTGCTCAACCATCTGGACGCGCATGCCGCGAATCCGCAGGCGCATTTCAGCGAGTTCTTCTTCCCACTGAGCGCGCAGTTCCGGGCTGTTCAGTACAGCGGCGACGATGCTTGCACCGTGGGTCGGCGGGTTGGAGTAGTTGGTGCGGATCACGCGTTTGACTTGCGACAGCACGCGCGCGCTTTCTTCTTTCGATTCGCTGACGATCGACAGGGCGCCCACGCGCTCGCCGTACAACGAGAACGATTTGGAGAACGAGCTGGAGACGAAGAACGTCAGGCCCGATTCAGCGAACAGGCGCACGGCAGCGGCGTCTTCGTCGATGCCATCGCCAAAGCCCTGGTAGGCCATGTCGAGGAACGGCACGTGACCTTTGGCTTTCACCACGTCCAGAACGTTTTTCCAGTCCGCCGGGCTCAGGTCCACACCGGTCGGGTTATGGCAGCAAGCGTGCAGCACAACGATGGAGCCGGACGGCAGGGCGTTCAAGTCTTCCAGCAAGCCAGCACGGTTCACGTCGTGGGTCGCGGCGTCGTAGTAGCGATAGTTTTGCACCGGGAAACCGGCGGTTTCGAACAGCGCGCGGTGGTTTTCCCAGCTCGGGTCGCTGATCGCCACGACGGCGTTCGGCAGCAGTTGCTTGAGGAAGTCGGCACCGATTTTCAGTGCGCCAGTACCGCCAACGGCTTGGGTGGTGATGACACGGCCAGCGGCGATCAGTGGCGAGTCATTGCCAAACAGCAGTTTCTGTACGGCCTGGTCGTAGGCAGCAATGCCGTCGATCGGCAAGTAGCCACGGGAAGCGTGTTGAGCGACGCGAATCGTCTCGGCTTCGACAACGGCGCGCAGGAGTGGAATTCGCCCCTCCTCGTTGCAGTAAACACCGACCCCCAGGTTGACCTTGTTGGTACGGGTATCGGCGTTGAATGCTTCGTTGAGGCCCAGGATTGGATCACGTGGTGCCATTTCGACAGCGGAGAACAGGCTCATTTTGCGGCGGCTCTGAATGGAAAGTGGAGGGACGTGTCGCGCTCCAGCCGAATGCACTAGAGCGGTGCACAAACGGGGAGCTAGTATAGAGGCCATCCGCGATTGATGGCGACAGACGATTCGTCTTTTACGGTAAGTTTTTCCGATTATTTCTCGACCGTTAGTCGATTGGCATCGTCAACGGTTTTACCCGATGTAAGACGTTTGCCTTGAAAGCGCGGGCAATCGGCTCCACATTGAGCACAATCCAGTTTTTTCCTAGGGCGACATCGGTCGTTTGCGGTCTTTCCCGTTACTGCCCGGTTCGCCCGGACAGGCGCGAACCCAGAGGTTTTTCATGTCTGAATTCCAGCTAGTCACCCGCTTCGAGCCCGCTGGCGATCAGCCGGAAGCCATCCGCCTGATGGTCGAGGGCATCGAAGCCGGGCTGGCGCACCAGACGTTGCTCGGTGTGACCGGCTCGGGCAAGACCTTCAGCATCGCCAATGTGATCGCCCAGGTTCAACGTCCAACCTTGGTGCTGGCACCCAACAAGACCCTGGCCGCACAGTTGTACGGTGAGTTTAAGGCGTTCTTCCCGAACAACGCCGTCGAATACTTCGTTTCGTACTACGACTACTACCAGCCCGAAGCCTACGTGCCGTCATCGGATACGTTCATCGAGAAAGACGCCTCGATCAACGATCACATCGAGCAGATGCGGCTGTCCGCGACCAAGGCGCTACTAGAGCGCAAGGACGCGATCATCGTCACCACGGTGTCGTGCATCTACGGTCTGGGCAGTCCGGAAACCTATTTGAAAATGGTGCTGCACGTGGATCGCGGCGACAAACTCGATCAGCGTGCGTTGCTGCGCCGTTTGGCGGACCTGCAGTACACCCGCAACGACATGGAGTTTGCCCGTGCGACCTTTCGGGTCCGCGGTGATGTGATCGATATTCACCCGGCGGAATCCGATTTCGAAGCGATCCGTATCGAGCTGTTCGATGACGAAGTCGAAAGTCTTTCGGCCTTCGATCCGCTGACCGGCGAAGTGATCCGCAAGCTGCCGCGTTTCACGTTCTATCCGAAAAGCCACTACGTGACCCCGCGAGAAACCTTGCTGGGTGCCGTCGAAGGGATCAAAGTCGAGTTGCAGGAGCGCCTGGACTACCTGCGCTCCAACAATAAACTCGTTGAGGCGCAGCGCCTCGAGCAGCGCACCCGTTTCGACCTCGAGATGATCCTCGAACTGGGTTACTGCAACGGCATCGAAAACTACTCGCGCTACCTGTCGGGCCGTGAATCCGGCCAGGCGCCGCCCACCTTGTTTGACTACCTGCCGGCTGACGCCTTGCTGGTGATCGACGAATCCCACGTCAGCGTGCCGCAGGTCGGCGCCATGTATAAGGGTGACCGTTCGCGTAAAGAGACGCTGGTGGAATACGGTTTCCGTCTGCCGTCCGCGCTGGATAACCGGCCGATGCGCTTCGACGAGTTCGAAAACATCAGCCCGCAGACAATCTTTGTCTCGGCCACGCCGGGCAATTACGAGGCGGAGCACGCCGGTCGCGTGGTCGAGCAACTGGTGCGTCCGACTGGCCTGGTCGACCCGCAAATCGAAATCCGCCCGGCGTTGACCCAGGTTGACGATTTGCTTTCGGAGATCGGCAAGCGCGTGGCGCTGGAAGAGCGGGTGCTGGTCACCACGCTGACCAAGCGGATGTCCGAAGACTTGACCGATTACCTGGCCGACCACGGCGTGCGGGTGCGTTATCTGCACTCAGACATCGACACGGTGGAGCGGGTCGAAATCATCCGCGATCTGCGTTTGGGCACCTTCGATGTGCTGGTGGGGATCAACCTGTTGCGTGAAGGCCTGGACATGCCGGAAGTCTCGCTGGTGGCGATCCTTGATGCGGACAAAGAAGGCTTCCTGCGTTCCGAACGCTCGTTGATCCAGACCATCGGCCGGGCTGCGCGCAACCTCAATGGTCGGGCGATTCTCTATGCGGATCGCATTACCGGTTCCATGGAGCGGGCGATTGGCGAAACCGAGCGTCGTCGCGACAAGCAGATTGCCTTCAACCTGGCCAATGGCATCACGCCCAAGGGCGTGTTCAAGGACGTGGCCGACATCATGGAAGGCGCCACCGTGCCGGGTTCGCGCAGCAAGAAGCGCAAAGGCATGGCCAAGGCCGCTGAGGAAAACGCCAAGTACGAAGCGGAACTGCGCTCACCGGGCGAGATCGCCAAGCGTATCAAGGCGCTGGAAGAGAAGATGTACCAACTCGCCCGCGACCTGGAATTCGAAGCGGCGGCGCAGATGCGCGACGAGATTGGCAAGTTGCGGGATCGGTTGATTACCGTCTGATTTGCAGCGCCTGAACTGGCCTCATCGCGAGCAAGCTCGCTCCCACAGGGTTTGTGGGTGGACACAAATTATGTGAACACCCTCAATCTTTGTGGGAGCGAGCTTGCTCGCGATGGGGGCGCCTCGGTCTCAATGTGCTTCGCCAGTCTTGAGTCCCGCCGGCAACGCCTTGGTCAGCAACACCGCCAGCATGCTGATCCCCAGCGCAATCCCGACAAAGTGAAATGCATCGTTGTAAGCCATGATCGACGCCTGCTGATGCGCAATTTCACTGAGCTTGCCCAGCGCGGCCGTCTCACTGCCAAGCCGATCCGTCAGCGACGTCATGCGCTCGGCCACCTGCGGGTTGGTCGGCACAATCGCTTCACGTAAATAATCAAAGTAAGTCTTGGTTCGCGCATCCAGCAACGTGGCGAGGAGGGCAATGCCGATCGCGCCGCCGAGGTTGCGCAGGATGTTGAACAGGCTCGACGCCGACCCTGCGTCTTGCGGCAAGATGTAGGCGGTAGCGATCAACGAGATGGTCACCATGATCAGCGGCTGGCCCAGCGCGCGGATGATCTGGATTTGATTGAACTGCGGCCCGGCGAAGTCCGGGTTCAGTACGCCCGATGAAAAACTCGCCAATCCAAATAGCCCGAAACCCAACGTGCACAGCCATTTCGGCGAGACGTACTTCATCAGCTTCGGCACCAGCGGAATCAGAAACAGCTGCGGCACGCCCATCCACATGATCACTTCGCCGATTTGCAGGGCGTTGTAGTTCTGGATCTGCGCCAGGTACAGCGGCAACAGGTAGATCGAGCCGTACAATCCGACACCCATCCCGACACTGGAAATACTCGATAAACCAAAATTGCGATTGCGCAGGATGCCGAGGTTGATCAGCGGATTGGGCTTGGACGTCTGCACGATCACAAAGGTGATCAGGCTGACGAGCGCAATGCTACCCAGGCTCACGATCAGGCTCGATTCCAGCCAGTCCTTGCGATGGCCTTCCTCCAGAAACACTTGCAAACAACCGAGGCCGACGCCCAGCGTGAGAATGCCCAGGTAGTCGGTGCTTTTCAGCAGTTCCCAGTGAGCTTCTTTCTTCTCCAGGCCGTACATCAGGCCGGCGATCATGATCAGGCCCGGCGGAATGTTGATGTAGAAGATGTATTCCCAGCTCCAATTCTCGGTCAGCCAACCGCCGAGGGTCGGGCCGATGGAGGGTGCGAACGTCGCGGTCATGGCGAACATGGCCATGCCTTTGGCGCGGTGGTGTTCGGGGAGTTTGATCAGGGTGAGGGTGAACGCCAGTGGGATCAAGGCGCCGCCGGTGAAGCCCTGCAAGGCACGGAAGACAATCATGCTTTCCAGGCTCCAGGCCATGGAGCAGAGCAGGGAAGCGGCGAGAAACCCGAGTGACACCCATACTGCCAGCCGCCTCGCCGACAGCAACTGCACCAGCCACGCCGTCAGCGGGATCATGATGATTTCCGCCACCAGGTAGGAGGTGGAAATCCACGAGCCTTCTTCCAGGGTCGCCGACAGCGCGCCCTGAATATCCTTGAGCGACGAGTTGGTGATCTGGATGTCGAGCACCGCCATGAAGGCGCCGAGCATCACGCTCATGACCGCGATCCAGTCCCGCCGGGTCGGTTCGCCGACCGGGCGGATCAGTTGATCACCGGCCATCGTCAGGGGCGTCTTTGATGTTCACTTTGGCGGTGACCGACATGCCCGGACGAATTTTGCCTTGCAGCGGATTGTTCGCGGCGAAGGTCAGTTTTACCGGAATCCGTTGTACGACTTTGGTGAAGTTGCCGGTGGCATTGTCCGGCGGCAACAGGCTGAACTGCGCACCCGAAGCGGCAAACAGGCTGTCGACTCGTGCTTCGATGGGCGTGTTGCTGTAGGCATCGAACGTCAGCTCGGCTTTTTGGCCAGGCTGCATTTGACCAATCTGGGTTTCTTTGAAGTTGGCCTGAATCCAGATGTCCTGATCCGGGACGATCGACATCAGGTAAGCGCCCGCCTGCACATACTGGCCTTCACGGGCGGCGCGCTGGCCGATCAGGCCGCTGATGGGCGCGTGGATTTCGCTACGGGTCAGGTTCAGTTCGGCCTGGGCCAGATCGGTTTTGGCGTTGGCGATCATGGCGTCGAGGCGTTTGATCTCGGCGGCCAGGGAGTTGATTTGTTGGCGCTGACTTTGGGCGTCCGCCTGGGCCTTGGTCACTTGCGAGCGGGCGATGTGGTTGTCGGCGGAGAGGGTGGTCACCCGTTCTTCCGAGACGTAGCCGGGTTTGCGCAGGGTTTGCGCGCGAGACAAATCGATCTGCGTACGACCGAGGCTGGCCTGGCTGGACGCGACTTGCGCCTCGCTGGCGGCGATCAGGCTAGCTTGCTGAGTCAGTTTGCTTCGGGCTTGCAGGCGTTCGGCTTCACGGGTGGCGAGGGTGGCGTTGGCGCGGTCGACGGCGAGGTGGAAGTCATCGCCTTCGAGCTTGATCAGCAACTGACCTTTCTCGACGTGCTGGTTGTCCTGCACCAGTACTTGATCGATACGTGCGCCCAGTTGGCTCGACACGCGGGTGATCTCGCCCTGAACATAAGCGTTGTCGGTGCTTTCATAAAAGCGCCCCTTGAAAAACCACTGGGCGAAAAAGCCCCCGGCAATCAGCAGGACGAGCAGCAGGAAAGTAAACAGGCGACGCTTGAGTTGGGCAGGCATGGGCAGACTGTAGTTGAGAAATTGTAAGGAAGTTATCAGCGGTCGAATCTGGCATACAGCGAATGATGGGTAAATGCCATCGGCTGATAATCGGCCATTCACCGCGGCTAGAGCGCGTTGTAGACGCAACCTTGGCTTAAATGCCCTGCTCACTGGAGCCGGGCGGGCAACGCCTGTTACCATTCGCCCTTTGTTTTATCTTCATTTCGAGACTTGCCATGACCACCGTCCGCACTCGCATCGCGCCATCGCCTACCGGGGACCCCCACGTAGGTACCGCTTACATCGCTTTGTTCAACTACTGCTTTGCCAAGCAGCACGGCGGTGAGTTCATCCTGCGGATCGAAGACACCGACCAATTGCGTTCGACCCGCGAGTCCGAGCAACAGATTTTCGACGCCCTGCGCTGGTTGGGTATCGACTGGAGTGAAGGCCCCGACGTCGGCGGCCCGCACGGCCCTTATCGTCAGAGCGAGCGTGGCGACATCTATCAGAAGTACTGCCAGCAGTTGGTCGAAATGGGCCACGCTTTCCCGTGCTTCTGCACCGCTGAAGAACTCGACCAGATGCGCGCCGAGCAAATGGCCCGCGGCGAAACCCCGCGTTACGACGGCCGTGCGCTGTTGCTGTCCAAGGAAGAGGTCGATCGTCGCCTGGCCGCCGGCGAGCCACACGTGATCCGCATGAAAGTGCCGAGCGAAGGCGTTTGCGTGGTGCCGGACATGCTGCGTGGCGATGTCGAGATCCCGTGGGATCGTATGGACATGCAAGTGCTGATGAAGACCGACGGTCTGCCGACGTACTTCCTGGCCAACGTCGTCGATGACCACCTGATGGGCATCACCCACGTTCTGCGCGGCGAAGAGTGGCTGCCATCGGCGCCGAAACTGATTCTGCTGTACGAGTACTTCGGCTGGGAACAACCCGAGTTGTGCTACATGCCACTGCTGCGTAACCCGGACAAGAGCAAGCTGTCCAAACGCAAGAACCCGACCTCTGTGACGTTCTACGAGCGCATGGGTTTCATGCCGGAAGCGATGCTCAACTACCTGGGCCGAATGGGCTGGTCGATGCCGGACGAGCGCGAGAAGTTCTCGCTGCAGGAAATGGTCGACCATTTCGACCTGAGCCGCGTCTCCCTCGGCGGGCCGATTTTCGACATCGAGAAGCTGTCGTGGCTCAACGGCCAGTGGCTGCGCGACCTGCCGGTGGAAGATTTCGCTTCGCGCCTGCAAACATGGGCGCTGAACCCGGAATACATGATGAAGATCGCGCCGCACGTGCAGGGTCGGGTTGAAACCTTCAGCCAGGTCGCACCGCTGGCTGGGTTCTTCTTCGCCGGTGGTGTGAACCCGGACGCCAAGCTGTTTGAATCCAAAAAGCTGTCGGGCGATCAGGTGCGTCAGTTGATGCAGTTGATTTTGTGGAAGCTGGAAAGCCTGCGTCAGTGGAAGAAGGACAGCATCACCGCAACGATTCAGGCGGTGGTCGAATCCCTGGAGTTGAAGCTGCGTGATGCCATGCCACTGATGTTTGCCGCGATCACTGGCCAGGCCAGTTCAGTGTCGGTGCTCGATGCGATGGAGATCCTCGGCCCGGACCTCACGCGTTTCCGTCTGCGCCAAGCCATTGACCTGCTCGGTGGCGTGTCGAAGAAGGAAAACAAGGAGTGGGAAAAACTCTTGGGCAACATCGCCTGAGGTTGTTTGATCCTGCGTAGGAGCTGCCGAAGGCTGTGAACTTTTGATCCTGCTCTTCGGCGCCACCCCGGTTTTTCAGAGGGAGGGCGGTAAGTGATTGTTATGGCGACAAAAAATTTTGGAAATTGTTAAAAATAAGTTTGACAGCCTTCCGATGCGCCATTAAGATTCGCCCCGTCCTCAGCGATGAGGGGCTATAGCTCAGCTGGGAGAGCGCTTGCATGGCATGCAAGAGGTCGACGGTTCGATCCCGTCTAGCTCCACCAATTTACACTTCAAGGTCTGGCCACACCGGTCTTGAAGCGATCAACACTCAGCGTTGATCATGTGTATAGAAGGGTTTGCGTCCCCTTCGTCTAGTGGCCTAGGACACCGCCCTTTCACGGCGGTAACAGGGGTTCGAGTCCCCTAGGGGACGCCAGTTTTACAGAAGCGATGTTGCAAGATGTCGCTCCGCCGCGAGGCGAAAAATCCGGGGCTATAGCTCAGCTGGGAGAGCGCCTGCATGGCATGCAGGAGGTCAGCGGTTCGATCCCGCTTAGCTCCACCAATTTTACAGTTCAAGGTCTGGCCACACCGACCTTGAATCGATCAGCTCTCAGCACTGATCAGTTGTATAGAAGGTTTTGCGTCCCCTTCGTCTAGTGGCCTAGGACACCGCCCTTTCACGGCGGTAACAGGGGTTCGAGTCCCCTAGGGGACGCCACGATTACCCGCTCTGCGGGATTTTATAGGGTCATTCAATTATTGAATGGCCCTTTTGTTTGTCTGGCGTTTAGCCAAATCCCCCAATTTCTTTCAAACTGTTCTTCAGACCAGCGGTCACATCTACGACTTGCGGAAAATTATTATGAGAATAATATTCTAGTCGTAATATTCGGAGGCAACGATGAACGATAAAAAAGCTCAAACCCGCGAACGCATCCTCAAGGCTGCCAGCGCAGCGCTGATTCAGCGCGGCCCGGCCGAACCGAGCGTGGGCGAAGTGATGGGCGCGGCCGGCCTTACGGTCGGCGGCTTCTACGCGCACTTCGAAAGCAAAGACGCGATGATGCTGGAAGCATTCAAGCAACTGCTCGGTCATCGTCGTGGTTTGATCGCCGACATGGACGCCGAATTGACCGGCGAAGAGCGTCGTGCGTTGGTTGCTGCGTTTTATCTGTCACGCAAACACCGTGATTCTTCTGAGTCAGCCTGCCCGATTCCGGCTTCTGTCGGTGAGCTTGGGCGCCTGCCGGACGCGTTTCGCGTGGCGCTGAATGAGCATGTGGAAATGATGGTCGCGCAGTTGGCGGCCAGCCCGGAAGACACCGACAAAGCCTTGGCCGACATGGCCTTGATGGTCGGTGGTTTGGCTTTGGCTCGCGCGTTGGGGCCAGGAGAATTGTCCGATCGATTGCTGCGCGCCGCCAAGTCTGCGGTGCTGTGACCTAAAGGCATTAGCCTGAGGAGTGAGAGCGATGAGCACGTTGAAGTGGGTTCGTGGCGTTAATGGCACCTTGGGCTGGTTCGCACCGAAACTGGTTGCGAGCAAAATGCGACTGGCATTCATGACGCCGCGGGAACTGCCGCCGCGTGATTGGGAATTGCCGTTGCTGGCGAAGTCCGAGCGAATCACCCTGCGCTTCGGCCTCTCGGCGCTGCGTTGGGGGCAAGGGCCCGCGGTGTTGCTGATGCACGGTTGGGAAGGCCGGCCGACACAGTTTGCCAGCCTCATCACTGCGTTGGTCGATGCCGGTTACACCGTGGTTGCGCTGGACGGTCCGGCCCACGGTCGCTCGCCGGGTCGCGAGGCCAATGTGGTGCTGTTCGCCCGGGCCATGCTTGAAGCCGCTGCCGAGTTGCCGCCGCTGCAAGCCGTCATCGGCCACTCCATGGGTGGCGCCAGTGCCATGCTTGCCGTTCAGTTGGGCTTGCTTACCGAAACCCTGGTCACTATCGCTGCCCCTGCGCGGATTCTCGGCGTACTGCGCGGTTTCGCACGCTATGTGCGGCTGCCACCGAAAGCCCGCTCGGCGTTCATTCGTCAGGTCGAAAGAGACGTCGGCATGCGCGCAGCGGCGCTGGATGTCGCGCACTATCAACTCGACATGCCCGGCCTGATCGTTCACGCCGAAGATGACTGCTACGTTCCGGTCAAGGAATCGCAGCTGATCAACGAAGCCTGGTTCGACAGCCGTCTGTTGCGCCTGGAAGCGGGAGGTCATCAACGGGTGCTGGCTGACCCTCGGGTGATCGAAGGTGTTCTCTCGTTGCTCGCCGGTCGCAGTCTGCAATCGCGCCAATCGGCCTGAGCATCCGTTACACTGCCCCGGTGAAAATTTTCTGACCGGGAGTGGGGCATGGGCTGGGATCGGGCAACGCCATTTATCATTGATCTGGAAGTCGGCGCAGAGGACATCGATGGGTTGGGGCACGCGAACAACGCGGTGTACGTGACCTGGCTCGAACGCTGTGCCTGGCGCCACTCCCAGCGGCTTGGCCTGGACCTGGTCGAGTATCGTCGGCTGGATCGGGCGATGGCGGTGGTGCGGCACGAGATCGATTACCTGGCGGCCGCCTATGAAGGCGATGAATTGCAATTGGCGACCTGGATCGTCGATTGGGACCAGCGCCTGAAAATGACCCGCCACTTCCAGTTGAAGCGCCCCAGCGACAACATCACGTTACTGCGGGCGCAGACCACTTTCGTCTGTATCGAACTGTCGACCGGCAAGCCCAAGCGCATGCCGGCGGAATTCATCGAGGGCTACGGCCCTGCGTTGCAAGTCGCGATCTAATCGACGCTTTCGAGTAAACTGCCGCACGTTTTTCGTTGAGTGTGTTTTTCATGCAAATTGCTTTGGCGCCCATGGAGGGGTTGGTCGACAACATCCTGCGGGACGTGCTGACCCGTGTGGGCGGTATCGATTGGTGCGTGACCGAGTTCATTCGGATCAACGATCAGCTGCTCACGCCTGCCTATTACCACAAGTTCGGCCCGGAACTGTTGACCGGCGCCCGCACCGCATCCGGCGTGCCGCTGCGGGTGCAGCTGCTCGGTTCCGATCCGGTATGCCTGGCGGAAAACGCTGCGCTGGCGTGCGAACTGGGGTCGGAGGTCATTGACCTGAACTTCGGCTGCCCGGCCAAGACTGTGAACAAGTCCCGTGGCGGTGCGGTGCTGCTCAAAGAACCTGAGCTGTTGAACCAGATCGTCGAACATGTCCGTCGCGCCGTTCCGGCGCACATTCCGGTGACTGCCAAAATGCGCCTCGGTTTCGACAGCCCGGACGGTGCGCTGGTGTGTGCCGAGGCCCTGGCCGAAGGGGGCGCGGCGCACATCGTGGTTCATGCGCGGACCAAAACTGACGGCTACAAGCCACCAGCCCATTGGGAATGGATCCCCCGGGTGCAGGATGTAGTCAAGGTTCCGGTGTTCGCCAATGGCGACATCTGGAGCGTCGAAGACTGGCGTCGTTGCCGTGAAATCAGCGGCGTCGAGGACATCATGCTCGGTCGCGGCCTGGTCTCGCGCCCGGACCTGGCACGGCAAATCGCAATGGCGCGGGCCGGTGAGGATGTCGTAGAGATGTCCTGGGCCGAGCTGCTGCCGCTGATTCAGGATTTCTGGCTGCAAGCCAAGGCGCAGATGACAGCACGGCAATCGCCGGGTCGCTTGAAGCAGTGGCTGGCGATGCTGACCCGCAATTATCCCGAAGCGGTCGAGCTGTTCACCGTCCTGCGTCGTGAGACCGAACTGGATCAGGTCTCGCGTTTACTGGGTCTTCAGGTGTCTGAAGCCGCCTGAAAAAAATCTGTGTCATTTGAGTAGCTTTTGAAACGCCTCAACCGACAGGGGCGGACTGTGCAAATAGCCCTGATAAAAATGGCAGCCCAGCCCCTGCAAGAATTCCAGCTGCTCCGGTGTCTCCACCCCTTCGGCAATCACTTTCAATTCCAGGCTGCGGGCCATGGCAACGATGGCGCGGATGATCTCGGCATCGTTGGGGTCGGTGGTGGCGTCGCGGATGAACGATTGGTCGATTTTCAGGGTGTCGACCGGCAGACGCTTGAGGTAGGTCAGTGAGGAATAACCGGTGCCGAAATCGTCCATGGCGAAACTCACGCCGAGTTTTTTCAGGCTACGCATTTTGTTGATGGTGTCTTCCAGGTTCTGGATCACGATGCCTTCGGTGATTTCCAGTTTCAGCAGCGAGCAGGGCAGACCGTGGCTGGCGAGGCTGTGTTCGATGCGTTCGACAAAGTCATTCTGACGAAATTGCCGTGGGCTGATGTTGACGCAAAGGCTGAAGTCCAGCGGATCGACCAGGCCTTTGGCGATCAGCTGTTTGAAGGCGCTGCAGGCCTCGTCGATGATCCATGTGCCTACTTCCAGAATTAGCCCGCTGTCCTCCAGCACTTTGATGAACTCGGTGGGTGATTGCGCACCGAGTTCCGGATGATTCCAGCGCACCAGTGCCTCGGCGCCGACAATGCGGTCGTTCCGGGCGTCGACCTGAGGCTGGTAATGCACGCGGAACTCACCCCGGGAAAGGGCCAGGCGCAGGTCGGTTTCCATGCGCAAGCGTTCGCTCGCAGCCTTCTGCATGGCGTTGTGGTACATCTGCGTGGTGTTGCGGCCCGAATCCTTGGCCCGGTAGAGGGCGATGTCGGCGCGTTTGAGCAGGTCGGTCGGGGTCGAACCGTGATCGGGAATCAGCGCGATGCCGATGCTCGGGGTTACTTGCAGGCGTTGTCCGTCGAGGAACATCGGCTCCGACAGCAGTTCACGCAAGGTGTTCGCCAGTTGCAGGACTTGTTCGCTGACCTCGTTGCGCGAGCCTTCGAGCCCGCTGAGCAGTACCACGAATTCGTCACCGCCCAAACGCGCGACGGTGTCTTCCATGCGCACGCTGGCTTCGAGGCGCGCGGTGATGATTTTCAGCACGGTATCGCCCACCGGATGACCGAGCGAATCATTGATGTGCTTGAAGTGATCAAGGTCGAGAAACATCAGGGCGCCGCGCAGGTTGTGGCGCTTGAGCAAGGCAATCTGCTGACTCAGGCGATCCATCAGCAGGGCGCGGTTGGGCAGGTTGGTCAGCGGGTCGTGGTAGGCCAGGTGGCGGATCTGCGCTTCGGCGTTTTTCAGCAGGCTGACGTCCCGCGCGGTCAGCAGCAGGCAGGCGGTTTCGTTGAGGGTGATCGGTTCTACCGAGACTTCGACGGTCAGCAATTCGCCGCGTTTATTGCGTCCGAGCATTTCCTGGTGATGCACCCGGCCCTTGATCTGGAGTTCGGTGAGCAGCGCCGAACGTTGTTTTTCCTCGGCCCAGATGCCGACCTGATACACCGTGCGACCGACCACTTCATCGGCGCGGTAACCGGTCAGGCGGCAGAAGCCATCGTTAACCTCCAGATAACGCCCGGTGTCGCGCTCGGTGATGGTGATGGCGTCGGGGCTGGAGTGGAAGGCTTTGGCGAACTTCTCTTCGCTGGCCTTGAGCGCGGCTTCCGAGCGTTGCTGTTGAGTGATATCACGCAGGTTGGTGACAATGCACGGCTGCTCGCCGACGCTGATCTGGTGGCTTGAAATCACACAGGTCAGGTCTTGCCCGTCTTTGTGCTGAACCAGGATCGCTACGTTGTTCAGACCTTGTTCGCGGATGACCTGCTCGATCCGTCGCAGGCTTTGCACCGAAGCGTCCCATAGACCGATTTCGTCGGCGCTACGGCCAATCACATCGGCAGCACTCCAGCCGAAGGTCTGGGTAAAGCTGGAGTTGATCTCTATGAATTGACCGGTGTCCTGACGGGTCACGCAAATCGGGTCGGGGCTGACCTGGAACAGGGTGGCGAACTTCTCTTCGGACGCCACCAACCGCTGCTCGCGCTCTACCTGATCGGTGATGTCGAGCAGCGTGCCGGCCATGCGCAGCGGGGCACCGTTTTCATCGCGATAGAGCCGGGCGCGGCTTTCCAAGTAGCGCGAACTGCCGTCCGGCAGTTGTACGCGATAGGTCAGTTGATAATTGCCGGCAGGGCCTTCTCGCAGGCTGTGATAGGCATCGCGCATGGAGTCGCGTTCTTCCCCGGGAACGCCTTCGAAAAACTCGTCGAAAGATTCATGGAAAGGGATGGCTTCCAGCCCGTGCAGTTGGGCGGCGCGTGCCGAGCCGTACAGCATGCCGCTGGGAATATGCCAGTCCCACGTGCCGAGTTGCGCTGAATCCAGCGCCAGGTCGAGGCGCTCCTGGCTGTCTTTCAGGGCGTGTTCGGCGACTTTGCGTTCGGTGGTGTCTAGAAACGTACTCAGCAGATAAGGCTGACCTTCGAGCTCGACCTTTTGCGCGCTGAGGATGCCGTCATGGACCTGGCCGTTACTGGCACGAAATTGCACCTCCATGTTGATCAGTTCGCCCTTGGCCTTAGTGGCTGTGACCAGTTGCGCCCGTTGCTCCGGATGCACCCAGAGGCCCAGTTCCAGGGTGGTGCGACCGATAGCGTCCTGTACTGGCCAGCCAAACAGGCTTTCGAAATACTGGTTGGCTTCGCTGATCAGGCCGTCTTCCTGGCGGGTCAGCAGGACCATGTTCGGACACAGGTGGAACAGCGTGGCGAAGCGTTTTTCCGAGCTGCTCAACGCCTGTTCGCGCTGGCGCTGGTGGGTGATTTCACGGATGACGCCAATCATCCGTGGCCGGCCGTGTTTGTCCGGCAGCAGGCTGCCGTTGATCTCCAGCCAGTGCAGGCTGCCGTCGGGCCAGCGGATGCGGTGATGCATCGCCTGTTCCAGCGGGGCGCCGGCGATCACCGCGTCGAAGGCGCGAATGGTTTTCGCCCGATCCTCTGGCGGCAACAAGTCGAGGTATTCCAGATCCGCCGGCAGCGGTTGCCGGGGATCGAAGCCGAACAGCGCCTGGGTACCCCGCGACCAGCTGATCTGCCCACGTTCGATGTCCCAATACCAGGCGCCCAAACGTGCACCGTTGAGGGCGGCCAGCAATTGTGGGGCGCTTTCCCAGCTCTGCTCGGACCGTTTTGGGTCAAGCGCCTGTATACGCGGCATCGTCGGAATACGGTCAACAGATTTCGGCATTGGCAAGCCTTGGCTGAGTGGGGTGTCAGGTTCAGTGACTCGAGGCCCTATAGGCGTAGCACAGCTTAGCCGAGAGTCCCTGGCAGATCGATTTGTGCATCCAGCAAGGCCATGAAGGCCCGTGCCGCATTCGACAGCGTCCTTTCTGTGTGCAGGATATAGCCTAGCTGGCGAGTGAGTTGTATGCCTGGTAAAGGTATTCGCGCAACCTGATCATCAAGCATGGTGCGCGGCAACACGCTCCAGGCCAGGCCGATCGAGACCATCATCTTGATGGTTTCCAGATAATTGGTGCTCATGGCGATGTTCGGCGTCAGGCCTTGAGCTTCGAACAGGCGCCGGACGATGTGGTGAGTAAAGGTGTTGCCGCCGGGGAAAACCGCCGGGTGCAGGGCAATGTCCGCCAGGCTGACCGGGCCGTGGCTGATCAGCGAGTGCTCCGGGGCGACCACGAAGTCCAGTGGGTCGTCCCACACTGGCGTGGCCTTGACCAGTGCGTGGGGCTCCGGCGCCAGGGTGATGACCGCCAGTTCGGCGCGGCCATGGAGGATTTCTTCGTAGGCCACTTCCGAATCGAGGAACTGAATATCCAGCGCCACTTGCGGGTAACGTCGGGTGAACTCCCTTAATAAGGGGGGCAAGCGGTGCAGGCCGATGTGGTGGCTGGTGGCCAGTGTCAGGCGGCCGGTCACTTCGCCGGTCAGATTGGTCAGGGCGCGGCGTGTGTCGTCCAGCACGTTCAGAATCTGATAGGCCCGCGGCAGCAAGGCGCGTCCGGCCTCGGTCAGGCTGACTTCACGGCCCAGGCGATCGAACAGGCGCACCTTCAATTGCTGCTCCAGTCCTGCGATACGCTTGCTGATGGCCGGTTGCGTCAAGTGCAGCCGTTCGCCAGCGCCGGAGAAGCTGCCGGTCTCGGCAATCGCGATAAAAGCATTGAGGTTGGCGAGGTCCATTGCGGTATTCCAGTTGGTTATCCAAAGCATAAAAAATATGAATTTGAGTTATTTAATGTAACCCCCTAGGATCGACCTCACAAGCCAAGGGGTTATTGAATCCTTCAAGACCCACGGCATAGAAACAAGCTGATGAGGACCGTCTGATGGCCGGCAAAACGCTTTACGACAAGCTCTGGGATTCCCATGAAGTGAAACGGCGCGACGATGGGTCGTCGCTGATCTATATCGACCGCCACATCATCCATGAAGTGACTTCGCCCCAAGCTTTCGAAGGCCTGCGTCTGGCCGGGCGCAAGCCTTGGCGTGTCGACTCGATCATCGCGACCCCGGACCACAACGTACCGACCACTCCGGATCGCAAGGGCGGCATCGAAGCGATTACCGACCAGGTCTCACGATTGCAGGTTCAGACCCTCGATGACTACTGCGACGAATATGGCATCACTGAATTCAAAATGAATGACGTGCGTCAGGGCATCGTTCACGTGATCGGTCCGGAGCAGGGTGCCACGTTGCCAGGCATGACCGTGGTCTGCGGCGACTCGCACACCTCGACCCACGGCGCGTTTGGCGCATTGGCCCACGGCATCGGGACTTCCGAGGTCGAGCACGTGTTCGCCACGCAGTGCCTGGTCGCCAAAAAGATGAAAAACATGCTGGTGTCGGTCGAAGGTAAATTGCCGTTCGGCGTGACCGCCAAGGATATCGTGCTCGCCGTCATCGGCAAGATTGGCACCGCCGGCGGTAACGGTCACGCCATCGAGTTCGCCGGCAGCGCCATTCGCGATTTGTCCGTCGAAGGCCGCATGACCATCTGCAACATGTCCATTGAAGCCGGCGCTCGTGTTGGCCTGGTGGCTGCCGACGAAAAAACCGTGGCTTACGTCAAGGGCCGTCCATTTGCGCCGAAAGGCGCGGAATGGGACATGGCGGTCGAAGCCTGGAAAGACCTGGTGTCCGACGCCGATGCGGTGTTCGACACCGTTGTTGAGCTCGACGCCGCTCAGATCAAGCCGCAAGTCAGCTGGGGCACTTCGCCCGAGATGGTCCTGGCGGTTGATCAGAACGTGCCAGACCCAGCGAAGGAAATGGACCTGGTCAAACGCGGTTCCATCGAGCGCGCCTTGAAATACATGGGTTTGAGCGCCAATCAGGCGATCACCGACATTCAACTGGACCGCGTCTTCATTGGTTCCTGCACCAACTCGCGGATCGAAGACTTGCGTGCTGCGGCGGTGATCGCCAAGGGCCGCAAAGTGGCTTCGACCATCAAGCAAGCCATCGTGGTGCCGGGCTCGGGCCTGGTGAAGGCGCAAGCCGAGGCCGAAGGCTTGGACAAGATTTTCCTCGAAGCCGGTTTCGAGTGGCGTGAACCGGGTTGCTCGATGTGCCTGGCGATGAACCCGGACCGTTTGGAGTCGGGCGAGCATTGCGCCTCGACCTCCAACCGCAACTTCGAGGGGCGTCAGGGCGCCGGTGGCCGTACGCACCTGGTCAGCCCGGCCATGGCTGCGGCAGCTGCCGTCCACGGTCGTTTCATCGACGTTCGCGAACTGATCTGAGGAACCGCACATGAGAGCTTTTACCCAACACACCGGTTTGGTCGCGCCATTGGACCGTGCCAACGTCGACACCGACCAGATCATTCCGAAGCAGTTCTTGAAGTCGATCAAGCGCACTGGTTTTGGTCCGAACCTGTTCGACGAATGGCGCTACCTGGACGTGGGCTATGCCTACCAGGACAACTCCAAGCGTCCGCTGAACAAGGACTTCGTGCTCAACGCCGAGCGTTATCAAGGCGCCAGCGTGCTGGTGGCCCGCGAGAACTTCGGTTGCGGCTCGAGCCGCGAACACGCGCCATGGGCGCTGGAAGAGTACGGTTTTCGCAGCATCATCGCGCCGAGCTACGCCGACATCTTCTACAACAACAGCTTCAAGAACGGCTTGCTGCCGATCATCTTGAGCGACGCTGAAGTGGATGAGTTGTTCCAGCAGGTCGAGGCGAATCCTGGCTACGAGTTGACGGTCGACCTGCAAGCCCAGACCGTCACCCGGCCTGATGGCAAGGTCTACAGCTTCGAACTTGACGAGTTCCGCAAGCATTGCCTGGTCAACGGTCTGGACGACATCGGCCTGACCTTGCAGGACCACGAAGCGATCGCGGCGTTTGAAGCCAAACACCGTGCGAGCCAGCCTTGGTTGTTTCGCGACGTTTGATTTTGCGTAAGGCGATATGACGCCATCGCGAGCAAGCTCGCTCCCACAGGGTTTTTTGTACGCCGCAAATCCACTGTGGGAGCGAGCTTGCTCGCGATGAGGCCCGGATAGTCACCACAAGGCTAAACCCCAAAAAGGAAGTCCCATGACCAGCACTGCCCAGCACACTCAGGTTGTACAAAAGCAATTCGGTGAACAAGCCTCGGCCTATCTGAGCAGCGCTGTACACGCTCAGGGCACCGAATTTGCGTTGCTACAGGCTGAACTGGCAGGGCAGGGCGATGCCCGTGTGCTGGACCTGGGTTGCGGCGCCGGTCACGTGAGTTTTCACGTGGCCTCGCTGGTGAAAGAAGTGGTGGCCTACGATTTGTCGCAGCAGATGCTCGACGTGGTGGCCGCTGCGGCGATTGATCGTGGTCTGAGCAATGTGACTACGGTCAACGGCGCCGCCGAGCGTCTGCCGTTCGCCGATGGCGAATTCGATTTCGTCTTCAGCCGGTATTCGGCGCACCATTGGAGCGATCTCGGCCTGGCCCTGCGAGAGGTCCGCCGGGTGCTGAAGCCGGGCGGCGTGGCGGCGTTCGTCGACGTGTTGTCGCCGGGCAGTCCGTTGTTCGACACTTACCTGCAAAGTGTCGAAGTGCTGCGCGACACCAGCCATGTGCGCGATTATTCCGCCGGCGAGTGGTTGCGCCAGATCAGCGAAGCGGGGTTGCATACTCGCAGCACCACCCGTCAGCGCCTGCGTCTGGAGTACACCTCGTGGGTCGAGCGCATGCGCACACCAGAGGTGATGCGCGCGGCAATCCTCGAGCTGCAGCAATCGATGGGTAATGAAGTACGCGAATACTTTGAGATTGAGGCCGATGGTTCGTTCAGTACAGATGTGCTGGTGCTGATGGCTGAAAAATAAGCGTCAAACGAATTTTTCCGGGCGTGCCCCAAGGGCACGCCGACTGATGACATGAGGAAAGCATGAGCAAGCAGATTCTGATTCTCCCAGGTGACGGTATTGGCCCGGAAATCATGGCCGAAGCGGTCAAGGTACTTACACTTGCCAACGAAAAGTACAGCCTGGGCTTCGAGCTGAGCCATGACGTGATCGGTGGCGCTGCCATCGACAAGCACGGCGTGCCGCTGGCTGACGAAACCCTGGACCGTGCACGCGCTGCAGATGCGGTACTGCTGGGCGCCGTGGGCGGCCCGAAATGGGACACCATCGAGCGTGACATTCGCCCTGAGCGCGGCCTGCTGAAAATTCGTGCGCAACTGGGCCTGTTCGGCAATCTGCGTCCGGCGATCCTGTACCCGCAGCTGGCCGAAGCTTCGAGCCTGAAGCCTGAAATCGTGGCTGGCCTGGACATCCTGATCGTCCGTGAGCTGACCGGCGGTATCTACTTCGGCGCGCCACGCGGTACTCGCACTCTGGAAAACGGCGAGCGTCAGGCTTACGACACCCTGCCGTACAGCGAAAGCGAAATCCGTCGTATCGCCCGTGTCGGTTTCGACATGGCTATGGTGCGCGGCAAGAAGCTGTGCTCGGTGGACAAGGCCAACGTGCTGGCCTCCAGCCAGCTGTGGCGTGAGATCGTCGAGCAAGTGGCCAAGGATTACCCTGAAGTCGAACTGAGCCACATGTACGTCGACAACGCCGCCATGCAACTGGTGCGCGCACCGAAGCAATTCGACGTGATCGTCACTGACAACCTGTTCGGCGATATTCTTTCCGACCAAGCGTCGATGCTTACCGGTTCCATCGGCATGCTGCCGTCGGCATCCCTGGATACCAACAACAAAGGCATGTATGAGCCGTGCCACGGTTCGGCGCCGGACATCGCTGGCAAAGGCATTGCCAACCCGTTGGCGACCATTTTGTCGGTGTCGATGATGCTGCGTTACAGCTTCAATCTGCAGGATGCGGCCGATGCGATCGAGAAGGCCGTCAGTCTGGTATTGGACCAAGGCCTGCGTACTGGCGACATCTGGTCGGCCGGTTGCACTAAAGTCGGTACGCAGCAAATGGGCGACGCAGTAGTCGCCGCGCTGCGGAATCTGTAATCTCACGGGCCCGCTGCAACTTTCACTCTTGAAAGCAGCGGCCCACTTTTTAAAGAAGGTGTAGTTGCGATGAAACGTGTAGGTCTGATCGGTTGGCGCGGTATGGTCGGTTCCGTGCTCATGCAGCGGATGCTGGAAGAGCAGGATTTCGATCTTATTGAGCCGGTGTTTTTCACCACTTCCAATGTCGGTGGCCAAGGCCCGTCCGTGGGCAAGGACATTGCTCCGCTCAAAGACGCTTACAGCATTGATGAGCTGAAAACCCTCGACGTGATTCTGACCTGCCAGGGTGGCGACTACACCAGCGAAGTTTTCCCGAAACTGCGCGAAGCCGGCTGGCAGGGTTACTGGATCGACGCCGCTTCCAGCCTGCGCATGCAGGATGACGCGGTGATCGTGCTGGACCCGGTGAACCGCAAGGTCATCGACCAGCAGCTCGACGCGGGCACCAAGAACTACATCGGCGGCAACTGCACCGTCAGCCTGATGCTGATGGGCCTGGGCGGTCTGTTCGAAGCCGGTCTGGTGGAGTGGATGAGCGCCATGACCTATCAGGCGGCCTCCGGTGCCGGCGCGCAGAACATGCGCGAACTGATCAAACAAATGGGCGCGACCCACGCCGCTGTCGCCGATCAACTGGCCGACCCGGCCAGCGCGATCCTCGACATCGACCGTCGTGTGGCCGAAGCCATGCGCAGCGACGCGTACCCGACCGAAAACTTCGGCGTACCGCTGGCCGGCAGCCTGATCCCATGGATCGACAAGGAACTGCCGAACGGTCAGAGCCGTGAAGAGTGGAAGGCCCAGGCCGAGACCAACAAGATCCTTGGTCGCTTCAAGAGCCCGATTCCGGTCGATGGCATCTGCGTGCGCATCGGCGCCATGCGCTGCCACAGCCAGGCGCTGACCATCAAACTGAACAAAGATGTGCCGATCGCCGACATCGAAGGGCTGATCAGCCAGCACAACCCTTGGGTCAAACTGGTGCCGAACAGCCGCGAAGCCAGCATTCAGGAACTGAGCCCGACGAAAGTCACCGGCACCCTGAACGTACCGGTTGGCCGTCTGCGCAAGCTGAACATGGGCACGCAGTACGTCGGCGCGTTCACCGTCGGCGACCAACTGCTGTGGGGCGCGGCTGAGCCGCTGCGTCGCATGCTGCGGATCCTGCTTGAGCGTTGATCGATTGAAGCAATGAACGAACCCGTGCCTTGAAAGAGGTGCGGGTTTTTTCTTTTGGTATGTTCGTCGCCTGCAAAAAGATCGCAGCCTTCGGCAGCTCCTTCATCGGCGCGTGCAAACCCGATCCTGTAGCTGCCGAAGGCTGCGATCTTTTGCTCTAAATTGCCGAACTGCCAACCACCCGGTAAAGTGCCGCTCCCCCCGTTTCGCCAGAGGTAGAACCATGAGCCAGTCCTTTGATATCGCCGTGATCGGCGCCACCGGTACTGTCGGCGAAACGCTCGTGCAGATTCTCGAAGAGCGCGACTTCCCTGTTGGCAATCTGCACCTGCTCGCCAGCAGCGAATCGGCTGGGCATTCGGTGCCGTTTCGCGGCAAGAACGTGCGGGTGCGGGAAGTCGATGAGTTCGACTTCAGTAAAGTCCAGCTGGTGTTCTTCGCTGCCGGCCCGGCGGTAACCCTGAGTTTCGCTTCGCGGGCCACGGCCGCCGGTTGCTCGCTGATCGACTTGTCCGGCGCCTTGCCGGCTGATCAGGCGCCACAAGTCGTGCCTGAAGCCAACGCGCAGGTGCTGGCCGGTTTGAAAAAGCCGTTCCAGGTCAGCAGTCCAAGCCCTTCGGCCACCACACTGGCGGTCGTGCTGGCGCCGTTGCTCGGTTTGCTCGATCTGCAACGCATCAATTTGACCGCCAGCCTGGCCGTCTCCGCCCAGGGCCGCGAAGCCGTCACCGAGCTGGCACGGCAAACGGCCGAGCTACTCAATGTGCGTCCGCTGGAGCCGACCTTCTTCGATCGGCAGATGGCCTTCAACTTGCTGGCGCAAGTGGGCAAGCCAGATGATCAGGGTCACACGCTGCTGGAAAAACGCCTGGTGCGCGAGCTACGTCAGGTCATGGCGCTGCCTTTATTAAAGATTTCCGTCACTTGCATTCAAGCCCCGGTGTTTTTTGGCGATAGCTTTAACGTGACCTTGCAGTCATCGAGCGACATCGACCTGGCCAAAGTCAACGCCGCCCTGGAAGACGCGCCCGGTATCGAGTTGGTGGAAGCCGGCGATTACCCGACGCCGGTAGGCGATGCGGTAGGGCAGGACGTGGTCTACGTTGGTCGGGTTCGCAACGGGATCGACGACCTGTCGGAACTAAATTTGTGGCTGACGTCAGATAACGTACGCAAAGGCGCAGCGCTCAATGCTGTGCAGGTGGCTGAATTGTTGATAAAAGACCTGCTGTAAAAGATACTTGGCAACAATTTGTCGAATGAATCCGGCCGGGCGCTATGCTTGGCCGGACTGCTGAAGGCGGGCTCCCTCCGGGGTTTTGCGTGGCATGAATGAAATGACCGCGCGCGATGACTCTTCGCCGTCGCGCGCAATGCCTTACGGCAGCGACTATCAATACCTTCTCGCTGGCCGAGGAATGTTCAAACAAAGGATGAGGCTATGGTTCAAGTTCGCAAACTGGTGTTAGCAATAGCGGCCGCCTCGGCGCTGTCCTCCGGTATGGCGCATGCCCTCGGGCTCGGGGAATTGACCCTGAAGTCGACGCTGAACCAGCCCCTGGTGGCAGAAATCGAGTTGCTCGACGTCAAGGACCTCACCGCTGCCGAATTGGTGCCGAGCCTGGCTTCGCCCGAAGATTTCGCCAAGGCAGGTGTCGACCGCCAGGCGTTTCTCAATGACCTGACCTTTACCCCGGTACTCAACGCCAGCGGCAAAAGCATCCTGCGTGTGACGTCCAGCAAACCACTCTCCGAACCCATGGTGAAATTCCTGGTTCAGGTGATGTGGCCCAGCGGTCGCTTGCTGCGCGATTACAGCGTGCTGCTCGATCCGTCCAAATTCTCGCCGCAAACCGCCGATGCGGCTGCGCAGCCTGCACCGACGCAAACCGTCACCGCACCGGTGACCGGTGGCACCAAACCAACCCAATACACCACCGCGCCGCGCGATACCCTGTGGGAAATCGCTGCGAAGGCGCGCAATGGCGGCTCGGTCCAGCAAACCATGTTGGCCATCCAGGCGTTGAATCCGGATGCCTTTATCGATGGCAACATCAACCGGTTGAAAGCCGGTCAGGTGCTGCGTCTGCCGGATCAGACGCAGAGCGCCAATGTGCCGCAACCGAAGGCCGTTGCTGAAGTCTCCGCCCAGAACACCGCGTGGCGTCAGGGGCGTCGTTACGTGGCGAAGCCCGGGACCGGACAGCAGCAGCTCGATGCCACCAAGCGCGCTCGCGGTGAAGGCCCTTCGTCGCAAGCGGCGACAGACAAGCTGAGCCTGGTGTCCGCCGAGTCCGGCAAGGCCGGTGGCAAAGGCGCCAAGGGTGATGCCAAGAATTTGAGCAACAAGCTGGCCGTGACCCAGGAAAGCCTCGACACGACCCGTCGTGACAACGCCGAACTGAAAGGCCGCATGACCGATCTGCAAAGTCAGCTGGACAAGCTGCAACGCCTGATCGAACTGAAGAACAATCAACTGGCCAAGTTGCAGGCTGAAGGTGCGGCGGGTGCCCCGGCACCAGGTGCGACCACTCCGGCAATGTCAGCCGAACTGGCGGCCAATCATGCGGCAACAACGCCTGCGAACGCGGCTCCGACTGCACCTGAGGCTGCTGCGCCCGAGGTCACTCCGGCTCCGGTCGAGCCGCCTGTCGAGCCGACGCCGGCAGCATCCGACGATCAGCAATTCAAAGAACTGCTGACCAATCCGTGGCTGCTGGGTCTGGCAGGTGGCGGTGCCGTGGTGGCGCTGTTCCTGCTGCTGTTGCTGGCGCGTCGCCGCAAAGCCCAGCAAGAAGCCGAGAAGCATTTGCGCATGGCCCGTGAATTGGCCGAGGAGCAGGCGTTCTCCGCTGAACTCGATCTGCCAAAAAGCATTTTCGAAGACCTGGACGTGCCGCCGCCGAGCGTGAAGCTTGCTACCACGCCAACTCCAACTCCAGCGCCAGCCCTTGCGCCCGCACCGGTAATTGCTCCGGTTGTGGTAACGCCGCCGATCGCTGCGCCATTGGTTTCGCCTGCTGGCGAGCGCGATGACGACGTACTGAGCAAAGCACAGTCGCACATCGCTGCCGGTCGTCTGAATCAGGCAGCTGCCTTGCTGGAAGACGGGATCAAGCAAGAGCCGCAACGCAGTGACCTGCGCCTCAAGCTGATGGAAGTCTATGGTCAGCAAGGCGACCGCGATGCATTCGTTGCCCAGGAGCGCCAATTGGTGGCTAACGGTGACAACTTTGCTCAGGTCGAAAAACTCAAGAGCCGCTTCCCGGCCATGGTCATTGCGGCGGTTGGTGGTATCGCAGCCGCTGCGATCGCTGCCGAACTGGACGCGCAATACGTCAAGGATCTGCTGCTGGACGAGTCTGAAGCGCCGGCACCGGCAGTGCCCGATGACTTCGACAGTGCTTTCGATTTGAGCCTGGATGATCTGGAATCTGCCGCTCCGGCGGTGGTTGCACCAGAGGCAGAGGCAGAGGCAGAGCCCGATGACTTCGACAGTGCCTTCGATTTGAGCCTGGATGATCTGGAAACTGCCTCTCCGGCAGTGGTTGCACCAGAACCAGAGGCAGAACCAGTGTCTGCGGCTGAGCTGGGCGAGTTCCCGCTGGACGACGACCTGAGCTTCGAATCGGTGTTGCAGCAGCAGACCGACATCAAGGAAAACCTCGATGACCTGTCGGACTTCGACCTGGATATGGAACTCGGTGCGGATGCCTCGCCGGCTACCCTGGCCGAAGACGACTTCCTGTTGAGCCTGGATGACGGCGTCAAGGACCTGGATTTACCTGTCGCTGAAGCGCCGGCTGTTCCCGAGGTTGCGCTGGACGATCTGGAGCTGCCGGCCGATTTCGACCTGTCGCTGGCTGACGAAATGGACGCGCCAGATGCTCCGGACGCGTTTGCAGCCGAACTGGATGACGTCAACGCCGAACTGGATCGTCTGTCCCAGAGTCTTGGCGAGCCGAGCTTCACGGCGGAAGACGCCATGGCCTCTGCAGCTGAGGAACCAGAATTCGATTTCCTTTCCGGCACTGACGAAGTCGCGACCAAACTCGATCTGGCCCAGGCCTACATCGACATGGGCGACGCCGACGGTGCCCGGGACATCCTCAACGAGGTGGTGACCGAGGGTGATGCTGGTCAGAAGAGCGAAGCCAAGGAAATGCTTTCGCGTCTGGCGTGATTGATCGGTAAGGCGTAAACAAAACGGCAGCCATTGAGGCTGCCGTTTTTGGTTCAGTCGACGACAGAAAGTTCCTGGCAGGCCACAAACAGCACACGCCTCTGGCGTCCCGGTCCGGCGGCCTTATAATGCCCGCCTTTGCGTACATCAGCAGGCTGTCACTCCTTGGCAAATATAGATAATCCGGCCGCCGAAATGGTGGCCGACGGCTTTTTCCGGATCGCGTTGGGTGTTGAATACAAAGGCTCGCGCTATCGCGGTTGGCAGCGCCAGGCTTCCGGCGTACTCACCGTGCAGGAAACCCTCGAAAAGGCCTTGTCCAAAGTCGCCGATTCACCGGTGTCGCTGCTCTGCGCCGGGCGTACGGATGCCGGTGTGCATGCGTGCGGTCAGGTGGTGCATTTCGATACCCAGGTCGAGCGTTCGATGAAAGCCTGGGTCATGGGCGCCAATATCAATTTGCCCCATGACGTCAGTGTCAGCTGGGCCAAGGTCATGCCGGCGCATTTCCATGCGCGGTTCAAGGCGAGTGCCCGGCGCTATCGCTACGTGATCTACAACGATCAGATCCGCCCGGCGCACCTGAACGAAGAAATCACCTGGAACCACCGTCCGCTGGACGTCGAGCGCATGGCCGAGGCGGCGCAGTACCTGGTCGGCACCCATGATTTCAGCGCTTTCCGTGCGGGTCAGTGTCAGGCCAAGTCGCCGATCAAGGAGCTGCATCACCTGCGCGTCACGCGCCACGGCAAGATGATCGTGCTGGACATCCGCGCCAGCGCTTTCCTGCACCACATGGTGCGCAACATTGCTGGCGTGCTGATGACCATCGGTGCTGGCGAGCGCCCGGTGGAGTGGATGAAAGAGGTGCTGGAGAGCCGCATTCGCCGTTCCGGTGGGGTGACGGCGCATCCGTACGGCCTCTACCTGGTGCAGGTCGAGTACCGCGACGAGTTCGAATTGCCCGAGCGTTACATCGGGCCGCACTTCCTGACCGGCTTCTCGGAACTTGACGGCTGACGCCCTCGAACGCTTTTGTTACCATCCGGGACTTTCTCGGATTTACCTTGGGGTTCTATCGACATGTCGGCCGTTCGCAGCAAGATTTGTGGGATTACCCGCATAGAAGATGCGTTGGCGGCGGTTGAGGCCGGGGCTGATGCGATCGGATTTGTGTTCTACGCCAAAAGCCCGCGGGCCGTGACGTTTCAGCAGGCGCGCTCGATCATCGAGGCGTTGCCGCCGTTCGTGACCACCGTAGGGCTGTTCGTCAACGCCAGTCGCTGCGAGTTGGGGGAAATCCTCGACGCCGTGCCGCTGGACCTGTTGCAGTTCCATGGCGATGAAACCGCGGCCGAGTGCGAAGGCTGGCACCGCCCGTACATCAAGGCGCTGCGGGTCAAGGCCGGTGACGATATCGCGGCTGCGTGCGATGCGTTTCCAGGCGCCAGGGGTATCCTGCTCGACGCCTATGTCGAAGGCGTACCCGGCGGAACCGGTGAGGCGTTTGACTGGTCTCTGATACCGCAAGGCTTGAGCAAACCGCTCATCCTGGCGGGTGGCTTGACGCCGGAAAACGTCGCCGAGGCGATTGCAAGGGTTCGGCCTTATGCCGTGGACGTCAGCGGTGGGGTGGAGGCGAGCAAGGGCATCAAGGATCACGCAAAGATTCAGGCATTCATTAAAGCGGTTGTAGGACGTTGATGTGACGGCTGGCACACTGCCGCCGTCCACAGGCATGGCTGAGGGTTTTTGGGGTGTACGCAGGTCACGTTCAGCTGATCCGGCAACCCATTGATCATCGCCACACACATGAATTTAGCTCAAGGGCATACGCGGGGCTGCGAACCAGAGCGTTCGGGCCGCCGGTACTGGAGAAAGAAAGCATGAGCAACTGGTTAGTAGACAAACTGATCCCTTCGATCATGCGTTCCGAGGTCAAGAAGAGCTCGGTGCCTGAAGGTCTGTGGCACAAATGCCCGTCTTGCGAGGCTGTGCTGTATCGTCCGGAGCTGGAAAAGACCCTGGACGTTTGCCCCAAGTGCAACCACCACATGCGTATCGGCGCTCGCGCCCGCATCGATATCTTCCTCGACGCTGAAGGCCGTGCCGAACTGGGCGCGGACCTGGAGCCGGTTGACCGTCTGAAGTTCCGCGACGGCAAGAAGTACAAGGATCGCCTGACCGCTGCGCAGAAGCAGACCGGTGAAAAAGACGCACTGATCTCCATGAGCGGCACCCTGCTGGGCATGCCGGTAGTGGTTTCGGCCTTCGAATTCTCTTTCATGGGGGGGTCGATGGGCGCCATCGTTGGTGAGCGTTTTGTTCGCGCCGCCAATTACGCGCTGGAAAACCGTTGCCCGATGATCTGCTTCGCCGCTTCTGGCGGTGCGCGGATGCAGGAAGCCCTGATCTCCCTGATGCAAATGGCCAAGACCTCTGCGGTGCTGGCGCGTCTGCGTGAAGAAGGCATTCCGTTCATCTCCGTGCTGACCGACCCGGTCTACGGTGGTGTTTCCGCCAGTCTGGCGATGCTCGGCGACGTGATTGTCGGCGAGCCGAAAGCCCTGATCGGCTTCGCTGGCCCGCGTGTCATTGAACAAACCGTGCGTGAAAAACTGCCGGAAGGCTTCCAGCGCAGCGAATTCCTGCTGGAACACGGTGCGATCGACATGATCATTCACCGTCAGGAACTGCGTCCGCGTCTGGGCAATCTGCTGGCACAAATGATGGGCCTGCCGACGCCGAAATTCGTCGCCGCGCCAATCGAGCCAATCGTGGTTCCACCGGTACCCGCCAACATATGATCGAACGTACCCTTGGCGAGTGGCTCGCCTACCTTGAGCAGTTGCACCCTTCGGCCATCGACATGGGCCTGGAGCGCTCGCAACAGGTAGCGTCCCGTATGGGACTGGGCAAGCCGGCGCCTCGGGTGATCACGGTCACCGGTACCAACGGCAAAGGTTCTACCTGCGCATTCGTGGCTTCATTGCTGCGGGCGCAGGGCCTGAACGTCGGTGTCTACAATTCTCCGCACTTGCTGCGATACAACGAGCGGGTGCAGGTCAATGGCGTCGAAGCCACTGACGCCGAGCTGTGCGAAGCCTTTGCCGCGGTCGAGGCAGGCCGTGGCGACACATCCTTGACGTACTTCGAAATGGGCACCCTGGCTGCGTTCTGGCTGTTTCAACACGCCAGTCTCGACGCAGTGGTGCTGGAAGTAGGGCTGGGCGGGCGTCTGGATACGGTCAACGTGGTCGATGCCGATATGGCGCTGGTCACCAGCATCGGTGTCGATCACGCGGATTATCTGGGCGATACCCGTGAGTCCGTAGCGTTCGAAAAGGCCGGCATCTTCCGCCAGGGCGCGCCTGCGCTCTGTGGCGACCTGAATCCTCCGCAGCCTCTGCTGGATAAAGCCCGCGAGCTCAATTGCCCGTTTTTCCTGCGTGGGCGCGATTTCGACCTCGGCATCACTGATCGCAACTGGCAATGGCGCGGTATTGACGCTCAAGGGCGTGTGGTCGAGCTGCATGATCTGCCGTTGCTCGATCTGCCGATGGAAAACGCCGCGCTGGCGTTGCAGGCTTACCTGCTGCTCGGGTTGCCTTGGGTGGATGCACAACTTATTGCTGCGCTGAAAGCCACTCGGGTGGTCGGTCGCCTCGATCGCCGTCAGTTCGACTGGCAGGGCAAGCGCCTGAACTTGTTGCTGGACGTGGGGCATAACCCCCATGCGGCAGAGTATCTCGCTCGCCGTCTGGCGAGCCGACCACCGGCCGGCAAGCGTCTGGCGGTGTTCGGATTGCTGGCGGACAAGGATCTGGATGGTGTTGTTGGTGAATTGAATGCTAGTGTCCAGCACTGGGCCGTCGCGCCGCTGGATTCACCGCGAGCTCGCCCGGTTGCCGATTTGCACGCGGCGTTGCAGAAGCTTGGCGGCTCGGTAACGTCCTATGATAGCGTAGCCGCCGCCCTGGAAGGGCAGTGCGCGCTGGCGACGAGCGACGACGAGATTCTGTTGTTCGGATCATTTTATTGTGTCGCCGAGGCCCTCGAATGGCTGGCTCGGCGCTCCACGGAGGAAGCGGCAAATGGCATTGCTGGATAAGGCATACAAACAGCGCATGGTTGGCGCCCTGGTTCTGGTGGCGCTGGCGGTGATTTTCCTGCCTATGTTGTTTTCCCGTCAGGATGAGCCGCGTCAAGTGACGGTTGAAGCCCCGGCTGCGCCGCAAGCACCTTCGGTGCCGCAAGTTCAGGTCGAGCCGGTGGTGGTGCCTGAGCCGCAAGCGCTGCCTCAGGAGCCCGTGCCGAGTGATGATGAAATCGCTCAGCAAGAAGCACCGTTCACGCCGATTGCCCCGAGTGTGCCGGTGGCGCCTGCGCCTGCCGCCAAACCGGTCGCGCCAACTCCGGCGCCGGCCAACAAACCAACGGTTGCACCTAGCCAGCCCATCACGGCTGCACCGGGCAAGCCGGACACGACTCAAAGCCGCGTCGATGCCAATGGCCTGTCGGTCAGCTGGTCGGTGCAACTGGCCAGCCTGTCGAGTCGTGAAAGTGCCGAAAGCCTGCAAAAAGACCTGCGCAGTCAGGGCTACAACGCTTACATCCGTGCCTCTGACGGCAAGAACCGAGTGTTCGTCGGGCCGCTGATTGAGCGCGCCGAAGCCGACCGCCTGCGTGACTTGTTGGACCGTCAGAGGAAGCTCAAGGGCTTTGTCGTGCGTTTCCAGCCTGAGCGTGGCTAAAACTATCGCCTCGATTTGAAATGCACTGACAATCGCAGCTTACCGATAAGCATGGGCTCTGCTAAAATGCGCCGCCTTATCCGTCTGTAGGCTGCACTGTGCCATTTACCTGGGTTGACTGGGCGATCGTTGCAATCGTCGCCATCTCCGCATTGATAAGTCTGAGCCGCGGCTTCGTCAAAGAAGCACTATCGCTGGTGACCTGGATCATTGCAGGAGTCGTCGCCTGGATGTTCGGTGGTTCATTGTCCGAGTACCTCGGCGGATACATCCAAACGCCGTCGGCCCGTGTGATCACGGGCTGTGCCATCATGTTTGTCGCCACGTTAATCGTAGGCGCGATGATCAATTATCTTATCGGCGAATTGGTTCGCGTCACCGGGCTATCCGGGACCGATCGATTCCTCGGCATGGCCTTCGGCGCCGCGCGTGGCGTATTGCTGGTGGTCGTGGCGGTCGGGCTGTTGAGCCTGGGGCCGGTACAGCAGGACGGGTGGTGGCAAGAGTCACAGCTCGTGCCAAAATTTCTATTGGTTGCAGACTGGTCCAAAAACCTGATTCTCGGGTGGAGCAGTCAGTGGCTTGCCAGCGGTATCAGCGTACCCGCTGAGATACCGTTCAAGGAGCACCTCTTGCCGATGGTCAAAACGCCTCAGTAAGTTGTGTTCAGTTCAGATCCATTAAGTAGGGGTTGCGTCGCATGTGTGGCATCGTCGGTATCGTCGGTAAGTCGAACGTCAATCAGGCGCTGTATGACGCGCTAACCGTCCTCCAGCACCGCGGCCAGGACGCTGCCGGTATCGTGACCAGCCATGATGGCCGGTTATTCCTGCGCAAGGACAATGGCCTGGTGCGTGACGTGTTCCATCAGCGTCACATGCAGCGCCTGGTCGGTCACATGGGTATTGGCCATGTGCGTTACCCGACCGCGGGCAGTTCGACTTCGGCCGAAGCCCAACCGTTTTACGTCAACTCGCCTTACGGCATCACCCTGGCGCACAACGGTAACCTGACCAACGTTGAACAGCTGGCCAAGGAGATTTACGAATCTGACCTGCGCCACGTCAACACCAATTCCGATTCGGAAGTGCTGCTCAACGTGTTCGCTCACGAACTGGCCCAGCGCGGCAAGTTGCAGCCAACCGAAGAAGACGTGTTCGCTGCCGTCACCGACGTGCACAACCGTTGCGTCGGTGGTTATGCAGTCGTGGCGATGGTGACCGGTTACGGCATCGTCGGTTTCCGTGACCCGCACGGCATCCGCCCGATCGTCTTCGGTCAGCGTCACACCGACGAAGGCGTCGAGTACATGATCGCTTCCGAAAGCGTCTCCCTGGACGTGCTCGGTTTCACCCTGATTCGCGATCTGGCGCCGGGCGAAGCGGTCTACATCACTGAAGACGGCAAGCTGCACACCCGTCAGTGCGCGACCAACCCGTCCCTGACCCCGTGCATCTTCGAACACGTGTACCTGGCGCGTCCGGACTCGATCATCGACGGCGTTTCGGTCTATAAGGCCCGTCTGCGCATGGGCGAGAAGCTCGCCGAGAAGATTCTGCGCGAGCGTCCGGAACACGACATCGACGTGGTCATCCCGATCCCGGACACCAGCCGCACTGCGGCCCTGGAGCTGGCAAACCACCTGGGCGTGAAGTTCCGCGAAGGCTTCGTGAAGAACCGCTACATCGGCCGGACCTTCATCATGCCGGGCCAGGCTGCACGGAAAAAATCCGTGCGCCAGAAGCTCAACGCCATTGAGCTGGAATTCCGCGGCAAAAACGTGATGCTGGTGGATGACTCCATCGTTCGCGGCACCACCTGCAAGCAGATCATCCAGATGGCCCGCGAAGCCGGCGCCAAAAACGTCTACTTCTGCTCCGCGGCACCAGCCGTTCGCTACCCGAACGTCTACGGTATCGACATGCCGAGCGCTCACGAGTTGATCGCGCACAACCGTTCGACCCAGGACGTGGCTGATCTGATCGGCGCTGACTGGTTGATCTATCAGGACTTGCCTGACTTGATCGAAGCGGTCGGTGGCGGCAAGATCAAGATCGAGAAGTTCGATTGCGCTGTGTTCGACGGCCAGTACGTCACCGGCGACGTTGACGAGGCTTACCTGAACAAGATCGAGCAGGCACGTAATGATGCCTCCAAGGTCAAGACGCAGGCAGTCAGTGCGATCATTGATCTGTATAACAACTGAGTAACTACCGGCCCCTTGGGGCCGGTTTTGTATCTACTAAAAGAATTCTTATTTATAAAAAACGGGGCAAGGAGTGACAGCATGAGTCAGGATTGGGATGCCGGTCGGCTGGACAGCGACCTCGATGGCGTAGCGTTCGATACCCTGGCCGTACGCGCCGGCCAGCACCGCACGCCGGAAGGCGAACACGGTGATCCGATGTTCTTCACTTCCAGCTACGTATTCCGTACCGCCGCCGATGCGGCGGCACGCTTTGCCGGTGAAGTGCCGGGTAACGTTTACTCGCGTTACACCAACCCGACCGTGCGTGCGTTCGAAGAGCGCATTGCCGCGCTGGAAAGCGCCGAACAAGCTGTGGCCACGGCGACAGGCATGGCCGCGATCATGGCGGTGGTGATGAGCCTCTGCAGCGCTGGCGATCACGTGCTGGTATCGCGCAGCGTATTCGGTTCGACCATCAGTCTGTTCGAGAAGTACTTCAAGCGCTTTGGCATTGAGGTCGATTACGTACCTCTGGCGGATTTGTCCGGCTGGGATGCGGCGATCAAGGCCAACACTAAATTGCTGTTCGTCGAATCGCCATCCAACCCGCTGGCTGAACTGGTGGACATCGCTGAGCTGTCGAAAATCGCTCACGCCAAAGGCGCGATGCTGGTGGTCGACAACTGCTTCTGCACCCCAGCGTTGCAGCAGCCGCTGAAGATGGGCGCGGACATCGTCGTGCACTCGGCAACCAAGTTCATCGACGGCCAAGGCCGTTGCATGGGCGGTGTTGTGGCCGGTCGCAGCGAGCAGATGAAAGAAGTCGTCGGTTTCCTGCGCACTGCGGGGCCAACCTTGAGCCCGTTCAATGCCTGGATTTTCCTCAAGGGCCTCGAAACCCTGAACCTGCGGATGAAGGCGCATTGCGCCAACGCCCAGCAACTGGCCGAGTGGCTGGAGCAACAGGACGGCATCGAGAAAGTCCATTACGCCGGCCTGAAAAGCCATCCGCAGCACGAACTGGCCCAGCGTCAGCAAAAGGGCTTCGGCGCGGTGGTCAGCTTTGAGGTCAAGGGCGGCAAAGAGGGCGCCTGGCGCTTTATCGATGCGACCCGTCTGATTTCGATCACGGCCAACCTCGGTGATACCAAAACCACCATTACCCACCCGAGCACGACCTCCCACGGCCGTCTGGCGCCACAAGAGCGTGAAGCAGCGGGCATTCGTGACAGCCTGATCCGCATTGCGGTCGGTCTGGAAGACGTGGCCGACCTGCAAGCCGATCTGGCGCGCGGGTTGGCTGCCTTGTGATCGAGTTGTCCACGCCGACCACCGGCACCAATGGCCGCGTCGCACTGGTCACGGGTGCTGCGCGGGGCATTGGTCTGGGGATCTCAGCCTGGCTGATCAGCGAAGGCTGGCAGGTGGTGCTGACTGATCTTGATCGAGTACGCGGTTCGAAAGTGGCGAAGGTGCTCGGCGACAACGCCTGGTTCATCGCCATGGACGTCTCGAACGAAGGGCAGGTGGCATTGGGCGTCGCCGAAGTGCTGGGGCAGTTCGGGCGTCTGGATGCGCTGGTGTGCAACGCGGCGGTTGCCGATCCGCACAACATCACCCTTGAAAGCCTTGATCTGGCGTACTGGAATCGGGTGCTGGCAGTGAATCTCAGTGGGCCGATGCTGTTGGCCAAGCACTGTGCGCCGTACCTGCGCGCTCACAGCGGCGCGATCGTCAACCTGGCCTCGACCCGCGCCGGGCAGTCGGAACCCAACACTGAGGCTTATGCGGCGAGCAAGGGCGGCCTGTTGGCCCTGACTCATGCCTTGGCGATCAGCCTCGGGCCGGAAATCCGCGTCAATGCGGTCAGTCCGGGTTGGATCGATGCGCGGGATCCCTCCGCACGTCGTGCAGAACCTCTGACCGATGCCGATCATGCCCAGCACCCGGCGGGCAGGGTAGGGACGGTCGAGGACGTGGCGGCGATGGTCGCCTGGCTGTTGTCGAAGAACGCCGGTTTTGTCACGGGCCAGGAGTTCGTGGTCGATGGCGGCATGACCAAGAAGATGATTTACAGCGAGTAATTCGAGCAGGGGCCGCGACAGCGGCGGCTTGAGGTTGCAGGCGGCCGTGGGCAGCGCTGCGGGAAATGACATGATTTTGTCTTTTTCAGAAAAACTTCAAGCGGGGTATTGACTTAGCTTCGGTATCTGCGTAAATTTCGCGGCCTCGGAGATGCAAACGGGTGATTAGCTCAGCTGGGAGAGCGTCTGCCTTACAAGCAGAATGTCGGCGGTTCGATCCCGTCATCACCCACCACTTCCGAGAGTCTTGCGAAAGCAAGATGGAAGCTTTTAAAAGCCTCCACCGACGCGCAGCGGTAGTTCAGTCGGTTAGAATACCGGCCTGTCACGCCGGGGGTCGCGGGTTCGAGTCCCGTCCGCTGCGCCATATTTTCCGAGTCAGGTTCGCCTGCCTCGAGATTGAAAAGCCTCGAAGCTTTCAGTCAGACAAGTTACTTGGACGCAAGTCCAAAGCGATACGCAGCGGTAGTTCAGTCGGTTAGAATACCGGCCTGTCACGCCGGGGGTCGCGGGTTCGAGTCCCGTCCGCTGCGCCATATCTGCTTCAAGGCCCACTGAACGCCTTGGAGCTACGAAGAAAGCTGCTGGTAAAGCCAGTGTATACTTCGAGTCGATAGCAAAGACCCTGGTCGAAAGACCGGGGTTTTTTGTGTCTGCGATTTGGCTTTTCTCCTTGTCCCCGCAACCATGGGTATTCGCATCTGCCGGCCAAATGCGGTCGTGTGTCGAATTCTTACACCTCTCGACGATTTCCCTCAATAACGCTCAGCCCCGATTAACCGGTAGCTGCGTGGCAGAAACACCTGTCTCTCATTCGCGTACTCAAGTTTTTCCTGGGGGCAAAACGCACAAAGCGCTTGGTTTGAAGTCTCAACACTAATTAGAATGAGTCGCATTTAAAATATTTCTTTGCGCAGGGTTCCTTTAGATGAGTGATGCAGCGATGCCGGCGGCGCAAACCTTCCACGACCTGTACCGCGACCATCGTGGCTGGCTCGAGAGCTGGTTGAGACGACGCATGAGCAATGGCCATGATGCGGCGGACTTGAGCCAGGATACGTTCGTGCGTTTACTCGCCAGCTCCCAGCACATCGCTGACCTGCAAGAACCCCGCGCCTATCTGGCGACGGTCGGCAAGCGACTGCTCACCAATTTCTATAAGCGCCGCAGCCTGGAGCAGGCCTACCTCAGTGCGCTGGCGCTGCTGCCTGAGGACTGCGTGCCGTCGCCCGAGCAACGTTGGTTGCTGCTGGAAACCCTGCAAGCCCTGGATGAATTGCTCGATGGATTGCCGAGCGCGGTGCGCCAGGCGTTTCTCTGGAGTCAGTTGGAGGGCTTGGGTTATCACGAGATCGCTGAGCGCCTGCAAGTCTCCGAGCGCACGATCAAGCGCTACATGGCGCAAGCCTATGAGCATTGCCTGTTGGTGGATTTGTGATCGGTTCGGCCCCTTCGGCGCAAGACCGGCAAGTCGTGCGGGCTGCCGCTCAATGGCTGGCACTCATGGAGTCAGGCGCCGCCAATGAGCGCGATCATGCCAATTTGCAGCACTGGCGTGACAGCCATCCCAATCACGAACAGGCCTGGCAGAAAGCCCAACTCTTGCGCCAACGCTTTGCCGACCTGCCGTCGGCACTGGCCATGGCCAGCCTGGATCGGCCGCAGGCGAGTCGGCGCACGGTGCTCAAACGCGCCGTCGGGGCGGTGGCGTTGGTGCCAACCGCTTGGCTGATCAGCCGGCAGCTACCTCTGGATGTCTGGCGCGCTGACTTGCGAACCGCGACGGGGGAGGGCAAAAAAGTCCAGTTGGCCGATGGTAGCTCACTGCAATTGAACACCGCGAGTGCAGTCGATATCGACCTGAAGAATCGGCGACTGACACTCGTGGAAGGCGAAATAGCGCTGAATGTACCTGGCACCTCGCCGCTGACAATCCAGACGCACTTCGGGCAAGTGCTCGTCAGTCAGAGCGACGTGTGCATTCGTCAGGGGCTGATGGGGTGCAAGGTGTCAGTGCTTAAAGGTGCGGTGCAGTTGCAGCCTTTGCGCGGACCGGTCTTTTCATTGCGCGCAGGCCAGCAAGTCAACCTAAAGGCGATGGGGGCTGGACGCGTCGAATCTTTCGATGTGCTTGCCCCAAGCTGGCGCGACGGCGTGTTGATGGCACAGAACCAGCCCCTGGGCGATTTTCTGCGCGAACTCAGCACCTATCGCCCAGGCGTGCTGCGCTGGGAACCGGAACTCGAATCCCTGCGCGTCACCGGCAGTTTCCGTCTGGAAGACACCGATCGCATCCTGACGTTGCTGGCGGCCAGCTTGCCGCTGGAGGTGCATAGGCGAACCCGCTACTGGGTTACGTTGCTGCCGCGCAAAAATAGTGTCTGAGGCCTGTCCCTTTTTTTCGCGTCGCTTGTCATTCAAGGCAAGTAAAACGAAATCAGAGAGATTCGCAATGCCAGTAGTAATGCTCTGCAGTACGCGTCTGGGTTCTTCCAGGCTGCGCCCGTTGTTGCACTTGAGTCTGTTGCTGAGTCTGAGTGCCTGTCCGTTGTTCATCTCCGCCGGTTGGGCCGAAGACGCGCCTCGACGCAGTTACCAGGTGCCGGCAGGAAGCCTCAGCGCAGCGCTGACCCGTTTCGCCGGGCTGGCCGGGGTCAATCTGTCAGTGGACCCGGCACTGGTGGGTAGTCGCACCAGCCCTGGACTTTCCGGCGAATACGCGGTCGAGGAGGGCTTTGCCCGACTGTTGCAGGGTTCCGGTCTGCAACTGCAGCCGGTGGGCGAAGAGGCGTACATCGTGACCCCGGCGCCAGAAGGCGGCAGCCTGCAACTGGGCGCCACCTCGATTCTCGGTGCCATTGACCCGGTGGACGGCGATCCGTATGCCGGCGGCCAGGTCGCGCGCCGTGGTTCGCAAGGCTTGCTGGGCTCGAAAGACTTTATGGAAACGCCTTTCAGCATGACCACCTACACCAGTGAGGTGGTCAAAAACCAGCAGGCGCGTACCTTGGGCGACCTGATCGCCAACGATCCCTCGGTTCGTGCCACCAACCCGGCGGGTGGGCGCTATGAGCAGTTCACCATTCGCGGGCTGAGCCTGTTCAACAGTGATGTTTCCTACAACGGTCTCTACGGCGTCCTGCCGACCTATACGATCGACATGGAGATGGCCGACCGCGTCGATGTCCTCAAAGGCCCGAGCCAGCTCATCAACGGCATCTCGCCAAGGGGCAGCGTGGGAGGCGGTATCAACGTGGTGCCCAAGCGCGCAACCGACAAGCCCATCACTTCGTTCACCGGTAGCTACGCTTCCGGCAGCCAGGTCGGCGGTGCCGTGGATGTCGGCCGGCGCTTTGGTGAAGACAACAAGTTCGGTCTTCGTTTCAATGGCGTGAAGCAGTCCGGCGACACCGAATGGGATCACCAGAATGTCGACCGCGAGATGGCCGTCCTGGGCCTGGATTTTCGCGGTGAACGCCTGCGACTCTCGACGGACATCGGGCGCACCGAGCGTGATACCGATGCCCCGCAGGAGCGCGTGCAGGTTGGTCCTAACGCGCAGGTTCCGCATGCCAGCGATGTGCGCCACAACTATGCGCAGCCCTGGAGCAAGGCGAGTACCAACGACACTTTCGGCACGGTGAACGGCGAATTCGATGTCAACGATTCCGTCATGCTGTATGGCGGCGTGGGGGCACGTAAAAGTAATCATGACTTCCTCCGTCATGCCGTTTCGGTCACCAACGACGCTGGCGATTTCAGCGTTCAACCGCGTGACTTCACCCGTGACGAAAATGTCCGGACGGCCACAGCAGGGGTGCGCAACTGGTTTCATACCGGCCCGGTGAGCCATGAAGTCAACCTGGCTGCCAGCTATTACTACATGGACTTCGAAAATGGCGGCGCCCGTTATGCCGCAGCCCGCAGCAACCTCTATGACCCCGTGGAAACACCAACGCCTGTCAGACCTACGCGACAGGATTCGAAGGTCTACACCGAGAACCGTTCCACCGGCGTGGCGTTGTCCGACACCCTGGGTTTCTTCGATGACCGGCTGCTGCTGACCCTCGGCGCCCGCTGGCAGCGCGTGAAGGTTGACGACTGGACCGATAACGTCAGAGGCGACACCGCCTACGACGAGGAAAAGGTTTCGCCGTCGGGCGGCATCCTGTTCAAGGCGACCGACAAGCTGTCGCTGTATGCCAACTACATGGAAGGCCTGAGCCAGGGCAAGATCGCACCGTCGACCTCGGTGAACGAGGACGAGATCTTCCCGCCGTTCATCAGCCGCCAGGTCGAGGTCGGCGCCAAGTATGACGCCGGTGCGTTCGCCGTCACCGCCGCCGTGTTCCGGATCAAGCAGCCGGCTTACGAGACCAACGCCACGACACGCGTCTTCGGCCCGAACGGCAAGCGTGAGAACACGGGTGTGGAACTGAGTGTGTTCGGTGAACCGCTCGATGGTTTCCGCCTGCTCGGCGGTGTCATGTACATCGACAGCGAGTTGAGTAACACCACCAATGGCACCTTCGACGGCAACCGGGCGCCGGCCACGCCAAAATACAACGTCAACCTGGGCGCCGAGTGGGACGTGCCAACCGTACAGGGTCTGACCCTGACCAGCCGCGGCATTTATTCCAGCTCGCAGTACCTGGACCAGTCCAACAACAAGGAAATCGACTCCTGGGAGCGTTTCGACGTGGGCGCACGCTACGCGTTCAAGGTCGAGGAAAAGAACATCACCCTGCGTGCCAATGTCGAGAACGTGGCGAACAAGCGCTACTGGAGTTCGGCCGGGGCCTCGGATGACAGCGAGCCTGGCTTGACGCTGTCGACCCCGCGCACCTACCTACTTTCGGCGACCGTCGACTTCTGATTCACCCCTGTCATGCGCCCCAGGGACCGGGGCGTCTTCGTAGGACCATTACGTGATTCGTATAGAGGAAGGGCATATGCACACCCTCAGTTAATGAATAATCAAGACTCTTTCGTATAAGTAGCTACCTGTCGGTAACCTATACAGAAGTTGTCAGTTGCATTAAAAGATCATGGCTAGATCATGGCGCTTTCGGAGTTTTATACCAGGTTTATTAACTTGGTCTTTTGCGTGTCTGATAGTTTTTAAAGTAGTTAAAATTACTATACGTAAATTTCCAAATAGTATTAAGAATTAGTTGCAACAACTTGTTAATGAGAATAAGTTGCATATCGAATTTAACGAGGGATGAATCGATGTTGAATCATGGCGTATTGCACTCTAATCCTTTGCAAAAAACCAATGCCGACTATCTGGCTCGACAAAGCAAGTTCGAATCCAATGTGCGCAGTTATCCACGCAAGTTGCCGCTGGCCATCGCCAAAGCGCACGGGCTCTGGGTGACCGATGTTGAAGGCAATAGTTACCTCGACTGCCTGGCCGGCGCCGGCACTTTGGCCCTGGGGCACAATCATCCGGCCGTCATGGCCAGCCTCGACAGTTTCCTCGCCTCAGGCCTGCCGATGCATACCCTGGACCTGACCACCGCGGTCAAGGACGCCTTTAGCGAAACCTTGCTCAGCCTGTTGCCGAACCAGGGCCGTGATTACTGCCTGCAATTTTGCGGGCCATCCGGGGCGGATGCGGTGGAAGCCGCGCTGAAACTGGCGAAGACCTACACCGGGCGCAACAACATCATCAGTTTCTCCGGGGCCTACCATGGCATGACCCACGGCGCCCTGGCCCTGACCGGCAACACCGCGCCGAAAAATGCCATCGCCAGCCTGATGCCCGGGGTGCAGTTCATGCCGTACCCCCACGAATACCGTTGCCCGCTGGGCATTGGCGGTGAGGCCGGGGTCGAGGCCTTGACCCATTACTTCACCCAGTTCATCGAAGACGTCGAAAGCGGCGTGTCACTGCCGGCGGCGGTGATCCTTGAAGCGGTGCAGGGTGAGGGCGGGGTCAACTGTGCTCCGGCGAGCTGGCTGCGGGCGATCCGCGAGGTGACGCGCAAGCACGGCATTCTGCTGATCCTCGACGAAGTGCAGACCGGTTTCGCCCGCACCGGCAAGATGTTTGCCTTCGAACACGCCGACATCGAGCCGGACCTGATTGTCATGTCCAAAGCGGTCGGTGGCGGTTTGCCCATGGCCGTGCTGGGCATCCGTCGTGAATTCGACGCCTGGGAACCAGGCAATCACGCCGGCACTTTCCGCGGCAACCAGATGGCCATGGCCGCCGGGCTGGCCACGTTGCAGGTGCTACAACAGCAAAACCTCGCCGCCCAGGCCGAGCGTCGTGGCCAGTGGCTCAAGGACCGACTGGTCGAGTTGCAGGCGCATTATCCGGCCCTCGGCCAGGTGCGCGGTCGCGGCCTGATGCTGGGCATCGAAATCGTCGACGAGCGCCAGCCAGCTGATCGTCACGGGCATTTCCCGATGGACCCGGCGCTGGCCGTGGCCATCCAGCAACAGTGCTTCAAACAAGGCCTGTTGCTGGAACGCGGTGGGCGTAAGGGCAATGTCATCCGCTTGTTGCCGCCATTGATTATCGACGATGAACAATGCCAGCAAGTTATCCAGCGTTTTGATAACGCGATGGCTGCAGCGTTATTGCAGTTGCGCCCTTGATTGAATCAATCGAAGTTGCGCTCGCAGTCCGCCGAATTGAAGTTTGATGAGGTTGCTGCAAGTAACTTTGATGGTCGTCTGATTGTTTAAAAAGGTTCAGTGAAGTGATGTCGTTACGTGGGGTTTCGTCGGCTGTAAAACAGGTCGATCAGCAACTAATTTTTTCGCCATATAACGTGTCCAGTGGCCTCGCGGGCTACTGTGGAGCACCCATGACTCATCCAGATCGCAGTGTTTTATCGAATATGGTCAGTGAGTTGGCGACGACGCGCGCGTTGCTTAATTGTTTGATCAAAGAGTTTGCCTTGCCGGAAAACTGCCTCAGTTACAGTTGGCCGACGCAGATGCAAGGTATCGCCCCGGGCAGTTACCTCGAGGGTCTGGAATGGAAGGGCATTCCCCTGACCATCAAGCTGCCCAACCAGCAGCAGTTCTTTGTGATGGTGGACCGCCGTGATGGTCTGGGCAGTCACCGTTACCTGTCGGACGTTTATGCCCGGCGTGGCGAGGGCGGCTGGTCGTGCCTGAAGTTTGCCGAGTTCGTCGAGCAGTTGCTTGCGGCGTGCGAACACATGACCCGCGCCAGCAACGACGAGTTGCTGGATCAGGTGTTGCAAAGCCAGTTGCTGACCGCAGCGATCGTCGGCCACAACATGGACGGCCAGCACCCGGCACCGCTCAGCGGTTACCTCGCCAGCGAGCAGGGCTTGTGGTTCGGTCATCCGAACCACCCGGCACCCAAGGCGCGCCTGTGGCCAGCTCATCTGGCCCAGGAAACCTATGCCCCGGAATTCCAGGCCCGCACGCCGTTGCACCTGTTCGAGGTGCCGCTGGAAGGTTTGAGCGTCGGGGCCAACGGCCTGAGCAAATCCCAAGTGCTGGCCGGTTTTGCCGATCAAGCGCAGGCGCGGCCGGGGCACGCGGTTATCTGCATGCACCCGGTTCAGGCGCAGTTGTTCATGCAGGACGGTCGCGTACAGCGTCTGCTGAAATCTGCGGCCATCGTCGATCTTGGTGCCACAGGGCTGATGGCCAACCCCACGGCGTCCATCCGAACCTGGTACATCGAGGGCCATGAGTTTTTCATCAAGGGCTCGCTGAACGTGCGCATCACCAACTGCGTCAGGAAAAACGCCTGGTACGAACTGGAAAGCGCACTGATGATTGACCGAGTCTTTCGAAATCTCCAATCGACCCAGCCCGAAACCCTTGGCGGGCTTTCGGTGGTGGCAGAACCGGGCAATCTGAGCTGGGCGCCGCAACAGGCCAGCGAAGCGGATAACCACTGGTTCCGCGAACAGACCGGGGCGATCCTGCGGGAGAACTTCTGCCTCGACACCGGCACCGACTGCAGCATCATGGCCGGTACATTGTTCGCTCGTGGTCTGCATTTACCACCGTTGGTGCATGAGTTCCTGAGCCGCTTCAACGGCAATGACATCGACGATCAAACGTTGTTGAGCTGGTTCGACGACTATCAGGCGCTGCTGCTACGGCCGGTGCTGGCGCTGTTCTTCAATCACGGCATCGTCATGGAGCCGCACTTGCAGAACAGCGTGCTGGTGCATGACAACGGTCGTCCACAGCGCTTGCTGCTGCGGGATTTCGAAGGGGTCAAACTGACCGACGAACTGGGTGTTTCGCGGATCGACGCAGACGTTCATCCACGGGTGCGTGAGTCGCTGCTCTATTCCCGCCAGCAAGGCTGGAATCGCATCGTCTATTGCCTGTTCGTCAACAACTTGTCCGAGGCTGTACTGGCCTTGAGTTGGGAGCGTCCGCACCTGGCGCCGCTGATGTGGCAACGGGTGGAGCAGCAATTGATCAGCATCCGCGCCGAATTGGCCCGAGCTGCGCCGGAGTTGGACGCACTGATCGCCGGTCAGCCGATTGCCTGCAAAACCAACCTGAAAGTCCGTCTGGCCGCCAAGGCCGATCGCCAGGCCAGCTACGTCAGTCTGGTGTCCCCGTGGGGCAAGGAGGCCAAGCATGGATAAGCTGCCCGAAACGGTATTGGCCGCCATCGACGAAGCCCGCCTAAAACACGAAGACCCACTGGCGCTGTTCATCTACGACCTGGACGCGCTGAAACAGCACGTGACGCAGGTAATGGCGGCGCTGCCCGAAGGCGTGGAGCTTTACTACGCAATCAAGGCCAACAGCGAACCGCAAATCCTCGCCGCCGTGGCGTCGTTGGTGCACGGGTTCGAGATTTCCTCTGGCGGCGAGATCGATCGTCTCCAGGCCTGCCCGACGCGCAAGCCATTCATCTTCTCCGGCCCCGGCAAACTGGACTCCGATCTGCGTTCGGCGCTGCAACGCCAGGTCGAAGCGATTCACATCGAAAGTCTGAATGAAATCGTCCGTCTGCAACGGCTGGCACTGGAAGCGGGGCGCGTGCAAGACGTTTTGCTGCGGATCAACCCTGAACTGCCGTCGCCGCTCTCCAGCAAACTGGCGATGGCCGGCACGGCCACGCCGTTCGGGATCGATGAGTCGGAGCTGGCTCAGGCGGTCAGCTGGGTCGATAACGCCAGCCACCTGCGGCTCAAGGGCTTCCATGTGCATGCGATGTCCCATCAATCGCTGGTGGAGCGCCATGAGCAATTGCTCGATCTGTACCTTCAGCGTTGGCCGCAATGGAAAGCGTTGTCGGCCGATCCCGCGGCGATCACCCACCTCAATGTGGGCGGTGGCATCGGGGTCAATTACCTCGGGCCGCAGCAATTCGACTGGCAGCGCTTGTGTAGGCATTTGGGGCAGAGTCTTGCAGCGTGTGCCGATGCGCCCATCGTGCGCTTTGAGCCCGGTCGTTTCATCAGCGCCTTCTGCGGCTACTACGCCATTGAAGTGCTGGACAGGAAAACCAGTCACGGCCAGCACTTCCTGGTCTGTCGGGGCGGCACTCATCAGTTCCGTTTGCCGGTTGCCCAGGGCCATGATCACCCGGTCATTCATCTGCCCCGGCATCGCGTAACGTCAGCGGCGCCACAACAGGAGTGGACCGTCGTGGGGCAGCTCTGTACGCCCAAGGATGTGTTGAGCCGCGATTGCGCGCTCACCGGGGTGGAGATCGGCGACATGCTGGTGCTGCCGCTGGCGGGTGCCTATGGCTACAACATTTCCCATGCCGACTTCCTCTGTCATCCGCGACCGCTGCAGGTGTTTGTGCAGGAAGCCGGAGTCACCCTGTGGGATTGACGTTTGCCGTGCCGCGCTGGTTGGTGGTGGTCAATGTGTTGTTGGGCACGCTGACGGTCAGCCTGAACAACAGCTCGCTGAATCCGGCGTTGCCGGCATTCATGGAGGCCTTTCAGATCGGTCCGCTGTTGGCCACCTGGATTGTGGCGGCGTTCATGGTGAGCATGGGCATGACCATGCCCCTCACCAGTTTTCTCAGCCAGCGGATTGGGCGAAAATCCCTGTATTTGTGGGGCGTGGCGTTGTTTGTCTGCGGTTCGCTGTTGGGGGCGCTGGCCAACTCCATCGCGCTGGTGATTGCCGCACGCGTGGTGCAAGGCATCGCCAGCGGGCTGATGATTCCGCTGTCGCTGGCGATCATTTTTTCGGTGTACGCCAAGGGCGAGCGGGGCAGGGTTACCGGCCTGTGGGGCGCGGCGGTCATGCTGGCGCCGGCATTGGGGCCCTTGTGCGGGAGCCTGATGCTGGAGTGGTTCAGTTGGCGCTCGCTGTTCCTGATGAATGTGCCGATTGGCCTGCTGGCGTTGATCCTGGGCGTCGGCGTGCTGCCGGCTTCTGAAACATCGGAACGCAAACCTTTCGACCTGGCGGGTTACCTGTTGATCGCGGCGGGCATCGGCCTGCTGATGATCGCCGTTGGCCGTCTGCGCCATGCCGAAGCCCTCACTGATTCTCTCAACCTCGGCATGCTGTTGGCGGCGATCCTGTGTCTGATCGCGTTCGTAAGACTGGAGCTGAACCGGACTTCGCCGCTGCTCAACCTGCGCATCTTTGCCCTGCGCGGTTATCGCTTGAGCGTGATCATCGCCGTGGTGCAGTCGGTCGGCATGTTCGAATGCCTGGTCCTGCTGCCGCTGCTGGTGCAAGTGGTGATGGGCTACAGCGCTATCTGGACCGGCCTGTCGCTGCTGTGCACGGCGATGTTCGCCAGCCTGTTCGGGCATCTCGGCGGCAAGTGGCTGGACCGTCACGGCCCGCGAGGCGTGGTGTTCTGGGGGCTGCTGCTGACCGGGGGCGCCACATTGGGATTGGGCGTGCTGGGGGCTGGCGCTTCAATCGGTGTGGTGTTTTTTCTGATGATGGTCCGCGGCGCCGGGCTGGGCCTGTCCTATATCCCCATCACCACCGCCGGGCTCGATGCGCTGCCTGAAACGATGGTCACCCAGGGCGCGGCGATGAACAACATTTCCCGTCGTCTCGTCTCGTCGCTGGCCATCGTGATTGCCTCGCTCTGGCTGGAGTTTCGCCTGGCCGCCGAGACAGCGAGCGGCGTTGTTTCGCTGGCGACCCCGGGGGCGATCAGCGAGGTCTTCATGGCCACCGGCATCCTCGTCCTGCTGGCATTGCCCTGTGCCTGGCGTTTTCCCGTTCACGCATCCGACGAGCCGGCCGAGGCACTGCCCTCGGCCCTCGAACACCGTTAATTCTTTCATGGATAAGGTTATGACTATGGCGACTTCTTCACAGGCAACACCTCAGGCTGCGGATTCTGCGCCAGGCGTCTGGCTGGCAACGGCCGATCCGCGCCACTATCAGCAAGTGGAACAGCGCGTGGTGGGCCAGCTGCTGCAAACGCTGCTGTATGAAAACGTCCTGCCGTATCGCCATTCGCCCCTCGATGGCGGCCAGTACCGTTTTGTCGTCAGCGGGGTCGATGCGCAGCAGCAACCGGTGGAGTACCACTGCAGCGGATTGCTCAGTGAAAGCTTCGAGCTGATCCGCCTCGACTATGCCAGTCTCGAGCGCGTAGATGCGTTGGGCGCACGCAGCCGGCCGCACCTTCATCAAGCATTGGCGGAGCTGCTGAGCGAACTTCAGGACAGCCCGCACCTGCCACGCTTCACCCATGAGCTTGAACAAACGATGCTCAAGGATCTGCAATCGCGCAGTCAGGGTTATCAAGCGGCCAAGCCAACCCATCAACTGGATGTCGATGCGCTGGAACAGCACTTCATGGACGCCCACAGCTATCACCCTTGCTACAAATCGCGCATCGGTTTCTCGCTCAAGGACAACGCCCGTTACGGGCCGGAATTTGCCGCGCCCATCGCGATTGTCTGGCTGGCCGTCGCCAAATCCTGCGGCGCGATGAACATCTCACGGCACCTGGAATTCGACGGGTTTATCCAGCAGGAATTCGGACTCCAGCGCTGGCAGCAGCTCTCGGCGAATCTGCGCGATCAAGGCAAGTCGATGGAAGATTACTGGCTGATTCCGGTGCACCCATGGCAGTGGGAAAACGTCATCGTTCCTGTGTTCTACCCAGAACTGGTTAGCGGTGATGTGATCTATCTGGGCACTACGGATGACCGTTATCAGGCGCAGCAGTCGATCCGCACCCTGGCCAACGTCACTGAGAAAAAGCGGCCTTACGTCAAGCTCGCGCTGAGCATGACCAATACCTCCAGCACCCGAATTCTGGCCCGGCATACGGTGATGAACGGCCCGATCATCGCCGACTGGTTGCAGCAGTTGATTGGCAGCGACAGCACCGCTCGCGATCTTGGCTTTGTGATTCTCGGCGAAGTGGTTGGCGTCAGCTTTGACTACGATCATCTACCCGCCACGCGGATGTCCCAGGCCTACGGCACGATGGGCACCCTGTGGCGCGAGAGCATTCACCATTACCTGCAAGATGATGAGCAAGCGGTGCCGTTCAATGGTTTGAGCTCCGTGGACAATCGCTACGGCAGCGGCGAACAGACCCCGTTCATCGACGCCTGGATCACTCAGTACGGCCTGCACGCCTGGACCCGTCAACTGTTGCAGGTGGCAGTGTCGCCGATCATTCACATGCTGTACGCCGAAGGCATCGGCATGGAATCCCATGGGCAGAACATCGTCCTGATCGTGAAGCAGGGCTGGCCGCAACGTATTGCCCTGAAAGACTTCCATGACGGGGTGCGCTATTCGCCGCAACACCTGGGGCGCCCCGATCTGTGCCCGACCCTGGTGCCGCTGCCCGCCAGCCACGCCAAGCTCAATCGCAATTCGTTCATCCTCACCGACGACCTGGAGGCGGTCCGGGATTTTTCCTGTGATTCGTTCTTTTTCATCGCGCTGGCCGAGATGGCGATCTTCCTGCATCAGCACTATCAGCTCGACGAGGCTCGGTTCTGGAAAATGACCGCCGAGGTGATCACCACCTACCAGGCTGAACATCCGCAACACCGTCCGCGTTATGCAGCGTTTGATGTTTTCGCGCCGTTCTATGAAGTGGAGGAGCTGACCAAGCGCCGCCTGCTGGGCGACGGCGAACGTCGTTTCAAATCGGTGCCGAATCCGCTGCACGCCTTCCGGCCGCAATCATGCTGAGGACCAATCTGCTCAAGCAGAAGCTCAGAACAGGTGAGCCGGTCTACGGCCTGATCAGCTCGATTCCGTCGCCTGCGGCCATCGAGCTGATCGCCGAGGCGGGTTTTGATTTTGTGATCATCGATATGGAACACGTGCTGATCAATCCCGAGACCGTGGAGAACATGATCCGCACCGCCGAGAGTTACGCGATGACCCCGCTGGTGCGGGTGGCGGATCTCAACCCGAAAACCCTGCTGCGCCTGCTCGATGGCGGTGCCCAGGGCATTGTCTTGCCGATGATCGAAGGCCCTGAACCCCTGGCCGAAAGCATTCGTGCCTGCAAATACCACCCGCAGGGCACCCGCAGCCTGAATGCCGGGCGCCCCGGTGCCTTTGGCAAACACAGCCTGGCGGAGTACGTCGCACTGGCCAACGAGCAAATCATGGTCGTGGCGATGATCGAAAGTGCCGAAGGTGTGCGGCGGGCGGCAGAGATTGCCTCCGTGCCCGGCCTCGACATGATCCTCGAAGGGGCCGCCGACTTATCGCAATCGATGGGCATACCCTGGCAGATCGACCGGCCCGAGGTGCAGCAAGCGCTGCTCTCCAGCTGGCAAGCGGCGAGTGCCGCGGGCGTGCCGTATTGCGCGATTCCACGTCAGCCGGGCGACCACGAACGGTGGTTGGCTCGGGGCGTAAAAAGTTTTGTTTTGGGTGACGAGCGTGGCATCGCTTTTCGTGCCCTCCAGGCCAGATTGGCCGCCACTTCAGCAGAAGGAAAATAATCGGATGAACTTCACCACAATGGCCGCCGACAGGGTGATGCAGGATCTGGTCGATTGTTTGCTGGCCGAACATTTTTTCGGGACCGAGCCGCTGAATCTGGTGACGCCCTCGTCATCGGCGGATCAGCCGTTTACCGGGTTGAGCGCCGAACAACGAATCTGGGAATGGCCCAGCGATCCCCAAGGTTGCATCGTCATTGCACTGCGTCCCGGCATTACCCAGCAATGGGAGAAAGTGCCGGGCACGCCGGTTTGGGCGCGACAGAATGACCAGCTGACCGCGCTGTCACCCGAGGCTTTCACGACCCAGGTATTGGCAGGGATGACCGATCGCTACCCGGACAATGAAAAAGGCTTCGCCCTGTTTCTGGATGTGCTGCGCACCAGCGTCCGGCAAACCGAGTTGTCCCTGGCCCATCGGGTCGACAGCGAACGCTTGCTGGAAAAAAGCAACGCGGACTTTTTCCTGGCGATGGAGCAGTGGGCTTCGTTGCGTGATCGTCCCTACCATCCGCTGGCCAAGGCCAAGCAGGGTTTGGATGACGCGGAATATCAGCAGTATCAGGCGGAGTTCGCCCGTCCGGTGGCACTCAATTGGGTTGCGGTCGATCGCACGTTGCTGCAATGCGGCGACGGCGTAACGGACCTGGCACAGAGTTATCCCGCCCAGTACCTGTTGCCGCCGCTGTTGCAGGCCAACTTGCAACAAGAGCTGCAGCAGCGGGGCATTGCCCAGAGCCACATCGCGCTGCCGGTGCACCCGTGGCAGTTCGAACACGTGCTGGAGGCACAGCTCGGCGACGCTTTCACCAAGGGTGATTGCCATCGACTGGACTTCACCGACGGTGATTTTTTCGCCACCTCGTCGTTACGCTCGATGACCCCGTGCTTCAACAGTGCCGATTACCTCAAGTTGCCGATGGCGATCTACTCGTTGGGCGCGTCGCGTTATTTACCCGCAGTAAAAATGATCAACGGCGGCTTGAGCGAGGCGCTGCTGCGTCAGGCACTGAGCAAAGATCAAACCCTGCAACAGTCGCTGCACCTGTGCGACGAAACCAAATGGTGGGCGTTCATGCCGCCAGACGCGACGCTGTTCGACGAAGCGCCGCGTCACCTGTCGGCCATGGTGCGCGGCTATCCGCCCGTGCTGCTCGAAGACCCGGACTGCCGACTGGTGCCCATGGCGGCATTGGGCACACCGCTGCCGGGCAGTAATCAACACTTCTTCGATGACTGGATGGGCTACCGCCAACTGCCGGCCAACGCTGCGTCGGTGATGACGCTGTTCCGCGAGCTGTGCCACAGCTTCTTCGATATCAACCTGCGGATGTTCCGCATCGGCATGCTCGGAGAAATTCACGGTCAGAACGCGGTGCTGGTGTGGAAGGCCGGTTACGCCCAGGGCTTGCTGTTGCGCGACCACGATTCGTTGCGCATCTTCGTGCCGTGGCTGGAACGCAACGGTCTGGCCGACCCGGCTTACCGGTTGAAGAATGGGCACGCCAACACGCTGTACCACGAGCGCCCTGAAGACCTGCTGTTCTGGTTGCAGACCCTGGGCATTCAGGTCAACTTCCGCGCCATCATCGATACGCTGGCTGAGGTCTACGCATTGCCGGCGACCGGGTTATGGACGGCGATGGGCGAAGTGCTCAACGAGTTGATCGACACCCTCGAGTTTGACGCCGAGGCGCGGGTCATGATCAAGCATCAGCTGTTCGAAGCGCCACATTGGCCGCAGAAATTGCTGCTCACCCCGATGATCGAACGCGCGGGTGGCCCTGGCAGCATGCCGTTTGGCAAAGGGCAGGTGGTCAACCCGTTTCACAGGCTCGATCGCAATGCCTGAACCGCGACGTGAACCCTCCAGGCGCACGCTGTTGCGCCTGTCCCTGGGGGCGCTCGCCCTCAGGTTTTCCGTGCCGGCGTGGGCCGAGGCCGACGCCGCGCCGTTGCGGGTGATCACCTTGTTTCAGGGCGCCACCGACAGCGCCGTGGTGTTGGGCGTGACCCCGTGCGGCGTGGTCGATTCCTGGAGCGAAAAACCGACCTATCGTTACTTGCGCGCAGCACTGGGCGCTGTGCCCCATGTCGGGTTGGAGACCCAGCCCAGTCTTGAAGACATCGCGTTGCTCAAGCCGGACTTGATCGTTGCCTCGCGCTTTCGCCATGAGCGCATTGCACCGTTACTCAAGCAGATCGCCCCGGTGCTGATGCTGGAGGAAGTGTTTGAATTCAAAAAGACCCTGGCACTGATGGGTGCTGCATTAAACCAGCAACAGAGGGCCGACGAGATTCTGAACCGATGGCAGCAACGCGTGGCACAACTGTGTGAGCAACTGCAGCAGACATTTGCCGGACGCTGGCCGCCCACGGTGTCGATTCTGGACATCCGCGAAGACCATATCCGCAGTTATTTGCCGGCGAGTTTTCCGGGCTCCGTGCTCAGCGAACTGGGATTCAACTGGAGTGACAGCAGCCGGGAGGCGAGCGGGGTGTCGATCAAACTCACCAGCAAGGAAAGCCTTGCGGTGGTGAATGCCGACATCTTTTTTGTGTTCCTGCGCGCACAGAACGCGGCGGTGCAACGCAACTACGAGAGCCTGGTGCAACACCCGTTGTGGAAGCAGATGCGTGCCCCGCAGCAAGGACAGGTGTGGCAAGTCGATGGTGTCGCCTGGAGTCTGTCGGGCGGGATGTTGGGGGCGAACCTGATGCTTGACGACGTGGCCCGCGTGGCCGCCGCGCAGGTGGCCTCATGAGCTCGGGAGTCAAGCTGTGCAGTGCGGGTGTCGTGTTGCTGCTGTGCTGCTGTGCTGCGTGTTAAGCCTGGCGGTCGGTGCGACCTGGATTCCACTGCCACAGATTGCCGCGGCGTTTGTCCATCCCGACCCGCTGAGTATGAGTCATGTGCTGGTGGCCACCACGCGTCTGTCGCGCACCCTGATGGCGATTTCCGTAGGCGCCAGCCTGGCGGTCGCGGGCGCCCTGATGCAGGCACTGACCCGCAATCCGTTGGCGTCACCCGGGCTGTTCGGGATCAATGCCGGTGCGACTTTTTTTATCATCCTGTTTTCCTCGATTTTCTCGCTGTCATCCCCGGACGCCTGGCTATGGTCGGCGTTCATTGGCGCCGCCGTGGCGGGTTGTCTGGTGTGGCTGATCGGCAACATGGGGCAAGGCAGTCTCAGTCCGCTGCGCATCGTGCTGGCGGGCGCGGCGATCGCCGCGTTGTTCTCCGCCTTCAGCCAGGCGCTGCTGGTGGTGAATCAGGATGGCTTGGACACGGTGCTTTTCTGGATGGCCGGTTCGTTGTCCAAACGCAACCTGTCGAACGCCGCACCCTTATTGCTGACTGATGTGTTCGGGTTGTCGGGGGCGCTGTTGCTGGCCGGGCAGGTCAACGTACTGCACGCCGGGGAAGAGATTGCCATGGGCCTGGGGCAGCGAACCGGCCTGATCCGGCTGCTGATGAGCGTGCTGGTGATCTGTCTCGCGGGCAGCGCGGTGGCGTTGGCCGGCAGCATTGGTTTCATTGGTCTTCTGGTGCCGCACATGGTGCGCAAGGAGTTGTCCATCGACCATCGCTGGTTGCTGCCTGGTTGTGCGCTGCTCGGCGCCATTCTTCTGCTGTTGGCGGACACGCTGTCGCGGGTTTTGATCCTGCCTCAGGAGGTGCCGGTGGGGGTGATGACGGCGCTGTTCGGCGCACCGTTTTTCATCATGTTGGCCCGGCGTGGAGGTCGTTATGGATAGGGTGGTGACCTGGCGCCGAGGCGGGTATTCCCGGCGGGTCAACCTTTCAACGTGGTGGCGGTTGGCAACGGCGCTGGTGCTGACGGTGCTAGTGACGCTCGGCTCGTTATCGTTGGGGAAAGTCATCCTTTCGCCCCTTGAGGTGATGCGAATCCTGTTTTCCAGTCAGGACGCCAGCCTGACGTTGATCGTCGAGCAACTGCGCTTTCCACGTATTGTGCTGGCGGCACTGGTGGGGGCTGCTTTGTCGGTGTCCGGGCTGATCCTGCAAAGCATCATCCGCAACCCGCTGGCATCGCCGGACCTGCTCGGCATCACCAGCGGTGCCAGCGCCGCCGCCGTGCTTTACCTGTCGTTCTTGTCCACGACGCTGGGGCAACAGTTTCTGCCCCTGGCCGCGATGCTCGGTGCGGCTCTGGCAACATTGGCCATTTATCTGCTGGCCTGGAAACAGGGGGCCTCACCGCTGCGGCTGGTGCTGATCGGCGTGGGCGTCTCGGCGATGTTGATGGCGGCGACCACTTTCATTCTGGTGTTCAGTCCGCTGACCACCACTCTGTCGGCCTACGTCTGGCTGACGGGCAGCGTGTACGGCGCCAGTTGGCCCGAACCGCTGGCGCTGGCGGGCTGGTTGTTGGGTATTTGCCCGCTGCTGGTGCTGCTGGCCCGTCAGGTGATGGTGCAACAGTTGGATGACAACCTGGCCCAGGGCATCGGCGTGCGTGTGCAATGGCTGCGGGCGGGTTTGTTGCTGGTGAGTGTGGCGTTGGCCGGGGCAGCCATTGCCTGGGGTGGGGCCATCGCCTTTGTCGGGCTAATTGCGCCGCACATTGCCAAGCGTCTGGTGGTACCCGGTTTCGCTGGGCAGGCCGTGATGGCGGCCCTGGTCGGAGCCAATCTGGTGATGCTGGCGGACTTGGTCGGACGCACGCTGTTTTTGCCCCTGGATCTGCCGGCCGGGATCTTTGTCGCGGTGCTGGGCACGCCCTTTTTTCTCTATTTGTTGATTAAACAACGTCATTAAGGAATTCAACGTATGACGTCGATTGCAAGTCGCGGCCTGACCCTGAGTTATCAGCGCCAGGTGATTATTGACGCGCTGGACATGCAACTGCCCAAGGGCAAGATCTCGGTGCTGATTGGCAGTAATGGCTGCGGCAAAAGCACCTTGCTCAGATCCTTTGCCCGACTGCTGAAACCGCAGCAAGGTTCGGTGATTCTCAACGGTGTGGATATCCAGCAAAAATCCACAGCGGCGGTGGCGCGTGAGTTGGCCATCCTGCCTCAGACACCGACGGCGCCGGAGGGCATTACCGTTCGCCAACTCGTGGCTCTGGGTCGATACCCTTATCAGAGCTGGATGCAGCAGTGGTCGACCGAGGATGAAGCCATGGTCAATCGCGCGCTGACGCAGACCAGTCTGCAGGCGCTGGCGGATCGACCGGTGGATGCCTTGTCCGGTGGCCAGCGCCAGCGTGCGTGGATCGCCATGACCCTGGCCCAGGACACCGGCATTGTGCTGCTGGATGAGCCGACAACCTTCCTCGACCTGGCTCACCAGATTGAAGTGCTGGATCTGCTGCGCGACCTCAATCGGCTCGAGAACAAAACCATCATCATGGTGCTTCACGATCTCAACCTGGCCTGTCGTTATGCGGACCATATGGTCGCGGTGCATGAGCGTACGGCATTTGCCCAGGGCCGGCCTGAGGACGTCTTGACTCAGGCGCTGGTCAAAACGGTGTTCGACCTCAACTGCAGGATTATTCCTGACCCGTTCTTTGGTACGCCGATGTGCATCCCGTTTGGTCGGGAACTGCCGCAATGAGTCTGGCTCGTTACTTCACCGCGCAAGAGTGGAGCGTACTGGGCAGTGGGTTGCGGTTGAAGGACGGCGCCGAACGTGACCCATTACGCTCGCTGATGGCGCGTGATCTGTTGCAGGAGGATGTGTGCGAGCGTTTGCTGGACGCATTGAGTCCGGTCATTGGCTCACCGTCGCGGGCGATCACCGCCTCGCTGCTGGGTAAGCGCCTGTCGTTCCTGGCCACCGGCGCCTGTTTGTACGCCATGTCGGTGTACGACAAAGGACTGCTGCTGTCGCCGGACAACACGGTGATCGAATACGGCCACGATGACGGGCTGTGGACGTCTTCGATGCCGCTGACTCATTCCCTGCCGCTGACGTACGGGGCAGGTGAGCGCGAGGCCTGGCGGGAAGCCCTGGTGCAGTCACTGTTTGCCGGGCTGTTGAAGCCGCTGTGGCAAACCTTCAACCGTGTGAGTGGCGTTTCCCGGCGCATCCTCTGGGAAAACACCGCTGTGCGGGTGTATTCGCTGTACGAAAAACGCATGGCGAAAATCGACGAGCCGTCGGTACGCGAACGCTATGAAGCGGACTTCAGGTGGTTGCTGACTCAGGCAGAACCTGCGCTGTTCGGCCTCGATTACAACCCGCTGAGCCATTTCCACCGACCGCCGACGCTGGTCGACGAGGGGCAGCGCAGCATTCGCTTTCGGCGAACCTGCTGCTTCTACTACCTGGCTACTGAGCCCGCTGAATATTGTTCGACCTGCCCACTGCTGCGTCCGGGGAAATGCCGATGAATTATCAAATCAACCCTCGCCAGCAGCTCGTCACCCCGGAGTTGCTCAACGCCTACCGGTCGATCCCTTCGTCAACCATCGGCCATTTTTCCGATCGGGGTTTCCTGCGGGGGATCAAGCCGTTGTTCAACGACATCCGCATGATCGGCAACGTCGTCACCGTCAAAGTCTTCCCGCCCGATGGCAGCATTTTGCGTGAAGCGCTGTTGCTGAGTGAGCCGGGCGACGTGCTGGTGATCGAATGTGTGGGCGACGAGGAGTGTGGCTGTTGGGGCGAACTGCGCACCCTGGCCGGTCTGATCAAAGGGTTGGCCGGGGTGGTGGTGTCGGGTGCCGTCACGGATGTCAGTGCATTGCGTCGCCATGGGTTGCCGATCTTTTGTCGGGACGTCAGTGCGTACACGACTCGCGGTATTGGCGCCCGTGGGGAGGTCAATCGGTCGATCAATATGGGCGGGGTTCAGGTGCAGCCGGGGGACCTGGCCATTGGTGATGATGACGGTGTCTTCATCCTCGATGCCCGGCGTGCGGCCGAGCTGCTGCCTGAGTTACTGGCCAAAGAAGAAATCGACGAACGGCGCCGCGCGGAATTCCTGCAGAGACTCGACGCTCGGCTGACCTGAAACTGTTATCTGCTCATCGATTTGTTGCAGCGCAATGCGGCAATCCTTTGATTCTTCGGTCAGAATTTTGTAACTGGTTGTTTGCCGCAAGCGCAGAAACCTTTAAAGTTAACCTTTCGGTCAGCTTTGCACTGTCAACACAGCCCTTTGAATCGTCGAAAAGGGCTTCTGCAAGACTCGAGATCCCCAGAACATAACCAGAAGGGCGGACCCATAACCGCCCAGAGGATGATCCATGTCCAACCGTGATATATCCCGGCGCTCGTTCCTACAGGGCGGGCTGGTGGCGGGTGTGAGCGTCACACTTACACCGCTCAGCAGTCAGGCGCTGGCAGCCCTGATGGAAAATAGCGTGACCGTGCCGTCCGAGCAGTGGCTCGGCAACAATGGCAAGGCACGCTCGCGTAACGATGCCTTGTCGAAGGTCTGCGGCAGCAAAGTCTTTGCCCGCGACATCCGCGCCAAGGACATGCCGGGCTGGCCCCAGCAACAGGGCCACGCCATGTTGCTGAAAACCATCAAGGCCGACCGCATCTACGCAGGGTACGACCTGGCGTGGCTCGGCGCCGAGTTGCAACCGGACCGCATCGTCACCGCCGCCGACCTGGACAAGGACGGCATCGTCTTCCCGGAAGAGCACGCGCCTGATCCGCTGCTGCCGGAAGGCAAAGTGCCGATGTTCATCGGTCATCCGGTGGCGATCCTGATCTGGAACGACTTCGAGCGCTTCCGCCAGGCCAAGGCCAAACTCAAATTCAATGACAAAGCAATCCGCTACGGCGATATAGCGCCGTTCTACGAAGGCGATCCCTATGGCAGCTTCCGCTACGTGCGCGTCGGCGGCGCGACCTCGGCGGACGAAGACGAATTCGCCAGCCTCAAGGATTCGATCCTGTTCCCGATGCTGAAAAACCGTCGTCCGGTGTGGAATTCCCAGCCGGACCTGCACGGCAACCTGACCGAGCGCGGCCTGTTTTACGCCGACCGGATGAAGCAGCAAATCGACAGCCCGCCAGACAACTGGCTGGTGTTCGACGAGCGCTACAAAACCCCGTCAATCGAACCCGCTGCGATGGAGCCGGACAACGGCAACGGCTGGTACGACCCGGCGACCAAGACCCTGCATTTTGTCGTCGCCACCCAGTGCCCACTGGAAGCCGCCACCGAAACCGCGAAGATGATCGCGCCGTCGCGTTTCGGCCTGGCCAACCTGAACATGCACCCCGGTTACACCGTGGGTTACGGTTCAAAGGACCACAACATCTTCGTCTACTACGCAGCCCTTGCCGCGTTGTACGGCGCCGGCGTGCCGGTGCGTCTGGCCAACGACCGCTACGAGCAATTCCAGAGCGGCATCAAGCGTCACTCGTTCGACATCCGCTACCAACTGGCGGTGGACAAGACCGATCACAGCTTCAAGATTTTCCGCGCCGAGATGAGCGTCGACGGCGGCGGGCGGATCAACTACAGCCCATCGGTGGCGGCGGTTGGTGCCACGGCGGCGCAGTCGATCTACTACATGCCGCAGAACGATTTGCAGGTCACGGCCTATCATTCCCGCGCCGTTGAGGCCGGGTCGATGCGTGGTTACGGTACGCTGCAAAGCATGGCTTCCACCGAGATGATGGTGGATGAAATTGCCGATCGCCTGGGCATCGACGCCATTGCTCTGCGCAAGAAAAACGCCATGGTCTCGGGCATGAAAAACACCCAGGGCGCGGTGCCGGCGGGTGCGTTGCGCCTGCACGAGATTCTCGACAAGGCGGCCGTTCACGAGGTCTGGAAAAACCGCGACGCGATCAAAAAACAACGCGAAGCGCAGGACCCGGATCACTGGTACGGCGTCGGTTTTGCGATTTGCCAGAAAGACTTCGGCACCGGTTCCGAAGCGCCGATGGCCAGCATCGAATTCACCGCCGAGGGCCACGTGACCCTGCGCCATATCGGCATCGAAATCGGCACCGGCATGTCCACCTCTCAAGCCTTGGTCGTAGCCGATTTCCTCGGCGTTCCGGCAACTGAAGTGAAGACCGGCGAAACCGAATGGAAAGAGTTGCAACTCACCAGCGGTGGCAACCCTTACATCATGAGCCAGGCTGAGCAGGACAGCTTGCTGCGCAACCCGCGCTGGGTCGGCAAATTGGCCTCGGCCTCGTCGGCGACCAACTCCGCTTACTACTTCAGCCATGCCACCCGTGAAGCGGCGCGCGTGCTGTTCAATCACGGCTTGTGGCCGGCGGCGTTGCAGATCTGGGGCCAGGGACCTTACGGCGGCCAGGCCAACCCTTACGTGGTGCGCCGCGAGGACGCGCATTGGGTCGACGGCAAACTCACCGCCAACGGCATGCAACCGCTGAGCTTCGAACAGCTGGCCAAAAACGCCCACGAAAAGGGGCTGGTGACCGGCGCCACCGTGCACGGTTTCAACCGGTGGAGCTGGGCCGAGGCCGATTTCAGCATCGACGGCGTGCGTGAACGCCTGCCGCTGGATGGCTTGGCCGTGAAGTACGGCGACGGTGCGCCAAACGCGAAGAAGGCGCAGATGACCAGCGCCGGTTTCCATCTGCTGGATCGCCAGAACGTGCACTACCCGGACACCCAGTTGAACAACGCGGCGGTGACTTACTACAGCCCGGTCGCGACGCTGGTGGAATTGAAAGTGAACAAGGGCTCCGCCGAAGTACAAGTGCTCAACCATCACTCGTGGGTCGAGTGCGGTCGGGTGCTGGTGGAAGAACTGGTCAAAGGTCAGCTCGAAGGCGGGATCGCCATGGGCATCGGCCATGCGTTGATGGAAGAGATGCCGCTGTACGAAGGTGGGCCGGGGGAGGGTGACTGGAACTTCAACCGATACCGCTTGCCGATGGCGCGACACGTTGCGGTCTGGAAACAGACGGCGGAGATCCTGCCGCCGTTGTCGCCGAGCGATCCATCGAAGGGCATCGCCGAAGTGGTGATGATCCCGGTGGTCGGTGCCATCGGCAACGCCGTGGCCCACGCCATCGGTAAACGCGTTCGCGACCTGCCTATCACTTCTGCTCGCATCAAGGAGGCCCTCAATGGCTAACCGTCCGCTTCAGCTGACCCTCAACGGTCAATCCGTCGGCCCGGTGGACATCCCTGATGACCTGCCGATGATCGACTACCTGCACGAATACAAAAACCTTACCGGCTCGCGCCTCGGCTGCGGACAGGGTATCTGCCATGCCTGTGTGGTGATCGTAGATAACCCGGACGGCACCAGCGAAGAAGTGCGCACCTGCATCACTGGCGCACATTACTTCGAAGGTAAAAAAGTGCGGACCATCGAAGGCCATGCGACCCGCGATGAGCAGGGCAAGGTCACCGCGCTGAACCCGATCCAGCAGCGTTTCGTCGATGAATTCGCTTTCCAGTGCAGCTATTGCGCGCCGGGCTTCGTGAATGCGGCGACTGTGTTGGTGGAAAAACTTCAGCGTCAGCCGATCGTTAAAAGTCAGCTGGAAAAAGTCATCGAGGACAGCCTCGGTCACCACATCTGCCGCTGCACCGGCTACGTGCGCTACTACAGCGCGACGCGCAACGTGCTGACCGATCTCGGCCTGGTCAAGGAGGGTTAAGCATGAAGCATCTACTTTCCCGCCTGGCGTTGGCGGTTGGTCTGGCTGCGCCGGTGTTGCTGGCTCACGCGGATAATCAGATCAAACGCGGCGAATACCTCGCCCGCGCCGCCGACTGCATGGCCTGCCACACGGCACCGGGCGGCGCGCCTTTCGCGGGCGGACTGCCGATCGTCTCGCCGTTCGGCACGATCTACGGCACCAACATCACTCAGAGCAAAGAGCACGGCATCGGTCTGTATAGCGATGACGAGTTCTTCGCCGCGCTCACCAAAGGCAAGCGCCGGGATGGCGCGAACCTGTACCCGGCGATGCCCTACACCTCGTATCACCTGATGCCTCGTGCAGACTCGGACGCGATTCATGCCTATCTGAGAACCGTCGAGCCGATTGAGCGCGCAGCGCCGGTCACCAGCCTGAGCTTTCCGTTCAACGTACGCCTGGGCCTGATGGGCTGGAACTTGCTCTACGGCAAGGACGTGCAACTCGCGCCCACCGAGGGCAAAAGCGAAGACTTCAAGCGCGGCCAATACATGGTCGAAGTGCTCGGTCACTGCGGCGAGTGCCATACCCCGCGCGGTCTGCCCGGCGCGATGCAGCAGGACAAACGCCTGACCGGTGGCCTGCTCAATGGCTATCTGGCACCGAGCCTGCTGGCCAATGATCTGGCGGCGCGGGGCTGGAATCATCAGGACCTGAGCTCGTTCCTCAAGCACGGCATGAGCGCCCAAGGCACGATGTTCAACGAGATGTTCCCGGTGTTCCACAACAGCACCCAAGACCTCAACGACCCGGACCTGGCGGCGATGGCCACTTACCTGCTCGGCGATCAACCGCCCGCAGCGAAGGTGCTGACCGAAGTGCCCCTGGACAACATGAGACCAAGCGCCCAGCGCGGTCGTCAGGATTACCTGAACGTTTGCGCCGGTTGCCACGCGCCAAATGGCGAGGGCAAGCCGCACATCGCAGTGGCCATGCGCGGCAACACCACGTTGCGCCTGGAAGATCCGCGCAACTTGCTGCGGGTGATCGAGGACGGCATCGGCGAGCAGAAATTCGCCGGGTTCGAACGCATGCAACCGATGCCGGGCTTTGCCGACAAGCTCAGTCACGAGCAACTGACCGATCTGCTCAACTATCTGCGTCAGGGTTGGGGTGGTCAGGCGAGTGAGCTGGCGGTCAGCGATGTGCAGAAGCTGCAAGCGGATGCTCCGACCGCCGAGCACAAGGCGCACTGACATGCAGCATCTCGATCTGCTGGTTGTGCGCCGGGCGTTGGAATGGTCGTCGGCGGGTCAACGGGTGTGGTTGTGCACGGTGCTCGCCACTTACGGCTCGGCACCGCGTGCGCCGGGGTCGCTGCTGGCTGTGAACGCTGATGGACAATGGATCGGTTCGCTGTCCGGTGGCTGTGTTGAGGAAGATTTCCTGGAACGCGTCGCCGAGGGTGCATTCTCTGAGGCCGTCAACGTTGTCCGTTATGGCGAAGGTGATGACCCGCGCTCCCGAGTGAGCCTGCCCTGTGGCGGTGTGCTCGATGTGCTGGTGGAGAAGCTTGAACCTGATTGTGAGGTTCAGGCGCATCTGCGGGAACTGGAGTCGGCGTTGCTGGGTCAGCGTCGGCTGATCCGTGAAGTTGATCTGGCCAGCGGTGCGCGTAATGTGTTCGCAGACAGCGAGCAGGGGGCGCGCATCGAGCGTGAGATCGACCGGGTACGTGTACGGATCGGCGCGGCTCAGCGGTTGCTGCTGGCGGGGTATTCCAGTGTCGCCCAGGCCTGCGCGGAGTTTGCCGTGGGTTTGGGGTTCGAGGTGATCCTGTGCGATCCCCGCGATGAAGTGCTGGAAGGCGTGGTGCTCAACAACGTCGAGATTCGCCGCCAACTGCCGTCGGTGTTCATCGCCGACGGCGGCTGTCACAGCGACACGGCGGTGGTGGCGTTGACCCACGATCCGCGGATTGATGATTTGGCGATGATGGAAGCCGTGCGCACCGATGCGTTTTATATCGGCGTGATGGGCTCGATGCAGACGTCGCAAAAACGCTTTGAGCGGTTGCGCAGGATTGGCGGGTTGGGGGATGTGGAGTTGGCGCGGATTCATGCGCCGATTGGCCTGAACCTGGGCAGCAAGACGCCAGCAGAAATTGCCTTGGCCGTACTCGCCGACATCCTGCGCATCCGCAGCGGCATCCCGCGGGATCGACTCTAACGCCATCCCCCTGTGGGAGCGGCTTGCTCCCACAGGATTTGTGGTGTCTGTCAGTACCCGAACTTATCCCGCAATCCGTAATACCAGGCACCCAACGCCGCAAACGGCGTGCGCAGCAGTTGTCCACCCGGAAACGGGTAGTGCGGCAAATCCGCAAACGCATCAAAACGCTCAGCCTGACCACGCAACGCTTCGGCCAGCACCTTGCCCGCCAGGTGCGTGTAAGTCACGCCGTGGCCGCTGCAACCCTGGGAGTAGTAAATGTTGTCGCCCAGCCGCCCGACCTGCGGAAGACGCGACAGTGTAAGCAGGAAATTTCCGGTCCAGGCGTAATCAATCTTCACGTCTTTCAGTTGCGGGAAAGCCTTGAGCATCTTCGGCCGAATGATCGCCTCGATATTCGCCGGGTCCCGCGCGCCATACACCACGCCACCGCCGAAGACCAAACGCTTGTCCCCGGTCAGGCGGTAGTAATCGAGCAGGTAATTGCAGTCTTCAACGCAGTAGTCCTGCGGCAACAGACTCTTGGCTAGCGCATCGCCCAGCGGTTCGGTGGTGATCACCTGAGTTCCGCACGGCATCGACTTGGCCGCCAGTTCCGGCACCAGATTGCCGAGGTAGGCATTGCCCGCGACGATGATGAACTTGGTCCGGACCTTACCCTGTGGCGTATGCACCACCGGATTCGCACCGCGCTCGATGCGCACCGCCGGCGACTGTTCATAAATGGTGCCGCCCAGCGACTCGATAGCTGCGGCTTCGCCCAGTACCAGGTTCAGCGGATGAATGTGCCCGCCGCTCATGTCGAGCATGCCGCCGATGTACTGATCGCAAGCGACCACTTCACGGATGCGACGCTGATCCATCAGTTCAAGCTGCGTGTGACCGAACCGCTCCCACAGACGCTTTTGGGATTCCAGATGGCCCATCTGCTTGGCGGTAATGGCGGCGAATACACCACCGTCCTTCAAGTCGCACTGGATATTATATTTGGCAACCCGCTCACGAATGATCCGGCCACCTTCGAACGCCATCTGCCCCAGCAACTGAGCCTGCTTGGGCCCGACACTGCGCTCGATCACATCGATGTCGCGGCTATAACTGTTAACGATCTGGCCACCGTTACGCCCCGACGCACCAAACCCTACCTTCGCCGCCTCCAGCACCGTGACCTTAAAGCCGTTCTCCAGCAGAAACAGGGCAGAGGACAGCCCGGTGTAACCGGCACCGATCACACAGACATCAGTCTCTACGTCATCCTGCAAGGCCGGGCGCGGCGGAACCGCATTGGCCGATGCCGCGTAATAGGACTCTGGGTAAGGTGTGTTCGCCATCCTGCAGCCTCTGTTTAATATATTTTACGAGTGCACCGATCCTACCCGAGTTAAAAAACCGCCGCCAGCCACCGGAAAATCTTCTTCGCAGCAGCGAAATTAAATATTTTGCATATTCATAGGGTTAGCTCGAAAAAAGGTGTTGACACCCCTCCGGAATTCCGTAGAATGCCGCCTCACAGCAGGCACGTAGCTCAGTTGGTTAGAGCACCACCTTGACATGGTGGGGGTCGTTGGTTCGAGTCCAATCGCGCCTACCAAACAAAATCCGCTCTGCTGGGCGGTCTAGAAGGGCTCACCGAAAGGTGGGCCCTTTTTTGTTGCCTTGAATTCTTGCAGAACGTTCACAAAATAACGGGTTCGTTCACACTGGGCAATGTGAACGCTGGTTTCCGACCTGTGCCTCGTCTGCCCTCATACAGCCGGGGTCAGGCAATGTTCGTTGAGAGTGATTCCAAGAGTGACGATTTCGTTGTGCATTTCGACTGTGCCTTCCAGTACCTCCTGCACCCAGTAGCTCTTAAATTCCTTACTGTGATGCTTGAAGGCCGCTACCTCCGCTTCACCTCCAAGATATTCGCCGGTACCCTCTTTGTACTTCTGTGATGGCTTGTGCGATATGAGTTGTCGGTGTTTGAGTGTGTTGCTGAATCCAGCGAGATATCGAAACCAATGGAGCTTCGTTACTCGTGTTATCTCCGTTTTCAGCGGGCTCTTGGGAAGACGATCACGCACCTTGCTGATGGTGCAATCCTCTATGTATAAGGGCTGGGGGAGTGCGAGGGCGTTAGCTATCTGAGCAAAGATATCAAATGTATTCCTGGTGATATTGATCGCTGCAATCAGATTCGCTTCGCTGGCGAGCTTAGCCTCCTCGAACTCCTCAAGCTCCTCATCGGTTCCAGCCATCATTGCCGCAGCAAACATTTTAATTCCGTTCGGATCGTGCTCGGCGTGATATGCATCAAACGCTTTGCGAGCCAGGCTTTTGTGATACTGGTAAATGTGGAGGGAGTGGCTCACCGAGTCGACGGTGCTTAGCAGCCAATTTTTTTCGGGCTTGGTTGTTCGAATATGTTGCTTCAGTTCTGCTAGTTTCCATGTTCTTCGCATGGTTGCTCCTTTTGCTGTTCATTTTATTGGATAGCTAACGATAGACATCTGGGCAGCCAGTGCGACCATCTGATCCCCTTGCAGCTCGATCGCAGGGAAGCTGGAGAATCGAACATTTCGACCCGAAAGATCCAAAAACAGCGACTTGTCGGTTAGCTCCAGTTTCACCGCTCCTGCCGGATATATTCCCTTGTCTTTTTCAGTGACAAGGAACGCTAGTGGAAAGAAGGAAAGGAGGCTCATGCAGCACATGTTCTGCCCGTTTTTCACGCTGAAGAGCTTGATGCTTTGATGATGCTTGTGTGGAAAAAACCAGTAGAAGATGTCGTGTGTATCGCTCATCGCGTGATCGTCACCTAGCACAAACTTCTTCAGTGGATCGAAGTAGGGGGTGGGTTGGCTGGGGTTAACGCATTCCGTTACTGACGTGGCAGATAGAACGTGACCAACCATCGCCCGTGCGTACTTCAGGGCGTTAACTGGTGTGTAGACACTCGAAACGGGGCTATTCGCATGGGTGAAGAAGTGGTTGATTTTGAGAGTGAGGGACTTGCAGACCTCGGCGATTTCTCCGTCATTCTGACCTAGTGCCGTCATGTTGCAGTTTCGGCAGATTGTACGGAATTTACTGCCATTCGGGGATCGTATGCCTTTCACTTTTGGGAGTTGAAGATCGAACGCTTCGGTAAGGTGAACCTGTTCGACCGCAGTTACTGTGATGCTTCCTTGTGGGGGGACATGATCTTGAGAGAGGGTTCCGTATGTGCCACAGATCAGGCAATGACCGCTTGTGATTTTAGTGTGTTTGCTACGTTCAGATAGCATTTTCGAATAGTTGCCCATACAGGTGCTCCCGATCCTCGTGTACGAGGGTTATAGCATGCAGAAGGACCAGCTAATACCCAATGTCTTGCGCCTTGTGTGGCGTGATGGCACCGAACCAATGAAGCCGATAGGATGAGTGCACCAACTTTAAATTGAAGGCATGGCATGGCAACTGATCAAGAGCGGGCTGATGTATTGGGCGTGCAACAGATAGACGGAGCTAACAAACTCGACCACTTCATAATGGGAATATCTGTAGCTATTTGTGCCTACTTAGCCCAAACGAACCCCTATGCTCAGCTCGGCGTGAACAAAGAGACATTCTTACTCCTGAGTTTGCTCATATTTGCTGCAAGCTGTGCGTGTGGATTCCAGAAGCTGGAAGCAAGGTCACAATTAGCGCTGACGAATGCAAGCGCCCTAGGTGCGTCCTCTGGAGGTCAAAGAGCGATGTGGCTTGAGAGGGGGGCGCTACATAACAAACGGTGTCAAAATTACAATCACATTCGAAACTATCTGCTGCTGACGGGGTTGCTCTGTTATCTAGTGACAAAGGTGTGGGCCACCTATCAAAACACCGGCTGGATAATGCTTCATTGAAGACATGCTGTTCGACGGCACCGGGCTCTTTCCGGCGGAAAAATTACCTCATCACACACCTATAGAGAGTCGTCATGAAAGCAGGGATAGCGGCAATGGTTGCACTGGTCGGGGCATTGGCAAGCGGGGGAGCCATGGCTGATGGCAACAAACTTCTCTCCGAGTGCCAAGCCGCCGTTCGATTCATGGACAACAACGACGTTAACAATGACGAATACGGCCAAGGCAAATGTCTCGGAACCGTAGAAGGGGTTATTGGAATGACCATGCTCCTGAACGCCGACCTGCCCAAGAAACTGCAAATGTGCTACCCGAAGGGCGGTATATCCAACGGCCAAGGAATACGAATTCTGGTTAAATTCTTACAGGAAAACCCAAAGATTCTAAACTTTGACGCTACGGTCCTAACGAAAATAGCGTTGGCAGATGCCTATCCCTGCAAGGGATAACCAAGGCCTCTTTCCACAGAATTCATACTCCCCGCTTCGTGGGTGTATGGCACCCTCCCGGCGCACCATTCAGCCCTCATCCTCGGTCCTTGAGCAAGCCGGAAGGTGTACCAGGGAGAATGTGTGACGACAGGGCACACCGAAGGAGTAGGATCGGGTGACGCACAAGGAGGTTCACCATCATGAAGATGTTATTTGCAATGACGCTACTGGTATCTGTGCTGGGCAGCACAACAGCTACCGCTGCTACGTTCGATGGCTATCAATGCAGGGGCGACTGTTCAGGGCATCAAGCGGGGTATGACTGGGCTGAGCAGAACGATGTAGACGATGAGTCGTCTTGCAGCACTCCATCTGCCTCTTTCAACGAAGGTTGCCAGTCTTACGTCGATGAAAACAGCGGGACTACTTCAGGTACCACATCATCAAATGATGACGACGAAGATGAGGAAGACGACGAATAGTTTCTAGACGCCGGGGTGGCAAGCTCAGTTCGCCATATGCGGGAATATGATCATGAAAGCAGGGATAGCGGTAGCGGTTGCACTGACTGGGGCGATGGCAAGTGGTCAGGCGATAGCGGATGGAAACAAGCTTTTAGAGAACTGTCAGCAGGCCGTAAAGGCTATGGATGGGGGAAAAGACATAGAGCCTATGGCCGTTGGCCAATGCTTTGGCATGGTCGAGGGAGTCAATAATACAATGACAATCCTAAATAGCGGTCTCGAATCTAAATACAGGACCTGCTTTCCCAAGGGTGGCATTAGCAATGGCCAAGCAGTGAGGATCGTTACCAAGTTCCTACAAGAGAATCCCGCCCTGCTGGATAAGCCGGACGCGTACCTCGCAATGATCGCTTATAAAGAAGCGTACCCCTGCAAGTGACCAAGACCGTTTTCCACAGAACTCATTTTTCCGCCGCCGGGAAAGGTGCAACTCACGATTAGATTCAGATTCGCTGGTAGAAGATAAACCAGCCCCGGCACTGGGATCGCTTAGGCGACGACGGGGCTGCGGGGCCAAAGGAACTATCTGATGCCTAGGACTGCCGGAGTCGCGTAATGGCATCTGTAATCGCTCGTGCATTTACGTCCAGCGTTTCCATGGCAGTCATTGCGTTATCGGCGACAATCCCTACTCCGTTCTCTGAGAACCACTTGATTACTTCTTCCATCGAAGCAGCTAGAGCGTGCTGATTATGCAAAAGAAGGGTTAGAGCGTCCGCTGTGGCGATCTTGGCTTCTGGGTCATCTGACATAGCTATCGTCCTTGAGTGATATTGCGGGAAGCCTAGTGCATCTCACCGCTGGCTGGAGCCACTTTTCCAGATTCGCTAACATCCGGGTAACTGCACTACCTTGATAAGCTATTTTCATTCCGACCTGACCAGCCATTTGCATCGGACTTGTCCAATTTGATAATCATGAATTTGCCCCTGCGGATAGGCGACTGGGGCGGGCAGCCCAGCTTATCGGGATACTGGCACGCCCGTCACCCAGACGATTTATCCTTTATGTTCCTGGTGTGTAAACATATGTCAATACAAATAGTGCAACTGCACCTACAGCCCGAACTGTTAATCCCTTTGCTGAAAATCCAACATTTATATAACCGGGTACTGTCGCGCCGAAAACTGCGACAAGCAAACTCATTACTATCCTCAGGGCGACCATCAGACTGGGATCAATAGGTGTGTTTCTGACCAGCAAATAACCAAAAAGCCCAAGAAATAGCACCAACGAGAGTGTAACAACCACTTTTTCCAAAGTGCTAACCGTATGCTGTGTCATTTGCACCTCCTCCTGAATATTTTTATTCCCAATTACCGTTTGAATATTCGCTTCCGATGCAAAATAATTGCCATTAACGGTTATAGTATTAGTGGTTTCTCGTGAGGATTTCCTTTCCACGCCATTCAGCAGTGTTTGCACATTAAACTTTCTCCCTAGTCGCCCGATAAATATTTCTTCCATATCATTACGTTCATGGCCAATTAAATCTGCGTAATCAACCAAATGCCCAATTTCATCTGGCAGAGGAACCAACTCTCTGAAACCCAGCCTCTCAAAAGATACATTTATGTCAAATATAGTTTTCCGTATTACGGCAAAATAATCGCGCTTTTCCCTGCCTGCAACGGTGACGTATATTCTTTTTTCTTTCTCGTCAGCTTTAATAAGCGCCTTAGTGGAGAAAGTAGCGCTATTTAGGACCACTCCTGTTCGCCACCGCTCCATGTTGTTGATATCCGCATGAAGTCTAACTATCAATCTCAGCATTACTGACTTTGGAAGGTAGTCATATTCAAATACGAACCTGAGTGCATCACTGCTATCAAAATCAAACTGTGGCTCTTGGACATCCAACAAATCCGGTATAAGTATTGAATCGTCACCCACCCGGTAACAGACTTCAAACTTCAGCATTAAATCCACCAGAAAGGAATGCTTTTCCGGTGGATAAACAAATATAAGGCTTTTCCTAAATTTAAGTACTTCCGTCAATGCATCTAGCTTGAGCACCCCGTTTTGCTCAGCAAGCTTTTTTGAGTTTATGATCCTATAGACACCCTCAGTGACCCAGCGAGGATCAAGAACGTGCATGTCTAAAAGTTGAATATCGCGAAAATGTAAAACTATGCCTAGATCGTGGAGGAAATCGACTAGAATTTCCTGGCTCTCAGTGAGCACATCATGCTTGGCGCAAACATTACGATATTGATCAAGCGTAATGAAGTCTGTTCCTTTTTCTTCCAGTTCTTTTTTGACCTGAAACCATGAGTATGGCCATTGCGTCTTTATCATCGGGATATCAGGTAAGTGAGAGCGCATTTCTTCAACAAGCTCTTCCACCCCGGTACTTTTAGAGCAAGAAACTCTATAAAACCCTATGATGTTTTTATATTTATCACGTAGAAATTTCTCATTTGCACTAAAAGCAGGGTGCTCATCAACTTTATTTAGAACTACAAAAACCGGAGAGTCACCACCAAAGCTGGTTATATGCTGCAGCCAATACTCTGGATCCTCCTCTTTCCTTCCGTCCAAGACCAAGATGTAAACACTTCGCTTTGAAAGGAAAAACTGATGAGTTGCGTGCATTATCTGTTGCCCGCCAAAATCCCAAAAGTTCAGCTTTACTTCAGCCCCATCATTCGTTGATATGGACCACTTTTTGATATTGATACCATGGGTTTGCTTTTCCCTTGCATCAAAGCGCTCCCCCATTAGACGCTTTACGAGGGAAGTTTTCCCAGCACCACCATTTCCGACAAGTATGACCTTTAACTCATTTAACGGAAGGCTTTGCTTTGTTCTCTCAATATAATAATTGTTTATTGCGTCAGTGCCATGGAGCAATATTTCAAATGGCGGATCCGATAAACTATCGGAAACCACATATAATCCAACAGCTCGCTGAAGCTCATTTAATATTTCGACTTTAAATGGAGAGTTCTCAATTGATAGCTCAGTCAACTTATGTAGGCCGGGGTCCAGCTTTCTCTGTGAGCTTTTTCTCCGGTTTTTTACCGAGTCCCCTTCCAGTGAAGCAGGCGTAAATGTGTCAATCAGATCCTTAGATAAAAAATTATTGATTGCGCCGCCGCTTGGAGCAGGTGTTGCGAAAATTGGAGCAAGCGACATGAATAATGCCTGCGGCATTCTATTCAGCGCTCCTCCGACCCACAACAACTCTAATTCGGCTAGCTTAAGAATTTTGTCTGGAATATCATAGGCTTCATTGCTATAGATAATTAGCCGCTTTACGTATACAAGATCACATATGAGATCTAGTACTTTTTTAATGTCAACCCCTACACGTCCTAATTTTAGCCCAGTAACTCTACCCTTCATGTCGGTAGAGTATGCTCGTCCATTACCAAATGGTAAAATGAACGCTTCTCTTACTTCTGTAAAGTCACTTGGTTTTTCCGGGTTGTTATCGTTATTTTTTTCGGAGTTTAAAAGATTATTAATCTCTCCTAGTATTTCGAATTCTGACTTACTCATAAACCTCTCAAAAAAGTTAGCATTCCTAGCTTGCAAGATGCACTTATGATAGCACATTGCCTCATCGCTGCCGCAAGCCTTAAGCCTACGAGGTGTGCAAGGCACAGATGTGATTGTGAGCGCGATTTAGCTAGTATTTTTGGGGGGATCTTTGATCAAATTGATACACCACGCTGCCTGTTAGCCTCAATTTTTCGTAGCTGGATTAAGTTGTGCCAACCGAGAATCAAACGCAGCACCTGACTACACACCCGTTAGCGAGTGGAGCTTTTCTTCAGGCGTATTTATTAGATATCAGCGCTAAACGCTAAATTGATAGCTGACGGAGGATAGATAAGCCGTGGGTTGGCCTGCATAGTTTTTCTACCAATGCCCCCGTGTCCCGTGACTTAGGAAACTGAAGCACAAAGACAAGGATGTCTGGTCTGCGGGTGAATTCTGCCTGCGGTCGCCGACAATAATGAGCAGTTCTCTACCGACAGAGGTGACTAAGCTTGCTGATGTGCAATTCCCCCAAAAAAATTCTGAATCCTTGCACTCGCCCTTGGTGGAGATCACCCGTAAATCTGCGGACTGAATATCAGAGGGGTATCTGGCGAAACGGCGGAAATCCCAATCAGGCTGGGTCGGTACTTAACGCCATTCCCGTGCCACCTCGCTGTCAGCCGCTACGAATTTAGAATATCACGGGCATGAAACAGGCCCCCGTAGGCGGCATATGTCACGCTGGCGGGGCTTACAGAGTCAGCTCCCTCTTGATGCGGTACACGGATGCAATACCCACGTCGGCAATCTTGGCGATTTCTTCCACAGTGTTGCCGTTCCGCTTAAGCAAGCCCGCTACCTTGTCCCACTTTGCTTGATTACGCCCCTTGCCGGTTGGCTTCCATTCAGGTTCAGCCGCACGCTTGTTCTCCAGGCCTTCCCGAATCCGCTGTACCCGTTTCTCCTGATCCAGTCGGGCCATGGTTGCCATCAGATCCAGCAACATGCTGTTGATTACTTCCATGATTTGTCCGGTGATGCCCTTGTCCTCAACCATCATATGACTGGTGGGCAGGTCAGCCACCACCAGGCGAAGCCCCTTGGCCTTAATGGTCGCCTTGAGAGTGTCCCAGTCGGTTTGCGAGAGGCGACTCAAGCGGTCTACCGACTCTACCAGTAGCACTTCACCCTTCTCGGCAGTGTCCAGCAGGCGCATCGACTCAGGACGAAAGAGTTTGGTGCCACTGATGTTCTCGGCGTACACGCCAGTGATGTTCAAGCCCTTGTCAGCGGCGAACAATTACAGTGCGGCTTTCGCCCGGTGGGCATCTTGATCCTTGGTTGATGCACGCAGGTAAAGATGAGTATTCAGTCGCCGTCTTGAAAGTGAGGCTCGTCCCAACGCCGAGTTTCGAAATCGGATAATTTGGCCTTAAATGGTTTGGTTTTAAGCGATGAACTTGGCAAAAGATAAACCCTGTCTTCTTGTGGTGTCTTTTTGATATCATTGGTTTGTAACGCCGCTGAACGGTCCTCATCCTAGGGTCAGCGGGGCTGAAGCTGACGATTCAAATATCCTTACTTCTACCCTGGGATGTCATCTTTACAGTGCGAAAGATGCCGCTCCCTGCGAAACCAAACGGGAGGCGTCCCCCCACTCGATCAACTACACAATGAAGCTAAGGAGAGCAAAAAATGCTCAAACCCCTAATTACAGTAGTCTCCGCGATCTTCATCTCAGCGTGTGCAGCCCAAACGCCCGATAATACCGGGTTGTCGAGTCGAGGAGTGGGGAAGTGGCAGGCTGAAGTAGTCTGCAAGAAAATGGGCGCCGATACTCGCGATACCATTATGCTCAAACTCAACCCCGGCGATCTTCCGTACTCTCAGCATGGACTTCTTGTTTTGCACAGCCGAGATGAAAAAGGAAGAAATCTTGGTTTTTCTACCTACTTCGTCCAAGTTCAAACAACCCCGTTTACTGGCGCAATAGCTGTCGACGTGAACCACCGTATTGTTAAGAACGGCCCAGATGTAGATACCTACTTTCAGAAAATGGCATTTCACGACCAGCTAAAACGCGGTGAGTTTACCGGCTCAGATTCTATGAAGCTTAATATGTGCGGCCGTGTAGAAACGTTTCACCGGATACCTCAAAACACCCGGCTTGATCTACCTCCACCACTCGAAGATGTTGATTACAACTAGTGGATAAAGGTGGTCTTTCAGCCGCACACTCCCGCCAATGAAGTATTTGCGAGCGTAGACCTGGCGAAGATGTCCGCTGGCGGCTTTGAGCCATCTATACATCACCACAAACGTTTGAGGCGGCTTCTGTTACCCAAACTTTTCAAAATCGACACCTACCCTAGATAGAATATCGCCTGTGAATCCGTAGCGGAATATCAGGCGGAGACTCTGGCAGATCGGTGGATTTCCCAAACAGGCTGGTTCGAGGTTAAGAGCCATTCCCGTGCCACCTTGCTGTTTGCGGATACAAATTCAAAATATCACGGGCACAAGAAAAAGCCGCCAATGGGCGGCTTGTAGTCGGGTTGCGAACCTTACACCGTCTAGAACACGAACTCGTGGTACGTCGCATCCACCTCTGCCTGGGTGATGCCGATATATGCCATCGTGACAGCGGGGCTGGAATGGTTCAGTACCCTGCAAATCTTCTCGATGGACACTCCGCCGTTGTACATCAGCCAGCCGCGAGTCTTCCGCATCGAGTGAGTACCAAGTTGCAGGCTCATTTCCTCGCCCACAGCCTTGAAGGCGTTCGCCACGGCGATCCGGCTTACGGCCTTCCCCTTGGCTCGGTTGCTCTCCACCTCGAACAAGTACGTGTGTGTCGGGTGAGCAGTCCTGCGGCGACCAATGATGGCTTTGGCTGAGCTATTGAGGTCGATAGTACGGGTCTTACCCGTCTTGGATTCTTTGATCACCAGCTTATCGCCAGCAACATCCTCGAAGGTGAGGCTGAGAAGATCGCTGATACGAAGGGCAGTGTTGACCCCAAACCGCCAGATGTCCGCGTACAAGGAATTGCTCCTGGCGTTCTTGGTCAGCTTGCGGGAGATGGTTTCCGCTTCGCCCTCTGTTTTCACCGCTTCTACGATGTTCATATCTAATTAACACTCAATAGCTTAAGATGGTGATATGTTAATTAGAGCATATCCCTTCAGATGATGTCCAGTGTTTCCGTGGGTCTGCTTATTTACACAATGACATTCTGTTAATTAGACACAATCCTGTGACCTTAACAGGCAATTAGCTCCTGAGCGGAAAGTAGCCACGGGTGATAACTAACGAACAAAGGCTGGTGGCCGATTGGTTGGCTAGCCCCGATGTAGTGCAGGAAGTGGCGAATGCTGGTTTAGTGAGCGAGTGACAGCGGGAAATTTGCAGTCGCGAATAAACCTGCGTGTGGCTGGCGTTCGGCTTAGCCCCTCTGCTTGCAATTCCAACGTTTCCGGGGCTTTCGACAAGGATAGAGGCTTGGGAGCGAAGCAAGGCAGGGGGCGAGGGGGAGTATTGCATTAGTTTCGGCAATAGCTTCTGCATTTCGATCGGCTGATTTTTCAATCATTTCTTTCGTGAGCAGGTCGTGAAAGCATTTGGTGAAGTCGCCAAGCTTCACCGACCCGCCCCCACACCGACTCTCTTGACTGGACCGGTTGCTGGCCCTGCTCTCATTGCAGACGTGGTAGCGATTGCCAATTGATATCTAGTGCTTTGGGGAAAAGTGACGGGGCTCGTTCGGGGGGAGGCGACCCTTTAGGCTAATGCGATCAATCACTTTCCCTGCTCTTGCAGTAGAGCTTCGAATGCTGACTAGTCAGGCATCAGTAAATCATTGTATTTGCTGGGCACTAGCGCAATCTCACCCCAAGCAAGCCTGTCCACCGCCAATCCCTTGCCATTCGTGGTGATGACCCCGTAGAACATAACGATCCGTCCCGTCGAATCATCATTTATGCTCTTGTCTCTGCAGAATCCATCTGGAAGTTTGACAGTGAAATCACCTATTGCTGGATCGCACTCGATCCGAGTCATACGTGTCGAGGTTGAGAACGCACCTTTGTTCCAGCTGCGTTTGATTCTCCCGAAGTACAACCTCGGCATCTGTTCGGTGTTCAGAATGTCGGAAGTCAGCTCGGTCACGTTCGTTATCAGCTCAGCCAATTGAACCGCGTGCTGAGCGCCAGGAAGGAAGAAGTACTTGTCTTTGTTGACTTCAAAGTTGGAGCAAATCCCTGCGACAGTAGTTATTTTGCTTGGCAGCTCGAAGGTTTCTCCTTTATGTCGGCCTATCGGTACCCATGCCAGCGGTCCACCAACATCCTCAACAGGGGTTTCATCGTAGTCGCCGCTTGGCGTAAGTTCGATCTCTGGCTTGGACTGGAGAAATTCCTTCACGATTGTTAAGTGTCCGTGGTCGATTGCTCGCTTAGCCTCCTCCCATGATTCATACCGTTTACCTTCTGCCTTTTTTGCTCTCAGAACACAAGCTACTTGTTGCCAGCGTTTAAGGTGGCGATAGAATGGGTCACGACGATTGATGAAAAGGTCTTTCTCCTTTGGGGTCCGCTCAACGTTCGTATAGCAACAAGGGCAGAAAAGGTTGCCCGTCATCTCTTCTTCGTATTCATCTGGCGTGACTCGCCGGCTCGCTTTTAATGTAGTGGTCAACTGATCCCGGACACGGTTTTAAGGTTTTCTTCGGTTTTTGCC
>NZ_JALBYU010000014.1 GCF_029963765.1 Pseudomonas sp. UYIF39
TGGGGGCGGTCCTGCGGACACGCAACGCAGCCTCGTGCCTCGGCAGCTGCTACAGAGTTTTCAGCCGGGGCTTAGAAAACCGAGGCGTAATCGCCCAGTTCGACCTGTACCGATTTGATGCGTGTGAAGTTGTTCAGCGAGCTGATGCCGTTCTCACGACCCACGCCCGACTGCTTGTAGCCGCCAACCGGCATCTTGGCGTCGGATTCGCCCCAGGCGTTGATCCAGCAGATACCGGCTTCCAGTTGATGAATCACGCGGTGAGCGCGGTTCAGGTCTTTGGTGACGACGCCAGCGGCCAGGCCGAAGTCGGTGTCGTTGGCGCGACGGATCACTTCTTCTTCAGTTTCGTAGGTCAGGATGCTCATCACCGGGCCGAAGATTTCTTCGCGAACGATGGTCATCTCGTCGGTGCAGTCGGTGAACACGGTCGGTGCCACGAACGCGCCTTTGGCGAATTCGCCTTCGGTCAGACGGCTGCCGCCGCACAGAACGCGAGCGCCTTCTTCCTTACCTTTGGCGATGTAACCCAGCACGCTTTCCATGTGGGCGAAGCTGACCAGAGGACCGAAGTTGGTGTTCTCGTCTTGCGGGTTGCCGACGCGGATGCGCGCAACGCGCTCAACGATCTTGGCTTCGAAAGCGGCTTTCAGGTGGCTCGGCACGAACACGCGAGTGCCGTTGGTGCAGACCTGACCGGAGCTGTAGAAGTTGGCCATCATGGCGGTGTCGGCGGCGCGATCGAGGTCGGCGTCGTCGAAGATGATCAGCGGGGATTTGCCGCCCAGTTCCATGGTCACGTCTTTCAGCGACGAAGCGGAAGCGCTGGCCATGACCTTCTTGCCGGTGTCGGTGCCGCCGGTGAAGGAGATTTTTTCGATGCGTGGGTGTTCGGTCAGCCAGGTGCCGACTTCACGGCCGCTGCCGGTCAGCACGTTGAACACGCCAGCCGGAACGCCGGCTTCGGTGTAGATCTCGGCCAGTTTCAGCGTGGTCAGGGAAGTGACTTCGCTAGGCTTGAAGATCATCGCGTTACCGGCCGCCAGGGCAGGGGCGGATTTCCACAGGGCGATCTGGATCGGGTAGTTCCACGCGCCGATACCGGCTACGACGCCCAACGGCTCGCGACGGGTGTAGACGAAAGAAGTGGTGCGCAGCGGGATTTGCTCGCCTTCGATGGCCGGAACCAGACCTGCGTAGTACTCCAGCACGTCAGCGCCGGTGACGATGTCGACGTACTTGGTTTCGGAGAACGACTTGCCGGTGTCCAGGGTTTCCAGAGCGGCCAGTTCATCGTTGCGCTCGCGCAGGATGTCGACGGCACGACGCAGGATGCGCGAACGCTCCATGGCGGTCATGGCGGCCCAGATTTTCTGACCTTTTTCGGCGCTGACCACCGCGCGCTCAACGTCGTCCTTGGTCGCACGTTGTACGGTTGCGAGGACTTCACCGTTTGCCGGGTTGATGGCTTCGAAGGTGGCGTCGCTGCTGGCGTCGGAGTAACCGCCATCGATGTAAAGTTTTTGCAGTTCGAAACGGGCCATAGTGTCCTCGCAAGTGCATAAGTGGTTGGCGTAGGCCACTGGGGTGATGCCATATGGTTGTGGCAACACCGATCAGCAGCAGTTCAGGGGCTGAGCGTTTTATGTGTGCTCTAACTCACCTGCTTGGCCAATTGGAAATCCATGTATTCGTAAGCGATCTGTTGCGCCTGCCCGGTGTCGAAAGCATCTCCCGACAGCGCGCCGCGCAACCACAAACCGTCAATGAGGGCTGCCAGACCTCGGGCTGCACTGCGCGCTTGATCAAGCGGCAATACACGGCGGAACTGGCAGCACAGGTTGGAATACAGACGGTGATCGTTGATCCGCTGCAACCTGTGCAATGACGGCTGGTGCATGCTGGTGGCCCAGAAGGCCAGCCAGGTTTTCATTGCCGGGCCATTGACCTGGCTGGCGTCGAAGTTGCCTTCGATAATCACCTGCAGATGCTCCCGTGGGCTGTCATCTGCCAGCGCTTGGCGGCGCGCGGTGACGTTCTCGCTGAGGACGCTCATCAGATACCGCATCGTGGCGGCGATCAGGCCGTTCTTGTCCTGAAAATAGTGACTGATGATGCCATTCGAGACACCGGCCAAACGGGCGATCAGCGCAATGCTGGCGTCCCCCATTCCGACCTGATCTACCGCCTGCAATGTGGCTTCGATCAACTGCTGGCGGCGGATGGGTTGCATACCGACCTTGGGCATCTTGCACATCTCCTTAGGCCTTCCGGCGGACGTAAAACGTCTATCGGCTTAAAGGCCAGTCTATTTTGTTTTGATTGAACGTTCAATCAACAAAGAATAAGATCTGCGACAATTCGTCGCTGCCTACAGGTTTTTCCTACGTGTAGTTGGCGGAAAAACGACATCCGAAAACGCTCGAACCCCACGCGCACCGGCGCTCCCGGGCTTCGGGCTTTTTTCGGGGTGTCTTTATATCACCCGCTGGTCGGCTGCCAACCAACCGATTGGTCGGGTATCGCGTTGCCTTGTGTTCTTCTCCCGCACTGCCCGGAGCATCTGTGCCATGAGTTCTGCCTCTCTTATAAAGACCCCACCCGAGAAGGTGACGGTCAACGGTTGGGTGTTTTACACCTCTACCGCGTTGATCCTGTTGTTGACCGCCATTCTGATCATCGCCCCGCAAGAGGCCGGCAGATTGCTCGGTATTGCCCAGGCCTGGTTGTCCCGCAGCTTCGGCTGGTACTACATGGTAGTGATCGCCGCTTACCTGGTCTTCGTGGTCGGCCTGGCGTTTTCGTCCTACGGCAAGCTCAAGTTGGGCAGCAAGGACGACACTCCTGACTTCAGCTACGGCGCCTGGGCGGGGATGCTGTTCTCGTCGGGTATCGGCATTTCGCTGTTGTACTTCGGTGCCTCCGAGCCGCTGGACCATTACTTCAATCCGCCGGAAGGCGTTGCCGGCAGCAACCTCGCTGCACGTCAGGCGGTTCAGCTGACGTTCCTGCACTGGGGCCTGCATGGCTGGGCGATCTACGCATTGGTCGGTCTGGCCGTGGCGTACTTTGCTTACCGTCATAACCAGCCGCTGGCGTTGCGTTCGGCGCTGTATCCGCTGGTGGGTGAGCGTTGGGTCAAAGGCGCGGCGGGTCACGCGGTGGACGGCTTCGGCATGTTCGTGACACTGCTGGGTCTGGTGACGAACCTGGGGATTGGTTCGCTGCAGGTGTCGTCGGGGCTTGAAAACCTGTTCGGCATGGAACACAACAATACCAATCTGCTGATCGTGATCATCGTGATGAGCACCGTGGCAACTATCGCGGCAGTGTCCGGCGTGGAAAACGGTATTCGCCGTCTGTCCAACCTGAACATCGTGCTGTTCAGTGGCCTGCTGATTTTCGTGTTGCTGTTCGGCCCGACCCTGCACTTGCTTAACGGCTTCGTGCAAAACGTCGGCGACTACCTGAACGGCGTGGTGCTGAAGACTTTCGACCTCTATGTGTACGAAGGCGACAGCGAGAAGTCTGACCGCTGGTTGGGCCTGTGGACCCTGTTCTACTGGGCCTGGTGGATTTCCTGGGCCCCATTCGTCGGCATGTTCATCGCGCGTATTTCCCGTGGTCGCACGGTGCGTGAACTGGTAGCCGGCGTGCTGCTGATTCCACTGGGTTTCACCCTGGCATGGTTGTCGATCTTCGGTAACTCGGCCCTGGACCTGGTGATGAACCATGGGGCGGTGGAGCTCGGGAAGACGGCGCTTGAACAGCCGTCGATGGCGATCTACCAACTGCTTGAACACTACCCGGCGTCGAAAATCGTGATCGGCGTGTCGATCTTTGTCGGCTTCGTGCTGTTCCTGACCCCGGCGGATTCCGGCGCGGTGATGATGGCCAACCTTTCCTGCAAGGGCGGTAACGTCGACGAAGACGCCCCGCACTGGCTGCGGATCTTCTGGTCGGCAGTGATCACGCTGGTGACCATCGGCCTGCTGTTCGCCGGTAACTTCGAAGCCATGCAAACCATGGTGGTGCTCGCCGGTCTGCCGTTCTCGGTGGTGCTGGTGTTCTTCATGTTTGGCCTGCACAAGGCCATGCGCCAGGACGTGCAGATCGAACAGGAGCAAGCGGAGCTGGCTGCGCGCGGTCGTCGTGGTTTCAGCGAGCGTTTGACGCAGCTGGACTTGCAGCCGAATCAGTCGATTGTTCAGCGTTTCATGGACAAGCAAGTCAGCCCGGCGCTGGAAGAGGCCGTGGTGCAATTGCGTGGCAAGGGTCTGGACGTGCAAACGTTGCTGGGCAAGGCCAAGCGTTGCATGGGCCTGCGGATCGAGATGGAAGAGGGCAACCCTTTTGTCTACGAAGTAAGCCTGGACGGCTATCTGGCGGCGGCGAGCGACACGGTGTCGGCTGAAAGTGCTGATGAACCGCGTGCACGTTACTACCGCGCCGAGGTGTACTTGCACAACGGCAGCCAGGACTACGACCTGATGGGCTTCACTTCGGATCAGATCACCCGTGACGTGCTCGATCAGTTTGAAAGCCATCGGCAGCTCCTTGGCCGTGTCTATAGCTGAGACTTGAGGTGATGCGGTGCAGTGAATGCACCGCAGCTCTTATTGTGGTGAGGGATTTCTGTGGTGAGGGGATTTATCCCCGTTGGGCAGCGAAGCGGCCCCAAACCAGACACCGCGGTACATCAGATGAATCGCGCTGGCCGGTTTTACGACTGCTGCGCAGCCGAACGGGGATAAATCCCCTCGCCACAGAGATCCCCTCACCACTGTGGTCTGTGTTCACTGTCAAATATCTGCACTAACAAAAACGCCGCGATCCTCTCGCGGCGTTTTTGTGTGTGTTGCCTTACCCCAGATTCTTGCCGAGCAGTGCGTGATACAGCTCACTGTCCCCGAGAATCCCGACCACCTTGTTGTTGTCGTGCAGCACCAGTTTGTTGCCGGTCTGGTAACGAATCTGCAGCGCTTCGCGCATGCCGATGTTCGAATCCACTACCGTTGGCCGACGACCCAACCCTTCTACCGCTTGACCCGGCACCCAGTTCTGCAGATCCAGGCTTGCGCCGTTCTGACGAGCGCCCTTGATGGTGTTGCCTTCCGCCAGGTCCAGCCACGAATCGCCGCCCGGATCCAGGCACACCGAACCGTTGATGCGTTTGCAGTTGTCCAGGGTGCGCATCAGGCTGCGACCGCACAGTACGTTCAGCGGGTTGGTGTGGGCCACGAAGGTCCGCACGTAATCGTCCGCAGGGTTCAACACGATCTCTTCCGGCACGCTGTACTGAACAATGCGGCCGTCTTTCATGATTGCGATACGGCTGCCGAGCTTCAGGGCTTCATCGAGGTCGTGGCTCACGAATACGATGGTTTTGTTCAGCTTGCTTTGCAGTTCCAGCAGTTCGTCTTGCAGGCCTTGGCGGATCAGCGGGTCGAGGGCCGAGAACGGTTCGTCCATCAGCAGGATGTCGGCATCCATCGCCAGCGCGCGGGCCAGGCCCACACGTTGCTGCATGCCGCCGGAGAGCTCGTCGGGCTTCTTGTTGCGCCACTGGGTCAGGCCCACCAGCTCAAGCTTCTCGTCCACCAGTTTGCGGCGTTCTTTCTCAGGACGACCCTGCATTTCGAGGCCGAAACTGATGTTCTCGCGAACGGTCAGCCAAGGCATCAGGGCGAACTTCTGGAACACCATCGCAATGCGCTTGGTGCGCATCATTTTCAGTTCCGCCGGGGTGCAGGAAGCGATGTCGATCTGCTTGCCTTCGTGCTCGACGAACAGCTTGCCGCGGCTGACGGTGTTGAGGCCGTTGATGCAACGCAGCAAGCTGGACTTGCCAGAGCCGGACAGGCCCATCAGTACACAGATTTCACCCTTTTTGACGTCCAGGCTGGCCTTTTCAACGCCAACAATCTGCCCGGTCTTTTTCAGGATCTGGTCACGGGTCATGCCCTGGTCGAGGAGTTTCAGGGCCTCGCGCGGGTCTTTGGAGAAGATTACATCGACGTCTTCGAAGCGAATAATGCTCATGCGTCACCCCCTACTTTGGCTTCGGGTTGTTTGCAGATACGGTCGAGCATGATCGCCAGCAGTACGATCGCCAGGCCCGCTTCGAAGCCCAGGGCGATATCAGCAGTGTTCAGTGCATTGACCACGGGTTTGCCCAGGCCGTCGGCGCCTACCAGTGCCGCGATCACCACCATCGACAACGACAGCATGATGCACTGGGTGATACCGGCCGCGATGCTTGGCATGGCGTAGGGCAGTTCGATGCGTGCGAGCAGTTGACGACGCGAGCAGCCGAAGGCTTTGCCGGCGTCCATCAATTCTGCGGGAACATCGCGAATACCCAGGTAAGTCAGGCGGATAGGTGCGGCAATCGCGAACACCACCGTAGAAATCAGACCCGGGACCACACCCAGACCGAAGAGGGTCAGGGTAGGAATGAGGTACACGAAGGTCGGTACGGTCTGCATCAGATCGAGCACCGGACGCATCAGTGTGTAAAACATCGGTTTATGCGCGGCGACAATGCCCAACGGCACGCCGATGACCACGCAGACCAGGGTGGCGAACAACACCTGGGCAAGGGTTTCCATGGTTTCCTGCCAGTACCCCAGATTGAGGATCAGCAGGAAGGAGGCGATGACAAAAACGGTCAGGCCCCACTTTCGTTGAATGAAGTGTGCCAGTAGTGCGATGAGGCCGATCAATGCCAGCGGGTTGAACCAGGTCAGCGCAAAAGTCACACCGTGGATCATCGTTTCCAGTGACACGGCGATTGCGTCGAAGGTGTTGGCGCCGTGTTGCGTCAACCATTCAACGAAGCCCGCGATGTACTGGCCTAAAGGTATTTTCTGATCAATCAGCATGGTAGTGAACGTCCGCATGCAAGGAAATAAACAGCCCGGGCGAGCGAACTCGCCCGGCGTAAGCGATTACTGCGCGAGCTTGGCTTTCACGGCCTCCAGGCCTGGTTTACCGTCAATGGTGGTCACGCCAGCGAGCCAGGTATCGAGGACCTGTGGATTCTTTTTCAGCCAGGCCTTGGCGGCCGCGTCAGGCTTCATTTTGTCGTCCAGGACGTTGCCCATCAGGGTGCTTTCCATGTTCAGCGTGAACTGCAGGTTTTTCAGCAGCTGACCGACGTTACTGCATTCCTGCGCATAGCCCTTGCGGGTGTTGGTGTAGATGGTTGCCTGGCCGAAGTTCGGGCCGAAATAGTCGTCACCGCCGGTCAGGTACTTCATCTTGAAACGCGTGTTCATCGGGTGTGGTTCCCAGCCCAGGAACACCACGGCGGTGTTGCGGCGCTGGGCGCGATCGACTTGCGAGAGCATGCCTGCCTCGCTGGACTCGACCACCTTGAAGCCGGCGTCTTTCAAGCCGAAGGCGTTCTTGTCGATCATGCTCTGGATCAGGCGGTTGCCGTCGTTGCCTGGTTCGATACCGTAGATCTTGCCGTCGAGTTCTTTCTTGAACTTGGCGATGTCGGCGAAATCTTTCAGACCTTTGTTATACAACTCTTCGGGGACGGCGAGTGTGTATTTTGCGTTTTCCAGGTTGGCGCGCAGGGTGTCCACGGTGCCGGCATCGCGGTAGGCCTTGATGTCGTTTTCCATGGTTGGCATCCAGTTACCCAGGAATACGTCCATGTTCTTGCCGTCGGCCAGGGACTTGTAGGTCACCGGTACGGAAATCATCGTGGTTTTGGTCTTGTAGCCGAGGGCATCGAGGACGACGCTGGTGGTGGCGGTGGTGACAGTGATGTCGGTCCAGCCGACATCGGAGAAGTTTACGGTGCTGCACTGAGCGGGTTCTGCGGCTTGAGCCAATAACGGCAGACTCAGCATGGCGGCCAACAACAACGACGGGGAACCTTTCATGGATGGACTCCTGGGTGTTTTTTTTGGCAGTGTTCCGACTGGACCACCGCACTTATAGGTTGCGGTTGGATGGCGTTTTGGAGACATCTCTACCACGGCGCCTTGCAATCGAGTCGATACGATCATGTACCAGTGAAAATCTGACGCCTACAGGGTGCGTCGTAACCAGTACAGGGATGGTCGCATCCAGTGTCGGTGACGTCGTTTACAGCTTTTTTCAGCCCCCTTTAACCCTCTGATCCGCAAAAAAACGGCGAAAACGCTGCGTAAAACGCTCGCGGCGTTAGTGGGCATGAGTGCGTCGGTGTGAGACGTCGAACGACATGACAAAAGCCTGATGATGCGGCCATCTCGGCGGATTGCAGCTTGAGCGTAGCAGCTCCGTCACTGGGCGCTTTTGCGTCTGGAGTTGGCACATCCAGGAGTTCGGCAGTAATGGCTATCAGTGTTTTCGACCTGTTCAAAATTGGCATCGGCCCTTCCAGTTCGCACACCGTGGGACCCATGCGGGCCGCCGCGCTGTTCGTGCAAGGTTTGCGTGAGCAGGGTCTTTTGGAACAAGTACGGCGCGTCGAAGTTCAGCTTTATGGTTCTTTATCGGCCACCGGCATCGGTCACGGCAGCGACAACGCAGTGATCATGGGGCTGATGGGCGAGTGGCCGGACGCGATCGATCCGTCGCAAATCGGCATTCGCATCGAAACCCTGCGCGAAACCCACACGCTGTTGCTCGATGGTCGTTTGTCGGTCCCGTTCATCTGGGCCCGGGACATGCGGCTGATCGACGAGAACCTGCCGTTCCACCCCAACGCCATGACGCTGATCGTCGAAGGTGATGACGGCGAGCTGCATCGCGACACCTACTACTCCATCGGCGGCGGTTTTGTCGTCGATGAAGCACAAGCCTCCAGCGGTGTGGTGGACCTGGATCGCACGGTGTTGCCGTACGATTTTTCCAGTGCCGCCGAGCTGCTCAGCCTCTGTAAGCAGCACAACCTGCGCGTCGCCGAATTGATGATGGCCAACGAGAAGGTATGGCGCAGCGAAGAGGAAATCCGCGCCGGCCTGATGACACTCTGGCGCGCCATGCAGGATTGCGTCGAACAAGGCCTCAAGCACGAAGGCATCTTGCCCGGCGGCCTGAATGTGCGTCGTCGCGCGGCCAAACTGCACCGCAGCCTGCAAGAACTGAACAAGCCTAATGTGATCGGCTCGACCTTGAGCGCCATGGAGTGGGTCAACCTGTTCGCCCTGGCGGTCAACGAAGAAAACGCGGCTGGCGGGCGCATGGTGACGGCACCGACCAATGGCGCGGCGGGGATCATTCCGGCGGTGCTGCACTACTTTATGAAGTTCAGCGAGGTGGTGACCGACGCCAACGTGGTCGACTATTTCCTCAGTGCGGCAGCGGTCGGGATTCTGTGCAAAAAGAACGCTTCGATTTCCGGTGCGGAAGTCGGTTGCCAGGGCGAGGTTGGTTCGGCTTGCGCCATGGCGGCGGCCGGGCTGGCGGAGATTCTGGGTGCCACACCGGAGCAGCTGTGTAACGCGGCGGAAATCGGTCTGGAACACAACCTTGGCCTGACCTGCGACCCGGTGGGTGGGCTGGTGCAAGTGCCGTGCATCGAGCGCAATGCGATTGCCGCGGTGAAAGCCATCAACGCGGCGCAGATGGCGCTGCGTGGCGACGGTCAGCACTTTATCTCGCTGGATCGGGTGATCCGCACGATGCGTGATACCGGCGCGGACATGCATGACAAATATAAAGAGACATCGCGCGGTGGGTTGGCGGTTAGCGCGGTTGAGTGCTGAGACCGCGTCGCCTGCATCGCGAGCAAGCTCGCTCCCACATTTGATCTGCGTCGTTCGCAAATCCAGTGTGGGAGCGAGCTTGCTCGCGATAGCGTCAGACCAGTCAAAACTGCGCGCTAAGTGAGCACCGGAATCAAAACGCGCCACGTTTTGGCGCGTCGCTTACAGATAAGCCACTTCCTCGAGATCCGGGATCCAAGTTGGCCATTACCGCCTGTCACCTGTGCTTGCGGTGACACTCCTCACCGGGTCGCTGTAGCCCTGTTCCCACAAGTGCTACCGATTTGCTCACGCCCAACGGGGCAGAGCACCTCCCACCGATAATGGCACTTATAACCCCCACTCGCGGCGCGGCTTATATAGACGCGCCGCGACGTCGTTTTCAGGAGTTATTGAACGGCCATTCAACTTTAGGCATGGCATTTGCTCTGTCATTACAAAGCCCGTCTCCCACGCGAGAACGATGGCAATAACAAGAGCCTCCGCCTGAGGCCATCACCCGCTTTGTGTGAGGAGATACCGCGATGACGACGTTCAACTCCGGGGCCCAACCCCAGAACCGTGCGCCTCAATCCATCGGCTTTTTGCTGCTGGACAATTTCACGCTTATTTCTCTGGCCTCCGCAGTAGAACCCCTGCGCATGGCCAACCAACTGTCCGGCCGCGAGCTGTATCGCTGGACCACACTGACCGTCGACGGTGGTCAGGTCTGGGCCAGTGACGGTCTGCAGATCACCCCCGACGCCTCCATGCACAAAGCGCCTCCCATGGACACCATCATTGTCTGTGGCGGTATTGGTATTCAACGCACTGTTACCCGTGAACACGTGTCATGGCTGCAAAGCCAGGCGCGTCAGTCCAAGCGTCTGGGTGCGGTCTGCACCGGTAGCTGGGCCCTGGCCTGCGCCGGTTTGCTGGACGGTTTCGATTGCAGCGTGCACTGGGAATGCCTGGCCGCTATGCAGGAAGCGTTTCCGCGTGTGGCCATGAGCACCCGGTTGTTCACCCTCGACCGTAACCGTTTCACCAGCTCCGGCGGCACCGCGCCGCTGGACATGATGCTGCACCTGATCAGCCGCGATCATGGCCGTGAACTGTCAGCCGCGATCTCGGAAATGTTTGTCTACGAGCGCATCCGCAACGAACAGGATCACCAGCGTGTGCCGCTCAAGCACATGCTCGGCACCAACCAGCCGAAGTTGCAGGAAATCGTCGCGCTGATGGAGGCCAACCTGGAAGAGCCGATCGACCTCGACGAACTGGCGGTGTATGTCGCCGTGTCACGACGTCAGCTGGAGCGGCTGTTCCAGAAATACCTGCACTGCTCGCCATCGCGTTATTACCTGAAGCTGCGCTTGATCCGCGCCCGGCAGCTGCTCAAGCAAACGCCGATGTCGATCATCGAAGTGGCGTCGGTGTGTGGCTTCGTGTCCACGCCGCACTTCTCCAAGTGCTACCGCGAATACTTCGGCATTCCGCCACGTGACGAGCGCGTAGGTTCCAACACCACGCAACAAGTGGCGATGATGCCGCTGCCGCAAGCACTGGTGCTGTCACCGTTGTCCGGACCGTTGTCGGCGTTGAGTCAGGCGCGCAATGAGTCGACGTTCGCCAGCGTAAGGCTCTAGACCGTTGTGGCGAGGGGGCTTGCCCCCGTTGGGTCGCGAAGCGGCCCTAAAAGCTTTACGACTGCTGCGCAGCCGAACGGGGGCAAGCCCCCTCGCCACAGGTCAGGCGCTACGGCTCTGTTGATACTCCGCCAACGCGGGCAGCAATTGCTTTTCGATGGCCTGGCGCACGGCCGGCAGGATGGTCGCGCTGCTGGTGTACATCTGCTTGACCATGGTCCGCAGTTCCATTGCCCGTTCGTTGTTCAAACCCCGTACCGCGCATTCGCAGGCCTGCTCGGCGGTTGCGCCAGGGGGTACTGCAAATCCCAACGCCTTGAGCTGGCCCAACAGGTCTTCCTGGTCAATCAAATCGGCGTGCATCATGACGCAATCCTTCTTCAGGGAACGGTGTCGTGGTTCGATTCTCGTAGGGGTACGGAGTGGCGGCAAGGACGATTTGTCGCAATGGCCGCAATACCTATGAACAGGTCGTTTTCGGCTAACTTGCGCAGGAGGAGAGTGGGCACACTGGGATCAGCTGGCTTCACGAAGGTTTGGTCACCCTCGCGCAACGGCTCCTCAACAGTACCCACCTCTGCCCCGATCCTGTCACGGCTTGATCGGGGTTTTTTTTGGCTGGGATTTAACGCTGCAGGACAAGGATCCGCGACAACAATTCATCACGGTCGACATAGCAACCCTGAAAATGCCGGGCGCCGGTGGCGGGGTCGAAGGCGTTGCGGGCGTGGAGGGTGCGGCGGTTGTCGAAACACCACATTTCGCCGGAGTTTAGCCGCGTCATCACGCGGAATCGCGCTTCCCGGGTCATCGCAATAAAGCGGCGGTAGGCGTGATAGAGCGCGGGCATCTGCTCGACCGACGCATCGAACGGCCCACGCAGAAAATTCGCCATGCGGATTTCCGACACCTGCCCAAAGGCATCCAGCGCGATGATCGGCGCGAGACAGCGGTAGTCGCTGTGGCGGTCTTTGTTGCGGAACTCCACGGGGATTTCGCAAAGGCTTTTGAACGCCTCGGGATCTTCATCGCGCAAGGCTTCGGCAATGGCAAAACCGTCGACGAAAATACTCTCGCCACCCTCGGCGTCATTCACCAGGCAATGCAGAAATTGCAGCCCCGGTTGTAACTCCCGGGTTGGCAGGTCGCTATGCAGCGGCAGGTTGAAAGCGGTGTAGGCATTGCTGTCGGCATCGGCCTTGGATTGCACGTTGAACAACACGCCAAAATTGCTCTCGCGGATGAAGGAAATCCGCTGGGCGATCAACTTCAACGAGCCCGGCTCGGTGGGCACACCGCGGACCTGGGTCAGGCCGATATCGCGCACGGCCAGCAGCCATTGCAGCAAGGCGTCGTTGTCGTTCATCAACGCTTGGTAGTCGAACACCGGCAGCGTCAGGTTGCTGTTCCAGAGCTGGCTTTTGGGCTTGGATGCCCGGCGTTCAGCGCGGGACTCGTCATCGTAGGCGTGGGCCCGTAACCAGCCAGGATCGAAGCGGCTGAGATGGCCGTCCTGCCAATCGATGTGCAGGCAGCCTTCGGCATCAATGCTGATGTGCGAGGGGTTCAGGTTTTCGGCGACGTCGACGATTTCCAGCACTTGCTCGCGGGTTACGGTGTAGACGCACAGCGGGCACGGGCAGTTGTCCCGCAGCCACTGATGATGAAACGGGCTGACACGTTTATCGGCCCACTTCACTTGAATTCGGTCCGCCAGGGTGTATGCGGCGGTCAACGCGCTGATCAACGGGTAGGTACGGAAGTCGGCAAAAGCGGCGGCGGTGTTCAATGGCGATCTCCTTGTTATTTTTTAGGGGGTAACGCGATCACTCGGCCAATGTAGTCGGGGGAGGGAAGGTCGGTTTGCTCGGCGACGATGGCTTGCAGCTTGCTCAAAGTGTCTTCGCTGAACGGTGCGGAGCGCGGCCCGGCGAGGTCGACGTGCAGCAGCATTTGCTCGTTGCCTGCCAGCTCCTTGTCGTCGCCCACCAGATGCAGGCTGTGATAGAGGTGCAGGCGTTTGCTGTCGTGGCCGATGATTTGGGTGTGCACTTCGACGTCGGCGTCGAGCTTCACTTCGTGCAGGTAATTGAGGTGCAGTTCGAGGGTGAACAGCGAATTGCCGCTGGCTTCGCGGTTGTTGCTGTCCATGCCCAGACGATCCATCAGCGCGTCGGTGGCGTAGCTGAAGATGAGCAGGTAGAAGGCGTCGCGCAGGTGGCCGTTGTAATCGACCCATTCGGGGATGATTTTGGTTTGGTAGGTGGTGAGGGTGGGCATGATGAGGGATCCAAATGGTGTGGTGACTGGATGGCGCCCATCGTCGGAACGCCGCCCGGAGCAAGCTCGCTCCCACAGGTTTTACGCGGTCCTTGTGGGAGCGAGCTTGCTCCGGGCGGCGTTCCGACGATGGGGTCGATCCTGCTGGCTCATTACTCGCTGAACGCCATCCCATGCTTCTCTTTGGTGGTTTTCACCGCCTCCAGCACCGCCAGCAAGCAATCATCACGATAGCGCTCCAGCGCCGAAATGCTGTGCGTGCCCAACTGATCACTGGTGCCATCAACCACATCATCAATCAACTTGTCGGTCAGTTCCGGTGCTGGCAGATACGTCCATGGCAACTGCAACGCCGGCCCGAATTGCGCCATGAAGTGCCGCATGCCCGCATCGCCACCCGCCAGGGTGTACGTCAAGAACGTGCCCATGAACGACCAGCGCAGACCCGCGCCAAAACGGATCGCATCATCGATTTCACCGGTGGTCGCCACACCGTCGTTGACCAGGTGCAGCGCTTCACGCCACAACGCTTCGAGCAAGCGGTCGGCGATAAAACCGGGTACTTCCTTGCGCACATGCAGCGGACGCATGCCCAAGGATTCGTAGACTTTCATTGCCGCTTGAACGGCTTCCGGCGCAGTGTTTTTTCCGCCAACCACTTCCACCAACGGCAGCAGGTAAACCGGGTTGAACGGGTGGCCGACGACGCAACGTTCCGGGTGCGTCGAACTCTCGTAAAACTCGCTCGGCAACAGGCCAGAAGTGCTGGAGCCGATCAAGGCATTGGGCTTGGCCGCCGCGCTGATCTTGGCGTGCAGTTCCAATTTCAGGTCCAGTCGCTCAGGGGCGCTTTCCTGAATGAAATCCGCGTCGCGAACGCATTCTTCAATAGTTGCGACAAAGCGCAGCCGATCCTGCGATGCGCCTGGTGCAAGGCCCTGTTTCTCCAAAGCGCCCCAAGCATTGGCGACGCGTTTGCGCAGCGCGGCTTCGGCACCGGGCGCCGGGTCCCAGGCCACCACGTCGAGGCCGTGGGCGAGGGCGCGAGACACCCAACCGCTGCCGATGACACCGCTGCCCAGGGCTGCGAAGGTTTTGATTTCGGTGATAAAGCTCATGGCGACGTCCTAAAGTAATTTCGGTAACCCCTGTAGGAGCGAGGCTTGCCCGCGAAGAGGCCGGTATATCCAACGGATCTCTCGCGGCAGGAAAACCGCCTTCGCGGGCAAGCCTCGCTCCTACAGGGTTTTGTGTTTGGGGTTTAGCCGCGCTTGGTCAGGCCCATTTTTGCCCGGCCTTCCGCCGGCGTCAGAACACGGGCGCCGAGACGGCTGAGGATTTCCGAGGCGCGTTCGACCAGTTGGCCGTTGGTCGCCAGTACGCCTTTGTCCAGCCAGATGTTGTCTTCCAGACCGACCCGCACGTTGCCGCCGAGCAGCACCGCTTGCGCAGCCATCGGCATTTGCATGCGACCGATGCCGAAGCCGGCCCAGACCGCATTGGCCGGCAGGTTGTCGACCATGGCCTTCATGGTGGTGGTATCGGCCGGCGCACCCCACGGGATGCCCAGGCACAGTTGGAACAGCGGGTCGTCGAGCAGGCCTTCCTTGATCATCTGCTTGGCGAACCACAGGTGGCCGGTGTCGAAAATTTCCAGCTCGGCCTTCACGCCCAGCTCTTGAATGCGTTTGGCGCCAGCGCGCAGTTGCGCCGGGGTGGACACGTAAATGGTGTCGCCGTCGCCGAAGTTCAGGGTGCCGCAATCGAGGGTGCAGATTTCCGGCAGTAGCGCTTCAACGTGGGCCAGACGGGTCAGCGGGCCGACCAGGTCGGTGTTCGGGCCGAACTCCATCGGGTTCTCGCCCGCGCCGATTTCCAGGTCGCCGCCCATGCCGGCGGTGAGGTTGACGATGATGTCGACGTCCGCCTCGCGGATGCGCTCCATCACTTCGCGGTACAGCGCTACGTCACGGCTGAATTTGCCGGTTTCGGGGTTACGCACGTGGCAGTGAACGACAGTGGCGCCGGCCTTGGCGGCTTCCACGGCGGCCGCGGCGATTTGTTTCGGGGTGACCGGCACGTGTGGGCTCTTGCTGGTCGTGTCGCCAGCACCGGTGAGTGCGCAGGTGATGATGACGTCGTGGTTCATGAGGCGGGTTCCTTGCAGGCGTGATGATTCCGTTCGCAGCCCGGTCGGGCTGCGAGTCGGTGGTTCAATCGGGTTTATTTGGTCGTCAGTTGCAGGTTTTCAGCGGCTGGCTTGCCATCGAAGGTGGTCACGCCTTCGAGCCAGCGTTGCTTGTCTTGTGGGTGATCCTTCAGCCATTGCTTGGCCGATTCGAAGGCGTCCTTGTGATCCAGCAGCGGCTGCATCATCCGGCTCTCGTCTTCGGCGGTGTACGTCAGGTTGCTCAGCAAACGACCGATGTTCGGGCATTGCTCGGCGTATTTCGGTGCGGTGACGGTCCAGACCGTGGCCATGCCTTCGTTCGGGCCCAGGGCGTCGTCGCTGCCGGTGAGGTACGTCATCTTCACGTTGACGTTCATCGGGTGCGGCGCCCAGCCGAAGAACACCACGGCCTCTTTGCGGCGCACGGCGCGATCCACCGCCGCGAGCATGCCGGCCTCACTGGACTCGACCAGCTGGAACTTGCCGAGGCCAAACTGGTTCTTGGCGATCATCGCCTTGATCTGGGTGTTGGCACCCGAGCCAGGCTCGATGCCGTAAATCTTGCCGCCCAGTTCTTTCTCGAACTTGGCGATGTCGGCGAAGGTTTTCAGGCCCTTGTCGGCGAGATACGTCGGTACGGCCAGAGTGGCGCGGGCGTCTTTCAGGCTTGGCGCCTCAAGCACCTTGACCTGATTGGCCGAGGTGAACGGAGTGATGGTCTGGGTCATCAGCGGGTTCCAGTAGCCCAGGAACAAATCCAGGCGCTGGTCGCGGATCCCGGCAAAGATGATTTGCTGGGAAGCGCTGGTTTGTTTGGTGTTGTAGCCGAGGCCATCGAGCAGGACTTGGGTCATGGCACTGGTGGCGATCACGTCGGTCCAGTTCACGACGCCCATGCGCACGTTCTGGCATGAAGCAGGTTCGGCCGCCATGACGCTGGCGCTCAGGAAAGCGGTACCGCTGAGTGCAAGAACACAGCTGCTGATCAGTCGTTTCATCTCAGGTTCCTCGGCAGTTCGTTATTGTGGGTCCGGTCGTCTTTGTGCGCCGGTGATGCCAAGTTACGCAGCTTGAGGCCCGCTAAAGCGCACTGCGGCGACCAGCTCTTGCACTGCAGCGACCTGCGCTCTTGAATGCCTCTTGCAAGTGGCGTATCAACGTCCACACGCTTCCCGCCCTCTCGTTACCTGCCAGTCGAGTGCGCTCCATGTCCCAGGATTTCTACTTCTTGTTGATGCCGGGTTTCTCGGCGATTGGATTTATCTCGGCCATCGAGCCGTTGCGGGTCGCCAATCGCTTTCGCGGCGAGCTGTACCGCTGGCATGTGCTCAGCACGGACGGCGGGGCGGTGCTGGCGAGCAACGGCATGTCGGTCAACGCCGACGCGGCGCTGGAACCGCTGAAGAAAGGCGCAACGCTATTGGTGGTTGCCGGCTTCGAACCCCTGAAATTCGCAACCCCGGCGCTGGAACACTGGCTGCGCCGCCTGGACAACGAAGGCGTGACCCTCGGCGCCATCGACACCGGCAGTTTCGTCCTCGCCGAAGCCGGCCTGCTCGACGGCCATCGCCTGACCCTGCACTGGGAAGCCATCGACGCCTTCAAGGAGTCCTATCCACAGCTCAGCGTCACTCAGGAGCTGTTCGAGATTGACCGCCGGCGCATCACCTCTGCCGGCGGCACCGCGTCCATCGACCTGATGCTCGACCTCATCAGTCAGGCCCATGGCCCGGAACTGGCGATCCAGGTCAGCGAACAATTCGTACTCGGCCGTATCCGCCCGCGCAAAGACCACCAGCGCATGGAAGTCGCCACGCGTTATGGCATCAGCAACAAGAAGCTCGTACACGTGATCGGCGAGATGGAGCAGCACAGCGAACCGCCGCTGAGCACGCTGGAATTGGCCGAATCGATCAAGGTGACGCGACGGCAGTTGGAGCGATTGTTTCGCCTGCACTTGAACGACACACCGAGCAATTTCTACCTGCGATTAAGGCTGGAGAAGGCACGGCAGTTGTTGCGGCAGACGGACATGAGTGTGCTGGAAGTGAGTATCGCGTGCGGGTTTGAATCGCCGTCGTATTTCACCCGCAGTTACCGGGCGCGGTTTGAACGGTGTCCGCGGGAAGATCGCCGACGGCTGGGTGACGGGCGAGAACTCGTCTGAACACAGAAGATCCCCTGTAGGAGCGAGCCTGCTCGCGATAGCGGTGGATCATTAACATCAACTTGAATGACGGACCGCTATCGCGAGCAGGCTCACTCCCACAGGGGAATCTGCTTGGGTGTTATTTCTTCATCAGGGCAGAACAGGCCGCCTTGTAAGCCTCATGCTGATATTTGTTCAACGTATCCGGCAGTGCAAAGTCGAACTTCTTGTTCTGCGCATTAATCGTCTGCGGCGACAGCAACGTCACCTCGCAACTCTCCAGCAACTGAAAAACGCCCTCAATCTTGAAGGTGGTCGGCCCACCGGCGAATTCGCCTTTCTTGCTGCGCTTCTTGATCGCAATCCGATCGATGGCGTTCTCGCGCACAAACGACGCCACCTGAGCAGCAAACACTTTGACGTTCGCGGCTTCGTCGTCATCGTCGAGGGCAATTTTCTTTGTGGCCAGAGCGACGTGGCTCAACACCTGATCGTCGAGGGAGGCCACGGCGATGATCGCTTCGCTGCCTTTGATTTCGATGCCGCAGATTTTCATGAACTGATGTCCCTATGAGCGAAACGGATGATCTTGATGTTGACGCAGTTGAGGTATGAAGTCATCTCGCAGCGTGGCTGCCGCCAGAGGCTGACCGTTGGTCGGGAGATCGCATTGACCTGTTATTTCTGACAGTAGACGCCGATCAGAGTCTTGCCTATGTTCAATCGACACAGGTTCTTATCAGGGCCATCAGCTCGTTAATCACTCAAGGATCGGGTCAGATGAAACTACGGAAAAATATTCGTTCGTTGACTGACGTTGAAAAGCAGAAATTTGTCGACGCTTGTCTTCAGCTAAAGGCCACGGGGCAATACGATCAGTATGTGCATCAGCATCATCAGGTCATGGTGCCCACCGTTCTACCGCATGAGCCGAATGACCCCGACTACAGAAACGGTGCACATCGAGGTCCCTCATTCCTGCCGTGGCATCGAGCGTTCCTGCTCCAGTTTGAAGCGGACCTTCAGGCCATCGACCCCTCTATCACCATTCCCTACTGGGACTGGACACAAGATGTCGCCGATCCGCTGAATGCTCCTGTGTGGAAAGACGACTTCATGGGCGGCAATGGTGTGAAGAGCGACGACTGGCGAGTGGCGAGCGGTCCGTTTGCCTACAAGAACGGGAAGTGGCACGTCCCGTCATATCCTGATGACGATCTGCCGGGTCCGGGATTGAAGAGGCAGTTCGGCCTGGTGGCGGACTCATTGCCAACCCCTGAAGATTTGCAGATGGCAAAGCGTGAGAGTCTGTATGACACGCCGCCGTACGACTCCAGTCATAGCGTGCGCGGTTTCAGAAACCGCCTGGAGGGCTGGATCACCCAACGAGGCGACCCTCAGGTCAAAACCACGAGTTCCCAGTTACATAATCGGGTTCATCTCTGGGTGGGGGGCAACATGCTGCCGATGACTTCCCCGGATGATCCAGTGTTCTTTCTTCACCACTGTTTCGTCGACAAAGTCTGGGCCGACTGGCAAGCGCGGATGGCTCAAGACAACGATCAATGGGCACCGCACTACGCACCGCTGACAAACGGCCCCGAGGGCCACAATTACAATGACGTGCTCAAGCCCTGGACGCTGAAGATCAGCGAGGTCATGGACATTAAAGCGTTGGATTACGAGTACGAGCAGGCACCAAGCGTGATGGCGATACCTCGGCGAGTTAATAAATCGCCCTTCCTGCCATGACAGGGGCCAAATCAGTAAATCGGCAGGAGGGTCAAAAGACCGCAGCCTGCGGCAGCTCCTGCAGGAGAATGCGTCGGCGTCGGCGTGGGGGTTGCCGAAGGCCGCGATCTTGTTGCTCCATTCTTACAGCCCGAGCTGATTGGCGTTGATGCCAAGCACCGCGGCAATTTTTTCACGGGACGCCTTGCGTGGCTTGGTGGCCGTGTCCTGTTGAGCGAAGGCCGGTTGAGAGATGCCCATGCGTTTGGCCACCTCATCCCGGGTAAGGTTCAAGTGCTCGCGCCAGGCCCGGTCAGGCGTTGCGCCCCGTCGACAATGCGATTTATCACCTCGTGAAGGATCAGGTTGGGCCCAATATTCTGCGCCGCATACTGCGCGATCGTGTATTTTTAAAGTCAAAATATTATCCATTAAATGACAATAATTACTATAAAGGACCATTTATAGACCATTAAAAGAAATTTGTTTCTTGCGCTGCTACACTTCCTCACACTCCAGATGAGGTCGACTCGTGGCCCTTACCCATATTCTCTACTCCCCCGGAGAGATCGCTTTACAGATTGCCGGGAACGCCAAGCGTCTGAGGCTCAGCAAGAACCTTTCGCGGCGCACGCTCGCGCAAAAGTCAGGCGTCCCCGAGTCCAATATCAAGCGCTTTGAGACGACCGGGAAGATCTCTCTGGATGGCTTGTTGCTGATTTCGATCTGCCTCGGGGCGGAGGAGCCGCTGACAAATTTGTTCGCCTCGGCTCAATCGCTGACACTCGAAGAGCTGAAAAACTACGAAAGGGCTCGTGGCCGACAATGAAATCCGTCAACGCACTCAGCGTCATGCTTCAAGGATCACGAGTCGGCGAACTTGTCGCAATTACTCGTCAGGGTGTGTTCTTTTCTTATGATCCGGGCTGGTTGGCGAAAGGATTCAACCTTGCGCCGTTTCATATGGATTTCTCGGTAAAACCCCAGAGGGCGGCTGATCCGATGCTGTTCGACGGCCTGCACGGTGCCTTCAACGATTCGTTGCCCGATGGCTGGGGATCGCTGCTCATGGATCGATTCTTCCGAAGTCAGTTGAGAATCGAGCGCCACGCGATCGGACCACTGGATCGTCTGGCCTATATGGGCAACCGAAGCATGGGGGCGCTTGAGTATGTGCCGATGTTGGAAACCATTGAAGCTGACGAAGACCTCGATCTGGCCGCCCTCTATGAAGCATCACAAACGATACTTTCAGGCAGCGCTGACGAGGTCATCAATTCTCTGCGACTGGCGGGTGGGTCCCCCGGTGGTGCTCGGCCCAAAGCAGTGATTGGTCTGTCGCCGGACAAATGCCGCGCTGTTTCGTCATTCGGTGAAATGCCCAAGGGTTATGAGCACTGGTTGATCAAGTTTCGCTGCGAAGAAGAGCATCGTGATAGCGGCGCTATTGAGCAGGCTTATGCTCTGATAGCCCATCGGGCAGGGGTCGAAATTTCCGAGTCGAAGCTTTTTCAGGTAGAAACCAACAAGGGGGTCGAGCAATTCTTCGCCACGAAACGCTTCGATCGAGAAGTAGGTTCCAAGCGCCACATGCTTACAGCTGCGGCGATTCTATATGCTGACTTCCGTGCGCCAAGCCTCGATTACAGTGATTTACTGCGAGCGACCTGGGCAATGACCAGGGATGCGACCGAGGTCGAGAAAATGACCAGATTGATGGTCTTCAACGCTCTCGCTCATAACCACGACGATCACGCGAAGAACTTCTCGTTTTTTGGCGGCAAGGACGGCTGGAAAATGGCTCCGGCTTACGACCTGACCTTTTCCAGTACAGCAGGACGCGGCAATGAACACACCACTGCATTCGCGGGAAAAGGCATACCCACACGCAAGGCTCTTATTGAGGTGTGCAAGACTTTCAGTTTCCTTGACCCCGAACGCTACATCGAACAGACGCTGGATGCTTTTTCCGGGTGGGTTATCTGTTGCGACAATCTGGAGATCGATAAAGCGGCGAGCAAAAAAATGCTGACCGCTCTTGAGTCAGTGTGGCAGGCACTCTGACGTCTCACTCCTGCCCAATCGACTCCAAAAACTCCGACCGCTCGTCACTCATCCGCGCCACGCAATCATTCTGCGCAATGGTGAACGCCTTGCTACCGGTCGTCGCCGGAAACGCCTCAACCGCGCAATCGGAATCTCGGGTCTTCAGCCACTGCTGTTGTGCGGCCTTGAGCTTGGCGGTGATGTCGCTCAGTTGCGCCGGGTTCTTGCTGTAGGCCGTTTGCATGCGCTCGTTCAGGCCCTGATAGTTGTCTTTGAGCAACTGTTCGGCGGTGGTTCTGCTGAAGGCCGAGCATTCCAGGGTCTGGACCTCGTTTTCGACTTTGTCGCAGGGGTTGTCGTCGGACTCTTCAGCCGCGTGTACTCCGGTCGCTATCAGTGCCAAAGCCAGGAAGATCGATTTCATTGCGCCGCCGCCCCTTATTCCAGTAAAGCATCCAGTAATGCCGCGAATTCTGGCTCATGCGCAGGCCCTTGAACAGGTGGCCCATGACGTCCGGCGACGACCCTTTGTCGCAGATTGACGCTTTCGGCAAACCCCCTGTCGTTTTTGCACCCGGCTGCCCCCTCCCTCAGGCATATGCTGGCCCCAAAGCGCCGACACACGATTCGGCGCATGAATCGCTAATAGGGGACAGCCTGATGAGCCCAGCCGAATTGCACGCCGACAGCATCGTTATCGACGGTCTGATTATTGCCAAGTGGAACCGTGAGCTGTTCGAAGACATGCGCAAAGGCGGTCTGACCGCGGCCAACTGCACCGTGTCGGTGTGGGAGGGCTTCCAGGCCACCGTCAACAACATCGCCGCCAGCCAGAAGCTGATCCGCGAAAACAGCGACCTGGTGATTCCAGTGCGCACCACCGCCGATATCCGCAAGGCCAAGGAGCAGGGCAAGACCGGCATCCTCTTCGGCTTCCAGAATGCTCACGCCTTTGAAGACCAGATCGGCTACGTCGAGGTCTTCAAGCAGCTGGGCGTCGGTATCGTGCAGATGTGCTACAACACCCAAAACCTGGTCGGTACCGGTTGCTACGAACGTGATGGCGGCCTGTCGGGCTTCGGTCGCGAAATCGTCGCCGAGATGAACCGCGTTGGCGTCATGTGCGACCTGTCCCACGTGGGTTCGAAAACTTCCGAAGAAGTCATCCTCGAATCCAAGAAACCGGTCTGCTACTCCCATTGCCTGCCGTCGGGTCTGAAAATTCACCCGCGCAACAAATCCGATGAAGAACTGAAGTTCATCGCCGATCACGGCGGTTTCGTCGGCGTGACCATGTTTGCGCCATTCCTGGCCAAGGGCATCGATTCGACCATCGACGACTACGCCGAAGCCATCGAATACACCATGAACATCGTCGGTGAAGACGCCATCGGCATCGGCACCGACTTCACCCAGGGCCATGGCCAGGATTTCTTCGAATACCTGACCCATGACAAGGGCTACGCCCGCCGCCTGACCAGCTTCGGAAAGATCATCAACCCGCTGGGCATCCGCACCGTCGGCGAGTTCCCGAACCTGACCGAAACCCTGCTCAAGCGCGGCCATTCCGAGCGCGTGGTCCGCAAGATCATGGGCGAGAACTGGGTCAACGTCTTGAAGGACGTCTGGGGCGAGTAACCCCTTTTTCAAACGAACGCTGTAGCAGCTGCCGAGGCACGAGGCTGCGTTGCGGTCCGCAGGACCGCCCTCGGGGGCCGCTTCGCCGCCCAACGCAGCCTCGCAGGCTCGACAGCTGCTACGGCACGACAACACAACGAATTTTTCTGGAGTTAAGTTTCCATGGCCAAGATCGCCCCGCAATTGCCTATCGAAGTCGACAGCGAAACCGGTGTCTGGACCTCCGACGCCCTGCCAATGCTGTACGTACCGCGTCACTTCTTCGTCAACAACCATATGGGCATCGAGGAAGTGCTGGGCGCCGACGCCTACGCCGAAATCCTCTACAAGGCCGGCTACAAATCCGCCTGGCACTGGTGTGAAAAAGAAGCTGAATGCCACGGCCTGGAAGGCGTTGCGGTGTTCGAACACTACATGAAGCGCCTGTCGCAGCGCGGCTGGGGCCTGTTCAAAATCCAGGACATCGACCTCGACAAGGGCACTGCCAGCGTCAAGCTCGAACACTCGGCGTTCGTCTACGTCTACGGCAAGGTCGGGCGCAAGGTCGACTACATGTTCACCGGTTGGTTTGCCGGTGCCATGGACCAGATTCTGCAAGCCCGTGGCAGCAAGATCCGCACCGTTGCCGAACAGGTTTACGGTGGCTCCGAAGAAGGCCACGACGACGGCCTGTTCACCGTCAAGCCGTTGTAAGTCGAGGAACCCGCCATGGCTTTCGAAGCAATGTTCCAGCCGATCCAGATCGGCAAACTGACCATCCGCAACCGCGTGCTCAGCACCGCGCACGCCGAGGTCTATGCCACCGACGGCGGCATGACCACCGACCGGTACGTCAAGTATTACGAAGAGAAAGCCAAGGGCGGGATCGGCCTGGCGATTTGCGGCGGCTCCTCCAGTGTGGCCATCGACAGCCCGCAAGGCTGGTGGAAGTCGGTCAACCTGGCCGACGACCGGATCATTCCGCACTTCCAGAACCTGGCCGATGCCATGCACAAGCATGGCGCCAAGATCATGATCCAGATTACCCACATGGGCCGTCGTTCCCGCTGGGACGGCGAGCATTGGCCAACCCTGCTGTCGCCGTCGGGCATCCGTGAACCGGTGCACCGCGCGACCTGCAAAACCATCGAGCCGGAAGAAATCTGGCGGGTGATCGGCAACTACGCCACCGCGGCTGGCCGCGCCAAGGCTGGTGGTCTGGACGGCGTCGAACTGTCGGCCGTGCACCAGCACATGATCGACCAGTTCTGGAGCCCTCGCGTCAACAAACGTACCGACGAATGGGGCGGCAGCTTCGAGAACCGTATGCGTTTTGGCCTGGAAGTCCTTAAAGCGGTGCGCAAGGAAGTCGGCCCGGACTTCTGCGTCGGCATTCGTCTGTGCGGTGATGAATTCCACCCGGACGGCTTGTCCCACGAGGACATGAAGCAGATCGCCAAGTACTACGACGACACCGGCATGATCGACTTCATCGGCGTGGTGGGTTCGGGTTGCGACACCCACAACACCCTGGCCAACGTAATTCCGAACATGAGTTATCCACCGGAGCCATTCCTGCACTTGGCCGCCGGTATCAAGGAAGTGGTCAAGGCCCCTGTTTTGCATGCGCAGAACATCAAGGACCCGAACCAGGCGACCCGGATTCTGGAAGGTGGTTACGTGGACATGGTCGGCATGACCCGCGCCCACATCGCCGACCCGCACCTGATCGCCAAGATCAAAATGGGCCAGGTCGACCAGATCAAACAATGCGTCGGCGCCAACTACTGCATCGACCGTCAATACCAGGGCCTGGACGTCTTGTGCATCCAGAACGCCGCGACCTCCCGTGAATACATGGGCGTGCCGCACATCATCGAGAAGTCGACCGGTGTGAAGCGCAAGGTTGTGGTGGTCGGTGCCGGCCCTGCCGGGATGGAAGCCGCTCGCGTCTCCGCCGAACGTGGCCACGACGTGACCCTGTTCGAGAAGAAAGAATTCATCGGCGGGCAGATCACCACCGCTTCGAAAGCCCCGCAACGGGACCAGATCGCCGGTATTACCCGCTGGTTCCAGCTGGAATTGGCGCGTTTGAAAGTCGACCTGCGCCTGGGCGTGGCGGCCGATACGGCAACCATCCTCGACCTGCGTCCGGACGTGGTGGTGCTCGCCGTCGGCGGCCATCCATTCCTGGAGCAGAACGAGCACTGGGGCGCGGCTGAAGGCCTGGTGGTCAGCAGCTGGGACATCCTCGATGGCAAGGTCGCACCGGGCAAGAACGTGCTGGTCTACGACACCATCTGCGAGTTCACCGGGATGTCGACCGCCGACTTCCTCGCCGACAAGGGCAGCCAGGTCGAGATCGTCACTGACGACATCAAACCGGGTGTGGCGATTGGCGGCACCTCGTTCCCGACCTACTACCGCAGCATGTACCCGAAAGAAGTGATCATGACCGGGGACATGATGCTGGAGAAGGTCTACCGCGAAGGCGACAAGCTGGTGGCGGTGCTGGAAAACGAATACACCGGCGCCAAAGAGGAGCGGGTGGTGGACCAGGTCGTCGTCGAAAACGGCGTGCGTCCGGACGAAGAAATCTATTACGCGCTGAAGGAAGCGTCGCGCAACAAAGGCCAGATGGACATCGAGGCCCTGTTCGCGATCAAGCCGCAACCTTCGCTGAGCCAACCGGGCGACGGCTACTTACTGTTCCGCATCGGCGACTGCGTGGCGCAGCGCAATACCCACGCGGCGATCTACGACGCGCTGCGGCTCTGTAAGGATTTCTAACGGCTTGTGGATAACCCTGTGGGAGCGAGCTTGCTCGCGAATGCAATCTGTCAGCCGACATTGATATCGACTGACCCACCGCTTTCGCGAGCAAGCTCGCTCCCACAGGGATCGAGCAAGACACCCAGGTTTCTGTGCCTGCAAGACCCCAGGTCTTTGGGAGCTCCACCATGTTGAACACCCTTCTTCCAATCCTGTTGTTCGCAGCCCTGGGCCTCGCTGCCCTTGGCGCGTTGCGGCGGGTGGCTATGTGGCGCCGAGGCCGGGCTTCGAAAGTCGACCTGATCGGCGGCCTGTTCGCCATGCCCAAGCGCTACATGGTCGACTTGCACCACGTCGTCGCGCGGGACAAATACATCGCCAACACTCACGTCGCCACGGCTGGCGGTGCGGTGGCGTCCATTGTGCTGGCGATCCTGGTTCACGGTTTCGGCCTGCACAATCGCATTCTCGGTGTTGCCCTGTTGATTGCCTCGGCGGTGATGTTCGTCGGTGCGATTTTCATGTTCCTGCGTCGTCGCAACCCACCGGCTCGCCTTTCCAAAGGGCCATGGATGCGCCTGCCGAAAAGCCTGTTGGCGTTCTCTGCGAGCTTCTTCCTGTTGACCCTGCCGGTCGCCGGCATCCTCCCGGAAAACTTCGGCGGTTGGGTGGTGGCTGCGATCCTCGGCGTCGGCGTGCTGTGGGGTGTTAGCGAACTGTTCTTCGGCATGACCTGGGGTGGGCCGATGAAGCACGCCTTCGCCGGTGCCCTGCACCTGGCCTGGCACCGTCGCGCCGAGCGTTTTGGCGGTGGCCGTTCCACCGGTTTGAAGCCGCTGGACCTGAACGACCCGACCGCGCCACTGGGCGTGGAAAAACCCAAGGATTTCACCTGGAACCAACTGCTGGGCTTCGACGCCTGCGTGCAGTGCGGTAAATGCGAAGCCGCGTGCCCGGCGTTCGCTGCCGGCCAGCCGCTGAACCCGAAAAAACTGATACAAGACATGGTCGTTGGCCTGGCCGGTGGCACCGACGCCAAATTCGCTGGCAGCCCCTATCCAGGCAAAGCGATTGGCGAACACGCCGGTAACCCGCATCAACCGATCGTCAACGGTCTGGTGGACGCTGAAACCTTGTGGTCGTGCACCACTTGCCGCGCTTGCGTCGAAGAATGCCCGATGATGATCGAGCACGTTGACGCCATCGTCGACATGCGCCGCCATCTGACCCTGGAAAAAGGTGCGACACCGAACAAGGGCGCCGAGGTCCTGGAAAACCTGATCGCCACCGACAACCCTGGCGGCTTCGCCCCGGGCGGGCGGATGAACTGGGCGGCGGACTTGAACCTCAATCTGATGAGCGAGAAGAAATCCGTCGACGTGCTGTTCTGGGTCGGCGACGGTGCCTTCGACATGCGCAACCAGCGCACCTTGCGCGCCTTCGTCAAAGTGCTGAAAGCGGCCAAGGTCGACTTCGCAGTGCTGGGGCTTGAAGAGCGCGACAGCGGTGACGTGGCCCGACGTCTGGGCGACGAAGCCACCTTCCAGCTGTTGGCCAAGCGCAACATCCAGACCCTGGCCAAGTACAGCTTCAACCGCATCGTCACCTGCGATCCGCACAGCTTTCATGTGCTGAAAAACGAGTACGGCGCCTTCGACGGCAACTACCTCGTGCAGCACCACAGCACCTTCATGGCGGAAATCATTGGCGCTGGCGCCCTGAACCTCGGCCAGCACAAAGGCAGCAGCGTGACTTATCACGATCCGTGCTACCTCGGCCGCTACAACGGCGAATACGAGGCGCCGCGTGAAGTGCTGCGCGCCCTGGGTATCGAGATCAAGGAAATGCAACGCTCCGGTTTCCGCTCGCGCTGCTGTGGCGGTGGTGGCGGTGCGCCGATCACCGACATTCCGGGCAAGCAACGGATCCCCGACATGCGCATGGAAGACATCCGCGAAACCGGTGCCGAACTGGTGGCCGTGGGTTGTCCACAGTGCACCGCGATGCTCGAAGGCGTGGTCGAACCTCGACCGCTGATCAAGGACATCGCCGAGCTGGTGGCGGACGCGTTGCTCGAAGACGCTGCCCCGAGCAAGCCGACCAAACCGGCCCAACGTGAACCTGCGGAGGCCCACTGATGAGCGACATTATCCGCCGCGACCCACGCGCCGAATGGATCGCCCGTAACCGCTTGCACCCGCTGCACGCGGCCATGCAACCGGCGCAACACAGCTGGATGGGGCCTAACGGTGTCATCCGCAAGAACCTGCACGGCATCGGTTTTATCGGCCCCAACGGCATCAAACGCATTGACCGCAGCGGCGCTCAGCAGGGCGGGGCGACCAAACGCACTGCTGCGGTTGAAGTGCAATTGCCGCTGCATCAAGTGCCTGCACCTGCGTTTTACATCAGCGTAGTGCCGGACATGGTCGGTGGCCGCTTGAGCAGCCACGATCGCGACTTGCTGGGCCTGGCTCACCAATTGGCCGGCAAGGACGGCGCGGTGTTGGCCGTGGTGTTTGGCGAGCACAAGGAAAACGCATTTGCTACGGCGGGCGTCGATCGCTTGCTGGTGCTGGATGGCGAAGAATTCAGCGGTTATGCACAGGAACAAAGGGTCCAGGGCCTGCGGGCTGTGGATAACCAGTTCAGCCCGCGTCACTGGCTGCTGCCGGACAGCCGCAGCGGCGGTGGTGAATTGGGTCGACGCTTTGCCGCCGCACTGGGCGAACGCCCGGCCACGCGGGTGTGGCAGGTCAAGGATCAGGAATGCATCGGCCGCGCCGGTGCCGGTTTGCAAGACCTTGCGCGCCCAGTGGCACGCTTGATTCTGGCTGCCGTCGAATGCGCAGAACCGGTCAGCGAAACCCGTCACGAAGCCTTGCCGGTGGAGTTATCCACAGCCGTGGCCCGCAGTCTCTCGCGCATCGAGGATTTGGGCGCGGTGGCGGTGGACCCGGCGGCGATTCCGATGGCCGAAGCCGAGTTCATCTTCTCCGGCGGCAACGGGGTCAAGGACTGGGGACTTTTCCACAGGACCGCCGAAGCGTTGGGCGCTACCGAAGGCGCCTCTCGAGTGGCGGTGGACGATGGCTTCATGGCCCGCGACCGTCAGGTTGGCGCGTCCGGCACCTGGGTCACCGCGCGGGTTTACGTGGCGGTGGGGATTTCCGGGGCGATCCAGCACCTGCAAGGCATCGGTGCCTGCGACAAGGTGGTGGCGATCAACCTCGATCCTGGCTGCGACATGATCAAACGGGCCGACCTGTCGGTGATCGGCGAAAGTGCCGAGATTCTTCAAGCCTTGATCGATGCGGTAGAGGCTTACCGAAATGAAGCCAAGCGCGATGCGGCTTAAGGGAAGGAAAGGGTTATGAGCACGAAAATCATCAGCCTGGTGTCCATCGGCGCGCACCCGACCTCTGGCCGGCCACGTCGTGCGGAGCAGGATGCGCGGGCGGTGGAGCTGGGCCTGCAGCTGGCTGGGGATAACCTGCAAGTGCTGCATGCCGGCGACGTCACGGAACCGGCGTTGCGCGCTTATTTGGGCATGGGCCTGGAACAGCTGCACGTGCTTGAACAACCTTCAGGCGCCGATGCACTGCCGGCATTGACCGCGTATTTGCGTGACGCCGGGGCGCAGGTCGTGCTGACCGGCAGCCAGGCGGAAACCGGCGAAGGCTCGGGCATGCTGCCGTTCTTGCTGGCCGAAAGCCTGGGCTGGCCGCTGGTAGTCGGGCTGGCTCAAGTTGAATCCATCGACGGTAATTCAGCGCTGGTGCTGCAAGCCTTGCCGCGCGGTCAGCGCCGTCGCCTGAAAGTGCGACTGCCGTTTCTTGCGACTGTGGATAACGCCGCGCCGAAGCCTCGGCAGAGCGCCTACGGCCCGGCCCGACGCGGGGTGTTGCAGGCAGATGAAGTCGAAGTGATCGACGATGAACTGCTGGCGGTCGCCACCCTGCAACCGGCCAAGCCACGGCCTAAACGCTTGAAGGTGATCAAGGCCAAGAGCGGCGCGGACCGGATGAAAGCTGCGACGGCCAAAGCCAGCGGTGGGGGCGGGCAGGTGCTTAAAGGGTTGAGCGCCGAGGCTGGGGCTGAGGCGATTCTCAAGTTACTGATCGAAGAAGGCGTGGTCCGCTAGCGGTCCTGTGGGGGCAGGTAAATGGCAGTAGAGTTTCGTTCGGCTCTGCGCAGTGATGCGCGGGAGATTGCTCGCTTGTTTCAGATTTCATCAGAAGGCGCTGCGGATTACATCTGGAGCCAACTGGCGCAACCCGGTCAAGATCTACTGGACGTGGGCGCCAGTCGGTATGCCCGTGAAGGCGTGGATTTTTCCTGGCAGAACTGCCTCATTGCCGAGGCACAGGGCAACGTCATTGGCATGATGCACTGCTACGTGATGCGTCACGATCCGCTGGCGCCTCCAGTGACCGATCCGGTCCTGGCGCCGTATGCCAGGATGGAAATCCCCGACACCCTCTACATTTCCAGCCTGGCGCTGCATGAAGGCTGGCGAAATCGGGGCCTGGGCAAGCAATTCCTCGCCTACGCTTACGACCGCGCCAACCAGCTTGGGCTCAATGGCTTGAGCCTGATCGACTACGCCGCCAACACCGGCGCCCACCGGTTTTACGAGCGACATGGCTTTCGTGTCGTCGATACCTGCCAAATCACGCCCCATCCGATGATTCGGGTCACGGGGGAGGCGTATCTGATGTATAGGCCCTAGTGAGCTACATTTCTCTATGAGCTGCTCAGGATTGCCGCAGCGCTAGTTCATAAAACTCGTTTTCAAGAATGGGTTGGACATGAAAGCGGTCAGTCGGCGTGAAGCATGTCTGTTCTGCGGCGTGAATTTAAAGTCGTCCCTGATGCTGCTGGCATTTTTTATGTGTGCAGCCACCAGTGCGGTGGCCGACACCCGGCTGGCAGCTCCGGATTTCTCCACATGGTTAGAATCTGAACAGGGGCAAAAAGCATCTTTGGCGCAGCTGAAACAGCAATGCGACAAGGTGTTGGATGCTGAAGACAACCTGAATTGTTCTGTGTCTGTTTTCGCCCGAATGTTCGAGGCCAAAACCGCGAACCAGCTTCCCGAATACTATCTGGCGATCAAACGTCGTCATGCTCAGGCCATCGCGAATGACCCTGAGCTCAACGCGATGTTTTCCATGTTCGGCAGCGAATCCCTCGCGACACTCAGTTCGCTCGCCGATTTCTCGGTGAAAAGAACGACGCGGCACGAAGTGCTCGTGATTCATCCCTATGCCAGTGACGGTCACGTGACTGGCGAGGTGCTGCCCTACCTCGATGTCAAAGCGGCCAATGGTGTCTCGTCGCGTTTCATTCTCGACACTGGCGCACCACAAACCCGGGTCAACGACGAAACCGCGAAGCGGATGGGAATCAGGTTATTAACCGACTCTCACTACGACTACAGCACGTTTTATGGTGAACGTGACCTGTCAGCCAAGCTCGGGATCTTTGATTCTTTAAAGATAGGCACAAGCGAGTTCAGGAATGTCCTGGTGTTTGTCAGTGACCGGGATAACTTACTGGGGCTTGATCTGATCGGTAAGTTGGGGCGTTTAAGGATCACCCAGAAGGCCCTGGAGCTTAACGCCGAACCTGCTGCACGATGTGATTCACGAATTGACTACGAGCGTATGGACATTAATCAACGGCTGATTACTGCCGCACGCCTGGATCGTCGAGCCATGCCGGTGATTATCGACACCGGCAATGCGGATTACCTGACGTCGTCCTCGCCGGGTAACTCACCCATTCATGTCACCGATAAGCCGCGTTCCCAAACCTTCAAGGGTGAATTGAGCCTGTCGGGCCATATCCAATCGATCGCCTACAACTACTACCCGGACTTTACGATTCCTCCGTCGTTGTTGCTGGGTAAATACGTGCCTTCGCTTTTGCTTGGGTGGGGTGCATTCAATGACCATGAGTTGAATCTGGACATCGACTCGGGCAGGTCGTGTTTCAACAGGAGCTGATCGTGGTTACCCACAATCCCTGTTAGCGCTTCTGTGGATAACATGTTCGCCCATCGCTACACCCCATACAAATCAAGCCCTGCGACTCTTCGTACAAAAAACAACCAGCCTAACTTGCGGTTTTTTCAGGCTTTTTCCAGAGGATAACTTTGTACGCGAACCAATACTTGCCCCCAATCTCTGTTAGCGCATCTGTGGATAAGATGTTCGCTGTCCTCTACAGGCCATATAAACCGGGCCTATCAGGCATGTGATCAAAAAACGACCAAATCATCGTTTTAAATCGATAAACCTCACGCAAATCCCGATTTATCGCGTCTTCCGACGGTTTTCCACAGATCTGGCCAAGTTGCCCCCAAAGTCTGTTGGCGCTTCTGTGGATAAGGTGTTCGCCATCCTCTGCAAGCCACGTATAACGTGCCTTACAAGATTTCGATCAAAAAACAACCAATCGCTGTTCAAAACCCTGCTTCTGGATAAGTCACGGATTTTCTTCAGTTTCTGTGGAGAAAGTTTTTCGTAAATCCGCACTTGTCCCCATTTGCTGTGGGCGAAGTTGTGGATAACTTGTTCGCGAACCTCTACAGCCCCATGCCAGCGGCAGCTCTAAAGCGATTGATCGAAATTTGAACAATAAAAAACCGCGAAACATGTTCGCGGTTTTTTGTCTCAGCGGATCGGTCAGCCTTGAACCGGAACCCCTTTGAGGTAAGGCGCAGGTTCCGCGCCCAGATTGTTCAGCAAACGCTCGCTGTACCAGTCCACAAAGTTCACCACGCCAAACTCATAGGTCTTGGAGTAAGGCCCTGGCTGGTAAGCGGTGGAGTTGATGCCGCGCTGGTTTTCTTCGGCCAGGCGACGGTCCTGGTCGTTGGTCGCATCCCAGACCTTGCGCATGCGCTCCACGTCGTAGTCCACGCCTTCGACCGCGTCCTTGTGGACGATCCACTTGGTGGTGACCATGGTTTCCTGCGCGCTGATCGGCCACACGGTGAACACGATGATGTGGTCGCCCATGCAGTGGTTCCACGAGTGCGGCAGGTGCAGGATGCGCATCGAGCCCAGGTCCGGGTTTTTGATCCGGCCCATGAGTTTGGCGCAGCCCTGTTTGCCGTCCAGGGTCATCGACACGGTGCCCTTGAGCAGCGGCATGCGCACGATGCGGTTACGCAGGCCGAAGCTGGCGTGGGCGTAAGGAATCTTCTCGGCTTCCCAGGCAGCGGCGGAGGCGGCGACGTGGTCCTTGAAGGCCTGATCGGCACGCGGGTCGGTGACGTCGTCCCATTCCAGCAGGGTTTTCAGCAGTTCCGGGTGCGACGCGTTGCAGTGGTAGCACTCGCGGTTGTTTTCCAGCACCAGTTTCCAGTTGGCCTTTTCCATCAAGGTGGTGGTAATCGCCACCTTGGTGTTCTCCATGTCGTACGGTTCCATGTAATGGTTCAGCGTCGACAGGAAGTCATCAATGGCTGGCGGGTTCTCCGACAGGCTGATGAAGATGTAACCGCCAGCGGTCTTCACGTTCACCGGCTTGAGGCCGTACTCCTTCATGTCGAAGTCGGCGCCCATTTCGGTGCCGGCGAACAGCAGGCGACCGTCCAGTTCGTAGGTCCACTGGTGGTAGTGGCAGACCAGTTTGGCGACCTTGCCTTTTTCACTGGTGCACAGCCGCGAACCACGGTGGCGGCAGACGTTGTGGAACGCATGTATCACGCCTTCGGCGCCGCGAATCACAATGATCGGGTTCTTGCCGACTTGCAGGGTCAGGTAGTTGCCCTTGGTCGGGATTTCGCAGGCCATGCCGGCGATCAACCACTCTTTCTGGAAGATTTCCTGCATATCGATATCAAACAGCCGCTCGTCAGAGTAAAACGGCTGCGGCAGCGAGAAAGTGCGTTCGCGCTCTTGCAGCATCTGCGCGGTGGCCTTGCGAGCGGGTTCCAGCGGATCGCCCAGGCTGATTTTTGCGGTGACGTCCATCGATTTGATCCTCAAGGCCATTCTGTGTGGCCGGCGAAATAGTGGCTGATACGGTTTGCTACGCAAGGCTGTAAAGGAATCGTCTTTGTGTGGAGCGAGTGTGGGGCCGGCGCACGCCAGAACCTTATCCATGGGCGACATGGCCCAATCTGTTCCCGACGCGCAACCCCCGGTAGATGTGGGCTGGTCGCGATAAGTATGTGAATGTCGCAGATAGGTAAATGGGTGGTTCGCACGTTACGCAGAATCGCCAACATAAGGCCGACCATCGGCGGTGGAGAACAGCATGTCCAACAGCTTCCTGAATCCGGTAACCACCCAGACCTGGGCCAATGGTCGACACATCGTCCGTTGCGTCAAAGTCATCCAGGAAACCTGGGATGTGCGCACCTTCTGCTTTATGGCCGACCAGCCGATCCTGTTCTTCTTTAAGCCGGGGCAGTTTGTCACCCTGGAGCTGGAAATCGAAGGCGTGCCGATCATGCGCTCCTACACCATTTCCAGCTCGCCGTCGGTGCCTTACAGCTTTTCGGTGACCATCAAGCGCGTACCGGGCGGCAAGGTCTCCAACTGGCTGCACGACACGCTGCATGAAGGCCAGGAGCTGGCCGTGCACGGGCCGGTCGGGTTGTTCAACGCCATGGACTTCACCGCGCCGAAGGTGTTGTACCTCAGCGGTGGCGTCGGTATCACGCCGGTCATGTCGATGGCGCGCTGGTTCTACGACACCAACGGCAACGTCGACATGGTGTTTATCCACAGCGCCCGTTCGCCCAAAGACATCATTTATCACCGCGAGCTGGAACACATGGCGTCGCGAATCGATAACTTCAGCCTGCACCTGATCTGCGAGAAGCATGGTCTGGGCGAGCCGTGGGCCGGTTATCGCGGTTACCTGAACCACAAGATGCTCGAACTGATGGCCCCGGACTTCATGGAGCGCGAAGTGTTCTGCTGCGGCCCGACGCCATACATGAACGCGGTCAAGCGCATGCTCGAAGCGGTCGGCTTTGATATGGCGCGTTATCACGAGGAATCCTTCGGCGCTACGCCAGCGGAAGCCCGTGCCGATGCGGTGGAGCAAGCCGAAATCGCCGCAGACGCACCGGACATCGACGTGGCGGACCTGCACCAGGTGGAATTCACCGCGTCCGGGAAAAGCATTCGTGTGGGGCCGGGGGAAACCGTTCACGCCGCCGCTGCCAAGTTGGGGCTGTTGATTCCGAAGGCTTGCGGGATGGGGATTTGCGGGACGTGCAAGGTGATGAAGCTGGGTGGCGAGGTCGAGATGGACCACAACGGCGGGATCACCGAGGAAGACGAAGCGGAAGGGTTCATTCTTTCGTGCTGCAGCGTGCCGAAGGGCGACGTGCGCATCGAATTCTGATACACGCCGCGGAACCTGTGGGAGCGAGCTTGCTCGCGATGACGGCGGTACATTCAACATCTATGTTGGCTGACCTACCGCTATCGCGAGCAAGCTCGCTCCCACAGGTACGGTGTTTCAGTCGACAAACAGATCCGGAATCAGCTTGTCGCTGGAGTCCGGTTCAAACCGATACCCCTCAAAATCCGTCACCCCGTGTTCCCCCAGAATCTCTTCATCTATCAGTAACCGACCGGTGATGCTGCGCCCGCTGCTGCTCAGAATCGCGTAAGCGGCATCCGCCATGATCGCCGGCGTTCGTGCATGTTTGAAGGATTCGCGCGAGCCAAGCTGAAATTCGATGGCGGCGGTGGCGATCATCGTCTGCGGCCACAACGAGTTGACGCTGATGCCGTAACTGGCAAATTCCTCGCTCATGCCCAGCGTCAGCATGCTCATGCCGTACTTGGTCACGGTGTAGGGGCTGTATTGCGCGAACCATTTCGTCGCCAGGTTCAACGGCGGCGACAGGTTGAGGATGTGTCCCTTGGTTTTCTTCAGATAGGGCAGGGCGGCCTGGCTGCACAGGAGCACGGCGCGGGTGTTGATCTGGTGCATCAGGTCGAAGCGCTTGAGTTCGATGTGTTGAACCCCGGTCAGCTTGATCGCGCCGGCATTGTTGATCAGCGCATCAATGCCGCCGAAATGCTCGTTGGCCTTGGCCAGTGCCTCACGCACCGCGACTTCATCACGCACATCCACCTGCAAGGCCAGCGCCTTGCCGCCCGCGGCTTCGACTTCCTTGGCCACGCTGAAAATCGTGCCCGGCAACTTGGGGTGCGGCTCGGCGCTTTTGGCGGCAATCACAATGTTGGCCCCATCCCGCGCAGCCCGCAGCGCAATCTCACGACCAATCCCGCGGCTGGCGCCGGTAATGAACAGGGTTTTGCCTTTCAATGACATGCGTGCGCTCCTGATTATTGTTGTCTGAGCGGATCGAACAGCTCGCCAGTCAATGTAGACCAAGAGTCCGGCGCAATCAGGGAGGGGCTTTTATGTAGCAGCTGGCGAAGCCTGCGTTCGGCGGCGCAGCCGTCGTGAGATCAGGCGAAGCGGTGTGTCATGCACACCGCGCTGTATGGTTTTACGGCGGCTGGCCGCCGAACGCAGGCTTCGCCAGCTGATAAAAGGGTTTGTTGCGGCAGATTGGCGGGGGGCTTAGCGGGACATGACTTCGCGAATATCCGTCGCCAGTTCCCGTACGCGTTCTTCTTCGGTGTCCCACGAGCACATGAAGCGTGCGCCGCCGTTGCCGATGAAGGTGTAGAAGCGCCAGCCCTTGGCGGTCAGTGCGGCGATGGCCGGTTCCGAGAGTTGCAGGAACACGCCGTTGGCCTGCACCGGGAACATCAGTTCCACGCCCTGAATGTCGCTGACCAGTTCCGCCAACAGCTGCGCGCAGTGGTTGGCGTGGCGGGCGTATTTGAGCCAGGCGTCGTTTTCCAGAATCCCCACCCACGGTGCCGACAGGAAACGCATTTTCGAGGCCAGTTGCCCGGCCTGTTTGCAGCGATAGTCGAAGTCTTCAGCCAGCTTGTGGTTGAAGAACAGAATCGCTTCCCCCACCGCCATGCCGTTTTTCGTGCCGCCGAAGCACAACACGTCGACGCCGGCCTTCCAGGTCAGGTCTGCCGGCGTGCAGCCGAGGAACGCACAGGCATTGGAGAAGCGCGCGCCGTCCATGTGCAGGTTCAGGCCCAGCTCTTTGCACGTGGCGCTGATGGCGCGGATTTCTTCCGGGGTGTAGACGCTGCCGACTTCGGTGGCCTGGGTCAGGGTTACGACGCGCGGTTTCGGGTAGTGGATGTCCTGGCGCTTGAGGGCCACTTCGCGGATCGATTCCGGGGTCAGCTTGCCGTTTTCAGTGCGGGCGATGAGCAGCTTGGAACCGTTGGAAAAGAACTCCGGTGCGCCGCATTCGTCGGTTTCGACGTGGGCGGTTTCCGAGCAGATCACGCTGTGGTAACTCTGGCACAGCGACGACAGGGCCAGGGAGTTGGCGGCGGTGCCGTTGAAGGCGAAGAATACTTCGCAGTCGGTTTCGAACAGTTTGCGGAAATCGTCGGACGCGCGTGCGGTCCATTCGTCGTCGCCGTAGGCGCGTTGGTGGCCGTGGTTGGCCTGTTCCATGGCAGCCCAGGCTTCAGGGCAGATACCGGAATAGTTGTCGCTGGCGAATTGTTGGCTCTTATCGGTCATGGCCCTGCTTTCCGTGGTCGAGGCGCTTATGGTGAAGCGACTCGTGGTCAATGATGGTGCGCACTTTACCGAAGATCATCCGGGGAGCACACGCGATGCGTCTGACAGAAAACTACAAAGACGACGGGCAATTATGCACATGACGCAAAGGGATGGGGCACTGGATCTGCTCAAGTGGCTGGCGCTGTTGAGTATGGTGCTCGATCACCTGCGATATGTCGGTTATTCCGTCGATCTGCTGTATGTGCCGGGGCGACTGGCGTTTCCATGGTTCTGCTTGGCGATGGCCGCAAACCTGGCCCGGGCCGGAGCGGTGAGGACTGACGGTCAGTGGCGTTACCTGGGCTGGTTGCTGTTGTTTAGCGCCATCAGCGAAATTCCCTACCGGATGTACATTCCTGATCCCCACACCTTGAACGTGCTGCCCACGTTGGTGTTGGGATTGCTGGTGGCCCGTGGCTGGCAGGATCGAACCCTGCAAACGCGACTGTTGGCTGCAGGCGCCTTGCTGCTGGCGGCGCTGTTCCCGGAGCGACTGATGTTCGGCTTCTTCGGCGTGTTGTTGCCGCTGGCGATGTTGCTGGTGATCAAGCGGTCCTGGTACTTCAGCCTGTTGCCGGGGCTTGTCTGTCTGGCGGCCAATCAGTGGCCAGTGCTGTATTCCTCCGCACGGTTTCACAATGTTGGAGCCATCCTCGGCATCGCCGCTTGTCTGATCGCGCCATTGGCCGGCGTGCTTTTGCTGCGTCACGCGGGTCGGCTTAAGCCACCACCAGCGATGCGTCGCTGGGCGTACGCGCTCTATCCCGCGCATTTCCTGCTGTTGCTGGCCCTGCGCGAAGGGTTGGCGCGGTTGTCTGGTTGAGCTCATTTGTCCCTGTGCGCCTGCCTATGTCGTAAACGCACCTTTGCGTGGCGTCCGTAGGCATTTGGCCTGTCTGCGCCGGTCATACCATCGCATTCAAAGGGCACTGTCGAAACACCAGTGCCTTACCGAGACGAATGGCGCATAGATGCCGCTGGGAGAGACGCGATGTTCAGCAAGCAAGACCAGATCCAGGGTTACGACGATGCACTGCTGGCGGCGATGAATGCCGAGGAGCAACGCCAGGAAGATCACATCGAGCTGATCGCGTCAGAGAACTACACCAGCAAACGCGTCATGGAAGCGCAAGGCAGTGGCCTGACCAACAAATACGCCGAAGGCTATCCGGGCAAGCGCTACTACGGTGGCTGCGAGCATGTCGATAAAGTTGAAGCGCTGGCCATCGAACGCGCCAAGCAACTGTTCGGTGCCGACTACGCCAACGTGCAGCCGCACTCCGGCTCATCAGCCAACAGCGCTGTGTATCTGGCCCTGATCCAGCCTGGCGACACCATTCTCGGCATGAGCCTGGCCCACGGTGGTCACCTGACCCACGGCGCCAAAGTGTCGTCCTCGGGCAAGCTGTACAACGCCGTGCAGTACGGCATTGACACCAAAACCGGGCTGATCGACTACGACGAAGTCGAGCGCCTGGCTGTCGAATGCAAACCGAAGATGATCGTCGCCGGCTTCTCTGCTTACTCCAAGACCCTCGATTTCCCACGTTTCCGTCAGATCGCTGACAAGGTCGGTGCGCTGCTGTTCGTCGACATGGCCCACGTTGCCGGTCTGGTCGCTGCCGGCCTGTACCCGAACCCGCTGCCGTATGCCGACGTGGTCACCACCACTACCCACAAGACCCTGCGCGGTCCACGTGGCGGCCTGATCCTGGCCAAGTCCAACGAAGAAATCGAGAAGAAGCTCAACGCCGCAGTCTTCCCGGGCGCCCAGGGCGGCCCGCTGATGCACGTGATCGCGGGTAAAGCGGTGTGCTTCAAGGAAGCGCTGGAGCCTGGTTTCAAGGTTTACCAACAACAAGTGATCGACAACGCCCAGGCCATGGCCGGCGTATTTATCAAACGCGGCTACGATGTAGTGTCCGGCGGTACCGATAACCACCTGTTCCTGGTCAGCCTGATCCGTCAGGGCCTCACCGGCAAAGAGGCGGATGCAGCACTCGGTCGCGCCCACATCACCGTGAACAAGAACGCTGTCCCGAACGATCCACAGTCGCCGTTCGTGACCTCCGGCCTGCGTATCGGCACCCCGGCTGTGACCACTCGCGGCTTCAAGGTTACCCAGTGCGTCACGCTGGCCGGCTGGATCTGCGACATCCTCGACAACCTCGGCGATGCCGATGTCGAGGCCAATGTTGCGCAGCAAGTTTCGGCCCTGTGCGCGGACTTCCCGGTTTATCGCTGAGCGCGGTTTTGGAGTAAATGACTATGCAACGCTACTCGGGCTTCGGCCTCTTCAAACACTCCCTCAGCCATCACGAAAACTGGCAGAAGATGTGGCGCACGCCGACCCCTAAAAAGGTCTATGACGTGGTCATCGTCGGCGGTGGCGGGCATGGTCTGGCGACCGCCTACTACCTGGCCAAAGAGCACGGTATCACCAACGTGGCCGTGGTCGAGAAAGGCTGGCTGGGCGGCGGTAACACCGCGCGCAACACCACCATCGTTCGCTCCAACTACCTGTGGGACGAGTCGGCGCACCTGTATGAACACGCGATGAAATTGTGGGAAGGCCTGTCCCAGGACCTGAACTACAACGTGATGTTCTCCCAGCGTGGCGTTTACAACTTGTGCCACACCCTGCAGGACATTCGTGATTCCGAGCGTCGGGTCAGCGCCAACCGCCTCAACGGCGTGGACGGCGAGTTGCTCGATGCCAAACAAGTGGCCGACGAGATTCCGTACCTCGACTGCTCCAAGAACACTCGCTACCCGGTGATGGGCGCAACTGTCCAGCGTCGCGGCGGCGTGGCCCGTCACGATGCCGTGGCGTGGGGCTTTGCCCGTGCCGCTGACGCATTGGGCGTGGACCTGATTCAACAGACCGAAGTGATCGGCTTCCGCAAGGAAAACGGTGTGTGCATCGGTGTTGAAACCAACAAAGGCTTCATCGGTGCCAAGCGCGTCGGTGTCGTGACCGCCGGTAACTCCGGTCACATGGCCAAACTCGCCGGTTTCCGTCTGCCGATCGAATCGCACCCGCTGCAAGCGCTGGTGTCCGAGCCGATCAAGCCGATTATCGACAGCGTGATCATGTCCAACGCCGTACACGGTTATATCAGCCAGTCCGACAAGGGCGACCTGGTGATCGGCGCCGGTATCGACGGCTACAACGGCTACGGCCAGCGTGGTTCGTACCCGGTGATCGAGCACACCATTCAAGCCATCGTCGAGATGTTCCCGGTGTTGTCCCGCGTACGCATGAACCGTCAGTGGGGCGGCATCGTCGACACCACGCCGGATGCGTGCCCGATCATTTCGAAAACCCCGGTACCGAACATGTTCTTCAACTGCGGTTGGGGCACCGGTGGCTTCAAGGCAACACCTGGCTCGGGCAACGTGTTTGCCGCGAGTCTGGCCAAGGGTGAAATGCACCCATTGGCTGCACCTTTCTCCATCGACCGTTTCCACAACGGTGCGTTGATCGATGAACACGGCGCTGCTGCGGTTGCCCACTAACAGGAGAAATCCCCATGTTGCATATCTTCTGTCCTCACTGCGGCGAACTGCGCTCCGAAGAGGAATTCCACGCATCCGGCCAGGCGCACATCCCGCGCCCTCTGGATCCGACCAACTGCACCGACGAGGAGTGGGGCGACTACATGTTCTTCCGCGATAACCCTCGCGGTCTGCACCACGAACTGTGGGATCACGTCGCCGGTTGCCGTCAGTACTTCAACGCCACTCGTGACACCGTGACCTACGAGATTCTCGAAACCTACAAGATCGGCACCAAGCCACAATTCACCGACAAGACCGATAGCCCGAAAGCGGCCGCCACGGCTCTGGGAGAGAAGGTATGAGCCAGATCAATCGCCTGTCCAACGGCGGACGGATCGACCGCAACAAAGTGCTGAGCTTCACCTTCAACGGCCAGAGCTACAAAGGCTTTGAAGGTGATTCCCTGGCCGCAGCCTTGTTGGCCAACGGTGTCGACATCATCGGTCGCAGCTTCAAATACTCCCGTCCGCGCGGCATCTTTGCCGCCGGTGCCGAAGAGCCGAACGCCGTGCTGCAGATCGGCGCGACCGAAGCCACGCAGATCCCGAACGTGCGCGCCACGCAGCAAGCGCTGTATCAAGGTCTGGTCGCCACCAGCACCAACGGCTGGCCGAGCGTGAACAACGACATGATGGGGATTCTCGGCAAGGTCGGCGGCAAGCTGATGCCGCCGGGCTTCTACTACAAAACCTTCATGTACCCGCAATCGTTCTGGATGACTTACGAGAAGTACATTCGTAAGGCCGCCGGTCTTGGCCGCTCGCCGACCGAGAACGATCCGGACACCTACGACTACATGAACCAGCACTGCGACGTGCTGATCGTCGGCGGTGGCCCCGCTGGCCTGGCCGCTGCACTGGCAGCAGCCCGTAGCGGTGCGCGCGTAATCCTCGCCGATGAACAGGAAGAGTTCGGCGGCAGCCTGCTCGATTCCCGCGAAAGCCTCGACGGCAAACCGGCCGCCGAATGGGTCGCCAGCGTCATCGCCGAGCTCAAAGACACCCCGGACGTGCTGCTGTTGCCGCGCGCCACGGTCAACGGTTACCACGACCATAACTTCCTGACCATTCACGAGCGCCTGACCGATCACCTCGGCGACCGTGCTCCGATTGGCCAGGTCCGTCAGCGCATCCACCGGGTTCGCGCCAAGCGTGTCGTGCTGGCGACCGGCGCTCACGAGCGTCCGCTGGTTTACGGCAACAACGACGTGCCGGGCAACATGCTCGCCGGCGCTGTGTCGACTTACATTCGTCGCTACGGTGTGGCACCGGGCAAAAAACTGGTGCTGTCGACCAACAACGATCACGCCTATCGCGTTGCTCTGGATTGGCTCGACGCCAGCCTGCAAGTCGTGGCCATCGCCGATGCCCGCAGCAACCCGCGTGGTGCGCTGGTTGAAGAAGCACGCGCCAAAGGCATTCGCATCCTGACCGGCAGCGCCGTGATCGAGGCCCGTGGCAGCAAGCACGTGACCGCCGCTCGCGTTGCCGCGATCGATGTCAAAGCGCACGCCGTGACCAGTCCTGGTGAGTGGCTTGAATGCGACCTGGTTGCCAGCTCCGGCGGTTACAGCCCGGTGGTTCACCTGGCGTCGCACTTGGGCGGCAAGCCGATCTGGCGTGAAGACATCCTCGGTTTCGTACCGGGCGAAGCACCGCAGAAACGCGTATGCGTCGGTGGCATCAACGGCGTCTATGGCCTCGGCGATTCCCTGGCCGATGGTTTTGAAGGCGGCGCTCGCGCAGCCAGCGAAGCCGGTTTCAGCGTGGTCGAAGGCACCTTGCCGAAAGCCCTGAGCCGTCTGGAAGAGCCAACACTGGCGCTGTTCCAGGTTCCACACGAAAAGAACACCGCACGTGCGCCGAAGCAATTCGTCGACCTGCAAAACGACGTCACCGCAGCCGCCATCGAACTGGCGACACGCGAAGGCTTCGAGTCGGTCGAGCACGTCAAACGCTACACCGCACTGGGCTTCGGCACTGACCAGGGCAAGCTCGGCAACGTCAACGGTCTGGCCATCGCCGCCCGTTCGCTGAACGTGACCATCCCGCAGATGGGCACCACCATGTTCCGTCCGAACTACACGCCGGTCACCTTCGGCGCTGTGGCCGGCCGTCACTGTGGGCACATCTTCGAGCCGGTGCGTTTCACCGCGCTGCATCACTGGCACGTGAAGAACGGCGCCGAGTTCGAAGACGTCGGTCAGTGGAAACGTCCGTGGTACTTCCCGAAAAACGGTGAAGACCTGCATACCGCCGTGAAACGCGAATGCAAAGCCGTGCGCGACAGCGTCGGCCTGCTGGACGCTTCGACGCTGGGCAAAATTGACATTCAGGGCCCGGATGCGCGTGAGTTCCTCAACCGCATCTACACCAACGCCTGGACCAAGCTCGACGTGGGCAAGGCGCGTTACGGCCTGATGTGCAAAGAAGACGGCATGGTCTTCGACGACGGTGTAACCGCCTGTCTCGCCGACAACCATTTCGTGATGACCACCACCACGGGCGGCGCGGCACGCGTGCTGCAATGGCTGGAAATCTACTCCCAGACCGAATGGCCAGAGCTGAAGGTGTACTTCACTTCCGTGACGGATCACTGGGCAACCATGACCTTGTCCGGGCCGAACAGCCGCAAGCTGCTCAGCGAAGTCACCGACATCGACCTGAGCAACGAAGCTTTCCCGTTCATGACCTGGAAAGAAGGCCTGGTCGGCGGTGTGCCGGCGCGGGTGTTCCGGATTTCGTTTACCGGTGAACTGTCGTACGAAGTCAACGTGCAGGCCGACTACGCCATGGGCGTTCTGGAAAAAATCGTCGAGGCCGGCAAGCAATACAACCTGACCCCGTACGGCACCGAAACCATGCACGTGCTGCGGGCCGAGAAGGGTTTCATCATCGTCGGTCAGGACACCGACAGCTCGATGACCCCGGACGACCTGAACATGGGCTGGTGTGTCGGTCGCACCAAACCATTCTCGTGGATTGGCTGGCGCGGCATGAACCGTGAAGACTGCGTGCGTGATCAACGTAAACAGTTGGTGGGCCTGAAGCCGATCGATCCGACCAAATGGCTGCCGGAAGGGGCGCAACTGGTGTTCAACACCAAGCAGGCGATCCCGATGACCATGGTCGGTCACGTGACCTCCAGCTACTTGCACAACTCCCTCGGCTATTCGTTTGCCATGGGTGTGGTGAAGGGTGGCTTGAAGCGGATCGGTGAGCGCGTGTTCGCACCGCTGGCCGATGGCAGCGTGATCGAAGCGGAAATCGTTTCTTCGGTGTTCTTCGATCCGAAAGGCGATCGCCAGAACGTCTGACACAGCGATTCCCTGTGGGAGCGAGCTTGCTCGCGATGGCGGCAACGCTGCTTCCACAGGGAGTACAAAAAGAATTCAGGACAGGTGCTTTATGACCGCAGCCAATGTTTACCAACAACGCCCAACCACTGGGGCCAAGGCCGAGTCGTCGCTGCATCACGCAGGCCTGCCAAGCCTGGTGGGCAAGGGCCGTAAAAGCGCCGGCGTGATCGTGCGTGAGAAAAAACTCCTCGGCCACCTGACCATTCGTGGCGATGGTCACGATGCTGCCTTCGCTGCCGGTGTGCACAAAGCCCTCGGTATCGAATTGCCGGGTGCGCTGACCGTCGTCGTCAAAGGCGAAACCAGCCTGCAATGGATGGGGCCGGATGAATGGCTGCTGATCGTGCCGACTGGTGAAGAATTTGCCTCCGAGCAGAAACTGCGTAAAGCGCTGGGCGATCTGCACATCGCGATCACCAACGTCAGCGGCGGCCAGCAGCTCCTCGAACTGAGCGGCCCGAATGTGCGCCAGGTGCTGATGAAGTCCACCAGCTACGACGTGCACCCCAACAGCTTCCCGGTCGGCAAGGCTGTGGGAACCGTGTTTGCCAAGTCGCAACTGGTGATCCGCCATACCGCCGAAGACACTTGGGAACTGCTGATTCGTCGCAGCTTCTCGGATTACTGGTGGTTGTGGTTGCAGGATGCGGCCGCTGAATATGGGCTTAGCGTCCAGGCGTAATGATCGTTCCCAACTGTGGCGAGGGGATAAATCCCCTCGCCACAGAGTTCTCTCTGATCACGATGTTGCAGCAGGAGTCACCGCACTATGAGCCGCGCCCCAGACACATGGATTCTGACCGCCGACTGCCCAAGCGTTCTCGGCACCGTGGACGCGGTGACCCGCTTTCTGTTCGAGCAGGGCTGCTACGTCACCGAGCACCATTCCTTCGATGATCGGCTTTCGGGCCGTTTTTTCATTCGTGTGGAATTTCGTCAGCCCGCCGGCTTCGACGAACAAGCCTTCCGCGCTGGTTTGGCCGAACGTGGTCAAGCCTTTGGCATGGTCTTCGAGCTGACCGAGCCGAACTATCGGCCAAAAGTTGTGATCATGGTTTCCAAGGCCGATCACTGCCTCAACGATTTGCTCTACCGCCAGCGCATCGGCCAATTGTCGATGGACGTGGCCGCCGTGGTTTCCAACCACCCGGACCTCAAGCCGTTGGCGGACTGGCACCAGATTCCGTACTACCACTTCCCGTTGGACCCGAACGACAAACCGTCCCAGGAGCGTCAGGTCTGGCAGGTGATCGAAGAGTCCGGCGCCGAACTGGTGATCCTTGCTCGTTACATGCAAGTCCTGTCGCCCGAGCTGTGCCGCAAACTCGACGGCAAGGCGATCAACATCCATCACTCCCTGCTGCCGGGTTTCAAGGGCGCCAAGCCCTATCACCAGGCCTACAACAAGGGCGTGAAACTGGTCGGCGCCACGGCGCACTACATCAACAACGACCTGGACGAAGGCCCGATCATCGCCCAGGGCGTAGAAGCCGTGGACCACAGTCATTACCCGGAAGATTTGATCGCCAAAGGGCGGGATATCGAAGGGCTGACCCTGGCACGGGCTGTTGGTTATCACATTGAACGACGAGTGTTTTTGAACGCGAACAGAACGGTTGTTCTTTAACTGCCAAAGTGATCTACCCGAGCAATCAACGCGCCGCCGATCCATGGCGACGCGACCGCTACATAAAAACAACAGCGAGGTGAAAGCATGTCCGGTAATCGTGGTGTCGTGTATCTCGGCAACGGCCAGGTCGAAATACAGAAAATCGACTATCCAAAAATGCAGGACCCGCGCGGCAGGAAGATTAATCACGCTGTCATCCTGCGCGTAGTGTCCACCAATATCTGTGGTTCCGATCAGCACATGGTGCGCGGTCGTACCACGGCTCAAACCGGTCTGGTACTGGGTCACGAAATCACCGGTGAAGTGATCGAGAAGGGCAGCGACGTCGAGAACCTGCAAATCGGCGACCTGGTGTCCGTTCCGTTCAACGTCGCTTGCGGACGCTGCCGTTCCTGCAAGGAAATGCACACCGGTGTTTGCCTGAGCGTTAACCCGGCGCGTCCGGGCGGTGCTTACGGTTATGTCGACATGGGCGACTGGACTGGCGGTCAGGCTGAATACGCGATGGTGCCGTATGCCGACTTCAACCTGCTGAAACTTCCGGACCGCGATCGCGCAATGGAAAAAATCCGTGACCTGACCTGCCTCTCCGACATCCTGCCGACCGGTTACCACGGCGCAGTGACGGCCGGCGTCGGCCCAGGCAGCACCGTCTACATCGCCGGTGCCGGTCCTGTCGGTCTGGCCGCCGCCGCTTCCGCTCGCCTGTTGGGCGCGGCGGTGGTGATCATCGGTGACGTCAACACCGTCCGCCTGGCGCACGCCAAGGCTCAGGGTTTCGAAATTGCCGACCTGTCCCTGGACACCCCGCTGCACGAACAGATCGCTGCACTGCTGGGCGAGCCAGAAGTGGATTGCGCCGTCGACGCCGTAGGCTTCGAAGCGCGCGGTCATGGCCATGACGGCGTGAAACACGAGGCTCCGGCTACCGTGCTCAACTCCCTTATGGGCGTTGTTCGCGTGGCGGGCAAAATCGGTATCCCTGGCCTGTACGTGACTGAAGATCCGGGTGCAGTCGACGCCGCCGCGAAGATGGGCAGCCTGAGCATCCGCTTCGGTCTGGGCTGGGCCAAATCCCACAGCTTCCACACTGGCCAGACGCCAGTGATGAAGTACAACCGCCAGCTGATGCAGGCGATCATGTGGGACCGTATCCATATTGCCGACATCGTTGGCGTGGAAGTCATCAGCCTGGATGACGCGCCACGTGGTTATGGCGAGTTCGACGCGGGCGTGCCGAAGAAGTTTGTGATCGATCCGCACAAACTGTTCAGCGCAGCGTAAGGCTTCACGCAAAGCAAAACGGCGACCCTCGGGTCGCCGTTTTTTATGGCTGGATCGATCATTAAAGGGCTGCCAACGCCCCTTGATACAACACCGGCCCAGTCGGTTGCCCCGTAGGCGAACCGCCCTTCGGCTCAAGGCTCACCGCCAGCGCAATCGGCTTGCCGATCAGCGTCTTCTGCGCATTGCTCAACTCTACGCGTCCCTTACCGTCAGCCGGAATCACACCAAGGGAAATCGGCTTGCCATCCGCCGGAATCGCCCACAACTCCAGACTTCGCCCCGGATCAACCGCCGCCAGAGTCAGGGGCTCGACCTTCAGGTAGTTCTCGTGCGCTTCAACCTTTAGCGCCGGTTGCGCGTCGGCCGTCAGCAGCGTGGCACTGTAACGCGCGCTGTCGCGGTTATAGATCACACCCAGCGTCACGGCGATCACCAGCGAGCAAACTGCAGCCGTCACTCGCAACCAGCTCCAGAGTCGACGTTTTTCCGGCATGTGCAGCAGTTGAGGTTCGATTCGCGCGGTGATGCCTTCCCACACCCGTTCCGGCACTGGCTGCTCGGGCAGCGCTTCGGTCAAACTGACCAGGCTTTGCTGCCACTGCGCCAGTTCCGCGCGCAATGCTGCGTCTTCCAGCAACAACTGTTCGAAACGCCGACGAGCAGCAGAAGGCATCAAGCCAATGGCGTAATCGGCGGCGAGGGCGCGGCGCAGGGTCGGGGTTTGATAGTTCATGATTCAAGGCACCTGCGCAGTCGCTCCATACCGCGGCGGATCCAGGATTTCACCGAGCCCAACGGCGCGGCCAGGTGATCGGCGAGTTCAGAGCAGGACAACCCCTGAAAGTAAGCCACGGTGATCGATTGACGCTGCATACCTTCAAGGCTTTCCAGGCAGCGGTTCAAGGCGTTGGCCTCACGGGCACTGCTGAGCTGTTCGTGGGCCGATGGGCTTTCATCCACCAGCGCCTGTTCTTCAAGGTCGCTTAACGGCCGGTCGCGGTGTTTGCGCAACTGATCGATGGCCTGATGACGGGTGATGTTGATCATCCAGGTCAGCGGCGCCGACAAATGCGCCTCATAGCGCGAGGCGTTGTTCCAGATGCGTACGAAGCTTTCCTGCAGCACTTCTTCAGCCAGGTCCGGTCGCCCCATGCAACGCAGCGCTACGCCATGCAGCCGTGGGCCGACGCTACGGTAAAGCGTCTCGAAAGCGCGGCGGTCGCCCAGTGAACACTGGGCCAGAAGCTGCCTGAGCTGATCGGCGTCGGCGGTGGGAATAGCAGTTCTCCAGGCAATCGAGGTGGGCTGTGTGAGGTGCCGGTTGCAGGCAGAGGTTAGTTCACTGTGCGCGGTTGTTCCATTCACGGGCGGTCACCTCGGAAAACTGCCGACCCCGATGCGCAGGGTCGGCGGCATCCTTCAGCTTTTCGGCATCAGTACTTTGTCGATGACCTGAATTACGCCGTTGGACTGGTACACGTCATAGGTGGTGATGTCGGCGACGTCACCTTTTTCATCCTTGATCGTGATGTTGTGCGGGCCGTTCATCATCGCCCACAGCTTGCCGCCTGCGACGGTGGTCAGTTCGGCCTTGCCGCCACCGGCCTTGATCTTCTCGGCCAGGGTCATCATGTCGAGTTTCCCGGCGACCACGTGGTAGGTGAGGACGTGAGTCAGGGTCGCCTTGTTGGCGGGTTGGAGCAGGGTATCGACAGTGCCGGCCGGCAGCGCAGCGAAGGCCGAGTTGACCGGGGCGAACACGGTGAACGGGCCTTTGCCCTTGAGGGTATCCACCAGGCCAGCGGCTTTCACGGCGGCGACGAGGGTGGTGTGGTCGGCGGAGTTCACCGCGTTATCGATGATGTCCTTGCTCGGCATCATGCTCTGGCCGCCGACGATGACCGCGTGGCTCGTGTCTGCCGCTTGCACGGTGTTCATGGCGAATCCGCCGCCAAGGGCCAGGGTCAGCAGGCTGGCAATCAACGGCGTTTTGATCGAAGTGCATTTCATGGTGATGATCCTCGTGAAGGGAATCGGCCAGGAGTGTCTGTCCGTGCTTGATATACGCGGGCGGGGCCAGACTGGATGCAGCGTCGGTCAATTCTTTTTCGACTGTTCGTCAGGGGCTCGCCAAGGCTGGGAACAATCCCCTTGGATACCAGTCCAAAACAGGATTTTTCGCCGCCCATTGCCGGGCGGTTTTCATGGCCCCTGAGGATGTCTGGATGAAGATTTCACGCGGTTTTGCACTGGCTTCGCTGATGTGTCTGGCGGCCAGTCCGGTCTTTGCTCAGTTCAACCTGTTCGATGCGGCCAATGCCATCTCCGGCACGCAGGACGATGACGCCGCCGCGCCCGCGTCGACCGCGCAGACGGCCGATCTGCTGAGTGCGCTCAGCCAATTGAACGTGACGTCACAACAAGCCATTGGCGGTGCCGGGGCGATGCTCGGTCTGGCGAAGAATCAATTGAGTTCGACCGACTACTCGGAGTTGGCCAAAAGCGTGCCCGGAATCGACTTACTGTCCGGTGGCGGTGGACTGGGCGTCCTCAGCGGCTTGCTTGGCTCGTCCGGTACAACGGCAGGTCTGGACAACGTCCTGGGCAACGTAAATAACGCCAACGACCTGAACAGTGCCTTCAGCGCATTGGGCATGGACACCAGCATGATCGGCCTGTTTGCCCCCGTGCTTCTGCAATTTTTCGGTCAGCAGGGCGTCGGCGGTTCGCTGCTGACAAACCTGGGCGGGATCTGGGGCGCAGGCACCGGTACCTGATTCAGCGGCGCTCGGCGCGCAACGCGTCGATGCGCTCAGGCGATAGGCCAAATCGGTGACGACGAATGTTTCACCTTTTAACCGCTAACCTCTCTACACCGATCGCCACGCAGAGCCTGGGAACGATCTACTCAACAACGGTCTAAAATCCCGCCGCCCACTTCTCAAGGAAGCCCATTACGTGAAATCCCTCCTTGCACTGCTTTCCCTCGTGGCCCTGCCGGTCCTGGCCGCTGAGCCGACCCTGTACGGGCGCTACGAATACATCGCGCTGCCGGAAATCGGTGGCGAAGTCCTCAAGGCCAAGATGGACACCGGCGCCCTGACCGCGTCGCTCTCGGCCAAAGACATCGAAACCTTTACCCGTGACGGCGACGAGTGGGTGCGTTTCCGCCTCGCCACCAAAGGCGCGAGCAACAAGGTCTACGAACACAAGGTCGCGCGGATCAGCAAGATCAAGACCCGCTCCGAAGAAGACGATGATGACAAGGAAGCCGTCGCACCCACCAAACGTCCGGTGGTCGATCTGGAACTGTGCCTGGGCAACGTCAAGCGCACCGTGGAGGTCAACCTCACCGACCGCAGCAGCTTTAACTACCCTTTGTTGATCGGTGCCAAAGCCTTGCGTGAGTTCGGCGCGGCAGTGAACCCGGCACGGCGCTTTACGGCGGACAAACCCGACTGCTGATTTCAAGTGGTCTCATTGACGTGACGTGAGCCTTGGGGCACCGTTCGCCCACTTAACTCCCGGGCTCGGACGCCATGCCTCATATCCTGATTGTCGAAGACGAAGCGGCGATTGCCGACACCCTGATTTTCGCCTTGCAGGGCGAGGGCTTCACCACCACCTGGGCGAGCCTTGGCGCTGCTGCGCTTGAGTATCAGCGCCAGACCCCGGCAGACCTGATCATTCTCGATATTGGTCTGCCGGACATCAGCGGCTTCGAGACCTGCAAGCAGTTGCGGCGTTTCAGCGAAGTGCCGGTGATCTTCCTCAGTGCCCGTGATGCTGAAATCGATCGCGTCGTGGGCCTGGAAATCGGTGCCGACGATTACGTGGTCAAGCCGTTCAGCCCACGGGAAGTGGCGGCGCGGGTCCGGGCGATTCTCAAACGCATGGCGCCGCGAGCGACCGCCGAAGTGGCATCGGCGCTGTTTCGCATCGACAGCGAACGGGTGCAGATCAGCTACCGCGGTGAGTTTCTAACCCTCACTCGCCATGAGTTCCGTCTGCTGCAATGCCTGCTGGACCAACCCGAACGCGTCTTCAGCCGCGAGCAATTGCTCGATGCGCTGGGCGTCGCCGCCGATGCCGGTTACGAGCGCAGCATCGACAGCCACATCAAAAGCGTGCGCGCCAAATTGCGTCTGGTGAAGGCCGACGCGGAACCGATCCAGACCCATCGCGGCGTCGGTTACAGCTACAGCCCGGGGCGTAGCTGATGCCGCTGGGGATTCGGATTTTTCTGGTTTATGTGCTGTTTATCGGCCTGACCGGTTACTTCGTGCTGAACACCGTGATGGAGGAAATCCGTCCCGGCGTGCGCCAGTCCACCGAAGAAACCCTGGTCGACACCGCCAATCTCATGGCCGAAATCCTGCGTGATGACTTCAAGGCCGGCACCCTGAATCAGAACCGCTGGCCCGAACTGCTCAAGGCTTATGGTGAGCGGCAACCGAAGGCGAGCATCTGGGGCTTGCAGAAGAATCAGGTCAATCACCGGATCTACGTCACCGATGCCAAGGGCGTTGTGGTGCTGGACTCCAGCGGTGTGGCCGTGGGGCAGGATTACTCGCGCTGGAATGACGTTTTACTGACCCTGCGTGGCGAATACGGCGCTCGTTCCAGCCGTAGCGATCCGGACGATCCTAACTCCTCGGTCATGCATGTCGGCGCGCCGATTCGCGACAACGGCCAGATCATTGGCGTGGTCACCGTCGCCAAACCCAATAGCTCGTTGCAGCCTTACGTTGATCGCACCGAACGGCGATTGCTTGCCTGGGGGGGCGGGTTGATTGGCCTCGGTCTGCTGTTTGGCGCGCTGTTGTCGTGGTGGTTGAGCGCGGCGCTGCGGCGGCTGACTGCTTACGCTCAGGCAGTCAGTGAAGGCCGACGGGTCGAGGTTCCGCACTACCGTGGCGGTGAGCTGGAGCAACTGGCGACGGCGGTGGAGCAGATGCGCACGCAACTTGAAGGCAAAGCCTATGTCGAGCGTTACGTGCACACCTTGACCCACGAACTGAAAAGCCCACTGGCGGCGATTCGCGGCGCGGCGGAGTTGCTGCAAGGCGAGATGCCGCTGGCCCAGCAGCAGCGTTTTGTCAGCAACATCGACAGTGAAAGCGCGCGGATGCAGCAGTTGATCGAACGTCTGTTGAATCTGGCCCAGGTCGAGCAACGCCAAGGACTGGAGGAGCAGGTGGCGGTGCCGCTGGCGAAGTTGGTCGATGAATTGCTGAACGCTCAGGCGGCGCGCATCGAAGGCAGGCAGTTGCGGGTGGAACAAAGCATTGCAGCGGACCTGGTGCTGACCGGTGAACCGTTCCTGTTGCGTCAGGCGCTGGGCAATCTGCTGGAGAACGCTTTGGATTTCACCCCGGCTCAGGGCTTGCTGCGATTCAGTGCTGAGCGCATTGGGGAGCAAATTGAGTTCAGGTTGTTCAACCAGGCTGAGGCGATTCCCGACTATGCGCTGCCGCGACTGAGCGAGCGTTTCTATTCCCTGCCGCGACCGGACAGTGGGCGCAAGAGCACGGGGTTGGGGCTTAATTTTGTTGAAGAAGTGATCAAGTTGCATGGTGGAGCGGTGAGCATCGGTAATGTCGACGACGGCGTACAGGTCATGTTGCACCTGCCTTAGCGTCAGTCTCCACACACTCTCCACATTCCTCCCATAAATTACCCACACACCGATCCCAGACTCTCCCCATCCAAACAGGGAGAGTCCCATGAACCGCAGCCTGACCCTAAAACTCGGGGCAATTGCCCTTCTGATTCTGTTGTTGCTGATCCCGCTTCTGATGATTAACGGCGTGATCCAGGACCGCCAGCAACTGCGCGATGGTGTCCTCGAAGACATCGCCCGTAGTTCCAGCTTCAGCCAGCAACTGAGCGGGCCGCTGATGGTGGTGCCGTATCGCAAAGTGGTGCGCAGCTGGAAGCTCAATGAAAAAACCAACCAGCGTTACCAGGAAGTGGGTGAAGAACGCGGCCGTTTGTATTTCCTCCCGGAGCGCTTCGAGCTCGACTGCAAGGTCCAGACGGAACTGCGTTCTCGGGGCATTTATGAGGCGCGTCTGTTTCATGCGGACAACCGCATCAGCGGGCATTTTTCGGTCCCGGCTCAATTGGGTATCAAGGAGGATTTCGCCGATTACCAGTTTGACCAACCGTTTTTGGCGGTCGGGATCAGCGACATTCGCGGCATCGAAAACGCCCTGAAACTTGAGCTCAATGGCCAGACACTCGACTTCGTTCCCGGCAGTCAGGTGGGTTGGTTGGGGGAAGGCGTGCATGTCACCCTGCCGGCGCTCAACGCGAAGCAAGCCACGGAACTGGCCTTCGGTTTTGACCTGCGTTTGCAAGGCACTGGTCAGTTACAGATCCTCCCGGTAGGCAAGACCAGCAAGGTTTCGCTGGCCGCCAATTGGCCGCATCCGAGTTTCATCGGCAACTACCTGCCGGCCCAGCGTGAAGTCAGCGATCAGGGTTTCACCGCCAACTGGCAGACCTCGTTTTTCTCCACCAATTTGCAAGAGGCCTTGAGCAGCTGCGTATCCGGCGACGGTTGCGAAGCCTACACCGGCCGCAGTTTCGGGGTGAGCTTCATCGATCCGGTGGATCAGTACCTGAAGAGTGATCGGGCGATCAAATATGCGTTGCTGTTTATCGTCCTGACCTTCGCCGGGTTCTTCCTCTTCGAAGTGCTGAAAAGCCTGGCGGTACACCCGGTGCAGTACGCGCTGGTGGGCGTGGCCCTGGCGTTTTTCTACCTGCTGTTGCTGTCGCTGTCCGAGCACATCGGCTTTGCCCTGGCGTACCTGCTGTCGGCGGGCGGCTGTGTGTTGTTGATCGGTTTTTATGTCTGCCATGTGCTGCGCAGTGTGCGTCACGGCTTGAGTTTTTCGGCAGGATTGGCGGCGTTGTATGGCTTGCTCTATGGCTTGCTGAGTGCCGAGGATTACGCGTTGTTGATGGGTTCGCTGCTGTTGTTCGGGTTGTTGGGCGTGTTTATGGTGCTGACCCGCAAGCTGGACTGGTATGGGGTAGGGCAGAAGTCGGCCAAGCCGCTGGCGTTTGATATCGGGGCTGTGGAATGAGCCGGTGGTTGGGGTTGCGCGAGGATCAGCGAGAAGGGAAAGAGTTGGCGACGCGGATTGCGGTGATGTTTCCAGTGGATCCGCTGTGGTGCCATCGTCGGAACGCCGCCCGGAGCAAGCTCGCTCCCACAAGGGATCTGCAGTGGACACAAAATTCGTGCACACAACCGATCAACTGTGGGAGCGGGCTTGCTCCGGGCGGCGTTCCGACGATGAGGCCCGGACAACCAGTGAAAATCTAAACCTTCGGCATAGTCGCCACCATCGACGGCCGCTGACTCACCTCAAAATACCAGGACGCCAGCTTCGGATTCACCGTGCGCCATTCCAGATCCGGATGGCGCAAATCCAGGTAACCCAACGCACAGGCAACACTGATCGCCGCCACATCGAAATGGCTGGTCAGCTCGGCAATCGCGTCCGCTTCCAGCAATGCCAGGCCGCGACGAATTTTGTCGCGCTGGCCATCGAGCCATTCGTCCCAGTGTTTTTCCGGGGCACGCAGGGCGACTTCGTAACGAATCAGCACCGCAGCGTCCATGATCCCGTCAGCCAGGGAGGCCAGGGTCAGGCGACGCCAGCGGGCCGAGCCGTCGCGCGGTATCAGCGGGTTGCCGACGTGCTGATGGTCGAGGTAATCGAGGATCACCCGGCTGTCATGGATGACATTGCCATCGGCCAGGCGCAAGGCCGGAATTTTACCCAGCGGATTGTCTTCGTTGAGTATCAGGTCCGGGCTGACCGGTGTGAGCACGCAGTCTTGCAGCGCCACGCGGTCCTGTTGACCGGTTTCGTGCAGCAGCACCATGACTTTGCGAACGAAGGGCGACAGCGGGTTGTGGAACAGGGTCATGCTGGGGGCGGACATGGCAGCGTCTCGGTATGGGGCAGTGCCGGGCAGCATAGCGCGTTGATCCGGGAGCTCAAGATCGAAGTAAATGCCTAACCCCTGTTTTAGCGGCCTTGCAGCAGGCCGCGCAGGGCGAGGATTGCGGGAACGCCCAGGCCCAACCAGCTCAATGCGTCCCACACGCCATCCCCCAGCAACGCGGCAAACAAACCCGCCGCGCTGAGCAGGGCGATGACTGTAGGGGTGGAGAAGACCTTCCAGAAATTCGACTGCCGCGGCCTCATGCTGGACTCTCCGCGTTCTCGAACACCGGTTTCGCCGCCTTGCGCCGCACCACCCACAGGTAAACCCCGCTACCGAGGACGATGATGGTCAGCCCATCCAGGGTCGCCCAGAGGATCTTCATCGGCAGGCCGCCGTAATCACCGAAGTGCAACGGTTGTGACATGCCCATGGCGTCCATGTACCACGGGCGCTCGGCCACGGCGGTGACTTGCAGGGTACTGGCGTCGATCAGCACCGGTGTCAGCAGGTGCGAGGTCAGGTGAGTGCTGCCTTTCATGAACACTGCGTAATGGTGTTCGCTGGAGAAGCGTGTGCCGGGGAAGGCGATGAAGTCCGGCTGCATGCCGGGTGCGACTTCCTTGGCGATGTCGAGTAAGTCGCTCGCGGGCGCCAGTTGTGTCAGTGGCGGCACGTCGCGGTACGGCGCGACCATCACGCTCAGGCTATCGTTGCGCCACGCGGCGATCAGCAGGTCGGCGCAGGCGCTGATGACGCCGGTGACGCCGACCACCAAGGCCCAGGTCAAAGTCACCACGCCGATCAAATTGTGCAGATCGAGCCAGCGCAGGCGGGTGGATTTATCCTGACGCACGGTGGCGAATTTCAAACGGCGCATGAACGGCAGGTACAGCACCGTCCCGGAGACAATCGCCACCACGAACAGAATGCCCATGAACGCCAGCAGCAACTTGCCCGGCAGGCCGGCGAACATGTCCACGTGCAGGCGCAACATGATCATCATGAAGCCGCCATTGGCCGACGGCATCTCCAGCGCTTCGCCGGTGCGGGCGTCGAGCATGAAGGTGTGAGACGAATTCGGTTCAGTGCCGGCGGTGGCCGCCATGATCGCAATCGCGGCATTGGGCTCTTCTTCGTCAAAGCCGAAATACTGCATGACCTCGCCGGGACGATGCTTTTCAGCCGCCTGCACCAACTGCTGCAAATTCAGCAGCGGGGTGTCCGCCGGCATTGCCTTCAATTCAGCGGCATCGCCCAGCAAGTGGTCGATCTCGTGGTGAAAGATCAATGGCAGGCCGGTCAGCGCGAGCATCAGCAGGAACACGGTGCAGATCAGGCTGGTCCAGGTGTGGACGCAGGACCAGCGGCGAATTGTTTTGCTTTTCATTTCATGGCCTTCAGAAATACCAGAGCCGTCCATGTCGGACGGCTCGGGACTTGGGCGTGTCAGGTCAGGCCATTACCACGTGTAAGTGGCACTGGCGACGACGCTGCGTTGATCGCCGTAGTAGCAGTAGAAACTGTCGCACGTGGAGATGTAGTCCTTGTCGAACAGGTTGGTGGCGTTCAGTGCAAGGGAGGCGCCTTTGAGGCTGTTGTCCAGACGGCCCAGGTCGTAATGAACCGCGGCGTCGAACACGGTGTAGGCGTCAGCCTTGCCGAGCGAGGTATTGCCTTGGTCGCCGTAGGTGTTGCCGGTGTAGCGAGCGCCGGCGCCGATGCCGAAACCGTCCAACACGCCGTTGTGCCAGGTGTAATCGGCCCACAGCGAAGCCTGCTGGTTAGGCATCAGTTGCAGGCGATTGCCTTTGAAATCGCCTTTCTGCACGTCGGATTTGGCCAGGGTGTAAGCGGCGATGACTTTGAGGTTCTCGGTGACGTCGGAGACGGCTTCCAGTTCCAGACCTTTGACTTTCACTTCACCGGTCTGGTTGGTGATCGAAACGTTGTTCGCGTTGGTCGTGGTGACGGAGACGTTTTTCTGGGTCAGGTCGTAGACCGCAGCGGTCAGCAGGGTGCTACTGCCAGGCGGTTGGTACTTGATGCCCAGTTCCCACTGTTCGCCTTCAGTCGGTTTGAACGAATCGGTCGGCGATGCCGTGGCGTTGCTGGTCGGCTGGAACGACTCGGCGTAGGACAGATAAGGCACGAAGCCCGAGTCGAACACGTAGCTGATCGCCGCGTTGCCGCTGAAGTTCTTGTCGCGCTCGGTGTTGGTGGCATCGCCCTTGTTGAAGAACCTGGTGCCGGTGTGGACCCAGTCTTCACGACCACCCAACGTCAGACGCCATTGGTCGAGGGCCATCTGGTCCTGGACATACAGTCCGGTCTGGTAAGTCTTCTGGTCGTAGTCATAAAACGCCGCCGAACGCGGCGGACGAACGATGGGCTGGCCATAGATCGGGTTGTTGACGTTGGTGGTCAGACCGTCACCGAAGATCGAGGTGTAGTGGGTGTTGGTGCGCTGGTGATCGAGGCCGATCAGCAGGGTGTGGTGGATGTCGCCGGTGGCGAAGTCGCCCTGGAAGTTGTTGTCCACGGCGAACTGGCTGATGTCCTCGTCGACACTGGTACTCGAGCGGCCAACGTTGCCTTCGGCATCGACCTGGGTGAACGGGTAGGCGCCGGGGGTGAGGGCCTGGAAGGACAGGTCCGATTTGGTGTAGCGCAGGTTCTGCTTGAACTGCCAGACATCATTCAAGCGATGTTCAAAGGCGTAGCCCAGCGCGTAGTAGGTGCGGTCGTAGAATTCCCAGTCAGGGTCGCCGAGGTTTTTGTGATGGGAAATCTTGCCGAGCGGCGAATGAATCCTGGTGCCTTGCACCGGCAGGAACTGGCTGGTGATGCCGGTATCGTCGCGGGTGAATTGCGTCAGCAGGGTGAACCGGGTGTCTTCGTCGAGGTTCCAGGTCAGGCCCGGCGCGATGTTGTAGCGCTTGTTGTCGACGTGGTCGATCTGCGTGCCGCTGTCGCGTACCACACCGCTCAAACCGTAGAGGAACTGGCCTTCGTCGTCGATCTTGCCGGTGCTGGCGAAGTTGATCTGGCGATGGTTGTCACTGCCGTATTGCACTTGGATTTCATTGTTCGACTCGGCGCTGGGGCGACGGCTGACCATGTCCAGCAAGCCGCCTGGCGGGGTCTGGCCGTAAACCGACGAGGCCGGGCCGCGCAGCAGGGCGAGGCGATCGAGGTTCCAGGTTTCCTGTTTCGGGTTGGCGTACACGCCTTTTGGCAGGGGCAGGCCATCGAGGAATTGCGTTGGTTCGAAACCCCGTACGCGCAACCAGTCGGCACGGGTGTCGCTGCCGTAACTGCTGGCGACGATGCCGGGCATGTAGCGCACGGCGTCATCGAGGCTATGCACATTGCGGTCGTCCATTTGCTCGCGGGTGGCGATCGAAATCGAGCGCGGTACTTCGACCAGCGCGGTATCGGTCTTGGTGCCGGCGGCGGTGCGGGTCGCCAGGTAACCTTGTACCGGTCCCCAGGCACTTTCGGTGTTTTCCACACCAATGACGGCGGTTTCCGGCAGGGCCATCACGCCTTCAGGCACGGCCACCAGGCTATAAGTGCCAGCGTTGCTCTGTTCCAGTTGCAGACCGGTGCCGCGCAAGGCTTCGCGCAGGGCGCCGGCTGCGTCGAACTGGCCTTTGACCGGGGCCGAGGTCTTGCCCGCTGCCAGTGAAGGATTCAACGACAGCGCCAGGCCGGCCTGGCTGGCGATCTGGTTCAGGATGCTGGTCAAGGGCGCGGCCGGCAGGTTGTAGGCGCGAACGCTGGACGCCTGTTCAGCGGCGATCAGTTGACCGCTGGCCAGTGGGGCGCAAAGGGCAATGGCAATCGCCAGCAAACTGGGGCGCAACAAGGTGTCTAGCGAACGGGACATACAGCGGCTCCTGAATGGAAATATTTCTCAATTGCCTAGGTGCCGAACGAGAATTCAAAAGTGATAGGGCTGATTGGAAATAATTTCGATTCAGTAAGTGATCGTTTGTGGCGCGATCACTTGATCTCATTCTTCGCCGCTACCGTCACCCACCACGGCGTGTGCTGTTCGATTTGCACCGGCAGGGTTGGCAGCAGGGCGCTCAGGGCCAGATCGGTGTCGTGCAGGGGGAAGCTGCCGGTGATTCGCAGGTTGGCGATTTCTGGCGCAACGCCAAGATACCCGCGTCGATACCGACCGAGTTCATGGACCAGGTCTTCCAGCCGTGTGTTGTCCACCACCAGCATGCCGCGGGTCCAGGCATCGGCGCCGAGGTTGAGCGCGACGATCGGCCCCAGGCCATTGCTGCGCATCAGGACTTGCTGGCCTTCACGCAGAATCTGCTCTTCAGGACTCGACTCGGGGTGGGCCGCCACCGCCGATTTCAGCACGCTCAGGCGCGTACCTTCTTCTTCGCGCTTGACCAGGAACCTTGTCCCCAACGCGCGCAGGCTGCCTTCGCGGGTTTCGACGATAAACGGCCGGGCGTCGCCATGGCCGGTTTCGACGAGTATTTCCCCTTCCTGGAGGATGATCCGCCGTTGTTTTTCATCGAAACGCACATCCACGGCACTGTGGGTGTTGAGGTTGATCAGCGTGCCGTCGGTCAGGCGCAGGGTGCGTTGCTCACCGGTGGCGGTGCGTTGGTCGGCCAGCCAATAGTCGATCGGCAGATAACGATCACCGGCGAACAACGCCAGCCCGATCACCGCAACGATACTGGCCACGCCGCTGCCGAGTTTGCGCACGCGCCGGCGAATGCTTTCGCGCGATTGCAGTAACGCGGTGCGGGCCGGGCCGTTGGCAACGCTGAAGCGCTGGTCGAGCATGCCCAGTTGGCGCCAGGCCCGCGCATGTTCTTCGTGGGCGGCGTGCCATTTGGCGAACTCTTCACGATCCACCGGGTTGCCGGAGTCCAGGGACAACTGCCAGGCAATCGCGGCATCCAGCACCTGCGCCGAGACGGGTTTGGAGCTGACCGGACTCATACCGGCTCACCGTACAACGCGATGTAGCACTGACGAATGCCTTGGGCCAGATACTGACGCACCCGCGGTACTGACACACCCAGGCGCTCGGCGATTTCGGCGTGGCCGAGGCCGTCGAGACGGTTATAGAGAAACGCTGCCCGGGCCTTGCTTGAGAGCTGGCCGAGCAGGCGGTCGATGGCTTTGAGGTCTTCGAGGATCAGTTGCTGTTCCTCCACCGACGGTTGTTCACCTGCGGGGATCAGCATCAGTTCAGTGAGGTAGGCCTGTTCCAGCGCGGCGCGGCGGAAATAGTCGAACAGCAGCCCCTTGGCAATCGCCACCAGAAACGCGCGCGGTTCGCGCGGCTCCTTGAGTTCTTCACGACCCAGCAAACGCACGAAAGTGTCCTGGCTCAGGTCTTCGGCCCGTTGCGGACAGGCCACATTGCGTCGCAGCCAGGCCAATAGCCAACCGCGATGGTCGCGATACAACGCACCAACGAGCTCACTTTGAGGGCTTTGGACTGACGACACGCAGCATCACCGATTGGGAAGTATTAACTAACGAGAATTGTTCGCGATTGTGGCAGAGGTGGGGGAGGTAAGCAATTGGCGCTGGTCGGGTGGGGGAAACCAGATTTTGACCCGCACGGCACCTTGTAGCAGCTGCCGAAGGCTGCGTTCGGCTGCGCAGCAGTCGTAAAATCAGTCACCGCGGTGCATCAGGTGAACCTCGCGGGCAGGGTTGACGACTGCTTCGCAGCCGAACGCAGCCTTCGGCAGCTGCTACAAAGAATTGCGGTGGCTGTTAGAAAGAAGGCGCTCGCTGCCGCCGCTTCCACTGATTCATCCGCTGCTGCAGATTCAACGGGCTATGAATCTGCAACTGCTGCGCCCGGCTGAACAGAATCAACGCCAGCTCAGCGGTGGCCAACGCATCGGCACTGGCATTGTGGCGTTCGAACACTTCCAGTTTGAACCAGTCGATCCACTGATCCAGCCCGGCATCGCGAATGTGCGCCTGAGGGCAAAGCAGCGGCGCGATATCGGCCACATCCAGAAATGGATGCTGCAGCTTGTAACCCAGATGGTCTTTCAAGGCGCGCCCGAGCATGTGTTGATCGAAAGGCGCATGAAATGCCAGCACCGGGCTGTCGCCGACGAACTCCATGAATTCGACCAGGGCCTGAGCCGGATCGCTGCCCGCGGCAATCGCACTCGGCCCCAGACCATGGATCAACACGCTGGGCGCCAACTTCATGTCGGCGCATTGCAACGTGCGTTCGAACTGCTGGCTGAAGTCGATGGCCCCGTCCTCGATCACCACCGCGCCAATGGACAACACTCGATCCCTGTTCAGGTTCAGTCCGGTCGTTTCCAGGTCGAGCACCACCCAGCGCTGTTCGCGCAGGCTGCATTCGCTGAGTTCTGCGGCCGAGGGCAAGCGTTGCAGACGTTGTTGGAGTTCGCCGGGAAGGCTCGGACCTGCCGGGCGCAGCCATGAAAACAGGCTCATAGCTGATACCGCAGGGCCAGGCTGCTTTGCAGGCGTTGTGCCTGGCGCAGGGATTCACGCAGGATCCGTCGATCCAGATGATTGAGGCTGTCGGGGTCGACCCGGTTGGAGTAGGGCAGATTCTCCCGGGTCTGTAGCTGATGTTGCTGCATGCGGGTTTGCTGGATGAAGTGATAGGCCTCTTCGTACGCGGCACCGTCCAGCCGTTCAATCACTTCTTTGTCCACCAGTTGGCGAAAGCGCTCCAGCGTGTTGTTCGCGTCGACCCCATGGGCCAACGCGAGCAGTCGTGCACCGTCGACAAACGGCGTAAGCCCCTGGACTTTCAAATCCAGGGTGGCTTTCTCGCCATTCTTGCGAGCCAGTACGAACTCACGGAAACGTCCTACGGGCGGACGGTTGCGCAGGGCGTTCTCGGCCATCATCCGTTGGAACAGTCGGTTGTCATTCACTTGATCGAGAATGCCCTGACGCAGCTGCTCGCAACCTTGCTCGTCGCCCCAGACCACCCGCAAGTCGAAATAGATGCTCGAACCCAGCAGGTTCTCCGGCGTTGCCTCGCGAATAAAAGCCGCAAAACGTCGTGACCACTCGGCCCGGGACAGACATAGCTCAGGGTTGCCGGCCATGATGTTGCCCTTGCACAGGGTGAAACCGCAGAGCGCCAGGCTCTGGTTGATCTGCTGGGCAATGGGCAGCAATTTGCCGCGAATCTCGGCGGCGTGGGCCGCGTCTCGGGCTTCGAACAGAATGCCGTTGTCCTGATCGGTGTGCAGCGTCTGCTCGCGGCGGCCTTCGCTACCGAAGCACAGCCAGCTGAACGGAATGCCGGGGTCGCCTTTCTCGGCGAGGGTCAGTTCGATCACCCGGCACACGGTGTGGTCGTTGAGCAGGGTGATGATGTGCGTGATCTGGGTTGAAGAGGCGCCGTGGGCCAGCATGCGCTCCACCAGTTGGCCGATCTCGCCGCGCATCGCGACCAGATTCTCCACCTTCTTGGCGCTGCGGATAGTGCGCGCCAGATGCACCAGATCGACCCGTTGCAGGGAAAACAGATCACGTTCCGAAACCACGCCACACAGGCGATGATCCTTCACCAGGCAGACGTGGGCGATGTGCCGCTCGGTCATGGCAATCGCCGCATCGAAGGCGCTGTGGTCCGGCGACAGGTAAAACGGCGCCTGGGTCATGTGGCGCTCGATGGCTTCGTTGAAATCGTTAGTGCCGCCGGCCACCACGTGGCGCAGGTCGCGCAGGGTGAAAATCCCCAGCGGCGCTTTATGTTCGTCGACCACCACAATGCTGCCGACCTGCTGCTCATGCATCAGGGTCACGGCTTCACGCAGTGGAGTGGTCGGGCTGCAGGTCACCGGATGACGCATGGCCAATTCGCCCAGGCGGGTATTGAGCGAGTACTGGGTGCCGAGGGTTTCCACGGCTTTTTGCTGGACTTGCTGGTTGACCTGATCCAACAGGCTGCTCACGCCGCGTAGGGCAAAGTCGCGAAACGCGTTGGAAAGCGCGAACAGTTTGATGAACGCCAGCTTGTTCAGCTGTAGGCAAAAGGTGTCTTCGGAGGCCAGATGTTCGGTACGCGTCGCGCGCTCACCCAACAGCGCGGCGAGGGGGAAACACTCACCGGTGGTGATTTCGAAAGTGGTTTCGGTACCGCCCTTGGCCGTATGGGGACGCTCACCCACGACCCGGCCTTGCTTGACGATGTAGAAATGCTCAACCGGGCCGTCGGCGGGCTTGAGGATGCTCTCGCCGGGCGCATAAAAACGCAGCTGGCACTGCTCGACGAGGTACGCCAGGTGGGCGTGTTCCATTTGATTGAAGGGCGGGAAACGCTGAAGGAATTGCAACGTGCCCTGGATGTTCTGCAACACCGCGGTTTTCCCTGCCTGTGTGAAGGCGTCCTCTTTACTCATAACCATTACCGCAGTCGTTTTTTTGAATTGTTGTTGTCGGATGACTGAGCCATGGTCGGCCCCTGCGCGCGGGGTGCCCATTGGACGTAAGTCTAGGTAGGCAGTGAAGCTGTCGGTATTTGGGAAATGTCTGACGCAGCTGTGGGAAAAACCTCCTACATTGGCTATAGGAAACTTTTCCGACAAAGTGCACATTGAAGGCCTGCTTAGCGATGTCTGACGGATGTGCTAGGGAATAGAAATGAAAACGTAGAGTAAGTCATGTCCGACCACGATATTTTGAGTGACGCCGAGCGCAAGGCGCTGAGTGACGTCATGCTGGAACCTGATCTGCCGCCGCAGCGGGTGCTGATCGTCGACGACGATAAAGACGCGCGCGAGTTGCTGTCGGAGATTCTGGCCCTGGACGGAGTGCGCTGCATGACTGCCGCCAGTGGCGAAACGGCACTCAAGATGTTGGAGACGACGCCATCGATTGGCCTGGTGATCACCGATCTGCGGATGGGAAATGTCGATGGTCTGGACCTGATTCGTCAGGTTCGTGAGTCGGTTCGGGCGGCGATGCCGATCATCATTGTTTCCGGTGACGCTGACGTGGAAGATGCGATCGCTGCGATGCACTTGAGCGTGGTCGACTTTCTGCTCAAGCCTGTCGATACCGGCAAGCTGTTGGCGCTGGTCAAACATGAATTGGGAATGGATGTGTAGGTACCGATTTGTAACAAAAAAGCCCTGATCTTTCGATCAGGGCTTTTTTGTTGTCCGGCGTCAGCGCTTAGTTACAGGCCATTGGCAGCCTTGAACTCGCGGCGACGACGGTGCAGAACCGGCTCGGTGTAGCCGTTCGGCTGTTTGGTGCCTTCAACCACCAGTTCAACCGCCGCCTGGAAGGCGATGTTGCTGTCGAAGTCAGGTGCCAGCGGACGATACAGCGGGTCATTGGCGTTCTGACGGTCCACCACTGGCGCCATGCGCTTGAGGCTTTCCATGACCTGATCTTCGGTGACGATGCCGTGACGCAGCCAGTTGGCGATGTGCTGGCTGGAAATGCGCAGCGTCGCACGGTCTTCCATCAGGCCGACGTCATTGATGTCCGGGACTTTCGAACAACCCACGCCCTGGTCGATCCAGCGCACCACGTAACCGAGAATGCCCTGGGCGTTGTTGTCCAGTTCGTTCTTGATCTGCTCTGCGGTCCAGTCTGGATTGACGGCCAACGGGATGGTCAGGATGTCGTCCACCGAAGCGCGTGCACGTTTGGCCAGTTCGGCCTGACGGGCGAACACGTCGACCTTGTGGTAATGCAGCGCGTGCAGCGCGGCGGCGGTCGGCGATGGAACCCAGGCGGTGTTGGCGCCGGCCATCGGGTGAGCGATTTTCTGTTCCAGCATCGCGGCCATCAGGTCGGGCATGGCCCACATGCCTTTACCGATCTGCGCGCGGCCTTGCAGGCCGGTACTCAAACCGATATCGACGTTCCAGTTCTCGTAGGCGCCGATCCACTTCTCAGCCTTCATGTCCGCCTTGCGCACCATCGGGCCGGCTTCCATGGAGGTGTGGATTTCGTCACCGGTACGGTCGAGGAAACCGGTGTTGATGAACACTACACGCTCGCTGGCGGCCTTGATGCAGGCCTTGAGGTTGACCGTGGTACGGCGCTCCTCGTCCATGATCCCGACTTTCAGCGTGTTACGTGACAAGCCGAGTACTTCTTCGATGCGACCGAACAGCTCGTTGGTGAACGCCGCTTCTTCCGGGCCATGCATCTTCGGCTTCACGATGTAGACCGAGCCAGTGCGGCTGTTCTTGCGCGAGTTGTTGCCGTTGAGGCTGTGGATGGCCGCGAGGCTGGTGACCAGACCGTCGAGGATGCCTTCCGGCACTTCGTTGCCATCCTTATCGAGGATCGCGTCGATGGTCATCAGATGACCGACGTTGCGCACGAACAGCAGCGAACGACCATGCAGACTCAGTTCTTTACCATCGACACCGGTATAAGTGCGGTCGGCATTCATGGTGCGGGTAAAGGTCTGACCGCCCTTGGAGACTTCTTCCGACAGATCGCCCTTCATCAGGCCGAGCCAGTTGCGGTAGATCACCACTTTGTCATCAGCATCGACGGCGGCGACGGAGTCTTCGCAGTCCATGATGGTGGTCAGCGCGGCTTCCATCAGGATGTCTTTGAGGCCGGCAGCATCGGTCTGGCCGACCGGGGTGCTGGCATCGACCTGGATTTCGAAGTGCAGGCCGTTGTTTTTCAGCAGGATCGCGGTCGGTGCGACTGCATCGCCGTGGAAACCGATCAGCTGTGCATCGTTGCGCAGGCCGGTATTGCTGCCGCCTTTAAGGGCGACCACCAGTTTGCCGTCAACGATCTTGTAGCCGGTGGAATCGACGTGAGTGCCGGCAGCCAATGGCGCCGCTTCGTCGAGGAAGGCACGGGCGAAGGCGATGACCTTGTCGCCGCGAACCTTGTTGTAGCCTTTGCCTTTTTCCGCGCCGCCAGCTTCGCTGATGGCGTCGGTGCCGTAGAGCGCGTCATACAGCGAACCCCAACGGGCGTTCGAGGCATTGAGCGCGAAACGGGCGTTCATCACCGGAACCACAAGCTGTGGACCGGCCATGCGGGCGATTTCGTCATCGACGTTTTGCGTCGTTGCCTGGAAATCGGCCGCTTCTGGCAGCAGATAACCGATGTCTTGCAAGAAGGCTTTATAAGCCACGGCGTCGTGTGGTTGACCGGCACGGGATTGGTGCCAGCCGTCGATACGAGCCTGGAAATCATCGCGTTTGGCGAGTAGGGCTTTGTTCTTCGGCGCCAGGTCATGAATGACCTTGTCGGCACCGGCCCAGAACTTATCGGCGGTGAGGCCGGTACCGGGAATGGCTTCGTTGTTCACGAAGTCGAACAGGACTTTGGCGACCTGCAGGCCACCGACTTGAACGTGTTCAGTCATTGCTTGCCTCACTCTGCTCAGCTATTTCGCTTTTCAGCTCTTCAATTTAACAATGAAGCCTCTGGCATTTAAACCACAAACCTTTTGACCAGTACATGCCATTGCGGGCGGCTGGGTTATGACCAATCAACGGCGTTGAGGCCTTGCTGACGGGGCTTTCAGGGTTGTGGCTGCACCTGCGGCAGACATCGATCCAACGTTATGTAGTGCGCGCTGCGGCATACTACATGATGAATTGCGCTTGTGAAAATTAGACTAATTACGTCGATCTGCGACGCCATGACGCATTGCGGTCACGTCGGGGTACGGGATGTTCTCAAAAAACTATTAGATTGTTCCAGTTAAATATAAAAACTTGTACACATAATCTTCATTGCCCTGCTATGGGGCTTTGGTTTTCTGAGACGCCGAGCCGATTCCCGGCCCTTGCCTATACTTGCTTTTCTATAACAAAAGTCATGACAAGAGGGCTGCGCCATGGACCACCTCGTACTCACTGTTTTCGCTCCGGACAAGCCTGGGCAGGTCGAGCGCATTGCCCAATGCATCGCCGAGCACGGCGGCAACTGGCTGGAGAGCCGCATGTCGCGCATGGCCGGGCAGTTCGCCGGGATTCTTCGGGTGGGCGTGCCAGCAGAGGCCTACGATGAATTGGTGGATGCCCTACAAGCGTTGTCCGCCCATGGCATTCGCGTGCTGATCGCCGAAAGCGGCATCGAGCAATCCTGCACCTGGAAACCGATTGCCATGGAATTGGTGGGCAATGATCGCCCGGGGATCGTACGCGACATCACCCGTCTGCTAAGTGAGCAGGGGGTGAACCTGGAGCGTCTGGTGACCGAAGTACGTCCGGCGCCGATGAGCAGTGAGCCTTTGTTCCACGCTGAAGCGATTCTGGCAGTACCGCTGACGTTGTCCCTGGACGTGCTGCAATCGCGCCTGGAAACCCTGGCGGATGATTTGATGGTCGAATTGGTGCTGCGCAGTGAACCCTGAACAGGTTATCCAAGTTATACGTGCACCTGCCTGTGGATAACCTGTAGAGACAGCCCGCCAGGCCACGTCGGCCGGGGGTCTTCAGGATTTGATCAAAAAACCAGCAGTTTCAGGGACTTGCGCACAAACGCCGGGGATCACGTTGTGGATAACCTTGGGAAGGATTGATGCAGGCCACGGAGGACGTGGCTTGTAGAGGTTTGTACGTTTTCTGATCAGCGTCGGCGACGCAGGCTGATCACCGCATCGACGCTGTAAACCGCGAGGCCGGCCCAGATAAAGATGAACGCCACCAAAGTGCTGGACGACAGGTGTTCACCAAACAGCAGCACGGCTTGCAGCAGCACCAATGTCGGCGCCAGGTACTGGAGAAAGCCCAGCGTGGTGTAGGGCAAATGCCGTGCAGCCGCGTTGAAACATACCAGCGGCACCAGCGTCACCGGACCGGCCGCTACCAGCCACCAGGCTTGGGATGTGGTCCAGAACTCGGGCTGCGCACTGGCGGCTGTCTGATTGAACAGCAACCACGCGACGGCAATCGGCACCAGCATCCAGGTTTCCACCACCAGACCCGGCAGCGCCTTGACCGGTGCCTGCTTGCGGATCAATCCGTAGAAACCGAAGGTCAGCGCCAGCACCAACGACACCCACGGCAGACTGCCGACTTGCCAGACCTGCTGCGCGACGCCGGCCGTCGCCAGGCCAACCGCCAGCCATTGCATGCGCCGCAGTCGCTCGCCAAGGATCAGCATGCCCAACAGCACGTTCACCAGCGGGTTGATGTAGTAACCGAGACTGGCTTCGAGCATGCGGCCGTTATTCACTGACCAAACGTAAGTCAGCCAGTTGGCCGCGATCAGCGTGCCGCTGAGGGCCAGGATCGCCAGGCGTTTCGGGTTATCACGCAATTCGCGCCACCAGCCCGGATGTTTCCACACCATCAGCAGCAAGGCGCCGAACAACGCGGACCAGAGCACTCGGTGGATGATGATCTCCACGGCGGGCACGCTGGCGATGGCTTTGAAGTAGAGCGGGAAAAGTCCCCAGATGATGTAGGCACTCAGGCCCAGGATGTACCCGCGACGCGGGTTGGCGGCTTGCATGCAGAATCCTTGCTTAGGCAGCTAACAAAGGGGGATTGTAAGTCGGTTGTATAGACATGCCGCTTCGGAAAAGCAAAAGATCGCAGCCTTCGGCAGCTCCTACAGGGGGGAGGTGTGCGCCAGTAGGAGCTGCCGAAGTCTGCGATCTTTTGATCTTGAATCTAAAAAAGCTTCAAAGGCTCTTCATTCAATGCCGACAACTGCTCACGCAACGCCAACACCTGATCGCCCCAATACCGTTCACTGCCGAACCACGGAAAACTGTGCGGGAACGCCGGGTCGTCCCAGCGGCGGGCGAGCCAGGCGCTGTAGTGCATCAGGCGCAAGGCGCGCAGCGGTTCGATCAACGCCAGCTCCCGCGGATCGAAGTCGTGAAATTCGTTGTAGCCGTCCATCAATTCCGACAGCTGACCGAGGCATTCCTGACGATCACCGGCCAGCATCATCCAGATGTCCTGCACCGCCGGGCCCATGCGGCAGTCGTCGAGGTCGACGATGTGGAACATCTCGTCGCGGCACATCATGTTGCCGGGGTGGCAATCGCCGTGCATGCGGATGTTCTGGTGCGGCGTGGCCTTGTAGACCTCTTCGACCCGCTTGAGCAGGTCGCGGGCCACGGACTCGTAGGCCGGCAACAGGCTTTTCGGGATGAAGTTGCCTTCGAGCAAGGTGTTAAGCGAATCGTGACCGAAGTTCTTCACACCCAGCGCTTCACGGTGTTCGAACGGCTTGGTCGCGCCGACCGCATGCAGGCGCCCGAGCAATTGGCCGAGGCGATACAACTGATCAAGATTGCCCGGCTCCGGCGCGCGGCCACCACGGCGGGGGAACAGGGTAAAACGGAAGCCAGCGTGTTCGTGCAGGCTGGCACCGTTGTGAATCATCGGCGCGACCACCGGCACGTCGCACTCGGCGAGTTCGAAGGTGAATTGGTGTTCTTCGAGAATCGCTTCATTGGTCCAGCGCTGCGGACGGTAGAACTTGGCGATCAGCGGCTCGGAGTCTTCGATACCGACCTGATAGACACGGTTCTCGTAGCTGTTGAGCGCCAGAATGCGCGCGTCGCTGAGAAAACCGATGCTTTCGACGGCATCGAGCACGAGGTCTGGGGTGAGGGTTGCAAACGGGTGGGCCATGCTGACTCCTGCGCGCAGCAGGCTGCCGCGTCCGGCCAAGCATGGTAGCGCAGACGGGGTGTCTTTAGTGGTTGGGCTTGAGTCGCGTGTTGTTTTGGCTGACGCCATCGCGGGCAAGCCCGTTCCCACAGGGATCTGCTTTGTGCCACAGATAGCGTGCATCACGCAGACCGTGTGGGAGCGGGCTTGCCCGCGATGAGGCCTTATCAGGCGCCGACGATCCCACCGTCCTCACGGGAAATCGCCATCACCGAAGACCGTGGTTTGCCATTGGGCAGATGCTCAGGGAACGTCGACCCACCGTTCTCTCCCGGATGCTGAATCCCGACAAACAAGGTCTTCTGATCCGGCGAGAAGCTGATCCCTGTCACCTCGCAGCCCACTGGCCCGACCATGAAGCGGCGGATCTCCCCGGTGACCGGATCAGCGCAGAGCATCTGATTGTTGCCCATGCCCGCGAAATCACCGGCATTGCTCGAATCGCCATCGGTGAGAATCCACAACCGCCCAGCCATGTCGAAACCCAAGCCGTCCGGGCTGTTGAACATGTTCTGCGGCGTGATGTTCGATGAGCCGCCCTTAGGCGTACCAGCGTGAACACCCGGGTTGCCCGCGACCACAAACAGATCCCAGGCAAAGCTTTTCGAGCCGTGATCGTCACGGTCGGTGCGCCAGCGCAGAATCTGCCCATAAACGTTTTTCTCGCGCGGGTTCGGCCCGCCCACCGGTTGCCCGTCCTCGCCACGCTTGGCGTTGTTGGTCAGCGTGCAATAGACCTGGCCATCCTTGGGGCTGACGACGATCCATTCCGGACGGTCCATGCGCGTGGCTTTCACCACGCTGGCCGCGAGGCGGGCGTGAATCAACACTTCGGCCTGATCGGAGAAACCGCTGCTGGCGTCGATGCCGTTTTTGCCGTGGGTCAGTTCGATCCACTCACCCTGGCCTTTTGGGTGATCGGCATTGCCATCGCCCGCATCGAAGCGCGCCACGTACAAAGTGCCGTGGTCCAGCAGGTCGCGATTGGCCTTGGGGGTTTTGTGGTTGATCTTGTCGCGGCTGACGAATTTGTAGATGAACTCGCCGCGCTCATCGTCGCCCATGTACACCACGGCGTGACCGTCACTGGTTTCGGCCAGGGCGGCGTTTTCATGTTTGAAGCGACCCAGGGCGGTGCGTTTGACCGGCGTCGACTGCGGATCGAACGGGTCGATTTCCACCACCCAGCCGTGACGGTTGAGTTCGTTGGGGTTTTTCGCCAGGTCGAAGCGCTCGTCGTGTGGGTGCCAGTTGATCTCTTTGCTGGCCGCCACCGCGCCGTAGCGTTTCTGCGCTGCGTCGAACTTTTGTTCGGCATTGCTGCTGCCGAAGCAGTCGGTGAAGTTTTCTTCGCAGGTCAGGTACGTGCCCCACGGCGTCTTGCCGTTGGCGCAGTTCTGGAAGGTGCCGAGGACATTTTTGCCGTGCGGGTCAGCACTGGTTATCAGCAGCGCGTGGCCGGCGGCCGGGCCGCTCAGGCTGATCGGCGCGTTGCCGTGAATGCGCCGGTTGTAGCGCGAGCCCTGGACGAAATGCCACTGGCCGTTCTTGCGCTGCACCTCGATCACCGACACGCCTTCGCAGGCCAAGGCCTTGCGCACCTCTTCGGCCGACTGCGGCATGCCGCCGTGGGGGTAGAGGTAGCGATAGTTGGTGTACTCGTTGTTGATCGCCATCAGCGCCCGGTTTTTATCATCGGGAAACTCGAAGAGGCTCATGCCGTCGTTGTTGTCGCCGAACTGGACTTCCTGATGCTCGGCCGTGCCGTTGCCACTCGGGTCGAACACCGGGCCGTTCTTCAGCAGGGGTTGGCCCCAACTGATCAATACCGAAGATTTATAGCCTGGCGGTAGAGTAATGGCGTCGCTGGTGGCGGCGGGAATACTGTCAAAACCCAACAGTTTGCTGGAGCCGGCGCTGGCAGCCAGCACGCTGCGGCTCAGCAGGTTGCCGCCCATGAACATCGCTGCACCGCAAAGGGCGCCTGCGCTGATGAAACCTCGACGGCTGAGGCCGACCATTTTCTCGAGGTCGGTGGATTGGTTGTCTTCTAATAGGCTCACATCAGGCTCCCTGCGGGTTTTTGCAGTCACCTTAATGAGCGTTAATGACACTTGTGTTTCAAAGCGGTGTACCGAGCAAAACGTTGGATGGCGCGAACTGCACCCGCACCGGTTTATCGGTGGCCAGACCGAGGGTTTTCAAGTGCAGCGGTTCGGCCAGAGCACAGAGTGTCTGGCCGTTGGGCAGGCCGATGCGCACTTCGCTGGGGCCGTCCTTGGCGTCGAGAATTTCTTCGATGATGCCCTTCAGGCAGTTATTGCCGGGTGTTGCCACTTGATCGATGCCCAGCAACTCCAGCCAACCGGCCTTTATCAGCGCCACCACTTCGGTGCCGGTTTCCAGCTCCAGACGCAGGGTGCTGTCGTGAGTGATCTGCGCATCGATGCTCAAGCCTTCGGCCAGTTCAAGGCGAATCCGGTCGTTGTGCCCTTGGTTTTCAATTGCCACGACCTTGCCATGCAGTTGATTGCGGGCGCTGGTTCTGAGCATCAGTCGGCCGAGCAGGTCCAGGTCGCTGGCATCTTCGGCGGCTTCCAGCACCTGGGCCTGCAAGGCTTGCAGCTTTTGATACAGGCGCAATACGCGCTGGCCTTCGCTGGAGAGTTTGGCGCCACCGCCGCCCTTGCCGCCGACACTGCGCTCCACCAACGGTTTTTGTGCGAGGTTGTTCAGCTCGTCGATGGCGTCCCAGGCCGCTTTGTAACTCAGGCCCGCGCTTTTCGCGGCGCGGGTGATCGAGCCCTGTTCGGCGATGTGTTGCAGCAACGCGATGCGCTGCGGACGACGGACAATGTGCTGCGACAACAACGTAGGCAAGGACATGGCTAGACGCTTTGGGCTGTGGCGATGGGAAGGACGTTGGCGGGTTGGGGCTCGGGAGTCAAGTCAGGGCGCATCGCCGGGTTTGGGTGTGCGGGCCAGGCAATAGACGTCGACACGTGCGGCGCCGGCGTCCATCAGCAGTCGAGCCAGGGCTTGCGCCGTGGCGCCGGTGGTCAGTACGTCATCCACTAGCGCCAGGTGACGACCGTTGATGAATGCATCGGGTGCCAGAGCGAAGGCGTTGCGCAGGTTCTTTTTGCGGGCCTCGGCATTCAGGTCCTGTTGGGCGCTGGTGTCCTGAATTCTCAGCAACAGCGTTTCATCGCACGGAATGTCGAGGCTGGTGCTGAGCCAGCGGGCGAGCATCGCGGCCTGGTTGAAGCCCCGTTTACGCAGTCGTTTTGAGGCCAGTGGAACCGGGATGAGCGCGTCGGGTCGATTCAGGTCTTCATCGAAGCGATGTTGGAGGAACTGAGCGAGAAGTTCGGCGAGCAGGCGACCAAACGGCCACTTCGCAGAGTGTTTGAAGCGCGTGATCAACGTGTCCACCGGAAAGCTGTAAGTCCAGGGCGTAGCGACCCGTTCAAAGGCTGGCGGTTGTTTCAGGCATTGGCCGCAGGTCAGACCAGCGGTGGGCAACGGCAGAGCGCAGGTTTGGCATTGATCGCCCAGCCAGGGCAACTCCGTTTCGCAGGCCCCGCAGATGGGCGTGCATTCATCGGCGGGTTCTGAGCAGAGCAAACAGAGCTGGTCGTTTTTTAACCAGATGTAAACCGGTCCTTCGTATCGTGGTTGACAGCGCATGAGTCTTCCTTAAATATGCCGAACATCCGTGTCGCGTCTGTGGGTATTCCATTCCCCAGTCGCTTGCCAAGCATAAAACAAAGGAAACGCCCATGAGCGCCAGCACCACTGCAACCCTGCGTCATGACTGGTCTTTGGCCGAAGTCAAAGCACTCTTCGTCCAGCCATTCAACGACCTGTTGTTTCAGGCGCAGACGGTGCACCGCGCGCATTTCGACGCCAATCGGGTCCAGGTGTCGACACTGCTGTCGATCAAAACCGGTGCCTGCCCGGAAGATTGCAAATATTGTCCGCAGTCCGGTCACTACAACACCGGCCTGGAAAAAGAAAAGCTGATGGAAGTGCAGAAGGTCCTCGAAGAGGCCGCTCGCGCCAAGGCCATCGGTTCGACCCGTTTCTGCATGGGCGCGGCGTGGAAACATCCGTCGGCCAAAGACATGCCTTACGTGCTGGAAATGGTCAAAGGCGTGAAAGCCATGGGCCTGGAAACCTGCATGACCCTCGGTCGCCTTGATCAGGACCAGACCGTCGCTCTGGCTGACGCCGGCCTCGACTACTACAACCACAACCTGGATACCTCGCCTGAGTTCTACGGCAGCATCATCACCACGCGCACTTACAGCGAGCGCCTGCAAACGCTGGCCTACGTGCGTGAGTCCGGGATGAAGATCTGCTCCGGCGGCATTCTCGGCATGGGCGAGTCGCTTGATGACCGTGCCAACCTGCTGATCCAGCTGGCCAACCTGCCGGAACACCCAGAGTCGGTGCCAATCAACATGTTGGTGAAAGTCGCCGGTACACCGCTGGAAAATGCTGACGATATCGACCCGTTCGACTTCATCCGCATGCTGGCTGTGGCCCGTATCCTGATGCCGCAATCCCACGTGCGCCTGTCCGCCGGCCGCGAAGCGATGAACGAGCAGATGCAGGCCCTGGCGTTCTTCGCCGGTGCCAACTCGATTTTCTACGGCGACAAACTGCTGACCACCGCCAACCCACAGGCCGACAAGGACATGCAACTGTTCGGGCGCTTGGGGATTCTGCCGGAAGCGCGCGAAGAGCACGCTGACGAAGTCCACCAGGCAGCGATCGAACAAGCGCTAGTTGAGCAGAAGAGCAGCGAGCAGTTTTATAACGCTGCCGTCTGAAGCCTCCACCGATTCCTCTGAAGGAATGCAAAACACTGTGGGAGCGAGCTTGCTCGCGATGAGGCCATGACATCCATCATCTATGTTGAATGTTGAATTGCTATCGCGAGCAAGCTCGCTCCCACAGGTACTGCGATCGCTATTGAATTCTGATCCACGAGGCCTGCATGTCTTTCGATCTCGCCGCACGCCTTGCTACCCGTCGTGCCGAAAATCTCTATCGCCAACGCCCATTGCTCGAAAGCCCCCAAGGCCCGGAAGTGGTGGTCGATGGTCAGCCGTTGCTGGCGTTCTGTAACAACGACTACCTGGGCCTGGCCAATCACCCGCAAGTGATCGAAGCCTGGCGCGCCGGTGCGACCCGTTGGGGCGTCGGCGGCGGGGCGTCGCATTTGGTGATCGGCCACAGCAGTCCGCATCACGCGCTGGAAGAGGCCTTGGCCGAATTCACCGGTCGCCCGCGCGCGCTGTTGTTCACCACCGGCTACATGGCCAACCTCGGCGCGGTCACCGCGCTGGTAGGCCAGGGCGATACGGTGCTGGAAGACCGGCTCAATCACGCGTCCCTGCTGGATGCCGGTCTGTTGTCCGGAGCGCGCTTCAATCGCTACCTGCACAACGACGCGGCGAGTCTGGCCAAGCGTCTTGAGAAGGCGACCGGCAATACCCTGGTGGTCACCGACGGCGTGTTCAGCATGGACGGCGATATTGCTGACCTGCCGGCGTTGGCTCGGGAGGCGAAAGCCAAAGGCGCCTGGTTGATGGTCGATGACGCTCACGGCTTTGGTCCGCTGGGGGCCAATGGCGGGGGGATCGTCGAGCATTTCGGCCTGAGCCAGGAGGATGTGCCGGTATTGGTCGGCACCCTCGGTAAGGCTTTCGGTACGGCGGGGGCTTTTGTGGCTGGCAGTGAAGAGCTGATCGAGAGCCTGATCCAGTTCGCCCGTCCCTACATTTACACCACCAGCCAGCCGCCGGCGCTGGCCTGTGCGACGCTGAAAAGCCTTGAGTTGCTGCGCACTGAGCACTGGCGACGTGAGCATCTGAAAACGCTGATCCGCCAGTTCCGCCACGGTGCCGAGCAAATTGGCCTGGAGTTGATGGACAGCTTCACGCCGATCCAGCCGATCATGATCGGCGATGCCGGGCGCGCGGTTCGACTGTCGCAGATGCTGCGTGAACGCGGTTTGATGGTGACTGCGATCCGCCCGCCGACCGTGCCCGCCGGCAGCGCCCGACTGCGTGTGACCCTGACCGCTGCGCACAGCGAGGCGCAGGTGCAGCTATTGTTAAATGGACTGGCCGATTGTTTTCAACAACTGGGACCGGAGCCAAGCCATGCGTGATCGTCTGATTCTGCTGCCCGGCTGGGGCCTCGGAATTTCTCCGCTGGAGCCTTTGGCGGCGGCGTTACAAGGGCTGGATGAACACTTGCGGGTCGAAATCGAACCGTTGCCGGAACTGGAATCGAGCGATCTTGATGATTGGCTCGATGAGCTGGATTCGACAGTGCCTCAGGACGCCTGGCTCGGCGGCTGGTCGCTGGGCGGCATGCTCGCTTCAGCGTTGGCGGCCCGGCGCGGCGATCGCTGCTGCGGCTTGCTGACGCTGGCGAGCAATCCTTCTTTTGTCGCTCATGAGCAATGGCCAAGCGCGATGCCTGCCGAAACCTTCGATGCGTTTCTGGCCGGCTGCAAGGCTGATCCTCGCATGACGTTGAAACGTTTCTCGCTGCTCTGCGCTCAGGGTGCCGAAGACCCGCGCGGGTTGTCCCGGCTATTGCTCGGTGGCGCGCCACACACTTCGGCAGAGGTGCTGATGAGCGGCCTGGAGTTGCTCGCACAACTGGATACCCGCCAGGCTTTGCAGGCGTTCCGCGGGCCGCAACTGCACTTGTTTGCAGGCCTCGATGGACTGGTTCCAGCCGAAGCGGCGGGCGACCTGCTGACATTGCTGCCGGATGTTGAAATCGGTCTGATCGAGCAGGCCAGTCACGCGTTTCTTCTGGAAGACCCTCACGGTGTGGCGGGGGCGATTCAGGCCTTTTTGCATGAGTCCGGTGATGACTGATTTATCTCTTCCGAACCTGCCCGGCGGTTTGCCCGACAAACGCCAGGTGGCGGCATCTTTTTCCCGGGCGGCGGCAAGCTACGACAGCGTGGCCGAATTGCAGCGTGACGTTGGCAGTGAATTGTCGAGTCGCTTACCAGAGGACTTCGTTCCAGGTGTCTGGCTGGATCTGGGCTGCGGCACCGGGCATTTCAGCCGTGCATTGGGCGAACGTTTTCCTGCAAGTCACGGATTGGCATTGGACATCGCCGAAGGCATGCTCAATCACGCCCGGCCGTTGGGTGGCGCAACGCATTTCATCGCTGGCGATGCCGAGCGGTTACCGTTGCAGGATTCGACCTGCGATCTGATCTTCTCCAGCCTGGCGGTGCAGTGGTGTGCGGACTTTGCCTCGGTGCTCAGTGAGGCGCATCGGGTGTTGAAACCGGGCGGGATTTTCGCGTTTGCTAGTCTATGCGTGGGCACGTTGTTTGAGCTGCGTGACAGCTGGCGACAGGTGGATGGCATGGTGCACGTCAACCGCTTCCGCGAGTTCGGGGTTTATCAACAGCTTTGCGCGGGCAGTGGGTTGAGAATCGCGAGTCTGGAAACCCGACCGCACGTGTTGCATTACCCGGATGTGCGCAGCCTGACCCATGAACTCAAGGCACTGGGTGCCCACAACTTGAACCCCGGTCGGCCGGGTGGTTTGACCGGAAGGACGCGGATCCTCGGTTTGATCGAGGCTTATGAGCAGTTTCGTCAGGCCGAAGGATTGCCGGCGACTTATCAAGTGGTCTACGCCGTGTTGGAGAAACCCTTATGAGCGCAGCCTATTTCATCACCGGCACTGACACCGATGTCGGCAAGACCACCATTGCCGCGGGTTTACTGTATGCCGCGCGGTCGGCCGGTTTAAGCACGGCGGCGGGCAAACCGGTCGCCTCCGGTTGCGATGTGACGCCCAAGGGCTTGCGCAACGCCGATGCGTTGGCGTTGCTGGCGGAGTGCTCGGTGCCTTTGACTTATGCACAGGTCAACCCTATGGCGTTCGAACCGCCGATCGCACCGCATCTGGCAGCGCGGGAGGCCGGCGTGGCACTGACGGTGCAATCACTGTTGACGCCCATGCAGGAAATTCTCGATATGCAAGCGGACTTCACCTTGATCGAAGGTGCTGGAGGCTGGCGAGTGCCTTTGGCGGATCAGGACAATCTGTCGGACCTGGCGATGGCGCTGGATCTGCCGGTGATCCTGGTGGTGGGTGTGCGCCTGGGTTGCATCAACCATGCGCTGCTGACGGCCGAGGCGATTGCTCAGGACGGTTTGCAACTGGCGGGGTGGGTGGCCAACATCATCGATGCGAAGACTTCTCGTCTGGAAGAAAACCTCGCGACACTCGCTGAGCGGATTCCGGCACCGTGCCTGGGGCGAGTGCCGAAACTCAAGTCGGTGACGGCTGAAGCGGTGGCGGAGCATCTGCAACTGGATCTTCTGGACTGAGTTTTCTGGCAGGGGTTTTAACTATGACGAGGCACTGTGCCATTAGTGTTTTTGTCGGGCCTTTTGTCAGTGGGTCTGTTTCAATGGCCGCTGTTGATCCTTTATAGGACGAGTTCTCCCATGGAAATCTCAGGAAACACCGCTTTTTATGCCGGTCTGAGCACTATTCAGACAGGGCAGAACCGTGTCGATCAAGCCTCTGGCCAGATCGCCAACACGACGATCGAGCGCTCGGTGACGAGCCAGTCTTCCGAGGCTCAGGTTGATCGTCTGCGCTCGGTAGATCGCAGTCAGCAGTCGGACCTGGCCAGCAATATGGTCGAGATGTCCCAAGGCAAATTTCAGGTTGAACTGGGTGTCAAAGTCGCCAAAGCGTCCGATGAAATGCTCGGTACGCTGATTGATACCTACGCTTGAACCCTCGCTGAACCCGCTCCCTCAACGCCGCGACTATTCGCGGCGTTTTTCTGCGTAAGTCCTTCTTGCTCAACTAATCTCTTCTGCACAGCGTATTGCTCAGGCGACGGTGTTGCGTTGCTGTGGGTCTGGTATTTGCCTCGGGTGATGACGAACGGCAAAAGATCGGCGCTTGACAAGATTTAGGCGTAAACGTATGTTTCAAACAACTGTTTGACCGCCACAACAAATCAACGCGGTCGTTCATTCCCGGTTACATCAGCAGAGGTTTATCGCTATGCCTGACTACAAGGCCCCCTTGCGTGATATTCGCTTCGTTCGTGACGAACTGCTCGGCTACGAAGCGCACTATCAGAGCCTTCCGGCTTGTGCAGACGCAACTCCAGACATGGTTGACGCCATTCTCGAAGAAGGCGCCAAGTTTTGTGAGCAGGTGCTGGCTCCGCTGAACCGCGTGGGTGACACCGAAGGCTGCACCTGGAGCGAGTCCGGCGTTAAAACCCCGACGGGCTTCAAAGAAGCCTACAAACAATTCGTCGAAGGCGGCTGGCCAAGCCTGGCTCACGACGTAGAGCACGGCGGCCAAGGCCTGCCGGAATCTCTGGGTCTGGCTGTCAGCGAAATGGTTGGCGAAGCCAACTGGTCGTGGGGCATGTACCCAGGCCTGTCCCATGGCGCGATGAACACCATTTCCGAGCACGGCACGCCTGAGCAGCAAGAGGCTTACCTGACCAAGCTGGTTTCCGGCGAATGGACCGGCACCATGTGCCTGACCGAACCGCACTGCGGCACCGACCTGGGCATGCTGCGCACCAAGGCTGAACCTCAGGCCGACGGTTCCTACAAAGTCTCCGGGACCAAGATCTTCATCTCGGCCGGTGAACACGACATGGCCGACAACATCGTCCACATCGTGCTGGCACGTCTGCCGGATGCACCGGCTGGCACCAAAGGCATTTCGCTGTTCATCGTTCCCAAGTTCATGCCGAACGAAGACGGTTCGGTCGGCGCACGCAATGCTGTGACCTGTGGTTCCCTGGAACACAAGATGGGCATCCACGGCAACGCCACTTGCGTGATGAACTTCGACGCGGCCACCGGCTTCCTGATCGGCCCGGCGAACAAAGGCCTGAACTGCATGTTCACCTTTATGAACACCGCCCGTCTGGGTACTGCGCTGCAAGGTCTGGCTCACGCCGAAATCGGCTTCCAGGGCGGCCTGAAATACGCTCGCGATCGCCTGCAAATGCGCTCCCTGACTGGCCCGAAAGCGCCGGAAAAAGCCGCTGACCCGATCATCGTTCACCCTGACGTACGTCGCATGCTGTTGACCATGAAGGCCTTCGCCGAAGGCAACCGTGCGATGGTTTACTTCACTGCCAAGCAAGTCGATATCGTCAAATACGGCGTGGACGAAGAAGAGAAAAAGAAAGCCGACGCATTGCTGGCCTTCATGACTCCAATTGCCAAAGCCTTCATGACTGAAGTCGGCTTCGAATCCGCCAACCACGGCGTGCAAATCTACGGCGGCCACGGCTTCATCGCCGAGTGGGGCATGGAGCAGAACGTTCGCGATAGCCGTATTTCGATGCTGTACGAAGGCACCACCGGTATCCAGGCACTCGATCTGCTGGGCCGTAAAGTGCTGATGACCCAAGGCGAAGCCCTGAAAAGCTTCACCAAGATCGTCCACAAGTTCTGCCAGACCAACGAAGGCAACGAAGCGGTCAAAGAGTTCGTCGAGCCATTGGCTGCGCTGAACAAAGAGTGGGGCGAGCTGACCATGAAGGTCGGTATGGCGGCCATGAAAGATCGCGAAGAAGTCGGCGCGGCGTCGGTGGATTACCTGATGTACTCCGGTTACGCCTGCCTGGCTTACTTCTGGGCTGACATGGCGCGTCTGGCTGCCGAAAAACTGGCTGCCGGTACCACCGAAACGGCGTTCTACACTGCCAAGCTGCAGACTGCTCGCTTCTACTTCCAGCGCATCCTGCCGCGTACCCGCACTCACGTTGTGACCATGCTGTCGGGCGCCAACAACCTGATGGACATGAAAGAAGAAGACTTCGATCTGGGCTACTAAGCCTTAACGTCGCTCTAAAAAAACCGCCGCTCCTTTTGGGAGTGGCGGTTTTTTTTGCTCCATCCTGACGTGTCAGACCGGACTTACCATGGGGTTGGGTCAAGAGGGCCGACGCCAGTCGGGGTGCTTGCACCTTCTCCGTTACGCAGGAACGGCAGGTGCCAGAAGTCGTTCGGGGTGACGGAATCGCCTGGCTTAACGCCTTCCGGAAAAATGAACTCAAACACTGGCGCCACGTACTGTCCCGCTATCAGACCATTGGCCACCGTCAGCCGGCTGGCATTTTGAATGCAGCTGTCCACGGCGGTCTGAGAGGCAGTCAGCTGTGGAACGCACAGTGACCGTGCCACAACGCGCAAGGTACGGGTCGGCTGGCTGAGTAGCCCAGTCGGTGCCTTTGTTGCACGAACCCTGGCACGTTGTGGCTGAGGTCCTGTGTTCTGGGTCGTGATCCCCCCCGAGACACCCAAGCAACTCGCGGCAAGCGTCTGGGCAGGATTGCATTCACCCGTCATCTCATAAGGTGTAATCCAGCGATTGGTTTGTATGCCCGTCGAAGGATTGACATCTATCAGATAAATGTCGACTGGGGTTTTGATGTCCGTTGTCGATGCTTCCAGGAAAATCCGATCTTGCGTCTCCTGCGCTACACCGTTGATGGCCGTTGCCGCGGGGTCAGCGGTACCGATTCCGAACTCCCCGATAGCCAGGTAGCTGGGTTGCGACCCCGGTTGGGTGTAGATCCCGATGTTTGCCTCAATCGTGTGTGCAGAGATGTAGTCCGGGACCCCGGCTGTCGTCGATTTGAACAGTGTCCCCGCGTAACTGATGAAGTCGCCGACTTCGAACGGTGCCTGTTGCGTCGGGTCGGGGTCCGTCGCCGTGCGAGCAGCGTCGCTGAATCTCTTCATGACGAACTGGCTGCAATAAACCTGGCCTGCAACCGGTGGGGAAAGCTCTCCACTCGCGGGAGGTGTTACGCCAGCCTGGCTGAAGTTCCGACAGTTGTTGGTGGTCGTGGGGGTAACCACTTTTGGCCGATTTTTCTGTGGGCAGAGTGCGTCGTCCCCGGAAATCGTGCGAGGTACGCACATCGGGTAGCCGGTGGCGGCGTGGATCGTCGGGTTGGCATCATCGACGGAGAAGCGAGGGTCAGGGCTCTGGGGGCGGCCAAAGCGTCCACTTGGATCGTTGATCTGGATGATTGTCGGTTGCAGCGGGTTTCCACTGTCAACTTCGACGTTGCCGTTGGTGTAGTCGATCCGTGTGATGTAGCCGCTGCCAGCGTTGGCTGATTGCTGGGAGACAAAGATGAGCCCGGCAATTTGCTTATTGGAGACGGTATTGCCCACCACATGGATCTCGAACGAGGGGTATGAAGACGGTCCTTTATTGAGCGCCAGCGATCCGCCCCGGACAAAGTCGGCCCAGGTCAGTGTATTGGCCGGCATCTGGAGCACTGTATTGCAAGGGACTGTAATCGTAACGCCGTTTAGTTGGACAGTACCCCCATAGCGACCGGGATCGGTGGTATTAGGGCAATTCACATTGCTGGGGTCCAGGGTCATGTTCTGGATAAAGCCCGTGACGTTGAAGCCATGAATCGCATCCGGGTTTGCGAATGTCGGATTGGGCAGGGTTGGGGTGGAGAACGGCGAGGGTGCGCCCTTGACGGGTTTGGCAGTCCCGCCTTGGGCAAACGCAAAACTTCCCCCGCCCACGGCCAGTGCGACGGCAATGGCACCGGCGAGCAGTGGATGGCGACCGAAGATTCCGTTGAATCGTCTATTGAGGGACGGTATGGGGAGCGTCGTTGTGTATACGGAAAAGCTCATGGTTTTCTCCAAAATCTTGCAGGACCAATTGCCGGCCAATCGACTCGCAGACTTGCTGATGCGCTGGATCCGGCGCAAGAAAGACGGAAAGGCGTGTGCGTCGAGTTGGCTCGATCCAGAGGGGCAGGTGGCTGTGACATTAGGTACGGTCGGTACGCAATCAACACTCACCCTTCGGATGCTTCCAATCAGCGATGTGTTGGCCGGTTACGGACACAATCGCTAGAGACTTTTCCTTGAGCCTGAGGCGTACATAGCAGTTGTCGTGCCTGATCGGCACAAACAATCGTTAACGCATTAAAAATGCGGGCTGCGCTGTCTTGGGTGGCATTGCACGAATAGCTGCCGAATTGATATTCACCAATATAGGGGGGTATATATGCCCATATTAGGGAGTGCTGCGGGCCAATGGCTAAGTTGCTGAATGAGAAAGGTTGTCTATATGTACTCTGGCTGGAAAGGGTTTGCAAGCAGGTGTATGGATGAAGTTGTCGTCACGTTTTCTGTGGTATTAAATAAAAGGAATAGCTCACGCGGTGCAACTTGCGCACGCATGGGGCATTTGTATTTTGTTAATTGTTCCTCCGCTAATAATTCGACTTTATAAGTAGAGTCGTAAATACCCGTTGCCCCTACGTTGTATGAATTAGCAATTACTCTGCCAGCTTATTAAAGACGCGCAGATGAGCGTTAAGCCTTTGAAATAACGTGGGGTTCGATGTGTTATTGATGCGCTGGGCATGTGCTGTTGGGGAATGACACCCAATAATGGGGGGGGGAGTACGCCAGAATTGAGGGGGGTGTGCGATTGCTGTTTATAAATTACGCAGTGTCTTCGTTTAACAGTCTTTACCTCTCTCGATCGAGTTAAAAAATTATTTTTTTACTGTTGAAATTTTCTGTTACAACTACAGTTGTATTAAACGCGCTCCACGGCGCGTCAAAATCACGTTTCAATAACACCTGAGCCAAGAGATTACTTTGCCAGTTCGGCTTCGCCTCGCCTCAGTAAATTTAGAGTTGGTGCGATTACTCGTGCGAGCAGCAAGATTCACGGCCATAAGTTTATCTCGCAACAGGACAATCCCGGAGCCTGGCTACTCCGTACTGAATCGAGAATGTCATCATGGTGAAGCCCTTGAGCATCTTTCGTACTATCCGCTTGGCCTGCGTGATCACGGTCAGCCTGACCGCCGTCAGTCTGGCTTGCCAAACGGCACTCGCCGCTTCAGCGCCAGAAGCTGTCACACCCGTCCCTGATGTCCCCACTTTGCAATCGCTGCACGGCATGACGCCGCCCGACCCCTCGGGCACCGAAGGCGGGCGAAAAGTCGATTTGATGACCGACTATGTGCTCAATCGCTCGGCGGCGATTCTGTTGGGCAAGGCGCTTTTCTGGGACATGGAGATCGGTAGCGACGGCTCGACGGCATGTGCGTCCTGCCACTTTCACGCCGGGGTCGATCACCGGATCACCAACCAGATCAACCCGGGCCAGGCCAGCACCCATGCAAACGTTGCGTCGATCTTCAACAAGCCGTTTGTAGCCTCCGATATTCCAGGCGACGTCTCTTCCTACGCGACCCTGTCCGGCGGCAAGGGTGGCCCGAACTACACGCTCAAGAAAACCGACTTCCCGACCCACGTGCTGGCCGATCCGCTGGATCGCAATTCGCCGATTCTCTACTCGACCGACGATGTGATTGGCTCGCAAGGGGTGTTTGACGCCAACTTCGTCAAACCCAGGCAAGCGCGTTTCGACAAGTGCACGCAGCAACCGGACGGTATCTTCCAGGTGGGTGGCATCAACGTGCGGCGCAGTACGGGACGCAATGCTCCGACGGTGATCAATGCCGCGTTCAACGTTCGCAACTTCTGGGACGGTCGGGCCAATAACGTGTTCAACGGCTTCTCGCCGTTCGGTAATCGCGACCCTGACGCCGGGATTTTCGTCACCAGCGATCGCAGCGGGGTGGCGACCAAGGTGCGGCTGGCACTCAACGATGCTTCTGCCGCTTCGCAGGCCGTGGGACCACCCGGCAGTCCGGTTGAAATGTCCTGCGGCGGTCGCACCTTCGCGGACATTGGACGGCGCATGCTCGATACGTTGATGCTTAAACAGCAGAGAATTTCATCCACCGATTCGGTGCTCGGCCCAGTTTCCGGTGCCCGCCGGCCTACCTACAGAGAATTGATCAAGGCCGCTTTCCATCCTCGACTTTGGAACGCCACAAAGCAGGTTTCACTCGGCGACGTACCTTATACCCAGATGGAAGCTAACTTCCCGTTGTTCTTCGGGCTGGCGATTCAGATGTACGAAGCCACCCTGGTCTCGGATCAGGCACCGCTGGATGCCTACCTGCAAGGCAATCAACAGGCAATGAATGCCCAGCAAGTCCAGGGGATGAATCTGTTCCTCGGCAAAGGCAAGTGCATCAGTTGTCACGGTGGCGCCGAATTGACCAACGCCGCCAGCCGATTGCTGTTCCATCCCCGTGAGCGGATCGAACGTATGGTGATGGCTGACAACCTGATCGCGCTGTACGACAACGGCTTCTACAACACCGGTGTGCGCCCGACGTCGGAGGACCTGGCACTCGGCGGATCGGACGCGTGGGGCAACCCGCTGTCGTTCACTCGTGAGTACAACACCCAACTGCAGGGCCGCACTGTGCCGGATCCACTGGACGTTGATGTGTGCACCTTTGAAGCGCTGCTGAGCACGGGATTACCCTGCGACTCGACGCTCAAGCCCAATGTGGGCTTCCACGATGCGGTTGATGGTGCATTCAAAACCCCGACGCTGCGCAACATCGCGTTGACCGGGCCTTATTTCCACAATGGCAGCCGCGCGACGCTCAAACAGGTCATGGAGTTCTACAACCGAGGCGGCGACCGACGTGGCTCGGAGGCGAACAACACCAGCGGATTCGATCATCCGAGTGTGAATCAGCACAACACATCGAACCTCGATCCAGACATGACGGCGCTGAACCTGACTCCCGATGAAGTGGATGCTCTGGTCAAATTCATGGAGGTCGGGCTGACTGATCCGCGAGTCGCGTGGGAGCAGGCTCCGTTCGATCATCCATCGCTGGTCATTCCACAAGGCGAGGTGGGAGATGAAAACTCTGTGACACTTCACCCCGTCAGTCCAAAAATAACCACCCGGCAAGCACAAGATGCGCTCATAACGCTCAAACCCGTAGGTGCAGAAGGTCGTAAAGTCGAAGAGGGGCCGTTACAGCCTTACTACAACGACCTCTGATGGAACGGCTCTACCCGCGTTACTGGCCGCTTTAATTGTGGTCAGTAACGTACCTATAAAAAACTCGGCAAACCACTCAGCAAGTCAGGGCTTCTGCCGTTACAGTAGCAAGGCACAATGCCATCAATTGTTCTGACGGGTCGGAGTTCTACCCCTTGCCGCGTTCTTCCGCTGTGCGTTTCAGTCATTTCCTACCGTCATTACTGCTATTGCTCGCTGGGCTTGCGGCTGCCTACATCAAGGATCTGAACGTCTTTTTCACCTCGCTGTTCAACGTACTGCCAACCCTGGTGTTGTTGCTCGGCGGTGCTTACTGCGCGGTTTACCGACGTCAGCGTGAGCTGTTTCTGATGGTCACGGTGTACATCGCCTACTTCCTGCTCGACACCCAGACTGACTATTACCGCGACAACGGCAAGGTTCGTGAAGACGCAGCCGTGGTGTTCCATTTGTGTTGTCTGCTGTTGCCGCTGCTGTTCGGCATCTTCGCCGCGTGGCAGGAACGCACTCATTTGTTTCAAGACATGGTGGCGCGGTTCGCTGTGTTGCTGGCGTTCGGTAGCGTCGCGCTCGGTCTCGAACAAAGTTACCCACAAGCGCTGTTGATGTGGCTCTCGGAAATTCGCTGGCCAGCGTTGCATGGCGCGTGGATGAGCCTGATCCAGCTGTCGTATCCGGTGTTCATCGCTTCGTTCTTGCTGCTGAGCTGGCAATACTGGCGTAACCCCAGACCCTTGCACGCCGCCCAACTGGTGGGTTTGCTCGGGTTGTTCTGGGCACTGCCGAAAACATTCATCCTGCCGTTCACCCTGAACATCATGTGCAGTCAGGTGATGTTGATGATTGCCGCAGCGGTCGCCCATGAAGCCTATCAAATGGCCTTCCGCGACGAACTTACCGGACTGCCGGGCCGCCGCGCCTTGAACGAGCGGATGCAGCGATTGGGGCGCAATTATGTGCTGGCGATGAGCGACGTCGATCACTTCAAGAAATTCAATGACACCCACGGTCACGATGTCGGCGACCAGGTGCTGCGACTGGTCGCCAGCAAGCTGTCGAAAATCGGTGGTGGCGGTAGGGCGTATCGCTACGGCGGCGAGGAATTCGCCCTGGTATTCGCAGGCAAGACCCTCGAAGAGTGTATGCCGCACCTGGAAGTCATCCGCGAGTCCATCGCCACCTACAACATTCAGCTGCGCAATCAGGACAGCCGTCCTCAGGATGACCAGCAAGGTCGTCAACGTCGCGCAGGCTCGGGCGCCTCCAGTGTGTCGGTCACCGTCAGCATCGGCGTGGCCGAACGACTGGAGCAACGCACCCCCGAAAAAGTGCTCAAGTCCGCGGACGAGGCGCTCTACAGTGCCAAGGGGGCGGGGCGCAACTGTGTGGTGGCGTTCGGTCAGACCCGTCGTGGCGCGGTGCGCATGGACGCCGCTACTGAATGAGTGATGATGGCGCATTCAGCGTCTGGACTGTGATTGTGAGGCCGGGCGCGCGGCAGTAGGTTTGGGGAATCTGCTGCCAGAGAAATGACCATGCCTGAGTACAAAGCTCCCCTGCGCGACATGCGCTTTCTGATCGACCACGTCTTCGATTTTCACAGCAACTACGCCGCGCTGGGCGCCACCGATGCCAGCCCGGACATGGTCAATGCAATCCTCGAAGAAGGTGCGAAATTCTGTGAGAACGTTCTCGCACCGCTGAACCGTAGCGGCGATGAGGAAGGCTGCCATTTCGACAACGGCGTGGTGACTACGCCTACAGGCTTCAAACAGGCCTTCGCACAATACGTTGAAGGTGGCTGGCACGGTCTGGCGGCTGATCCGGTTTACGGAGGCCAGGGTTTGCCGAGTTCGCTGGGGCTGGTCATCAGCGAAATGGTTGGCTCCAGCAACACCTCCTGGGGCATGTACCCCGGCCTGACTCACGGCGCGATGTCGGCAATCCACGCCCATGGCACTGAAGAACAGAAACAGACTTACCTGAGCAAGCTCACCGCTGGCCAATGGACGGGCACCATGTGCCTGACCGAAGCCCATTGCGGCACTGACCTGGGCATCATCAAAACCCGCGCCGTGCCTGCGGCCGACGGCAACTATGCGATTTCCGGCAGCAAGATTTTCATCTCCGCCGGCGAGCACGACATGAGTGAAAACATCATTCACTTGGTGCTGGCGAAACTGCCGGACGCGCCGGCCGGCACCAAAGGCATTTCGCTGTTTATCGTTCCAAAATTCCTACCCAATGCCGAGGGTGAGGCGGGCGAGCGCAACGGCGTTTCCTGCGGTTCCATCGAACACAAAATGGGCATCAAGGCCTCGGCCACCTGCGTGCTGAACTTCGACGACGCCAAGGGCTTCTTGATCGGTGAGCCGAACAAGGGTCTGAACTGCATGTTCACCATGATGAACCATGCTCGTCTGGGCACCGGCATGCAGGGTTTATGTCTCGGGGAGGCGAGCTTTCAAGGCGCGATCAAGTACGCCAATGATCGACTGCAAATGCGCGCGCTGACCGGCCCGAAAGCACCGGAAAAAGCCGCCGATCCGATCATTGTTCATCCTGACGTGCGCAGGATGTTGCTGACCATGAAGGCGTTCAACGAAGGCAATCGGGCGCTGACTTATTTCACCGCGCAGTTGCTGGACGTGGCGCATCTGAGCCCGGATGAAACGGCGCGTCAGGATGCCGAAGACCTGCTGGCGTTTCTCACGCCGATCTGCAAAGCCTTCATGACCGATACCGGACTGGAAGTGACCAACCACGGCATGCAGGTGTTCGGTGGTCACGGTTTCATCCGCGAGTGGGGCATGGAGCAGTTGGTTCGTGACTGCCGGATCGCACCGATCTATGAAGGCACCAACGGCATTCAGGCGCTGGACTTGCTCGGAAGAAAAGTCCTCGGCAGCCAAGGGAAATTGCTGCGCGGGTTCACCAAAATCGTTCACAAGTTCTGCGCGGCAAACGCCGGACATCCGCAACTTGCGAGCTACGTGGCGCAGCTTAACGACCTGAATCTGCAGTGGGGAGAGGTGACCACCAAGGTTGGCATGGCCGCGATGAAAAATCCGGATGAAGTCGGCGCGGCTTCGGTGGATTACCTGATGTACAGCGGTTACATCATCCTTGGCTATCTGTGGCTGCGCATGGCGCTGGTCGCTCAGGCGCAGCTCGATTCGGGCAGCGGCGAGGCCGATTACTGCCAGGCAAAACTGGCGACCAGCGAGTTTTACTTCAAGCGATTGTTGCCACGCACGGCGGCTCATCGGGCGGCCATCGAGGCGGGTAGCGATTGCTTGATGAAGCTGCCTGCAGAGTTATTCGGACTATAGTTTTCCAAGTCGACAAAAGAGCCCGCCTAGTTGCGGGCTTCTTTAATGGCTTGCCTTTCGGTGACTAAAAATAACAAAACGGTCATGAGCTGACCCTATGTGTCGTAAAAGTTGTTGGGTTACACTCAAACCCAACGAAAGCACCACTCCTACGAATCACCTGTTTAGATCTTGCGAGGTTTGCCATGGCTGACTACAAAGCGCCCCTGCGCGATATGCGCTTCGTCCTTAATGAAGTTTTCGAGGTCGCCAAACTATGGGCCGAGCTGCCAGCGCTGGCCGAGACTGTCGATGCTGAAACGGTCGAAGCCATTCTTGAAGAAGCGGGCAAGGTCACCAGCAAAAGCATCGCGCCCCTGAGCCGTGCGGCTGACGAAGAAGGTTGCCATTGGGCGGACGGTGCCGTCACCACGCCGGCAGGTTTCCCACAGGCTTATCAGACTTACGCTGAAGGCGGTTGGGTCGGTGTCGGCGGCGATCCGACCTACGGCGGCATGGGCATGCCCAAGGCTGTTTCGGCGCAGGTCGAAGAAATGGTCAACTCCGCCAGCTTGTCGTTCGGTCTGTACCCGATGCTGACCGCCGGCGCCTGCCTGTCGATCAACGCCCACGCCAGCGAAGAGCTGAAAGCCGCGTACTTGCCGAACATGTACGCCGGCGTCTGGGCCGGCTCCATGTGCCTGACCGAGCCGCACGCCGGTACTGACCTGGGGATCATCCGCACCAAAGCCGACCCTCAGGCCGACGGTTCCTACAAAGTCAGCGGTACCAAGATCTTCATCACTGGCGGTGAGCATGACCTGACCGAGAACATCATTCATTTGGTGCTCGCCAAGCTGCCGGACGCACCGGCGGGGCCGAAAGGCATTTCGCTGTTCCTGGTGCCGAAGTTCATGGTCAAGGCCGATGGCAGCCTGGGCACGCGTAATCCAGCGAACTGCGGTTCGATCGAACACAAAATGGGCATCCAGGCCTCCGCGACCTGTGTGATGAACTTTGACGAAGCGGTCGGTTACCTGGTCGGCGAGCCGAACAAAGGTCTGGCCGCGATGTTCACCATGATGAATTACGAACGCCTGGGTGTTGGCATCCAGGGCCTGGCGACCGGCGAGCGCTCGTACCAGAACGCCGTCGAGTACGCCCGCGACCGTCTGCAAAGCCGTTCGCCGACCGGCGCGCAGAACAAGGACAAGGTCGCTGACCCGATCATCGTCCACCCGGACGTGCGTCGCATGCTGCTGACCATGAAAGCCTCGAACGAAGGCGGTCGTGCCTTCTCGACGTACGTGGCCATGCAACTGGACACCGCCAAGTTCAGCGAAGATGCCACGACCCGCAAACGCGCGGAAGATCTGGTGGCCTTGCTGACCCCGGTGGCCAAGGCGTTCCTCACCGACCTCGGGTTGGAAACCACGATTCACGGCCAGCAGGTTTTCGGCGGCCACGGTTACATCCGTGAGTGGGGCCAGGAGCAACTGGTGCGCGACGTGCGCATCACCCAGATCTACGAAGGCACCAACGGCATTCAGGCGCTGGATCTGGTAGGACGCAAGATCGTCGGCACCGGCGGGGCGTTCTACAACCTGTTCGCTGACGAGATCCGTCATTTCACCGCGACCGCCAGCGCTGACCTGGCCGAGTTCACCAAGCCGCTGAACGATGCGGTGACCACCCTCGACGAACTGACCGCCTGGTTGCTGGATCGGGCGAAGAACAACCCGAACGAAATCGGCGCCGCCTCGGTCGAGTATCTGCAAGCATTTGGTTACGTGGCGTATGCCTATATGTGGGCACTGATGGCCAAGGCCGCTTTTGGCAAAGAAGCGCAGGACGATTTCTACGCGAGCAAGTTGGGCACGGCGCGCTTCTATTTCGCACGTCTACTGCCGCGTATTCACTCGTTGAGCGCGTCGGTGAAGGCCGGCAGCGAGTCGTTGTTCCTGCTGGATGCAGGCCAGTTCTGACAATGTAACGTCATGTAAGCATTCTCTTACATGACGTGCTGCTCTTCTCCCATAGATGCAGATTGGATCCACAGCTAATCTACTTCACATGGACGTCGCGCAGGAAGCGCAAAGCAACAACACGGACACGTAGGATTCTGCCAGGACGGCGGAGTGAAATGGATGTCAGGGAAACAGTCTGCAAAGCCCCGCTTCGGCGGGGTTTTCTTTTGCCTGCAGAAAAGTGCTCAGCTCATCTCATCCAGTGTTGCCGGGCTGATCAACCGCCCATCCGAGCCATTCATCACTTCTTCCAGCAACGTACGCAACAAGGCCAGCGAGGCCTGTTGTCGCTGCACATCCCGACATACCAAACCGACTTTCAGCGGCACCCGCGGCTCGCTCAGTGGTTTCCACAACAGTTCCTTGTTGCCGTGTGCCTGTTGCGAGCGCCCGGGCAACACCGTCGCCAGTCGCGTGTGCGGCAGGCTGTCGAGAATCCCCGCCATGTTGTTCAGTTCGGCCTGTACCTGCGGACGTCGTCCCAGATTGGCCAATTGCGCCTGCCAGATCTGCCGTACTTGAAACTCTTCACCCAGCAGCAACATCGGCAATTCGGCGGCCTGACTCATCGAGACTTTCTTGAATTCGCGCAACGGGTGATCCGCCGGGATGACCAGGGTCAGCTCGTCTTCGTACAGCATTACGCCGTGCAACCCCGGCTGACGAGGCGGCAGGTAACTGATGCCGATGTCCAGAGAGCCGTTGAGCAAGCGCCGCTCGATTTCCAGTCCCGTCAGTTCATAGATCTGCACCACCAAATGCGGCTGCGCCTTGCGCACGCGTTCGAGCATCTGCGGCACCAGGCTGGTATGGACGGTCTGCAATACACCGATGGCTAGTGTGCGCAGTGCCTGGCCCTTGAAGTTGCCCAAGGCTTCCCGTGCCCGCTGCAATCCATCCAGCAAGGGCAGGGCATGGTTGTACAACGTATGAGCAGCAAGGGTTGGCAGCAGCCGTTTGCTGCTGCGTTCGAACAGGCTCACATCGAGGTTTTGCTCGAGGTGGCGGATCTGCTGGGACAGCGCCGGTTGGGAGATTGAAAGCCGCTCGGCAGCCCGGCCCACATGGCCTTCTTCGTAGACCGCGACGAAATAACGCAGTTGCTTGAAATCCATAAGGTGTGCTTATCGAAAATACTGGGAAATCGAAATGGCTCAAGGCCTTGGCTGAGCCTAGTCTAACCGCATTCACAAGGCTTACAGGGCCACAGAGCGCGATGAATACCGTTTGCTTCGATGGTGTTTACATAGGTAAGGCAAAAAACCTCGCACGAGGTTTGATCAGATGAACTTGTTCAGCTTGCGGCGCAATTCTCCGAGTCTTGATGACCTGACGGTGGGCACCTTCTTGCCGTCCAAAGGCGACAATCTTTCCAGCGAGTGCCTGATGCCCAGTGTCGAGCGACCGAAACAGATATTCGTGCGCGGCCAGGGCTCATGGTTGTGGGACAGCGATGACCGCGCTTATCTGGATTTCTCACAGGGTGGCGGGGCCAATAGCCTCGGACACAGTCCTTCGGTTCTGGTCAACGCCATCGCGGCGCAGGCTCAGTCGCTGATCAACCCCGGTTTCGGCTTGCATAACCGCAGCATGCTCAATCTTGCTGAGCGACTGTGCTCCCGCACCGGCAGTGATCAGGCGTACCTGCTCAACAGTGGCAGCGAAGCCTGTGAAGCGGCGATCAAACTGGCGCGCAAATGGGGCCAACGGCATCGCGGCGGCGCTTCGCGGATCATCGTGGCCAACAACGGTTGCCACGGTCGTAGTCTGGGGACGATTTCGGCGTCGGACAGTTCGAATTTGACTAACCGATTCGAGCCATTGCTTCCGGGCTTCAGTCACGTGCCGTTCAATGATCTTGCGGCCTTGCATACGGCCGTCGACGCCCAGACCGTGGCGATCATGCTCGAACCAATCCAGAGCGAAGCCGGGGTGATACCGGCCACCGAGCATTACCTCAAAGGCGTCGAGCGCCTGTGCCGTGAGCTGGGCATTCTGCTGATCTTCGACGAAGTGCAAACCGGTTTAGGGCGTTGTGGCACTTTACTCGCCGAACAATCCTACGGCGTGCGGGCAGATATCGTCGTTCTCGGCAAAGGGCTGGGCGGTGGCGTGCCATTGGCGGCGTTGCTGGCGCGGGGCAAGGCCTGCTGTTTCGAGGTCGGCGAAGTGACAGGCACTCATCATGGCAATGCACTGATGACGGCTGCCGGTCTTGCCGTCCTCGACAGTGTGCAGGACAAGGGGTTTCTCGATCATGTGGGGGAAATCGGTCAGTACCTGAGCGAAGGTCTGCAGCGTTTATCCCATCGCTATGGTCACGGCGAGTTGCGCGGGCAAGGACTGTTATGGGGTCTTACCTTGTCCGACGAATCGGCTGACGCCGTCGTCAAAGCGGCGTTGTACGAAGGCTTGCTGCTCAACGCTCCGCAGCCCGATTGCCTGCGCTTTACCCCGGCCCTGACCGTCAGCAAAACCAACATCGACAAAATGCTCCTGCGCCTGGCCCGCGCCTTCTCTCGCGTGCGCACTGCGCAACTGCAGTGCCGCAAAGGGATTGCCGTCTGATCAGACCCGCCCTACACGAATTCCCGAACCGTCTCGCGGTATAACGCATCGCCCCATGCCTGATTCTTTTGGCGTGGGGCGTTTTTTTGTCTGAGGATTTCGCCGGAAAGGTTTCACCCTGGGACGTAATGGCACTGAACCCTGACGAACGGCAAAGGTCGATTAGCTGTAGGGCTCACACGAGCCAACTTCAAATCAGGAGCTGACCCCATGGACTTCATTCGCATCATCATCGCCATTCTGTTGCCGCCACTGGGTGTGTTTCTGCAAGTCGGTTTCGCCGGGGCGTTTTGGCTGAATATTCTGCTGACGCTATGCGGTTACATCCCCGGGATCGTGCATGCGGTGTATATCATCGCCAAACGCTAAGTTTCGCGGTGTCAGATAGATTGCATTCGTGGGCAAGGCTTGCCCGCGAATGAAACACTGTGATCTCAGTCCGCCAACGCCATCACCCTTCGATAAAACAACCACTCCTGCTCCAGCGCGTGGGCCTGATTACCGGCCTTGCGAAAGCCATGGCGTTCGTCGGCGTAGTAATGCGCTTCAACCAGAATACCGTTGTCCTGTAGCGCCGTGACCATGTCGCGGGTCTGTTGCGGCACCACCACGGCGTCCAGTTCACCCTGAAAGAAAATCACCGGAACACTAATGTTGCCCGCATGCAGCAACGGCGTTCGTGCGGCATAGCGTTCGGCATCCTGCACCGGGTCGCCGATCAGCCAATCCAGATAATCGCCTTCGAACTTGTGAGTCGTCCGGCCCAGCGCCACAGGGTCACTGACGCCATACAGGCTGGCGCCGGCGCGAAAGACGTTGTGAAAGGCCAATGCGCACAGGGTGGTGTAACCACCGGCACTGCCACCGCGAATAAACGCCTGGTTGCCGTCGATCAGTCCGCGATCGGCAAGATGAGCGACGACTGCGCAAGCGTCTTCCACATCCACTCCACCCCAGCTCAAATGCAGCGCTTGCCGATAAGCCCGGCCATAGCCACTGCTGCCACGGTAGTTGAGGTCGGCCACGGCGAAGCCGCGTTGCGCCCAGTACTGGATACGCGGATCGAGCATGGGGTAGCAGGCCGAAGTCGGGCCGCCGTGGATGAACACCACCAGAGGCGGTTTTGCGTCACTGGTCATTGCAGGATAGAAGAAGCCGTGTGCCTCGCCCGAACCGCTCGGGTAGCGCAGGGTTTGCGGGACGCTGATCTGTTCGGCAGGCAACGGTGCAATACCGCCAGCCAGTGTTTTGACCTGCCGGGTCTGGCGGTCGATGGCAATGACTGCCGACGAACTGACTGGCGAAGCAGCGATGCAGTAAATGAACTGCTTATCCAGTGCGAGAGAGCGGAAGCGGCTGTAATCGCCCGTGAAATCTTCACCGGCATCACCACAAAGCCCCAGTTTGCCAAACCCGTCTTCGGTCCAGCTCGCCAGATAGCGGCCTTCGCTCAGCGGCAACCAGGTGCTGCCACCCAGCTGCCACGGCGCCGGCCCATGATCCGCTGCGGCACTCGGCAGCGGACTCAAACCTTCTGCCGATTCCACCCAAGGCTGCCAGTAGCCGCCGCGATCAGTCAGGCAAAACAGACGACTGCTTGCATCGAACCTAGGTTGTTGCAGTGATTCCTCAGCGTCTTCGCCCGCCACGCAACGCGGCAGAGCAAAACGGCCATCGTTCTGGCGTTCGGCAACCATCAGGCGAGTCGCGGTCCATGGCTGATCCGGGCGGCTCCATTCGATCCATGCCAATCGTTGTGCATCGGGACTCAACGTCGGCGCGGCATAGAAATCAGCGCCTTCGGCCAGCAGATGACGTACCCCGTCAGCCACATCGATAGCCACCAGACGATGCCGATCGCGGTTTTCTTCAACCGCCAATACCTGCCCGTTTGAGAACTGAAGGTCGCCGTATCGGCAGTCGCCTGAGCTCAGCAACTCAGGTGTCTCGCCGACCAGCGACTGTCGATACAGCTGTTGGTCCGCCTCGTTGACGAACACTATCCCGTCATCGGTCAGACAGAACGCGCCGCCGCCGTATTCGTACACGCGACTGCGCACACTGAAACCCGCGGGTGTCATGCAATGAGCCTGGCCGCCTCGCCAATGCCAGATTCGGCAGGCGGCATCCTCGGGGCGGTACTCGTTCCAGAACAAGCCATGTGGGCCGACCTGCAACTCGGCGAAGTCGATGCCGGCCGCAACAGCCTTGGCAGCGCTGAAGGGTTCAGCTTTTAGCGATGAGTCGTGAGTTTCGTTCATTGCGAAAGGCCAGTTGTTCAATGGTCTGGGTCGCGTGCTCGGCTTCTTCGCGGGCCTTGAGAATCACGCCGTGATGTTCCGACTTGCTGCACACCGGGTCGGCGTTGCTCGCGTCCCCCGTGAGCATGAATGCCTGGCAGCGACAGCCGCCGAAGTCTTTTTCTTTCTCGTCGCAGGAACGGCAGGGCTCGGGCATCCAGTCGTAACCGCGAAAGCGGTTGAAGCCGAACGAGTCGTACCAGATGTGTTGCATGCTGTGGTCGCGCACATTGGGAAACTGCACCGGCATCTGTCGGGCACCGTGACACGGCAGGGCGGTTCCGTCCGGCGTGACGGTCAGAAAGATACTGCCCCAACCGTTCATACAGGCTTTCGGGCGCTCTTCGTAATAGTCCGGGGTGACGAAAATCAGCTTGCACGGATGCCCTTCGGCTTCCAGTTTGGCGCGGTATTCGTTGGTGATGCGTTCGGCGCGGACCAGTTGTTCCTTGGTCGGCAACAGACCGACCCGATTGAGCTGTGCCCACCCGTAAAACTGGCACGTGGCGAGTTCCACAAAGTCCGCCTCAAGGGCGATGCACAGCTCGATGATCCGGTCGATCTTGTCGATGTTGTGCCGATGGGTCACGAAGTTCAGCACCATCGGATAACCATGGGCTTTCACCGCGCGGGCCATTTCCAGCTTCTGCGCGAAGGCCTTTTTCGACCCAGCCAGCAAGTTGTTCACTTGCTCGTCGCTGGCCTGAAAGCTGATCTGAATGTGGTCCAGGCCGGCCTTTTTGAAGTCGCTGATTTTCTGTTCGGTCAGGCCGATGCCCGAGGTGATCAGGTTGGTGTAGAAACCCAGCTTGCGCGCTTCGGCAATCAGCTCGGCGAGGTCCTGACGCACCAGCGGTTCGCCGCCGGAGAAGCCCAATTGCGCCGCGCCCATCTCCCGCGCTTCGTGAAACACCTTGATCCACTGTTCGGTGCTCAGCTCTTTGCCTTGCTCGGCGAAGTCCAGCGGATTGGAGCAATACGGACATTGCAGCGGGCAGCGATAGGTCAGCTCGGCCAGCAGCCACAGCGGTAGGCCGATTTCCGGTTTGGGCGGTAACTTGTCTGACGCGCAATCAGGCAAGTTCGATCCAGTGCTGAGCACGGGCGACCTCCATGAATTGCTCGATGTCGTCACCGAGCTCGGGCACGCCGGGGAACTGTGCGTCCAGTTCGGCGACGATCGCCGCGACGTCACGCTCGCCGTCGATCAAACCGCCGATCAGCGCGGCGCTTTCGTTGAGTTTGATCATGCCTTCCGGGTAGAGCAGCACATGACCTTTCTGCGCCGGTTCGTACTGGAAGCGGTAGCCGGTACGCCAGGCCGGGGTCTTGCTGCGATCAAAACTCATAAGGTGATTCCTTTATGCCAGACCCGTTGCTCGGTCACGCTGTGATACGGCGGGCGTTTCAGTTCGTAGGCCATGCTCATGGCATCGAGCATGCTCCAAAGAATGTCCAGTTTGAACTGGAGAATTTCCAGCATGCGCTCTTGGCCGGCCCGCGTCGTGTAGTGCTGCAAAGTGATCGCCAGGCCATGCTCCACGTCGCGGCGCGCCTGACCCAGACGCGTGCGGAAATACTCGTAACCGGCCGGATCAATCCACGGGTAATGCTGCGGCCAGCTGTCCAGGCGGGACTGGTGGATCTGCGGCGCAAACAGTTCGGTCAGCGAGCTGCTGGCGGCTTCCTGCCAACTGGCACGGCGGGCGAAGTTAACGTAGGCATCGACGGCAAAACGCACACCAGGCAGCACCAATTCCTGCGAGCGCAGCTGGTCCGGGTCGAGGCCGACGGCCTGGCCCAGACGCAGCCAGGCTTCGATGCCACCGTCTTCGCCAGGGGCACCATCATGGTCGAGCAAGCGCTGAATCCACTCGCGACGAATCTCGCGGTCCGGGCAGTTGGCGAGGATTGCGGCGTCCTTGAGCGGGATGTTCACCTGATAGTAGAAGCGGTTGGCGACCCAGCCCTGGATCTGTTCGCGCGTCGCCCGGCCTTCGTACATCGCCACGTGATACGGGTGATGGATGTGGTAGTAGGCGCCTTTGGCGCGCAGGGCCGCTTCGAACTCGGCGGGGGACATTGCTGTGTCAGTCATTTCGGTTCTCCGGGTACGACCGGTGGATTCTTTGTTGTCTGGTCTGGCCTCATCGTCGGAACGCCGCCCGGACCAAGCTCGCTCCCACAGGGTTGTGCGTGGTAACCCAATCCAATGTGGGAGCGAGCTTGGTCCGGGCGGCGTTCCGACGATGGTGCCATCCGCTACAACACAATACTCATGCCGTCATACGCCACTTCAACATTGCGCCGAGCCAGTTCTGCACGCTCAGGCGAATCCTCATCGAGAATCGGGTTGGTGTTGTTGATGTGGATAAGCACTTTGCGCTGCTTGGGCAGTTGTTCCAGCACTTCCAGCATGCCGCCGGGGCCGTTCTGTGCCAGGTGGCCCATTTCACGACCGGTGCGGGTGCCGACGCCACGGCGCTGCATTTCGTCGTCATCCCACATCGTGCCGTCCACCAGCAGGCAATCGCTGCCGGCCATGATCTCCAGCAGCGATGCGTCGACCTTGCCCAGGCCCGGTGCGTAGAACAGTTTGCCGCCTGTGTTGAGGTCTTCGACGATCAGGCCGATGTTGTCGCCCGGGTGTGGGTTGAAACGGTGCGGCGAGTACGGCGGGGCGGCGCTGCGCAGCGGCAACGGGGTGAAGCGCAGGTTTGGGCAGGCCGGGATGGTGAAACTGCGGTCGAGCTCGATCTGGTTCCAGGTCAGCCCGCCGTTCCAGTGGGTAAGCATGGTGAACAGCGGGAAACCGGTGCTCAGGTCTTCGTGGACCATGTCGGTACACCAGACCTGGTGCGGGCAACCTTCGCGCAGGCTGAGCAGGCCGGTGGTGTGGTCGATCTGGCTGTCCATCAGGATGATCGCGTTGATGCCGGTATCGCGCAGGGCGCGGCCCGGCTGCATCGGGGCAAAGCTCTGGAGCTGGGCGCGGATGTCCGGCGATGCGTTGCACAACACCCAGTTCACGCCGTTATCGGAAATCGCGATGGACGACTGGGTCCGCGCCTTGGCGTTCAGGCTGCCATCGCGAAAACCGGCGCAGTTCACGCAGTTGCAGTTCCACTGGGGGAAACCACCGCCGGCGGCGGAACCTAGAATCTGGACAAACATGGCCGCTCCATCATTCGAAAACTGAAAATAAAAACGCCTCGGCGAGCCGAGGCGTTGCACTGCGCTACAAAAAGATTAGCGACTTGCGAAGTACATGGTGACTTCAAAGCCGATACGCAGGTCGGTGTAAGCAGGTTTGGACCAGGACATAGAAACGCTCCTTCAGGTGATGGGACAGTTGAGACCTATACATATAGTCCACCTCCAGCCGGAGATGTTCAGATAGTTAGGTGGCTATGTTACTCAAAATTACCGGGCGATTGGCCGTGAATCTCTGAGAAAGCTAATTGCAGCACCGGTAATGATCATTTTGCCGCTTGCCAAGGCGAGGCCGGGCACGGTCCGCTAGCCAGACAGCGCCAACCGCCTTCGGCCTGATTCAGTCGTTGTGCTGCGGCCAGTAACGTTTCGCGGTCGATCTTCAGAATGGCCTGGGGCAATTGAGTCAGATAATCCGACGAGCGGCCGGCCAGTTTGCCCTGCCATAGCAGCTCGGCTGCCTGCGCATTGGGCAGTGCCGCGCTATCGAATTGATCGGCCAGTGCCTGGCGCTGGTCGATGAAGGTCTCGTCATTGGTGTCTTCGATCATCCCGGCCAATCCGCTCAGGAAGTGTTCGATGTGTTCCAGCAGATCCAGAGGGGCGACGCTGGGTGATTGCACGCCAAACAGCAGCCCGGTCTGCCCATGGATCTGCCGCAGGGCGCTGAATACCGCATAGCCGAGCTGCAGTTCTACCCGCAGGCGTTGGTAAAACGGCGTTTGGCAGACGTGAGCCAGCAAGCGCCAGGCGGCTTCGTCAGCGATGTCTGCGGTTGCCGTTGGGCAGAAGAGCAACAAGGCGTGTTCGCTGGACCCGGTATCGACTGCGCTCCACAGATGCTGCTCATTTATCGGGGAGGGCGGGGTCAGTTGATTGTCCGCAGTGCCAGGCACACGACTCAAGGCAAGGCCCATCGCCGCTTGTGTCGGGGCTGACAGGCCGGTCGCCAGACCATCCCAGCGTGCGCTCGACCAAAGCTGCATCAAATCGTCCGAGTCAGCGGAGTGCTCAAGGCAATGATCAGGCAGGGCTTTAAGCAACTGTCGGATCGGCATCAACGCGATGCTCGGCGGCTCTTCTTGCGAGAAGCCGGCATCAGGTGTTGTCAGTTCTTTCAGCGCGTGTTCGAGGACGGTCGGCATCGGCTCCTGCAACCCGGTCATTTTCAGCAGCCATTCATTGCCCGACGCACAGAAGGAAAAATCGACACCTGCCTGACGCGCGTCTTCACGCAACGGCTGAAGGCGGTTTTCCAGGCTCGCGTGAAGGTTGCTGCGAGGTGCCAAGTCCAGACGCCAGCGCAGGTAAACGGCACCTTCGGCACTGTTATCCGGCAATGCCTGACTGAACTGCATGGGCGAACGTTCGCGACGACCGCGTGAGCGATCCTGAGCAAAGGTCCGCAGGCCTCGATGTTTGCTGGTCTGGCCGCGGATCAGTCCGGCACTCGAGGCCGGAGCCTCGGCGAGTAAAAACGGATTAGGTGTTGGCAGTTGCCATTGGCCGGTGAAGTTATCCACAGCGCCGACTTGTTTCAGGATTTCCTTGAGGGCTGCAATGCCTGATTCGGATAACCCGGCTTCACGCTGTTCGCTGTCCAGTCGGGCCAGTTGCAGGGCGCCGCTGACTTGCTGCTGACGTTGCAGCAGGGCGGCGTATTCTTCGCGCAACCCGGCCCAGGGTTGCTGTGAGGCAAAGAATCCAAGCCAATCCAGTAGCTGCTGGCGGATTCCGGCGGGCGTCGCCTTGGCGGGCAACGTGAGCTCGATGTGCAACAAGGCCTGGCCGGCGAACTGATACAACGGCGCAGCTTTCAGGCTGTCAGCCAGCCCGCGCTCGCGCAAATGCGCCAGCAGGCCTCCGGGTTTCGCGGCGTTCAGCCAATGACACAGGAACGCCAGCGCCTCGGGCGATGAATCGGGCATTGATTCGAAGGCAAACAGCAGATCCAGTCGACGCGCTGCAGCTTGTTGATAACTTTTGTCCGAAGAATCCATCAGCGATGTAGGCGCTTGTTGCGGAACCTTTTCCCCTACGGAAATAGCAGCGCTAAAGCGCTGAGCCATCGCCCTCAACTCATCGAGGCTCTGCGGCCCGGTCAGGCTCAAGGTCATCTGTCCGGTCTGATAAAACCGCTGAAAAAAATCCTGCAAGGCTTGCTGGAACTCAGGTTGCGGCACCGGCAGGCTGTAGCGGTTGCCGGCATGAAACGCCCGCAGTGGATGCGCCGCTGAAAGACCGTCGAACAGCGCGAATTGCTGTTGAGCGGTCGTATCCCGAGACCATGCAACAAATTCTGCGTGCAGCACTTCCCGTTCCCGCCGCTGATCGTCCGGATTCATACGTGGATGAGCGAGCATGTCCGACAGGCGCTGCAGTCCCCCGGTAAACGCCTGAGGCGGTAACTCGAAAAAGTAGTCCGTGGTGCGTTCGCTCGTCCGCGCATTCACCTGACCGCCATGACCCTGGACGTAGGCCATCAGCCCTTGGCTTGCGGGAAAGCGCTCCGTACCGAGAAACAGCAAGTGTTCGAGAAAATGCGCGAGCCCGGGCCAGGCCGCCGGCACGTCATGGCTGCCCGCCGCGACGCGCAACGCAGCAGCACTGCGCTTCAAATCGGGAGCATGACGCAGCGTCACCCGCAGGCCGTTGGCCAGGGTTTCAGTGTGAGGGCGAGGGTGATTCAGCGCAGGCATGAGCACTTCCAGAACAGAGAAGTGCCAATGCTAGCGGATAACGATGGATCAGCGCTTGTTAAGCTCGCTGTAAAGCTCGGGGCGGCGATCAAGGAAGTAGCGATTGGCGGCGCGGGAATCGACCATCAACTGACGATCCAGCTCGCCGACAATCAGTGCTTCATCGAGGCCAGCCTGGGCGATGCGGTTGCCATCTGGCGCGGCGATGCTGCTCTGGCCGCAATACTGGATATCGCCTTCGTTGCCGCAATAGTTGGCGTAAGCCACATAGCACTGGTTTTCGAAGGCCCGGGCGCGGACGGTGACGTCGGCGATGAAGTCGTAGGGAATCATGTTCGCCGTCGGCACCAGGATCAGCTCGGCGCCGGCCAGGGCCAGGCGTCGGGCGTTTTCCGGAAACTCCAGGTCGTAGCAGATCAGGAAGCCAAGCTTCCAGCCATTGAGTTCAACCAGCGGAAACTCATCCGGTCCGGCGCTGAACATCGAGTGATCGAGGTCGCCGAACAGGTGAGTTTTGCGGTAGTTGCACAGGCGTTCGCCATTGGCGTCGATCAACTGCACGGCGTTGTAGATCTGCCCATCCTCGGTGCGCTCGGGGTAGCCATACAAAATGGCGATCCCGGCCGTCTTGGCGATGCGCGCGATCTGCTGCGCCGACTCACCGTTGTGCACTTCTGCCAGCACGCTGACGGCATCGAGGCCGATGTTGTAGCCGGTCAAAAACATCTCCGGCAGCACCAGCAAATCTGCGCCCTTGGCCTCCAGCGCCAATTGATGCAGACGTTGCAGGTTGCCTGCGACATCCAGGGGCAGCGGTGGACATTGGTAAAGGGCTACGCGCATTTCGGATTCCTCTTACTCGGACAGGGCGATCGGACCGATCTCGTTGAACACATCTCCTGGACCCGGGTTCTCGGCGTGAGTTTCACCGCCGAAGTGTTTCATGATTCCCCACACCGCATTGAGCGAGGTCTGCACCGCGCCTTCGACCCACGCAGGCGTCCACGAAACATCGTCGCCGGCGATGAAAATCCCGCGCTGCTCGGCCGGCATGTCAGCCTGCATGAAGTGCGCGTACATGCGCTGGTTGTAGCGATAGTGGCCGGGCAGGGCGCCTTTGAAAGCCCCAAGGAAATGCGGGTCGGCTTCCCAGGACACGGTGATCGGGTCGCCAATGATCCGCGCCGCGATGTCGACTTTCGGGTAGATCTTCTTCAATGCATCCAGCGCCAGTTTCACGCGTTTTTCCACGGGTTGCGGGAGCATTTTCAGTGCGTCGCTCATCCACGAGTACGACAGGCAAATCACGCCCGGCTTGTCGTCGCCGTTGTCGAACAGATAAGTGCCGCGGGTCAGGCGATCGGTGAGGGTCATGCTCATAAGGTCGCGGCCGGTTTCCGGATCCTTGTCCTTCCAGAATGGCCGGTCGACCATCACGAAAGTTTTCGACGATTGCATGTAGCGGGTGCGGTCGAGGGCCATCCACATTTTTTGCGAGAACAGGGTTTCGTCGCATTCGATCTGGGTGGTCAGTAGCCAACTCTGGCAGGTGGTCAGCACCGCTGCGTATTCGCGGGTGTCGCCCCAGTTATCGGTGACGGCAAAACGACCGTCTGCGGCGTGGGCAATTTTTTTCACGCCGGTACGCGGTGCGCCGTTGTGCAGGGAGCTGAGACTGGTGCCTTCCGGCCAGTGCACGCAACGTTCCGGCACATGACGCCAGATCCCCAATGGCACTTGTTCAACGCCGCCGACCACCAAGTGTTGGTGATCGTCGCAGTTGGTCATAACCACACGGAAGATTTCCAGCATCGAGTTCGGGAAGTCCGAGTCCCAACCGCCGGTGCCGAAACCGACCTGACCAAACACTTCGCGGTGATGGAACGAGAGCTTGGCGAAGGCTTTGGAGGTGGCAACGAAGTCGTAGAAGGTGCGGTCGTCCCACAGCGGAACGAGGGTGTTCCACAGCTCTTTGAGGCGCGGCACATCGCGGTCGCGGATTGCTTGCTGGATGTCAGCGAACTGCGAACCGGCTTCCAGTGCATCGGCCCAGGCGTCGGCGACTTCCTGGAACAGTGCAGGAAGATCCGCCAGTTTCTGTGCGTAATGGGTCTGGCCTTCGAGGTCGATCACCGTGCTGCCCGAGGCAGGTGTCAGCGGGTTCGGGAAAGGTTTGGTTTGCAGCCCAAGCTTATCGACGTAGTGATAAAACGCGGTGGACGACACGGGGAAGCGCATGCCGCCGAGCTCGGCGATGATGCCTTCAGCGCCGTTGAATGCCTGGGAGCGCAGACGGCCGCCCATTTTCGAGGCTTCGTAGACGACGGGTTTGAGGCCCAGTTTCATTAATTCGTACGCGGCCACCAGACCTGCGATGCCGGCACCGACGATCGCGACCTCGGCGCCATGGTTGTGCGCAGGGATGCTGCCCAGGCCGGCCGGGTGCTCGATCCAGTCGTCGAAGGCGAAGGGAAAGTCCGGACCGAAAATGGTGACTGGTTTTTTACCGTCTGCAGGATGGCGATTCTTCTTGTTCATGGCTGACCTTGCTGGCGACCGGACGCGGCATGCGCGTCTGAGTATAGGAAAAGATGGCAGCCATTCTAGAGAGCGTAGAACACGTTAATAAGACGCAATGTGTCGTCGTTTTGCTAATTATTTGATCAGAGTGACGATGGAATGCTACACACCGTCAATGTGGGAGCCGAGTTTGCTCGCGACTAGGCCCTCCCAGACACCAAAGAACTATCGGCAAAAACTCAAACCGGCTGCCCCCTATCAATCTTGCTACTCAAGATAATCGACGTAGTTGTCTTCTCCACGCCATCCACACTGCCAATCTGATCCAGCAACTGATCCAGCTGCTCAGGTGAATCGGTGCGCAGCCACGCCACGTAATCAAATTCGCCACTGACTGCACACAACTGCTGCACTTGAGCCATCGCGCTGAGACGTCGCAACACTTCCTTGCCCGAGCGCGGTTGCACCGTGATCCCGACGTACGCCTGCAAGCCGCCATCCACGACACGCTGACCCAAACGCACGCCGTAACCGGTGATCACCTTGGCTTTTTCCAGCCGGGCCAGCCGCGAAGTCACGGTGGTGCGGGCGATGCCCAATTGTCGCGCGAGCATGGCCACGCTTTCGCGGGCATTGATCTGCAGGGCTGCAATCAATTGGCGATCGATTTCGTCCAGAACGGGCGGGCGAGTGTCAGGCAAGGGTCGTCTCCAGCGGCACAGATCAATGGGTTGGTATGTTACAGGCACATGTCGCACAGCGGATGGTTGATCTAGCCTCAGTACCGTGCATACCGTTTTCTACACCTCGGGTTTTTCTTGGGCTTGAGCAAGGCGCGATCGACAGGATGGACACCAACAGTCAGTCGTAGTCGAATGCGAAATCGAGGGATGCGAGGCCATGGCAATGACAAACAAGATGCCTCCCGCAATGCGGGACCATGCATTGCAGATTGCACATCACGAAATGGGGCACTACGTCGTAGCCCGCGCCTTGGGTTTTGCAACAGGCGGCGTGAGTCTGACAGTCACCATGGACTTGAGGCATCAAGGGGGAGCTTCCATCACCTTGGCGCGGTCCATTTCTTCGATGGACGCGATGAAGGCGTATTTGGAAGCCCGGATGGTGGTGCTCTTGGCTGGCGCTATGGGCCAGACATTAGCTTCAAAACATTCGCCAAAAAAAACCGTCGATAAGTCGAAAGCGGCAGCCATCCTGAAAGGAGCGCTGGGGGCGGAACAGGATTACGCAAAGATAAGGGAGTTACGGCACTTGCTACGCAACATCGCCTACCCCGATACGGATCCCGCGTCGTCGGACGGCATAACGGCTGAGCTTAAAGCGATCACTGATCGTGTATGGGGGCGGAGTCAAAAAATCGTGGAGGAATTGGCCGATACGATTTCCGAATTAGCGGGGGCGCTGGTCGACGGCATGGTCATTGTGGAGCAGTGGGGTAGGGCGGCGGATACGTATGAGGTCGTGTTGACGGGTGAAATGCTTGAACGCCTGCGGCCCGTGCAGGCCATTCCGGCGTTAACTGTTGCTTCTGAAAGTTGAGGGCGATCTGCGTGTATGCCGAAAGCAGCAGCGCCCCCAGCATCAGGGACCCTGGTCGAGTCGCCGTGGCCCAAATCAGTGGGGTACGCGCGACTTCAGCGATCCGCACGCACGCCAAAGATTGCCGCCATTAACAGCGATGGTGGATGTGATGGAGGTGGTTCGCAATCAGTGCGATTTGTTCCGGTCGCAGCAGCTCTTCATGACTAACGAATTAGCGTCGACGCATCATACGGTCACTATTACTCGTCATAATGACCAATAATTCGTCAAATTAATGCACTTTGCGTCTTATCGTCGCACTCGCTTGCTTCTAGACTCCTTTCCCCGCGAGCTCTGCCTCCTCGTTCACCAGGAGCGCGAGCTGTTGGGTGTTACTTCTTCCAAAGTGACATACGAGTTCCATAACAGCACTCATGTGTCACAAGCGCTCATGTTGGTCTTTAGGAATAAAAACAATGAAAAAAACATTTCTGACCCTTTCCGCATTAGCTCTCTGCATGGCTGCCGGCTCCGCGCTGGCCAAGGAATACAAGGAATTGCGCTTTGGCGTCGATCCGTCCTACGCGCCGTTTGAGTCCAAAGCCGCCGATGGCAGCCTGGTGGGCTTCGATATTGACCTGGGCAACGCGATTTGCGCTGAGCTGAAAGTCAAGTGCAAGTGGGTCGAAAGCGATTTCGACGGCATGATTCCCGGCCTCAAGGCCAACAAGTTCGACGGCGTGATCTCTTCCATGACCGCCACACCAGCCCGCGAAAAAGTCATCGACTTCTCCAGCGAGTTGTTCTCTGGCCCAACCGGGCTGGTATTCAAAAAAGGCGCCGCCATCGACACCGATCCGGCCACGCTAAAGGGCAAGAAAGTCGGCTACGAGCAAGGCACCATCCAGGAAGCCTACGCCAAGGCCGTGCTGGACAAGGCCGGAGTAGAGACACAGGCCTACGCCAATCAGGACCAGGTTTACGCGGACTTGATCTCCGGTCGCCTCGATGCTTCGATCCAGGACATGCTGCAAGCCGAACTGGGCTTCCTGAAGTCGCCACAAGGCGCCAACTTTGAAGTCAGCAAGCCGGTCGAGAGCGAGCTGCTTCCATCGAAAACGGCGGTGGGCATCACCAAGGGCAACACTGAACTCAAGGCCCTTCTGGACAAAGGCATCAAGGCTCTGCACGACAATGGCACCTATGCCGCCGTCCAGCAGAAGCACTTCGCTGACCTGAACCTTTACAGCGGCAAGTAACGACCCTGCGCCCATCCCCGGATGGGCGCTTTCTTGATTGCCAAAGGGCTGCTCAATGTTCGAATACCTATTGCAGATTCTGGGGCTTTCCGGCTTCAGCCTTAAGGGCTTTGGCCCGCTGTTGCTGCAAGGCTCGTGGATGACTGTCAAATTATCCTTTCTGTCGCTGCTGGTGAGCGTGGTCCTCGGCCTGATCGGCGCCAGTGCCAAGCTTTCCAGGTCAGCTATGCTGCGCGTCCCGGCGCAGGCCTACACCACGCTGATTCGTGGCGTGCCGGACCTGGTGTTGATGCTGCTGATTTTCTACAGCCTGCAAACCTGGCTGACCAACCTGACCGAAGCGCTGGGCTGGGACTATATCGAGATCAACCCGTTCAGTGCCGGGGTCATTACCCTGGGCTTCATCTACGGTGCGTATTTCACCGAGACCTTTCGCGGCGCGATCCTCGCCGTACCCCGCGGCCAGATGGAGGCGGCTACCGCCTACGGACTGACACGCGCCCAGCGCTTTCGCTTCGTGGTGTTCCCGCAAATGATGCGCTTCGCCCTGCCAGGCATCGGCAATAACTGGATGGTGATCCTCAAGGCCACCGCGTTGGTCTCGATCATCGGTCTGGCCGATCTGGTCAAGGTGGCCCAGGATGCGGGCAAAAGCTCCTATCAGTTGTTCTTCTTCCTTGTGCTGGCGGCCTTGATCTATCTGGTGATTACCACCGCTTCGAATTACGTCTTGCACCGGCTGGATGTCTTCTACGCAGCAGGTACCCGGGAGGCCGTACGATGATCGAACTACTGCAGGAATACTGGCGACCCTTTCTTTACCAGGACGGCAGTCACATCACCGGGCTGGCCATGACCCTCTGGTTGCTCAGTGCCTCGATTTTCTTCGGCTTCGTGGTGTCGGTGCCGTTGTCGATTGCCCGGGTGTCGTCCAGTGTCTGGGTGCGCTGGCCGGTGCAGTTCTACACCTACCTGTTTCGCGGTACGCCGCTGTATATCCAGTTGCTGATTTGCTACACCGGCATCTACAGCTTCGCTGCGGTACGCGCCCAGCCGGTACTTGATGCGTTCTTCCGCGACGCCTTGAATTGCACCATTCTGGCCTTTGCCCTGAACACCTGCGCCTACACTACGGAAATCTTCGCGGGGGCGATCCGCAGCATGAACCACGGCGAAGTCGAGGCGGCCAAGGCCTATGGCCTGCGTGGCTGGAAGCTCTATGCCTACATCATCATGCCATCGGCCCTGCGCCGCTCGTTGCCGTACTACAGCAACGAAGTGATCCTGATGCTGCACTCGACCACCGTGGCTTTTACCGCCACCGTGCCGGACATTCTCAAGGTCGCCAGAGACGCCAACTCGGCAACCTTCCTGACCTTCCAGTCGTTCGGTATCGCCGCAGTCATCTACCTGGCCGTCACGTTCATTCTGGTCGGCTTGTTCCGCCTGGCCGAGCGCCGCTGGCTATCTTTCCTTGCCCCGGTTCACTGATTCCGTAGAGGACGTTTGCGCACATGTACAAACTGACCGTTGAAAACCTGCATAAAAGCTACGGCAACCACGAAGTGCTCAAGGGTGTCTCGCTGAACGCTAAAACCGGCGATGTGATCAGCCTGATCGGCGCTAGTGGTTCGGGCAAGAGCACCTTCCTGCGTTGCATCAACTTCCTGGAAACGCCCAATGACGGCGCAATGACCCTGGATAACCAGCCGATTCGCATGGTCCATGACCGCCACGGCATGCGTGTGGCCGACGCCGATGAACTGCAACGCCTGCGCACGCGCCTGGCGATGGTGTTCCAGCATTTCAACCTGTGGAGCCACATGACCGTGCTCGACAACATCACCATGGCCCCGCGCCGGGTGCTGGGTGTCGGCAAGAAGGATGCCGAGGAGCGCGCCCGACGCTATCTCGACAAGGTGGGGCTGCCGTCGCGCGTCGCCGATCAATACCCGGCGTTCCTCTCCGGTGGTCAGCAGCAACGCGTCGCCATCGCCCGGGCCCTGACCATGGAACCGGAGATCATGCTGTTCGACGAGCCGACCTCGGCCCTGGACCCGGAGCTGGTGGGCGAAGTGCTCAAGGTGATTCAGGGGCTGGCCGAAGAAGGTCGCACCATGATCATGGTTACCCACGAAATGAGCTTTGCCCGCAAAGTGTCGAACCAAGTGCTGTTCCTGCACCAGGGGCGGGTGGAAGAGCAGGGTGTGCCCGAAGAAGTGCTGGGCAACCCGCAAAGCGAACGTCTGCAGCAGTTTCTCAGTGGCAACCTGAAGTAAGCCGCCATAATCCCATGCACCTTTGAGAGACTAGTAGGTCGATCAAAGGAGCATGGATACTGGGCGTCCAGCAAACAGGACGGGTCCAGAAAGGTGCAGTGTGTTCGCTTCGAGCGATCACGCAGGCATCAGTATTTATACTTGGCTGTCGTCCAGGCAGTCAGGCCGCTTGTCCACACCGGTGTAACCGGCATCGCCGCAGACGTACGTTTCCTCGCCATGCAAAATTCCGCCGGCTATTTCATGTTTTTCCAGCAAGCGACGAAAATTGAGGATCGTGGTCTCGTCTCTTCGCCCTTCGGATAATGCGGCTCAATCAAGGCAACCAGTCCCTTCAAGGGCACCACCTGATCCATCTCGATCAGAAAACGCTCGCGGCGAGTCTGCTTACGTTTACCGGCATATTCGGCATCGGCGAAGGACATCTGTTTCGTCGGAGCTCAACCGTTCAGTTCGTGTGAAGCGTGTGCTTCACCAAATTTGCAAATCTTTTTCAGAGTTTCCTTAGGGATACGTTAATTCTCCGTGCAGGCCCCAACAAGCGGTCTGAAGAGCTTGGCCGTACGAAATTGGGAACACGTCTGGAGGTTAAGGCAGAGCGCGGATCCTGGATTCACGTATCGGTCGAACTGAACGGTGATGAGCTTGAGGGATGGGTTTACGCGCAATACACGCTGAAACTGTGATCTGGCGTGGCGGGAGGGTGGACACTTTCCGTATTCATACAGAAGAAGCGGCTTCGAAAATCCAAGCCTCAAACACGAAAAAGCCGCGCATTGCGCGGCTTTCTTGTTTGGTGGGCCCACACGGACTTGAACCGTGGACCAAAGGATTATGAGTCCTCTGCTCTAACCAACTGAGCTATAGGCCCTCAGTAGGCCGCGGATTATAGCGACGGTTTCTCGGCTGTGCTATCCGAAAAGTCTGAAATGGCTATACGAAGAAACGTCGCGGCAAATTCTTCCGGTGGCAAGGGCAGGCTGACGATGTAGCCCTGGATCTGTTCACAGCCTTCGGCAGCGAGAAATTGCTGCTGTGCGAGGGTTTCCACGCCCTCGGCAATGATGGTGAATTGCATGCTGCGGCCCAGAGCGATAATGGCGCGAACGATGGCTGCGTCGTGAGGATCATCCGGCAGGCCGCGGACGAAAGACTGGTCGATCTTGAGAATGTCCAGTGGCAGACGTTTGAGGTAACTCAGGGACGAGTAACCGGTGCCGAAGTCGTCGATCGCCAGTTGCACGCCCAGGTGCTTGAGTTGATGCAGCACTGCCAGCGCTTCTTCAGCCTGGCTCATGATGAAGTTTTCAGTGATTTCCAGTTGCAGGAAACCGGGTTTGAGACGGTTGTCCTTGAGCAATTGTTCGATCCGGCCGAGCAGGTTCGGCTGGCGCAATTGAGCGCCCGCGAGGTTGACCGACAGCGGGCCGACGGGTTCGTAAATCTGATTCCACTCGAACATCTGCCGACAGGCGGTTTCGAGAACCCAATCGCCGATTTGCAGGATCATGCCGTTTTCTTCGGCCAGCGGAATGAAGTGCTCCGGTGGCACATCGCCAAAGGTCGGGTGGCGCCAGCGGATGAGCGCTTCTGCGCCGACCAGGCGATGGTCGATCAGGCTGATCTTCGGTTGATAATGGAGGTGCAGTTCGTTGCGCTCGATAGCGCGTCGCAGTTCATGTTCCAGTGCCACTCGCTCGCTGGCTTGAGCGGTGAGGTCGCGGGTGTAGCTTTCGACCCGGTTGCGACCCTTGGCCTTTGAGCGGTACATCGCCGCATCGGCGTTCTTGACCAGCGTGGCGACATCGCAGCCATCCTTGGGATACAGGCTGGTGCCGATACTGGCGCTGATAAAAAACTCATGTTCGCCAGCCTGGAATGGTGCGCCGAAGCAATTGAGCAATTTGGCCGCGATGTTGTCGGCGTCACTGGATTGCTGCAGCCCGGGCAGCAAGATGATGAATTCGTCGCCGCCCAGGCGCGCGACGGTGTCGATGTCGCGCAACTGCTCCTTGAGGCGCACGGCAATGCCCTTGAGCAGCAGGTCACCGACCGGGTGACCCAGGCTGTCGTTGATGTGTTTGAAACGGTCCAGGTCCAGGAACAGCACCGCGCCCTGGCCGCCGTTTTCCTGTTGGTTGTTGAGCGCAGTCAGCAATCGGCTCTCGAACAGCGTGCGATTTGGCAGCCCGGTCAGCGGGTCGTGGTGTGCCTGGTAATCGAGCTTGGCCTGGGCGTGTTTGAGGCTGGAAATGTCCGCGAACACCGCGACAAAGTGGGTGACGAATTTATCCCGGTTGCGTACCGCGCTGATGGTCAGCCAGCTCGGATAGAGCTCGCCATTCTTGCGCCGGTTGGAAATTTCGCCCTGCCAATGACCTTCGGCGGTCAGTTGATGCCACATGGCGGCATAAAACGCGCTGTCATGCAGGCCCGAGGCGAGCAGGCGAGGGGTGTGGCCCAATGCTTCGCTCTCGCTGTAGCCGGTGATTTCGGTAAACGCACGGTTGACCGCGCTGATGTGCTGTTGGGTGTCGGTGATCAATACACCTTCGGCGGTGCTCTCGAATACCGTGGCGGCCTGCTGCAGCTTCTCCTGCATCAGGTGTCGCTCGGTAATGTCCCGAGCGATGGTCAGCATGCAATCTTCATCGCCGATCGGTAGCGGACGGCTGGACACCTCGCAGAGGCGAATCTGTCCGTCGCTGCGGCGTATATGGCAACTGAAGTCGCGGACGAATCCGTCCCGGTGCAGCAGATCGAGCATCTGTTTGCGTTCGTTGAGATTGACCCAGATTCCCAGCTCGAGGACAGAGCGATCCACGGACATCGCGCTGTTGAAACCGGTAATGCGACTGAAACCCTCGTTGACCTCAATCAGTAAACCGTCGCTCTGCCGTGACAATAGCAAGCCGTCGGGTGAGGCATGGAAGGCCTTGGCGAATTTCTCTTCGGAGGTTTGCAGTTGTTGCTGGGTTTCCTTGAGCTGGCTGATGTCCCGCACGACCACTACCAGCGCAGGGGTTGTATCGAGGTCGAACGGCTCAGCGGAGATCAGGCCGGTAAACACTTGGCCATTGTTGCGGCGAAAGGGCATCTCCAGATTACGGATGCTGCCGGCCTGCAACCGTTGCAACAAGCCGGGTCCGACGCCGGGTATGCCCCAGATGTTCAGGTCGGTGGCCGTCTGGCCGATGACGTCTTCGGCCTTGAGACCGATCTGTTCTTCGAACGCTTCGTTGACCTCCAGCAGGCAGCCGTCGGAGAGTCGCGCGATGACTAGTATGTCCGGGCATTGTTGGAATACCGAGGCGAACTTCTGTTCCGACAGGCGCAACGCCTCTTCGGTGCGCTTGGCTTCGCTGATGTCGATCATCAGCCCGCGCATCACCGGTTCATGGCCGTGCTCGATCAGGCTGACGATATCGCGCACCCAAATGCAGCGGCCATCGGCGGTGATGACCCGGTAATCGAGGCTGTGATCGCGCCCGGCCGATACTTCGTGATCGCAGAAGGTCTGGGCGCGGGTCAGGTCGGCCGGGTGGATAATGTTGCGCCAGAAGCCCGGAATCAGCCAAAGAGACAAGGGGTAACCGAGCAGATCCTCGGCATGGGGGGACACGTAGCTGTAGGTGAAATCGCTGATCCGCGCTTCCCAGGCGATGGCCGAAAGGCTCTCTACCAGCCCGCGGTAATGGTATTCGCTGCTGCGCAGTTCTTGCTCCAGGTCGACCCGCCGGGCAATTTCTGAACTCAGCCGGCGGTTGATCCGGATAACTATCGCCAGGACGATGATCAGCAGCAGCAATCCTGGTAGACCGTAAACCAGCAGATCGTTCCAGAATGTTCGATGATCGAGGACGTTGCCGACCCAGTGCTCTTGAATCTCATTGATTTCGTCCGGGGTCATGTCCGCCAGGACTTTATCCAGAATGCCGACCAGTATCTTGTTGTCCCGGGGCACGCCCATCGCCAATTGATAGCGATAGGGGGTTTCGCCGCTGACGTAGAGCCCGTCGAGCTTGAGCTGACGCAGGCTCCAGACGCTGGAGGCGAGATCGCCGACCACCGCATCCACTTCATCGGTAGCCAGCGCCTGCAGCGCTGAGCTGACGTTGGGCATCGCGACCAGATTGAGGTCGGGATTGTGGGTGCGCAGCAGCTCATGGGGTGCGTAGTTTTCCACCACGGCGACTTTCAGACCGTACAAGTCTTCGAGTTTGCGTGGCTGGGGGCCTCCGACATGGGCGAGGATGACAATCGGAAAGTCCAGGTAGGGGCGGGTGAATGAGAGGTAAGTCTGGCGCTCCGGGGTCGACATGATGCCGGGCAACAGGTCCAGCTTGGCTTGTTTGGCCTGCTCCAGGACGACGGTCCAGCTAACCGGCTCGATGGGTGTGAGCTTGATGGCCAGGCGTTGACGGATCCGGTCGATATAGTCTGCTGCAAGACCCTGATAGCGGCCCTGATCGTCGCGAAACTCGAAGGGTGGCCATGACGCATCGACACCCAGGCGCAAGTCCGGGTGAGCCGACAGCCAGCTACGTTCTTCGTCGGTCAGAGTCAGCGCGCCAGCCGTTGCGGTCCAGGTCAATAGCGACAGCAAAAAAAGTACGGTCGGCAGTCTGGGCATAACGGTCTCGTTATGGCTCGGGGAATGTTTCGAGTGTAGACGGGCAATTCGGAGGGGGAGAGGTGCAGGGGATTTAATCTGTATAAAAGCAAAACCCCCGGCCTGGGCCGGGGGTTTTGTTGTTACTCGTCGAGGAAGGAGCGCAAATGCTCGCTTCTCGTCGGGTGGCGCAGCTTGCGCAGCGCCTTGGCTTCGATCTGACGAATCCGCTCACGGGTCACGTCGAACTGCTTACCAACCTCCTCGAGGGTGTGGTCGGTATTCATGTCGATACCGAAGCGCATGCGCAGAACCTTGGCTTCACGGGCAGTGAGGCCGGACAGAACTTCGCGAGTCGCTTCTTTAAGGCTCTCAACAGTGGCGACATCGATTGGCGACTGCATGGTCGAGTCTTCGATGAAGTCACCCAGATGGGAGTCTTCGTCATCACCGATCGGGGTTTCCATGGAGATCGGCTCTTTAGCGATCTTCAATACCTTGCGGATCTTGTCCTCAGGCATTTCCATGCGTTCGCCCAGCTCTTCCGGGGTCGGTTCGCGACCCATTTCCTGCAACATCTGGCGGGAAATGCGGTTGAGCTTGTTGATCGTCTCGATCATGTGCACCGGAATACGGATGGTGCGGGCCTGGTCGGCGATCGAGCGAGTGATCGCTTGACGGATCCACCAGGTGGCATAAGTCGAGAACTTGTAGCCGCGGCGGTATTCGAATTTGTCTACCGCTTTCATCAAACCGATGTTGCCTTCCTGGATCAGATCGAGGAATTGCAGGCCACGGTTGGTGTACTTCTTGGCGATGGAGATCACCAGACGCAAGTTCGCTTCTACCATCTCTTTCTTCGCGCGGCGGGCCTTGGCCTCACCGATCGACATGCGACGGTTGATGTCCTTGATCTCGGCGATCGTCAAACCGGTTTCGGTTTGCAGCGCGGTCAGCTTCTGCTGGCATCGAATGATGTCCGGTTGCAGGCGACCAATGGCTTCAGCGTATTTGCTTTTGCCTTTGGCCAGTGCATCGGTCCAGCTTTCGTCGACTTCGTTGCCCGGGAACTGGCGCAGGAAGTCGGCACGCGGCATGCGGGCATCACGAACGCAAAGTTGCATGATCGCGCGCTCTTGCTGACGCAGACGATCCAGGGCACTGCGAACACGCTCGACCAGGCCTTCGAATTGCTTCGGAACCAGTTTGATCGGCATGAACAGCTCAGCCAGAAGCACCAGCTCGGCAATTGCCAGCTTGTTGCCACGACCGTGCTTTTTCAGCGCCTTGCGGGTGATTTCCATCTGATCGGAGACAGCGCCAAAGCGCTGAGCTGCGATGACCGGATCCGGACCGCTTTCGGCTTCTTCTTCTTCGTCGGTGCTGGCTTCAGCGTCGTCGTCGTCGGTGTCGTCGTCCGCTTTCACGGCTTTCGGGTCGACAGGCGGCGGCACTTCTGCAGCAGGCGGCGCAATGCCGTCGTCCGGGTCGATATAACCGCTCAGGACGTCGGACAGGCGGCCACCTTCGGTGGTGACGCGAGTGTATTCGGAGAGAATATGGTCAACCGTGCCAGGGAAGTGCGCAATTGCGCCCATCACTTCGCGGATGCCCTCTTCAATACGTTTGGCGATTTCGATTTCGCCTTCACGTGTGAGGAGCTCTACCGTACCCATTTCACGCATGTACATGCGCACTGGGTCGGTGGTGCGACCAATGTCGGTCTCGACCGCTGCCAACGCTGCTGCTGCCTCTTCGGCCGCGGCTTCGTCGGTATCGGCGTCGGCCAGCATAAGGGAATCCTTATCTGGCGCAACCTCGAATACGTTGATCCCCATGTCATTGATCATGCGGATGATGTCTTCCACCTGTTCCGGATCTGAAATATCCTCCGGCAGGTGGTCGTTGACCTCCGCGTAAGTCAGGTAACCCTGCTCACGACCAAGTGTGATCAACTCTTTGATACGAGACTGCTGTTGCGCTTTTCCGGACATAACACCCTATCCACTGAAGGTCTTGGCGGGCAAAAAACAAGCCGAGGATTATACCTGAGCTATGACCTCACGCGCCAGTTGAGGTCGGGCTTGTTGCGGAAACATTGCGACTTAATAGGTCGCGCAGTTGATTTTTCTCTTCGGCACTCAGTTCACTTTGACGTGCTTTCCTGAGAAGTTGTTCCAGGTTTCGCTCGCGTTGGCGGGCTGACAAGCTAGTAATGGTGTCGAAAAACTGTTGTTCAAGGTTATCTCCGTCAATCAGCCATTCCTTTTCCGCCAGCGCCTTGAGCAAACGTCCTTGCTCCGTACCGTGCCAGCGTGCAATCAGCTGAAATGAGTTTAGCTTGGGATTCTTCTGTACGGCTTCGAGAAGGGCCACCAGTAATTGCGTATTGGTGTGATCCTCGGCAGCAAAGTGCCCGGCATCCTCGACTTTCTCGGCCAATTGTGGGTGATGCAATAGCGTGCGCAAGGCGGCCAGGGTCGGCGGCTCTACAGCGGCCGGCACCCGTGGCGCGCGGGGTTGATCGTGATCACCACCGCGTTTGCCGTTTTTGTCCCACGGTTTTTTGTCCCATTTTTTGCCGCCGGCGCCGGGTTTCTTCGGCGTCCATTCCTGCTGCGGCACATACATCTCTTGTGCCTGCGGCTGATGGTAGTCGCTGTAATCCGGCATGGCGTCATAATCGATCCCCGGGTCGTACGCCGGCGGAGCTTCCTGAGGTGCGCTTTGTACCAGTTGGCTCACGGCTTCACCGCTAAGCCCAGTAATTTCGGTCAGGCGCTGGCGCATCAGGATGCGCAGGTTTGCACCCGGGACTTTGTCGATCAGCGGCGCGGCGAGGGTGGCCATGTGGGCCTTGCCTTCGAGCGAGCGTGGGTCCGATTCCTCGGTCAGCTGTTGAAAAAAATAATCTGCTAATGGTTGGGCATGCTGATTGATCCGTGCGCGGAAGGCATCGGTGCCTTCGGAGCGGACCAGCGTGTCCGGGTCTTCGCCTTCGGGGAGGAACAGAAAGCGTGCGCGCCGCCCGTCCTGCAGGCTTGGCAGCGCAGCCTCCAATGCCCGCCATGCGGCATTTCGACCTGCCTGATCGCCGTCGAAACAGAACAGCACGTTGGGCACGACGCGAAACAGTCGCTTCAAGTGCTCTTCGCTGGTGGCGGTGCCCAGAGTCGCGACAGCATTGCGCAGGCCTTGCTGGGCGAGGGCGATAACATCCATATAGCCTTCGACGACGATGATTTCGTCGAGGTTGCGGTTGTTCTTGCGCGCTTCATAAAGACCGTAGAGTTCCTGGCCCTTATGGAATACCGGGGTTTCCGGTGAGTTCAGGTATTTCGGCTTGTCGTCGCCCAATACCCGGCCACCGAAGGCGATGATTCGCCCGCGGCTGTCGCGGATCGGGAACATCACGCGATCGCGGAAGCGGTCATAGCGTTTGCCGGTTTCGGCGTTCTCGATCAGCAGGCCGGCATCGATCATGGCTTTCTGTTGCAGGGTGTCGCTGCTCAAGTGCTTGAACAGATTGTCCCAGCCGGGCGGGGCAAAGCCGAGGCCGAAGTCTCGGGCGATTTCGCCGGTCAGTCCGCGACCTTTCAAGTAATCCACAGCTGCTTTTCGCGATGGATGGCTTTTCAGTGCCTGGCGGTAAAAGTCTGCGGCGGCGGTGAGCAGCGGGTAGAGCGGCGAATCGGTCGGCTGCCGCGGTTTGTGCGGCCGCCCGCTTTCTTCGCGGGGGATTTCCATGCCGGCGGCTTTGGCCAGTTCTTCGACGGCCTGGACGAAATCCAGATTGTCGTGGTCCATCATGAAGCCGAGGGCGTTGCCGCCAGCGCCGCAGCCGAAGCAGTAGTAGAACTGCTTGTCGGGGCTGACGCTGAAGGAGGGGGTTTTCTCTTTGTGAAACGGGCAGCAGGCGGTGTAATTCTTGCCGGCCTTTTTCATTTGCAGGCGCGAGCTGACCACATCGACGATGTCGGTGCGGTTCAGAAGGTCGTCAATGAAGCTCTGGGGAATTAGCCCGGCCATGGCGTTCTCGTCATCTGCGCTGCAATGGATCCGAAACGAAGAGCGGCTGAGCGAGGGTCGTTGTTTGAGGCGCGCAAAATGTGCGGCTCGACCAATGTCGTCTGCGTAATCGCTGTCGGGAAGTGTATCTGCCGAAAATCCACTGACGTTAGTACCAATCAGTATTCGACTATTTGAAAGTGTTGCGCTGAATCCGGCTGCGGCCTGTCGATGGCCTCGGATAGCTCATAAGCTGGCACGCAAGAAGGTGCCTTGGGCTGATCGTCGTGAGAGGAATCAGTGGGTGTGCTCGTCAGTAGCCTTGGAAGGCTCGTCAGAAAAGACGTGCACCGCTGGCAGAAGAGCCAGGTCTGACGCTGTGAAGCAGATTTGTCTCGGTCGCGTGTGCGGCTTTGACGGTGAAGCATCAAGCGTTTTCCGCAAATGCCATTAGCCCGGCTGAGGGCCGGGCTTGGCAGAAGCTTGCTACGAACGTCTGTGTATTAGTACAGACGAACGGCGCGGCGCTGTTCGCGCTGAACTTTCTTGGCGTGACGCTTAACAGCGGCTGCTGCTTTGCGCTTACGCTCAGAAGTAGGCTTCTCGTAGAATTCGCGGCTACGAACTTCAGCCAGTACACCGGCTTTTTCGCAGGAGCGCTTGAAACGACGCAGAGCTACGTCGAAGGGTTCGTTCTCTTTTACTTTGACGGCTGGCATCCAGAGCTACCTTCATTCATTACCGGGGTCAACATCCTCGTGGCAAAAGAGCACTTGAAGACGTCGGTTTTTAAGGGTTGCGGATGTTAACCCCTCATCGCTCGGAATGCAAAGCCTCTGATCGAAAACCGCTGGTCGGGGCATCACGTGGCGACTATTATGCGCGCCTTCGAATTCAGCCTAAACAAGGCGCAAACCCATGCTAGTACTGGGATTAGAAACCTCCTGCGACGAAACTGGTGTCGCATTATATGACAGTGAGCGCGGCCTGCTGGCCGACGCGCTGTTCAGCCAGATCGACCTGCACCGCGCCTATGGCGGGGTCGTGCCGGAGCTGGCCTCGCGGGACCACGTCAAACGCATGCTGCCCTTGATTCGTCAGGTGTTGGCCGAAGCTGACTGTGTGCCGACCGAGATCGACGCGATCGCTTATACCGCGGGTCCTGGCCTGGTCGGTGCCTTGCTCGTGGGCGCCTCTTGCGCTCAGGCGCTGGCCTTCGCCTGGGGTATTCCGGCGCTGGGTGTGCACCACATGGAAGGTCACCTGCTGGCGCCGATGCTGGAGTCGCAACCACCGCAATTCCCGTTCGTCGCTTTGTTGGTGTCTGGCGGTCATACGCAGCTGGTTCAGGTCGACGGGATCGGTCAATACACGCTGTTGGGCGAGACCCTCGACGATGCCGCCGGTGAAGCTTTTGACAAGACCGCGAAGATGATGGGGCTCAATTATCCGGGTGGTCCGGAAATCGCTCGACTGGCGGAACAAGGGGTTGCAGGACGTTTCACTTTCCCGCGCCCGATGTGCGACCGTCCAGGACTGGCTTTCAGTTTCAGTGGCTTGAAAACCTTCGCCCTGAACACCTGGCAGCAGAGCGTCAGCGCCGGGGACGACAGCGAGCAAGCCCGTTGCGACATCTCGCTGGCGTTCCAGCAGGCCGTGGTGGAGACTTTGACCATCAAGTGCAAGCGTGCCCTGAAACAGGCCAGCATGAAGCGTCTGGTGATCGCTGGCGGCGTCAGCGCCAACAAGGCACTGCGTACCTCACTGGAGAAGATGCTCGGCGACATGAAGGGTGATGTTTTTTATGCTCGTCCGGAGTTCTGCACCGACAACGGCGCGATGATTGCCTTTGCCGGCTGCCAGCGTTTGCAGGCCGGTCAGCATGAAAGCCTGGCGATCAGCGTGCAGGCGCGTTGGCCGATGGAGCAATTGTCGGCGCTGTGATGATGTGCGGGATGGCCGCGCTCATGTCCGGTATTTAAAAATGCCGTTCGCGCCCGGCAAACAGGTCGCGTAGATTGCCCCGGTGGCGCCAGACGATCAGTCCCGTGATTGCGCTCATGGGCAGCAGTGCCGCCGGCTCCTGCCAGGCCAGCAACGGCAGGGTCAGCGGTGTGGCGATCAAGGCCGCCAGTGAGCTGGTGCGAGTCAGGTAGAACGTCAGCAGCCAGGCGCAAACCGCCAGCAGCGCGGCGGGCGGGTAGAGACCCAGCAACATGCCGGCAGCGGTGGCGACACCCTTGCCACCGCGAAAGCGAAAGTACAGCGGGAACAGGTGACCGATAACGGCACACACGCCGATCCAGGCCTGTTCTTGAAGCGAAAGGTCCGCAACGCCGGCGATCAGTACGGGTAGCAGGCCTTTGAAGAGGTCCCCGATCAAGGTCAGGACGGCGAGTTTCTTGCCGGCCAGGCGCAACATGTTGGTGGCGCCGGCATTGCCCGAGCCACTCATTCGCGGATCGGGGTTACCGGTCAGGCGGCTGAGCAAGATGGCGAAGGACAGAGAGCCGAGCAGGTAGGCGAGGGTCGCCAGTAACCAAAACATGCTAACTATTCCGGGCAAGGACGCCCTGATTCTAACGGCGCATTGCGCCCTTGTCGTGCAGCGGAGAAAAGTGCTTGGACAGAGTGTTTATCGAGGGCCTGGAAGTCGACACCGTGATTGGTGCCTATGACTGGGAACGAGGCATCCGACAGTGCTTGCGTCTTGACCTGAGTTTCGCCTGGGATAATCGCCCGGCCGCCGCCGGTGATGACCTGACTCTGGCGCTCGATTACGCCAGTGTGTCGTCGCGTATCCAGGCTTTTGCCGAGCAGGCGCAGTTCCAGCTGGTCGAGACCTTCGCCGAGCGTCTGGCTGAAGTCCTGATGAGCGAATTCAACATCACCTGGATGCGCCTCAAGCTGACCAAGCCAGGCGCCATCCCGGCTGCCACGGGTGGTGTGGGCGTGGAGATCGAGCGCGGATGTCGCTGACTCAGGTGTTTCTCGGGCTCGGTAGCAATATCGAGCGCGAATCCCATTTGCAGGCTGGCCTGGAAGCCTTGGCAGGTTTCCTGGTGGATATACGCTGCTCGGCAGTGTTCGAAAGCCAGCCGGTGGGAATCAAGAGCGGGCCATTCTTCAATTTTGTGGTGTCGGCTTTTACCGATTTGCCGCTGATGGAGCTGGATCGCCGGCTGAAATTCATCGAGGCAGACAACGGCCGTTATGCGCCGGATCGCAAGGGGTTGCCGCTGGATATCGACGTGCTGCTGTTCGGCGATCTGGTGGGCAACTTTGATGGCTTGATACTGCCGCGGGCGGAAATTCTGAAAAATGCCTTTGTGCTGTGGCCGTTGTCGCTGATTGCGCCGGATCGCGTGCATCCAGGTGTAGGCAAGAGTTTTGCGGCTTTGTGGCGCGAGGCGCAGATTGATCAGGTGTTGGCGCCGGTGGCGTTCGAGTGGCGCGGTGAGCAGCTGACGCCCTCAAATTTGCTGTAAAGCAAAAGATTGCAGCCTTCGGCAGCTCCTGCATGGATTGATTTGCGCCCCGTAGGAGATGCCGAAGGCTGCGATCTTTTGCCCTTGCTTAGGCTTTTTCTTTGTAAGCCTTCAGCGCCTTGAGCCGTTCGCGCTTGATCGCCTCGCCCAGCTCCGGCCCCTTGAATCCCTTCTCCAGCAGCGGCTGAACCGCTACGGTCCGAGCAGCATTTGCCGCCCCCCGCAAATAATCAGCCTGTGGATAACTTCGCTGCTCCAGCCCTTTACGTCCACGCGCGTCCATCTCGCACGCCGCGATAAATTCCTCGAACCGCTGCGGCCGACGGTAAATGTCAAAACTCTGCAGCAACTCCAGCAAAGTCGACGGCTTCAGCTCCAGGGCGCGATGGCCGTGGGTGTGATATTCGCCCGCCAGCAGAGCCAGCTCCTGACAGTCCTTCGGCGCCTTGAAGCGTTCGTTGACCGCTTTGATCAGTTTCAGGCCCTTGTGCTCATGAGCAATGTGTCGGGGCCACTCCTCTTCGGGCGTCAGTCCCTTGCCGAGGTCGTGCAGCAGGCAGGCCCAGCGCACGGTAAGTGGTTGTTTGTGCCGCGCCGCTTGCTCCAGCACGCTCAATATGTGCACGCCCGTGTCGATTTCCGGATGGTGGGCTTCCGGTTGCGGTACGCCGAACAGGGCATCGACTTCCGGCATCAATACCTTGAGAGCGCCACACTCGCGCAGCACTTCGATGAATACCTGGGGTTGGTCTTCCATCAGAGCGCGGGAGATTTCCTTCCAGCTGCGTTCCGCGGTCAAGGCCTCCAGTTCGCCTGATTCGCTGAGTTGGCGCATCAGCTCCAGTGTCTCCGGCGCCACGGTGAAACCGAGCCCCGCATAACGAGCTGCGAAGCGGGCAACGCGCAGAACCCTGAGCGGATCTTCGGCGAATGCGGGGGAAACGTGACGAAGCAAGCGCGCCTCTAGATCGCGCTGGCCGTGGTAAGGATCGGTCAGGTTCTGTTGATCGTCTTCAGCCATGGCATTGATGGTCAGGTCACGACGGATCAGGTCTTCTTCAAGGGTAACTTCGGGGCTGGCGTGAAAGGTAAAGCCGCCGTAACCGCGTCCGCTTTTGCGCTCGGTCCGGGCGAGGGCGTATTCCTCGCCGCTTTTGGGATGAAGAAAAACCGGGAAATCCGCACCCACCGGGCGAAAGCCCTTGGCGAGCATTTCTTCAGTGGTGGCACCAACCACAACCCAGTCGATGTCTGTGACAGGCTTGCCCAGCAGGTGATCGCGTACCGCACCGCCGACTTTAAAAATCTGCATAAAAAACCTCCGTTAGCCCGACAGAATAACCTTTGCGTCGAACCTCCGGAGGCAGAAACAGGATCAAAGATGGATGACAGCCAGGTCCAACCGGCCGTAGTCCCCCTCGCTGTGTTCGCTTCTGGGCGGAACATGGTGGACTTTCATGACCTGGTCGCCTTGCAGGGTTTCCAGGTGAATGTCGAAGCCCCACAACCTATGCAGGTGCTTGAGCACTTCCTCGGTGGACTCGCCCAGCGGTTTGCGGTCGTGTTGCTGGTGACGCAGGGTTAGAGAGCGGTCGCCGCGCCGATCGATGCTGTAGATCTGCACGTTGGGTTCGCGATTGCCGAGGTTGTATTGTGCCGCCAGGGTTTCACGGATGATCCGGTAGCCCGGCTCATCGTGAATGGCTGGCACCAGCAGATCGTCCTTCTGGTCGTCATCAAGAATGCTGAACAACTTCAGGTCACGGATCACCTGGGGTGACAGGTACTGCAGGATGAAGCTTTCATCCTTGAAGCTACTCATGGCGAACTTGATGCTCGACAGCCAGTCGGTGCCGGCAATCTCAGGGAACCAGCGGTAGTCCTCTTCGGTCGGGTGTTCACACATGCGGCGAATGTCCCGGTACATGGCAAAACCCAGGGTGTAGGGGTTGATGCCGTTGTAGTAGGGGCTGTCGAAGCCGGGTTGATAGACCACGCTGGTGTGGGACGTCAAAAACTCCATCATGAAGCCGTCGGTCACCAGGCCTTCGTCATACAGGTCGTTCATCAGGGTGTAATGCCAGAACGTGGCCCAACCCTCGTTCATCACCTGAGTCTGACGTTGCGGGTAGAAATACTGAGCGATCTTGCGCACGATCCGTACGATTTCCCGCTGCCATGGCTCCAGCAGCGGTGCGTGTTTTTCGATGAAGTAGAGGATATTTTCCTGAGGTTCAGCGGGGAAGCGCGCGTTGTCCTTGTCGCTGTACTTGTCTGCACCTTTTGGAATGGTCCGCCACAGATCGTTGATCTGTTTCTGCAAATGCTCTTCCCGATCCTTTTGCCGGCGACGTTCTTCTTCGGCGGAAATCGGATAGGGTCGTTTGTAGCGATCGACCCCATAGTTCATCAGGGCGTGGCAGGAATCCAGAAGGTCCTCGACTGCGTCGATACCGTGGCGCTCCTCGCATTGCATGATGTATTGCTTGGCGAAGACCAGGTAATCGATGATCGAACTGGCGTCAGTCCAGGTGCGGAACAGGTAGTTGCCTTTGAAAAAACTGTTATGCCCGTAGCAGGCATGGGCGACGACCAACGCCTGCATGCAGATGGTGTTTTCTTCCATCAAATACGCGATGCACGGGTCCGAGTTGATCACGATTTCGTACGCCAGCCCCATCTGGCCGCGAGAGTAGGATTTCTCGGTGCTGAGGAAGTGTTTGCCGTAGGACCAATGGTGATAACCCAGCGGCATGCCGACGGAGGCATAGGCGTCCATCATCTGCTCGGCGGTGATCACCTCGATCTGGTTAGGGTAAGTATCGAGTGCGTAACGAGCCGCCAGACGACTGATTTCTTTGTCGTAGGCCTGAATCAGCTCGAACGTCCATTCGGAACCGGTGGAAATGGGTTGGCGCTTCTGCTCTTTGGCGGTCATGTCACTAACCTGCGCTGGAAGAGTTCACGGAAGACCGGATAGATATCCCCGGCCGAGACCAGTTGTTGCTGGGCAAAAGTCTCAGAGAAGGCTTCGGCGATGCGTTCGTACTCGAACCACAAGGCCTGATGTTCGCGCGGGGTGATCTCAACGTAAGTGTAGTACTGCACGAACGGCATGATCTGGTTGATCAGAATGTCGCGGCAGATCGGTGAGTCGTCGTTCCAGTTATCGCCGTCGGAGGCTTGAGCGGCATAGATATTCCACTCATTGCTCGGATAGCGTTCGGCCATGATCTCCTGCATCAGTTTCAAGGCGCTGGAAACGATGGTGCCGCCGGTTTCGCGAGAATAGAAAAACTCTTCTTCATCCACTTCCCTGGCACTCGTGTGGTGGCGGATGAACACGACGTCGATCTTGTCGTAGTTACGCTTGAGAAACAGGTACAGCAGGATAAAGAAACGCTTGGCGATGTCCTTGGTCGCTTGGGTCATGGAGCCGGACACGTCCATCAGGCAGAACATCACCGCCTTGGAGCTGGGGTTGGGTTGCTTGATGAGCAGGTTGTACTTGAGGTCGAAGGTATCGAGGAACGGTACGCGATGAATGCGAGCACTGAGTTTTTCGATTTCTGCTTCGACTTCCTGAATATCGCCGAAGTTGTCTGGCTCATCACGCTTGAGTCGCAGCAGTTCTTCCTTGGCTTCGCGTAATTTTGCCCGGCTGCTGCCAGACAGGGCGATTCGCCGTGCATGGGCCGAGCGCAAGGTGCGGATAATGTTGATCCGCGACGGATTGCCCTCGTTACTGATCCCGGCACGAACGGTCTTGAAGGTGTCGGTGCCGGTCAGGTTGCGCTTGACCAGGTTCGGTAGCTCAAGGTCCTCGAACATGAATTCGAGGAATTCCTCCTGGGTGATCTGGAAGACGAATTCGTCCATCCCTTCGCCCGAATTGCCGGCCTTGCCGGGGCCTCTGCCACCGCCACCTCCGGGCGGGCGGGCAATGTGCTCGCCGCTGGTGAATTCCTTGTTGCCTGGGTGCACGACTGTCTGCTTGCCACCGCGACCGTGGTGAAGCACCGGCTCGTCAATATCGCGGCCGGGGATGCTGATCTGTTCGCCGTGTTCCATATCGGTAATGGAGCGCCGGCTGACCGCCTCTTCGACAGCCTTTTTGATGTGATCACGGTAACGCCGCAGAAACCGCTGACGGTTCACCGTGCTTTTGTTCTTGCCATTGAGACGTCGGTCGATCACATAGCTCATGACTGCTCCTTAGAAGCTGTCCTGAAAGGGGCGAGCGGTTATGCAGCATCGACGGTGCCAAGGGATGTTCACGCTCCCCCAAGCGCTTTTGGACGCTGACTGAACCTCGCTACCGACTTTCGAACACCTTCCAGAGGTTTGTGTAACAGAAAATGCGTACACAGGCCTCTGGCTGACGACAACCGGTCTGACCGGCAGCGGGTTATTGTGATTTTCTGACCCGCAAGTACCACTCGGACAGCAGTCGTACCTGTTTGTCGGTGTAGCCCCGCTCGACCATCCGTGTGACGAAGTCGTTGTGCTTCTGCTGGTCCTCTTTGCTGGCCTTGGCGTTGAAGCTGATGACTGGCAGGAGGTCCTCGGTGTTGGAGAACATTTTCTTCTCGATGACCACCCGCAGTTTTTCGTAGCTGAGCCAGGTCGGGTTCTTGCCGTTGTTATTGGCCCGGGCGCGCAGTACGAAGTTGACGATTTCATTGCGGAAATCCTTCGGATTGCTGATGCCGGCCGGTTTTTCGATTTTCTCCAGTTCTTCGTTCAGCGCTACGCGGTTGAGGATTTCGCCGGTTTCCGGGTCGCGGTATTCCTGGTCCTGGATCCAGAAGTCGGCGTACAGCACATAGCGATCGAAGATGTTCTGGCCATACTCGCTGTAAGACTCGAGGTAGGCGGTCTGGATTTCCTTGCCGATGAACTCGATATAACGCGGTGCCAGGTACTCCTTGAGGAAGCGCAGATAGCGTTCGCGGGTTTCCGCCTGGAATTGTTCCTGTTCGATCTGTTGTTCCAGCACGTAAAGCAAGTGCACCGGGTTGGCAGCGATTTCGTGAGGATCGAAGTTGAACACTTTCGACAGGATCTTGAACGCGAAACGGGTCGACAAGCCGTTCATGCCTTCGTCGACACCCGCGTTGTCACGGTATTCCTGGATCGACTTGGCCTTCGGATCGGTATCCTTGAGGTTTTCGCCGTCATACACGCGCATTTTGGAGTAGATATTGGAGTTTTCTGGCTCTTTCAGTCGCGAGAGTACGGTGAACTGGGCAAGCATCTTCAGGGTGTCAGGCGCGCAGTGAGCCTTGGCCAGGGAGCTATTGAACAAGAGCTTGTCGTAGATCTTCACTTCGTCGCTGACTCGCAGGCAGTACGGCACTTTGACGATGTAGATCCGGTCGATGAAGGCTTCGTTGTTTTTGTTGTTGCGGAAGGTGTGCCATTCCGATTCGTTGGAGTGGGCCAACAGGATCCCGGTAAACGGAATTGCCCCCAGACCTTCGGTACTGTTGTAGTTGCCTTCCTGGGTGGCGGTCAGCAGTGGGTGCAGCACCTTGATCGGTGCCTTGAACATTTCGACGAATTCCATCAGGCCCTGGTTGGCCCGGCACAGTGCGCCCGAGTAGCTGTAGGCATCGGCGTCGTTCTGTGGGTATTCCTCCAGTTTGCGGATATCGACCTTGCCCACCAGTGCCGAGATGTCCTGGTTGTTTTCATCTCCCGGCTCGGTTTTGGCTACCGCGATCTGATTGAGGATCGACGGATAGAGTTTCACCACGCGGAACTGGCTGATGTCGCCGCCGAACTCGGCCAGGCGCTTGGTGGCCCATGGCGACATGATGGTGTTGAGGTAGCGCCGTGGAATGCCGAAGTCTTCTTCGAGGATCGCGCCATCTTCAGTGGCGTTGAACAGACCCAGAGGCGATTCGAATACCGGCGAGCCCTTGATCGCGTAGAAGGGTACTTTTTCGATCAGCTGTTTCAGCTTCTCGGCCAGGGACGATTTACCGCCACCCACAGGGCCGAGCAAATAGAGAATCTGTTTCTTCTCTTCCAGGCCCTGAGCGGCATGGCGGAAATACGACACGATCTGGTCAATGCATTCTTCCATCCCGTGGAAGTCTTCAAAGGCCGGATAGCGGCGGATTACCTTGTTGGAAAAGATTCGTGACAGCCTCGAGTTGGCCGAGGTGTCGAGGAGCTCCGGTTCACCGATGGCCAGTAACAGACGCTCGGCGGCGGAGGCATAGGCGCTGCGGTCGCTTTTGCACAGCTCAAGATACTCTTGCAGCGAGAGTTCTTCCTGGCGTGTGGACTCGAAGCGTTGTTGGAAGTGGCTAAAGATACTCATGACGTCACCTCGCTCGATACGTGGAGCCGACGCCGGATCATTCAGTCGATGCTGGCAGCGACCGAATATGCAGTCGCTGTTTACCCCCCAGAACTCTTTCGAAGCTGACTACCCCGAAAGCTACTCCCGATGACCCGCGCGCCGGTGTACCGGCTCTCCCCTGTTTTGGATGGCCTGCGCTTAAGGATAGTTGGGAATTCGGGAGGTAAAGGCGAGATACGTAATTAGTTGTGGCAGACCGTTCGTCTGCCACCGCGCGAGCCCGCGGGGGCCGGGGCTTGCGCGTTACAAAAAAATTATTCGGAAGTGCCTTGCGCCGTTTCCGAAGGGTAAGTCGTACGCCACAGTTCAAAACCGCCATCCATGCTGTAGACGTCGGAGAAGCCCTGACTAATGAGGTACGCAGCGGCGCTCTGACTGGAATTGCCGTGGTAGCAGACGACCACGGTCGGTGCGTCGAGGTCGGCAGCGCGGATGAAATCCGAGATGGAGTGGTTATCCAGATGCTTCGAACCGGCTATGTGCAGTGCGGCAAAGGTCGCTGGGTCGCGAACATCGACCACCACCGCGCCTTGTTCGCGCAGGGCCTGGGCCTGTTCCGGGGGGATACGTTTGAATTCGCTCATTGCGGGCTCCTGTGGCTCGGCTGAAAGCGCAGTCTAGCGCGGGGCGCTAGCTGACGATGGATCGGGGATAAGTGCGGCGACTGGCGGCAGGGCAAGGCCATGCTCGTCGCATTTGCAAGACAGGCGTTCACCGCTGTCGACATTCATGAGGGTCAGGGCGCCGCCCCAGACACAACCGGTGTCGAGGGCCGAGATGCCCGGCTCATTGCATCGGCCTTCCAGAGCGGCCCAGTGGCCGAAGATGATCTTCAGGCCCTTGGTCTTGCGCTCTTTGTGCTGAAACCAGGGTTTGTAGCCCGGTGGCGCATTGTCGAGGCCTTCCTTGCTTTTGAGGTCAAGCTTGCCCTCGGCGGTACAAAACCGCATGCGGGTGAAATAGTTGGTGATCACTCGCAGGCGTGTCACGCCTTTGAGGTCGTTGTCCCATTTCGCCGGATCGTTGCCGTACATGCCATCGAGGTAGGGCGGCAACAGGTTGTCATCGCGCAATGCCGTCTCGACTTCGGCGGCATACTTCAAGGCCTTGCGCAGTGACCACTGGGGCGGAATGCCCGCATGTACCAGCGCGACATCGCGCTGTTCGTCGTAGTGCATGAGCTTTTGCTGACGCAGCCACTCCAGCAGTTCCGCGCAATCGGGCGCTGCGAGAATCTCGAGCAGGGTGTCGGACTTCTTCAAGCGTTCGATGTTTTTCCCGGCCGCCAGCAGGTGCAGGTCATGGTTGCCGAGCACGCACACCAGCGATTCGCGGATGCTATAGAGGAAGCGCAAGGTGTCCAGGGACTGCGGGCCACGGTTGACCAGATCGCCTACCAGCCACAGACGATCCCGTGTCGGGTCGAAGGCGACCTGCTTGAGCAGGCATTGCAATGCTTGAAGGCAGCCTTGCAGATCGCCGACGGCGTACGTTGCCATCAGTGCAGGGCTCCGGGCACAGCCAGACGGAATGGGGCGATGATGGCGTCGAAGTGTTTGCCGTCGTCGGCAACCATTTCATAAGAGCCCTGCATCGTGCCGACCTTGGAGGTCATGACGGTGCCGCTGCTGTAGGTGTGGCTTTCGCCCACGTCGATCAACGGCTGCTGGCCAACAACGCCCGCACCGCGAACCTCTTCGACATGCCCGTCACCGTCGGTGATCACCCAGTGCCGCGACAACAGTTTGGCCGGTAGCTCGCCATTGTTGTGCACGGTGATGGTGTAGGCGAAGGCAAAGCGGTTTTGCTCGGGTTGCGATTGTTCTGCCAGATAGCGGGTGACGACGCTGACGTCGACCTGGTAACGAGGATCGGACATGCAAGAGGCCTTAAACGAAGCGGAACGCGGGGCGTAGCTGATGGAACTCAGTCTAGGCCAAGTATCGGGTAGTAAACCAGACATGAAGGCTGGTGTCCTACCCGATAACGCTCATTGCCTGTCAGTCGGCGGCGGGCGTCTGTAGGACTTGTTCGCTGAGCTTGTCGGCAAGGCGCACGAAGGCGGCCAGATCGAGTTGTTCGGGACGCAGGCTGCCATCAACGCCGGCGGCTTCGATTTCAGCATTGCTCAGCAGCAGTTTGAGGGTGTTGCGCAGGGTCTTGCGGCGCTGGTTAAAGGCTTCGCGCACGACACGCTCCAACAGCTTGTGATCCTTGGCCGGGTGCGGCAGCACCGCATGGGGCACCAGGCGCACGATGGCCGAATCGACTTTGGGCGGCGGATTGAATGCGCCCGGACCAACGTTGAACAGATGCTCAACCCGGCAGTGATACTGAACCATGATCGACAAGCGACCCCAGTCACCACCGCCTGGGCCTGCTGCCAGGCGCTCGACCACTTCCTTTTGCAGCATGAAATGCATGTCGCGAATCAGACTGGCGTTATGCAGCAGGTGAAAAATCAGCGGCGTAGAGATGTTGTACGGCAGGTTGCCGACCACCCGCAGGCTGTTCGGCGCGGCGTTCAGGCTGGTGAAGTCGAACTTCAGCGCGTCGCCCTGATGCAGGTTGAAATTGCTCTTGCTGGCAAATTGCTGGTTGAGGATCGGGATCAGATCCTTGTCCAGTTCCACCACGTCCAACTGGGCGCCGCTGTTTAGCAGGCCTTGGGTTAGCGCACCCTGGCCAGGGCCGATTTCCAGAAGGCGGTCTTCGGGCTTGGCGTGGATAGCGCGCAGGATGCGGTCGATTACGCCGGCATCGTGCAGGAAGTTCTGGCCGAAGCGCTTGCGCGCCCGGTGTTGGTAATGCTCGGTCATAAACGGGTCTCGGCCATCTGGTAGGCGGTTTCCAGGGCGACTTGCAGGCTGCCGGTATCGATTTTGCCGCTGCCGGCCAGGTCCAGGGCGGTGCCGTGGTCGACCGATGTGCGGATGATCGGCAAGCCGAGGGTCACGTTGACTGCCGCGCCGAAGCCTTTGTACTTCAGCACAGGCAGGCCCTGGTCGTGGTACATCGCCAGCACTGCATCGCAGTGCTCCAGATACTTGGGGGTAAACAGAGTGTCGGCGGGCAGGGGGCCACGAAGGTCCATTCCTTCGCCGCGCAGGCGCTCTAATGTAGGTTCGATGATGTCGATTTCTTCATGGCCCAGGTGTCCGCCTTCGCCGGCGTGGGGGTTGAGCCCACACACGAGGATGCGTGGCCGGGCAATGCCGAATTTTTCTTGTAGGTCGGCGTGCAGGATTCGCGTGACCCGTTCCAGACGCTCCGGCGTGATCGCATCGGCAATCTCGCGAAGAGGCAGGTGAGTGGTGACCAGCGCCACGCGCAAACCGCGAGTGGCGAGCATCATCACCACTTGGGCGGTATGGGTCAGGTCGGCGAGAAATTCTGTGTGCCCGGAAAAGGCGATCCCGGATTCATTGATCACGCCCTTGTGCACAGGGGCCGTGATCATGCCGGCAAAATGCCCGTCCAGGCAGCCTTGGCCAGCTCGAGTCAGAGTTTCGAGAACGAACGCCGCATTGGCTTTGTCCAGTTGCCCGGCAGTGACCTTGGCGTTGAGCGGTGTATCCCAGACATACAGGCTGTTGGCTGGCGCGGGTACATCCGGCCAGTTGTCCGGGGTGACCGGCAGCAAATCGACAACCACACCCAGCTGCACGGCCCGCTCAAGGAGCAGGTCGCGGCTGGTAATGGCAATCAGGGGGTGGGGCTGGGCTTGCGAGGCGAGCAGCAGGCACAGGTCGGGACCTATGCCGGCCGGTTCGCCGGGTGTCAGCGCGAAACGTTTGGGGTTCACTGCGCTGCCTGGTCTGCACCAGGGAGTTTGATCTCTACGTACGCTTCGTCACGGATCTGACGCAGCCAGGTTTGCAGCTCTTCGTCGTATTTGCGGTTACGCAATACAGTCATTGCTTGCTGCTCGCGGGCCTGGGTGGTGCTGTCAGTGGCGCGACGGCCAAGGACTTCCAGAACGTGCCAGCCATATTGGGTCTGGAACGGCTTGGATAGCTGACCTTGTGGGGTCTTGGCCATCACTTCGCGGAATTCAGGCACCAATGCATTCGGATCGATCCAGTTCAGATCGCCACCGTTGAGGGCGGAACCCGGATCTTCCGAGAAGCTTTTCGCCAGTTCGCCGAAATCTTCGCCCGCTTCGATTCGGGAGTAGAGCGACTGAGCCAGGGCTTTGGTTTTTGCTTCGTCGCGGATCGGACTCGGTTTTACCAGGATATGACGCACGTGCACTTCATCGCGTGTCTGGGTCTCACCGCCACGCTTGTCGAGGATCTTCAGGATGATGAAACCGCCCGGTGTGCGCATTGGCTGGGTAATGTCGCCGACAGCCATGGTGCTCAGCATGCGATCGAACGGAGGTGGCAGTTGACCGGCTTTACGCCAGCCCATGTCGCCACCTTCCAGTGCGGTTTCGCTGGCGGATTTGGCGATTGCCAACTGACCGAAGTCAGCGCCTTGCTTGAGCTGCTGGTAAACCGCGTCTGCCTGTTTGGCTGCATTCTGAATCGCGTCGGAGTTGGCGCTTTCCGGCGTAGGAATCAGGATGTTGGCCAGGCGGAATTCTTCGGATAGCTGCATTTTGCCAAGGTCGGAAGCGAGGAAGTTCTTCACTTCCTGTTCGGAAACCTGGATGCGCTCGGCTACACGACGCTGACGCACACGGCTGATGACCATCTCGCGGCGAATCTGGTCACGGGCGTCGTCGTAAGACAGACCGTCGCGAGTCAGGGCGGCGCGAAATTGATCCACGGACATGTTGTTGCGCTGGGCAATGGTGCCGACAGCCTGGTTCAGTTCTTCATCGGTAATGCGGATGCCGGAACGTTCGCCGATCTGCAGTTGCAGGTTTTCGACGATCAGACGTTCAAGCACCTGCTGATCCAGCACGTTGGCCGGTGGTACAGCAGAGCCGCGTTTGGCGATGGTTTGCTGAACCTCATGAACGCGTTGGTCCAGTTGGCTCTGCATGACCACGTCGTTATCGACAATGGCCACCACTTTATCGATGGACTGCACCGCGGCGTTCGCCGCGGTACCCAGGAACAGCGCGCCCAGCATCAGCGGGCGCAGACAATCAGAAAGCTTGGTCTTCACGTTCACGATAACCTTGGATGCCTTTGTCGAGGAAGCTCTCTACTTTGGCGCCGGTGAGGCCGCCGAGTCCCTTCAGAACAATTTGTAGGAAGATGCCGTGGTCGCCTTTTTCGTTTTCCGGGGCGTTCTGACTGAACTCGTCATACGAAACCCAGTAACGGTTGATCAGGCGCAGTTTCCAGCAGCAGTTGTCGTACTCGAAACCACCGAAAGCTTCTAGGGTACGGTTACGGTTGTAGTCATACTGCCAGCGGCTGATGGCGTTCCATTGCGGCACGATCGGCCAGATCACCGAGAAGTCGTGCTGCTCAATTTTGTAGTAGTCCTTCACGTAGCCAGGTTGGCCAGGGGTGCCGTAGTCACCACCGCCGACTTGCCATTTACCGGTGTTCTGGTCGTAACGGACCTGGTCATTACGATAGCGATAGCCGGCGTTGATGACCTTGTTCGGGTTGTCTTCAGGCTGGTAGTGGAACATCGCGCTGCCCGAGCGTGGGCTGCGGCTGTCCGGGTCCCAGTTGTAATCGGCCGTGGTGCGCCAATCGCGGTTCCAGCGATATTCGTATTCCAGCGCATATGGTGAAACGTTGGCATGCGCGTCGTCGCGAGTTTTTGGATCGATACCCGGCAACTGGACTTCGCGATCCTTGAAATACATGGCCTGGCCGATGCTGATGCGTTGACGCTCGAAGCCATTGTCTTCGATCCAGCGGTTGGTTATGCCCAGAGACAGTTTGTTCTCGTCGCCGACGCGGTCGGAGCCGGAGAAGCGGTTGTCACGGAACAGCGACGCGTAGTTGAAGGTGTATTCGCTGGTGTCGAATACCGGAATGTCTTCCTGATCCTTTTCAGGCACGTACAGGTAGAACAGGCGCGGTTCTAGGGTCTGGCGATAGTTCTTGCCGAACCATTGGGTGTTGCGATCGAAGTACAGGCCGCTGTCAATGCTTGCAATCGGCACGCCACGGTTCTGGCTGCTGCCGAAATTACCATTGAAGTTTTCAGTCCCGGCTGCAGCTGCGGCTTGATCCTGGGCGGCGATCTGGCTCTTGCCGGTACCGTCCAGATCCAGTTGGTACTGGGTGTATTGGTATTTGAGCGATGGCTTCACGAAGCCATAAGTCCAGTCCAGCGGCAGGCTGATCGCCGGTTTGAGATTCAAACGGTCGCCGTTGGCACGTGCCAAGCCTTGAACGTTGTTATCAAGACGCGGTTCGACGGTGCCATCTTCGTTTACGAAGTTACCGTTCTTCAAATCACGGTCGAAGCGTACGACTTCTGTCTCGTAGTCGAAGTTCAGGCCACTTGGGTGAGTCGGCAACTGACCATTGAAAGTGATCTGCGGCAAGCGGTCGTACGGCGTAATGTCCGAAACGGTCGCGAGCTGATAAGCCTGGGCGTTCACACGAGCGGTGTAGCTGTCGCCACGATAGGTGACGGAACCCTGCTGGTTCACGAAGTCAGCGCTTTTCACCCCGATCTGGTCGGTTTGCAGGTCCTGGAAGTAATACGGATCGCTGAGCTTGGTGTAATCGACTTGCGTCAGAACGCGCGAGTCGAGACCGCCCTTGTGCTGCCAGTTATACATGTAGCGGTTTTTCTGGTAATCGGTCTGCTTGCTGCGATCGGTGTCTTCGTCATTGAGGTACGCGGCGCCGAACTGACCTTCGCTGGACGGGGTCAGGTAACGGAACTCACCTTCCATCAACAGCCCGTGCTTGCTCATGTAGCGCGGGTACAACGTGGCATCGTAGTTCGGTGCCAGGTTGAAGTAATACGGTGTAACCAGCATGAAGCCGGTATCGGTGCCGGTGCCGATGGTCGGCGGCAGGAAGCCGGACTGGCGACGGTCGTCGATCGGGAAATAGATGTACGGCGTGTAAAGGACCGGAATGTCCTTGACCCGCAGCGTCACGTTGGTCGCGGTACCGAAGCCGGTGGCCGGGTTCAAGGTGATGTTGTTGCCCTTGAGCTGCCAGGCGTTGCTGTCCGGTTCGCACGTGGTGTACGTACCATCCTTGAGGCGGATGATCGCGTTCTCGGCACGTTTTGCGTACAGCGCGTTACCGCGGATACGGGATTTATGCATCACGTATTCGGCGTTGTCGACCTTGGCTTCACCGGTGTCGAGCTGCACGTCGGCGTGGTCGCCCACGATCAGCGCGCCGTTGTCGCGAATACGGACGTTGCCGCTCAGTTCGCCACGGCTCTCGGCCTGGTACAGGTTCGCTTCGTCGGCTTCGACCTGCATGCTGCCCTGGCGCATGACCACGTCACCCGCGAGGGTCGCGACCTGCTCATCCTGCTTATAACGAGAGGCTTTGGCGCCGAGAAAGGTTGGAGCGTCACTTTTATTCGTCTTGTCATTCATGCCAGGACGAATCGGTTCGATATAGGAACCAGCGCAGTAAGGACCGGTTTCGGCCAATTGCGCTGCAGTGAGCTTCTCGCGCGGAACCCAGTCGAGGTGACTGTAGTCTTCGCTACGCGACTTCAGGCCACGGCCCTTGGAATCAGTCACCAGCACAGGCTTGGCACCGGTGTCTTGACTAAAACCGCTGTCAGCGGGAGTCTCGCCGCTCGTGCTTACCGCCGCACTGCCGTCATGGACGGGGCGAGGTGGCAGCGCAGCTGCTGGAGATTTTGGCGCACAGTTCCAGGCACCCGAAGCAGAGACTGAGCAGTCATACTGTTCCGCGGCGACCACGAACGAAGTGGCTAGAGGTTGCAGGGCCAGCAGACTGCCGGTAACCAACAACGGAAATTTTTTACGAAACGCGGGGGATTTCAATGCCATCTTATTAGTCCGGGCTTCCTGCGTGCCATCTGCCCGCGGTGTGGGCCGCACGCCTCTCGATGGTCTGAAAAAGATGCTGGATAATAAAGCATGACCCGCTTGACGGCTAGCGCCGTCGGAGACCCTTGCAATGCCTGACCAAGATGTACGTTTGCAACACCTGAAAGTTTGGCTCGATGAGCAATTGGCTGCCCTCTTTGCAGAACAGGGTTGGGGTGCCGTACCCCTGGCCACGTTGACCGCGGCCAGTAGCGATGCGAGTTTCCGACGCTATTTCCGCTGGGAAGGCGAGGGCAGAAGCTTCGTCGTGATGGACGCGCCACCGCCCCAGGAAAACTGTAAACCCTTCGTGGATATCGCTTTTCTGCTGGCGAAATCCGGAATAAATGTTCCGAAAATTTATGCCGAAGACCTCGAACGTGGTTTTCTTTTGCTCAATGACCTGGGCAACAAGACTTACCTGGACGTGATCGACAGCGAAAATGCCGACAATTTGTTCAAGGATGCCCTGCAAGCGTTGCTGGCATTTCAGCAGTTGCCGATGGTTGCACCACTGCCAAGTTATGACGTGGCGCTGCTGCGCCGCGAGCTGGAATTGTTCCCTGAGTGGTACGTGAAGCGCGAGCTGGGCATCGAGTTCGACTCGGCGCAGCAAATACTCTGGCAGAACGTGACTGAGCTATTGATCGACAGCGCACTGGCCCAGCCTAAAGTGCTGGTGCACCGCGATTACATGCCGCGCAACCTGATGCTCAGCGAGCCAAATCCCGGCGTGCTGGATTTCCAGGACGCAGTCTATGGTCCCGTGACCTACGACGTAACCTGCCTGTTCAAGGATGCGTTCCTCAGCTGGCCCGAGGAGCGTGTGCGCGGCTGGCTGGAAGCTTACTGGCAGCAAGCGGGCGATCTAGGGATCCCGGTTCAGCCCGACTTCGAAGATTTCCTGCGGGCCAGTGACCTGATGGGCGTGCAGCGGCACCTGAAAGTGATCGGCATCTTTGCCCGCATCTGCCACCGCGACGGCAAGCCGCGTTATCTCGGCGATGTGCCACGCTTCTTTGCTTATATAGACGCCGTGATCGCCCGCCGTCCTGAACTGGCCGAGCTGGATGTGTTGATGATGAGTCTGCGTGCTGGAGCGAATGCATGAAGGCAATGATTCTGGCGGCAGGTAAAGGCGAGCGCATGCGCCCGCTGACCTTGACCACGCCGAAACCGCTGGTTCGCGCTGGCGGTATACCGTTGATCGAGTATCACTTGAAAGCCCTGGCGGTGGCGGGGTTTACCGAGGTGGTGATCAACCATGCCTGGCTCGGCCAACTGATCGAAAACTACCTGGGTGATGGCTCGCAATACGGCGTACGTATTCAGTACTCGCCGGAAGGTGAGCCACTGGAAACCGGAGGCGGGATTTTTCGCGCACTGCCGTTGCTGGGTGACGAGGCCTTTATGGTGGTCAACGGTGACATCTGGACCGACTACGACTTCAGCGTGTTGCACCAACCCATCACCGGGCTGGCGCATTTGGTGTTGGCGGATAACCCTGCCCATCATCCGACCGGAGATTTCAGTCTGATCGACGGACAAGTACGCGACGGTCACCCGGACACTGCAACCCTGACCTACAGCGGCATCGCGGTCCTGCACCCGCAGCTGTTCGACGGTTGCTCCGCCGGCGCCTTCAAACTTGCACCACTGCTGCGCAAAGCCATGGCCGATGGGCTCGTCACCGGCGAGCACTTGAATGGACATTGGGTGGATGTTGGCACTCACGAGCGTCTGGCTGAAGTCGAAACTCTGTTAGAAGCGAGACGCTGACATGCTGTGGCCAGGGACTCTGATTGGAGCCGGTGCGGGGTTTTTCATCGCCAGCATTCCGGGGGCCATGCTTGGCGCCTTGTTGGGGCAGGTACTGGACCGGCACTTGCACATACAGAGCTGGGCGCATTTACGAGAAAAGCTCGGTGGCCGCTCAGTGCTGCGCAACGATGAACTGCTGTTTGTGTTGTTGGGGCGTCTGGCCAAGTGCGATGGACGGGTGGTGGAAGGCCACATCCAGCAGGCCCGTCAGGAAATGCGTTTGCTGGAAATGACCGAGTCGGGCCAGCGTCGGGCCATTGCCGCGTTCAATCGCGGCAAGTCGGGAGATGACCGGTTGCGCGGTTATTTGCGCCGGTTGAGCGCTCAGCCCCATGCGGCCGAAGGCGTCTTGCGCGCCTGTTGGCGGATGATTTGGGCTGATGGCCGCGCCGGTAACGCTGAGCGAGAGCTGATCAGGCAGTGGGGTAAATGGCTGGGCTGGACGTCGCGGCAGGTGCAGGCGCTGTCGGCCGATTACGAGCAGCACAAGTTTGCACAGACCAGCAGCGCGCTGACCTATCAAGACGCTCTGCGGCTTTTGGGCGTTTCCGCGACCAGCGAGCCGGCGCAGATCAAGCATGCTTATCGACGCCTGCTGAGTCGCCATCATCCGGACAAGATCGCCGGCAGCGGTGCGACCGCGCTGCAGGTGCGCGAAGCCACTGACAAGACTCGCGAACTGCATAGCGCCTACACATTGATTCGCGCGCGGCGGGATTTTCGGTAGCTGTCTATCAGTTCACCGCGCTCTGTGGATTCAACCAGCCCCGCACCCGACGGAACAGCTGCTCTTGCTCAGCCTTGGAATTACCCGGCAAAGCCTTGAGCGAAACCTGGCTGAACCCCGAAGTCTTCAAACGTTTGCTGGCTTGCAAGCGTGCCAGCGCCAGGTTGCGATCCAGCGGCTTGTCCATATAGAAGATGTCTGCGGTGGGCAGCTTCAGGGTCGGTGTCAGTTCGGCCAGCTCTGGTTTGGCTTTCACCGGCATCTGAGCGGCGACCATCACAAACTGCTCCACTTGCGAGGGCTGCTTCTCGCTCAGATAGCGCGCGGCCCAGTAAGCGCCAGTCCCATGCCCCAGCACGACAATGCGGCGAGCGCTTTGCTGTTCGGCGTAGGCAATCGCGGCGTCGATGCGGGCGAAGATTCGTTCGGCGTCGGCTTTGGCCTGTTCCTCGGTGGTTTCGGCGATCGCCTTGTCCGCCACCTCCGCTTCACCGCCCGCCGCTTGTTCGATGGGCGCTGCAGTGGTCGAGTCTTTGCTGGTGGTGTCAGCGGCTTTTGGTTTGGGTGCCACTTCTACGATACGCGGCGCAACGGCATCGCTTTGCAGGTCCGGCAAGGTGATACTCAGGCTGCTCCACTCGGCGTCCGGCAATTTACGTCGCAATGGACCGATTGCTTGCGGCCAGTCAACGGTTTCGCCGGCGCCCGGGATGATAATCACCGCGCCTTTGGGTTCGGCGGTATTGGCTGGTTTCCACAAGGCCAGAAACGTGTCGCTGCCCGCTTGCAGTTGCTGCTGTTCCTGAGCCGGGATCTGTCGCTCAAGTGCAGACGCTTCTTCCTGACTACGCTCAAGCAGCGGTTGGCGCTCGAGCGGTTTTTCTTCGGCGGGTGTTCCCGTAGTGGCAGGCGCCGGGTTGGCAGCCTCGACGGAAAAGGCGCAAGGCAGGATCAGCGACAGGCACAATGCTGGCAGTGCCAGGCGGTAGACAGGGGGCATCGGATATTCCAGGCCAGAAGTTATTCCGGCAGCCTAATGGGTTGGTCAGTATTTGTCAGTGTGTGAGACTTCGATGATGCGTTTTTGCTGCCTGTGGGTTATCGGCTGTTTGTGGTTTCCCTTGATGGGCTGGGCGGCTCCCGCGCCACCAGTGCACGTCGCGCAATTGTCCGCGGGCCAGCAGCAATGGCTGGCGCAACATGGCGAATTGCGCGTGGGGCTGGTGTTGCAAGTGCCCTACGCCCAATACGATCGCCGCTTGCAGCGTTTGTCCGGGGTCAATGTCGAGCTGATGAAGTGGCTGGCCAAGGCGCTCAAAGTCGAGCTGAGCTGGCGCAACTTTTCCGACCTGACGCAGCTGGAAACCGCCGTGCGCGAGGGTGAAATCGACATCGCTCCGGGGCTGACCCAAACTCCCGGAGGCCTGCGTCTCTGGCAGTTTTCCGACCCATATATGCGGGTACCGCAACTGGTGGTCAGTGACCAGAAAAGCACCGGCGTGGTCGAGCTGGAAAAACTCGACAGCCAGACCCGCGTCGCCGTGCGCATGCCCGGCGCTACCGCCGATTACCTGCGCAGCAATTACCCGCACCTGAACCTTCAAGGCGTACCGATCGAGCGCCAGGCACTGCAACTGTTATTGAGTCAGCAGGCCAGTTACGCCGTGGTCGACGAAGCGCAGCTGGGGCGTTTGTCCGCCGAACCTGAGTTCGCCGGCCTGGTGGTGGTCGGTGATATCGGCTTGCCGCAACTGTTGCGGGTGGCCACGCGCCGGGATTGGCCGGAACTGGCCGGCATCGTCGAAAGCGCGTTGCGGGCGATCCCGGCCAAAGACCTGGAGCAGCTGCACAACCAATGGCTGCAACCCAAATACCCGCGCCTGACCGAGTCCCCGGGTTTCTGGCAAAACCTCTGTCTGCTGTTGGCGGTGTTGATGCTGAGCAGCATGGCCATCGTGTTCTGGCAGCGTCGGCAGCAGCACAGTCTTGAGCATCGTTTGCGGGCAGCGCGCGAAGACATTGCCCTGCGTGCCGCCAGCGAAGAAGCCTTGCGCCTCACGCAGTTTTCCATCGACCAGAGCACCGTCGGCATCCTTTGGGTCAACTGGGACAGTCATGTGCGCTACGCCAATCGCGCAGCCGAAACCATGCTGGGATATCCAGCGGGCGGGATCATTGATCGGCCGCTGATCGACTTCGAGCCCGACTTGCACATGGACCGCTGGCTGAACCTGTGGAAACGCGCCCGGGCCAGCGAGGACGGCCCGCAAAGTTTCGAAACCAATTGTGTTCGGGCCGATGGCAGCAATCTGCCGGTGGATGTTTCGCTGAGTTTTTTGCGGTTTCGTGACAGCGAATACCTGGTGGTTTACCTCAACGACGTCACCGAGCGCCGTCGTGCATTGGCCGCGTTGCAGGAAAGTGAGGCGCGTCTGCAAGGGATCGCCGCCAACGTCCCAGGGCTGGTCTTTCGTCTGGAACGGGCACCGGTGACGGGGCAGATCGACTTTGCCTACATCAGTGAAGGCAGCGAGAGTCTGGTGGGTTACTCACCCGCGACCCTGGCCCATCGCGACAAAGGCCTGCGCAGCCTGGTGCACCCGGACGACAAGGCCAGTTATCACCAAACCCAGGACCATGCGCTGGATACCGACAGTGACTGGTCGTGGCAGGGACGGATTCTCACCCGTTCGGGCCAACAGCGCTGGGCCGAAATCAAGGCCGTCACCCGCCGACTCGAAGACGGCGCCTATGTCTGGGACGGGATTGTCTGGGACATCAGCGAGAGCAAGCGCATCGAACTGGAACTGGCCAGCTCTCGCGAGCACCTGCGCGAGTTGTCTGCGCACCTGGAGAGCGTGCGGGAAGAGGAAAAGGCCCGCATCGCCCGGGAGGTTCACGACGAGCTGGGTCAGATGCTCACCGTGCTGAAGCTGGAAACCTCCATGTGCGAACTGGCCTACGCCCAGCTCGACCCCGGTCTGAACGAACGCTTGAACAGCATGAAGCGGCTAATAGCGCAGCTGTTCCAGTTGGTACGCGACGTGGCCACGGCGCTGCGGCCACCGATTCTCGACGCCGGAATTGCCTCGGCCATCGAGTGGCAGGCCCGCCGATTCGAGGCGCGCACGCAGATTCCGTGTCTGGTGCAGGTGCCGGAGAACCTGCCGGTACTTAGTGATGCCAAGGCGATTGGCCTGTTCCGGATCCTTCAGGAAGCGCTGACCAATGTCATGCGCCATGCCCAGGCGCATACTGTCGAACTGACATTGGCACTGGAAGGCAACGAGTTGTGTCTGACCGTCAGCGATGATGGCGTAGGATTTGTCCCCGCCACCGGTAGGTCGACATCCTTTGGGGTAGTCGGCATGCGCGAACGGGTGTTGATCATGGGTGGGCAATTGTCGCTTGAGAGTGAACCGGGTGAAGGCACGACCCTGAGTGTGCGAGTGCCGCTGGATGAGGAGAAGTAAGTGATCCGTGTACTGGTAGCCGAAGACCACACCATCGTCCGTGAAGGCATCAAGCAATTGATCGGCCTGGCCAAGGATTTGCTGGTGGTAGGGGAGGCGAGCAATGGCGAGCAGTTGCTCGAGACTTTGCGTCATGTTCCCTGCGAAGTGGTCTTGCTGGACATCTCCATGCCTGGGGTTAACGGGCTGGAGGCGATTCCACGGATTCGCGCGCTGAACAATCCGCCGGCGATTCTGGTGTTGTCGATGCATGACGAAGCGCAAATGGCCGCCCGCGCGTTGAAGGTCGGCGCTGCGGGTTATGCGACCAAGGATAGCGATCCGGCGCTGCTGCTGACGGCAATCCGCAAGGTCGCGGCGGGCGGGCGTTACATCGACCCGGACCTGGCCGACCGCATGGTCTTCGAAGTCGGTCTGACCGATTCGCGGCCGTTGCACTCGTTGCTGTCCGAGCGCGAATTCTCGGTGTTCGAACGCCTGGCCCAGGGCGCCAACGTCAACGACATCGCCCAGCAACTGGCCTTGAGCAGCAAAACCATCAGCACCCACAAGGCGCGGCTGATGCAGAAACTCAACATCACCTCCCTGGCGGAACTGGTGAAGTACGCCATGGAGCACAAACTTCTCTGAACGCACCCAATCCAACGGCTTAACTGCAATCTCCTGTGGGAGCGAGCTTGCTCGCGATGGCGGCTTAACATTCAACATCTATGTCGGCTGGTACTCCGTCATCGCGAGCAAGCTCGCTCCCACAGGGATAGCAGTGGCATATCCATTTACGACATCCCACCAAATCGCTATTGCCAGTTCTTGCGGCTTGCAGCTTCAAGCTTGTCGCTTCCCTGATCAAATCCCGCCATCCTTGTAGGGCAATCCCTACCCCCAACCTTCCATCCCGCTGAGGCCATTCTCTCCTGCGCCCCGATTTGCGTGGTCGGCAGCGTCCACTAGGCTTAGTCCACAGCAGTCATCACAACAAAGGTGTGGGTATGAGCCAGGTCGATTCAAACGCAGGGGCCAGCGATATTCTGGTCAGCTTTCGTGGAGTACAAAAAAGCTACGACGGCGAGAACCTGATCGTCAAAGACCTCAACCTGGAGATTCGCAAAGGCGAATTCCTCACCTTGCTCGGCCCCTCCGGCTCCGGCAAGACCACCAGCCTGATGATGCTCGCCGGTTTCGAAACACCGACCGCTGGCGAAATCCAGCTGGCCGGGCGTTCCATCAACAACGTGCCGCCGCACAAGCGCGACATCGGCATGGTGTTCCAGAACTACGCATTGTTCCCGCACATGACGGTCGCCGAGAATCTGGCGTTCCCGTTGACAGTGCGCGGCTTGAACAAGAGCGATGTCAGCGACAAGGTCAAAAAAGTCCTGAGCATGGTGCAGCTCGATACCTTCGCCCAGCGTTATCCGGCGCAACTGTCCGGCGGTCAGCAGCAGCGTGTGGCCCTGGCCCGCGCCTTGGTGTTCGAACCGCAACTGGTGCTGATGGACGAACCCCTCGGCGCACTGGACAAACAACTGCGTGAACACATGCAGATGGAAATCAAGCACCTGCACCAGCGCCTCGGCGTGACCGTGGTCTACGTGACCCACGACCAGGGCGAAGCCCTGACCATGTCCGATCGCGTGGCAGTCTTCCACCAGGGCGAAATCCAGCAGATCGCGCCGCCGCGGACCCTCTACGAAGAGCCGAAAAACACCTTCGTCGCCAACTTCATCGGCGAGAACAACCGCCTCAACGGCCGCTTGCACAGCCAGACCGGCGACCGCTGCATCGTGGAACTGGGTCGCGGTGAAAAGGTTGAAGCCCTGGCCGTTAACGTCGGCAAGACCGGCGAACCCGTCACGCTGTCGATTCGCCCCGAGCGCATTAGCCTCAACGGCGCAAGCGATCAATGCGTCAACCGCTTCTCAGGGAGGGTGGAGGAGTTCATCTATCTGGGCGACCACGTCCGGGTTCGCCTGGAAGTCTGCGGCAAGACCGATTTTTTTGTGAAACAACCGATTGCCGAGCTCGATCCCGCGCTGGCCGTCGGCGACGTAGTACCGCTTGGCTGGCAGGTCGAACACGTTCGCGCGCTCGACCCACTTCTAGAGGCGCATTGATCGCCCCCCCCTGCTTCAACAACACCAACCCTGCACGTGGAGAGAACAATAAATGTTGAGATCCCTGAAATTCACCGCTTTGGTCATGGGCATGATCGGTGCGGCACACGCAATGGCGGCGGGCCCGGACCTGACCGTGGTGTCCTTTGGCGGGGCGAACAAGGCAGCGCAGGTCAAAGCCTTCTACGCACCGTGGGAAGCGGCAGGTAACGGCAAGATCGTGGCGGGCGAGTACAACGGCGAGATGGCCAAAGTCAAAGCCATGGTCGACACCAAAAGCGTGTCCTGGGACCTGGTAGAAGTTGAATCGCCAGAACTGTCCCGTGGTTGCGACGAAGACATGTTCGAGCAGCTTGATCCGAAGTTGTTCGGCAAGTCCGAAGACTACGTCAAAGGCGCCATCCAGCCATGCGGCGTGGGCTTCTTCGTGTGGTCGACCGTGCTGGCCTACAACGCCGACAAACTGGCTTCCGCACCGACCAGCTGGGTGGATTTCTGGGACACCAAGAAATTCCCGGGCAAACGTGGCCTGCGTAAAGGCGCCAAGTACACCCTGGAATTCGCTCTGATGGCCGACGGCGTTGCGCCGAAAGACGTCTACAAAGTACTGGCCGGCAAGGATGGTCAGGACCGCGCGTTCAAGAAGCTTGATGAGCTGAAACCAAGCATCCAGTGGTGGGAAGCCGGCGCGCAACCACCGCAGTACCTCGCTTCCGGCGACGTGGTCATGAGCTCGGCCTACAACGGCCGGATCGCTGCCGTGCAGAAAGAAAGCAACCTGAAAGTCGTGTGGAACGGCGGTATCTACGACTTCGACGCATGGGCGATTCCAAAAGGTCTGGACAAGGCACGGGCTGAAGCGGCGAAGAAATTCATCGCGTTCTCGGTGATGCCGCAGCAGCAGAAGACCTACTCGGAAAACATCGCCTACGGCCCGGCCAACACCCAAGCCGTACCGCTGCTGGCCAAGGATGTCCTCAAAGACATGCCGACCACCCCGGAAAACATCGCCAACCAAGTTCAGATCGACGTCAGCTTCTGGGCTGACAACGGTGAGCAACTGGAACAGCGCTTCAATTCCTGGGCTGCGAAGTAAGCAATACCCTGTGGTTTGAACACCGCAATCCTTGTGGGAGCGAGCTTGCTCGCGATAGCAGTGGGTCAGTCAGCATTGATGTTGAATGTAATGCCCCCATCGCGAGCAAGCTCGCTCCCACAGGTTGTTTGTATGCCTCTGCAACGATCAAAGATTTCCGGAGTACGCCATGGCCACCGCCATTCCCCTGAACGCGGGCACCGACCCCACCTTGAAGCAGCGGCTCAAGCACGCCGAGCGGATCAACCGCTGGAAAGCACAAGCCTTGATCGCGCCGTTGGTGTTGTTTCTGTTGCTGGTGTTTCTGGTGCCCATCGTGGCGCTGCTCTACAAAAGTGTCGGTAACCCGGAAGTGGTCGGCGGCATGCCGCGCACCGTGACGGCTATCGCCAGTTGGGATGGCCGAGGCCTGCCCGCTGAACCGGTTTACAAGGCCGCCAGCGAAGACCTGGCTGAAGCCCGCAAGAATCAGACCTTGGGCGACCTGTCCAAGCGCTTGAACATGGAGTTGGCCGGCTACCGCAGCCTGCTGACCAAAACTGCACGTGCCTTACCGTTCGCCAGCGAGCCGGCCTCTTATAAAGAAGCGCTGGAAGGTCTCGACGAGCGCTGGGGCGACCCGGCCTACTGGCAAGCCGTGCGCCGCAACACCAGCAGCATCACACCTTATTACTTGCTGGCGGCAGTCGATCACCGTATCGACGACCTCGGCGAAGTGGCCCCGGCCACGCCCGATCAGGCAATCTACCTCGACATCTTCGCCCGGACCTTCTGGATGGGGCTGGTCATCACCGTGATCTGCCTGCTGCTGGCGTATCCGTTGGCCTACCTGTTGGCGAACCTGCCGGCACGGCAAAGCAACTTGCTGATGATTCTGGTGTTGCTGCCGTTCTGGACTTCGATCCTGGTGCGGGTCGCCGCGTGGATCGTGTTGCTGCAATCGGGTGGCTTGATCAACAGCGGCCTGATGGCGATGGGCATCATCGATAAACCGCTGGAGCTGGTGTTCAACCGCACCGGGGTTTACATCTCCATGGTGCATATCCTGCTGCCGTTCATGATTCTGCCGATCTACAGCGTGATGAAAGGCATTTCGCCCACCTACATGCGTGCCGCGATTTCCCTCGGCTGCCACCCGTTCGCCAGCTTCTGGCGGGTGTACTTCCCGCAGACCTATGCCGGTGTCGGCGCCGGTTGCCTGTTGGTGTTCATCCTCGCCATCGGCTACTACATCACCCCGGCGTTGCTGGGCAGCCCGAACGATCAGATGGTCAGTTACTTCGTCGCCTTCTACACCAACACCAGCATCAACTGGGGCATGGCGACCGCACTCGGTGGGCTGCTGCTGTTGGCGACCGTGGTGCTTTATCTGATTTACAGCTGGCTGGTGGGCGCCAGTCGCCTGCGCCTGAGCTAAGGGGAGAATGAAATGCTGAGTCCTTATATGTCGCCCATCGAGCGGGTGTGGTTCTACAGCTTGCGCATTCTCTGCGGGCTGGTCCTGTTGTTCCTGATTCTGCCGGTGCTGGTGATTATTCCGCTGTCGTTTAACTCCGGAAGTTTTCTGGTGTACCCGTTGCAAGGCTTCTCGCTGCACTGGTACCAGGACTTCTTCGCTTCGGCCGAGTGGATGCGCTCGCTGAAGAACAGCATCATCGTTGCTCCGGCGGCGACCGTTCTGGCGATGATTTTCGGTACGCTGGCGGCCATCGGCCTGACGCGGGGCGACTTCCCCGGCAAGGCGCTGGTGATGGCGCTGGTGATTTCGCCGATGGTGGTGCCAGTGGTGATCATCGGTGTGGCGAGCTATCTGTTCTTCGCGCCACTGGGTCTGGGTAACAGCTTCTTCTCGCTGATCGTGGTGCATGCGGTGTTGGGCGTGCCGTTTGTGATCATTACCGTGTCGGCGACCTTGCAGGGGTTCAATCAGAATCTGGTGCGCGCTGCTGCGAGCCTGGGTGCTTCGCCGCTGACGGCGTTCCGTCGGGTGACCTTGCCGCTGATTGCGCCTGGCGTGATTTCCGGTGCGCTATTTGCCTTCGCGACTTCGTTCGATGAAGTGGTGGTGACGCTGTTCCTCGCCGGCCCTGAACAAGCGACCCTGCCAAGGCAGATGTTCAGCGGCATCCGCGAAAACCTCAGCCCGACCATCGCAGCGGCGGCGACGTTGCTGATTGCCTTCTCGGTGATCCTGCTGCTGACCCTGGAATGGCTGCGCGGCCGTAGTGAAAAACTGCGTACCGCGCAGGTCTGACGGTTCACGCCATCCCCTGTGGGAGCGAGCTTGCTCTCGATAGCGGTATATCAGTCGACATGATTTTGGCTGAACCACCGCTATCGCGAGCAAGCTCGCTCCCACAGTTGTTTTGTGTGGTTTTCGGGGGCGCGGGTCATTCATGGCCTGAATAGCAGACAAACCCCAATCCCCAGCTACTCTTGTGCCCAGCTCCCCTATCTATAAGAGGCTGCGCACATGAGTATTTCCTCTTTCAAAATCGCTCACAAACTGATCACCGGCGCAGGTGCCATCGAGCAACTGGCGGTTGAACTGACACGCCTGGATATCGACAACCCGCTGATCGTCACCGATGCTGCTCTGGTCAAGTCCGGCACGGTCGAGCTGGCGCTGGCGCATCTGGGCGACCGAACCTACGAAATCTTCGACCGTGTGTTGCCAGACCCGGAAATCGCCATTGTCGAAGACTGCATGCGGGTCTACCGCGAGGGCGGGCACGACGGACTGATCGGCCTGGGCGGCGGCAGTGCCATCGACATCGCTAAAAGTGTCGCGGCCTACGCCGGCTATCACGGGGCGCTGGAGGATCTGTTCGGCATCGATCAGGTGCCGCGCAAAGGCCCGCCGCTGATCGCCATTCCGACCACCGCGGGCACCGGCTCGGAAGTCACTAACGTAGCGATCCTCTCCGACAAGGTTGCGCAGCTGAAGAAAGGCATCGTCAGCGACTATCTATTACCGGACGTGGCGCTGGTCAGCCCGCAAATGACCCTGACCTGTCCGCGCAGTGTCACTGCCGCCAGTGGTGTCGATGCACTGGTGCACGCCATCGAATCCTATTTGTCGCTCAACGCCTCACCGATTACCGACGCGCTGGCCATCGGCGCCATCAAGCTCATCGCCAAGGCGCTGCCGAAGGCTTACGCCAATCCGTCCAATCTCCAGGCCCGCGAAGACATGGCCACCGCCAGCCTGATGGCCGGTATGGCGTTTGGTAATGCCGGGGTCGGCGCGGTGCACGCGCTGGCATATCCGCTGGGCGGCCGTTTCAACATTGCCCATGGCGTCAGCAACGCCTTGCTGCTGCCGTATGTCATGACCTGGAACAAAATGGCCTGCGTGGAGCGCATGCAAGATATCGCCGAGGCCATGGGGGTGAAGACCGCTCATCTGAGCACCGACGATGCGGCGGACAAGGCCGTAGAGGCGATGACCGAGTTGTGCGCTGCGGTGGAAATCCCGCCGGGCCTGCGCAGCTTCGGCGTTCCCGAAGACGCCATCCCGGCCATGGCCGTGGAAGCGGCGGGAATTGAGCGCCTGATGCGCAACAATCCGCGCAAATTGAGCGCCGTCGATATCGAGAAGATCTACCGGGCGGCTTACTGATTATCGCGTCACGGTGCGCGCTTCAAAGCATGAGGTATACAATGCGCGCCATCGTGATTCTGCTCAAAAAAGGTGCGTCATGCAGCCCTTCGTAATTGCTCCGTCGATTCTCTCCGCCGACTTCGCCCGCCTGGGTGAAGAAGTGGACAACGTCCTGGCCGCTGGCGCCGACTTCGTGCACTTCGATGTCATGGACAACCACTACGTGCCGAACTTGACCATCGGCCCGATGGTGTGTGCCGCGCTGCGCAAGTACGGCGTGACTGCGCCGATCGACGCGCACCTGATGGTCAGCCCGGTGGACCGGATCGTCGGTGACTTCATCGAAGCCGGCGCGACCTACATCACTTTTCACCCGGAAGCCTCGCAGCACGTCGACCGCTCCCTGCAACTGATCCGCGAAGGTGGCTGCAAGTCGGGTCTGGTGTTCAACCCGGCGACCCCGTTGGACGTGCTCAAGTACGTGATGGACAAGGTCGACATGATCCTGCTGATGAGCGTCAACCCAGGCTTCGGCGGACAGAAGTTCATTCCCGGCACCCTCGACAAGCTGCGGGAAGCGCGGGCGCTGATCGATGCTTGCGGGCGTGACATCCGTCTGGAAATCGACGGCGGGGTGAACGTGAACAACATTCGTGAAATCGCCGCTGCTGGCGCTGACACCTTCGTCGCCGGCTCGGCGATCTTCAATGCGCCGAACTACCAAGAGGTGATTGAAAAGATGCGTTCCGAACTGGCGCTGGCCCGCCCATGAGTGGCTTTGAGCAGTTGTTCCCGGGGTCTCTGCCGCGGCTGGTGATGTTCGATCTGGATGGCACGCTGATCGATTCGGTCCCCGACCTCGCAGCGGCTGTGGATAACATGCTGCTCAAACTCGGGCGAAAACCTGCCGGCATCGAATCGGTACGCGAGTGGGTGGGCAACGGCGTGCACACGCTGGTGCGCCGGGCCTTGGCCAACCACATCGACGCCGAGGGTGTCGATGAGGTCGAGGCCGAGCATGCCCTGGAGCTGTTCAACGGCTTTTACGAGGACGGTCACGAGCTGACGGTGGTTTACCCCGGCGTGCGCGACACCCTGAAATGGCTGCACAAGCAGGGTGTCGAGATGGCGCTGATCACCAACAAGCCGGAGCGCTTCGTCGCACCGCTGCTGGATCAGATGAAAATCGGTCGTTACTTCCGCTTGATCATCGGCGGCGACACCCTGCCACAGAAAAAGCCGGACCCGGCTGCGCTGTTTTTCGTGATGAAAATGACCAACATCCCGGCGTCGCAATCCTTGTTCGTCGGCGATTCGCGCAGCGATGTGCTGGCGGCGAAAGCGGCGGGGGTCAAATGCGTGGCGCTCAGTTATGGCTATAACCACGGCCGGCCGATTGCCGAAGAGTCGCCGGCGCTGGTGATCGACGATCTGCGCAAGTTAATTCCCGGTTGCCTGGATCCGGCCGCTGAGATAACGTTGCCCGACGCTGTTCAACCCCCTTCTGGAAACGCCATCGTGGTGGTCACTCGCAAACTCTGGATGAAAGTCATCAAGGCCCTGGCCCGCTGGCGTTGGCGCGCCTGACTTGTTCCTGGCCGGCATACCGGCGCGTTTGCATACCTGACTGTTAGACCCTCAAGCCACGAGGCTACCCCATGATCCGCGAAGAATTCCTGCGTTTGGCCGCTGCCGGCTATAACCGCATCCCGCTTGCCTGCGAAACCCTGGCCGACTTCGACACACCGCTGTCGATCTACCTGAAGCTGGCCGACGAGCCTAACTCTTACCTGCTGGAATCGGTGCAGGGCGGGGAGAAGTGGGGCCGTTACTCGATCATCGGCCTGCCGTGCCGTACCGTGCTGCGGGTTCATGACCATCACATCAGCGTGACCCATGACGGCATCGAGATCGAAAGTCATGAGGCTGAAGATCCGCTGGCGTTCGTCGAAGCGTTCAAGGCCCGTTACAACGTGCCGACCATCGCCGGCCTGCCGCGTTTCAATGGCGGTCTGGTGGGTTATTTCGGTTACGACTGCGTGCGCTATGTGGAGAAGCGTCTCGGCAAGTGCCCGAACCCTGATCCGTTGGGCGTGCCGGACATTCTGCTGATGGTTTCCGACGCGGTCGTGGTATTCGACAACCTCGCCGGCAAGATGCACGCGATTGTCCTGGCCGATCCCTCGCAAGACGATGCTTTCGAACAAGGTCAGGCGCGTCTGGAAGAGCTGCTGGAAAAACTCCGTCAGCCGATTACCCCGCGCCGTGGCTTGGATTTCAGCAAGCAACAGTCTGCTGATCCGGTGTTTCGTTCGAGCTTCACCCAGGACGATTACGAAAAAGCCGTCGATACCATCAAGGAATACATCCTGGCCGGCGACTGCATGCAGGTCGTGCCGTCCCAGCGTATGTCGATCGACTTCAAGGCCGCGCCGATTGATCTGTACCGGGCGCTGCGTTGCTTCAACCCGACGCCTTATATGTACTTCTTCAACTTCGGCGACTTCCACGTCGTCGGCAGTTCGCCGGAAGTGCTGGTACGGGTCGAAGACAACCTGATCACCGTGCGGCCGATCGCCGGCACCCGTCCTCGAGGCGCTAACGAAGAGGCCGACCTGGCGCTGGAAAAAGACCTGCTGTCCGACGACAAGGAAATTGCCGAGCACTTGATGCTGATCGACCTGGGCCGTAACGACACCGGTCGGGTCTCGGAAATCGGTTCGGTGAAACTCACTGAAAAAATGGTGATCGAGCGCTATTCCAACGTGATGCACATCGTTTCCAACGTCACCGGTCAATTGAAGGCCGGGCTGACGGCGATGGACGCACTGCGGGCCATTCTGCCGGCGGGCACCTTGTCTGGCGCACCGAAGATTCGCGCGATGGAAATCATCGATGAACTGGAACCGGTCAAGCGTGGTGTCTACGGCGGCGCGGTCGGCTACTTCGCCTGGAACGGCAACATGGACACCGCGATCGCGATCCGCACCGCGGTGATCAAGAACGGCGAACTGCACGTGCAGGCCGGTGGCGGCATCGTTGCCGACTCGGTACCGGCGCTGGAATGGGAAGAAACCCTGAACAAGCGCCGCGCGATGTTCCGTGCAGTGGCCCTGGCTGAACAAACCCCGGAAAGCTGACCGCAGAACGTTGCCCGTATGACATGTCGCTTTGACTGACAAAGCGCTGGACGCTGCGGGGACAATCATTCGAAGGCAGTATTTAAAGTCAGTGAATTCAAGAGGTTCTTAAGCCATGTTGCTGATGATCGATAACTACGACTCTTTTACTTACAACGTTGTGCAATACCTCGGTGAGCTCGGCTCCCAGGTCAAAGTCGTGCGCAACGATGAGCTCACCATTGCCGAAATCGAAGCCCTAAACCCTGAGCGGATCGTCGTTTCACCCGGCCCTTGCACGCCGAACGAAGCAGGCGTGTCGATTGATGTGATCAAACACTTTGGCGGTAAATTGCCGATTCTGGGCGTCTGCCTGGGGCATCAGTCCATCGGCCAGGCCTTTGGTGGCGATGTGGTGCGCGCCCGTCAGGTCATGCACGGCAAAACCAGCCCTGTTTTCCACGAGGACAAAGGTGTATTTGAAGGCCTGAACCATCCGCTGACGGTCACCCGCTATCATTCACTGATCGTTAAACGCGAAACCTTGCCCGATTGCCTGGAGCTGACCGCCTGGACCCAGCTTGAAGACGGTTCGGTCGACGAGATCATGGGCCTGCGCCACAAGACACTGAACATCGAGGGCGTCCAGTTTCACCCTGAGTCGATCCTCACCGAACAGGGCCACGAGTTGTTCGCTAATTTCCTCAAACAAACCGGCGGCACGCGCTAAGGACTTTTCATGAATATCAAGACAGCCCTGAGCCGTATCGTCGAACAGCTCGACCTCAGCACCGATGAGATGCGCGATGTCATGCGCGAAATCATGACCGGTCAATGCACGGATGCGCAGATCGGCGCGTTCATGATGGCCATGCGCATGAAGAGTGAAAGCATCGACGAAATCGTCGGCGCCGTGTCGGTCATGCGCGAGCTGGCGGACAAGGTCGAGCTCAAGACTCTCGACGGCGTCGTCGATGTGGTCGGCACCGGTGGCGATGGCGCGAACATTTTTAACGTCTCGACCGCTTCCTCGTTCGTGGTGGCGGCGGCCGGTTGCACGGTGGCCAAGCACGGTAACCGTGCGGTCTCGGGCAAAAGCGGCAGCGCCGATTTGCTGGAGGCGGCGGGTATCTACCTGAACCTGACGCCGGTTCAGGTAGCACGCTGCATCGACAACGTCGGCATCGGTTTCATGTTCGCCCAGACCCATCACAGCGCCATGAAGCACGCCGCCGGCCCGCGCCGGGAGCTGGGCTTGCGTACGCTGTTCAACATGCTCGGCCCGCTTACGAATCCGGCCGGCGTGAAGCATCAGGTGGTGGGCGTGTTCAATCAGGCGTTGTGCCGGCCGCTGGCCGAAGTCTTGCAGCGTATGGGCAGCAAGCACGTGCTGGTGGTGCACTCGAAGGATGGCCTGGACGAGTTCAGTCTGGCGGCGCCAACCTTTGTGGCGGAATTGAAGGATGACCAGATCACCGAGTATTGGGTCGAGCCAGAAGACCTGGGCATGAAGAGCCAGAGTCTGCACGGTCTGGCAGTGGATAGCCCGGCGGCCTCGCTGGAGCTGATTCGCGATGCCCTGGGCAAGCGCAAGACCGAGAACGGTCAGAAAGCCGCGGAAATGATTGTGCTCAATGCCGGTGCCGCGCTGTATGCCGCCGACCATGCCAGCAGTTTGAAAGAAGGCGTTGCCCTGGCGCACGATGCGCTGCACACAGGCCTCGCTCGGGAAAAACTGGAGGAGTTGGGTGCATTTACCGCGGTATTCAAAGTGGAGAATGAGGGATGAGTGTACCGACGGTTCTGGAAAACATTCTGGCCCGTAAAGTCCAGGAAGTCGCTGAGCGTAGCGCTCGCGTAAGCCTGGCGGAGCTGGAAAGTCTGGCCAAGACGGCCGATGCACCCCGTGGTTTTGCCAAGGCATTGTTGGCTCAGGCCAAGCTCAAGCAGCCAGCGGTCATTGCAGAAATCAAGAAAGCTTCACCGAGCAAAGGCGTTATCCGCGAGAACTTCATTCCCGCCGACATCGCCAAGAGTTACGAGAAGGGCGGCGCGACCTGCCTGTCGGTGCTCACCGATATCGATTACTTCCAGGGCGCCGATGCGTATCTGCAACAGGCGCGGGCGGCGTGCAAACTGCCGGTGATCCGCAAGGACTTCATGATTGATCCGTACCAGATCATTGAAGCCCGAGCGTTGGGTGCCGACTGCGTGCTATTGATCGTCTCCGCACTGGATGACGTGAAAATGGCCGAGCTGGCTGCCGTCGCCAAAAGCGTCGGCCTCGATGTGCTGGTGGAAGTTCACGATGGCGACGAGCTGGAGCGGGCCTTGAAAACCCTCGACACTCCGTTGGTCGGCGTGAACAACCGCAACCTGCACACTTTCGAAGTCAATCTGGAAACCACCCTCGATCTGTTGCCGCGTATTCCGCGTGACCGCTTGGTGATCACCGAAAGTGGCATTCTCAACCGGGCCGATGTTGAACTGATGGAAATCAGCGATGTGTACGCATTCCTGGTGGGCGAAGCGTTCATGCGCGCCGAAAGCCCGGGCACTGAGTTGCAGCGTCTGTTCTTTCCTGAGCGTGGTATCGCGGTGAGCGGTTCTACACTCGACTGAAAAAGCATCGTCGGAACGCCGCCCGGAGCAAGCTCGCTCCCACAGTGATCGTTGGTGGACACAAAATTTGTGAGCGCCCAGATCAAATGTGGGAGCGAGCTTGCTCCGGGCGGCGCTCCGACGATGGCGGCATAAGAAGCACCACAGACTAACGTCCGACGGAATACCTTATGACCCTGATTACCTCCCTGACGACCGAAGCCGGCCTGCTCGCCGAACAGGATCTGTTGGCCCATGTGTGCACCGACGATTCGGAGTTTGGGCTGCTGTTCTGGCAGCCCAGTGATAAGGCGCTGGTCATGCCGCGACGGTTGAATCGTCTGCCTGGGTTCGAGGCCGCGTGCGAAGTGTCGGCTGCGGCAGGTTGGCCGGTATTGTTGCGTGAAACCGGCGGTGAGCCGGTGCCGCAATCGGCCTCGACGATCAACATCGCACTGGTCTACGCGCCACCGCGTAGCGAGGGTGACCAGAACCGCATCGAAACCGGTTATCGCCGACTTTGCGATCCGATTTGTCAGTTACTCGATGAACTGGGCGGCGTTTCGTCTTTGGGCGAAATAGAGGGTGCGTTCTGTGATGGGCGTTTCAACGTCAACCTTGATGGGCGCAAGATGGTCGGCACGGCTCAACGCTGGCGCCAGAGCAAGGGCGGTACGCGTCCGGTAGGGTTGGTGCACGGTGCTTTGTTGTTCGATAACGAGCGTGAGTCGATGGTTGCGGCGGTTAACCGTTTCAATGAAGCCTGTGGCCTGGAGCAGCGAGTTCGCGCCGAGAGCCACATTGCCCTTCATGAAAAATATGCAGCACCTGATGCATTGGGGCGACTCGACACGTTGTACCGCCAGTTGCTGGCAGACATGTTCAGGGTTTAGCGCGTACCGAAGACCACCATGGTCTTGCCTTTGACGTCCACCAGGTTGCGTTCTTCCAGATCCTTGAGTACGCGACCGACCATCTCACGTGAACAACCGACAATCCGCCCGATCTCCTGACGGGTCACCTTGATCTGCATGCCATCGGGATGGGTCATTGCATCTGGCTGCTTGCACAGTTCCAAGAGGCAGCGTGCGACGCGGCCGGTAACGTCGAAGAATGCAAGGTCACCCACTTTGCGGGTGGTGTTGCGCAGGCGCTGTGCGATTTGTCCGCTGAGCACGTAAAGAATGTCTGGATCCTGTTGGGACAGCTCGCGGAATTTCGCGTAGCTGATCTCCGCGACTTCGCATTCGATCTTGGCGCGCACCCAGGCGCTGCGCTCCTGTTCCAGGCCGGCCTGTTCGAACAGGCCCAACTCGCCGAAAAAGTCTCCGGAGTTCAGGTAGGCGATGATCATTTCGCGACCATCGTCATCCTCGATCAGGATGGTGACCGAACCCTTGATGATGAAGAACAGCGTGTCCGAGCGGTCGCCGGCACAAATGATGTTGCTTTTGGCCGCATAACGACGGCGCTGGCAGTGCATCAACAGCTTGTCGAGGTTCTTGATTTTGGGTGTTGGGGTAATAGCAACCATGGTTGTATCCCGAAAAGACTTCACGGTGTGTTTGGTTTTCTTATGAGTCGCTGAGGTCGCTACAAAGCTGGCTATGCGCCAGTGAATTGGCGCCAGCTTAACAGACACTTCCTGCAATATTCGAGAATTTACCTACAGCGCAACGGCTTGCGTCGTAGGAAGGCGAGACGCCGTCAATCAAGGCCCCTGTGCTAAGCTGGCGACCCTTTTTTATACAGTGGAGTCTTGGCGATGAAGGCACGCATCCAATGGGCTGGCGAAGCCATGTTCCTCGGCGAATCCGGCAGCGGTCATGTCGTGGTCATGGACGGTCCGCCCGATGCCGGCGGTCGCAACCTGGGTGTCCGGCCGATGGAAATGCTCCTGCTGGGTGTTGGCGGTTGCAGCAATTTCGACGTGGTCAGCATCCTCAAGAAGTCTCGTCAGGCCGTTGAAAGCTGCGAAGCCTTCCTCGAAGCCGAGCGTGCCACCGAAGATCCGAAGGTATTCACCAAGATCCACATGCACTTCGTGGTCAAGGGCCGAGGCTTGAAAGAAGCCCAGGTCAAACGCGCCATCGAGCTGTCTGCCGAGAAGTATTGCTCGGCGTCGATCATGCTGGGTGCGGCTGGCGTGGCAATTACTCATGACTACGAGATCATCGAGCTCGGTTGAATCGACATTCAACTATCATAAAGTCAGTGCAGACTCTGGCGATCTGAAGCTCGCGTCTGCACCCGAACAGATAACCAAAAATCGCGAAGAGGTGTTAATCCGTCCTACGCGGGTGCGTTGTTCGCATCTGACGGGCATGCTTGATCACGCGGCCGGGCCGCAATACATAGAGAGTTTTAACGGTGAAAAGCAAACTCAAGCTCCACGGGTTCAATAACCTGACAAAGACCTTGAGCTTCAACATCTATGACATCTGCTATGCGGAAACCCCGCAAGACCAACAGGCTTACGTCGAGTACATCAATAAAGAGTACAACGCGAAACGCCTGACGCAGATCCTCACAGAGGTTGTCGATATCATTGGTGCCAACATCCTGAACATTGCCAGTCAGGATTATGAGCCCCAAGGCGCCAGCGTCACGATTCTGATCTCTGAAGAGCCGGTGACCCCTACCGACAGTCAGGTCGAAGAGTCCCCGGGCCCGCTGCCTGAAATTATCCTGGCCCACCTCGACAAGAGCCACATCACGGTGCATACCTACCCGGAAATCCATCCGGACGATGGCATCGCGACATTCCGTGTGGACATTGATGTGTCGACCTGTGGCGTCATTTCACCGCTTAAGGCGCTCAACTTTCTGATCCACCAGTTCGATTCGGATATCGTGACCGTGGATTATCGTGTGCGCGGTTTCACCCGTGACGTGGAAGGCAACAAGCACTTCATCGATCACGAGATCAACTCGATTCAGAACTACCTTTCCGAAGACACCCGCGACGCATACCAGATGACCGACGTGAACGTGTACCAGGAAAACCTGTTCCACACCAAAATGTTGCTGAAGAACTTCGAACTGGATAACTACCTGTTCGGCGACGCCACCAGCAGCCTGTCCCCTGAGCAGCGTGCTCAGGTGACCGAGCGTGTGAAACACGAAATGCTGGAAATCTTCTACGCGCGCAACATGCCGAGCTGATTTTCTGCGAGCAAAAAGAAAGGGCGCTGAAAAGCTCCCTTTTTTGTGCGCGGTGTTTGGGATCAGATCCGGTAAGTACTCTTGGTCATGACCTTGGCCATCAGGCTCATGCCAAACTTCACCGGTGCCGGGAAGCGGAACCCCCCAGCCTCCAGCGCACTTTCGGCGTGGTGTTCTTCATCAATGCGCATCTGCTCGAGGATCGCCCGGGACTTTTCATCCTCGGCTGGCAGTTGCTCAAGGTGTTCGTTGAGGTGTTTGCAGACCTGATGCTCGGTAGCAGCAACGAACCCCAGGCTGACTTTATCGCTGATCAACCCGGCCACCGCACCAATCCCGAACGACATGCCGTAGAACAGCGGATTGAGAATGCTGGTGTGGCTGCCCAACTGTTTTATGCGTTGTTCGCACCAGACCAGGTGGTCGATTTCTTCTTCGGCGGCATGTTCCATGGCGGCGCGCACTTGCGGCAGCTTGGCAGTCAGGGCCTGCCCCTGATACAGCGCCTGGGCACAGACTTCGCCGGTATGGTTGATGCGCATCAGACCGGCGACGTGCCGGGTGTCTTCGTCGCTCATTTGCGCATCCGGCTGAACGATAGCGGGCGAAGGACGGTACGGCTGACCACTGAAGGGCAGCAAGGTACGCATCGCGGCATCGGCTTGCAGCAGAAGGCGGTCAATCGGCGAGTAGTGACGTTGGGTAGTCATGGCTGACCTCCGGGAAGAATCTCGGCGGCCAGTTTAACCCAATCGGCCGGGGAAGGTTTGCGCTGGGTCATTGCGACGCAGGTGCGCGTGGGAGCGGGATTGCCCACCCCCACAGGGCTTACGGCAATCAGCCCGGCGGCCAATGCATCTGGCGCTGACCCAATACATGCATATGTATGTGATAGACGGTCTGCCCACCCAGTGGATTGCAATTCATGACCACGCGGAAGCCTTCTTCGCAACCCAGTTCCAGGGCCAGACGCTGGGCGGTGAACAGAATATGCCCAGCCAATGCCTTGTCGTCCTCGGTCAGGTCGTTAAGCGTGCGCACCGCTTTTTTCGGGATCACCAGAAAGTGTACCGGTGCCTGTGGGGCGATGTCGTGGAAGGCCAGTACCTGGTCGTCCTCGTAAATGATCTTCGCCGGGATTTCCCGGTTGATGATCTTGGTGAACAGAGTATCCACAGCTTTTTTCTCCGTTGTTTGGGCTGGCCTGAGTGTAACCATGGGTTATGCCCGAGCCCAGCCTTTTACCTTGAGGGTGCGATCAGCGCGGGCAGTAAGCCTTGTTGACCATGCCGGCGATTGTCCGGGTCAGCCAGCGCGAGCCGAGTCGCGGCAGGAAGGCGCGCCAGCGGTTGCGTCGACCCGGAATAATGATGGCGCGATTTTTCTCCAGAGCCCGCACGGTATAGAGCGCGACTTCCTCGGGGCTCATCAGCATTTTGCTGTCGACCAGTTTGCTTGCGTCCAATTGCGCGGTGCGGAAAAACGCCGTGCGGGTAGGGCCGGGGCAGAGCACCGACACCTTGACCGCGCATTTTTTCAGTTCGACGCGCAACCCTTCGGAAAAGTGCAGCACATAAGCCTTGCTGGCATAGTAAGTACTCATCCACGGGCCGGGATGGAACGCCGCCACCGAGGCGACATTCAAAATTTGCCCGCCGCCCTGCAGCGCCATACTGTTGCCGATCGCGTGACACAGGCGAGTGAGCGCGAGGATGTTCACTTCGATCAGGTCCTGCTCGGTCATCCAGTCCTGAGCCAGGAAAGGTCCGCAGGTACCGATGCCCGCGCAGTTGACCAGCAAATCGATCTGTCGGTCACCTTCCTCCAGCTCCAGCAGAAAACCGGACAGCCTTAGCGGCTCGCCGAGGTCACAGGCTCGGAACAATACTTCCACGCCAAAACGTTGAGTCAGTTCAATCGCAATACTTTCCAGCTGATCACGCTGACGGGCCACCAGAATCAGGCTGCGGCCGCGCCGGGCCAGCGCTTCGGCCATCGCCAGGCCGATGCCGCTGGAAGCGCCAGTGATCAGAGCGTAACGGGTCATGCATTTCTCCATCGCAACAGCTCCGCGCCGGCGACGCAGGTGTCACGGGCGGGGAGCGCTGTTCATTCTTTCGCAGAGTCTACAGGGGGCTGGGCTTCTTCGGCTGCATCGTCGGCTGAATTTGGTGCTGGCTCTGCTTCCACGGCGGTTTGATCTTCGATCTCTTCGGTGGTCACGGAGTCACTTTCATAGTTGCTCTGGGTGGCGCTTTCGTATTCGCTCTGGATGGTAGTGAGGCCACCGGTCAGTCCGCCGATGAGCAGGATCGCGATAAACACCAGCCACAGTGACGAGAGGATCTTGACCGCGGTGCTGTTGGGTGGTGGTGGCGCACCGTATCGATTAGCGGTGTTATTTCCCGGCGCGATCATCATCACGAACGGAAAGATGCCGCCCACGAACGGCACGAGCGTCAGCAGCCAGAGCCAGCCAGACCAGCCGATATCGTGCAGACGCTGGACACTGAACTGGATGCTGACGAGACCGAGCGCCACGAAGCCGATCAAGGCCAGCAGGCATCCGAGAATGAGGGCAATGGTCGAGTCCGTATTGAAGAGGGCCAGGGCGAAAACAGCAAGCAATGAGCCAGCGCTAAGGGTCACCAGCGTCAGCGACATCGTCCAGGCCAGATAACGCAAGCGGCCGATGCGACCGTCGAAGCTGAACGGCTTGAGTGTGGAAAACGCAGGCAAGGCTTCGCCAACGGTAGCCTGGGGTGGTGCGTAAGGGGATTCGGGATCTGCCGCGACGGCAGGGGTGTGTTCATGAACGTCAGCCAGGTTCAGCTCGATCGAGGGTTCGGATTCGATCCGGGCATCGATACCGGTTTTGGTCAGCGCCTGGAGATAAGTCTGAGCATCGGTCTGTGACAGGTCGCGTTTGAGTGCAACCGGCTTGCCATTGAACAGCCGCTCGATGGCAGCCACTTCGCTTTTGAACAACTCGGCGAGATTGAGCTTGGCGGTGGTGACGTCAACACCTGGCAGCAGAGCGCCGTCGAACACGATCTTGAAACGGTTTTCGCTCATTGCGAGGCATCCTTGTCGCGAATGTTTTAGGGAGTATTGCGCGTGGAGTGTAAGGCCAGCCGGAAATGGACTGGCCAAGTTTTCCTGTCAGCGTGGCCAGCGCTTGGGCAGCGCTGCCGCCAGCTCCAGTGCTTTGCGGTACTCGGCATCAAGGCGAGCGACCAATTGATCAACACTCGGCAGGTCATCGATTTCGCCGACACCCTGGCCTGCGGACCAAACGGTTTTCCAGGCTTTGGCTTCATCGCTTACAGGCTTGAGTTTGGAGCCGAAGTCCACCTCACCTTTGCCTTGCAGCGCTGCCATGTCGAAACCCGCAGCCTCAAGGCTCTGACGCATAAAGCTCGCGGGTACGCCCGACACCGCTGGAGTATGGACGATGTCCGCGGCTCTGGAAGTCAGCAGCATCTCTTTATAGGCGTCAGGCGCATGACTTTCGGTGGTGCCGATAAATCGCGTACCGAAGTAGGCCAGATCCGCACCGAGCAGTTGTGCCGCGAGAATCTCGTGGCCGTGGTTCAGGCAACCGGCCAGCAGCAGGGTCTTGTCGAAGAATTGGCGGATCTCGGCAATGAGCGAGAACGGGCTCCAGGTTCCGGCGTGTCCGCCGGCGCCTGCTGCCACGGCGATCAAACCGTCGACCCCTGCCTCGGCGGCTTTCTCTGCGTGGCGACGAGTCGTCACGTCATGGAACACCAGACCGCCATAGCTGTGCACTGCATCGACCAGTTCTTTCACAGCGCCGAGACTGGTGATCACAATCGGCACTTTGTGCTCGATGCAGATCGCCAGGTCCGCCTGCAGCCGCGGGTTGCTGTTGTGGACGATCAGGTTCACCGCATAAGGCGCCGGATTCTCCAATGCCGCCAATCCTGCTTCGATCTCTTCCAGCCAGGCCTTGAAGCCGCTGCTCTCGCGCTGGTTCAGCGCAGGAAAGCTGCCCACCACGCCATTACGGCAGCAGGCGAGCACCAGTTGTGGGTTGGAGATCAGGAACATTGGCGCTGCCACCACTGGCAGACGCAAGCGTTGTTCGAGCAGAGCGGGCAGCGACATTGGAAGTACCCCGGTGAGTTGTGCTGATTGGAGTTAGAACGGCCGAACGACGACCAGAATTACAATGGCCAGCAATATCAGAACCGGCACTTCATTGAACCAGCGATAAAAGACATGACTGCGGGTGTTCTCGCCACGGGCAAAACGTTTCACCTGGGCGCCGCACATGTGGTGGTAGCCGATCAGGATCACCACCAGGGTCAACTTGGCGTGAATCCACGCGCCTTGGCTGAAGATGCTGGGGTTGAGGGCGATCAGTGCGATGCCAAATACCAGGGTGGCGATCATCGCCGGGCCCATGATGCCGCGGTAAAGTTTGCGCTCCATGATGCTGAAACGTTCTTTGCTCACGGTATCTTCGCTTTGGGCGTGATAAACGAACAGGCGCGGCAGGTAGAACAGGCCGGCAAACCAGCAGACCATGCTGACGATGTGAAGCGCTTTGAGCCACAGATAAAGCATTTTTAGTTATTCCCAGGTTCACGGTAGCGAAGATAGTAGAGGGTTGACCGCCCGCACGTCACCTTGGCGGTTGTCGCAGAGCCGCGCGGCCCCTATTATCGACAGCTTTCCAGTGGGTTCGTTGAGGGCAGGTTTATGGTCAAGGTCGGTATCGTCGGCGGCACGGGTTACACCGGTGTCGAACTGCTGCGTCTGTTGGCGCAGCATCCGCAAGCTGAAGTGGTAGTGATCACTTCCCGATCCGAGGCCGGTCTGGCCGTGGCTGATATGTATCCGAACCTGCGCGGTCATTACGACGGTCTGGCGTTCAGCGTTCCGGACATCAAGACGCTGGGCGCTTGCGACGTGGTGTTCTTCGCCACGCCTCACGGTGTTGCCCATGCGCTGGCTGGCGAACTGCTGGCGGCCGGGACCAAAGTCATCGACCTGTCGGCGGACTTCCGTCTGCAAGACGCCGATGAGTGGGCCAAGTGGTACGGTCAGCCGCACGGCGCGCCGGAACTGCTGGAAGAGGCGGTCTATGGCTTGCCGGAAGTCAATCGCGAGCAAATCAAGCAGGCACGCCTGATCGCTGTGCCGGGTTGCTACCCGACTGCTACGCAATTGGGTTTCCTGCCATTGCTAGAAGCAGGTCTGGCCGATACCACTCGTTTGATTGCTGACTGCAAATCCGGTGTCAGTGGTGCCGGTCGTGGCGCGTCTGTAGGTTCGCTGTACTCCGAAACGTCGGAAAGCATGAAGGCTTACGCCGTCAAAGGTCACCGTCACCTGCCGGAAATCCGCCAGGGTCTGCGTCGTGCCGCGGGCAAGGACGTCGGTCTGACGTTCGTTCCGCACCTGACGCCAATGATTCGAGGCATCCACTCGACGCTCTACGCGACGGTCGTGGATCGCTCGGTGGATCTGCAGGCACTGTTTGAAAAACGCTATGCCAGCGAACCGTTCGTCGACGTAATGCCGGCCGGCAGTCATCCGGAAACCCGCAGCGTGCGTGGTGCCAACGTTTGCCGTATTGCGGTGCATCGTCCGCAGGATGGTGATCTGGTGGTGGTGTTGTCGGTGATCGACAACCTGGTCAAAGGTGCGTCGGGTCAGGCGGTGCAGAACCTGAACATCCTGTTTGGTCTGGATGAGCGCTTGGGTCTGTCCCATGCAGGCATGCTGCCGTAAGGTTTGTTCCGCTCAGCAAAAAGGCCCGTCTGACGGGCCTTTTTGCATTCCGGGCTTACGATTGGGTTGATTGATATACCGTAACAATAGTTGACCAATTTTCTAGGAGAAGCGGATAATGCGCGTCATCACGCATTATGGCGGCGTAACGCCGGGAGATAGTTAGCATGAGCGTCGAATCCTTCACCCCCACGGCTTTGCAATTCACCCACGGTGCCGCGCACAAGGTGAAGAGCCTGGTCGATGAAGAGGGGAATGATCGCTTGAAGCTGCGCGTATTCGTTACGGGCGGCGGTTGTTCAGGTTTTCAGTACGGCTTCACCTTCGATGAAGAAGTGGCCGATGACGACACCATCGTCGAACGCGAAGGGGTGAGTCTGGTCGTTGATCCGATGAGCTTCCAGTACCTGGCAGGAGCCGAGGTGGATTATCAGGAAGGTCTGGAAGGTTCGCGCTTCGTGATCAAGAACCCGAACGCCAGCACCACGTGTGGCTGCGGCTCGTCGTTCTCGATCTGATCGCAAGTTACCGCATCACCAAGCGCCGCATGGCCTCAGGGCTCTGCGGCGTTTTGTTGTCCGGGATTCGATATGGCGAGTCAGGCAGGGTAGATGGCGCCGAGTACGCGCAGGCCGCGGGCGCCGGTGACACTCGGGCGATTGGCAGCGATGCCTTCAAGGCAGCAATGGGCCAACCAGGCGAAGGCCATGGCTTCGACCCAGTCCGGGTCTACGCCGTAAGCCGCGGTGCTGCTGACCTTGGCGTTTGGCAGCAAGCTGGCCAAGCGGTTCATCAGCGTGGCATTGTGCGCGCCGCCGCCGCAGATCAACAGTTCCTGGGTATCTGATTGAGCGCTTTGCAGTGACTCGACGATGGTCAGGGCGGTTAGTTCGAGCAGGGTTGCCTGTACGTCTTCGGCGGCGATGGTCGGCAGTTTCGATAGATGCTGTGTCAGCCATGGCAGGTTGAACACTTCGCGGCCGGTGCTCTTGGGGCCTTTGGTCACGAAAAATGGATCACTCAGCAGTTCGTTCAGCAGAACCGGTTGGACCTTGCCGCTGGCAGCCCATTGGCCATCGCGATCAAAGTTGTCGCCGCGTTGCTGATGAATCCACGCATCCAGCAGAACGTTTCCTGGGCCGCAGTCGAAACCGGCTACCGGTTTGCCGTGCTCGATCAGGCTGAGGTTGCTGAATCCGCCAACATTCAATACCGCGCGATTGCCTGCACGCTTTTCAAACAACGCTTCGTGAAAGGCTGGAACCAGTGGGGCGCCTTGTCCGCCAGCCGCAACATCGCGGCTGCGAAAGTCGCTGATCACGGTGATGCCGGTCAACTCGGTCAGAAGGGCTGGGTTGCCAATCTGCACGGTGAAGCCGCGCGCCGGCTCGTGGCGAATGGTCTGGCCGTGGCTGCCAATCGCACGAATGTCTTCGGGCTTCAGGTTTTTTTGGTCGAGGAGAGTGTGAATGCCCTGTGCTGCCAGCTTCACCCAGTTTTGTTGGGCGATGGCGGAGCGGGCAATCTCGTCCGGGCCGCTGGCGCACAAGCCAAGCAGCTCGGTGCGCAGGGCGTCAGGCATTGGGGTGTAGTGCGTGGCAATCAGGTTGATCGTCGGAGTCAGCTCGATCAACGCAATGTCCAGGCCATCGAGGCTGGTCCCGGACATCACACCTATATAGAACGTCATGACTTAGCGCTTGCTCGAAGCCAGCTTCGTGGATTTCTCTTGTTCCATGCGCGCCATCAGCGGTTGGCTCTGCGCGAGGAAACGTGAGCGTTCAGCTTTTGAGATCGGATCGGCCATCGCCACTTTCTGGCCTAGTGGGTCGACGTGTACGCCATTGACCTGGAACTCGTAATGCAAATGCGGCCCGGTGGAAAGCCCGGTGGTGCCGATGTAGCCGATCACCTGGCCTTGTTTGACGCTACTGCCAGTCTGCACGCCTTTGGCAAAGCCCTGCATGTGGCCGTAGAGCGTACGGTAGGTGTTGCCGTGCTGGATGATCACGGTGTTGCCGTAGCCGCCACGGCGACCGGCCAACAACACTTTGCCGTCACCGGCTGCCTTGATTGGGGTGCCGCGCGGCGCTGCATAGTCGACGCCTTTGTGAGCGCGGATCTTGTTCAGAATCGGGTGCTTGCGGCCCATAGAGAATTTCGAGCTGATACGGGCGAAGTCCACCGGGGTACGGATAAACGCCTTGCGCATGCTGTTGCCGTCAGCCGTGTAGTAGCTGCTGTTGCCTTGTTTATTGGTGTAACGCACGGCGGTGTAGGTCTTGCCGCGGTTAGTGAAGCGAGCGGAAAGGATCGGGCCATTGCCGGCAGCCTTGCCGTTGACGACTTTCTGTTCGTAGATGACATCGAACTCGTCACCCTGGCGAATATCCTGGGCGAAGTCGACGTCATAGCCAAACACGCTGGCCATGTCCATGGTCAGGCTGTGGGACAAACCGGCGCGTGCAGCGGACTGCGACAGCGAGCTGTTGATCACGCCATGAGCATAGGCCGAGCGCACGGTAGGCTTTGCGGTAATGCGGTTGAATACATAACCCTTGTCATTCTTGGTCAAGGTGATGCTTTCGACGTCGCTGACCTTGCTGTGCAGATTGCTCAGTTGGCCATCGGGGCTCAGTTCGAACTCAAGCTTCTGGCCGCGCTTGAGTTGGCTGAACTGCTTGGCTTGTTTGTCGCTGGCCAGCACTTCATGCACCGAAGCTGCTGGAAGGCCGACTTTTTCAAACAGGGTGGAGAGGGTATCGCCTTTAGATACAATCACTTCCCTGTGGTTTGGAGACTTTTTTTCTTCGATCACAGGTGCTGGCGCGGGTGCGGCCTGAGCGGTTTCCTGAGGTTCTTCGGCGCTGTTTTCGATCTGCGCAAAAGGGGACGCTGCTGGCTCATTTGTGGCTTGGACCGCTTCGACAGCGTCTTGATCTTGTGTCAGTTGTTCAGCAGGACTTTCCAGTTCAAGACTCAGGGTCGTCTTTTTGGCTTCAACATCACTGGAAGGAAATACCAGAAGCGCCAGGCTCAGAAGGGCGGCGATGCCACTTGCTGCGAGCAGGTGAGTCTTCGGGTAAAGCGGCGGCGCTTTAGACGATTCTTTGATCATAGGTAATTTTTGACTTTGAAAAAGATGAATTGGAAAAGATGAATGACATGATGAAGATGAAATAACTGTATAAAATATAACCAAATCATCCCTGAAGCAAGTCCGCGAACACTGTATCTGTGGATTGGTGTCCGTGCGCCGGGCAAAACTTGTATTTGACGCGCGATCTTGTATGGTTGGTTCCCTTTGAATTCGAGCCTTGCGGGTCTGTTATGAAGTCGGTTGAAGAGCAGCTAGCGCTGATTAAACGTGGTGCGGAAGAACTGTTGGTCGAGTCCGAGCTGATCGAAAAGCTCAAGCGTGGCCAGCCGCTACGTATTAAGGCAGGCTTCGATCCGACCGCGCCGGATTTGCACTTGGGTCATACCGTGCTTATTAATAAGCTGCGCCAGTTTCAGGAGCTGGGGCATCAAGTGATCTTCCTTATAGGTGACTTCACCGGGATGATCGGCGATCCGAGTGGCAAGAGTGCGACACGTCCTCCTCTTACCCGCGAGCAGGTACTCGAGAATGCCGAGACCTACAAGACCCAGGTTTTCAAGATTCTTGATCCGGCGAAAACCGAAGTTGCGTTCAACTCCACCTGGATGGATCAGATGGGGCCGGCCGATTTCATTCGTCTGACTTCTCAATACACCGTAGCTCGCATGCTCGAGCGCGACGACTTTGACAAGCGCTACACAACCAATCAGCCAATTGCCATTCACGAGTTCCTCTATCCGCTGGTTCAGGGTTATGACTCGGTTGCTTTGCGCGCGGACGTCGAGCTGGGTGGTACTGATCAGAAGTTCAACCTGTTGATGGGGCGTGAGCTGCAGCGTGGATATGGTCAAGAAGCTCAGTGCATTCTGACCATGCCGCTGCTCGAAGGTCTGGATGGTGTGAAGAAGATGTCCAAGTCCTTGGGCAACTACGTGGGTATTCAGGAAGTGCCGGGCGTGATGTACGGCAAGCTGGTTTCCATTCCGGATGCGCTGATGTGGCGCTACTTCGAATTGCTCAGTTTCCGCTCCATGGATGAGATCAATGCATTCCGTGCTGATGTCGAGGCGGGTGCCAATCCGCGTGATATCAAGATCAAGCTGGCCGAAGAGATCGTTGCGCGTTTCCATGGTGAAGAGGCTGCGGCCAATGCTCACCGTGCGGCGGGTAACCGTATGAAGGAAGGCGAACTGCCGGACGATCTGCCAGAGATCGAATTGACTGCTACTGAAGACATGCCGATTGCTGCTGTCCTTAATAAGGCAGGCCTGGTCAAGAACTCGGCTGTCGCGCGGGACCTTCTGGGTTCTGGTGGTGTGCGTATAGATGGTGAGGTTGTCGATCGCACCTTTATATACGTACTGGGTGCGACCCATGTTTGCCAGGCTGGGAAGAAGGCATTTGCGCGTATTACGCTCAAATCCGAATAAAGCTCAAGTTAGGGGTTGACGGCAGATTCTGGAAGTCTATAATTCGCCCCACTTCCGGCGCAGTCGAAACGGAAAACTCCTTGGTAAACAATGAGTTACGCA
>NZ_JALBYU010000015.1 GCF_029963765.1 Pseudomonas sp. UYIF39
GGCAAAAACCGAAGAAAACCTTAAAACCGTGTCCGGGATCAGTTGACCACTACACTTCCTCGCATTCGACCTACGTTCAGAGGTAGGGCATTATCGGGAATCTAAATGGGGGGCATTAGACAACGACCAAAGAATGCTTGGAAGGCGCCAACGTCTCCTCCTGGCCAATAACTACCTGTCAAAGGAGGTCCAATCCTTTCAGTCGCGCAAGTCCCTGTTTGATATGGCCTGCGTTCTCGCCAATAGTGTCCAGCGCTCCGCGGACATTTTCGCCTACCTCGGTTAATCCCTGCTTCTCGGCCTGGAGCGTTAACTCCATCACAGCGGCCTCAAGGGCCAACTGATTGTGGTAAATCCTTTCCAGCACATCCGACAGCGAATATTCACTTGGCATAACGTCGACTCCTTTCGAGGAAAAACACAAGCATAGTACCGGTCGTATTCCTGATGGGCGGTAACTGCGACTTGCTTAGAAGTTGCTACAAAGCGATGAGGTTGGGGGGGGGTAGCCAGTCTGGCTAGGGGGAAGGGCGTGAGCTACGCCCAATCCATTATTGGCATAAATACTTGAGTGCAAGCGGCAGTTTCGGCCAGTAGCAGAACTAGGCTGAGCATCCGTATATGGACTCCTCCTCGGAAAGTGAGCAGAAGCAGTTGAACACCTGGGTCAGTTTTCAGTCGGCAGAACAGCCTTTACTGGGGCAGTTTTCGGTCAGCGGCAACAGGGCAGTTGGAAATTCCCAGCCGCCAGGCTCTGGTGAAGTACGTCTTGCAGCGCTTCCAGATTGATCCGAAAAATCTGAATCCTAAGACGGAAGCGCAGCAGATTGTAGTGGGCTATTTAAATGAGGTGAAGCCTTGGCTTTATGACTAAATTGGACGTCCACAAAGAAGCAAAGCGTGGCTCTGCTTTGTTCATCCTACGTCCGCCCAAGCGCCGGTCCCTAGGTGTGCCAATCCGTTGTCCTTTGCTCGTCCATAGCAGCTTTGCATTCGCGCCGACACTCGAGAGTGTTGGGGGTTTCTCCGCTGATTTGACAAGAGGCCGTGCGGACCTGACAGGCGTGTTTGCGTAAGTGTTAAAAATCCCCCTCATTCGGTTGAATGCATTCGCTCAACTATGCAGCAGCGTTGAGATAGCGAGCTTTTACATGTCCTGGATGAGTAATCTGAGCGGTCAGATGGCTTGTGGATGTCCTATGTTACGACGATGCAGAGCTATCCGGATCAATGGACAACCGGCTCATGGCGCAAGAGAGGAATCGCCAGATGCAGACGGGGCAGATGAAGAATATGCGTCCCGGACGTTGTGGACGCTGTCATGGGACGCAGAGTCAAATTTAACAGTCTGGGGGTGGAGGGCAGTGATTCTGGTTTGAGCCAACAGGGTTTGCAGCTGCCTGAGACCATGATTTCAGCTCAAGCATTGATGGGTCAACTATGGGGCAAGCCACATTTCTTCAAGAAAGCTGCCGCGCCCACCTGACGCGACAATTTTCTTGTTAGCAGCTGAGCGCCTCAGGCATACAGCTCAAAGTATTCGTCCAGATACTCATCCAGTTTCTCGTCTACCTGAGCCATCAAATTGCGTGCCAGTGCAATTTCTCGCTCCAGCGACTCAAGGTGCCTGGGGTCCATCTCGGGATGTTTACGTCGGAGTTTGAGTGGCACGGTGTCAAGCAGCGAAGCGATCTGCGATGCGACTTTGCTCAAGACGAATGTGGCAATCTCCACGGGTATCAATTGCTGCTGCATGACCTCGTTCTTTTTCTCCTGAGCGACGGCCTGCGCCTTCGTTAACCTCACCTTCTCAATCATGAGGTGGTATTCGATCGAGGGGTCGATACCGTCCACAACCAGATGACCCGCTTCCGCTTTTACCTGGCCGCTGCTGAGACCTCTTAAGTAACGAAAGTACGCCTAGCGACAGTGCTGAAGATTTAAACCGCCATTGCCCCGCGAGGTGGGCAGGATACCGTCTGCAAGCAAGTAGCGAACTTGCCGATCGGTCAAGTCCAGGTGTTGGGCCAGCTCTTTTTGATTCGCCATAACTACCTCCAATGCACATAAATAAAAGCGGAACCGGGCTTCGTCAAAAAAACTCATACATCGTCCGACGTCGGGGTTCGAATTACCCCCAAAGGGGGGTGGGGGCCAGGAGTACCTTTTCACATTCGGAGTTCCGACTCCGACCGGGCTGGCCTCTGCGGCGTCTTGAGGCGTTCGATTCACCTCAGCGCTTTGGCCGTCCCTGCTCGGGAAGCACCGTGAGGTTCGGCGGCCAGATCATCGGCATCCACCGTCAGACGTTGGCCTCAAAAGGTGTGATGAACGAAAGTGATGACCCCTCTCGTTGAACCTCAAAACATCCTCCTCGGCAATGGATCCTGGGATTGACCGGGAGCCTTGTGCGCAGGGGCGTGCAGCACGGTTATCGAAGTCGCCTGTCCCGGTCCTGTCCGGGTATGCAGCGCCGCAAACCCTCGCTCGTCGAGCCATGCATGCCAGTCCTCCAACGCCTTGCGTTTCAGCGTGTCGGCGCTGGTGTGGATGTAGGTGGCGGTCAGGGTGTTCATCGCATGGTTGACCAGCATCTCGCCCACCAGGTAGTCCACGCCCAAGTCCATCCAGGCGGTACGGGCGACTTTGCGCAGGTCGTGGCTGGTCCAGTTGCCCTGACCCAAACGGACAAACACCTGGCTGGCCTTGCTCGCACTCAAGGGGTGTCGCGACTGGCCGGGAAACAGGTAGGCACCGACGTAGCCGCGGGCGGCCTGGTGCTCGCGGTAGCGCCGCAGCAACGCACACACCTGATCGGTCAGGGGCAGGGTGAGTTCGCGCTTGGTCTTGGTGTCGTCGGCAGGGATGAACCAGTGGCGGCGGGTCAGGTCGATGTGCTTCCAGCGCGCCACCCGGGTTTCACCCAAACGGGTGCCATGGCACAGCATCATCAGCACCAGCATGCCTCCGACGGGGGATGTCGCGAACTCTGTGCTGAGGTTCGCCAAGACCTCTTCCAGGTCTTCCGCGCGCAAATGCGCCGGCTTGGGCTTGATCCGGGTCTGCACAAAATCGTTGAATTTCAAGCTGGCCATGGGATTGATCGCGATCAGACCCAGTCGCGCGGCCTGGTGGAAGGCCACGGTCAATACGCCGTACACCGAGCGAACAAACGACAGGGCGTACTGTTCCTGCATCGGCCACAACAACAGCTGGTCGAGGGTGGCGCGGTCCAGGCCGGTCAACGGCAAGGCGTTCAGTCGGGGGTGTAATTGGCAGCGCACGGCCGACTTGGCGCTGGCTTTGCGTTTGGCCGATAAACCACGATCACGGGACATACGGTCCAGGTACCACGTCAGCAGATCACCGACCGTTTGCCAGCGGTTGACCGTCGAGCGTGCACCCGGCTCGGCAGCCCGTCGCAGCAGAATCGCCGGCAGTGTGGCCTGCATGGCCTTTGCATTGATATCCGGGTAGTTACCGGCCTTGCCCCATTTGTCGCCGACCACGACAAACCATGAGCCTTTGGCCCGATTGGTGGAGGCGTAGCGAAAGCGTAAGGCCGGGAAGCGCGGGTCGCGCAACTGCTGGACCTGGGTTGCCGCATATTTGCGAATCTCGACGTCAGTCACGAGCACGTGCAGCGTTTTGCTTGGTGCAGGTACGTTATTCATGGGGGCGCTCCTGCTGCCGCAGCATGGCGTCGCGGATACGGCGCAATCGATCCCTGACGTCTGACGAGGGGGCACCAGGCTCACCGGTGATCAGACCGGCAATCGCTTGTGCATTTTCGGTCACCGGCGCACAGGCCAAACTGATCAGGGTTTGCTTGGCGGCGTCCGGAGATAACCGCTGCATCAGCACGGCCTGATCGATGGCCATGACCCGTCGTTGAGGGTCAAACCCCATCGACACTCGCCAGTCGGTGGGCTTGAGTTGCTGGCGGGCAGCACACACCAGGCGCTCATACGCCGAGATGAAGGCCATGCGCGCCCCGACCTTGTCGCCTTGGTGCAGAACTGGTTCAGCCACCGACATGGCCAGCAAAATTTCTTCGGTCATCACCACGGTGTCGAATTGGTCACTGGCGGCGAGCGCAATGGACCAGGCTTCGTCCTTGCCCGGTCGGCCATCGGCCGCCTGGACCCGCTGCATGATCGCCGCCAAGGTCAGGCGCCCGGTGACCTCATGACGGCACGCGCGCAGGGCGGTGACCAGTTCGACCACCGGAAACCGGGCCAGATCATCGACCATCATTTTCGCGGCGCCGGGACTCAGGGTGGTGCCCATGGCTTCCGCCGTGACGCACAACGCGTCGACCAGTTGCGATTTTTCGTCAGAGGAAAGCATTTTTCGAACCCTCCTTGCGGATCATGGCCTTGGCCTGTTCGGCGGTGTTCAGGTTGGCCTGGGTGTTCTCGATCTGCCGCGCCGTGACGGAATTGACCTGCGCGTTGGTCGCCCATTGCGTACGGAACGCTTCGGCCTTGGCCAGCAGCGCGCCGAAGGCATGGCATTCACGGATCAGATATGAATCGTTGATACCGACGAAATAGGCGGCTACTCCCGGTGCCTCGACTTTTCCCAGACGCTTGAGCAGGTCGTTGACTTGCGCGTTCACTTTTTGATTTCGAACGGGCTCGGTCTGGTAGCGGTCGAAATAGGCGGTCGAGTACGCCAGCCAGATATTTCGGCAGGCCTGTTTGCGATCCTCATCGTCCGGCTCCTTCTGGGTCTTCACGGAAACCTTTTCACCTGCCTCGCCGATGGACTGCCCGAACCGGGCCGGCAAAAAAGCTGGCGGTTCTGCTGACGGTTCCTTGTAGGTTCTATTACGGTTCTGGGTGCAGCTGCTGCGGGGGGGTGGTGCAGCTTGTGCGGGGGAGGGGTGCAGCTCCTGCGGGGTATATTTCACAGCATCTGCGGGGCGCGGTTGCTGCGGGGGTGCATAGGCTGCGGGGGTCAGGGTATAGAGCGTAGAGCGCCCCAGTCGCTCAGCCGTTGACAAAATCCCGGTGGAACACAGCCACCTGATGCTGCCCTGAACAGCCCGTTCTGACAGGCAGGTGCGCATGGCAATCTTGGGCACTGAGGGCCAGCAGACGCCTTCGTCATTGGCGTTGTCTGCCAGCGAGATCAACACGGCCTTTTGCGTCGCACTCATGTCCTGCAATGGCCAGCAGGCACTCATGATCATCGTGCTCATTGAAGGTCCTCCCGGTAGCTCCAGCGCTGCATCAGCGAGCCATCCCAAGTGGACTTCATCGGCAGCTTTTGCTCCAGGTACCACTCGTGGAGCCGTCTGGAGCCCGCCAGCAACAGCGTCAACGAATAGGTCAGGATTGGCTTCTGGCCAGGCCGAGCAATGCTGCGCACATCTTCGGCCAGATAGTTGTCGCGGGCACGACTTCGGGTCCGATATTTCGGCGCGCGATCAGGATCAGTTTCGGCGTTGTAAATCCAGTCGGCGTCCAGTAGGAAGTGATTGATTTTCTGACTGTTGACCCCGTTCAAGGTGCGACAGAACTGCACGGGCGTCAGCCCTACCTGGAAAGACGGCTCAGGGGTTTCAAGCCCCAGCCTGAGGTCTCTGTTCTCCAGCAGAAGTCTGGCGTTGTGTTCGTCGAGGTCGGCCGCTAGGCGCAACGCATCTGCGCGAGTCTGTGGGATGGGGAAAGCGGCCCGCTGTGCGAGTCGCAGTTCCAGTTCGCTCATGTGGTCAAACACGGCCGCCTGCAGCTCGTAGCTGTAGGACATCGCCATGAGGCAACACTCACGCTTGGGTAGGCGGTAGCATTTTTGTCGGCGGTTCATTGAGTCGAGATAGATGTGGGAAAATTTTCCCGCATCTTTTTTCAGAACCCTGGGGACTTTTTTAAGGAAGTCGTTGTGCCCCAAAGTGGGCGCACCTTCGGTTCGGCGGCTGTTGATGAAGTCGACCAGTTCCAGACTGATCATGGTGACCGCATCGCCACCCTTGGACGGCACGCTGGTCATTTGGCAGCCCTCGAGTATGTTTCCGACAAATCTGCCCAAGCACGATCCGGAATCGATTTTTCAAATTTCGGGCGAGCCTTCGGTGTCACCGCCATTGGGCAGTGTTGGAAAGTCATCATGATTAAGCCCTTTTCTTAATGGGGCAGTGCCAATCGAAAAATGCTGGTGTTGCGACCGTGGATCTGGAGTGGGCGACTGGTGTTGTCGAGGCAGTTTCCAAGTTGCCGGTCATGTGTTGAGCGTCGAAGGGCGCGCATCAGATTGATCCTCCAAGGTCCTGACTGGATGAGGGAGGAGGGTATTCCGGTAATTCGAAGTTTTTACCGGATGCTGATTTCGCCTCCAGGAAGCGGGCAGTTGCCATATATCTGTTATAGCGTGCGAGTCGGGCAGATAGCGATGCGTTGGCGTGAAGGGCGAGAATTGCCTTTGTGCGGTAGAGAGGGGCTTTGCTCGCAGTTAAGAACGAATGTTGGAGGCCCAGCCTGAAAAGTGGGCATGTCTGAAGCAAAAGGGTGCGAGAGATCGATTGATTAATCATCACGCCGCCTCGATGCGTGATTCGGCTATGCGCTCGGTCACCCACGAGTCAACCTCGGACTGCACCCAGGCCGAATGGCTTGGCGCCAGCTTCACTTGGGTCGGAAAAGTGCCGGTCTTGATTCGACGATATAACTCCGACTGGCTCAATGAAGTGATCGATAGGACTTCTTTGATGCGGATAAAGCGGCGGGGTTCTTGAGTAGCCATTCCGAGCACCTCCTGAGGTTGGCTGGGCATGGCTACAATTAAACGCTTAACGGCGAATTTTTTCGTGGCAAGTTTCAGTGACCTAAATGTTACAGAAAATTAGTGTTTGCTCTTTTTAAGGTCGGACATACGATCAGCTGCCTCTTTGGCGGCGAGGTTCTGAAGATCGGCTAAACGGTACATGTTCAGTTCGTCGAAGCACTTGATTGTGGACGTTATAAGGTTGCCCGCGTTGCGGTGACCACCAGCATGAACGGCTTGAGCCATCACATCGGCAGAGATGGTGGCGCCCGTTTCCATTTTCCAGATTAGCAAATCCAGAAATGGTAAAAGCCCATAGCGTGCCCAATCTTTATATTTAGGTGCGTAACGGGTTTTTGTTACTGACGATTGGTCAGTTTGAGCTTTTGCATGTGAAAGCCAATCCTTGAAATCCGTTATCAATTGCGCTTTGGGCAGACGCAAATCTACTATGACACCAGCTAACGTTTCATCCATTCTCAGTAGGTAGTTGAGAAACAATGGAGGATCTACAGTCACAGAAGTATGGACGTTTTCTGATGTGATTTTAATCATCTCTGCAATCCATTTTTCTGGACCCGCAAAGTGATTCATGGAGCTTGCGTGCTCATACACATGTCTGAATGTCAGCGGAATGACACCGCGCTGTTCATCAGCAAGGAACTGCATATATCCATGAGGACCGAAAAAGTCAGGTATATCGGTATCTTCGACAGGGATTCCTCTCATATTTTTGATATCCCGAACAAATGCCGCGCTCGCGGCTTCGGCGAGGTCCCGATCCGCATGCTCGCGAGTTCTCAATGCTTGGAGCAGATAACACCTTTGTGAAAGAAGTCTGAACCACTCCATTGCGCCAATTTGGCTGACAGACAAATAGTTTTTGAGATCGAAAAACTCCGGCAGTTCTGCAAAGCGTATAAATTTGGCCATTATTATGCGTTCCTAATCACTCCCATATTGAATGGATCAGCCAACCATACGGATGGGACGTCCGCTTTTCACCGCGAGGGCGAGGCCAGCCAAAGCTGTCATGCCTTGCGCTTGATACTCACCACGTTTAAGCCAGCACAAAGTGCATCTATCGAATCAGCCCAGGCTTGCATCATTTGCCGGCGCTGCTCGAGATAGTGGGCGTGGTTGTAGGTGTCGCGTATCTCATCTTGGTCGCCATGGGCCAGTTGGCGCTCGATCCAGTCCCGATTGAAGCCGCGGCTGTTTAGCTCGGTACTGAGCAGATGGCGAAATCCGTGGCCGGTCTGCCGACCTTCATAGCCAATCTGGTGCAGCGCCTTGTTAACGGTGTTTTCGGACTGAGGGCGTTCCCGGTTGTTCCGACCCGGGAATGCGATGGGGTAACTCCCGGTGATCTCCTTGAGCTCGAGCAGACTGGCGACCGCCTGACGGGGGAGTGGGACGACATGCGGTCGACGTGCCTTCATTCGGGCCGCCGGTATCGTCCAGGTGGCTGACTCCAGATCAATCTCGCTCCAAGGTGCGTGGCGCAGTTCTCCGGGGCGCACGCCCGTTAATAGAAGCAAGCGCACGGCGATGCGGGTCATTACATCGCATTTGGCAGCATCGAGCTTGCCCAGAAGAATGGGGATTTCCGAGAGGGGTACATGTGGGTGATTTTTGGTGCGTGGTGCGATTGCTGCGACCACATCCAAGTCGGTGGCAGGGTTCGACTCCACTGAGCCCTTGGCAAGACCGTAGCGAAAAATCTGACTTAACCACTGGCGAATTTTTCCGGCGACGTTGAGCGCGCCGCGCTTCTCGACCTTGCGCACCAAGGCGACCAGTTCGGGTCGTGTGACTTCTTGCACCGGGCGCTGGCCGATAACGGGGAGAATGTCAGCCTCCATATATTGCAGCGCCTTGGCTGCTGTGGAGGTGGCCCAGCGTGGTGAGTTGTAGGCGTACCACTCGCGTGCCAACTCCTCGAAAGTGTGAGCGAGGGCGGATTGAGCGGTTTTTTCAGCTTGTTTGTGGGCGGTGGGATCTATGCCGTTGGCCAGCAGGCGACGGGCATCCTCGCGGCGCTCCCTGGCCTTGGCGAGGGTGACGGTGGGATAAGCGCCCAACCCCATCATTTTAGCTTTGCCGCCGAAGCGATATCGGAATCGCCATAGCTTTGAACCGCTAGGTGTTACTTCGAGGCACAGCCCCGCCGCATCTGCCATGCGGTAAAGCTTTTCGCGCGGTTTCGCTGTTCGAGCGGCTGTATCGGTGAGTGCCACGGCAATCCCCTCAGCGCTAGCGCTGGCGGGAGTGAGTACCCGTCGATGTGTGAGTAGATTTCTAGACCAAACTCATCTACTCACGAATCTACTCACATAACGTTGGGCTTGCAAGGGAGCGCACGGGAATCGCAGGCACAAAAAAAACCGGCGTAAGTGCCGGTTTATCTGCTTTCCAAGGTCTGGTAGGGACCGCTGGATATATGTACATGGTGCCCCGAGGGAGACTCGAACTCCCACTTCTTGCGAAAACGGATTTTGAATCCGCCGCGTCTACCAATTCCGCCATCAGGGCTCAATGGCGGCGAAGTATAGAGATGAGATTACCGTCGGTCAATCAGGTACATAGAGAATTTTCACTATTTCGGCTAGACTTCCGGCCCCTGCTAGACGAACCCCATCATGCGCGTTGCTGACTTTACTTTCGAACTCCCAGATTCGCTGATCGCTCGCCACCCTTTGGCCGAGCGTCGCAACAGTCGCCTGTTGACCCTTGATGGGGTCAGCGGCGCCCTGGCACACCGTCAATTCACTGATTTGCTCGAGCATTTGCGCCCGGGCGATTTGATGGTGTTCAACAATACCCGGGTGATTCCGGCGCGGCTGTTTGGCCAGAAGGCTTCCGGCGGCAAGCTGGAAATCCTGGTGGAGCGGGTGCTCGACAGTCATCGCGTGCTGGCCCATGTGCGTTCCAGCAAGTCGCCGAAGCCGGGGTCGAAGATCCTGATTGATGGCGGTGGCGAAGCCGAAATGCTGGCGCGTCACGACGCGTTGTTTGAGTTGGGGTTCGCCGAAGAGGTGTTGCCGCTGCTTGATCGCGTCGGGCACATGCCGTTGCCGCCTTATATAGACCGCCCGGATGAAGGCTCGGACCGCGAGCGTTATCAGACGGTGTACGCCGAGCGTTTGGGCGCGGTGGCGGCGCCGACGGCGGGGCTGCATTTCGATCAGCCGCTGATGGAAGCGATTGCCGCCAAGGGCGTCGAGACGGCGTTCGTGACCTTGCACGTCGGCGCGGGCACGTTCCAGCCGGTGCGCGTCGAGAAGATCGAAGACCACCACATGCACAGTGAGTGGCTGGAAGTCGGTCAGGACGTGGTCGATGCCGTCGAGGCCTGCCGCGCTCGCGGTGGTCGCGTGGTGGCGGTGGGGACCACCAGCGTGCGTTCCCTGGAAAGTGCCGCGCGCGATGGCGTGCTCAAGCCGTTCAGTGGCGACACCGACATCTTTATCTACCCGGGCCGGCCGTTTCATGTGGTCGATGCCCTGGTCACCAACTTTCATTTGCCCGAATCCACGCTGTTGATGCTGGTTTCGGCGTTCGCCGGTTATCCCGAAGCCATGGCCGCTTATAAAGCCGCCGTCGAGCATGAATACCGCTTTTTCAGCTACGGTGATGCGATGTTTATCACCCGTAACCCCGCACCACGTGGCCCTGAGGACAAAGAATGAGTCGCCAAAGTCGTATGTCGTTTGAGTTGCTTGCTACTGACGGCAAGGCTCGTCGCGGTCGTTTGACCTTCCCGCGCGGTACCGTCGAGACCCCGGCCTTCATGCCGGTGGGCACGTACGGCACGGTCAAGGGCATGTTGCCGCGGGATATCACCGCCACGGGCGCGGAAATCATTCTGGGTAACACCTTCCACTTGTGGCTGCGTCCTGGCACCGAAGTGATCAAGAAGCACGGCGACCTGCACGATTTCATGCAGTGGAAAGGCCCGATTCTGACCGACTCCGGCGGTTTCCAGGTGTTCAGCCTGGGCGCGATGCGCAAGATCAAGGAGGAGGGCGTGACCTTCGCTTCTCCGGTCGACGGCGCCAAAGTGTTCATGGGCCCGGAAGAGTCGATGCAGGTCCAGCGCGATCTGGGCTCGGACATCGTGATGATCTTTGACGAATGCACCCCGTACCCGGCTGACGAAGATGTCGCGCGGGTATCGATGGAGCTGTCGTTGCGTTGGGCCAAGCGTTCGAAAGAAGCCCATGGCGACAACACTGCGGCACTGTTTGGCATTGTTCAGGGCGGCATGCACCAGGATCTGCGCATGCGCTCCCTGGAAGGCCTCGACAATATCGGCTTCGATGGTCTGGCCATCGGCGGTCTGTCGGTAGGCGAGCCGAAGCACGAGATGATCAAGGTGCTCGATTACCTGCCGGGTCAGATGCCGGCTGACAAACCTCGTTACCTTATGGGCGTTGGCAAACCGGAAGATCTGGTTGAGGGTGTGCGCCGCGGTGTGGACATGTTCGATTGCGTGATGCCAACCCGTAATGCCCGCAATGGGCATCTGTTCATTGATACAGGCGTGCTGAAGATCCGTAACGCGTTCCATCGCCATGATGATTCGCCGCTGGATCCGACCTGCGATTGCTACACCTGCCAGAACTTCTCCCGTGCTTATCTGCACCATCTGGACAAGTGCGGCGAAATGCTGGGTAGCATGTTGAATACCATCCACAATTTGCGCCATTACCAGGTGCTTATGGCTGGTTTGCGCGAGGCTATTCAACAGGGTACATTGGCCGCCTTTGTCGATGCCTTCTACGCCAAACGCGGGTTACCTGTTCCGCCTTTGGACTGAGTTTTCTGACCCCTAGATTCAACATTTGCAACTGGAGTGCTAAATGAGCTTTTTTATCTCTAATGCCATGGCTGACGCTGCTGCACCTGCTGCTGCCGGCCCAATGGGTGGCGGTTTTGAGTGGATTTTCCTGGTCGGTTTCCTGGTCATCTTCTATCTGATGATCTGGCGTCCACAGGCCAAGCGCGCCAAAGAGCAGAAGAACCTGCTCGGCAGCCTGCAGAAAGGCGACGAAGTTGTGACCACCGGTGGTATCGCCGGCAAGATCACTAAAGTGGCAGACGACTTCGTTGTTCTGGAAGTTTCCGACACGATCGAAATGAAGTTCCAGAAAGGCGCCATCGCCGCCACGCTGCCAAAAGGCACGCTAAAAGCGATCTAAGTTTCAACTTCTACTCAATCGACGGGGCGCGCAAGGCGCCCCGCGTCATAAGCGGGCGGCGTGATGCTGAACAAATACCCTCTGTGGAAATACATTCTGATCCTGGCGGTGCTGGCGGTCGGTCTGATTTATTCCGCTCCCAATCTATATCCTGATGACCCGGCCATTCAGGTCAGCGGTGCAAGCACTGCGCTGTTGGTCAATCAGGCTGATCTGGATCGTGTGAGCACAGCGCTCAAGGAATCCGGGATCAACGTCAAGGCTGCCACCCTGGCAGCAAACGGCAAGGGCGGTCTGATTCGTCTGGCCAAGGCTGAAGATCAGCTACCTGCCAAGGACGTCGTGCGCAAGGCATTGGGTGATGACTACGTCGTTGCGCTGAACCTGGCACAAACCACCCCGCAATGGCTGCGTAGCCTGGCCGCGCACCCGATGAAGCTGGGTCTGGACTTGTCCGGTGGTGTGCACTTCCTGCTGGAAGTGGACATGGACAAAGCCCTCGACGCACGCCTGAAAGTCTACGAAGGCGACGTCAAGAGCCTGTTGCGTAAAGAGAAACTGCGCTATCGCAGCCTGCCGCAACTCAACGGTGCCATTCAGCTGGGCTTCGCTGATGAAGCAGCCCGCGAACAAGCCCGTACGCTGGTCCGCAAGAGCTTCAACGATTTCGACATTGTTCCGGCCGACCTCAATGGCCAACCGGTACTGCGTCTGGCGATGACCCCGGCCAAGCTGGCGGAAATCCGCGAATACTCCATCAAGCAGAACTTGACCACGGTACGTAACCGCGTCAACGAGCTGGGTGTTGCCGAGCCAATCGTTCAGCGTCAGGGCGCCAACCGCATCGTGGTTGAGCTGCCGGGCGTGCAAGACACCGCCGAAGCCAAGCGTATCCTCGGCAAGACGGCCAACCTTGAGTTCCGTCTGGCCGCTGAGCCAGGCGCTTCGAAAGCCACTTCCGAAACCTTCGAGTTCCGTGAAGGCAAGCGTCCGCCGGCGCAGATCGAGCGTGGCCTGATCATCACTGGTGACCAGGTGACTGACGCCAAGGCTGGCTTCGGCGAGCACGGCACGCCAGAAGTGAACATCCGTCTGGATGGCCACGGTGGCGAGCTGATGAGTCGTGCGACTCGCAGCAACGTCGGTCGCAGCATGGCGGTGATCTTTATCGAGCAACGTCCGGTGACCACTTACGTCAAGCAAGTGGTTAACGGCGTCGAGAAAGACGTGCCGGTTCAGACATTCAAGGAAGAGAAGAAGATCATCAGCCTGGCGACCATTCAGTCGCCGCTGGGTGCTCAGTTCCGCATCACTGGCCTGAACGGCCAGGGCGAGTCGTCCGAACTGGCGCTGCTGCTGCGTGCCGGTGGTCTGGCTGCGCCGATGTACTTCGCTGAAGAACGTACCATTGGCCCAAGCCTGGGTGCCGACAACATCGTCAAAGGTATCGATGCATCGCTGTGGGGCATGCTGTTTGTCTCGCTGTTTATCATGGCCATCTACCGCTTCTTCGGCATCATCGCCACCGTCGCTCTGGCGGTGAACATGGTGCTGCTGCTGGCCCTGATGTCGCTGCTGGGTGCAACGCTGACCCTGCCGGGTATCGCCGGTATCGTGTTGACCATGGGTATGGCCGTCGACGCCAACGTTCTGATCTTCTCGCGGATACGTGAAGAGATCGCGGCTGGCATGACCGTACAACGGGCAATCAACGAAGGCTTCGGCCGGGCATTCACCGCGATTCTCGACGCCAACCTGACAACCTTGTTGGTCGGCGGGATTCTCTTTGCGATGGGCACCGGTCCAGTCAAAGGTTTCGCAGTGACCATGTCCCTCGGGATCTTTACCTCGATGTTCACGGCCATCATGGTGACCCGCGCGATGGTCAACCTGATCTTCGGCGGTCGTGACTTCAAGAAGTTGTGGATTTAAGGGGCTGCCATGTTACGTACAATCAACTTCATGGGCGTTCGCAACTTTGCGTTCGGCGTCACATTGTTCCTTACCGCACTGGCGTTGTTCAGTGTTGCCACCAAGGGCATGAACTGGGGGCTGGACTTCACCGGCGGTACGCTCATCGAGCTGACCTACGAGCGTCCGGCCGATGTCACCAAGGTGCGTGAGCAACTGGTCACTTCGGGTTATCACGAGGCTATCGTGCAGAGCTTCGGTGCAACCACCGATTTGCTGGTGCGCATGCCGGGTGAAGACCCGCAACTGGGTCATCAGGTAGCTGAAGCGCTGCTGAAGGTCGGCGGCGATAACCCGGCGACGGTCAAGCGGGTCGAGTTCGTCGGCCCTCAGGTCGGTGAAGAGCTGCGCGACCAAGGCGGCCTCGGCATGCTGATGGCGCTGGGTGGCATCCTGATCTACCTGGCTTTCCGCTTTCAGTGGAAGTTTGCGGTCGGTGCCATCGTTTCGTTGATTCACGACGTGATCGTGACCGTCGGTATCCTCTCGTTCTTCCAGATCACCTTCGACCTGACGGTGCTGGCGGCGGTGCTGGCGATTATCGGTTACTCGCTCAACGACACCATCGTGGTATTCGACCGGGTTCGTGAGAACTTCCGCGTACTGCGCAAGGCGACCCTGATCGAGAATATCAACATCTCGACCACCCAGACCCTGCTGCGGACCATGGCAACGTCGATCTCTACTTTGCTGGCGATCGCGGCCCTGTTGTTCTTTGGTGGCGACAACCTGTTCGGCTTCTCCATTGCGCTGTTTATCGGTGTGTTGGCGGGTACCTACTCGTCGATCTACATCGCCAACGTCGTGCTGATCTGGCTGAACCTGAGCACCGAGGATCTGATTCCTGCAGTGGCTACCGATAAGGAAATCGACGAGCGCCCATAACGGCTATCGTTTACCAGCTGTCTGCCGAAAAGGCGCGAGTATTGAACTCGCGCCTTTTTTTATGCTCCAAGGCTGGGAGAAGCGCGGGCTTGTCCCGTATGTGATGGTCAGGAGGTTCATGTGAACAAGTCGTTGCTGGTTGGTGCGGTATTGGGTGCTGTCGGCGTAACTGCCGGGGGTGCTGTTGCCACCTACAAGCTGGTTAAAAGCGGCCCTGAATATGCGCAAGTTCTAGCCGTTGAACCGGTCAAGACACAAATCAAGACGCCACGTGAAGTGTGCAAGGACGTTGCAGTAACCCGGCAAGCGCCGGTCAAAGATCAACACCAGATCGCAGGTACGGTGGTCGGTGCGCTGGCTGGTGGTCTGTTGGGTAATCAGATCGGCGGCGGTACTGGCAAAAAGATCGCCACAGTGGCCGGTGCGGTCGGCGGCGGTTATGCGGGTAACAAGGTGCAAGAAGGCATGCAGGAGCGTGACACCTACACCACGACCCAAACTCGCTGCAATACGGTGAATGACATCAGTGACAAGGTCGTAGGGTATGACGTCCGTTATTCGCTGGATGGCAAGGAAGGCAAGGTGCGGATGGATCGCGATCCGGGCAACCAGATTCCGGTCGACAAGGAAGGCAAGCTGATCTTGGGGCAGAACGAGCCGGCTCAGTAAATAGCTGAAATTCAGATTAAAAAAAAGCACCCCGAAGGGTGCTTTTTTTGTGGCTGCTCGCTTAGCGTTTCAGCGAGGCCGGCAGGTGCGGCTGGATGGCCGTCAGCACTGCTTTGAAGCATTTGGTGTTACCGGCAACGACGTGGCCTTTCTCAAGGAAGTCGTGACCGCCGGTGAAGTCGCTCACCAGGCCGCCTGCTTCCTGAATCAGCAGGGCGCCTGCAGCCATGTCCCATTCGGACAGGCCCGACTCCCAGAATGCGTCGAAACGGCCAGCCGCTACGTAAGCCAGGTCCAGGCTCGCCGAGCCAGCACGGCGGATGCCGGCAGTCTGGCCAACCAGGGCGCGGAACATGCCCAGGTAGTTGTCGAGGTTGTCCATTTGGTCATCGCGGAACGGGAAGCCGGTACCCAGCAGGGCGCCGTCCAGGCTGGTGCGGCCGCTGACGCGCAGGCGACGACCATTCAGCTGAGCGCCGCGACCACGGCTGGCGGTGAATTCTTCCTGGCGAACCGGGTCCAGAACAACTGCGTGTTCCAGGCGGCCGCGGTATTTGCAGGCGATGCTGACAGCGAAGTGAGGAATGCCGCGCAGGAAGTTAGTGGTGCCGTCCAGTGGGTCGATGATCCACAGGTAGTCTTCGCCTTCGCCGCTACCAGGGTGCATGCCGGTTTCTTCACCGAGAATGCCGTGGGTAGGGTAGGCCTTGCGCAGCGCGTCGATGATTTTCTGCTCGGCGGCGCGATCCACCTCGGATACGTAATCCTTGGCGTCTTTTTCGTCGACCTTGATGGTATCCAGGCGCTCGATGGAGCGGAAGATCAATTCACTGGCGCTGCGGGCGGCGCGCAGCGCGATATTCAGCATGGGCTGCATGGATGTGTCACCTAAGGTTGTTAAAGAAAGCCGGGCATTCTATCAGAAAGTTTCTACAGGTGAAGGTCAGTGTTCGCTTTCATAGCTTAACGGTAGGTTGAGCTGTAAGATTCTGCTCCCCATTAAAGTGTTCGAGAGCGCCTCCCTTGCTGCAAAACATTCGTGTCGTCCTGGTCAATACCAGCCACCCCGGGAATATCGGCGGTGCTGCGCGTGCCATGAAGAACATGGGCCTGTCGCGGCTGGTGCTGGTCGAACCGCGGTTGTTCCCGCATCACGAAGCCGATGCTCGTGCTTCTGGTGCTGGTGACATCCTTGAAAACGCGCAAGTCGTCGCCACCTTGGAAGATGCCTTGGTCGGCTGCAATCTGGTGCTTGGCACCAGCGCCCGTGACCGTCGCATTCCCTGGCCGTTGCTCGATCCCCGCGAATGCGGCGTGAAAGTGGTCGAGGAAGCCGCGCAGGGCGCTGAAATTGCTTTGGTTTTTGGTCGTGAAGATTCCGGCCTGACCAATGAAGAGCTGCAGCGATGTCATTACCACGTGCACATCCCGTCAGACCCTGAGTTCAGTTCGCTGAACCTAGGGGCAGCGGTGCAGGTGTTGAGCTATGAAGTGCGTATGTCCTGGCTCGCGGCCCAAGGTCAGCCGAGCAAGGTCGAGAAGGATGAAGTGGCGTCCACCAAAAGTGGTGAGCTGGCGACCATGGATGAGTTGGAGCGATTCTATGAGCACCTGGAGCAAACCCTGGTGGCCATTGAATTCCTCGATCCGGAAAAACCACGGCACTTGATGGCGCGCCTGCGCCGGTTGTACGGACGCAGCTCGGTCAGCCGGGCGGAAATGAATATATTGCGTGGCATCCTCACGGAAACCCAGAAAGCGGCCCGTGGCGAGCTTCTTAAACGGAAGGATTAAAAATGTTCGAGCGTTTGCGTGAAGATATCCAGAGTGTTTTCCATCGTGATCCGGCAGCACGCAACGCCTTTGAAGTCCTGACGTGCTACCCCGGCATGCATGCCATCTGGATTCATCGTCTGTCGTCGGCCCTGTGGGGCATGGGCTGGAAATGGCTGGCGCGTGTGGTCTCCAACTTCGGGCGCTGGCTGACCGGGATCGAAATTCATCCGGGTGCCAAGGTCGGTCGTCGCTTCTTTATCGACCATGGCATGGGCATCGTCATCGGTGAGACCGCTGAGATCGGCAATGACGTCACCCTTTATCAGGGCGTGACCCTGGGTGGCACCAGCTGGAACAAGGGCAAGCGTCACCCGACTCTGGAAGATGGCGTGGTGGTCGGGGCAGGGGCCAAGGTGCTGGGTCCGTTTACAGTCGGCGCCGGCGCCAAGGTTGGTTCCAATGCTGTGGTCACCAAGGCAGTTCCGGCGGGTGCGACGGTGGTCGGGATTCCTGGTCGAATCATCGTCAAGTCTGACGACGAGCAAGATGCCAAGCGCAAGGCCATGGCCGAGAAGATCGGTTTCGATGCCTACGGTGTCGGCGAAGACATGCCTGATCCGGTGGCGCGTGCCATTGGTCAGTTGCTGGATCACCTGCAGGCGGTCGATGGTCGTCTGGAAGGGATGTGCGGCGCGCTGAAGGATCTGGGTAGTAACTATTGCGCCAAGGATCTGCCTGAGTTGCGCGAAGAAGACTTCGCCTGCGTAAAAGACAAAGACGAAACCAAGGCTGGTTGAGGTCAATGTAGGGGCTGCCGAAGGCTGCGATCTTTTGATTATGGTTTTTGAAGTGCAAAGTCAAAAGATCGCAGCCTTCGGCGGCTCCTACAGGTCGCGATCAGGTAATGACACAGCGCTCGGCGGTGTGCCATTAGGCTGCAGACCCTGATATGATGCGCCCGCTCTTTTGCGGGTAATCCTGACTAAAGTACTAGGTCTTATAGTTGACTTAAATACTCGGGAATTGCATACTCGCCCCATTCCGAACTCCGTGGTAATTGTCCATGCGACTGACTACAAAAGGCCGATACGCCGTAACCGCCATGCTTGACCTGGCGTTGCACGCGCAGCACGGGCCGGTGTCCCTGGCTGATATCTCCGAGCGCCAAGGCATCTCCCTGTCCTACCTCGAACAGCTCTTCGCCAAATTGCGCCGCAGCAATCTGGTGTCCAGCGTCCGTGGTCCAGGCGGCGGCTACCAGCTGTCGCGCGACATGCAGGGGATCCAGGTTGCCCAGGTGATCGATGCGGTTAACGAATCGGTCGATGCCACCAAGTGCCAGGGCCAAGGTGATTGCCATCAAGGCGACACCTGCCTGACCCACCACTTGTGGTGCGATCTGAGCCTGCAGATTCACGAATTTCTCAGCGGTATCAGCTTGGCTGACCTTGTCACTCGCCGTGAGGTACAAGAAGTAGCCCAGCGTCAGGATCAGCGCCGTTGCAACAGCAAAGCGCCACACCTGGACAAGATTGAAGCGTCCGCCGTCGAATGACAGCCAAAGAGCTAGCGGCACGCCAGCCAGCCTGATTTAGGAGATAGTCCATGAAATTGCCGATTTACCTTGATTACTCTGCGACCACCCCGGTTGATCCGCGTGTAGCGCAAAAGATGAGCGAATGCCTGCTGGTCGACGGAAACTTCGGTAACCCGGCGTCCCGTTCTCACGTGTTCGGCTGGAAAGCTGAAGAGTCCGTCGAAAACGCTCGTCGTCAGGTCGCTGACCTGGTCAACGCCGACCCGCGTGAAATCGTCTGGACCTCCGGTGCCACCGAGTCCGACAACCTGGCAATCAAGGGTGCGGCGCATTTCTATGCCGCCAAAGGCAAACACCTGATCACCACCAAGATTGAGCACAAGGCTGTCCTCGACACCATGCGCCAACTGGAGCGTGAAGGCTTCGAAGTCACTTACATCGAGCCTCGCACTGATGGTCTGGTCACCCCAGAGATGATCGAAGCTGCCCTGCGTGACGACACCATCCTGGTTTCGGTCATGCACGTGAACAACGAAATCGGCACCATCAACGACATCGCTGCGATCGGCGAACTGACCCGCTCCAAGGGCATCCTGTTCCACGTCGACGCTGCTCAGTCCACCGGCAAGGTCGATATCGACCTGTCGAAGCTGAAAGTCGACATGATGTCGTTCTCTGCCCACAAAACCTACGGCCCTAAAGGCATCGGCGCACTGTACGTGAGCCGCAAGCCGCGTGTTCGCATCGAAGCGACCATGCACGGCGGCGGTCACGAGCGTGGCATGCGTTCCGGCACCCTGGCGACCCACCAGATCGTCGGCATGGGCGAAGCCTTCCGCGTAGCCAAGGAAGACATGGTTGCCGAGAACATCCGCATCAAGGCGCTGAGTGACCGCTTCTTCAAGCAGGTCGAAGGCCTGGAAGAGCTGTACATCAACGGCAGCATGACCGCTCGTGTTCCGCACAACCTGAACCTGAGCTTCAACTACGTTGAAGGCGAGTCGCTGATCATGGCGCTCAAGGATCTGGCGGTTTCATCCGGTTCGGCCTGCACCTCGGCTTCCCTTGAGCCTTCGTACGTGCTGCGCGCCCTGGGCCGCAACGACGAACTGGCACACAGCTCGATTCGCTTCACCTTCGGCCGTTTCACCACCGAAGAAGAAATCGACTACGCCGCGCAGAAAGTCTGCGAGGCCGTTACCAAGCTGCGCACTCTGTCGCCGCTGTGGGACATGTACAAAGACGGTGTCGACATTTCGAAAATCGAGTGGGCGGCACACTGATTTCAAGTCGCCGCAAACCGGCCCTGTGAACCCTCGGGCGCAGGGCTTCAAGAGCGACTCTCTGATGAGTGAGGATTAAGAATCATGGCTTACAGCGAAAAGGTCATTGACCACTACGAGAACCCGCGCAACGTCGGCAAGATGGACGCGGAAGACCCTGATGTCGGCACCGGCATGGTCGGCGCTCCGGCGTGCGGCGACGTGATGCGTCTGCAGATCAAGGTCAACGAGCAAGGCATCATCGAAGACGCCAAGTTCAAGACCTACGGTTGCGGTTCGGCTATCGCCTCCAGCTCCCTGGCGACCGAGTGGATGAAAGGCAAGACTCTGGATGAAGCAGAGACCATCAAAAACACTCAGCTGGCTGAAGAACTGGCTCTGCCGCCAGTAAAAATTCACTGCTCCGTACTTGCTGAAGACGCTATCAAAGCGGCCGTTCGCGACTACAAGCAGAAGAAAGGCTTGATCTGACTTTCAAGTTTTGGCGACGAGTAAGGAGTCACCGATGGCTATCAGCATGACAGAAGCGGCTGCTCAACACGTGCGACGCTCCCTCAACGGGCGCGGCAAAGGTGAAGGGATTCGTCTGGGTGTTCGCACCACAGGCTGTTCCGGCCTTGCCTACGTGCTGGAGTTTGTCGACGAGGTGGTTGCAGAGGATCAGGTGTTCGAAAGTCACGGCGAGAAAGTGATCATCGACCCGAAAAGCCTGGCCTACCTGGACGGCACCGAACTTGATTTCGTCAAGGAAGGGTTGAACGAAGGCTTCAAGTTCAACAACCCCAACGTGCGCGGTGAATGTGGCTGCGGCGAAAGCTTCAACATCTGAGGCTTGTCGTGGGTACTCCTTGTCATTTCGCTTTATTTGAGCTGCAACCGAGTTTCAATCTGGACCTCGACCAGCTGGCTACGCGCTACCGTGAGTTGGCGCGCAGTGTTCATCCGGACCGCTTTGCTGACGCTTCCGAGCGTGAGCAGCGGTTGGCGCTAGAGCAATCCGCGAGCCTCAACGAGGCCTACCAGACGCTCAAAAGTCCCCCTAAGCGCGCGCGTTACTTGCTCGCCTTGAATGGTGGTGAGTTGCCGCTGGAGGTCACGGTGCATGATCCGGAGTTCCTTCTGCAGCAGATGGAGCTGCGTGAAGAGCTCGAAGACCTGCAAGACAATGCCGATCTGGCCGGTGTTGCAGTGTTCAAGCGTCGCCTGAAAACCGCCCAGGATGTACTGAACCAAAGCTTCGCGGCTTGTTGGAATGATGCGGGGCACCGTGAACAGGCCGAACGCCTGATGCGGCGCATGCAGTTCCTCGACAAGCTCACCTACGAAGTGCGCCAGCTAGAAGAGCGCCTCGACGATTAACCCAGTGCCGCTCCGGTCGCACGCCTGATATACAGATAAGTCCTGATAACGATGGCCCTACTGCAGATCGCCGAACCCGGCCAAAGTCCTCAACCGCACCAGCGTCGTCTGGCTGTGGGGATCGACTTGGGCACTACCAATTCGCTGGTCGCTGCGTTGCGCAGTGGTCTTTCCGAACCTCTTGCCGACGCTGACGGGCAGGTCATCCTGCCGTCTGCCGTGCGCTACCACGCCGATCGTGTCGAGGTCGGCGAGTCGGCCAAACTGGCTGCCGCCACCGACCCTTTAAACACCGTGCTGTCGGTCAAGCGCTTGATGGGTCGTGGTCTGTCCGACGTCAAGCAATTGGGCGATCAACTGCCGTACCGCTTCGTCGGCGGCGAGTCGCACATGCCGTTCATCGACACCATTCAGGGGCCGAAAAGCCCGGTCGAAGTTTCCGCCGATATCCTGAAAGTGCTGCGTCAGCGCGCCGAAGCGACGTTGGGTGGCGAACTGGTAGGCGCGGTGATCACCGTTCCGGCCTATTTCGACGATGCTCAGCGTCAAGCCACCAAGGATGCGGCCAAACTGGCCGGTCTGAATGTGCTGCGTTTGCTCAATGAGCCGACCGCAGCTGCTGTGGCTTACGGTCTGGATCAACACGCTGAAGGCCTGGTCGCTATTTATGATCTGGGTGGCGGCACCTTCGATATTTCGATTCTGCGCCTGACCGGCGGTGTGTTTGAAGTTTTGGCTACCGGCGGCGACAGCGCGCTGGGCGGCGATGACTTCGACCACGCAATCGCTGGCTGGATCATCGAGAGCGCCGGTCTGTCCGCCGACCTCGATCCGGGTGCGCAACGCCATCTGCTGCAAACCGCTTGTGCGGCCAAAGAAGCCCTGACCAATACCTCGACCGTTGAAGTCGCTTGTGGCGACTGGAAAGCCGAGCTGACCCGTGAGGCCTTCAATGCGCTGATCGAGCCGATGGTTGCTCGCAGCCTGAAAGCCTGTCGCCGCGCTGTGCGTGATTCCGGCATCGAGCTGGAAGAAGTGCATGCCGTGGTCATGGTCGGCGGTTCGACTCGTGTGCCTCGCGTCCGCGAAGCCGTCGCTGAGGCCTTCGGTCGCGAGCCGCTGACCGAAATCGATCCTGATCAAGTGGTGGCCATTGGTGCCGCGATCCAGGCCGATACCCTGGCTGGCAACAAGCGTGATGGCGATGAGTTGCTGTTGCTTGACGTGATTCCGTTGTCCCTGGGGCTGGAAACCATGGGCGGACTGATGGAGAAGGTGATTCCACGCAACACCACCATCCCTGTCGCCCGTGCTCAGGACTTCACGACTTATAAAGATGGCCAATCGGCCATGGCAATTCACGTACTGCAGGGCGAGCGCGAGCTGATCAGCGACTGCCGTTCCCTGGCACGCTTCGAATTGCGCGGCATTCCGGCGATGGTGGCTGGTGCGGCGAAGATTCGCGTGACCTTCCAGGTCGATGCCGACGGTCTGCTCAGTGTTTCTGCCCGCGAGCTGGGCTCGGGCGTTGAGGCTAGCATCCAGGTCAAGCCGTCCTACGGTCTGACGGATGGAGAAATTGCCAAGATGCTCAAGGACTCTTTCCAACACGCCAACGACGACAAGGTCGCTCGTGTGTTGCGTGAGCAGCAGGTCGATGCCCAGCGCCTGATCGAAGCGGTGCAGGGCGCCCTCGATGTCGATGGCGAGCGCTTGCTCGACGCCGAAGAGCGCATGGTCATCGAGTTGCAGATGCAGGACCTGACCGAACTGATGAAAGGTACTGATGGTTACGCCATCGAGCAGCAGACCAAGCGTCTGTCGCAAGTGACCGACGCCTTTGCTGCCCGCCGCCTGGACTCGACGGTGAAAGCCGCGCTGGCGGGGCGCAACTTGAATGAGATTGAGGAATAACGATGCCGCAGGTCATTTTTCTGCCACACGATAAGTTTTGTCCGGAAGGCATGGTTGTGGAGGCTGAGCCCGGTACATCCATTCTCGAGCTGGCCCATGAACACCATATCGAGATGGAAAGCGCCTGTGGCGGCGTCTGCGCCTGCACCACCTGCCACTGCATCATCCGCGAAGGTTTCGACTCGCTGGAAGAAGCGGATGAGCTGGAAGAAGACTTTCTTGATCGTGCCTGGGGTCTGGAGGCGCAATCGCGTCTAGGCTGTCAGGCGATCGTCGGAAATGAAGACCTGACTGTCGAAATTCCGAAATACTCGCTCAACCATGCGGCCGAAGCGCCGCACTGATTCAAGGAACTGAAATGAGTCTGAAATGGGTTGATGTGCTGGAAATCGCGATCCAGCTGGCTGAATCCAAGCCGGATATGGATCCGCGTTATGTGAACTTCGTCGATCTGCACAAATGGGTGCTGGCATTGCCGGAGTTCAGTGATGATCCGACCCGCGGTGGCGAGAAGGTGCTTGAAGCCATTCAGGCCGCCTGGATCGAAGAAGCAGACTGAGTCTGCGCCGTATGCAGTTAGGCAATACCAAAGAACCCGCGTATAATTCGCGGGTTTAATTTTTCGCAAATTACCGTTTCTGGAGTTACACCATGGCTGTTCAACGTACTTTCTCCATCATCAAGCCTGACGCTGTTGCAAAAAACGTTATCGGCGAGATCACCACTCGTTTCGAAAAAGCTGGCCTGCGCGTTGTAGCTTCGAAACTGAAGCAACTGTCCAAAGCTGAAGCTGAAGGCTTCTACGCTGAGCACAGCGCTCGTGGTTTCTTCGGCGACCTGGTTGCTTTCATGATCTCCGGTCCGGTTGTCGTTCAGGTTCTGGAAGGCGAAAACGCTATCGCTCTGAACCGTGAACTGATGGGCGCTACCAACCCTAAAGAAGCTGCTGCCGGTACCATCCGCGCTGACTTCGCTGATTCCATCGACGCCAACGCCGTACACGGTTCGGACTCCGAAGCCGCTGCTGCTCGCGAAATCTCGTACTTCTTCGCAGCTACTGAAGTAACCACTCGCTAAGCATTGGCTTAAGAGTGAAGGTGAATCCATGACTACATCGACTGTAAAAACCAACCTGCTGGGTCTGACTCAGCTGGAAATGGAAAAATTCTTCGACTCAATCGGGGAGAAGCGTTTCCGTGCCGGTCAGGTAATGAAATGGATTCACCACCTTGGCGTTGATGATTTCGACGCCATGACGAACGTCAGCAAGGCCTTGCGCGACAAGCTCAAGGCTATTGCCGAGGTTCGCGGTCCTGAAGTTGTCAGCGAGGACATCTCCACCGACGGCACCCGTAAGTGGGTGGTGCGCGTGGCGTCCGGTAGCTGCGTCGAGACCGTGTACATTCCCCAGGGCAAACGCGGCACTTTGTGCGTTTCGTCCCAGGCAGGCTGTGCCCTGGATTGCAGTTTCTGCTCCACCGGCAAGCAAGGATTCAACAGCAACCTCACTGCCGCCGAAGTCATCGGCCAGGTGTGGATTGCCAATAAATCGTTCGGCAGCATCCCGGCGACCGCCGACCGTGCCATCACCAACGTGGTGATGATGGGCATGGGTGAGCCGCTGCTGAACTTCGACAACGTCGTGGCCGCCATGCATCTGATGATGGATGACCTGGGCTACGGGATCTCCAAGCGCCGCGTAACCCTGTCTACCTCGGGTGTGGTGCCGATGATTGATGAGCTGTCCAAGCACATCGACGTCTCCCTGGCGCTGTCCCTGCACGCACCGAACGACGCATTGCGTAACCAATTGGTACCGATCAACAAGAAGTATCCGCTTAAGATGCTGCTCGAGTCGTGCCAGCGCTACATGTCGTCCCTGGGCGAAAAACGCGTGCTGACCATCGAGTACACTTTGCTCAAGGACATCAACGACAAGGTTGAGCACGCCGTTGAGATGATCGAGCTGCTCAAGAACATCCCGTGCAAGATCAACCTGATTCCGTTCAACCCGTTCCCGCATTCCGGTTACGAGCGCCCGAGCAACAACGCGATTCGTCGTTTCCAGGATCAGCTTCACCATGCCGGCTTCAATGTCACCGTACGCACCACCCGCGGTGAAGACATCGATGCCGCGTGTGGCCAATTGGTAGGACAGGTGCTGGATCGCACCCGTCGCAGCGAACGTTATATCGCCGTGCGCGAATTAAGCGCGGAAAACGATATCGCACAGAACGCTGCGAACAATAATTAAGAGAGGATCTCTATGTCCCTGCGCTTCGCGCTGCTTTTGCTATTGGCCAGCCTGTGTGCTGGTTGTGTCCTGTCGGGCGATTTCAACCCGATGAAGACCAGCAAGGGCCGCGATGAAGCGCGCGTTGCCTATGTGCAGCTGGGCTTGGGGTACTTGCAGCAGGGCATGACCGAACGGGCGAAAGTACCGTTGAAAAAAGCGCTGGATCTGGATGACTCGGATCCGGATGCCAACGCTGCGCTGGGTCTGGTATTCCAGGCCGAGATGGAGCCGGAGCTGGCGGATCAGCATTTTCGCAAGGCACTGTCTTCCCGCCCCAACGATGCGCGCATCCTGAACAACTACGGCAGTTTTCTTTTCGAAGAGAAACGTTACAAAGAGGCGTACGAGCGCTTTGAACAGGCCGCCGCCGATACCTTGTATCCTGAGCGTTCGCGGGTGTTCGAGAACCTCGGAATGACCGCTTCGAAGCTGGGGCAGCGCGATCTGGCGCAGCAACAGTTGGAAAAATCCTTGCGTTTGAATCGCCAACAGCCACGTGCATTGCTGGAAATGGCTGAGTTGTCCTTCGAAGACAGGCATTATGTGCCCGCGCGTGGCTATTACGATCGTTTTAGCCTGCTCGCCGAGCAAAATGCACGTAGTCTATTGCTCGGCGTTCGGCTGGCAAAAGTGTTTGACGATCGCGACAAGGCCGCCAGTTTTGGCCTGCAACTAAAACGACTCTATCCCGGTACGCCGGAATATCAGCAATACCTGTCGGAGCAATGATGAAAGCGGCGCATCCCGAAGTTGTAGCAGCGAATCGCGTTAATCCCGGTGAGACATTGCGCCAGGCCCGCGAAAGCAATGGCTGGTCGCTGGCCGAAGTGGCCCTCAAGCTCAACCTCACCGTCAATTCCCTGAGCAATCTGGAAGCCGGCGCTTTCGACAAGCTGCCTGGGCATACCTTTGCTCGCGGTTATATTCGCGCCTACGCGAAATTGCTCGGCATGGATCAAACCGTACTGGTCCAACAGTTCGACCAATCCACCGGCACCGACTCCCAGGGCAGCAACGTTCATAGCCTGGGACGTATCGAAGAGCCTGTTCGGGTTTCCCACACCATTTTGCGAATTGTCAGCCTGCTGTTGCTGTTCGCAGTGATTGGTGGTGGTTTTGTCTGGTGGCAGGATCAAACCTCATTGCGCACCAAAGACCTGACTAGCCTGAGCCCGGAACACGTTGAAGTCGAAGGCGCTGACGGCACCACCCAGATCCATCCGCTGGACGAGCCGGAAGACCAGGCCGTCGCGGAAGGTCAGGCTGAAGGCGGAACCGCGCTTGCGTTGCCGCAAGCCGAGACTTCGAGTGAAGCACCGGCCGAAGTTGAAGCGACTGCGCCTGCTGCACCGGTTGTACCAGCGCCAACGCCCGCTGCAGCTGCCCACAGCACTGCTCCGGTTGTCGCGACCCCCGTCGCGCCTGCCCCGACTGCTCCTGTTGTATCAACCCCACCTGCGAGCGCTTCGGTTACTCCGACCATTCCCGCTCCGGCAGCGGCTGCTCCGGTTGCCGGCCAAGGTCGGGTTCAACTGCAATTCACTGCCGATTGCTGGACGCAAGTGACCGATGGCACCGGCAAGGTGTTGTTGAGCGGTCTCAAGCGCAAAGGCGAAAACGTTTCCGTGAGTGGCAAGCCACCGTTTACCGTGCGTCTGGGCTTCGCCCGTGGCGCGCAGATCAGCTACAACGGTCAGGTGGTTGATGTCGCTCCGTTCACCAGTGGCGAGACTGCTCGCCTGAAGTTGGGTCAATAAGTCATGCACGGCGAATCTCCAATCAAACGTCGCGAATCCCGCAAGATCTGGGTCGGTAACGTGCCCGTTGGCGGCGATGCGCCTATCGCTGTGCAGAGCATGACCAACAGCGACACCAATGACGTAGCTGCCACCGTGGCCCAGATCAATCGTCTGGAAGCGGCTGGCGTCGATATAGTGCGAATTTCCGTGCCCGACATGGACGCTGCTGAAGCCTTCGGCAAGATCAAGCAACTGGTCAAGGTGCCGTTGGTTGCCGACATCCATTTCGACTACAAGATCGCTCTGCGTGTAGCCGAACTGGGCGTTGACTGCCTGCGAATCAACCCGGGCAACATCGGTCGCGAAGACCGCGTACGTGCGGTAGTCGATGCCGCCCGTGATCGCGGGATTCCGATCCGCATCGGCGTGAACGCCGGTTCCCTGGAAAAAGACCTGCAAAAGAAATACGGCGAGCCGACCCCGGCAGCGCTGGTCGAGTCGGCTCTGCGTCACGTCGAACACCTTGAACGCCTGAATTTCAAGGACTTCAAGGTCAGCGTGAAAGCCTCCGACGTGTTCATGGCCGTTGCCGCTTACCGCTTGCTGGCCAAGGAAATCGTCCAGCCGCTGCACCTGGGCATCACCGAAGCCGGTGGTTTGCGTTCAGGCACGGTGAAATCCGCCGTGGGCCTCGGTATGCTGCTCGCCGAAGGGATTGGCGATACTATTCGCATCTCGTTGGCGGCCGACCCGGTCGAGGAAGTGAAAGTCGGCTACGACATTCTCAAATCCCTGCACCTGCGTTCCCGTGGTATCAACTTCATCGCCTGCCCAAGTTGCTCGCGGCAGAACTTCGATGTGGTCAAAACCATGAACGAGCTGGAAGGGCGCCTCGAAGACCTGCTGGTGCCGCTGGATGTCGCGGTCATCGGTTGTGTGGTCAACGGACCGGGCGAAGCCAAGGAAGCCCATATCGGCTTGACCGGCGGCACGCCAAACCTGATTTACATCGACGGCAAGCCGTCGCAGAAACTGACGAATGATAATCTGGTGGATGAGCTTGAACGCTTGATCCGCCAGAAAGCGGCCGAAAAGGTCGAAGCCGACGCAGCAGTAATCGCCCGCGGCTGATCGAACGAATTTAAGGATTTATAGTGAGCAAGTCTCTGCAAGCCATACGTGGCATGAACGACATCCTGCCCGAGCAGACTCCCCTGTGGCGTCATTTCGAGGGCACCGTCTCGCGTTTGCTGGATAACTACGGTTACAAGCAGATCCGCATGCCGATCGTCGAGTTCACCGAGCTGTTCAAGCGCTCCATCGGTGAAGTGACCGACATCGTCGAAAAAGAGATGTACACCTTCGACGACCGCAACGGCGACTCCCTGACCCTGCGCCCCGAAGGCACAGCGGCCTGCGTGCGTGCTGTGCTCGAGCACGGCATCACCGGCGGTGGCCAGGTGCAGAAACTCTGGTACATCGGCCCCATGTTCCGCCACGAACGTCCGCAGAAAGGCCGTTATCGCCAGTTCCACCAGATCGGTTGCGAAGTCTTCAACCTCGATGGTCCGGACATCGATGCCGAGCTGATCGTGCTGACCTGGCGCCTGTGGGGCGAGCTGGGCATCCGTGATGCGGTCAAGCTCGAGCTCAACAGCCTGGGCACCGCCGAGTCCCGCGGTCGTTATCGCGAAGCGCTGGTCGAGTTCCTTTCGGCCCGCCTGGACAAGCTGGACGAAGACAGCCAGCGCCGTCTGAAAACCAACCCTTTGCGGGTTCTGGATACCAAGAACGCTGACACTCAAGCCGTGCTGGTCGATGCGCCGAAAATGGCCGACTACCTCGACGAAGAATCCCGCGTGCACTTCGAGGGCCTCAAGGCTCGCCTGGACACCGCCGGCATTCCTTACGTGATCAACCCGAAGCTGGTTCGCGGGCTGGATTACTACAGCAAGACCGTTTTCGAATGGGTCACCGACCAGTTGGGCGCCCAAGGCACCGTGTGTGCCGGTGGTCGTTACGATGGTCTGGTGGAACAGATGGGCGGCAAGCCGACCCCAGGCGTTGGTTTCGCCATGGGCATCGAGCGCCTGGTGCTGTTGCTTGAAACCCTGGAGCAGATCCCGGAAGAGATTTCACGTCAGGTCGACGTTTACCTCTGCGCCTTCGGTGAAGCCGCCGAGTTGGCCGGTCTGGCCCTGAGTGAACGTGTTCGTGATCAATTGCCCAACCTGCGCCTGCAAGTGAATGCCGGTGCCGGCAGCTTCAAAAGCCAGTTCAAGAAAGCCGACAAGAGCGGTGCGTTGTACGCGCTGATCCTCGGTGACGACGAGATGGCCCAGCAAGTGGTAGGTTTCAAACCCCTGCGTGGCCAGGGCGAACAACAAAGCATTGCCTGGGATGCGCTTGCTGCACACCTGGCCACCTGCGTCGTGCAGGGTTGAAGCTGTCAAACAGCCGATTTAGCGATTAAGGAGTATTGGGGTGTCGAGTACCGAAGACGAACATCTGGCGGATTTGAAGGACTGGTGGACACGCAACGGCAAGCCCCTGGTCACTGGCGGCCTGTTGGCGCTGGTCATCGTGTTCGGCTGGCAGGCTTTTCACAAGTATCAGAGCAATCAGTCGCAAGGCGCCTCGATGCTCTATCAGCAACTGCTGGAAACCACGCTGACGCCAGACGGCAAGCCTGATGCCGCCCGTGTTGCGGACCTGGCCGGCAAGCTCAATAGCGAGTTCGGCGGTAGCGCTTACGCGCAGTACGGCAGCCTGTTCGTGGCAAAAGTTGCGGTCGACAGTGGCAAGCTGGATGACGCAGCCAGCGAGCTGAAGGCCATTGTCGCCAAACCGGCCAATCCGGCGCTGGGCGAAATTGCTCGTCAGCGTCTGGCACAGGTGCTGGCCGCGCAGAACAAGGCCGATGAAGCCCTGAAACTGCTCGAAGGCGATGCCGATAAAGCATTCCTGGCCACTCGCGAAGAACTCAAAGGCGACCTGCTGGTGCAGCTGGGTCGTACCGACGAAGCGAACACGGCGTATCAAAAAGCCAAGGCGGCACTGTCGGATGAAGCGGCAGTGGGTGGCCTACAAATCAAGCTGGACGACCTGGCCAAAGGGGATGCGTGACGTGATTCGTTGGAAACATGCAGCATTGCTGGCTCTGGCCATATTGGCCGCGGGTTGCAGCAGCAACAGCAAAAAAGAACTGCCACCAGCCGAGTTGACCGACTTCAAAGAAGAAGTGGTTCTGCACAAGCAGTGGAGTCGTTCGATCGGTGACGGTCAGGGCGAATCGTACAACATGCTGGTTCCGGCGATCGATGGCGATACCATCTATGCCGCCGACGTCACCGGTGTGGTGATGGCGATGGATCGCAGCAATGGCGACGTCAAATGGAAGAAAGATCTCGAACTGCCTGTTTCCGGCGCTGTCGGCGTCAGTTACGGTCTGCTCCTGATCGGTACGATCAAGGGTGAAATCGTTGCCCTGGACGCCATCAACGGTGAAGAGAAATGGCGCGCTCGCGTGTCCAGTGAAGTCCTCGCTCCACCGGCCAACAACGGTGATGTCGTTGTAGTTCAGACTCAGGATGACCGTCTGATCGGTCTGGATGCTGCTACCGGCACCCAGCGCTGGTTGTATGACAGTACTCCGGCGGTATTGACCCTGCGCGGCACCAGTGCGCCGATCGTCACCAATCGCCTCGCGGTGGCTGGCCTGTCGACCGGTAAAGTGGTCGCTCTCGATATTTCCAACGGCGTGCCGGTGTGGGAACAACGTGTAGCAATTCCACAAGGTCGTTCGGAACTGGAACGTGTGGTCGATATCGACGGTGGCTTGTTGCTGTCCGGCGGTACGCTGTATGTCGCCAGCTATCAGGGTCGCGTTGCGGCACTGGATCTGGAAAGCGGTCGTCAGCTCTGGCAGCGTGATGCTTCCAGCTATGCCGGTGTAGCCCAAGGTTTTGGCAGCGTTTACGTGAGCCTGTCTTCGGGCACCGTTGAAGGCGTCGATGAACGTTCCACCACAGCCTTGTGGAGCAACGATTCGCTGGCCCGTCGTCAACTGTCGGCTCCGGAAGTGTTCTCCAGCTATGTTGCAGTCGGTGATATGGAAGGCTACCTGCACCTGCTGAGTCAGGTGGACGGTCGTTTCGTCGGCCGCGAGCGCATCGACAGCGACGGCCTGCGTGCCCGTCCGCTGGTGGTGGGTGACACGATTTATGTGTATGGCAACAGTGGCAAACTGGAAGCCCTGACCATTAAGTAAAGGTTTGACTATGCTTGGGGTTAAACCCCAGGCAGCCCCGTTTCATGGGGTTCGCAGCACTCCCAAGTGCTGCCCCGAGCACCAGCCGCTGCCTCGCAGCGGCTTTTGTATTTTCTGAAATAACGAAGTGGAGAGCCGCATGGTTCCCGTAATCGCCCTGGTGGGCCGACCGAACGTCGGCAAGTCCACCTTGTTCAACCGCCTGACCAGGACTCGCGACGCCATCGTCGGCGACTTGTCCGGTCTGACCCGTGATCGCCAATACGGTGAGGCCAAGTGGCAAGGGCGTTCCTACATTCTGGTCGACACCGGCGGTATCTCCGGTGACGAGCACGGTATGGACGAAAAAATGGCCGAGCAGTCGCTGCTGGCCATTGAAGAAGCGGATGTCGTTCTGTTCCTGGTAGATGCCAAGGCCGGTTTCACCGCCGCCGACCAGATGATCGCCGAGCATTTGCGCAAACGTAACAAGCGTTCTTACGTGGTTGCCAACAAGGTCGACAACATCGACCCTGAAATGGCCCGCGCTGAATTCGCCCCGTTGGGCATGGGCCACGCGATCCCAATCGCCGGTGCGCATGGTCGTGGCATCACCCAGATGCTTGAAATCGCTCTGAGCTCCTTCCCGAAAGACGAAGAGGAGCCGGAAGATGGCGAAGAGGAGATCGTTGCCGAAGGCGAGGAAGCCAAGCGCATTCCTGGCCCGAGCGAAAAAGACGGTATCAAGATCGCCATCATCGGCCGCCCGAACGTCGGCAAGTCGACCCTGGTCAATCGCATGCTCGGTGAAGACCGGGTAATCGTTTATGACGAGCCCGGCACCACCCGCGACAGTATCTACATCCCGTTCGAGCGTAACGACGAGAAGTACACGCTGATCGACACCGCTGGTGTGCGCAAACGCGGCAAGATCCACGAAGAAGTCGAAAAATTCTCCGTGGTCAAAACGCTGCAAGCGATCAAAGACGCCAACGTGGTGATCTTTGTGATGGACGCCCGCGAAGGCGTGGTCGATCACGATCTCAACCTGCTGGGCTTCGCCATTGAGTCGGGTCGTGCGCTGGTGATCGCGATCAACAAGTGGGACGGCATGACGCCGAGCGAGCGAGACTTCGTGAAGGTCGAGCTGCAACGTCGACTGTTCTTCGTTGACTACGCCGACATTCACTTCATCTCGGCCCTGCACGGCACGGGCGTGGGCAACCTCTACGCCTCCGTACAGAACTCGTTCAAGTCTGCGGTCACCCGCTGGCCAACCAACCGCCTGACCACGATTCTGGAAGATGCGGTTGGTGAGCACGCGCCACCGATGGTCAACAACCGTCGGATCAAGCTGCGTTACGCCCACTTGGGTGGTGCTAACCCGCCGATCATCGTGATTCACGGTAACCAGATCGAGAAAGTGCCGAAGTCTTACGTGCGCTATCTGGAAAACACTTATCGCCGTGTCTTGAAACTCGTCGGTACGCCGATCCGCATCGAGTTCAAGGGCGGCGAGAACCCGTACGAAGGCAACAAGAATTCGCTCACCGACCGCCAGGTCAACAAGAAGCGCCGGATGATGTCGCACCACAAGAAAGCCGACAAGAAGCGCCGCGACAAGCGCTGATTCAGGTTTTTCCCGTGAAATGAGGAGGGCGCCAATGGCGCCCTTTTTCATGCCTGTGGTTTGGGCTATTCTCGGATGCTCCCGCGCCGCCGTTAGAGCCGGGTGTAGAGCAGGGAATCACCGATGATCACCAGTAAGCTGCCGAATGTCGGCATCACTATCTTCACTCAGATGTCTCAGCTCGCGGCGCAAACCGGGGCGCTGAATCTGTCCCAGGGGTTTCCCGATTTCGATGCGCCGCAGGCCCTGTGCGATGCGGTTGGTCGGCATATCGCCAATGGCCACAACCAGTATTCGCCGATGACCGGCCTGCCTGCGTTGCGTCAGCAGGTTGCGGCGAAGATCGCTCGCAGCTACGGCGTCAATGTGGATGCCGATCATGAAGTGACAGTCACACCCGGTGCGACTCAAGCGATTTTTTGTGCCATTCAGGCAGTTATCCACAGCGGTGACGAAGTGATCGTCTTCGATCCGGCATACGACAGTTATGAGCCTTCGGTTGAGCTGGCCGGTGGTCGCTGCGTTCATGTGCAGTTGGGCCTGAATGACTTCGCCATCGACTTCCAGAAGCTCGGTGAAGCGATTAGCCCGCGCACGCGGATGATCATCCTCAACACCCCGCATAACCCTAGCGGCGCGCTGATCAGTCGTGCCGAGCTGGATCAACTGGCGGCGCTGATTCGCGATCGCGACATCTATGTCATCAGCGATGAGGTCTACGAACACCTGGTGTTCGATGGCGTGCCCCATGTCAGCGTGCTGAATCACGAAGAGCTGTATCAGCGTGCTTTTGTGGTCAGCTCCTTCGGCAAGACCTATCACGTCACCGGCTGGAAAACCGGCTACGTGGTCGCCCCGCCGGCCCTGACCGCCGAGCTGCGCAAGGTTCACCAATACGTTAGTTTTTGCGGTGTGACGCCACTGCAATATGCCTTGGCCGACTACATGGCCGAGCATCCGGAACACGTCGAAGAACTGCCGGCTTTCTATCAGGCCAAGCGCGATCTGTTCTGCGATCTGCTAACGCCGTCGCGTTTCAGTTTCACCCGAGTGGCCGGCACGTATTTCCAGTTGGTCGATTACTCGCAGATCCGCCCGGACCTCAATGATGTCGAGATGGCGTTGTGGATGACTCGCGAACATGGCGTGGCGAGCATCCCGATCTCGGTGTTCTACCAGACCCCGCCCGAAGGCCAGCGCCTGGTGCGCCTGTGCTTCGCCAAACGCGAGGAGACCCTGCGTGAAGCAGCGGCAAAACTATGCGTGATCTGAGTGCGCTACCCAATCTGAACATCGCGTTGATCCAGACCACCCTGGCCTGGCACGATCGTCAGGCCAATCTGGAGCATTTCGAGGCGTTGCTGGAACAGGCTCGCGGGGCGGATCTGATCATTCTGCCGGAAATGTTCACCACCGGTTTTTCCATGGAATCGGAGACTCTCGCTGAGTCGGAAAATGGTCCGACCAGCAAATGGCTGCGGGTTCAGGCGGCGAAACTGGATGCGGTGATCACCGGCAGTGTGATCGTCCAGGCGCCTGACGGCAGCCATCGCAATCGCCTGTTGTGGGCGCGGCCGGACGGGGAGGTATGGCACTACGACAAGCGGCATCTGTTCCGCATGGCCGGTGAGCACAACCACTTCACCCCCGGTGAGCGTCAGGTGCAGTTCGAACTCAAGGGCTGGCGAGTGCGGCCGCTGATTTGCTACGACCTGCGCTTCCCTGTCTGGAGCCGCGATGCTCAGGACACCGATTTGCTGCTGTACACCGCCAACTGGCCGGGGGCACGGCGTCAGCACTGGAATCGTTTGCTGCCAGCGCGGGCGATTGAAAACCTCTGTTATGTGGCGGCGGTGAATCGCATTGGTACCGACGGCAAAGGTTTTACGTATACCGGCGACAGCCAGGTGCTGGACTTCCAAGGGGAGACATTGCTCAGCGCAGGAGAAGCCGATGGCGTGTTTCAGGTCGTTCTGAACGCTGCAGATCTTCAGGCTTATCGAACACGGTTTCCGGCGAATCTGGACGCCGATACCTTCGAGTTCACCTGAGATCTTCGCTGCCTGACAGGGCCTCATCGCGAGCAAGCTCGCTCCCACATTGGATTGATGTGAACACACGTTATCTGCTCACCCACCCCCCCCTGTGGGAGCGAGCTTGCTCGCGATAGCGGACTAACTGCCAGTACATAAACATCAGGCAAACAAAAAGGCCCCTAGGTTTTCACCTGGGGGCCTTTTGCATTGCAGCGAAGGCTTACGCCGCTTTCGCTTCCGGCTGGCTCAGCGAGCGGTTAAGCGCGCTGAACAAGGCCTTGAAGCTGGCAGTGGTGATGTTTTCATCGATACCGACGCCGTGCACCGCACGTTCACCGTTCACACGCAGCTCGATGTAGGCCGCCGCCTTGGCGTTGGTGCCCGAACCGATGGCGTGTTCGTTGTAGTCCATGATCTCAACCGGAATCGGCAGACCGGCCACCAGCGCTTCCAGGGCGCCGTTGCCCTTGCCACGCCAGTGCAGGTTGGTTTCACCCTGACCTTTGCCAGAGACTTCCACTTCGACGGCGCTGTGACCGTTTTCTTCCTGCAGGCGATGGCTGACCAGCGCGTACGGGGTGTTGGCCTGCAAGTACTCGCTGTGCAGCAGCGCGTGGATCTGCTGAGCCGTCATCTCGAGGCCCAGACGGTCGGTTTCACGCTGCACAACCTGGCTGAACTCGATCTGCATGCGACGCGGCAAGCTGATGCCGTATTCCTGTTCCAGCAGGTAAGCGATACCGCCCTTGCCCGACTGGCTGTTGACGCGGATCACCGCCTCGTAGCTGCGGCCGATATCGGCCGGGTCGATCGGCAAGTACGGCACTTCCCACAGGGTGTCCGGTTTTTGCTGGGCGAAGCCCTTGCGGATGGCGTCCTGGTGGGAGCCGGAGAACGCGGTGTGAACCAGGTCGCCGACGTACGGGTGGCGTGGGTGCACCTGGATCTGGTTGCATTCCTCGACGACTTTGCGCACGCCGTCGATGTCGGAGAAGTCCAGCTCAGGGTGAATGCCCTGGGTGTAGAGGTTCAGCGCCACGGTCACGAGGTCGACGTTACCGGTACGTTCGCCGTTGCCGAACAGGCAGCCTTCGACACGGTCGGCGCCGGCCATCAGGCCCAGTTCGGTAGCCGCAACGCCAGTGCCACGGTCGTTGTGGGTGTGCAGGCTGATGATCACGCTGTCACGACGGTTGATGTGACGGCCGAACCATTCGATCTGGTCGGCATAGATGTTCGGGGTCGCGCATTCGACGGTGGCTGGCAGGTTGAGAATCACCTTGTGCTCAGGCGTCGGGTTCCAGACTTCGATGACTGCGTCGCAGACTTCTTTGGCGAACTCGAGCTCGGTGGCGCTGAAGGTTTCTGGCGAGTATTCGAAGGTCCACTCGGTGTTTGGCTGCTGGGCGGCATATTTGACGAACAGCTTGGCCGCGTTCACGGCGATGGCCTTGACCCCTTCCTTGTCCTGATTGAAGACAATGCGACGGAAGGAAGGGGAGGTGGCGTTGTACAGGTGAACGATGGCTTTTTTCGCCCCGCGCAGGGATTCGAAGGTGCGCTCGATCAAATCTTCACGGCCCTGGGTCAGCACCTGAATGGTGGTGTCGTCCGGGATGTGGTTGCCTTCGATCAGGGTGCGCACGAAGTCGAAGTCGGTTTGCGAAGCCGCCGGGAACGACGCTTCGATTTCTTTAACGCCGACCGACACCAGGGTTTTCCAGAAACGCAGCTTCTTGACCGCGTCCATTGGCTCGATCAGCGACTGGTTACCATCACGAAGGTCGGAGCTGCACCAGATCGGCGCGGCAGTAATGGTCTTCGACGGCCAGGTGCGGTCCGGGATGTCGATGGTCGGGAACGCGCGGTATTTCGAAGACGGGTCTTTGAGCATGCTCATCGGGGAATCCTTATTGTGTGGGCCGAAAAAAGGCGGCCTGCCGGTGGATCAAAAGTTCTTGGGGAAAAGCGTAAGGCGAGGCACCGCGATTCAGCCTGGCAGTCGTGCACTGACAAGGCACAGGCTGCGGTGCTGGCGAAGCTGAATGAGGGTGTGAGAGGTTTTCATGCTTTCAACCCTAACCGCGAGGGTGAAGGATGGCAAGCGGTCGAAAAAAATTGAGAGGAATCCTCGAAAAGTCGTGGTTATCGAGATTTTATTGCGGTGAATAGTGGTGATTGTTTTTATGTTTGCGCGAGGTTTGAGCGATGCGCAATTGAAGGCTTTCGGTGATGGGGCGTGTCAGCGCGGCTATTCTTAAAGCCTCACCAAGGACTACTGGCAGGCAGGAGTCGGCAATGAACGAGTCGGATTGGAAGCTTTATAGTGCGCTGCGTCCGTTGGCCCATGAGCGGCTATGCATCCGGATCATGGAGGAGGTCGAACGCATAGTGCTGGATAAAAGCCTGGTGGCTTATGAGCGGATTGAAGCCAGTGAAGAAAGGCTGAAGGCCGGTCAACAGGAACTGTATTGGGCGTTCGGCGTGTTCAGGCACTCACGCAATGAGGCGCCTGCTCACTTGCTGGGGCTGTGTACTCATGAGTTGATCAGCGCTGAAGAGTTGGCGGGCTTCTCGGAGGAAACTCAGGCCTGGATCAAGGAGTGTCTGGCGCACAGGGAAATCCACGGGATTGAAGACCTTGAGGCGGAATAATCGGTCGCCTGTGATGCCCCCATCGCGAGCTTGCTCGCGATGGGGCCAGTCGCCTCACTCAATATTCAGGGCTGAAATGCACCTATAAAGATGGCCGGATCCACCCGCGCATCATTCAGGCTGACGTTCCAGTGCATGTGCGGCCCGGTCGCGCGCCCGGTGGAGCCGACTTTTCCGACCACTCCACCACGAGCTAATTGCTGGCCCACCTTCACGTCGATTTTCGACATGTGGCAGAACATGCTGATAAAGCCCTGTCCGTGATCGACAAACACCGTGTTGCCGTTGAAAAAGTAGTTACCGATCAGGATCACCTTGCCGGCAGCCGGGGTCTTGATCGGCGTACCGGCAGGCACGGCGAAGTCCAGGCCAGCGTGAGGATTACGCTCTTCACCATTGAAGAAGCGGCGCACGCCGAACTTGCTCGACAGCGGGCCGTTGACCGGTTTGTCCAGCAACAGGTTGCTAGGGGTGTTCGGGCTGAAGCTGCGATAAGCCTGGATCTGTTCGGCTAACTCACCCTCGATGCGCTTGAGATTCTCCGGGTTCGGATTGACCTGCTGCGTGTTCTTCAACGTGATGTGCTGTTCCGGGTATTTCTTGTTACCAACGTTGAAATTCAGAGTGCGACCGCCACTGCTGACCTGCTGCGTACCCGGTTTAACCGTCAGCGGCACACCGACAATCGCCAGCCAGTTGTTCTGTTCCTTGACCACCAAGACGGGCTTGCCTTGATAACTGGCCTTCGGCGCCTGGGCAGAGGCGCCCAGATCCACCACAGCCACGCCGCCCGGCACCGGTTTGTTCAACAGGCGGGTGATGTAACTGTCGGCGTGGGCGTTGAAGGTCAGGCACAGCAACAGCAGTGGAGCTAAAAAGCGCGGCATGGATCAATCCAGTAAAGAAAGGGTGACAGGCGTCAGGTGATTGTCTTCGACCCGCACTTGCAGCTCGCCTTCGCCAAGTCTGGCTTTCAGGCGCTGACCATTGTGGGTTTGCGCGGCGTTGCGGATCGCGTTGCCGCGTTCGTCCAGCAGAATGCTGTAGCCACGGCCGAGGGTCGCCAACGGGCTGACCACATGCAGCGTCTGCATCTGGCTTTGCAGTTGCAGGCGACGGGATTTGAGCCCTTCGCGCATGGCACGGGGCAGGCGTTCGGCAAGGCTGTCGAGGCGCTGACGGAGCATCGCCAGTTGCCGCCCGGGATGTTGCCCGGCGAGGCGGGTTTCCAGACGGATCAACCGTTCGCGACGGGTATTGAGGCTGCGCTCGAACGCGCGGCGCATGCGCATGTCCAGATCATCCAGGCGCTGCGCTTGCTGGCGCAGACGTTCACCGGGATGGCGCAGGCGGCGGGACATGCCTTCCAGGCGCAGACGATCACGCATCAAGCGGTCGCGGATACGCATCACCAGCCGTCGATGCAGGCTTTCAACCCGACGGACCAGGTCGCTGGAATCCGGCGCGAGCAGTTCGGCGGCAGCGGAAGGCGTCGGGGCGCGGACGTCGGCCACGAAGTCGCTGATCGATACGTCGGTTTCATGGCCGACGGCGCTGACAATCGGCGTCACGCAGGCATCCACGGCGCGGGCTACGGCTTCTTCGTTGAAGCACCAGAGGTCTTCCAGCGAGCCGCCGCCACGGGCCAGGATCAACGCGTCGAAACCACGGGCGTCCGCCAGTTTCAAAGCGCGGACAATCTGCGCAGTGGCTTCGCGGCCCTGCACGGCAGTGGGGATCAACGTGAGCTGGATCTGCGGCGCACGGCGCCGGAATACGCTGATGATGTCGCGAATCACCGCGCCGGTGGGCGAGCTGATAATACCGATGCGTTGCGGATGCGCGGGCAGCGGCACTTTGCGCTCTGCGCTGAACAGGCCTTCGGCGCTGAGTTTTTCCTTCAGTGCGTCGAAGGCCAGGCGTAGCGCGCCGTCACCGGCTGGCTCTACGGTATCGAGGATCAACTGATAGTCGCCGCGGCCCTCGAACAGCGAAACCTTGCCGCGGACCTTCACCGCCAAGCCATCCTTCAATGCCTGACGAACCCGCGCCGCGTTCTGCCGGAACAGTGCGCAACGCACCTGGGCACCGCTGTCCTTGAGGGTGAAATACACGTGACCGGACGCCGGGCGGGCGAGGTTGGAGATTTCGCCTTCGACCCAGATGTTGCTGAACACGTCTTCGAGCAACACCCGCGCGCGGCCGTTGAGCTGGCTGACAGTCAGGACTTCACGGTCCAGGCCGAGTCTTGCAAAGGGATCTTTAATCATGGGGCGCATGATAAAGGCAATCTCCTGCGCAATGCACGATCACTGTAGGAGCTGCCGAAGGCTGCGATCATTTTGGTCTTGATTTTTAAGATCGAAGGGTCGCAGCCTTCGGCAGCTCCTACAGTGATCACAGGTATTCAAGGAAGAGGTGCAGATGGGCGTTCTTGAGTTGTTGAACCAATGGCCATTCGGCGCTACGGATTGGCTAGTAATCGCGTTGGGCATTGCCCTGGCCTACATCGTGTTCGGTATTGCCGGTTTTGGCACTGCGCTGGTGGCGGGGCCGGTCCTGATCCTGTTCATGCCGCTGTCGAAGATCGTGCCGCTGTTGGTGCTGCTGGATTTCGTCGCGGCGTTCGGCAATCTGCTGCCTTCGCGACGGGATGTGGCGAAGCCTGAGTTGCTGCGGCTGCTGCCGTGCATGGCGGTGGGATGCACGCTGGGGGTGATTTTTCTACTGAATCTGAAATCCGATGTGTTGCTGCTGTTGATGGGCCTGTTTATCAGTGCCTATGCGATTTACAGCTTGTGGGTCAAAACCCGTCCGACACAATTGTCCGCCGCTTGGGCCGTGCCGATGGGTACGGTGGGCGGGATGTTCGGGGCATTGTTTGGCAGTGGCGGCTTTTTATATGCGATCTATTTGAACAGTCGCCTGCCCAAAGAGGCGGCCCGGGCGACCCAGAGTGCGCTGATCAGTAGCAGCACCGTGGTGCGCTTGAGCCTGTTTGCTGTCGCGGGTGTGTACGCCGAGCTACCCTTGTTGGTATTGGCGCTGTGTTTATTGCCGGCCATGGCATTGGGGCTGTGGATCGGCCGGCGGTTGACCATGAGATTGTCCCGCGAGGCGTTTGTGCGGCTGGTGACCTGGTTGGTGCTGGCCAGCGGAATCGCCTTGATCGGACGTTATTTGAGTGCTTGACCTCTGAAGCCGGGTGCTTATGCTGCCGGGCTTCGTTAAAGCGTTGCAGCAGGCCGCACCATGAATTCGCAAAGCATTATTGTCCCGAAAATCTCCACACTGCCGGTGCACGAACCCCGGGCCCGGGCGGTCGTGCGTTGGCTGGTGCGCAAGAACATCGTCAAAGAAGAACTGACCACCTGTGGCCGCACTGGCAACCGCATGGCCCATGCCATCGCCGACGGCGCCCGCGCTGTCGTGCTGCATCCTGAAGCACTGCCGTTCGGCGAACCGATCAATGGCCTGGAAATCATCACCAAACGCTGCATCTATACGCCGGCCAAGGGTTTCCTTGAGGAGGCGGGTTGCGCCGAGTGCCGCAAGGAAGTCGGCGAAGCGCTGTTCGACAGCCTGGAAGACTGGATGCCGGGGCGCACCGATAACTTCACTTGTCCGGAGTGCGGGCATGAAGATGACATCAACGGCTTTCTTTTCCTGCAGGAATGCGGCTTTTCCAACCTGGGCTTCATCTTCAACAACTGGGCCGAGGCCGGGTTCAAACAGAGCTTTATCGACGAATTTGCCGATTGGCTGGATCAGCCCGTGAGTTGGGTGAAAGTCGAACTGTAGGAAGCGACAATCCCCGTATATCAGTAATGCTAATAATAGACAGAGTTTTACATTGAACCCGAGGGGGTGTCTGACTATAATGGCGCGCTTCCATTTTCCCGCTCGGGAGCCCCCGCGATGCTGCGTATCAGCCAAGAAGCTCTGACATTCGACGACATTCTCCTAGTGCCTGGTTATTCCGAGGTGCTTCCTAACGAAGTCAGTCTCAAGACCCGCCTAACCCGTGGCATCGAGCTGAATATTCCCCTGGTTTCTGCCGCCATGGACACCGTTACTGAAGCCCGTCTGGCAATTGCCATGGCTCAGGAAGGTGGCATCGGCATTATCCACAAGAACATGACCATCGAGCAGCAAGCTGCCGAAGTGCGCAAGGTCAAGCGTTATGAGGCCGGCGTGGTCAAGGACCCGATCACCATCGAGGCTGACGCCACGGTTCGTGAACTGTTCGAACTGACCCGCATGCACAACATCTCCGGCGTTCCGGTTTTGCACGATGGCGACCTGGTCGGCATCGTCACTTCCCGTGACGTGCGTTTCGAAAACCGTCTGGACGCCACCGTCCGTGAAGTGATGACGCCTAAAGAGCGTCTGGTCACGGTCAAGGAAGGCGCCGACAAGAACGACGTCCGCGAGTTGTTGCACAAAAACCGCATCGAACGCGTGCTGATCGTCGACGACAAATTTGCCCTCAAAGGCATGATGACCGTCAACGACATCGAAAAAGCCAAGGCTTACCCGCTGGCCAGCAAGGACGACCAAGGTCGTCTGCGTGTTGGCGCTGCTGTCGGTACCGGTAAAGACACCGGTGATCGCGTAGCTGCTCTGGTCAATGCCGGCGTTGACGTGGTGGTGGTCGATACCGCTCACGGTCACTCCAAAGGTGTGATCGACCGCGTTCGCTGGGTCAAACAGAATTTCCCTGAAGTGCAGGTCATCGGCGGCAACATCGCCACCGGCGCTGCCGCCAAGGCTTTGGCCGAAGCGGGCGCCGACGCCGTCAAGGTCGGTATCGGCCCGGGCTCGATCTGCACCACCCGTATCGTCGCCGGTGTCGGCGTCCCGCAAATCAGCGCCATCGCCAACGTCGCCGCTGCCCTTGAAGGCACTGGCGTTCCGTTGATCGCCGACGGCGGCATCCGTTTCTCCGGTGACTTGTCCAAGGCCATCGTTGCCGGTGCTTCCTGCGTGATGATGGGCTCGATGTTCGCCGGTACTGAAGAAGCACCGGGCGAGATCGAACTGTTCCAGGGTCGTTCGTACAAGGCTTACCGTGGCATGGGTTCGCTGGGCGCCATGTCCCAGGCTCAAGGCTCCTCCGACCGTTACTTCCAGGACTCCTCGGCAGGCGCCGAGAAGCTTGTACCTGAAGGGATCGAAGGGCGTGTTCCTTACAAGGGCACACTGAGCGCCATCATCCATCAACTGATGGGCGGCCTGCGTTCCTCGATGGGTTACACCGGCAGTGCCGACATCGAAGAAATGCGCACCAAGCCTGAGTTCGTGCGGATCACAGGCGCCGGTATGGCCGAGTCCCACGTTCACGACGTACAGATCACCAAAGAAGCGCCAAACTACCGCGTAGGTTGAGCCTTCCAGCAATAAGTTAAGTAACCGGGGCTGTTTTCAGCCCCGAGTTGTTTCTGATTCTCTTCACCGAACTGCATAGACGAGACTGACCACATGGCCCTCGACATTCACGCTCACCGCATCCTGATCCTCGACTTCGGTTCCCAGTACACCCAGCTGATCGCCCGCCGCGTGCGTGAAATCGGCGTGTACTGCGAACTGCATCCGTTCGATATGGATGAAGACGCGATTCGCGAATTCGCTCCAAAAGGCGTCATTCTCGCCGGCGGCCCCGAGTCCGTACACGAAGCCAACAGCCCTCGCTGCCCGCAAGCCGTATTCGACCTGGGCGTACCGGTCTTCGGTATCTGCTACGGCATGCAGACCATGGCTGAACAGCTGGGTGGCAAGGTCGAAGGTTCCGAACTGCGTGAGTTCGGTTACGCCCGTGTAGACGTAGTCGGCAAGAGCCGTCTGCTCGACGGCATCGAAGACCACATCGACGCCGACGGCCTGTTTGGCCTCGACGTGTGGATGAGTCACGGTGACAAGGTCACCAAGATGCCTCAGGAATTCCACATCCTGGCCAGCACCCCAAGCTGCCCGATCGCTGGCATGTTCGACGATGCTCGCGGCTACTACGGCGTGCAGTTCCACCCGGAAGTGACCCACACCAAGCAGGGCGGTCGCATCCTCTCGCGTTTCATCCTCGAGATCTGCGGCTGCGAAGCCTTGTGGACGCCTTCGAAGATTGCTGAAGACGCCATTGCCAACATTCGCGCCCAGGTCGGCACTGACAACGTACTGCTCGGCCTGTCCGGCGGTGTGGACTCCTCGGTGGTTGCCGCGCTGCTGCACAAAGCCATTGGCGACCAGCTGACTTGCGTCTTCGTCGACAACGGCCTGCTGCGTCTGCACGAAGGCGAGCAAGTGATGGCCATGTTCGCCGAGAACATGGGCGTCAAGGTGATCCGCGCCAATGCCGAAGATCAGTTCCTGAACAACCTGGCCGGCGAGTCCGACCCGGAGAAGAAGCGCAAGATCATCGGCCGTACCTTCATCGACGTCTTCGATGCCCAGTCCAACAAACTGGACAACATCAAGTACCTCGCCCAAGGCACCATCTACCCGGACGTGATCGAGTCGGCTGGCGCGAAAAGCGGCAAGGCGCACGTGATCAAGTCGCACCACAACGTGGGTGGCTTGCCGGAAGAGATGAACCTGAAACTGGTCGAGCCACTGCGCGAACTGTTCAAGGACGAAGTCCGTCGTCTGGGCCTGGAACTCGGCCTGCCGTACGACATGGTCTACCGTCACCCGTTCCCGGGGCCGGGCCTGGGCGTGCGGATCCTCGGTGAAGTGAAGAAGGAATACGCCGACCTGCTGCGTCGCGCCGACCACATCTTCATCGAAGAACTGCGTAAAGCCGACTGGTACCACAAGGTCAGCCAGGCATTCGTGGTGTTCCAGCCGGTGAAATCGGTTGGCGTGGTGGGCGATGGCCGTCGTTACGCCTGGGTAGTTGCCCTGCGTGCCGTGGAAACCATCGACTTCATGACCGCTCGTTGGGCGCACCTGCCTTACGAACTGCTGGAAACTGTTTCCGGCCGGATCATCAACGAAATCGAAGGCATCTCCCGCGTCACTTACGACGTGTCGAGCAAGCCGCCAGCGACTATTGAGTGGGAGTGATCCCGCACAGGCCTTGATGGCTTGATTGCAGGTAACTGAAAAGGCCGTGTGAACAGTGTTCACGCGGCCTTTTGCGGTTTAGACGTCTGACAAGCGGACGAGGGTCATACCGTGTCTATCGAGAGCGCCACTCAAGCCCGCTACGCGAGCAAAACGTATACCGCTGATCCACGGCCAGGACTCTCGTTTTATGTAGAACCCTTGTCGATCTCGAAGGACCGGGGTGCGAACAATGGGGCCTTTTTTCAGTAAGCCGTTTACTTCGATGTCCGAGCTGCGGTGTATCAGCAAAGCTTGATCGGTACTGGTATCGAGGGTGTACATGCCGGCGTTGGGCAGGCCGGAGTTCAACCTTCGTGCAAGGATCACGCTCTGTGGCGTCTTGATTTGCAGCAGCAGGTCATTTTTTGCAAAGCCGGCGGCCCGCCCAGGTCGAGCTTCGTCCGAAACGCCAGGATCGACCTTGATACCGGTAAGCTCATCCAGATCCACGTCTTCAATACGCAGCCCGATGCTGCCTTCGAGTTCGCTGACGCCCGCTACGCCCTCATAGGTGTTGGCGTGGCTGTTGCCCATCAGCGCCACCCAGCGATGGGAACCTCGTGCGATCTGATCTGCGCTGATCACCTCGTGGGCAAAGTAGTTCATCATCTTCTGTCGGAAGTGGTTGTCTGCCGGTGTCATGCCAGTGCTGCGATAGCTGGCCATGGAGTCGATGGCTTGAACGCGGATGTGGTTCTTTTGTGCAGTCCTGACGACTTGCTCAAAGGTGAATTCACCGCCGGGATCCGTCTCGAACCCTTCATCGAGGTCCTTGAGATAGCGTTCCAGGTTTTCCGACATCACGCCCGTCCTGTTGAACACGTCCAGATCAGCCTGATGGAAATCTGTCAGCAGATGTTCCATATACAGGGTTTTGACCTTTTGCTGACGCAGTACTTTCATGTTCTCGATCAACGCCTGCTTGCTGCCGACGCTCGAATGACTCTCGCCAATTACCAGGCCGGTTGATCGCTTGAACAGGGTCTTGATGACATCCTTGAACCTGGCTGTCGGGTTGAACGATGGAATTTCTGGTCTGGGTGGCAGGTGCAGGTCTGAGTAGTAAGCGACGGCGTCGTCGTGCAGCTTTCGGCGTAGCTTTTTGAAGGACTCGAACTCGTTGTCCGGGTTGTTTATATCCACAAATCCGTCTTTCAAGTCCCATTTCAATGCATTGCCTTCGGCCGCCTGCTTGAGCGCGGGTTTCATTTCCAGCGGAACATCGTAAGGGGTTGGCGCGGCGTCAAAGTCGGGCAGGGCAGGCTCGGCCCTGGCAAACAGATCGGCAAACTTACCACCACCGAGCAGGCCGGGACGTGTGATCGGCACCCATTCACCGGCTTCATTCAAGTGCACGGGAATGTTGCGGAAAAAGGAGTAAGGATTAGTCGGGTCGACGATTGCCCAGCTTTTCAATTCATTGTTGTAACGCACCAGGTAAAAGCTGTCGCCAATGGCAATGTAGTTACCCCCGGTTTCGGGTTGATAAATGCCCTGGAATTTACCTTCGTCACTGACCGGGTAATAGCCATCGAGAATCTCGTTGGTTTCAAACGGGCCCAGTATGTCGGCGTCGGTCGGGCCAGATGCGACAGGTTCGACGGGAAGGGGAAGGCCTGTTTCCACTTCTGTCTTCGGCGCCTGCCCGGACGTGAGCACCTCTTCGGCCTCTGCTGTCTCTGAGAATTCGGCGGCTTCGGCAAGTTCGGCTGCGCCCCTCAAAAACGGCAAATTGAACAGGGCATCCACGCTGCCAAAAATCGCTGCGGTGACAGCCGCCTTGCGTTCCATTGGAGTGGTGCCGTTGATGGCCTGGTCGATGTGAAGCCCGACATTGGCGATGCCAGCGCCTATGACGACAAGCGCTGCCGGCCATGCAAGGGCGGCCATGGGCCCGAAGGTGTGGTTGAAGGCATTGAGATAGCCTATCCACAGTTTTTTCCTGATCTCGCCGTTGGAGCGCAGGAGGAAATTGGCGTCGCTGAGCATGCGCTCATGGGTCGATTGGTTCAGGTGGGTGAACGCATCACCGGAAATCTTTTCGCCTCGGTAGTGCAGCAGATGATAGTCGGCGACGTTATGTTCGCTGGGCAAAACGTCATACGCATGGGTGAGTCCGACATTATCTATTGGCGTTTCTTCAAACCCGTGGATGATCAGGCCGATGCCGGTAAAGTTGGCGAGCTTGTGTCCCAGTGAGGTTGGCCTTTCCTGAAGAATGTCGCGCTCCTCCTGTTTGAAGTGCATCAGCATGCGCTCACGGCCTTCGGCGTCCTTGACCTCATCGACCAGCCATTGGTGCAACTCCTCGACGCTGGTGAAACAGTGGAAACCTCTGGGTTCGCCTGGAACGTAAAGAATGTTCAGGTCACTGTCGTCAGCGATGCAGAGGATGTCCGTCGACACGAATTGATCGATACAAAACTTGCGGATGGCTAGACCGTTAACCGCTGGCGCCTCGTCCATCAGCATTTGCCGGGTGAGTGGCCGGCTCACATTGCCGACGACAGCCCTTAGCACGGTAGTGAAGTGTTCGCGGGTGAGGTGTCCCTTCTCATAGTCGTCGATGGCCTTGGAGATAAAGGTGCACTTGGCCAGTGCGCGGAAGTTGGCGCTGTGTTTTTCCCAGAACGTCGCGATGGCAGTCTTGTAGCGGTCGCTGAAGTTGATGTCCCAGAAGGCTTTCAGCGCATCCCTGGCATGCAGGCGAATTTCGTTGGTTTCGTCGTAGTTTTCGGCATTGCCATCGGCGCGATAGAAGCCGCTGTCAGCGTCCAGAAGGTCAGCATTGTCCTGGTCGTGGACACTGAAGCGCTGCATGACCAGTTGCGGGAAGGTCATCGACTCCCTGGGTTTTTCAAACACGTGTTGCCAACCGGTAAAGGTCTTCGAGCTGCTTTGCGCGGCGCGGAATCGGTGCCAGTAGACCTTGTCGGGCTCGATGTCGGTGATGTTGTGCTGGAGCAGAATATCTTTGGCGACCTGATACGCCATGGCGTACATATCGGGGCAGTCGGCGACCAGGCCGGGGATCAGGGCGTGGAGCGCCAATACGTCGGTGGCGTCGGGCACGAATGTGTCGTTGGAATCGTCCATGATTCTCTCTTTGAAAGCGGGTGGAAGGTCGCTCACTATCTCAAGAAAGCTCAGCTCGATCTGTAGGCCGTCGGGACGATAGCCGTGGCTGCTTGCGCAGGCGTTGAGTAGGACATCGAGCCTTGTCAGGTAGTCCTCGTTCTGCGGCCCATGGTCGCGCTGCTCTTACTGTTTCGCAGTTGCAGGTGTATCGTATTCGCCTTTTGCGGGCTCAGGCCTGCCGCTTTCAAGTGAGGTAGTCGCGTTCATGTCCTTTACCCGTCGCCAAATCCTCGGTGGCCTGGCCGGTCTTGTTGTCGTTGGTGTCGGAGCGGGGGGCGCGTCGCGGTACTGGTTGGGCAAGATGGCCGACGCCGACGCGGGCCACGACTATGAGCTGATCGCCGCACCGCTGGACGTCGAACTGGTGGCAGGGCACAAGACCGAAGCCTGGGCGTTCGGCCCGTCGGCGCCGGGCACCGAGTTGCGCGTGCGTCAGGGCGAATGGCTGCGGGTACGTTTCATCAACCACCTGCCGGTGGCGACCACCATTCACTGGCACGGCATTCGCCTGCCGCTGGAAATGGACGGCGTGCCCTACGTCTCGCAGCTTCCAGTGCTGCCGGGCGAATACTTCGACTACAAATTCCGCGTGCCCGACGCCGGCAGCTACTGGTATCACCCGCATGTGAACAGCAGCGAAGAACTCGGTCGCGGGCTGGTCGGCCCGTTGATCATCGAAGAGCGCGAGCCTACCGGCTTCAAGTACGAAAAGACTGTGAGCCTCAAGAGCTGGCACGTCGACGAAGAGGGCGCTTTTGTCGCGTTCAGCATTCCTCGCGAAGCGGCCCGTGGTGGCACGGCGGGGCGCCTGTCGACCATCAACGGTGTCTCGCAAGCGGTGATCGAGTTGCCCGCCGGGCAGATCACCCGGGTGCGCTTGCTCAACCTCGATAACACCCTGACCTACCGACTCAACATCCCCGGTGTCGAAGCGCAGATCTACGCGCTGGACGGCAACCCCATCGAACCGCGCCCGTTGGGTAAGGAATACTGGCTTGGCCCGGGCATGCGTATTTGCCTGGCGATCAAGGCACCGCCGGCCGGGGAAGAACTGTCCCTGCGCAATGGCCCGGTACGACTGGGCACGTTCCGTTCGGTGGTGAACGCCGATGCACCGACCGAATGGCCGCCCGCGTTGCCCGCCAACCCGGTGGCCGAGCCAGACCTGGCCAACGCGGAGAAACTCAACTTCAATTTCGAATGGGTTGGCTCAGTGTCGGTGAACGTCGACAATGGCAAGCCGCCGAGCCTGTGGCAGATCAACGGCAAGGCCTGGGACATCACCGACAAAACCTGCGCCGACCGCCCGATTGCCAAGCTTGAGAAGGGCAAGAGCTACATTTTCGAATTGAAAAACATGACTCAGTATCAACACCCGATTCATCTGCACGGCATGAGCTTCAAGGTCATCGCCTCCAACCGGCACAAGGTTATTCCGTACTTCACTGACACCTACTTGCTGGGCAAGAACGAACGCGCGCAAGTGGCGCTGGTGGCGGATAACCCAGGGATCTGGATGTTCCACTGCCACGTGATCGATCACATGGAAACCGGCCTGATGGCCGCCATCGAGGTGGCATGATGCGTCAGATACGCCCGACGGCAATCATCGACCGCAGCCGTGATCGCGACTTCATGCGCGAAGCCCTGGCCCTGGCCGCCCAAGGCGCGGCGCTCGGTGAAGTGCCGGTGGGGGCGGTGCTGGTTCAGGATGGTGAAATCATCGGCCGGGGTTTCAACTGCCCGATCAGCGGCAACGACCCGAGTGCTCACGCCGAGATGGTCGCGATTCGCGCTGCCGCGTTGGCAGCCAGCAACTATCGTCTGCCTGGCAGCACGCTGTACGTGACGCTTGAGCCGTGCAGCATGTGCGCTGGGCTGATCGTGCATTCGCGGATTGCGCGGGTGGTGTATGGGGCGCTGGAGCCGAAGGCCGGAGTTGTGCAGAGTCAGGGGCAGTTTTTTACCCAGGGATTTTTGAATCACCGGGTGCTGTACGAAGGCGGAGTGTTGGCCGAGGAGTGCGGGGCGGTGTTGAGCGAGTTCTTCAAGGCTCGAAGAGCCAAACCAGCAGACTAAACACCGTCCCCTGTGGGAGCGAGCTTGCTCGCGATGAGGCGCCCTTTCAGTCAACGACGATGCTGAAGGTTCGTCCGCCATCGTCGGATCGCCGCCCGGACCAAGCTCGCTCCCACAGGTTTTTCTGGTGTCTGGAAGATCGGGGGTTATTTGCGGGCGACGATCACGGCACGCATCGGCGCCGGCAGCCCTTCAACCGTCTTGCTGTGATCTTCCGGATCAAGGAAATCGCTCAGCGACTGGTACTTCATCCACTCCGTCCCGCGCTGTTCCTCGACCGTCGTCACGCTCACGTCCACACAGCGAACATCCGTGAACCCGGCGCGACGCAGCCACAGCTCCAGCGCCGGTACCGACGGCAGGAACCACACGTTGCGCATCTGCGCATAACGGTCTTCCGGCACCAATACCTGCTGCTGATCGCCCTCGATCACCAGGGTCTCCAGCACCAGTTCGCCACCCTTGACCAGGCAATCCTTCAACGCCAGCAGATGCTCGATCGGCGAGCGGCGATGATAGAACACCCCCATGGAAAACACCGTGTCGAAGCCTTCCATGTTCGGCGGCAGGTCTTCGAACGGGAACGGCAGGTGCCAGGCATTCGGTTCGGACAGGTAACGCTGCACCGCCTGGAACTGACAGAAGAACAGCCAGTTCGGGTCAACACCAATCACACTGTCGGCCCCGGCACCGAGCATGCGCCACATGTAATAGCCATTACCGCAGCCGACATCGAGGATGCGTTTACCCTTCAGATCCAGATGCGGTGCAACCCGCGACCACTTCCAGTCCGAGCGCCATTCAGTATCGACGTGCACGCCAAACAGGTCGAACGGCCCTTTGCGCCAGGGTGACAAACCCATCAGCGCAGTGCGCATCTGAGCGCGGGTTTCGTCGTCGCAATCGGTGTCCAGCGTCAGGCCGTTAAGCAGATCGACTTCGCTCGGCTGAATTTTTGGTAAAGCGTCCAACGCACTCTGCCAGCGCTCCAGGTCGCCGTGACCTTTTTCCATTTTCTTGTCGAGTTGCGCTTGCAGAGTATTGGCCCAGTCGGCCAGCGGTGTGCCAGCCAAACGGCGGGCGAGGGGGGACAGATCAATCATGGCAAGGCAATCAACGAGGCAAAGTTAAGACACTGGAACCACGGCACGACTTTCGAGAACCCGGCGGCCAGCAGGCGCTCGCGGTGTTCTTCGAGGCTGTCGGGCTTCATGACGTTTTCGATGGCGCTGCGTTTCTGGGCGATTTCCAGTTCGCTGTAGCCGTTGGCGCGTTTGAACGCGACGTGCAGGTCGGTGAGCAGCGCATGTTCTTCAAGGTCGTTGAAGCGCAGCTTCTCCGACAGAATCAGCGCGCCACCGGGCAACAGCGATTGGCGGATACGCGAGAGCAACGCCGTGCGCTGTTCCGGGGCGATGAATTGCAGGGTGAAGTTCAGCGCCACCACCGAGGCTGGCTCGAATTGCAGGGCCAGGATGTCGCCTTCGATCACTTCAACGGGCAGCAACTCCTGGAACATCGAGTCCTGACCGTTGAGGTATTCGCGGCAGCGTTCGACCATCGCCGCCGAGTTATCCACAGCGATGACGCGGCAGCCGTCAGTGCGTACGTGTCGGCGCAAGGCCTGGGTCACGGCACCGAGGGACGAACCCAGGTCGTAAAGAACGCTGTTGGGCTGGGCGAACTGCGCGGCGAGCACGCCAAGGTTTTCAACGATGGTCGGATAACCCGGCACCGAGCGCTTGATCATGTCCGGAAACACCCGCACCACGTCCTCGTTGAAGGCGAAGTCAGGCACCTGGGCCAAAGGCTGGGCGAAAAGGCGATCGGATTCTTTGCTCACGGCGGTTCCAGCGGTGTAGGTGGAAAAGGCCGGCATTTTAGCCAAATTGATGGGGGGATGCTTGGGTTGTCTGATAAACCGTGGGGAATTTGCTAAGGGGGCAGATGGGGCCTTGGCTGCAGAGAGCATTTGGAAACGACAAATGAATGACCAAGTCGAGAAGCAAGACTTGGTCATTCATTGTTTAGAGCGAGATCATAACGGACGCATGAAAACGTTGAATTCGGCTTTGCCAACGATGCGCAGCTCTTCGGTCCTGTGGTCTTTGCCTTTGAAGTCAAAGTTGATGATGTAGCGCAATGTCTCGGAGTTGTTCTCGACTACTTCGACGTTAATAGTGCCTCGTTCGGGTTTGTAGGTGTAAAGAGTCGTATCGTCGTCGTTAGCTCCAGATTCATAATAATGTAATGTGTCAAATGGAAAGTTTGGGTCGGTGGGTGAATAGGTGCCGGACTGAATGTCACTGGAAAAAGTAAACACCATCCCTTTTTTGGAATCGTTAAAGCCGTTTTCATAGGCTCGACCGATAAAACCAATCAAGTTGCTGTTAATGTCTTTGACGAACTGGAAGTTTTGAGTGTGAAACTTTACGCGGTTTGAAACCTTGGCTTCAATATCGCAGTTGACGCTGACAAAGGGGTCTAAAGAAAGTGTCGAATTTTTGCTTTTAAAAAGACTCATGATTTTCTTCCTTGGTTTACGTTCGTGGTTGGATAACGCCACTGGAATAGTAAGTAGGCTAGGAAATCTGAGCTACTGTCAGATCTAACAGGTTTTTATAATGTTTTGAAATACCTTGTCGATTTTATGGTTATGAAACCTGGCTAAGTTATTATTTGTCTTTATTAAATGCCGAGGCTGCAATGCCCCATTGTCCCAACCAGTAACTGAGGATGATGATGTATGGCGCGGCGGCGAATGGTGATACGAAGCGGTTGATGCCGATTACGCTGTCGGAAAACACAAACGCCACCGCACCTGCCGCCGCCAGCAGCGCCGAGCGTTTGGGCACGTCAGTGCCGAGTCGAGCCAGTGCACGCCAAAGCATCACACTAATGGCCAAACCATAAACAATCACCGGGACCAACAATGGACCCAGTCCGTGGGAAATCAAAATCCCCAGCAGCACCGCGCCAACACCCAGCGCAATCAGCAATGGCAACAACGCCACCCGCCGGCAATCGCTCAAATAGGCCTTCAGATACGCCAAGTGGGCAATCAAAAACGCCCCAAGCCCGAACACAAACAAATCCACCGGCCATGCCAGCAACACATCGCCGAGCAGGGAGAAAATCAGTCCAAGGCTGATCCAGCGGCGATATTCGCTGGGCGGTGCGTCATGTAACCAGCCGAGCAAGGCCAAAACCGGCAATGGTTTGACCAGCAGACCGAGCAACGCAGCGTGCACGCTGACGCCGTAGAGGAACGTCACCGCGCCCATCAGCGCCAGAATCAGCCAGCCCACGATCAGTTAACCGAGATTGCGCAGTCGAAGGTTTCCACTGCCGGTACTTCCGGTGCCCAGGGTTGTGAGTAGGTCAGGCGCAAACGGCCCGTGCCAGCGGCGAAGGACTGGAAGCGCCAGGTCGAGAGGCCGGCGCTGCCAACGATCCCCGCGTCTTGCGGGTTGCTGTAGACCTCGGGGCTGAGTGCGCGCAATACGCCACCGGCCGAATCCTGGATCGCCCAGCGGTAACCCGTGGTCGGGTTGCTTGGCAGGGTCAGGATCAGGTTTTGCCCGCTGTGCAGTTTTACCGGGCATTCGCTTTGTTTTTCCACGGTCACGTTCTGTTTCGGTTGCGTGGCGCACGCGGCCAGCAAGGAGAGGGCGAGGGGGACAAACAGGCGGGTGGGGGACATAAGGTCAGTGGCTCCGGCATTCACGACGAACGGCGAGCATAACTGAAGATGAGACAAAGTGTGACGGCAACGCCTGAGGTGGCCGAGAGTTGAGCGTCGTCAGTGCCGACGTCTTCGCGAGCAAGCTCGCTCCCACAGGGGACAGTGATAAACCTGTGGGAGCGAGCTTGCTCGCGATGACGGTGGTGCAGGCGCTACATGACTATCAGAACAATATCTTCGCCACATCCGCAAACCGCTTGGCAAAGTGCACGGTAATCCCTTCCTTCAGATAATCCGGCAATTCTTCAAAGCTACCGCGATTAGGCTCCGGCAGAATCAATTCAAAAATCTTCTGCCGCCGCGCGGCAATCACTTTCTCGCGTACCCCGCCAATCGGCAGTACATGCCCGGTCAGCGTCAGTTCGCCGGTCATGGCGATGCCTTTTTTCGGTGCCTGGTTTCGGGCGAGCGAGAGCAGGGCGCTGGCCATGGTCACGCCGGCACTCGGGCCGTCTTTTGGGGTGGCGCCTTCCGGGACGTGCAAGTGAACGAAAGCTTCGTCGAAGAACTTCGGATCACCGCCGAACGACTTCAGATTGGAGCTGACGTAGCTGTAGGCGATTTCCGCCGACTCCTTCATCACATCGCCCAATTGCCCGGTGAGTTTGAAGCCACGATTCAGGGTGTGAATGCGCGTGGCTTCGATCGGCAAGGTCGCGCCGCCCATGCTGGTCCAGGCCAGCCCGGTGATGACCCCGGTACCGGACAGCACTTGCTCGTTACGGAACACCGGATGGCCGAGTGAGGACTCGAGGTCTTTCGGGCCGAGCTTGATCACCGCTTTCGGCTCGTCGATCAGTTTCACAACGGCTTTGCGCACCAGTTTGCCCAGTTGTTTTTCCAACTGCCGCACCCCCGCTTCACGGGCGTAACCGTCGATCAACGCTTTGAGGGCGCTGTCGCTGATGCTCAGGCTGCCTTTGGACACGCCGGCCTTTTCCAGTTGCTTGGGCCACAGGTGACGTTTGGCGATGGCGATTTTTTCTTCGGTGATGTAACCCGACAGGCGAATCACTTCCATCCGGTCCAGCAACGGGCCGGGGATCGAGTCCAGGGTGTTGGCGGTGCAGATGAACAGCACTTTCGACAGGTCCAGACGCAAGTCCAGGTAGTGGTCGAGGAATTCGACGTTCTGTTCCGGGTCGAGGGTTTCCAGCAGTGCCGAGGCCGGGTCGCCCTGGTAGCTTTGGCCCATCTTGTCGATCTCGTCGAGCATGATCACCGGGTTCATCACTTCGACATCTTTCAACGCATGGACGAGTTTGCCCGGTTGCGCGCCGATGTAGGTGCGGCGGTGGCCCTTGATCTCGGCTTCGTCGCGCATGCCACCGAGGCTGAAGCGGTAGAACGGCCGACCGAGGGATTCGGCGATGGATTTACCGACACTGGTTTTACCTACGCCCGGCGGGCCGACCAGCAGCACGATGGAGCCGCTGATCTCGCCTTTGTAGGCCCCGACGGCGAGGAACTCGAGGATGCGGTCCTTGATGTCGTCGAGGCCGGCATGGTGTTTGTCCAACACCTTGCGTGCGTGCTTGAGGTCTAGTTTGTCCTCGCCGTACACGCCCCACGGCACCGAAGTCGCCCAGTCGAGGTAGTTGCGGGTGACCGCGTATTCCGGCGAACCGGTTTCGAGGATCGACAGCTTGTTCATTTCCTCTTCGATGCGTTTTTGCGCCTGAGCGGGCAGAACCTTGCCAGTCAGCCGTTGCTCGAACTGCTCGATGTCAGCGCTGCGGTCGTCCTTGGTCAGCCCCAGCTCTTGCTGGATGACCTTGAGTTGTTCCTTGAGGAAGAACTCGCGCTGATGTTCGCCGATCTTGCGGTTGACTTCGGCAGAAATCTCTTTTTGCAGGCGCGCGACTTCGACTTCCTTGCGCAGCATCGGCAGGACTTTTTCCATACGTTTGAGCATGGGTACGCAGTCGAGCACTTCTTGCAGCTCGCTGCCGGTGGCCGAGGTCAGGGCGGCGGCGAAGTCGGTCAGCGGCGACGGATCGTTGGGACTGAAGCGATTGAGGTAGTTCTTCAGCTCTTCGCTGTATAGCGGGTTGAGCGGCAGCAGTTCCTTGATCGCGTTGATCAGCGCCATGCCGTAAGCCTTGACCTCGTCGGTCGGCTCGGTGGGCTGGTGCGGGTATTCGACTTCCACCAGGTACGGCGGGCGATGGTGCTTGAGCCAGGTTTTAATCCGCACGCGGGTCAGGCCTTGGGCGACGAATTGCAACTTGCCGTTTTCGCGACTGGCGTGGTGCACCTTGACCAGGGTGCCATAGAGCGGCAGGGTCGAGGTGTCCAAATGGCGCGGATCTTCCTGGGGCGTGTCCATGTAGAACAGGGCCAGGGAGTGGTGATCGGATTTGCTCACAAGATCCAGCGTTTCAGCCCACGGTTCTTCATTGACGATGACCGGCAGCACTTGGGCCGGGAAGAACGGGCGGTTGTGGATCGGGATGATGTAGACCTTGTCTGGCAGGTTCTGGCCTGGCAGGGCGAGGCCTTTGCCGGTGGAGTGGTGTTCGGCGTTCTCTGGGTCGGCGTATTCGCTCGGGTCTTCCGGGAATTCTTGCTGGTCGCTCATGGGGCACCTGCGCAATTGGATATGGGTGTTAGATGGGGCAGGTGGGGGGTGGTTTCAATGGCAGGGGATATTTCCGGGTGTGTGTTCAGGTTTTTGACAGCGTCGTGCCGTCGAAGGCCGGACGCTGTCCTCTTCAGCTTTCGGATTTATGGTCGATAGCCTGTACAGAAGCTGATCAGCTGCATAGGTTTTAATCGGACGAGCGGTGATCTGTCCTGTAGCATTCAACGATGGCACTTGGCCTTATTTCAGGCGTGATTCGATTCGTGTAGCTCATCAGTACGACCCTACGCCAAGGCAGGCCATTTCGACTCCCTGACGTTTTTGGAATCATCATGGTCCGTTTGATTTCTGCTTTATTCATAGCCGCAGCGCTCTGCCTCAATGGTTTGGCCAATGCCGCGCCGCTGAAAATCCAGATGCACGATCAAAATGGCAAATCCCTGGCCGATGCGGTCGTCACCCTGAAAGGCCCGGTCGGTCTGCCGGTGGGCGCGCTCAAGGCCGACATGGACCAGCGCAGCCAGCAATTCGCGCCCCACGTGTTGGCGGTGCACACCGGCACGCCGATCAAATTTCCCAACAGTGACAACATCCGCCATCAGGTCTATTCGTTTTCGCCGGCCAAGCGCTTTGAACTGCGGCTGTACGAAGGCACGCCGTCCGACCCGGTGCTGTTCGACAAACCTGGCGTGGTGGTGCTCGGCTGCAACATTCACGACTGGATGCTCGGCTACGTCTACGTCACCGATGACCCGCGTTTTGGCGTGACCGACGCCCAAGGCCAATTGACCCTCGACGCGCCGGCCGGGGTTTATCACGCCACCCTCTGGCACCCGCAGGCCTCGGGGATGCAACCGGTCGACGGCGGCGAAGTAAAAATCGCTGCGGCCGGCCTCACGCAGGCCTTCACCCTGATCATCGAGGTCCAGGCCAAGCAAACCCCGACCGTGCCGGCACCGAGTGCCTTTGGCGATGCCTTTAAGCGAGCCGCCCATGAAACTACGCAGTAGCTTTCAGGCGCGGGTCGCCTGTGTCCTGATTCTGCTGTTGCTGGTGGTGGTCGGCGCGCTGTACTTCAGCGTGAAGGCGGCGACCAACTCGGCGGTGCGCGGCCAGGCCAGTGCGCAATTGGAAGTCGGCACACGGGTATTCGAACGGTTACTGGAAGTGCGGGGCCGACGGCTGGCCGACGGCGCGCAGTTGCTCGCGGCGGATTTCGGTTTTCGCGAAGCGGTGGCCAGCGGCGACGCGGCGACCATGGCCTCGGTGCTGCTCAACCATGGCAAACGCATCAATGCCAGCGACATGATTTTGCTGGGCATGGACGGCAAGGTCCTGGCCAGCACTCTCGATGACGTCGTCGAAGGTACGCCGTTCCGCTACGACCAAGCCTTGCGAGAAGCCCGACGCACGCAACAGACCATGGTGATCGTGCCGTTGCAGGGCAAGCCGCATTTGTTGGTGGAAGCCATGGTGCTGGCGCCGCTGCCGATCGCTCGGGTGGTCATGGGGTTCAGCATGGACGCAAGTTGGGCGGCTGAATTGCAGTCGCTGACCAACCTTGAAGTGTCGTTCCTCACCGTCGATCGCCAGCACGTCGGCGAGTTGGTCAGCACCCAGCCCAGTGCCATGAACGACAGCCTCATGCGTTTGATGCTCGGCAGTCGGCAGGGCAGCCAGTTGCAGTTGAGTGAGCTTCACGATCAGAATTTCCTCGGCCAGTCGTTGATGCTGGCGAGTGCTCCGCAAGGCAGCGATAACCAAGTGATCGCGCTGTTGCAAAGTCCCCTGGATGCAGCGATGCAAGCCTTCGCGCCGCTGGATGAAAAGATCCTCGGCATTGCCTTGGTGGCGTTGCTCGGCTCGCTGGCCGGCGCCTTGTTACTGGCCCGTGGTGTGTCGCAACCGGTGCGCGCGCTGGCCGAGGCCGCCGAGCGGATTGGTCAGGGCGATTACCAGACGCCGGTCAGCCTCAAGCGCAGCGATGAACTGGGCCTGCTCGCCACGGCGTTCAATTCCATGCAAAGCGGCATCGCCGAGCGTGAACTGCAACTGGCCCACAACGCTTTGCACGACCCACTCACCGGCCTGCCCAATCGCGCGCTGGCGATGGAACGCCTGGGCAGTGCGATCTCCGCACAACGACCGATGGCGCTGGTGTACATGGGCATCGATAACCTGCGGACGATCAATGAAACCGCTGGCCCTGAGTCGGTCGATCAACTACTGCGCCAGACCGGCGAGCGCCTGCAAGTCGCGCTGCGCCCCGGCGATACCGTGGCGCATTTGATTGCCGATGAATTCCTGTTGTTACTCGATGGCATGGACAGTGACGCAGCTGTGGCGGTGGCCGATGAGCTTCAACAATTGTTGCTCAAGCCCCAACGCATCAACGGCCATGACCTGATGCTTGAGTGTCGTATGGGCATCGCGGCCTATCTCGTGGATGGCTTGAGCGCGCACACCTTGCTGGAGCGCGCCGCGATTGCGATGAAAGACGCGGCACAATTGCCCGGTCGCCTGCAAATCTACGAACAGGGCCGTGACCTCGTACATCGCCGCCAGATCACCCTGATCCGTGACTTGCGCCACGCCGCAAGCAATGGCGAATTCCTGCTGCATTACCAGCCCAAACTCGACATCAGCAAAGGCCATGTACGCCAGGCCGAAGCCTTGCTGCGCTGGCAGCATCCGCAATTTGGCATGGTCTCGCCGGCAGAATTCATTCCCTTGGCCGAGCGCACCGGCAGCATTCAAACGTTGACTAATTGGGTGATCGGCGAAGGCATGCGCCAGCTCTCGGAATGGAATCGCCGGGGCCTGCGTTTGCAGCTGTCGCTGAACATTTCTGCCGAGGACTTGCTCAGTGATGACCTGGCCGAGCGGGTCTCGGCGCTGTTGCGGGATTATCGCTTGCCGGCTGAACAATTGATTTTCGAAATCACCGAAAGCGCGGTCATGCGTGAACCGGAGCGAGCCCTGAAAGTGCTGCATCGGTTGCGTGATTGCGGCATCAGTTTGTCGGTGGATGACTTCGGCACCGGTTACTCATCGCTGGCTCACCTCAAGCGTTTGCCGGTGCAAGAGTTGAAGATCGATCAGTCCTTCGTTCGCGATCTGGATGAAACCAGCGAGGACGCGGTGATCGTTCGTTCGACCATCGAAATGAGCCATAACCTGGGACTCAAAGTGGTGGCCGAGGGCGTTGAATATGCCCACAGCCTGCGTTTGCTCGAACGCTGGCAGTGCGACACGGCGCAGGGTTATCTCATCAGTCGCCCGCTGAGCGCGGCGGCATTCGAAGCTTGGGTGGCGTTGCCCCTGAGCGCTCAAACTTCCATGGTTCATTGATTCATGACTTCACATTTCTCCCTGTGGCTCGGCTGTCTCGTCGGCCTGACCCTGCAAACCGCCGTGGCCGATAACGGTCGTCTGATCGCCACCGGCGGCGCCAGCAGCCTCGAAGGTACGGCGGGCGGTGGCATCACGCCGTGGGCGGTGCTCGCCGGTTATGGCGAAAAGAATGAGTGGGGCGCCACGGCGTTCGCCACCACCGTCAACCTGCCGGACTATCGGCTGGATGTGGCGGGTCTCGCGTTGGCCTATGACAACCGCGTTGAATTGTCCTTTGCCCGGCAACGCTTTGATCTCGGGTCGTTGGTGCACAAGCTGAACCTGCCGCAAGACAGCCTTGGCCAGGACGTGCTCGGGGTGAAGGTTCGGCTGTTTGGCGACGTGATCTACGACGACATGCCGCAGGTTTCGTTGGGACTGGAATACAAACATCAGCGTGATTTTTTGATCCCCAGCCTGGTCGGCGCCAAGCGTAACAGCGATACCGAAGGTTATCTGGCTGCCAGTCGTTTGTTCATGGGCGCAGCGTTTGGCTACAACCTGCTGGTCAATGGCAGCTTGCGTTACAGCCGTTCGAACGAGTTGGGGTTGCTGGGGTTTGGCGGTGATCGTCGCGACACGCGCAGCCTGTTGAAAGAAGGTTCGGTCGCGGTGCTGTTCAATCCGCGCTGGGCGGTTGGCGTTGAGTATCGAGAGAAACCAGACAACCTCTCGTTCTCCGGGGAAAGCGATTGGGCTGACCTGTTTGTCGGCTATTTCCCCAACAAGCATGTCTCGGTGGTGTTGGCCTACGCCCGGCTCGGCGAAATCGCCACGCTGGATAACCAGAACGGCACGTATCTGTCGATCCAGGGGAGTTTCTGATGCGGATTTTCCCTCTGATTCTGGCGCTGCTGTTGAGTGCCTGCGTACAGCAACCGCCCAAGGACGACAGCCTCTACCGCGACCTCGGCGAGCGTCCGGGGATCACTCGGATTGTTGAAGGCATGTTGCTGAAAATCGCCAGGGATGAACGCATCGTCGAGCGTTTTCGCAAGATTGATATCCAGCGCCTGCGGGACAAACTGATCGAACAGTTCTGCGTCGACGCGGGCGGCCCTTGTGTGTACACCGGCGATAGCATGGCCGAGAGTCACAAGGGTCAGAACGTCAGCCGCAGCGACTTCAATGCACTGGTCGAAGACCTTATCGCCGCGATGGATGAACAGGGCATCAGCGTCCCCGTACAAAACCGCTTGATCGCCAGACTGGCACCCATGCGCCCGGATGTGATCGAGAAATAACACCGTCCGATTGCGTTTATGCCCGCTGCGTACAAAAAAAGGCGACCCCCTCACAGGAGTCGCCTTTCCTTTAACCGCTTCTAAAACTTACTCCGACAGTTTGTACGCAATCACATAGTCACCTTGCTTGGTGCCCAGCGACCCATGACCACCTGCAACAACAAGCACGTATTGCTTGCCGTCCTTGCCGGTGTAGGTCATCGGTGTGGTTTGCGCGCCGGCTGGCAGGCGGCCTTCCCACAGTTGCTTGCCGTTTTTCACGTCATAGGCACGCAGGTACTGATCGAGGGTGCCGCTCAGGAAGGCGACGCCACCGGCAGTGGTGAAGGTGCCGCCCAGGCTAGGCACGCCCATGCTCAGCGGGATCGGAACCGGCGAGCTGTCGCGCACGGTGCCGTTTTTGTGTTTCCAGATGATTTTGCTGGTGGTCAGGTCGACCGCTGTCACGTAACCCCAGGCGGGTGCCTGGCACGGCAGGCCCACTGGCGAGAGCAGGGGTTCGAGGACGACGCCGTATGGCGCGCCCTTGTTCGGCTGCACGCCTTCGGTTTCGCTTTTACGCGGGCCTTGGGCCGCGATTTCGGCGGCTGGGATCAGTTTCGATTTGAACGCCATGTAGTCCGGGTTCATGAAAGCAATCTGACGCACCGGGTCAACCGAGATGCCGCCCCAGTCGAACACGCCAAAGTTGCCTGGATACACGATCGAACCTTGCAGTGATGGCGGCGTGAACGGGCCGTCGTAGCGCATGGATTTGAAGTCGATCCGGCAGATCAGTTGGTCGAACGGGGTGACGCCCCACATGTCGCGTTCTTTCAGCGGCGGTGGCATCAGGTTCAGGTCGGATTTCGGTTGGGTTGGCGAAGTGTGATCACCTTCAACAGCGCCTTGTGGCACCGGCACTTCGTTGATTGGCACGATGGCCTTGCCGGTGCTGCGGTCCAGCACGTAGATGCTGCCTTGCTTGGTGGACGCGAGTACCGCCGGTTTAACACCGTCTGCGGTTTTCAGGTCCATCAGGGTTGGCTGGCCGCCGACGTCCATGTCCCACAGATCATGGTGGGTGAACTGCATGTGCCAGCGCACTTTACCGGTGGCGATGTCGAGGGCGGTCAGGCCGGCGGCGTGCAGTTCCGATTCAGGGGTGCGTGCGCCACCGAACTGGTCCGGGGTCTGGTTGCCCATCGGCAGGTACAGCATGCCGAGTTTTTCGTCGACCGCGAACATGGACCACATGTTCGGCGAGTTGCGGGTGTAGACCTTGCCTTCGGCAATCGGCGTGGTGTCGTCCGGGTTGCCGCTGTCCCAGTTCCACACCAGTTTGCCGGTGTGCACGTCGAACGCGCGGATCACGCCGCTAGGCTCGTCGGTGGAGACGTTATCGGTGACGTGGCCACCAATCACCACCAGGTCTTTAATGACCGCTGGAGGCGAGGTGGAGTAGTAACCGCCCGCATTGAAGCCGCCGATGTTGGCGCGCAGATCAACCTGGCCCTTGTCGCCAAAGTCTTCGCACATTTTGCCGGTGTCGGCGTCGAGGGCGATCAGACGGGTGTCGGCAGTCGGCAGGAAGATCCGGCGTGGGCAGACGCTGCTGACCGGCGCAGGGTTGGCGGTGCCGCTCGGGCTTTGCTCCGACGCATAAACGGCGTCATCGTGATACGTCACGCCACGGCAGGTCATGTGCGCCCAACCCTTGAAGTTCGCCGCGTTTTGCGTGGAGAGCTTCGGATCAAATCGCCAGATTTCCTTGCCTGTGTCCGGGTCCAGCGCGATCACCTGGCTGTGCGGCGTGCAGACATAGAGCATGCCGTTGACTTTCAGCGGGGTGTTTTCGGCGGTGGTTTCGCCCGGGTCGTTCGGCCCTGGCAGGTCACCAGTGCGGAAGGTCCAGGCCGGCACCAGTTTGTTCGCGTTCTGCGGGGTGATCTGCGCCAGTGGCGAGTATCGATCGCCGTGAGCGCTGCGGCCGTAGGAGTTCCAGTCACCGTCGGGCATGGCCGGGGCGGTGTTGGTCATGCCCGGCACGCTGTCGCGGTCCAGTTGGCCTTTGATTTCACCGGGGTTGGTGAATTGGCTGGCCAGCGCGGCAACGCCCGCCAGCACCACGGCCACGCTCAGTGCGCCGGTGCCCATCGGCGCAGGGCCAGTGAGCAACAGCGGACGGCGGAACCACGGCAGCAACATGACGATGCCCAGCGCAAACAGCATGGCCAGACGCGGCACCAGTTGCCACCAATCGAGGCCGACTTCCCACAAGGCCCAAGCGGTGCTGGCGAACAGCACCAGCGCGTAGAGGCCCAGTGCAACGCGGCGAGCGGCAATCAGCAGCACGCCGGTCAGCGCCAGGCCAATACCGGCCAGCAGGTAATACAGCGAGCCGCCGAGCATGCTCAGCTTGATCCCTCCGGCCAGCATAGCCAGGCCCATTAGCAGAAGCAGGATACCGAGCAGGCTCGGCAGCAGACGGCTTCGACTCAAAGCACCATCAGTGCTCATAGTGTGGTTCTCCGTGACGTTTTAAGTAATCCCGCGCAAGTTCACTGTAGATGACGATCCTGTGCGGGCAGGGTTCATATAAAAGTGTTTGGGCGCCGCATTCCCTTGATCCCGCCAATCAGGTTCAGGGATTTTCGACGGGCAACAGGCGTGCAGACAGCGCTATCTCGCGAATTTTTCAGATAAGGCATAGAAATGAAATTATTGATCTTTTTCTGGGGGATGAGCGCAAAACGGCAGGAATGTAGCGGGCAGCAGAAGCGTTTCAGCTTGAAGGGGACAAGGATAATGATCTGTTACAAATACAGAAAGCGCTTTTACTGTGATGCATCTTTTCGGATTTCGTAACAGTCGGCTTCGACCTGTCGCCGCAGTGCCTGATCGTGCAAAAAAAAGGGCGGACTAAAGCGTCCGCCCCGGTATGTTTCAGTGCCGTTAATTCAACAGGTAGACCGGGAAGCATTCACACAAATGCATCACCCGGCAGCGGACTTTTTCCAGCAGTGCCGTATTGGTCGGTTGCTCAAGCAGATCGGCAATCAGGTTGGCCACTTCGGCGCATTCGGCTTCACCGAAGCCCCGCGTGGTCAGGGCTGGTGTGCCAATGCGAATGCCGCTGGTGATCGCCGGTTTTTGCGGATCGTCGGGGATCGCGTTCTTGTTCAAGGTGATGTGGGCGCTCTCGAGCAACGCCTCGGCATCTTTGCCGGTAATGTTCATCGAGCGCAGATCGAGCAGGAACATGTGGCAGTCGGTACCACCTGATACCACCCGCAGGCCTCGTTTCGTAAGAATGTTCGCCATGGTCCTGGCGTTGTTGATGACGCGTTGCTGATAGCCCTTGAACTTATCACCGAGGGCTTCGTTGAACGCCACGGCCTTGGCGGCGATGACGTGCATCAGAGGCCCACCCTGATAGACCGGGAATATGGTTTTGTCGAGCAAAGCCGCGTATTCACGTTTGGCCAGGATCAGACCGCCTCGAGGGCCGCGCAGGGTTTTGTGAGTGGTCGAGGTGATGAAATCGGCAATACCGACCGGCGAGGGGTACAGGCCGGCTGCGATCAGCCCGGCGTAGTGCGCCATGTCGACCATCAGGTAGGCCCCGATTTCGTCGCAGATGTTGCGAAAACGCTGGAAGTCGATGGTCCTGGAATACGCCGAGGCCCCCGCAATGATCATTTTCGGCCGGTGTTCCCGGGCCAGGGCTTCCATCTCGGCGTAGTCGAGGGTTTCGCTGGATTTTTCCAGGCCGTAAGAGAGCGCGTTGTAGAGCTTGCCGGAGAAGTTCACTGAGGCACCATGGGTCAGGTGCCCGCCATGGGCCAGGGACATGCCCAGGATGGTGTCGCCGGGGTTGAGCACCGCAAGAAACACAGCCTGGTTGGCTTGCGAGCCAGAGTGCGGCTGGACGTTGGCATAGTCGCAGCCAAACAGTTTGCAGGCGCGTTCGATGGCGAGGCTTTCAATCTCATCGACCACCTTGCAGCCACCGTAATAGCGCTTGCCCGGGTAACCTTCGGCGTACTTGTTGGTCAGCACCGAACCCTGGGCTTCCAGCACTTCTTCACTGACGTAGTTTTCGGAAGCGATCAGCTCCAGATGGGTTTCCTGACGGTTGCGTTCACGGCCGATCAGGCGGGCGATGACGGGGTCGAAATTCTGCAGACTCATGGAGTTATTCCTTAGATAAGTGCTTCGGCCAATGGGGCTGGCGCGTGATGCGGCAACACCCGTGACAGGCTTGTCTTGTTGTCGGAGAGAAAAATGGACGTGTCTTTCAGACCGCTGCCCGTGATCAGGACCACGGCGGTCTGCGGCGTGTCGGGGTGTTCTTCGGCGTACTTGAGCAGGCCGGCGAAGGCGCTGGCGGCCCCGGCTTCGGGGAACACACCGGTGCTGGCGGCCAGTCTCGATGCTGCTGCGACAATGCTCGGGTCACTGACACAGATGAACTCGCCCTCGCTGGCCGTTACCGCGCGCAAGGCTTTGAGGCGGTCGCGAGGCAAGGCCACGTTGATGCTGCTGGCAAGACTGGTAGGCGTGATGCGCTCGGTTTGTTGCATCGGCTGGCCGCTGCTCCAGGCCCGATACATGAAATTGCTGTTTTGCGCCTGTACGCCTATCAGCCGTGGCATGCGCTCTATCCAGCCCAGTTGCAGCAGATCGAAAAAGCCTTTGTACACCGAGCCCAGGATGCAGCCATTGCCGACGGGGACAAACACCAGGTCCGGGACCTGCCAGCCGAGCTGTTCGCACATCTCGAAAGCCACGGTTTTCTTGCCTTCGCTCATGTACGAATTGATGCCGGTGGTGCGGTTGTACCAGCCATGAGTTTCGCAGGCGTCGAGGCATTGTTCGAACGCTTCGTCGTATTGTCCGTCGACCAGTACGATCTCGGCGCCGTAGCCCTGCATTTGTGCGAGCTTCTCGCGGGGCGCACTTCGGGGCAGGTAAATCACGTTGCGCAGGCCCAGGCTCGCGCTCATTCCGGCCAGCGCCGAGGCGGCGTTGCCTGTACTGGCGACGGCGACGGTACGTGCGCCGGTTTGCATTGCGTGGGCCACAGCAAGGGCGCTGGCGCGATCCTTCAATGAGCCGGTAGGTTGTCGGGATTCGTCCTTGATAAACACCTTGATCGGCGCGCCCCTGCCGAGCAAATCGGGGCGTGAATACAGCGGCGTGTTACCCACCAGTAATGGCGGAATGAACTGCGTGGAGCTCAGCGGCATCAGCCGGTCATAACGCCACATGCCCCGGGCATGGTCATGAGCCAGGCTGTCCCTTGACCATTCGCGCGCCAGTGTCGGGTAATCGTAGAGCGCATCGAGGGCGCCATCGATTTTGCAATGGGGGCAGTAGTAGCTGACTTCATGTGGCTGGTAGCTGCGTTCGCATGCCAGGCACTGCAGCACAAATTCTTTGTAAGACTTCTTCATGGCCAACCCCTTAAAGTGCGCTGTGCTGGTGCTTTCCCTGCCGACGTCGGTCCAGCGCGGGACCCGCAGATCACTGCGCTGCGCTGGACCGATGGGCACTTCGCTGCCTGAAGGTTTTTTTCAGACCACCATGATGGCGTCGATGGCGACCAGGGTATTGCGCGCCAGGGCGCTGGCACCTGCGGTGGTGCGGGCTGGATACGGTTGGGTGAAGTACTCTTCCATGACCCGGTTCAGGGTCGGGAATTCGCTCAGGTCAGTGATGAACGCGGTGACCTTGACCACGTTCGCCAGGGTGCCGCCCGCGGCTTCGGCCATTTGCACCAGATTGTCCAGGGTCTGACGCAGCTGCCCTTCAAAATCCGTGGCCAGCACTTCGTTGTTAAGCGCCGAGACCGGGGTCTGTGCCGACAGATAGATGGTCTGTCCGTGGCTGACTTTTATGCCTTGGGAGTAAGTGCCCAGCGGCAGCGGAGCCTTGTCGGTGAAGATGACGTTTTCTTCGCCCAGGAAGGATTTGGCGAGGGGCTGGAGTTGAGCGTTGGTCTGCATGATGACGTTCCTTGTTAGATGGGTTGGGGGTTAGTGCAAATCGGCAACCTGCCGCACGGCCTGGGCCGAGAACTCCTCGTCGCGGCAACGCGCCGGGGAAAAATGTTGGTAGTTGAGGTGCAGGGCCGCGAGGTCGGACGGCATCGCGCTACCCAGTGCGGCGTGGCTGCACAGCCGGGCAATCGCCGGTGCGGTCTGAATGCCGTAGCCGCCCAGTGCGGCGAGCCAGATAAAACTTTCCTGAAGCGGGTCCTGCCCCAGCACCGGCGAGCGATCGGCTACGAAGGTGCGCAGGCCTGCCCATTTATTGATGATCGAGCGAGGGCGCAGCTTCGTGGTGCTTTGCAGGCGATCCATGGTGATGGCCAGGTCGAGCTCGTCCGGTAAGGCATCGCAAGGCAATGACGGGCTTTCATCGCAAGGCGAGACGATCAGGCGTCCGGCTTCCGGTTTGATGAAAATGTCTTCGTCGACCGTTCCCAGGTACGGCGTCTGGTGCACGTCGCATTGCGGATCGACCGCCAGCACCGTGCGGCGCAGTGGCCGCACACCGACCTTCGGCAAACCGCAGCGCTCGGCGAATTCGTCGGCCCAGGCGCCAGCGGCGTTGACCACAATCGCGGCCTCGAGGTGCTGGCCATCCTGGGTGTGCAAAGTCCAGTGACCGGCGCGGTATTGGCCTCGCAGCACCTCGGCCTCACGTTTGACCACACCGCCGCGAGCGCGCAGACCGCCAAGGTAGGCGCCATGAATGCCGTGCACATCGAGATCGAAGGCGCTGGGTTCGAAAATCCCTGCGCTCCACGCGCCCTCTGCCAGGTAAGGCACCAGCTCAAGGACTTGTTTCTCGTCGAGGAATTGCGCCGTTGGCACCTGCCCGAGAACCGCGGTGAAACGGCTGCTCAACTTATCCACGCGCGCCGCCTGGGCCACGATCAAGGCACCCCGTGGCGCCCACAATGGATGTTCGGCGAGCCCTAACGGCGGATTCTCGAAAAAGCTCCGGGAGGCACAGGTCAGCGAGCGGATCTGCTGGTTGCCGTAGCTTTCCATGGAAATTGCCGCCGAGCGCCCGGTGGTGTGGTAGGCCAGTTGCTGTTCGCGTTCAAGCAGGCAAACGCTGCCGTGAGCCGCCAGTTCATAGGCGGCAGATACCCCGGCAATCCCGCCGCCGACCACAATGAAGTCGTAACGAGCGGTCATGGTCGGCTGCCCTCGGTGACGGCGGCGGCTTTGCTTTCCCGGGTGTAGGTCAGTACGAAATGCGCCACCAGCCCGAAGATCAGCCCCCAGAATGCAGCGGCCAGCCCCAGGAAACTCATGCCCGAGGCGGTGACCAGGAAGGTGATCAGCGCCGCTTCACGTTGCTTCTCGTCAGCCATGGCGCCGGTCAGCCCGGCGCTGATAGCCCCGAACAGGGCCAGGCCGGCGAGGGAGGCGATCAGCTCTTTGGGCAAGGCGGAAAACACCGACGCCAGGGTCGCGCCGAAGGTGCCCATCAGAATGTAGAACACCCCGCAGGCGATCCCGGCAATGTAACGTTTGTCGCGATCTTCATGGGCTTCGCGGCCGGTGCAGATAGCGGCGGTGATGGCCGCGAGGTTCAAGCCATGGGAGCCGAATGGCGCCATCAAAATTGAACCGATGGCCGTGACAGAAATGATCGAGCGCGCCGGGGTGTTGTAGCCCGCGGTGCGCATCACCGCCATGCCCGGCACGTATTGCCCGGTCAGGGTGACCAGGGCCAGCGGCAGGCCGATATTGATGATCGCGTGCCAGCTCCACTGCGGGGCGATGAAGATCGGGTGGGCGACATCGATGGTGATCGATCCGCTGTTGAGTTCGCCGAACGAGGCAGCCACGGCGCAGCCGACAATCAATACCGACAGGATGGCGTAGCGCGGTGAAAAGCGTTTGAAGATCAGGTACGCCGCGATCATAGACAGCACCAGGCCCGGCTGCAGCTTGATCGAGGTGAAGAGTTCGGCGCCGAAACGGAACAGGATGCCGGCGAGCATGGCGGCGGCGATGGCTTTGGGCAGGCGACTCATCAATTTGTCGAACGCGCCGGAAAGGCCGACCACCGCGATAATCACCGAAGCCACCACATAGGCGCCAATGGCCTGGGGCAGGGAGACCGTGGGCAGCATCGACACCAGCAACGCCGCACCCGGTGTCGACCATGCCGTAATCACCGGAACCCGCAGACGCCAGCTCAACAGCAGGCCGGTCACGCCGCTGCCGATGGAAATGGCCCAGATCCAGGACGACACCTGATCATTGGGCAGGTGCGCTTCGCGGGCCGCCTGGAACACGATGATCAGCGGGCCGGCATAGGAGATGATCACGGCGATGAGGCCTGCAATGATCGCTGAGAGGGATATATCCTTTCTGAGTGTGTCCATGATTTCTCGACTTGGCGTGGCTGACACGCGGTGATTCAGGAGTGATATTGAGTCGATTGCTTCGATTCGCGATGAGTGTATTTGAATGGATTGAACTGATTCAATAGGGCGAGAGGTTGTTACGAGATGTTTTTTTGCTATTCGTGCCTGTTTGCCAGCGCTTTTTCAAATAACTACTTGATTATTAAGTAAAAAATGTTGTTTAAAAATATTCATGGTCAAGGGTGTTTCTTGATTAACTAGTCGAATCAATCGATTCAATGTGTAGATTGAGTCGATTTATTAGCTGCCTAACATCCATGTGATATGCTCGGATATTCCTCATTTCTACGATGGGTAGCGATCATTCATGTGGGTTCCTCAGCTAAGCGAGTTCAGCCAGCCGATGTATTTGTCGATTGCCGACGCGTTGGCGCGCGATATCAGCAACGGCGTGTTGAACGAAGGTGATCGTCTGCCGACCCTGAGGGAGCTGGCCACCACGCTGAATGTCACGCCGGGTACCATCAGCCGGGCCTATAGCGAAGCCCATCGGCGACGTCTGGTGCAGGGCGAAGTGGGGCGTGGCACTTATGTGCTCAGCCAGAAGCAGCTGGAACTGCCGGCCAGCAACAGTGCCGCCCCGCTGAATTTGGGGCAGTCCGAATTATTGGATCTTTCGATCATCAAGCCTTCCAGCGAAACCCTGGAATACTGGTTGCGCGACGCATTGGTGGGCATGGCCAAGAGCACGGATTTTGCCCGAGCCCTCGATTACGCTCCCGATGGCGGTCATCCGGCTCATCGCGAGGCGGGCGCACAGTGGCTGCGCCATTCATTGCCCGATGCGCAATGGCAGCAAGTGGTGATCACCGCAGGCGCACAGCATGGTTTGATGGTCGCGATGAGTGCGCTGACCAACGCCGGTGATCTGGTGCTCTGCGAGGCGCTTTGCTACCCCGGCATCATTTCCCTGGCCCATGGTCTGGAGCGACGTCTGCGTGGCGTGCCAATGGACGATGAAGGGATCATTCCTGAAGCGCTGCGCGAACTGTGCCAGCGTGAGAAACCGGCGATGCTGGTCTGCGTGGCGACGTGCCAGAACCCGACGGCCGCGCTCATGTCGCAAAAACGTCGAGCGCAAATCGCGGCGTTGGCCGAGGAGTTCGACTTCATCATTCTGGACGATGACATCTACGGTTTTCTGGCCACCGATCCGTCGATCAAGCCACTGTCGGCGTTCGCTCCAGATCGTTCGGTGTACCTGACCAGTCTGTCGAAGTCGGTCATGCCGGCCTTGCGGATTGGCTATCTCTATAGCCCGCCGAAACTGTTGTCGCGCCTGACCTCGATGGTGCGCAGCAGCGTCTGGATGCCGTCGCCGCTGACCGCTCAGCTGGCCAGCAACGTGATCACAGAGGGGTTGGATAAAAAGCTGATCCGTATTCAGCGCAACGAAGCCGCTGGGCGCCAGGCGATCGCTCGGGAAATCTTCGCCAATTTCGAGTTCAAGACCCAGCCGTATTCCTACCATGTCTGGTTGACGCTGCCCGAGCCCTGGACCAGCGACGAATTCACCATGCTGGCCCGTGCCAATGGCGTGCTGGTCCTCAGTGGCACCCAGTTCCAGGCCGAACGTAGCGGGATTACCCGCTGCGTGCGATTGGTGTTGATGTCGCCCACCAGCCAGGACGAATTGAGGTTTGCCCTGACCAAGCTGGCCAGCCTGATCGATTCGGACCCGCGACGTTATTACTAAACCGACGGCGCTATCTCCTCACGCTAGTCCCCTCAGATGATGGCCAACTAGCCTACAGTTAATTCAGCCTCTGACGAATGCCTCTGTCCGGGGCCTTCCACCGGACGAAGCCCTCGGCTAAGGTGCGCGGCTTCTTCACCCTTTCTACGCTCGAAGGCCCGGCATGACCGAACAGAACAACAACCCACTGCACGGCGTGACGCTGGAGCAAATCCTCAACGCGCTGGTTGAACACTACGAATGGTCGGGGCTGGCCGAGCGCATCGACATCCGCTGCTTCAAGAGTGACCCGAGCATCAAGTCGAGCCTGACATTCCTGCGCAAAACCCCGTGGGCACGGGAGAAGGTCGAGCGCTTGTACGTTAAGTTGATGCGCACCAAGCGCCCGGTCTGACCATGACCAACCAACCGACGCCAGGTTCTGCCGTGAGGCGTCGTGTAGTTGCCGTGGCTGCGGTGCTGGGCTGGGCCGGTCTGGCCATTCAGATGTACCTGATTTTCTACTCGCGCTGGACGCTGGCGGCCAGTCTGCTCGGTGGGTTGGTCAGCTTCTTCAGCTATTTCACCGTGCTGAGCAATACGCTGGTGGCGACCGTGCTGACGTGTGAGCTGACGTCCCGCGAGTCGGCCGCGCGACGCTGGTTTTTGCAACCGTGGGTGAGTAGCGGCATTGCCGTGAGCATCGCCGTGGTCGGCCTGGGGTACAACGTGTTGTTGCGCCATTTATGGCATCCACAAGGCTGGCAATGGCTGGCCGATGAGCTGATGCATGACGTCATGCCGCTGCTGTTTCTGGCGTATTGGTGGTGCTGTGTGCCGAAGGGCACGTTGCGACTGCGGCATATGGCTGCGTGGGTGATCTATCCCGTGGTGTATTTCGCGTACTCGTTGTGGCGCGGGCATCTGCTGGCGGTTTATCCCTATCCTTTCATTGATGTCGGCAAGTTGGGTTATCCACAGGTGTTCATGAATGCCGGGGGGTTATTGGTGGGGTTTGTAGTCATTGCGCTTGTGTTGATCGGGCTGGATCGGTGGCACGCGGGTCGAAAGTGAATACTTGTGGCGAGGGGACTCCTGTGGCGAGGGGACTTGTCCCCGTTGGAGTGCGAAGCCCTCCCAAAATTTATGACACTCCCGAGATTTTGGGGCTGCTGCGCAACCCAACGGGGACAAGTCCCCTCGCCACAAAAGCCCCTCGCCGCAGGAAACCTGGCAAGCACAAAAGCTGCGGTCACTCTTCGTCGCTGTCATCCAGCCGCCAGTAGCCGACAGCTTTGACGAACTGCTCGTTAAGCCCGTGCTCATCCAGCAACACCCGGCGTATCTGCCGCGACACTTTGCTCTCGGTCGCCACCCAGGCGTACAGATTGCCGACGGGTACTTGCAGCTGCTTCACCGTCTTCAGCAGGTTGTCCTTGCCGCCCTCGCGCAAGACCCAGATCACGTTGACCTGCGCGGCGCTTTCCAGACGTTGCTGCTCGGCGCCGTTCTCCACTTCCACAATCACCAATGCCCGGCGATTGGCCGCCAGGCCTTCCAGCCGTCGAGCGATCGCGGGCAGGGCAGTTTCGTCACCGATCAGCAAGTAGCTGTCGAAGATGTCCGGCACGACCATCGAGCCCCGTGGCCCGCCGATGTGCAGGAATTGGCCGGGTTTGGCTTGCTCGGCCCAGGTCGAAGCAGGGCCGTCGCCGTGCAGCACGAAGTCGATGTCCAGTTCCAGCGTGTCGAGGTCGTAACGACGCGGTGTGTAGTCGCGCATCGCCGGCATCGGCCCGTTGTCTTTACCGGCACCGAGCACCAGGGTTTCCAGGGCGGCTTGTTCCGCCGCGTTTTGAGGGAACAACAGTTTGACGTGGTCGTCCGTGCCGAGGCTGACGAAGCCCGCCAATTCCGGTCCACCCAGCGTGATGCGGCGCATGCGCGGCGTCAGGTCGACCACCCGCAACACTTCCAGACGACGGCGTTTGATCTCGTGGCTGACACGGTGAATGGTTTGCACGATCACTTCAGTCATTCGGCTTGCTCCTGAGCGGGTTGAACGACAGGGCCATCGACGATGGCTTTGGCGGTGTTGTTAAGCAGGTCGCGCACCCGCAGGATTTCTTCCGGGCTCCAGCGGCCGTGATGCATCTGCAAGGCATGACGCAAGTTATGCACCGCTTCGTGAATCTCGGCGGGGCGGTCATGGCCGCGCAATGAGCGCTTGCTGACTTCGATGCGCATCCGCACACCATCCAGTGCGATCGCCTGATCACTTAACGACAGACGTCCGGCATCGGTGATGATGTAGCGTTTTTTGCCACCCTCGGCGTCGCCCAGGATCATCTCGCTTTCTTCAAGGAAGGTCAGGGTCGGGTAGATCACGCCGGGGCTGGGGCTGTAGGCGCCGTCGAACATGCTTTCGATCTGGCGGATCAGGTCATAGCCGTGGCACGGCTGTTCGGCGATCAGTGCCAGCAGCAGCAGTTTCAGATCGCCGGGGGCGAAAACCCTGGGGCCTCGGCTACCCCGTTCGCGGCCGGGACCTGGGCGTTTTTCGAAGCCGTCGCGGCCGTCGTTATGGTCGCGGTGTTGGGAATGATGGTCTCTCATTTTTCGCTGCTCTCGTCGTATTTAGATACAACTTAAGATATATCTTAATCGCAGGGCAAGACGTTTTTTGCAAGGGCTGATCGGTGCCGACGGGCGGTTGGCGCGGTCAATGATGCAATTCACCAGGAAATATCACCGTACATAATCTGATTTTGTCGCCGATACAGGAATTGTTTAATAGTTAAAGCTATTACTCTAATAATAGTTGAGCTAATGTTCTAAAAAACCTGAAAGTCCATTGTTGTCTAGGCGAAGCCGCTGTATGGTTTTTTTAGTAAAACTGTATGTAGGCTGTAACTTACAGTCACTATTTGGTATTTCAGTTTTTTGTTTCTTTTTCCTTCTGGTCATGAGGTTGTTTAACTACGCGCTCATGGGAAGTTGCCTGCTTACTTTCCGGAACAAGAAGTCGAAGATGTTTCGGCGTTGGAAGTTCAAACAAAGCGATCTGTTACGGGTAAGCAGTTTTTAACTTTCAATGAACCGATTCCATAAAGAAAACAGGTACTTAACAATGTTCAAGAAAATCGCAATCGCTGCCCCATTGGCTATTTTGGCGCTGGGTTCCTCCGGGGCATTTGCCGCAGGTGAAGCTGCTCACTCCATCAACATCGTCGCCCACGTGCCGACTAACGGTTTCTACGTGGTGCCGACTGACCCTGACCTGGTTAACAAGGATCAGGACATGAGCTTTCAGCCGAGCAGCGGCAAAATGAGAGAGGTTAATGGGTTCTTCGATGTGCGCAACAACAACGGTTCGGTTCACGCCAGCCTGGAAAGCGCGCCGAAACTGATCTCTGGTGCCAATTCCATTGCTTTGAAAGTGGAACTCAATAACAAGGAACTCAACTTGACCCCGCAAATGGTTGTAGGTGAAGCCGAGTCTGACGTGAACTTCCGCGCACCGCTGAAAATCAGTGCGGTAGGTACGACCTTCCAGCCGGGCGACTACACCGGTGTCGTGGCAATGACCTTCGACGCTGTCCCTCCCGTGGGCGGCTCGCGCTAACTTTAAAAGTCGCGCAAACCGACAGGGCAAGCAGCATTGTTTGTCCCGTCGGACTTCAACTTGATTGTAATCAGAGTAAGAGTTCATGTTCCCGATGACCCCCATCGCGGCTGCGCTTGCGCTGGTGTTTTGCGCCAGTGCAGCGGCGGCTCCTGTTTCTTCCGCCGGTACGACACCGCGAAGTCTCCTGGCGCAGGCCAAAGGTCTTCCGGCGGATTTCGAGGAGCATTTCTTTGATGTGCCTCTGGCTGTCCGGGTAGAACTCGATCAACAGCCTCTGGGAGAGGCCATGGTGGTGTTGTCTCGCGATGATCGCATCACCCTGCTCGAATTTACCGACACCAGCGAAAACCGTTTCGGCCCCGCTGAACGGGAAAAATGGGCAAGTTATCTCAAGCCGGGTGTGCCGCTGGGCAATTGCACGGGGTCATGTCCGGATCAGGTGCTGGCCGTGCACTACAACCTGGAAAACTCGTTGGTTTCGATCCTCACCGAAAACGCCGAGCGTGATCTGGAGGCCAAGCGTTATCACGAGCAGCCGGACGGCGGCAGTAGCGGCCTGATGGTGCGCAACCAGCTCAACCTCAATGGCGGCCAGGATCAGGATCTGGGTGGGCGCTATGGCCTTGACGCCAGCGCGAGCCTGGGCAACTGGAGCCAGACATTCAACATGCAATTGGCCCGCCTCGGCGGTCCCGACGATAAGCTTTATCACGCGGTTCACGAGCTCTACACCCAGCGCGAACTGCAGGGCAGCTTCCTGCGCCTGGGCTATTTCACCCCCAGTTCCGAAGGGCTGACCCGCCAACCTCGTACGTTTGGCACGAGCCCCGATACCGCTGTCGGCGTTATGTTCGGCAGCTCTGACAGCCTGGCGATCAACAGTCCGATGCCCAGCGTCTACCCGATTTATGTCACGGCCAATCGCCAAGGGTCGGTGGAGATCTATCGCGACGGTCTGTTGATCAACACACAGTCAGTGCCCGCGGGATTGCAAACCCTCGATACCCGGCCGCTGCCAGGCGGGATCTACGAAGTGGAAGTGCGCCTGATCGAAGATGGCCAGATTACCTCCACTACCCAGGAGCTGGTGTACAAGCCCAGCAACTGGCGCAACCTTGATGAGCGCTGGCGCTACAACCTGTTTGCCGGTGAAGAAAGCAAACTGCTCAGTAACTGGGACCAGCAATCCAGCGGCAGTCCGACGGCAGGGGCCTCGGTCAATTACCTGATGCACCCACGAGTCATTCTCGGGCTATCGGCGCGGCAGATTCGCGAAAAACTGCAATACGGCAGTTCCATCGACTGGACCCTGGCCAATCACATCAGCCTGTATGCCAACGTGTATCAGACCCAGGATCATGGCACCGGTCTCGATCTGCAAAGCCTTTACAACTATGGCTCCGGTAGCCTGGTGATCAGCCACAACCGCAGCTGGCTGGACACCACCAACCTGTATGAAACCCTGCCAGACGGTACTCGGGTGCGCCAACGCAATGTGTTCATTGGCGAAACCAGCAATTCATCCCTGGCGATCAACCATCGGGTCAGCAGTAAAAGTTCGATCAGTGGACGGGTGTCCCACAGCGAGGGCAACATCGATGGCATCGGTATGGATCTGGGTTGGACCCAGCGCGCTACGTTGTTCGGCAGCGATGCGAGTTGGCGTCTGTCGCTATTTGATCGCCCCGGCAGTTTCAGCAGTGGCGACGCACGCAACCGCGGGATCGACCTGAGCCTTAATCTGGCCTTGGGCGCGCCGGGCCAGCAGATCACCGGCAGCATTGGTTCGCGCACGGCCCGTGACGGCAGCCGCGACAACAATGGTTCCCTCGGCTGGCGCCGGGATCTCAAGGATCACGTGCTGCAAAACGTCTCGGTGACGGCACTCACTGACACCTACGGCGTGGGTGTGTCGAGCCTTGCCAACTTTCGTACCGACGCAGTCAATGGCGACGGTTTCGTCCAGCGTTCGTCCTACAACGGCAACTTCACCGGCGGTCTTAACCTGGACAGCACCCTGGTCGTCGGCGGCGAGCAAATGCTCATGACCAGCCATTACGAAATGCGTGGCGCGGGAATGATTGTCGACGTGGAATCAGACATCGACGACATCACCCTGCGCGCCGACGATTACAGCGGCGGCGGCGCGGCGTTGAAGCCGGGGCGCAATTTCATCCCGATCACGGCGTACCAGAACAGTTCGGTGAGCTTCGATTTTGAAGGCAATCACGTGCCGGCAGCGACCATCGAACCGCCACGCACGCGCTATCACCTGAACAAGGGCGGGGTGGAATACCGCAAGGTGCGGGTGATGAAAACACTGACCGTACTCGGGCGATTGGTCGATGCGCAGGGGCGACCGCTCAAGGGCCATCACGTGATCAACCACGCCAGCCGCGGGGTGACGGAAGTCGACGGGTTTTTCTCGATGGAAATGAATGCCGGTTCGCCGACGCTTGAAGTGCGCCAGGGCAACCAGTTGCTGTGCCAGTTCCGTCTCGATGCGAGCCGACATCGCAGTGAGAACAATGTGTTGATGATCGGTGATCTGCGCTGCACGCCGGACACTTTGGCTGACGTTACGTCCACCGAACAGAAGGCGGGATGATCCTATGAAAAAGTCTATGTGGTGCCTGGGACTGTTGACCGCACTGAGCATGCCTTCGGCGGAGGCGGCGAGTCAGGAAATCCGGGCCTTGTTTCAGCCCGATCCTTCTCAGCCGAACAAAAATGTATTCCTCAACAAAACCCCGAACAGTGGCTATTGCGCTCAGTACCCTAGTGAGTGTGTTGACAACAATATGTTCAGTATCGAGTTGCCGGTTCGTTTCGATTCCACTCGAGCCATAGTGCCGGGCCAAGGTATTGCGTTGAAGGTACCGGCCAACTGGCGACAGCTGACGGTGACCAATGCCGAGACCCATGAAACGGAGACTGTTGAAGTGCGCATCACCGGTGTTGGCTCCAAGTTCTTTTTGAGCGAAACAGCGGCCAGTCTGGTGGGGGTGACTGACATACTCGAAGGTCATCAAAAGCTATGGACCAGCAGAAGTTGGGTCTACGCACCGGCACCCTGTCAATACAGCGGTGTTGGGGCTTACAGCCCCACGACTTATCGGTTTTTCTGGAAAACACCCGTGGAAGCATCTTGTGTCAAGGTGGCCGCTTACTTCATTCCCTCCATGTACTTTGACACCCTCGATATCGCCTATGAACTGCGCACGCCCAATCCTTTGGGCATGTCGAGCGGGCTGTACACAGGCTCGATTCCCTACACCCTGGGCTCCAGCGCCGATTTCGATCTGGGTCCAGTGATGCAACCGGACGACGCCAACCTGACCCTGGATTTCGTCCTCGACGTACAGCACACCCTGAAGGTTGACCTGCCACCGGGCGGCAACAAAGTTTCGCTGGAACCCGAGGGCGGGTGGCAACGCTGGATTGAGGGCGGTCGCAAACCGAGCAGGATCTACCGCGACCAGCTGTTTTATCTGTCGGCGTCGTCGCGCTTCAAAGTCATGATGCTATGCAACTCGACCGGCGGCACCCGCTGCAATCTTTACAGCCCCAAAGGCAATACCACCGAAGTGGAAACCTACCTCACCTTGCCCGACGGAATCATCGGGCCGGGCGGGCCGGTCAAGCTTCACAGGCTGCGCTACAACACCTGGTCATCAGTCTTTCAACCAGGGATCTATGTGAATCGCAAGGCCGGCTCGCTACGTTTCGAGATGCCCAAGGACGCCATCGATTTTCTGCTGCGGCCCGGCCTGAGCGACACGCTCAGCGGCAACATCACCATTATCTGGGACTCGGAAGTTTGACCGTCCGAGCCTGGCCACTTTTTTCTTATGGGATTAAAGACGATGAACCGTGTGTTTTTGCTGTGGGTGCTCAGTGTGTTTTGCGGGACGGCCAACGCCGGTCCGCAGATCAATGTCGGCACCGTGTATGACTATCTGGATGCGGATAAAAGTACCTACCTCAAACGGGTATTCAACAGCGGCGATGCCACCGCTTTCGTCAAGGTCAACGTGCTGGAAATCGTCTACGACGCCGATGGCGCGCCCAAGGAAATTCCGGTCGAGGCTGCCGTGGACGGTGCCTCGCGCAACGGCTTGATGGCCAGCCCGGCGCGGCTGATCGTGCCGGCCCAGGGCATGCAAGGCACGCGTCTGTTGTACATGGGCGAGCGAGACCGCGAGCGCTACTTCCGTGTGCGTTTCTTGCCAGTGGTACCGGAGAACGAAGATGAATTCGCCGTCTCAAGCGAAGAGCGCGAAGACTACAAAAAGAACCTGTCGGCCGGGGTCAACGTGATGACCGGGTTCGGCACAGTCTTTTTCGTGCGCCCCAAAGATGCTCGCTTCGAGACCGCCATCAATGACACTGCCAGCCGCTACGAGTTGAAAAATAATGGCAACACCGTGGTGATCGTCGATGAATTCAAAAGCTGCTCATTGAGTAACGAGAGTGACTGTGGCGCGACCACCAAACACCACGTCATGGCTGGCAAGGCATTTGGCTTCGACAAGGAAAAGGGGCGTGAATACCGTTTCAACCTGATCGAAGGCAACAGTAAAAAAGTCCTGAAGATTGCCAGCCGATAGGCCGGCTTTCCATCGACACAACGGGTATTGAACATGATCAAGCAATGCGCCGCCGTCGCGCTGACGGCAATGACCGCACTGATGGGCTCTTTGACATGGGCTGCCCGGGAAGAGCATACCTTCGAGGTGTCCTTGAGCATCCCGACGCGCTCGTTCTACCTGATCCCGGCCGAACCGGACTGGATTCACCGCCCGCAGCGGTTGAACTGGGACGCCTCGACATCGACCCTGAGCAGCGTGCGCAAACACTTCGATGTGCGGCATGACACCAGCGCCATTGAAGCGCGCCTGGAGGCCGTCCCCTACCTGTCGAACGGCAGGCCGGTTGACGACATTGCGTTGCGGGTCAGTTTCAACGGCGTGGAGTTGAGCCCGGACCTTTCTCCACGGCAGGTGGTGTCGGCGGCTGACGCGGCGGCAGGCACGCGGGTGTTGCTGGAAATCGCTCCGGTGATGCCGTCCGGGGGATACCGCCCGGGGGATTACAACGGCAACGTACTGTTGTTGTTCAACGCCAGGGCGCCGGGGGAGTGAGCTGAAACAGGCGCCTCGAGATCCGGGATTCGGACGATCGAGAAGCAGCGCCGAGTGATAAGACTCGGCGCTGGCGTAGGGCCAATCAAACGATCCCCAGGCGCGTTACATTTTCAAAGCCCGGCTCGTGCCATCGCTGCCCGGGTCAGGTTTCTGGCCAACTCGTTCCGTGCATAGCCCATGTCTTGCACCAGCCTGTTATAAAACGACGTGCTCATTTTTTCGCCACTGAACACGTCTTTCTCTGGAACGTTCAGCGCTCGGGCCAACGCTTCCAGTTTTTTCTGAAGCGGTGTTGTCTGAGCCATATCCTGATTATTTGCCCACTGGTTTTGAACCTCGCGCAGCTCTTTGAGCTGCCTTTGTTTTTCCATGAAAAGTTGATCGTTCGACTCGAACTGTTCAGGGTAGGTTTTACGCAAATGTTGCTCCCAGAACGGGTTCTCGAATGAATCGACCATCCCATTGACCAGCCCGTCGCCTTTCTCCCGTTCGATGATCGTGTCATAGGCTGTGTCGATTTTCGCCCGATCTACACCGGATCTCGGTTCAAACAGCATGCCCTCGGACTGCCACGGCAACTCCAGGCGTTTCGCCAGTCCCGTTTCAAACGCCAGGTGCACTTCCACATCATCCGGAGCGGTGTTGTTTGCCGGATTGATCAGAAACTTTTGCTGCTGGCTGCTGATTTCGGCTCTGGCGATATCACCGACCTTTTCCAGGCGAGCGGCGCTACGGGCCAGCCTGACCAGTTTGTCGTCGAGCACCGTGGTGGACGCCGATTCTGTGTACGCTTGCGACACCAGTACTTTGAGCCCCATGTTGTTGAACAGCTGCGACCCGGCATCCGCGCAGGTCTCGGGTTGACTGGCCTTGTTAAACAGTTCTTCGCGCAATTCGGAGTCCAGCGCCATGGCATCGATCATTTGCCAGACGCGCTTGGTCAACTGCTGGCGAGCTCCGACGTCCCGGTAATCCCGGCTCTCTCTCTGCTTACTGATGACCCTGAAAAAATCGGTGGAGCCGGGTTCGGCCATCACATCGTGCCAGGACTCTTCCCTGTGTACTTTGTAACCCTCGGACAAATCGAAAACCGATGGTGCGGTCGAGGACGGCTTCCAATGGCTCAGTTCATCCTCTACAGCTCCTGAGTAGGCCTGCTGACGGGCAAAGCCCGCAGATTCGCGGTAGTCGCCAAAACGGATCCGGTCGGCATCGGAAAGCCTCAGGGTGCCGAATCGCGCACGTGCCAGGATGAACGCTTGATCCGACCCTGGAGCGACCTCCGGTACGGTCTTGATCGGGCATTGGCGCATGTCGAGAGCAAAGCCACGCGGGCGGTTTCTCTCGCCGACCGCGTCGCTGAAAAGACCTTGCGGCCAGTCTTCGATACCGGTATTTGCCAGACCTAATACTTTCAAGTTGCGCATGCCACCGACATTCGGGGGCTGGCGCAGCGGATTGCCGTCCAGCCTCAGAGTTTCCAGGTGGGTGAGGTTGCTCAACTGCTCGAGCGAGTTGGCACTCAGACTGATTCGGTTGTCAGCCAAATCCAGGGTTGTTAGCTGACCCAGCTTGCCGATATCGGATGGCACCGTGGTCAATCCTGTGTTGCGGGCGCTCAGCTGATGAAGGTTCGGGAAGTCGTTCAATAGGCCGTTGCTGTCGACCGAAAAACGCGCTTTGTCCAGGTTCAGCACGGTGATCTGGTCAAGGTATTTTCTGATGTCGGCCAGCTTGCGTACTTGCTTCCACCAACGCTCGAGATCCGGTCCCATGATTTCGGCGGAAAGATCCAGCGTATAGCCACCGTCCGGATGGATATTGCGCTCGCCGAACGCTTCACTCTTGCGTTCGAAGCACTCAAGCAGCCGTTCCTCGATATGCCTTCCGCCGTTTTGCAGGAAGTCCCTGTTAATCCCGGCGATGGGATCTCCGACACTGTCGAATTGAGTCGGCTGGTTTTCCCGCCACGCCTGTAAGGTGTTGCGCAATTGCTTGAGGTCATCCCTGATGCGGTCGATGGCCTGGTTGGGATCGCCCTTGGCACGCAATGCCTGAAGAAACCTGGTGACTTGCTGATCGCTCAATTGCGGATGCAGCTCCTTGATCCTCTGCTCCGGGGTTTTTTCGCCAAAGAACGAGAACGGACCACGCACCAGATTGACGGTTTCAGTCGGGGCAACGGCGCGAATGGGCGGTTCCGCCAGCAATGTTCGGCGTTCGCCCGCTGGCGCGGAGACTTCCATGATCCATAGTTTGAGCAGGCGACCGTGACCGCGCGGATAACCCAATGCTGCGCGCTTGTCGTCGGGCAGGGCATTGAGAATCGCTTCGTAGAAGTCGTCGGCTTTGTGCAGCCGCCGGTTGTCCCCATCGACCGCTTCATAGCGGCCCTGCTCATCGCGGATCAGTAGCCGTATCGTCGATGCATCATCGGGGCCGACACTACAGCGTAGCGGGCCGTCAAATACGCCATCTCGCACCTCAATGCGAAAATCGCTCAGGCTCTCGTTATGAAGTGTCAGGGTTCTCAGCGCTAGCATCTCGGTGTTCGGCACCATCATTTCGTCGCGATAAAAACCGTCGTAGGCGCGGGCGGTGGACGCTTCGAAATTCACTTCGCGCGCCAGGATTTTGATCCTTAGGGGCAGGCGACTTTCGTCGGCTATTCGCTGCAGTTCAGCTGGCTTTGCTTCAGCCAGGACTTTTTCCGCAAGCGTGGGCGGCATGTCCGGGAACGTCTGTTTCAGCACACGGGTTTGCGCCCTGTCCGACCGTTCACCCGCCCGGTACACACGTTTGGACATTTCGCCCTGACGCTGATCGACGGCATCCGCCAATCGGTCACGCACGGCTTGGGCGCGTTTGGCGCGTGGTACTTCGCGACCCAGCAGGGCGTTGATTTCGGCGTCATTCAAAAAGACAGAAACGCGTTCGGACAGCCGGCCGGACAGGAGGTCCGGCAGGCCGATGCTCAGGGTATTGGCGTCATTTGCGTGGGCGTTGCCGTAGGTGCGTGACTGACCACTCAAGTCAGACCGTTCATAAACTTTCAGCGCCCGTTCGGCGGGCCAGCCCTGGAGCTGTGTCAGCAGTGGTTCGAACCACACGGACGATGGGTCGAGCGGTCGCCCGGCCCGGATGTTCGCACTGGCGATCTGCACATCGTCAAACGCGCCGAAGCGCTTGATCGCGTCGGCCAGCAACGGCGGAGGTGACGCATGCTCGGCATGCATGCGCCGCAGTTCCCCTTCGTCGGTTCCGCTGCTGATCCGGATCCGTTCGCGCTCCGCTGGTGTAAAGCGCTCGATGCTATGGCCGAGGCGGCGCATCAGGGTTTCACCTTTCCAGTCGAGCGGATTTTCGCCCTCATGCACCCAGGCGCCGTTGCCGTTGTGTTCAAGTTTCGGAGAGTAGGCATTCGGACGGGAGGGGTGTTTGAGGCGGTGCGTGGCGCTCGGATCGTGCGAAGTGGTTTCAACGGCGTAGAGTTTGCCTTCAAGCGGCAGGATGTCCTGATTGAGGTGTCGGTGCAGGCCGAGGGCGTCGGGTTTCGAATCAGTGGGCAGGTTCAGACCGGCTTGTTCATAAGGCTTGAGATCGGAATGCCACAGCGACTGTTTGCCGTTGGGCAACGTGACCGGGTTCATGCCCTCGACCAGCGCCGACAATTTGAATCGAAGCGTGCTGCCAATCGCTGCACCCGCCCCAAACGCCGCCAGTTGAATGACGTCCGTCACCACGCTGATCACATGTTCGGCTGCTTCAACTGCCAGACCTTCGGCCAGATCGACAATGCCTTCAATGACGTCATTCGTCAGTTGATAAGCGGTATAGGCCATCATCAGCTCGCCCAGACCCGGCACGAATGGCGTGGCGATCAACAGGGCGACGTTGAAAAGGTCCGATACGATTTTCGTGAAGTTGTCCCACCAGGCCCAGCGCGCCCTGGTGTCTGTGTCGGCGGTGGACACGGCGATTTCACGCGCGTCGTTGAGGACCTTGTTGAGTTTCTGCTGGTAGGCATATATCCAGTAACTCCGAGGAACCGGCTGGGACTGGAATTGCAAGCGAAGGTGAGGCAAAGGTTCTTCGCGCCACGTTGGACGTTGATCCGTCCGATCTTCTTTGTCATGCCATTCGATGGTGCTGAGGTCTCGATCCAGATTGGCAAAAAAATGCCCGCGCTGCTGTTGATCGACAAACTGGCTGAAGAATTGTCGGTAATTCTGCCTTGATGATGGGCCGACGTTGTTTTCACGCAATTGGCGCGCCAGTTCAGTCATGAAGGCGCTTGTTGATTCGTATTCCTTGAGCGGGTGATCCGGGTCATGGGGAACATAGGCAATGAGCCGTTGAATACCTCGGCTGTCTCGCATCACAGGCAGCAAAAGAACAATGCCGGTCATACGCGTCCCCATCATGGAGAAATCGCAACACAGCATTTGTTTCCCATTGAGGAGCGGTAGAGGTTCGCCCTTTGCCAGCGCCAGTATCAGTTTGTAGGCGTCGTATTGGATATCCTCGGTCATCAGCGCCAGTTGCGCGGCGACGGCGAGTGCGTCTTTCTGGCTTTCAGTCACAGTGTGTCGAAGGAAGGCTTTGGCCGCGGGGTCGCCGGGGAGCAGGTAGCTTTCGAGATATGCTTTATATCGGGCGCCAATGTCCAGTTCCCGGCACAGCGCCTGGAACTGGCTGATGGTCATTTTCCGCTTGATCGACAGGACATCGAAGTGCCCGAGATGGTCGGGTTCGGTGATGAAGTCCGAGCCGGTATCAACCTTTTCACTCTTTGCAAAGTTGTGCAGCGCCGCATCCAGCATGGACACGGTTCGGGCTGTGACACCCTCGCGCAGGTCCATCACATACCACGGCAAATCCTTGGGAAGGTACAGGCGCACGTAGGTCGTCTTGACGTCATGCTCGACTCCGTAACGCTTTTTGAGCTCTGCCTGGAGCAGGGGCGCGGCGAACGAATGGAGGTCCAGTTTTTCGAACAGTTTGTCGACCGTATTCTGCGAACGCCACGCCTTGAGGTTGGCCGCTTTCAGTTTGTCGTGATGGGCGGTGGCCACTTGGGTGTACCACGGTTCGATCTTCAATCGAGTGGCCGCCAGTGCCCGGCCTCTGCCAACAGTGGCGTCTTTGAAGTGGTCGCTGATGGTATTTCTGATGAACTCGTAGTGCCGGCCTTTGTTCATGTTTTGGCCGAGCGTGGGAGCGTCAGACATGGCAATCATCCTTGATCGTTTTAAGAATGATCAGCCTATCTGTCGGGGCTAAAAACAACAGTCTAAAGATCTGTGTTTAACCGGCGCTTTCAGCCGGTAAACAGGTAGGAATTCAAATCTGAAAAATAATTAAATACCACCTGCTGCGTAAAAGTTCACAGTCGCGATGTCGCAACCGGCTGACACGCGACACTGCTACCTGGTTGCAGATACGGCATCAGAATCGGCGCCATTCCCTTGAGCACTTGCACTGGCAAGGCCGAGGTGAACTTGAACGTTTCGGCCGATTGCCCGGGCACGAACGCAGTCATCGTGCCGAAGTGACTGTCGCCGATGTAGAACACGAAGGTCGCGGTGCGGTTAATGGATTTCGAACTCAGAATTCGCCCTCCCGAACCGAAGGCTTCGATGCGGTTATCGCCCGTACCGGTTTTGCCGCCCATGGCTAACGGTTTGCCATCAGGCGTTACGAAACTGCCGGAGATGCGTTTGGCTGTACCGGCATCTACCACCTGCGACAACGCCTCGCGCATGGCTGCGGCCACCTCGGAAGGCATCACCCGTTTACCGACATCCGGGTCATTGATCAGTTTGGTTTCGTACGGCGTGTTCGCTGCAAAATGCAGGCTGTCGATGCGTAAAGTCGGCATGCGCACGCCGTCATTGAGGATGGTACCGATCAATTCCGCCAAGGCTGCGGGGCGATCGCCGGAGCTGCCGATGGCGGTGGCGAGCGACGGAACCAGATGGTCGAACGGATAGCCGACTTTCTGCCAGCGTTGGTGAATGTCGAGGAACGCCTCGATCTCCAGCATGGTGCGAATGCGGCTGTCGCGGGCACCCTTGTGACGGCTTTTGAACAGCCAACTGTAGACTTCCTGGCGTTCGAACTGGCTGGCTTTGACGATCTGGCTGAACTTGGCGTCGGGGTTGTTTAACAAGTAGCCAATCAACCATAGATCCAGCGGATGAACCTTGGCGATGAAGCCCTGGTCCGGTAGGTCGTAGGCGCCAGGGCCGTAGCTTTCGTAGAGCCGCTGAAGACGTTCGTCGGTCAGTTTTTCGGTGAGTTTGGCGCCTGTGAGGTGGGCGCGCACGAAGGTATTGAAGCTTTGCTGGCTGGCCTGTGGCAGCAGATAACGATGCACCGCGGCCATGCGAATCGGTGTCGGGCGCATGCTGTCGAGGAAGGTTTCGAGCCGCGCCTGGGTGTCCTTGTTCTTGTACTTCTTCCAGAATTTCAGCAGGAACGACGTGCCTTCGCGGTCGGCAAAAGAGGCCAGGTATTCCTGACGCCGAGGGTCGCGGTCGTCCATGAGCAATTCGGCTCTGCTATTGGGGCCGGAATACGTGGTGTAACGCACCAGGTCACGCATCAGCCGAATGAACGGCAGGTTGATCGACTCACGTATCGCATCACGCAGGGTCGGCAGGCGGCCGTTGTCTTCCTTGCGGAAGTTATGAAAGACATGCAGCCCGCCACCGGTGAAAAAAGCTTCGCCGGGGCTGGCGGAGTACTTGCGATCCAGCGCAGCGCCCAGCATGGCCGGCAGGTTGCGGTCTTTATTCTGGATCAGGTAATCGACGGCCCAGCGGCTCAGGCGATCCTGGTCCGGGACATTGACTTTCTTCAGTTCCGGGACGGTCATCGTTGCGTATTTATCGTGCAGCTCGGCCATGATCTGCAAATAGGTGGTCAGCACACGCATCTTGGCGGTGGAGCCCAGTTCCAGCTTGCTGCCTTCATTGATATCGAACGGCTGGTCGGTGCTGTCGGTCTGCACCCGCACCCGCGAGCCGTCCGGGGTCAGTTCGAACAGCGTAAAGCTGTAGCGCACTTGGGCGGTACTGGTGGGGGTCAGCAGGCGTTCGCCCATCAAGCCGATCTGTGCCGCAAACACAGGGTCGGCCAGATGCTTCAGGTACTCGGTAGCCTGGGTTTGCAACTCGCCTTGCAGGGTGCTGGTGGCGGAAAGATCAAGGCGATCGAGGTCGTACAACGGACGGTTGAGCAATCCGCCCAGACGACTGCGTGCCACGCTGATGCCCTTGTTGGTTTCGATCGGCTGAATGGTGGGCTGTGTCTGCCAGTCGCGATAGGTCACTTTGCTGGCCAATGCCGCTGCCGCGAGTGGCGCATCGATCACGCCATTCTGTGCCAGCAGGCGAATGTGGCTGTCGGTGAGTTCGGCCAGTTCATCGTGCCCCTTGGTCAGGTAATGGGAAGGGCGGCGCTGGGCAATCATCAAAGACAACATCTCACGCAGGGCCAGACCTTTTTCCGACATGCTTTTCGGATCTGTCTCCTTGCTGGTCAGCCGCTCGTTGGCCTGGTTGAAATCGGCGCCGTACCAGACGCGCAAACCTTCGGCCATGCCATGCACTTCACCGTGGCCCGGTACTGCCGACAGGGGCACGCTGTTGAGGTAGTCGCGAATCACGTTCTGCCGGACCTCCAAAGTTTCCGGCCCGGCCTGATAGGCACGCACGCTGGCGGAAATCATTTGACGGATTTTTTCCGCACCTGACACGGTCAGGCCATCGGGCGAATGTCGGTACTTTTCAAGTTGTGTTGCCAGGGTACTGCCGCCCGCCGACTGGCCCGGCAGGTGCATTAACTTGGCGACCTGGGACCACGCCGCCATGCCGAACCGCGGCCAATCCACGGCAGGGTTGGCCCGGGGCTGACGGGGATCGAGCAGAAAGCGGTTTTCGACGAACAGCAAACTGTTGACCACCACGGAAGGGATCGCCGCAAAGCTTGAATACAGTTGTTGTGGGTATTTGTACTGGTAAAGCGGTGCTGCACGGCAATCGGTGATCGACAATCCAGCCTGGATTTTCTCCGCATAGGGCACGAAAAATCCCTTGTTGGTGTAGTCCATCAACTGTTGGGAGAACCGGGTCTGTGATGCCACCACGTAGTCGCGCTTGATCAGACGCGGCAGGAATTCATTCAGAGAGCTGTAGCCCAGACGCAGGTCGAAAGGACCGGCACCGGGATAGTGAATGGCATCGCTGGGACCGGGTTTGAGCTCGTAGCTCAGGGTGGCGGCGAATTGGCTGAGTTCCCGGGATTGAAACTTCGACGTGCGCATTTCCTTGGCCGCGGCCAGCCCCAGGACAATCAGAATTATCAGCAACATCAACCAGAACGCCCACCAGCCGTGCTTCGTGCGACTGCGAGGGGGTTTTTCAGGTAAAGGCGCTTCATCCACACGTTCAGTCGGAACCACATTTTTTCTCGAATCGGTTTGCCATAAAGCGCCCATAGTCGACTGATCCATTCACGCAGATTGAGAGGACTTGTCTGAAGCTTAGACGGTGGTTGGCGATGGTGAAAAAATTGTGAACAGGGTTCTCCCGGTTTTTTTCCGGATCCAAGCGGGTCCCTGTAGCAGCTGCCGAAGGCTGCGTTCGACTGCGCAGCAGGCGTAAATCAGACACTACGGTATGCCAGACAGGTCAAGGTCACAGAATTAGCGACTGCTGCGCAGTCGAACGCAGCCTTCGGCAGCTGCTACAGGGGGCGGCAGTGTGTATGCCCGAGATACTTGGATTAGAGCCATCGGAGCGTAAATGCCGCCTAAGTTGGGGACATGACGATGCACCATTACCGTGCAATACTCCGCGCCGTTTCATTGGCAAAAAATCCTGCTTTAGGCAGGTAATGCCCCTCCGTAAACCCGGCTTTCCCCGAGAGTTCTCGCTAAATGTTGTGGTTTATAGAGTGAAAAACCCTGTAGGAAGCTTTTTATACTGCACGCCCCGCTGATCTTGCAGGTTTTGTCCTACAAGACGGGTTTGCCCACGAAGCAGGCCCGGTTTCAGAAAAGCATTGGCTTACAGGTCAGCGCTTTGACACTCGGTGGTCATATCCAATAACAAGACGAGGTTGAACCCCTATGCCAGGCAATCACCTGCCCAATGGCGAGACCGCTCAAGGCGGCCCGCTCAAACGCGAACTCGGCGAACGGCATATTCGCTTGATGGCGCTCGGTGCCTGTATCGGCGTCGGTCTGTTCCTCGGTTCCGCCAAGGCCATCGAAATGGCTGGCCCGGCAATCATGCTTTCTTACATCATCGGCGGTCTGGCGATCCTGGTGATCATGCGCGCCCTCGGCGAAATGGCTGTGCACAACCCGGTCGCCGGCTCCTTCAGCCGTTATGCTCAAGACTACCTCGGCCCATTGGCAGGCTTCCTGACCGGTTGGAATTACTGGTTCCTGTGGCTGGTGACCTGCGTTGCAGAAATCACCGCGGTGGCGGTGTACATGGGCGTCTGGTTCCCCGATGTGCCGCGCTGGATCTGGGCACTCGCCGCGTTGATCAGCATGGGCTCGATCAACCTGATCGCGGTGAAAGCCTTCGGTGAGTTCGAGTTCTGGTTCGCCCTGATCAAGATCGTCACCATCATTGCGATGGTCGTCGGCGGTATCGGCGTGATCGCGTTCGGCTTCGGCAACGACGGCGTGGCGCTGGGGATTTCCAATCTCTGGGCGCATGGCGGCTTCATGCCCAACGGCATGCAAGGCGTGTTGATGTCCCTGCAAATGGTGATGTTCGCCTACCTCGGCGTCGAGATGATCGGCCTGACCGCTGGTGAAGCGAAGAACCCGCAGAAGACCATTCCCAATGCGATCGGCTCGGTGTTCTGGCGGATTCTGCTGTTCTATGTCGGCGCGCTGTTCGTGATCCTGTCGATCTACCCGTGGAACGAAATCGGCACTCAGGGCAGTCCGTTCGTGATGACCTTCGAGCGCCTGGGCATCAAGACCGCCGCCGGCATCATCAACTTCGTGGTGATCACCGCGGCACTGTCGTCCTGCAACGGCGGCATATTCAGTACCGGGCGCATGCTCTACAGCCTGGCGCAGAATGGCCAGGCCCCGGCCGGCTTCGCCAAGACCTCGAACAACGGCGTGCCGCGTCGCGCCTTGCTGCTGTCGATCGGTGCCTTGTTGCTGGGCGTGCTGCTCAACTACCTGGTGCCTGAAAAAGTCTTCGTCTGGGTGACGGCGATTGCCACCTTCGGCGCGATCTGGACCTGGGTGATGATCCTGCTGGCCCAGCTCAATTTCCGCCAAGGCCTGAGCGCCAGCGAACGTGCCGGCCTGAAATACAAGATGTGGTTGTACCCGGTCAGCTCGTATCTGGCGCTGGCGTTTCTGGTACTGGTGGTCGGCCTGATGGCGTACTTCCCGGACACTCGCGTGGCGCTCTATGTAGGCCCGGGGTTCCTGGTCCTGCTGACGTTGTTGTTCTACGTGTTCAAGCTGCAACCGACCAATGTGTCGCAGGGTGCGGTGCGTTCGGCTTCGTAAGAGGTAACGCCTGAAATGAAAAAGCCCCGGTCGTGATGATCGGGGCTTTTGCGTTTGGAGGGTCAAAAGATCTTAAGCGGCCGCCACCGACATTTGCCGATTCAACCGCTTGTTGAAATCCAGCCACGCCCCCAGCAACGCCATCACCCCGGCACCCACCAACGCTGTGAAAACCTGCATGGCAAACGCATCATCGGTCAGGGCGTTGAGCATGTCCGCCAAGGGCGCCAACAGCACGCCGAGGCAGAAAACTTCCAGTGAGTAGCGCCCCATGCGACAGCATTGCTGCGCCAGCCAGTTTTGCGTCCAGTCACTGCCGGGCAAGAGCCTGGCGGTGACATAGGCCAGCGCCAGGAAGTGCAGCAGACGGACCGGCGACAGATCGGTCTTGCTGATCGGGTACAGCAGGTTGCTCAGGCTGGCGGGCATCAGGGCATCGTGTATTTCCGGCCAGCGCCAGGAGACAGTCATCACGCCGGTCACCACCACGTACACTGACGCGCTGACAAACAGGGGCTGGCGCAACAGCGGGCGAGCGTCGGGCAACCGTGGCCGCTGCCCGTGAATCGCCATAAAGCCGCCGAGGATAAACAGCAGTTGCCAGGTGACGGGGTTGAAGTACCACACACCGTCCTTGATTGCCGCCAGGTTCCAGCCCAACCGCGGTGCCAGCAGGTACACCGCCAATGACACCGCGACGACCGCCCACGGCTTGCGCACCAGCAACGGCAGGACCAGTGGCAATCCCGCCAGCAGCACGATGTACAGCGGCAGCGGGTCCATCAGGTTCGGCTTGAAGCGCAGCAGTAATTCATCCGTCAACGCTTGCTGGGGGTTGGTGATGAAGTGATGCATGCCCATTTCCTCCACCAGATCGCGGGTTTCCACATGACTGTTGGCGAAGAACACGATGCCCATCAGCATGGCCAGCAGGAAAATATGGACCACGTAGAGCACCCAGACGCGCCGCAGAATCTTCACGCAGGCGATCAGGTAACCATCGCGCGCAAGGATTTTGCCGTAGGCCAGCACGGCCGCGTAGCCGGCGAGAAACACGAATATTTCTGCGGCATCGCTGAAACCGACATTGCGCAGGGTGATTTGGCCTAGGGGGTTGTGAGGCACGTGATCCCAAAAAATGAAGATCAGCGCCAGGCCGCGAAAAAAGTCGATTCGGTGATCGCGCTCAAACGTCATGACGGCGGGCTCGTGAACGGGTGTCGGGATAAGGAGTAGCCGAGGCGCCAAAGATTGCGCGCCGCTTATTGGCGGCGCGCAGGGTGGCGTGATTCGCGGGTAATTGCAAAACCGGGATATTACGGGATGTCTCCTGGCATTCAGGCAAGCCCTGACCGCTGGTCTGAAAGGTCGTCAGACCTGTGATTTCTGACAGTAGACAGGTTCAAAGTTTTATGAAGTGAAACGGGAGATTCACCATGAGGTTCTTGTGGAAAGGATTTTCCAGCTACACGGTGGTCGGGGTCGCCAACACGCTGATTCACTGGCAAATCTTCTTCCTGCTGAGCGTGGGGGCTGGCTTCAGTCAGGCTGTCAGTAACCTGGCTGCCTTCTGCGTGGCCGCCTCGTTTTCCTTCTATATGAACGCGCTGTACACCTTCGATACCAAGGCGTCGGTCGGCGGTTATCTTCTATTCTTGGGCACCATGGGGGCGCTGAGTCTGGGCGTCGGCCATGCAGGCGACGTGTGGAGGTTTCACGGTCTGCTGACGGTGGCTATTTTTTCAGCGTTGAGCCTGGTGCTGGGCTTTCTGTTTTCAAAGTACGTGGTCTTTCGCGAGCGTAGTGCATGAAAGTCTCGTTGATCGTTCCGGTATTCAATGAAGAACAGGCGATCAGTCTGTTTTATCAGGCCGTGCGTCGCGAGTTGAGGCTTGACCAGGCTGAGGTCGAAATCGTGTTCATCAACGATGGCAGTTCCGACCGGACGGCTGAGGAGGTCAAGACCCTGGCGCAGGCCGATGATCAGGTATTGCTGATCAACTTCTCGCGCAATTTCGGCAAGGAGCCGGCGTTGTTCGCCGGCCTGGAATATGCCACCGGCGATGCGGTGATTCCCATGGATGTCGATTTGCAGGACCCGATCAGCGTCATCCCGCGGTTGATTGGCGAATGGCAAAAAGGTGCTGATGTGGTGCTCGCCAAACGCCGGGATCGCACCGCCGACAGTTACCTGAAACGCCACAGCGCGTCGCTGTTCTACCGTGTGCTGAACCGTATCGCTTACACCCGCATCGAAGAAAACGTCGGCGATTTCCGGCTGATGGACCGTAAGGTGGTCAACGTGATTCGCGCGCTTCCCGAGCACCAGTTGTTCATGAAAGGCGTGCTGTCATGGGCCGGGTTCACCACCGTGGTGGTGGAATACGAGCGAGCCGAGCGAGTGGCAGGCACCAGCAAGTTCAATGGCTGGAAGCTCTGGAACCTGGCGCTGGAAGGCGTGACCTCGTTCAGTACGGTGCCGTTGCGTTTATGGACTTACGTCGGTGGCGGAATTTCGATCTTCGCGGTGCTCTACGCGGTGTACATGGTGCTGGACAAGATTTTCTTCGGCAACAGCGTCCCCGGTTACCCGTCGTTGATGACCGCGATTCTGTTTCTCGGCGGCGTGCAGTTGATCGGCATCGGCATCCTCGGTGAGTACGTCGGCCGCATCTACATCGAAGCCAAGCATCGCCCGCGCTATATCGTCAAAGACGTCGTGGGCGGTAAAGACCGGCTCGGGATTTAGCATGGGCAGGTTCAGCGATTTTTTCAGCAAGGAACTCGGGCGTCGGCAGGTCTGGCTGTTTTTTCTGTTGGCGACCTTTGTGTATGTGGTGCCGCTGATCCTCGCGGACTATCCGTATATCGACGACAACTGGCGATCGTTGTCGGCCGCGGCCGGTTCGGCCTGGGCGGAGCAGGGACGGTTATTCACCGAGTTGTTCTACAACCTGCTGACCTTCAGCAATGCCGCGCCGAACATCTTTCCGCTGCCACTGTTGATCGCCACGCTGGCCATGGCCGCGGCGTTGGCCAGCCTGACGTTTCATTACTACCCGCAACCGACGATTGCCTGTTGCCTGGTGCCGTTGCCGCTCTGGTACAACCCGTTCTTTTTGCAAAACCTGTCCTATCAATACGACGGACCCGCCACGGCCTTGAGCGTGGTGGCGGTCATCTACGCAATCACCTTCCGTCATCCCTCGCGCATCGTTCATTGGCTAGTGCCCTCGTTCCTGATTGCGCTGGCGCTGGGGCTCTATCAGGTGAGCCTCAATGTGTTTCTGGGCCTGTGTTGCCTGGAACTGCTCAGGAACGCGAATGACAAGTTGGCCTGGCCGCAGTGGTGCGAGTTGATTGGCTGGAAAATATCGCAGGCCATCCTGGGCTGGTTGATTTACAGCGTCAGTGCTTATCCGTTCATGAGTGGAAATCGCACCTTGTTGTTGAACTGGACGACGCAGCCCCTGCTGCAACTTCAAATCAACATCGCCCGGGTGCTGGAAAAAGTCGTGCTGCTGTTTCACGGCGGATTTGCCTGGGTGTTCGCCGCACTGCTGCTGTGTGCCATTGCCGGCAGTGTCCGGCTGGGGCTGAACGTGCTGGGACGTCAGGACACCGGGTTGAAGAAAATCCTGATCGGTCTGGTGTGTTTACTGACATTGCCGGTCGTGACGCTGCTGGTGTCGGGTGTCGCGCTGTTTTTCCGGGACTTCAATGAAGGCGCCAGGACCCTGATGGGCTTCGCGGTCGTGTTGGTGCTGTTGTTCTATTTGAGTCATCTGGCGCTGGCACGAATCCACGAGCGGTTGTCGCTGTTGTTGGTGGTTCCCCTGCTGGCGATGCTTTCGATTTCGTATGCCTATGGGCGTGTGCTGACGGTGCAGAAAGCCTTTGCGTCCAGCGCGCTATTGAGTCTTGAACACGACATCGCGTCGAATCGACAACTGCGCGAGGCCAAGCGCATTTACCTGTCAGTGACCTATTCCGATCACTGGCTGCTGGGGGCGGCGGGCTCGTTCAAGCAGATGCCGGTGTTGCACTATTTGCTGAACATCGACTTTTACATGCTGGCCGAGAACCTGCCGAAAGTGGGGATCACCAACGTGGTGGCGGAGAAGGAGCGACGTAACGCGACGAGTTTGGGTTATCAGGGTTATCCACCGGTGGTGGAAAGCCAGTACTACCGGATTTATCTGCTGGGCGATTACGGTTTTATTGTCATGAAAGAGCCAGCCCTGATTAAGGCGCTTCACTGGTGAAGCGCGATGACAGGGGCAGTCGGGTTCAGGCCGCTACGACCTCATTCGGCTCGAAACTATCCGCTCGCGCCATCTGCCACATCCGCGAGTAAAACTCGCCGCTCACTTCTCCGGTGAGCAATTCCCCCGGTTTCAAGAACACATGTAACTGCGAGAACAACTTGATCTCGGTCGCCGACATGCGCCTTACCAAATGCTTGGCCGACAATTGCGAAGGATGTTCCAACCCGGCAGCAGCGAGCATTTCGGCCAGGGCCTTGAGCGTGTTGCGGTGGAAGTTGAAGACGCGTTGGGCCTTGTCCGGAACCACCAGTGCGCGTTGGCGCAGGGTGTCCTGGGTGGCGACACCGGTTGGGCATTTGTTGGTGTGGCAGCTTTGCGACTGGATGCAACCGATGGCGAACATGAAGCCGCGTGCCGAGTTGGCCCAGTCGGCGCCGATGGCCAGGACACTGGCAATGTCGAAGGCGCTGACGATCTTGCCGCTGGCGCCGAGTTTGATTTTGTCTCGCAGGTTCAGGCCGACGAGCGTGTTGTGCACGAACAGCAAGCCTTCGCGCATCGGCACACCGATGTGGTCGGTGAACTCCACGGGCGCGGCGCCAGTGCCGCCTTCCTTGCCATCGACCACGATGAAGTCGGGAAGGATGCCGGTTTCCAGCATGGCCTTGGCGATGCCCATGAATTCCCATGGGTGACCCAGGCAGAACTTGAAGCCCACCGGTTTGCCGCCGGACAGTTCGCGCAACTGTTGGATGAAGTGCATCAGTTCGATCGGTGTGGAAAACGCACTGTGCCGCGACGGCGAGATGCAATCTTCGCCCATCAGGATGCCGCGGGTTTCGGCGATTTCCTTGGTGACTTTGTGCTTGGGCAGAATCCCGCCGTGGCCGGGTTTGGCGCCCTGGCTCATCTTGATTTCGATCATCCGCACCTGGGGCGTCTGCGCTTGTGCCGCGAAGCGTTCGGGGTCGAAGCGCCCGTCAGCGGTGCGACAGCCGAAGTAGCCGCTGCCAAGTTCCCAGGTCAGGTCGCCGCCGTTTTCCCGGTGATAGACGCTGATGCTGCCTTCGCCGGTGTCGTGGGCGAAGTTGCCGAGTTTCGCCCCCTGGTTCAACGCGCGAATGGCGTTGGCACTGAGGGAGCCAAAGCTCATGGCCGAGATGTTGAACACCGATGCCGAGTACGGCTGCGTGCACTGCGGGCCGCCGACGATGACCCGAAAACCGCTCGGGTCGCTCAACGGCGCCGGGCGCATGGAGTGGCCGATGAATTCGAAACCCGACTGATACACATCGATCAACGTGCCGAAGGGTTTGTCGGCGCTTTCGTTCTTGGCGCGCGAATAGACCAGCGAACGCTGGGCCCGGGAGAAGGGCAGGGCGTCGCTGTCGGACTCGAGCAGGTACTGGCGTTTCCGGGCGAATGCCCTCCACCAGATAGCGGATGTTGCCGAGGATCGGGTAATTACGGCGCACGGCGTGAGGGCTTTGCAGCAGATCGAATAGGCCCACGAGGCTGAGAATGCCGGTGACGACGGTGATCGGCCAGAGCCAGTCGTGCTCCAGGAAGGGCAGGCTGGCGAGGGTGAATATCACACAGACGGCAAAGAAGGCGTAGCGGCTCAGGAGTGACAGGCTCATACGGTTTCCTTGGGTTCGGACTCGGTTGTAGTGGACATGGAGAACCCTGTGGGAGCGAGCTTGCTCGCGATGGCGGTGATCCAGTCGACATCAATGCTGAATGAAAGACCGCAATCGCGAGCAAGCTCGCTCCCACAGAAAAGCATTCCACTGAACATTCAGGCATTTTGTGCCTGGAGAAAAATCGAAAACAGCTCTGACTGGGATTTGATCCCCAGTTTGCTGTACATGTGTTTCTTATGGACTTTCACGGTTTCGACAGAGATTTCCAGCTTGCGGGCGATTTCCTTACTGGAGCAACCGCTGAGCATCAAGCGCCCGACGTCCAGTTCCCGGGCGGTCAATTGCGCGCCTTTGAGTTGTTGCACTGACGCTTCCAGCTGCACGCGCCAGTCGACTTGCGGCGGTGCTGGCGCTAGGGCCACGACTTCGTTGATTTCGTAGGGCAGGCGCTGGCGCAACAGGCCGAACACCCAGGGCTGGATCAGCGACAGCAAGGCAATCTGCTGGCCGCTGAAACGCTGCTTGCTGCCCAGTGACAGGCACAACGTGCGGTCGCCTTCGAGTTGGCAATTGAACTGGATTTCATCGGCCACCACATTCAGACGAAAGTAGCGCTGGTAATACTCGGTCAGCTCGAAATGCTCCGGCGCCACTTCCGACAGGCGATAGAGCCCGGTGCGCGATTGCTCGCGACAGGCGATGTAGAACGGATCAAGCAGGTACAACCCACGCAGATAATCCTGGAACAACTGATCGGGACTGCCGTCCGCGCCCGGGCATTCGGCGAACACTTGCGGGTGCTGATCGGCGCTGAAAAGCAGCGCCACCCAGCTGTCGAAGGTCACGTACTGATCCAGCAAGCGTACAAGCTGCGTCCAGAAATTCGGCTTGTCCAGGGCGTCGATCAGTTGCCCGACCGAGCGGTGCCACGCGATGTCGTCTAACGAAAGTGTCATGCCTCTACCCCTATCGGGTTACCCCAGCGGCGTGATTTCCCGGCCGGTGGCTTGCTGCGCATACTGGCGCACAGACACCGACCGGGCAATCTTTCTGCCAGCCTGGTCAAGAACAAGGAATACCCATGAAAGTCGAACTCGCCCAGTTGGCGGGCCGTGACAACGACACGGCTTACAACCTCGAACGCGCTCTGAAGGCGATGGCTGCCTGTGCTGCCGATACGCAGCTGATCGTGTTTCCCGAAACCCACTTGATGGGCTTTCCATCCCTTGAAGCGCTGGCCGAAGCCGCCGAACCGCTGGACGGCCCGACCGTCAGCGCCATTCAGGCGGCCGCCCGTGAACACAACATCGCGGTGGTGATCGGCATGGCCGAGAACGACAACGGCCGCTTCTACAACACCACGCTGCTGATCACCCCCGAAGGTATCGCGCTGAAATATCGCAAGACGCACCTCTGGGCATCGGATCGCGGTGTGTTCGAGGCCGGTGACCGTTACGCCACGTGTGAGTGGAACGGTGTGCGGGTCGGCCTGCTGATTTGCTACGACATCGAATTCCCGGAAACCGCCCGGGCCCTGGCGCAATTGGGTGCCGAACTGTTGATCGTCACCAACGGCAACATGGACCCTTACGGCCCGACTCACCGCACCGCGATCATGGCTCGCGCCCAGGAAAACCAGGCGTTTGCGCTGATGGTCAACCGGGTGGAAGAGGGCGATGGCGGGTTGGTGTTTGCGGGTGGCAGTGCGTTGGTGGATCCGTTGGGGACTTTGTTGTTCGAGGCCGGGCGGGAGGAGGGGCAGTTTGCAGTGGAGCTGGACCTGAATCAGCTGACGGCGGCGCGGGAGGATTATCGGTATCTGGATGATCAGCGGCTGCGGTTGCCGGGGGAGATTGTTGAGCATGCTTGTGGATTGCGGGAGCTGATGATTCCTAAGAGCTGATCCGGATACTTTGTGGATTGTGCTGACCTCATCGTCGGAACGCCGCCAGGAGCAAGCTCGCTCCCACATTGGATGTGTGAACTCCCGAGATCCCCTGTGGGAGCGAGCTTGCTCCGGGCGGCGTTCCGACGATGAGGCCCTGACAGGCAATACATCCCTGTCGGCCAAAAAACCAGAACAACAATGAAACACCCGAAATTTAGCGCCGAACTCGGCTCTGCCATAAATCTAATAAATTCGGAGTAGTCGCTCATGGCTCGTTTGCAACGCACCCTGTCATTGGGTTCGGTGGTGCTGTTCGGCATTGCCTACATGACGCCGATCATTGTGCTCGGCACCTTTGGCATCCTCGCTCAATCCACCGCCGGCATGGTCCCGGCCGCTTATCTGGCGGCGCTGGTGGCGATGTTTTTCACCGCCATGAGTTACGGCCGAATGGCCTCGGCGTTCCCCGTCGCTGGCTCGGCGTATAGCTATGTACGCAAAGCGATCAGCCCGAAACTCGGTTTCATCGCCGGTTGGGCCGTGCTGCTCGACTACCTGTTCCTGCCGATGGCGATCTGGCTGATCGGCGCGGCCTACCTCAACTCCGCATTCCCGGCCGTGCCGCAGTGGATCTGGGTGCTGGCGTTCATCGGCATCACCAGTGCGATCAACATCGTCGGTCTGAAACTGGCCAACGGCATCAACGCGTTGCTGATGCTGGTGCAGTTCCTGGTGCTGATCGCCTTTGTCGCGCTGTGCGTTCATTACGTCGGTGGTGATGCGAGCACGCCGTTGTGGTCGGTCAAACCGTTCTTCAACGGTGACATGCAGATGCCGCTGATCATGAGCGGTGCAGCCATCGCCTGTTATTCATTCCTCGGGTTTGACGCGGTCAGCACCCTGACCGAAGAAACCCGCGACCCGCGCCGAACCATCCCGCGAGCGATCATGCTGATCACCCTGATCGGCGGGTTGATCTTTGTCGGCGTGTCGTACTTCGTACAGATCGCGCATCCATCGTTCCAGTTCGACAGCGTCGACTCGGCAGCCTATGAAATTGCCCGCAACATCGGTGGTGACCTGTTCGTGTCGATCTTCCTGATCGGCCTGATCGTCGGCCAGTTCGCGTCGGGTCTGTCGGCGCAGGCCAGCGGCTCGCGGCTGTTGTTCGCCATGGGCCGTGACGGCGTGCTGCCAAAATCATTCTTCGGCACTTTGCATGAACGCTTTGGCACACCGGTCAACAGCATTCTGTTGTGCGCCGTGGTCGCGTTGCTGGCGCTGAAACTGGACGTCACCACCTCAACCTCCTTCATCAACTTCGGCGCGTTCCTGGCGTTCAGTCTGGTGAACCTGTCGGTGATCTTTCACTACTGGATTGGCGGTGAGCACAAAGGGCTGCGTGAATTCGTATTGTTCCTGCTGTTCCCGTTTATCGGTCTGGCGGCAGATTTGTGGCTGATGGTCAGCCTCGATCACCTGGCGATCTATCTGGGGCTGAGCTGGCTGGCGATTGGCGTGGTGTACCTGGCGGTGCTGACCGGCGGTTTCCGTCGTCAGCCACCGGAGATGGATTTCCAGGAGGCTACGTAGGCGGGAACGGTTTGGATTGGTGAATCGGCAACTGGACCCGAAATGTGCTTCCCACGCCAACTTCACTGCGCACCGTAATATCCCCCCGATGTTTTTTCACGATGCCATAGGACAGGGACAACCCCAGCCCTGTCCCCTGGCCTACCGGTTTGGTGGTGAAGAATGGGTCGAAGATTTTCAGCAGGCAGTCCGGCGCAATGCCGGCGCCGGTGTCTGCGACCTCGATCCACACCGTTTCCCCTTCAAGCCCAGTGCGCAAAGTGATGGTGCCACGCTCGGGGCCGATGGCCTGAGAGGCGTTGACGATCAGGTTCATGATCACCTGATTGATTTGCGAAGGCAGGCATTCGATGTCGGGCAGGTCCTGATATTCCTTGAGCACATCGGCCTTGTACTTGAGTTCGTTGGCGACAATGTTCAAGGTCGATTCGATGCCCTGTTGCAGATTGGCCCACTGCCATTCCTGATTGGAGTCCACCCGGGAGAAGTCCTTCAGGTCCTTGACGATCTGCCCGACCCGGTTGATGCCGTCCTTGGATTCCTTGATCAGCAGCGGAATGTCCTCGCGCAGGAACTCCAGCTCGACCCGTTCGCGCAGTTGGTGCAAACGCTCGACGAGCTCGCTGGAGCCGATTGCCTCTTCCGCATCCCGATAGGCGTCGAGCATTTCCTGCAGCTGTTTGAAGTAGCCATCCAGGGTGCCGAGGTTGGAGGAAATGAAGCCGATGGGGTTGTTGATTTCATGAGCGACGCCGGCTGCGAGTTGCCCCAATGAAGCGAGTTTTTCCGATTGCACCAATTGGGTTTCAAGCTGTTTACGCTCGTCGATTTCCCGCTGCAACTCAACGCTGGCCTCTGTGAACTGCCGGGTTCGGCGTTCGACCATTTGCCCTAAATGGTCCATCTGCACGCTGGCCCGTTCGGTCATGTCCCATTTGGTCAGCAAAGTGTTGGCCATTTGCTGGACTTCAATGTTGTCGAACGGCTTTTTCAGGATCAACAGTCGATCATGGGCCTTCAATCGATCGAGCAGTTCATCCCAGGAATAGTCGGAATAGGCGGTGCACACCACCACTTGCAGGCGCGGGTCGGCCTGCCACAAATGTTCGATAGTCTGCGCACCGTCCCAGCCCTCGGGCATGCGCATGTCGACGAAGGCCAGGGCGTAGGGGCGGTTTTCCTGCAAGGCTTCGTTCAGTTTGCCCAGGCCTTCCTGGCCGCTATAGGCCGAGTCCAGCTCGAACAGCGCACTGGTTGATTTCACTTCGTTGCCAAACAGCGCGGCCTCCATCTCGTCCAGTTCGACGGTCTGTTCCGGCATGGGCGTGAGGATTTTGCGGAAATCCACGTGAATGGACGGGGTGTCATCGATCAGCAGAATGCGTCGGTTCGAAAGCTCGCTCATGCTTCCTCCGGTACGGTTTTCAGCGGGATCTGCAACGTGAACAGCGCACCCTTGCCCGGTCCGTCGCTTTGGGCGGTGAGGTGGCCATTCATCTCAATGGCGGCCAGCGCGCAGCTGTGCAGGCCGAAGCCATGGCCTTCCTTGCGGGTGGTAAACCCGTGGGCAAAGATGCGCGTCATGTTTTCCTCGGCGATGCCTTCGCCGTCGTCCTTGACGCTGACTTGCAGGGTCTTGTCTTCGACGATTTTGACCCCCAGGGTCATTTGTCGCGGGCGATTGCTGAGGTCGGACATGGCGTATTTGGCGTTGCTGATCAGGTTGATCAGGATCAGCAGCAACCGGTGCTTATCACCCATGACCTGCGGCACGTCGCCGTACTCCTTGACTACCGTGACGTGGTGTCGGGTCAGGGCGCCGGAGTTCATGCGCAGGGCATCTTCCAGCAATTCGCTGATGTGCAGCGGTTCCATCAGGCTGTTGGCGCCCGCGTAGGATTGCTGCGTGGCGACGATGTCCTTGATGTGGTCCACGCTTTTGGTCAGTTGGGCCAGCTCTTCGGTCATGCTTTGTTGTTCCAGGGCTATCGCGTCCACCAGTTGATTCAGGTAACCCGGTAGCAACTTGCCTTTCGCGTCCTCGGTCAGAAAGGTGCCGAGGTCGCCTGGATGGTCGTTGATCAGCTGCATGGCCTTACCCAGGCCCTGCGCTTTGCTGGCGCGCAGTTTGCGGCTCACCAGGTCGGCCGAAATGTTCACGCTGTTGAGCACGTTGCCGACGTTGTGCAGCACATTGGTGGCGATCTCGGCCATGCCGGCCTGACGCGCGGTGTCGAGCAGTTCGCTCTGGGTATCCTTGAGTTCGCGGGTGCGCTCTTCAACCCGCAGCTCCAGGTCCTCATTGGCGGTTTGCAGGGCTTTGTTGACGCGATTGATCACCGTGAAACTGCGCATCAGGTGAATCGCCAGGTACACCAGCAGCAACACCAGCAGCACTGAAAACAACAGCATGTAGAAATGATAGCGCTGGTCGACCGCATCGGTCCGCTGCTGGTCGGTGTTCAGCAGGTTGGTAATATTGTCCAGGCGTTCGGCCACGGGAACGGCTTCGATGTTTTCCAGCAAGCGATTGACCACCGGCTGCTCACGCAGGATGAGGGAAATGTGGTTGCTCAGAATATCGATCGGACTGTGGAACTGCTCCGGTAATCGCAGTTTGTTGACCTCCAGTTTGTTCAGCCCGAGCAGGATGTCGGCGGCCTTGTCATCGGAGGTGACCTGAGCGAACTCCAGGCTGCTGAGCAGCAAGTCATAGGTGTCGGTGGCAATGTTCTGAAGTTGCAGTTGGTCCTCATCCACCAACCGGGACAGCTGTTCCTGAATGCCGTCCTCGGCGGTGGGCAGGAACGCCAGTGAGTTGCGCAGCACGGCGTTGTGAGACTTGAACTGCTCCACCAAGCGGGTCTTTTCCTGGATGGCGTTCAGGTACGCATCATGGCTGGCGCGCCAGACGGGCGAGTCGTTGCGGCCATGGCTCGACTCCATCGTGTCGAACCGCTCCCAAAAGGTCGTTATCTCGGTCAGCGGTGTGACCAACGGATCGTAGTTGTGACTGATGGCGACCCTGGCCTTGAGGATCTCGGTTTCCCATTGTGCGTTCAGCTGCTTGATCCGGCCGATCAAGTCCCGGGATTCGGTGTAGGTCGTCGTCTGGTTCGAGCTGGATTTGAGGTACAGAAACAGCAGCACTGAAGCCAGCATCAGGGCCACGACGCCGAGCAACGCCAGGTTGCGGCGGTTAGACATTTTCATAAGGGCTTGCCTCCCCATTCACCGGTCAGGGTCTTGAGGAATTTGATGATCAGCGTCTTGTCGTCGGCAGAGGGAATACGACCGAGCTGGAACTTGAACATCACATCCACCGCCTCTTCAAGAGTCTTGGCCGAGCCGTCGTGAAAGTACGGAGCGGTCACGGCGACGTTGCGCAGGCTCGGGACCTTGAACACGTTGCGGTCCTCTTCGTCTTTGGTGACCAGATAGCGGCCCAGGTCGGCTTCGGTGGGGTTACCCCGAGTCTTGAAGTAGTCGCCCATGACCCCGAACTTCTGGAACATGTTGCCGCCGATGTTGACGCCCTGATGGCAGGCGATGCAGCCGTAGTCCTTGAAGCGTTGGTAACCGTATTTCTCGTCGAGGGTGAGAATGTCGGTATCGCCTTGCAGGTATTGGTCGAAACGCGAGTTGGCGCTGATCAGCGTGCGTTCATAGGTGGCCAGGGCATTCTGCACATTGTTCATGGTCACGCCGTCCGGGTAGGCGTTGGTGAACGAGGTCTGATAAGCCGCATCGGCGGTCAGCGTCTGCACCACATGTTCCCAGTTACTGCCCATCTCACTGGGGCTTTGCACCACGCCGTGGATCTGGGTTTCCAGAGTGTCGGCGCGGCCGTTCCAGAATTGCCGGAAGTTCAGGCTGGCGTTGAACACGCTAGGGGTGTTGATCGTCAACGGAAGGCCGGCGAAACCGATGGAAAACGCCTTGTTGTCGGCACCGCCGTTTTCCAGTCGATGGCAACTGGCGCAGGACAGTGAGCTGTCGACCGACAAGCGCGGTTCATTGAACAACTGACGACCGAGTTCGACCCGCAGTGGATTCTGTTGGGGCACCGCCGGCAGTGGTTTGAGCGCTTCATCCAGTGGCGCGGCACTGGCGCTCAGGCAGAGCGCGAACAACGGCGCCAATAGCAGACGGTGAAAGGAAGGCGGCATCTGATAATTCCTTGGCGTAGGGCCTGTGTGTCGTTGCGCATCGTTCACGTGGCTGCGGATGAAAAGGGCTTCACTGACCCCAGATACCGGACGAAGGCGTCCGGCTCCACGGCTTTGCTGAAGTAGTAGCCCTGGCCTTCCTCGCATTGATGGGCCTTGAGGAAATCCAGTTGTTCGAGGGTTTCCACCCCTTCGGCAATGATGGTCAGCTTGAGGCTCCGGCCCAGGCTGATGATGGCGCTGACGAGGGCGGCGTCGTTGCTGTCGCTGCTTAAGCCGCGAATGAACGACTGGTCGATTTTCAGCACGTCGATGGGAAAACGCCGCAAGTAACTCAGGCTGGAATAACCGGTACCGAAGTCATCGATGGCCAGCCGCACGCCCATGGCCTTGAGCCGGGTCAGGGCGTTCACCGTGGTTTCGATGTTCTGCATCAACACGCCTTCAGTGATTTCCAGCTCCAGCAAGGCCGGTTCCAGACCTGTTTGTTTGAGTGTCTGTTCGATGCCGTCGACAAAGTCCCGCTGACGGAAATCGATGGCCGACATATTCACCGACATATAGATTTTCGGCAGCCCCGCGGCCTGCCAGGCGCAGGCTTGTCGGCAAGCCTCGGCCAGCACCCATTTGCTCAACGGCACGATCAAACCGCTGTCTTCGGCCACACTGATGAAATCCGAGGGGTAGACCAGGCCGTGCCCCGGTTTTTGCCAGCGAATCAGCGCCTCGGCACCGACTACCTGGCCACTGCCCAAGTCCAGTTTTGGCTGGTAATGCAGGACAAACTCGTTGCGTTCCAGCGCCAGGCGAATGCCGCTCTCGATGCTTTGCTGATCCCGGGCGCGCTGGTTCATCTCGTCAATAAAAAAACTGTAATCATTCGGGCCGCTTTCCTTGACGTTGCGCATCGCGGTTTCGGCTTTCTTGATCAGCGCGATGGCATCGAAGCCGTCGTCCGGGTAAATGCTGATGCCCAGGCTGGCGGTCACGCTCAGATCGTGGCCGGCAATGTGCTGGGGTGCGCGGATGGCGTTCAAGAGTTTTTCGGCGATGCCCTTGGTCTGCTGGGGATGGCGGACGTCGGCGAGGATCACCACGAATTCATCGGAACCGTAGCGAAACACCGAGTCGGACTCGCGCACCGTCGCCACCAGGTTGCGGCCGACTTGCTTGAGCATTTCGTCACCGGCCGGATGGCCCAGGGCGTTGTTGATGCGCTTGAAGCGATCAAGGCCCAGAAACATCACGGCCAGTTGCTTGTCATGGCGCCGGGACAGGGCCAGGGACTGGTTCAACCGGTCACCGAGCAACGTGCTGTTGGGCAGCTCGGTCAGTACGTCGTACTGCAACAGGTGCGACACCTTGAGCAGTTCGTGGACCCGCGCCTCAATGGTTTGCTCCAGGCTCAGGACCTTCATCGCGGCGTCCTGTGCCATCTGCCATTTCCAGGTCAGGGCACTGGCCATCTGGCGGATTTCCAGGCTGTCGAAGGGTTTTTTCAGCACCAGCAACTGGTCGCCGAACTCCAGTCGTTCGGCCATGTCTTCCCAGGTGTAATCGGAATAGGCCGTGCACAACGCGATTTGCAGGTGAGGGTCGGCCTTCCACAGGTGTTCGATGGTTTCCAGGCCGTCCCAGCCCGGTGGCATGCGCATGTCGGTGAACGCCATGGCATAGGGGCGACCTTCGGCCTGGGCGCGCTTGACCAGTTCGAGGGCTTCCTGACCCTGATAGGCCGAGTCGAGCTGGAACGTCAGCCGATCAAGCTGCACGGTGCCGAACAGGGCTTCTTCTGCACCGGCGAGGGTCTGTTCACCTCCGGGCTCTTCACCTTCGATCTCCGGGCCAAGGATCTTGCGAAAATCCTCATGGATCGAGGGCGTGTCGTCGATGATCAGGATGCGCCGGTTAGTCCGCACGAAAGGCATTTTCATCCTTTGTCCTCCGTGAAGCGTGGCGGGTTGTCCAGAATCTGCCCGATGTCGTGGTTCGGGGGCACGATGCTGCCGGCTTTCAGCAGCTCGGCGGCCTGCTGGCTGCTGACCGCTTTGCTGAAGAAGTAACCCTGGGCGTTCATCGGTGAACCGGTGGCCATCAGCGAGCTGCGCTGCTCCTGGGTTTCGACGCCCTCGGCAATGATGCCGATCCCGACTTCACGGGCGAAGTTGATGATGGCGCGCAAGGTGTTGGCGCTGGCCGGATCGCGGGCGGCGGTGTCGATGAAGGCCTGAGCGAGTTTCAGGTGATTGACCTGGTAGGTCTTGAGGTAGTCGAACGAGGAATATTCGGTGCCGAAGTCGTCGATGGCGATCTTCACGCCCAGTTCACGCAGGCGCGGCAGCACATCGTTGTGGGTCCATTTGGTCTGGGCCAGCGTCGCTTCCGTGACGTCGAAGCGCAGGTCCCAAGGGCAGAGTTCCCAGCGCGCGGTCGTGCGCAGCACGTCATAGATCAGTTCGGGACCACATTTGAGTTGGGCCAGGGACAGCTTGATCGCAATCACCGGCGGTGCCATGCCTTCGTCGCGCCATTGGCGCATTTGCTGGCAGGCGCGATCCAGTACCCAGTGACCGAGCGCGACGATGGTGCCGGTCCTTTCCGCAGCGGGCAGGAACGCCGGGGCTTCCAGTAAACCGCGCTCAGGGTGGTTCCAGCTGACTTGCGCTTCCATGCCGAGGATTTTGCCGCTGCTCAGGTCCACTTCCGGCCAGTAATGCAGTTCAAGTTCCTCGTGTTCGATGGCCGCTCTCAGGTCGCTGGCGATGGTCATGCGTTCGACCACCTCCTGATTGATCTCCTCGGAATGGAAGTGGTACTGGTTGCGGCCCTGTTCCTTGGAGCGATACAGCGCCATGTCGGCTTGGGTCAGCAGGCCGTCGGCGCTGGTGCTTTCCGGGGTACAGCTACTGATGCCGATACTCACCGAGACCCGCACATCATTGCCGGCCAGGGAATAGGGCAGTACCAACGTATCGCGGATCTTGGCGGCCAGGGCTGCGGATTGGGTCGGGTCACTGACCTCCAGCTGCAAGATCGCAAACTCGTCACCGCCGAGTCGGGCGACCACATCGTTTTCACGCACGCAGGCTTTGATCCGGCGTGCAACCTCTTGCAGCAACAGGTCGCCCACCGGATGGCCGAGGGTGTCGTTGATGCGTTTGAAGTGATCCAGGTCCAGGTAAAACATGGCGAATGGTGCCGCCCCCCGACGCGCAGAGGCGAATGCCTGGTGCAGCCGCTCGATCAGCGTCGCGCGGTTGGCCAGCCCGGTCAGCCCGTCGGTGCGGGCCAGCAGGGCTATTTTCTCTTCGGCCAGTTTGCGTTCAGTGATGTCGATGATGATGCCTTCGACTTCCAGCAAACGGCCTTCATCGTCGCGCACCGGGATGTAGCGGTTTTCGACCCACCGCCAGGCTCCTTCGCCCGTGCGCATCCGGAATTCGATGGAAGCGCCCGCCGCATGACGGTCCAGCACCCGGGCCATGGCGGTGTCGACCTTGGTTTGATCATCGGGATGGATCAGTTCCTGGGCCCAGTTGGCCGAGGCGACCAGTTTCGCCGCGACATGACCGTATTTGGTGATGTTGTGCGAGATATACATCAACGGAAACGACGGCTCGCCGCGCAACCGATACAGAATGGTGGGGCTGTTCTGCACGATGATGTTGGCATCGGACAGCTCTCGGGTGCGCTCTTCGACCGCCTGTTCGAGCAACGACATCTTCAGCTCTGCGTCTTGGGTCATTTGCCACTTGGCCGTCAATGCGCTGGCCATCTGGCGGATTTCGATGGCATCGAAGGGTTTTTTCAGAATCAGCAGGCGATCGCCCAGCTCCAGGCGTTCGTCGATGTCTTCCCAGGAATAGTCGGAATAAGCGGTGCAAAGCGCCACTTGCAGTTTGGGATCGACCTGCCACAGCCGTTCGATGGTTTCCAGCCCGTCCCAGCCCGGCGGCATGCGCATGTCAATGAAGGCCATCGCATAGGGCATGTCGTTGGCCAGCGCCGTCTCGACCTTGTCCAGGGCTTCGAGGCCCTGAAACGCCGAGTCGAGCACGAAGCTCTGCAGCGATAGCGCCGCAGGGGTGCCGAACAGGGCATTTTCAGCGCTGATCAGGCTGTCGTCGTCGATCGATGGCGGACTGAGGATCTTGGCGAAGTCCGCATGAATCGAGGCGGTGTCGTCGACGATAAGAATCCGTCGGTTGGTCCGCGCCAGCAGCGTATTTATCGACATACGCCAGTACCGGCAGCAGTTTGGTGCGGTGTACTCATAGAGGGGCTTCCTTTCCCTGATCACCTGGCCGAACGTACAGATTTGGATCCGAGTCAGCTGAGCATAGTCGTCTGTCCCGCACTTCGCGCAACTCAATGAGCTGAATCATTTCCGTTGGCGGGCTGAAAATCATCTAGCCTGTAGGTCAGGCTCCGGCAATAGGGGATGTTTGCCTCGGGGCCTGCCGCAACGATGTGCCCGTTTCACTTGAGGTGACGCCATGGAAGAGCAACTCCCCACGACTTTGAACGATAAACCCAAGGTGCTGCTGGTCGATGACGAGGAGTCAATCCTCAACAGCCTGCGTCGCCTGTTACGCGGCCAACCCTACGAGGTGCTGCTGGCCACCAGCGGTGCCCAGGCGCTGGAGGTCATGGCGCAACAGTCCATCGACCTGGTGATGACCGACGCACGCATGCCCAATATGGACGGCGCCACGCTGCTGGCCCGCATCCATCAGCTTTACCCGACGACCACCCGGATTCTGCTCACCGGCTACGCCGACATGCCGACGATCATCAAAGCGATCAACGAAGGGAAGATTCACCGCTACATCAGCAAACCCTGGAATGACGAGGAAATGCTCCTGACCTTGCGCCAGGCCCTGGCTCATCAACATTCCGAGCGCGAACGCCAGCGCCTGGAACAGTTGACCCGGCTGCAGAACGACCAGTTGAAGTCGCTCAACATCACCCTGGAAAAACACGTCGCCGCCCGCACCGCCGAACTCCAGCAGACCGCCGACATGCTCGACCTGGCCTACGAAGAGCTCAAGCACAGCTATGTCACCGGCACCGAGGTGTTCTCGCTGCTAGCTAACCTGCGCCTGCCGCCGGCCAAACAGACCAACCGCCAGATCATCGAACTGGTGCGGGTGTACTGCAAACTTCATGGCCTGGACGAGGGCACCAGTCGCGACCTGACCATGGCCGCAGCGCTCTACAACATCGGCAAACTGAGCTGGACCGACAGCATGATAACCGCGCCCGCGGACCTTCTGCACCACAACGATCGGGAGCGCTATCGCGGTTATCCCAAGCAGAGCGAATCGCTGTTGATGACACTCGATCCGATGAAGGACGCCGCCCGTCTGATTCTTCACCATCAGGAGCGCTGGGACGGCAGTGGTTTCCCCGACCGGCTCAAGGGCGAGGCGATTCCGTTCGGTTCGCGGCTGCTGAAACTCGCGGTGGATTTCATCGAGTTGCAGCGCGGGCTGATCCTTGAGCGGCAGATGAACAGCGATGAAGCGCTGGTCTACATCCGCAGCTATGCCGGGCGACTCTACGATCCCGAGTTGGTGGAGGATTTCATACAGGTGTGTGCCGCGTACCTGAGCGATGTCTCGTTGGCCGACCCGTCAGTGAAGGTGCTGACCACACGGGAAGTGACGGCGGGCATGATCCTGGCGCGCAACCTCAATGCCGACAACGGCATGCTGCTGCTCAATGCCGGCAAGGTGTTGAATGGGCCGCTGGTGGAGAAGTTGATCGCCTTCGAAGCCATGGAAGGTGCGAAATACAGCATTTTCGTGAAGGTGCCGGAGGAAGAGGAGACCGCGCTGCTGGAACAAGCCACTACATAGTCGCGGGTGCAGGATGTGATTTTTTCGGGGGTGACGACGCGGCAGCGGCCATGTGATCCTTGCGCCTTTTTCCAAGGACGACTCTGATCCATGACGCTTCCATCCGCTGCTTCGCCCCGTCTCATCCGCATCGCCGCCGCCCTGTTGATCGGCCCGGACGGTCGCACGCTGTTGGTCCGCAAGCGCGGCACCGAAGCGTTCATGCAACCGGGGGGCAAGATCGAAGCCCATGAGCAACCGGTCCACGCGTTGGCCCGTGAACTGGAAGAAGAATTGGGCCTGGTCATCGATCCGGCACACGCCACTTATCTGGGGCAATTCTCGGCACCGGCCGCCAATGAGCCGGGTTTTACCGTCCAGGCCGAACTCTTTCAACTGGCCATCGATTCCGACGTATCGCCTGCGGCTGAGATTGAAGAGGTGCGCTGGATCGACCCGGCCACTGACGGCAATATCACACTGGCGCCATTGACACGGGACCTGATCCTGCCGTTTTATCGAGCCTCGCACACCGAAACTGCCTGATTGTTCCCGGACGAAGGACTGCCCATGATCCCGCTTCAAGACTTGCTGATTTTCGCCGCTGCCGCATTGCTGATGGTGCTGACGCCGGGGCCGAACATGATTTACCTGATCTCCCGTTCGATCTGCCAGGGGCGCAAGGCCGGTGTGACCTCGTTGCTCGGTGTGGTCGCGGGGTTTTTCGTGCACCTTTTCGCGGCGGCTGCCGGTTTGACTGCGGTGTTTCTGGCGGTGCCGATGGCCTACGAAGTGCTGAAGTGGGCCGGCGCGCTGTACCTGATGTGGCTGGCCTGGCAGGCGGTCAAACCGGGTGCGCGTTCACCGTTCGAAGCGCAGCAGTTGCCGCCGGACTCGTCACGCAAACTGATCACCATGGGTTTTCTCACCAGCGCGCTGAACCCGAAGATTGCGGTGTTTTACTTGTCGGTGTTTCCGCAGTTCATCACGCCTGAGCATGGCTCCGTGTTCACCCAAAGCATCACGCTGGGTCTGACCCAAATCAGCGTCAGTTTCAGCGTCAATCTGCTGATCGCGCTGTTCGCCGCGGGCATCGCCTCCTGGTTCGTCAACAACCCGACCTGGCTGGCGGTGCAGCGCTATTTCATGGGGTTCGTACTGTCGGCGCTGGCGGTGCGACTGATGATTGAACAACGACGGATGGCTTGACCATGTGGATTGAACGGCTTGATGCCAGTCATGCCCTGGATTATCGAGCGCTGATGCTCGAAGCCTATGACCTGCATCCCCAGGCGTTTACCTCCAGCGTGCGCGAACGCGCCGTGATGCCGTTGAGTTGGTGGGAGTCGCGTCTGACCAGCAAGCTGGACGTGGTGTTCGGTGCGTTCGAAGGCGGTGAGTTGGCGGGCATCGTCGGCCTGGCCTTCGAGCCTCGGGAAAAGGCCCGGCACAAGGCGACATTGTTTGGCATGTACGTGTCCGGCAAAGTCCGGCAACGCGGGGTCGGTTATCACCTGGTGCAGGCCGCCCTGGCTGAAGCGCAGGACCATAAAGGTTTGAGGCTGGTCCAGCTGACCGTCACCGCCGGCAATGACGCCGCGTTCAACCTGTACCAGCGTTGCGGCTTCATCCAGTTCGGTCTCGAACCTTTGGCGGTACGGGTGGGCGAGGACTACTTCGACAAAATCCACATGTGGCGGGAAATCTGAAGCCACCGACATCCCTACCCAGGGTGATCACCAAAGATGTGGTCACAGAAAATCCCTGTGGGAGCGAGCTTGCTCGCGATAGCGGCGGCACAGTCAGCATTGATGTAGCAGACAGACCGCCATCGCGAGCAAGCTAGCTCCCACAGGTTTTCATCGAACGGCGCTGACGCCGTCGAGTGTCGAGAACGACGTGTCCTTGGCCGTCAGCAAAAAGTCGCGCATGTACGGCGCATCCAGCATGTCGGCGCGAATCCCGGCGTACAGCGTCGCAAACAAACCTTTCTCGCCCAGCCGCTTGGCCTTCACATAACCCCGTGAGCTGTATTCATGCAGCGCCCAATGGGGCATGCCGCACACACCGCGACCGCTGGCCACTAATTGCATCATCATCACCGTCAGTTCCGAGGTGCGGACCTGCGCCGGTTCGATGTCGGCCGGTTCCAGGAAACGGGTAAAGATGTCCAGCCGATCACGCTCCACCGGGTAGGTGATCAGCGTTTCGGTAAGCAAATCCTCCGGGACGATGTAGGCCTTGCTCGCCAAACGGTGCTGATTGGCCACCGCGAGCATCGCTTCGTAGGTGAACAACGGCACGTAAGTGATCCCGGCCAGTTCCAGCGGATCAGAGGTCACCACCAGATCCAGATCGCCACGGGCCAGCGCCGGCAGCGGGGCGAAGGAGAACCCGGAGGCCAGGTCCAGTTCGACTTCCGGCCAGGCATCGCGGAACTGGTCGATGGTCGGCATCAGCCACTGGAAGCAACTGTGGCACTCGATCGCCATGTGCAAACGCCCGGCCGTGCCACCGGCCAGCCGCGCGATATCGCGCTCGGCGCCGCGCAGCAACGGCAGGGTGGCATCGGCCAGTTGCAGCAGACGCAAACCGGCGCTGGTGAAGCGCACCGGTTTGGTCTTGCGCACGAACAACGGCATGCCCATGCGCTCCTCCAGTTCCTTGAACTGGTGGGACAGGGCCGACTGCGTCAGGTGCAGGCGGTCGGCCGCATCCACCAGGCTATCGGCTTCGCGCAAGGCGTGCAGGGTCTTCAGATGACGGATTTCAAGCACCGGGGGCTCCATGAGGAAAACTTGTGATCAACACGAAAAGGTTGAGTTTGTCTCATGTTGGCTTGGGTGTCGACAATAGGGCCATCTTTTACAGGGAGAAATTCACCATGGCTCTGGCCCATACACTTGGTTTTCCACGCATTGGCGCGGACCGCGAACTGAAAAAAGCCCTCGAATCCTACTGGAAGGGCGATCTGGATCAGGACGCGCTGAAAAGCGTCGGCCGCCAATTGCGCGCCACCCATTGGCAATTGCAGAAAGACGCCGGTATCGACCTGCTGCCCGTGGGCGACTTCGCCTGGTACGACCAGGTCCTGACCCATTCCCTGACCTTCGGTGTGATTCCCGACCGTTTTGACAGCGCCAAGGATTCGCGCGGCCTGCCGACCCTCGACACCCTGTTCGCCATGGCCCGTGGCGCCACCGCTGCCTGCTGCGGCGGCGAACACAGCAAAGCGCAATACGCCCAGGAACTGACCAAGTGGTTCGACACCAACTACCACTACCTGGTCCCGGAATTCACCGCTGACCAGCAGTTCAAGCTGAGCTGGGAACAGTTGTTCGACGAAGTCGACGAGGCGAAGGCCCTCGGCCACAACGTCAAACCGGTGATCATCGGTCCACTGACTTACCTGTGGCTGGGCAAAGCCAAGGGCAACGACTTCGACAAGCTCGACCTGCTGGAACGCCTGCTGCCGATCTACGGCGAAATCCTCGGTCGCCTCGCCGCCCAAGGCGTGGAGTGGGTGCAAATCGACGAACCGATCCTGACCCTCGACCTGCCACAGGCCTGGAAAAACGCCTTCGAACGCGCCTATCACATCCTTCAATACTCGCCGCTGAAAAAACTGGTGGCGACCTACTTCAGTGGTCTTGAAGACAACCTCGGCCTGGCGGTCAGCCTACCGGTGCAAGGCCTGCACATCGATGCCGTGCGTGCGCCGGATCAACTCGGCCAAGTGCTGGACCGTCTGCCGACCTACAAGATTCTCTCGGTGGGGCTGGTCAACGGTCGCAACGTCTGGCGCTGCGAACTGGAGCAAGTGCTGGCGCAACTACTACCGGCCCAGGAACGCTTTGGCGACAACCTGTGGGTCAGCAGTTCCTGCTCACTGCTGCACAGCCCGGTGGATCTGGATCGCGAAGACAAACTCGACCCGGAACTGAAAAGCTGGCTGGCGTTTGCCGTGCAGAAGTGTGGCGAAATCGCCGTGCTGCGTGATGCCTTGAACGACCCGCAATCATCCAAGGTGCAAGCCGCCCTGGCCGAAAGCCGTGCCATTCAAGCCAGCCGTGCCGAGTCGCCGCGTATTCACAAAGCCGAAGTTCAGGCGCGTATCGCTGCCATCGGCGCAACGGACAGCCAACGTCACTCGCCGTTCGCCAAACGCATCGAGCAACAACGTGCGCGGCTGAAACTGCCGGCATTCCCGACCACCACCATCGGCTCGTTCCCGCAGACCGGTTCGATCCGTCTGGCACGCCAGGCCTTCAAGCAAGGCAAGCTGTCGGCCAACGATTACACCGACGCCATGCACAGCGAAATCCGCCATGCCGTGCAAGTTCAGGAACGCTTGGGTCTGGACGTGCTGGTACACGGTGAAGCCGAACGCAACGACATGGTCGAGTACTTCGCCGAGCAACTGGACGGCTACCTGTTCACCCGGTTCGGTTGGGTGCAGAGCTACGGTTCGCGCTGTGTGAAACCGGCGATCATCTACGGCGACCTGAGCCGCCCGAACGCCATGACCGTCGACTGGATCACCTATGCCCAGAGCCTGACCGACAAGGTCATGAAAGGCATGCTCACCGGTCCCGTGACCATGCTGATGTGGTCATTCCCGCGTGAAGACGTCTCGCGCAAAATTCAGGCGCAGCAGTTGGCGCTCGCTTTGCGTGACGAAGTGGTCGACCTGGAAAGCGCCGGCATCAAGATCGTGCAGATCGACGAAGCCGCCTTCCGTGAAGGCCTGCCGCTGCGTCGGGCGCAATGGCTGGAGTATCTCGACTGGGCGACGGAAGCGTTCCGTCTCACAGCATCCGGCGTGCGGGATGAAACCCAGATCCACACCCACATGTGCTACAGCGAATTCAACGATGTGATCGAATCCATCGCCGCCATGGACGCCGACGTGATCACCATCGAAACCTCGCGTTCGGACATGGAATTGCTGGAGGCTTTCGAAGCGTTCGATTACCCGAACGACATCGGTCCGGGCGTCTACGACATCCACTCGCCACGAGTTCCGGACACGGCCGAGATGGTCAAGTTGATGAGCAAAGCGGTGAAGCGCATTCCGGCTGAGCGCTTGTGGGTGAACCCGGATTGTGGGTTGAAGACTCGGGCGTGGCCGGAAACCGAGGCAGCGCTGGTCAACATGGTGGCGGCGGCGCGGCAGTTGCGGAGCGTGCTGGCATAAATCATCGGCTCATCAGGGCGCTAAAAAAAAGCAAAACCCGCCGAACCGGTAATGGTCGACGGTTTTTTTTATTTGGCCGACTCAGTTGAGCAATAGAGTTGGATACCTATATTGGTTATAGAAAGGGTCGACGCTATATTGAATTGATCTAATTTTCCGAAAAGAACTGTCAGATATGACAGTAGGCGTCGTGGGGGGGATTGCGTCTAATAACACTAATTCGGAAAAGGTTGAGATATTACAATGAAGTGTTTTCGCTGGTTTGTCCGTGGAAAAGTCGAGGCGAGGGTGATCGCTGGATTGCTATCAGTAGTTATAAATTGTTTGTTGCTGGTTGGGTGTTCTGGACAGGTTGTTGATTTAACGCCGGTTCATGTTGAAAGTGCTGGAGATCGGGCGGGTGAAGCGGTGGCTGAAAACTTGACTCGCCGGTACAGTGATAAACGTGCTAATTGCGGAAGTACGACCTCGCCAGCATTTCTTTGTACTGGCGTAATGTTAAGAGTGACCAAAACCAGTAATAACTACGATCCGTGGGATCATAGTGAGTTTTCTAGCACTACGGATGCAGTGTCCTTTTCTTATTTGAGGGATGATAGCAACTTTTTCGCGACACCTTGGAGGGGGGCTAATGGCTTTATATTTTTCCCTGTGCTTGCCACGCCAACTGACAAATATAAACTTGAAGTAAAATGTTATTTCCCCTTGGATGGGGCAACGTTTTACAGGAACGCGGCAGGCCAGTTTGGGTGTCGGGACAGTATCGTTACCTATCCGTTTCCGGAGGTCAGTAAACCTTGTCGGGAACAGGGAATTGTGACCGCAGAGCAATGGCTCGAGCATTTCCAAAACCCGGACGGCAAACGCAGACCTAATGCTTATTCCTGTTCGTTTATGGTGACTTCGAACTTGAATGCAGAGGCTGTCAGGGCTTTCAATGAAGCCATTCGTGTAAGAGCAGCCCTTATTTCGCAAACAGCTTTTGGTGAACACAACGAGTTTAGAATTAAAGCGTGGCCAGAATCAGATCCAAAAAAGATACCGATCGAAGCTTTTTTTTATGTCAAGGGTGGTGTGGAGAACGCAAAAATTGACCAGAGAAAGTACTTTGATCGAACCGGTGGAGTCGTGGTGCCGATTATTCATATTACATTGCCCGATGTTTATACAGGTAAAGCCACGTTCGAGTATTTAACAAGTGACCAGGCTGTGTTGCCCCCTCTCCCAGATCCCGACAAGATAAAACCTTCCGTGCCGAAGGCCTATGATGCGGCGGGTGAACATATAAGGATTAGCGATATTTATAAGGATGAGGGTCTGGATGTTGAAATTCCTCACTACCCGGATATGGCGGCTGATCATAGGCTGACAGTTCGTTGGAACGGGAGGGTCAGTTACAACAGTTCTAGTGATGAAGTTGGAGCGCCTCCCGGTAAGAGAATTGTGAAGGTTCCAAGGTTAGAGGTGATGGACAATATAGGGAGTACCGTTGAAATCAGCTATGCCGTGAGAGAAACTCCCGGGGGCGTATCCCTGGAATCGGAAAGGCTGACACTTCATATCGACCCTCAAGCGTTGAATTTGCCGGCCCCCACCATTGCCGGCAATAGCGTGTCCGTGAGAGTGGTCGGTCCGGTTGGCTATCAGGTCCGGGTGCGATGGTCAGGAAGCATTACCCGAGATACTGCATGGCAAAATGTGGACTCCAACGCAGGCAATGTCTTCCTCATTCCACAAGGGTGGTTTGATGAAAACAGGGGTCGCGAGGTCTTGATCAATTACTCGGTAGGACGCACCAATGGCAGTGAACAAATGATGTTTTCACACGTTTTGAGGCTCGCGGTTCCCTAGTTCCTCGCGGTCAAGATCTAGCCTCATGGGCACGCGATCTGACCGTTCAGCACTCTTCATCAAACTGTCACGTAACTGTGGCAGCGCGCTTGAACAAACTTCATCAGACTCGCGCTCTACTGGAGTCCTGCGTTTCGGTGTTTTTCATGCGTGTTTTCTTTTTCCTGGCCGCGCTGTTGTTCGGCCTGCCGTCCTTGGCGGCGTCTCGTTGCGATATCAATGTTCCGACCGAACGGGTCGATCTGGCACAGGTGAGCCTGGCGTACCAGAGCATCGGCCGTGCGTCGGACCCTGCACTGTTACTGGTAATGGGCCTTGGCGGGCAGTTGATTCACTGGCCGGACGAGGTGGTGGTCGCGTTGTGTCAGCAGGGTTTTCGGGTCATTCGCTATGACAATCGCGATGTCGGTCTCTCGACCTGGCGGCAAGCACCCGCCGACGCCAACCTGACGTTCGAAGTGCTGCGCTACAAGCTCGGTTTGCCGGTGTCGGCGCCTTACACCCTGACCGATATGGCTGACGATGCCTTTGGCTTGATGAATGCGTTGCACGTCGAGCAATTCCACGTGTTGGGCGCGAGCATGGGCGGGATGATCGCCCAGCATATGGCGGCGATGGCGCCGCAACGGGTCGAGAGCCTGACCCTGATCATGACCAGTTCCGGGGCCGAAGGCTTGCCGGCGCCGAGTGCGGCGTTGGTGCAACTGTTGTCGCGTCGTGGGGCGCCCAATCGCGAAGTGGCGCTGGAGCAGCAAGCCGATTTGCTGGCGGCGCTAGGCAGCCCGACGGTGAGCGATGATCGGCAGGCATTGCTGCATCAGGCGGCGCTGTCTTATGACCGGGCGTTCAACCCTGAGGGCGTGAAGCGCCAGATCATGGCGATCCTCGCCGAGCGCAGTCGTGTGGCGCTGCTCAATCAACTGCGTGTTCCGACGCTGGTGGTTCACGGCACGGCTGATCCGTTGCTGCCGGTCATGCATGGTGTGCACCTGGCGGCGCATATCCGCGGCAGTCAGTTGAAGCTGATCCCAGGGCTGGCGCATCGATTCCAGGAAGCGTTCAAGGCGCCGTTGCTGGCGGCGGTGTTGCCGTATTTGCAGGCCCACCGTGAAGACCCCTCGCATTGGGCGCAGATTGATCCGGTGGTTGAACACAATCTTCTATAACACCCAAATCCAATGTGGGAGCAGGCCAGCCCCGCTCCCTCAGGGATAGTGGAACGGCTGCCACACGGGCTCAGCCTTCGGGTGTATCGTTCGAACTTTCCGGCGCGTTCCAGTCTGCGAGGTGTGTGATGAGTCCCCCCCTGAAAATCGATTTCGTCAGCGACGTGTCCTGCCCCTGGTGCGTCGTCGGCCTCTACGGCCTGACCCGGGCCCTGGATTTGCTGGGTGACGAGGTGCAGGCCGAGATCCGTTTTCAGCCGTTCGAACTGAACCCGAAGATGGGGCCTGAAGGGCAGAACATCACCGAACACATCACCGAGAAGTACGGCTCGACGCCCGAGCAATCCCAGAAGAATCGCGAGATGATCCGCGCGCGTGGCGCCGAGGTCGGGTTTGCGTTTCGCACGGACGGCAACAGTCGCATCTACAACACCTTCGACGCCCACCGCTTGCTGTTCTGGGCGGGACTGGAGGGGTTGCAGTTCAATCTGAAAGATGCGCTGTTCAAGTTGTATTTCACCGAGGGCGGCAATCCGTCCGACCCTGCTCAACTGGCGCAGATTGCGCAAAGTGTGGGACTGGACCGGCAGCGGGCCGAGGCAATTCTGGCGTCGGATGAATTCGCCAAAGAAGTTCGTGAGGAAGAACAGTTGTGGCTGTCGCGAGGCGTCAGTTCGGTGCCGACCGTTGTTTTCAACGGGCAGTACGCCGTCACTGGCGGGCAGCCAGTGGAGACGTTTGTCGGGGCGATTCGGCAGATCATGAGTGACGCGAAGGGCGGGACAGTGAGCTGATTCCCATAAAACTTGTAGCAGCTGCCGAGCCTGCGAGGCTGCGTAGCAGTCGTAATCCGATCAATGCCGTTTTCCTGAAAGAACACGGTGGCAAGTTTTGCGACTGCTTCGCAGCCTCGCAGCCTCGGCAGCTGCTACAGGCGGGTTTCGGGCAGGATCAAAAATCTCAGCCGTGAAGGCGAACCCATACAGTGACCAGCACCGTAGCCGCCATCAACCAGGCCACTGCCGCTACAGCGAGCGAAGCCTCCAACCGCATCCGGTCCACCATCACATACAACGTCGCCAGGTAGATGAAGTAAGGAATGATCGACCACATCCCAAACACGATGGTGGTCTTCAAATCCTCCAGCGAACGCCCCTTGCCGACGATGTAATGAGCAATCAGCGCAAAGGTCGGAAACAGCGGCACCAATCCTGCGATGTAATAGTTTTTGGTCCTGGCCAGTGCGGCGAGGATCACTACCACGGCCGCGCCCAGGGTTGCTTTGAGGATCAGGTCCATCAGTGGCTCAGCCCGTACTTCTTCACTTTGTCGAACAGGGTGGTCTTGGCCATGCCCAGTTCCAGACTGGCCTGGGTCAGGTTGCCGCCGCTGCGCTGCAGGGCGTCGTTGAGCAAGTTACGTTCGAAGGCTTCTACCGCTTCGGCGAAGGCCACGCCCTGATTGCTGCCGCTTGCACTGGATTTCTTGAAGGCCGGCAGGCCGAGGGCAAAACGCTCGGCGACGTTGCGCAGTTCGCGCACGTTGCCCGGCCAGTCGTGGCTCATCAAGTTCGACAGGGTCTGGTTGTCCAGGTCCGGCACGGCACGGTCGAATCGCAGGGACGACTGCTGCAGAAAATGTTCGAACAATTGCAGGATGTCTTCGCGTCGTTCGCGCAGCGGTGGCAATTCGAGGGTCACCACGTTCAAGCGGTAATACAGGTCGCTGCGAAACTCGCCAGCCTTGCTCGACTCATCCAGATCAGACTTGGTCGCCGCGATCACCCGGCAATCCACTGCCACGCTCTGGTTCGAACCGAGGCGTTCCAGGGTGCGTTCCTGCAACACCCGCAGCAGTTTTATTTGCAGCGGCAGCGGCATGCTTTCCACTTCGTCGAGGAACAGCGTGCCGCCGTCGGCGTGTTCGATTTTGCCGATCCGCCGCTTGCCGGCGCCGGTAAAGGCGTTGGCTTCATGGCCGAAGATTTCGCTTTCGAACAGATTTTCCGGCAGGCCACCGCAGTTCAGCGCGACGAACTGTTTGGTGTGCCGCCGACTGAAGTCGTGCAGGCAGCGTGCGACCAGTTCCTTGCCGGTGCCGGTCTCGCCTTCGATCAGCACGTTGGCCGACGTATCGGCAACGTTGGCGATCAAATCCCGCAGGTTCTGCATGGCGGGCGAGCGGCCGATGATCCGGCCTTCGAGAGAATCCCGTTCCGCCAGTTGCCGACGCAACGAAGTGACTTCCCGCGCCAGGCTGCGTTGCTCCAGCGCACGGCGCGCCACATCGACCAGACGTTCGGGGGAGAAAGGTTTCTCCATGAAGTCATAGGCGCCTTTCTGCATCGCACCGACAGCCATGGATATGTCGCCGTGACCGGTAATCAGCACCACCGGCAGGCTGCGATCGCGAGCCTTGAGACGGGTCAGCAATTCCAGACCGTCGATGCCCGGCAGGCGGATGTCGCTGATGACGATCCCGGCAAAGTTATCGCCGACCCGCTCCAGCGCTTCTTCGGCGCTGCCGACGCCCACGCACGGAATGTCTTCCAGGGTGAGCGCCTGTTGGCAGCCGAGCAGCACATGGGGGTCGTCTTCGACGATCAGCACACTAAGGTCATTGTTCATATCGGCTCGGCGTGAGTGGGGCTTACCAACGGTAAACTGAGGACGAAGGTGGTACCACCGCTGGCCGGGTGCTCGACACCCAAGTGCCCGCCGTTGGCGGCGGCCAGGCTGGCGGAAAGGGTCAGGCCAAGGCCGAGGCCCTGTTCGCCGGGTTTGGTGGTGAAGAACGGTTCGAACAAATGCTTGCGCGCTTCGGCGTCGATGCCGTGGCCGTTGTCGCGTACACGAAGGCGATATTTGCCATCGAACTCTTCGCCTTCGAGCCACAGTTCTGGCAGCGGCTGTGCCTGCATGGCGTCGAGGGCGTTGCCGATCAGGTTGACCAGAATCTGCTCCAGACGGGTCTGGTCGATCTGCACCTGCAGATCGGCGAAGTCTCGGTGCAGTTGCAGATGCGCGCTTTCCACGCGACCACCGAGCAGCTGCAAGGCTGCATCCACCGCTTTGCCGAGGCAGGCCTGACCTTTGTCGTCGCCGCGACGAGCGAACGAACGCAGGCTGGCGGTGATCCGGCCCATGCGGTCGATCAATTCGTTGATGGTCTTGAGGTTGGTGCTGGCAACGTCCAGTTGACCGCGTTCCAGAAAACGCACGGTGTTGCCGGACAAGGTTCGCAGCGCCGCCAGTGGCTGGTTCAATTCGTGGGCGATGCTGGTGGACATCTGGCCGATCGCCGCGAGTTTACCGGCCTGCACCAGTTCATCCTGGGCGCGGCGTAGCGTCTCTTCGGCCAGACGCCGTTCGCGGATCTGGCCCTTGAGCCGTTCGTTGCTGGCGCGCAGATCAGTGGTGCGTTCGGTAATCCGACGCTCCAGTTGATTGTTGGCTTCCTGCAAGGCTTCCCGGGCGGCCAGGCGCGTGGCAATGACCTTGCGCCGCTCGTTCCAGGCGATCAGCAGGAACGCCACCAGGGCAAATGCCACCGCCACCAGAATTCCCTGATTGATCGCTTCGCGACGCAAATCCTGCAGCGGGGTGAGCAGGGTGAAATTCCACGGGGTATCGCTCAATGGCCGGGTTTGCGACAGGTAGCTGATGTCTTCCTCATCGGAGTCCACTTCGCTGTTGGCGGGGAAGGTGAGTTTTTCCTCGCCTTCGGCCAGTCGTTCACGGGCCAGCGGTTGCAGTTCGTTCAGTGGGAACCAGTAGTACTGAAGGCTGCGGGCCAGTTTTTCCTTGGTCTCGTCGCTCAGCGGCACAACCGATTTCAGGCGCCGTGCCGGATCGCTGGAAAGAATTATGATGCCGTTTTCATCGCTGACGAAAGCTTCCAGCCGTGCGCGCTGCCAGCGTTCTTCCATGGCTTCGAGGCGGACCTTGACCACCGCGACGCCAATGATCTTGCCGTGTTCTTCCAGGCCATGAGCCAGGTAATAACCGGGTTCGCCGTTGGTGCTGCCGATGCCGTAGAAACGCCCCGGCTGACCGCGCACGGCATTCTGGAAATAGGCACGGAAGGACAGGTCTTCGCCCAGGTAACTGTCGACATCGCGCCAGTTACTGGTGGCCATGACACGGCCAGTGGTGTCCATCACGTAGATAGCCCGACTGCGGCTGCGCCGGTTCAGGCCTTCGAGGTATTCATTGACCGTCTGCCGGTGTTCCGGCGACGGGTCGGCCAACAGCTTCGAAACGCTGGACTCGAGTTCCAGCAGGCTGGGCAGGTAGGTGTACTTGCTGATCTCGCTCTCGACAGCGCGGGCGTGCAGTTCCAGCTGACGCTGGCCGTTCTCGCTGAGGCTGCGAATTCCGTAGTGTTCACTGACCCAAAAGCCGAGGTAACCCAATCCGATCATCAGGGCGATGACCAGCGGCGGCAGGAACAGATGGCGAATCAGACGGGGTTTCACGGCGAGTGATGGCGGCGCGGCGCGATAGAGAGTGGGGTCGCATTTCATCACAGATGCCTTGGGTCAACCACAACACTTACTTAGAGCGCCACCACCGGCCCCTGTGGGAGCGAGCTTGCTCGCGATGGGGCCATTACAGTCAACATTGATGGTGAATGTCAGTCCGCTATCGCGAGCAAGCTCGCTCCCACAGGGGATTGGTGTGGCATTGAGCAAGTGCCTGGTGCTTAGTGCTGCAGAATCTTGTTGAGGAAGTGCTGTGTACGCTCGGCGCGAGCGTTGATGTCGCCGAAGAACTCCTCTTTCTTGCAGTCTTCGATGATCTTGCCCTGGTCCATGAAAATCACCCGGTCCGCCACTTTACGGGCGAAACCCATTTCGTGGGTCACGCACATCATGGTCATGCCTTCGTGGGCCAGTTGCACCATCACGTCGAGTACTTCGTTGACCATTTCAGGGTCCAGTGCCGAGGTCGGTTCGTCGAACAGCATGACGATCGGGTCCATCGCCAGCGCGCGGGCAATCGCCACACGCTGTTGCTGACCACCGGAGAGCTGGCCCGGATGCTTATGCGCATGTGCAGACAGCCCGACGCGCTCAAGCAGTTGCAGGCCTTTCTTGGTGGCTTCTTCCTTGCTGCGGCCCAACACCTTGATCTGCGCGATGGTCAGGTTTTCGGTGATGGTCAGGTGCGGGAACAGTTCGAAATGCTGGAACACCATGCCAACGCGCGAACGCAGTTTCGGCAGGTCGGTCTTCGGGTCGGCGATGGACGTGCCATCGACCACCACGTCGCCTTTCTGGAACGGTTCCAGGGCATTGACGCATTTGATCAGGGTGGATTTTCCGGAACCGGACGGCCCGCACACTACAATCACTTCGCCTTTTTTGACCTCGGTGCTGCAGTCAGTCAGTACCTGGAAGTCGCCATACCACTTGTTGACATTCTTGATAGAGATCATACGGCAAACCTTTTTTGCAGACGCTTGACCAGCAGCGAGGCGGCAAAGCTGATTGTGAAGTACGTGAGACCTGCAAAGATCAGGAACTCGTTGGAGCGACCGATGATGTCGCCACTGGCACGCGAGGCATTGAGGAAATCCACCAGGCCGACCGCGTAGACCAGCGAAGTGTCCTGGAACAGGATGATGCTCTGTTGCAGCAGCAGCGGGGTCATCTTGCGAAACGCTTGCGGCAGGATGATCAAACGCATCATCTGGCCATACGTCATGCCCAAGGCTTGGGCTGCACCCATCTGCCCCTTGGAAATCGACTGCACGCCGGCCCGGACGATTTCGCAGAAGTACGCCGCTTCGAACATCATGAACGCCACGATGCACGAGGCAAACGCGCCGATCGGGGTGTCTTCGCCGGTGATCCAGCGCAATACGAACGGCACCGCCAGGTAGAACCAGGTGATGACCAGCAGCAGCGGAATCGAACGGAAGTAGTTAACGTAGGCGCCGGCAATGTTCGACAGCCATTTGCTGTGGGACAGGCGCATCAGCGCCAGGATCGTGCCGAGGATGATCCCGCCGGACACACCCAACGCCATCAGTTGCAGGGTCATGACCATGCCGTTCCACAAACCCGGCAGGGACGGGATGATGCCCGAGAAGTCGAATTCCATCATTTACCCCCTACGGAGATCAGGCCCGGTACGGCCACTTTCTTCTCGACCATGCGCATCAGCAGCATCAGGCCCATGTTCAGCGTGAAGTAGATCAGCGTTGCCAGGGTGAAGGCTTCGAACAGGTTGGCCGAGAACTCGGCGGTCTGTTTGGTCTGTGCGAGCAACTCCATCAGGCCGATCAGCGACGCGACGGAAGAGTTCTTGAACACGTTCAGGAATTCTGAGGTGAGCGGCGGAATGATGATCCGATAGGCTTGGGGCAGCAGCACGTTCCAGTAGATCTGCGGCAGCTTGAAGCCCATGGCGCGAGCGGCGGATTCCTGGCCGCGAGGCAGCGCCTGGATGCCAGTACGCACTTGTTCGCAAACGCGAGCAGCGGTGAACAGGCCCAGGCAGACGACAACGCTCAGGTAGGCCGAAGTGGTCGGGTTCAGGTCCTGCTTGTACCAGTCTTGCAGGTTCTGCGGCAGCAGGTCGGGCACCAGGAAGTACCAGATAAACAGCTGAACCAGCAGCGGCACGTTACGGAAGAGTTCGACGTAACAGGTCGCGATGCCCGATACGATGCGGTTCGGCACGGTGCGCATGACGCCCAGAATCGAGCCCAGCAGCAGGGCAACGATCCAGGCCACGACGGCGATGGCGATGGTCCAGCCCAAGCCGGAGATGTACCAGTCGAGATACGTCTCGCTGCCCACGCCGGTGGACTTGAAGAACACGCCCCAGTCCCAGTTGTAATTCATTAGGGTCTCCCCTCAGATCGTTCGATGTACAAGTGCCCGCCTGGGGAAGCTCCGTTCCCGCCCGATTGAAGATCAGGCACACACGAGCGGCTCGACAGCCACCGGTTCGAGTGTTTCCAGAAATGCCAGCAGGGAGTGACTATCCCCTGAAAGGGCAGTGGCCCTCTCAGGAGATAAGGTTAGTCAGAAATCAGGACTTCTTGTCGTCAGCCGCTTTATCGGTCGGATTGGCGATCAGGGCCTTGAGCTCGTCGCTCATCGGGAACATCAGGTTCAGGTTTTTTGGCGGGATTGGCTGCATGAACCATTTTTCGTAGATCTTGTTGATCTCGCCGGACTTGTAGGTCGCAACGATCGCGTCATCCACGGCCTTCTTGAACGGCTCGTCGCCTTTACGGACCATGCAGCCGTAGATTTCGTAGGACTGTGCAGTACCGGTCACGGCCCAATCGGTTGGCTTCTTGGCCTTGGCCATTTCACCGGCCAGCAAGGCGTCGTCCATCATGAAAGCCACGGCGCGGCCGCTTTCCAGCATGTTGAAGGACTCGCCGTGGTCTTTGGCGGAGATGACGTTCATGCCCATCTGCTTGTCGGCGTTCATCGACTTGAGGATGCGCTCGGACGTGGTGCCCGCGGTGGTCACGACGTTCTTGCCTTTCAGGTCGGCGAAGTCTTTGTACGGCGAATCCTTCTTCGACAGCAGCTTGGTGCCGATTTCGAAGATGCCGACGGAGAAGTCAACTTGTTGCTGACGCTCGACGTTGTTGGTGGTGGAGCCGCACTCGACGTCCACGGTGCCGTTCTGCACCAGCGGGATACGGGTTTGCGAAGTCACCAGGTTGTATTTGACCTGGAGGTTCGGCATGTCCAGGTCTTTTTTGATGGCCTCAACGATTTTCAGCTGGATATCGTGGGAGTAGCCAACCGGTTTGCCGGAAGCGTCCGCGATGTAGGAAAACGGAATGGAAGCGTCACGATGCCCGAGGGTGATAACGCCGGACTCTTTGATCTTCTTCAGGGTGCCGGTGAGTTCGGCGGCGAAAACTGGAGTGCTGATCAGAGCGGCAGCAATGGCTGCGCCCAGGAGATGGGGAACGATGCGCATCAAATTTTCCTCGACATTGTTTTTATATGGAGCCAGTTCATCGGCCCTTTTTTGTGCTTCGAATGCTTGCCGGCTCCTGAAGGGTTGGCACAGCGGTCATTCGTCCAAGAGTGTAGAGCATGACTCGTGCCAGGCTAGGCTGAATAGATCAACTTATTGATTTATAAGGTTATTAAATATTTATGGCGAGAGTTTTGATGCAGGGGGATCCGGTTAACCGAATCGACTGACAGGTCGCGTTCGGAAAACCGAATGGTGTTCGGGGCCGCTAACGTCCTTTCGGCCAGATAATAGAAGAGCCAGTGATCATGCCGTTCATATGACAATCAGCCTCCCTGGCTTAGCGGCGTTTCATGCAGGTAAATCCACTGGGCGTTGTGGTGATGCATGCCAATGATCGCCACCGAAACCCGTGAGCTTTCGCGCTGGTTGAGGCGATGGGTTTCCTTGTAGCGAATCGCCACGCTGTTGCCTTCCTGCCAGACCGTCTGCAGGTCGCTGATGACGATCTCGAGGCCCGGTTTGGCGCCGACCGCACCCTTGAACATCTGTTCGACCATCGCCCGGCTGACGATGGCAGCCGAAGTGGTGACCATGGTGAAGTGCTCGGCGAATGCCGACATCAGCGGCTCGAAAGCGGTCTGCCCCTTACCGTTTGCGTCGGTGAACAGGGTGTGGATCAACTCGTGCACGTGATGAATGCTGTGTTGCGCCTGTTCAACTATTTTGTTGTCCATGACAGTCCTTTTGAGTGTTCAACTGACTCAGTTGAAAGAGTGGAAACAAGCCTGCCAGTGCGGCGATGGCGAAGGTCACGTGGTAGGCCTGGGTGGTATCGAAATGCTTCAAGAGCAGGTTGAAAACCATCAGGAAGAGGGCAGCGCCGATGCTGAATGCCATCTGTCGGTTGATGTTCCAGATGACACTGGCCTTGTGAGTGTCATTGCCCTCAAAGTCCATCAATGACGTGGTTTGTGCTGTATTGGCTCCGATGCCGCCGCCGATCCCCATCAAGCTGTAGGCGAGGACAATCACCCAAAGGTCCGAGGGATTGCTCACCAGTAACAGGGTGGCAATGCCGGCGCTGTGCAAGAGCATGCCGAGGGCAAACAGCCGCTTCGCGCCCATCCGGTTATAGACTCGGCCACAGATCAGCATCGCGATGAACGCGCCGATGGCGTACAGGATCATGAACATCCCTGTCAGTCGGGCGCTGAAGTGCAGGGTGTTTTGCAGGAAAAAGATGCTCATCAAGTTGACCCCCGTGAACACACCGGGAATCGCGTAATAGATAAAGATGGAGGTGCTGAGTTTTTTGCTTTTGAGCAGGCTCAGTTCAATGATCGGGTTTTTGCAGGTGCGGTAGTGCAGCCCGTAAAGCACGACGAAAGTAACGCCGGCCATGACGAAGAGAGCGGCTACCCATGCCGGAGCTTCGCCGCCATACAACGACATTCCCATCAGCAGGCTGCCGAGTGCCGCGCTGACCAGTAGCAAGCCCTTGATGTCGGGCCGGGGCAAACTCGTCGGCCGCGCTTCGTTGATCCAGAACCAGGACAGCAATGCCGCGATCAGCGATAACGGGATGATGCTGTAGAACACCCAGCGCCAGGAACTGCTGTCGACGATGACACCGCCGATGGTCGGTGAAATGGCGGGCGCTATCAGGGCAACGGCCATGACCAATGTGGATATTTTCGCCCGCTGCTCGCCCTTGAACAGGTTGAACGTCAGCGCCTGGCCGACAGGAATCAACAGGCCGCCACCAATTCCCTGGACGAAGCGCCAGATCACCAGTTCGTTGAAGCTATTGGCCAGCCCACACATCCACACGGAAGCGGTGAATACGATCATCGAGGCGGTGAGGATTTCCCGGCTGCCAAAACGACCGGCCAACCAGGTGCTGACCGGGATGATCAGAGTCAGCCCCAGAATATAAGCGTTAGCCACCCAGGCAACGTCTGAAGTACTAACGTGCAGCGCCGCCGATATACTCGGTAATGCGACCGCCGACATAAAGATGTTAATGCAGTCTATAAAAAAGCCGATCAGAAATATCAGTGCAACTTTGTAGCGATAGGTCATGTTGTTTCCCCTTTGCCGCAAAGCATAGGGGCCGTGGACTTGAACTGTCGATACGACTATCCTTGAAACAATGTTTGACGGGATTTAACAGTGAGCCATATTGCTATGCACACTCATCTTAATCGGGTCCAGACATTCCTGGCCGTGGTCGATTTTGGTTCTTACACCAAGGCTGCCAATTACCTGAGCATCAGCAAAGCCATGGCCAGCCTGCATGTCAAGGCGCTGGAGGACGTGCTGTCAGCGACGTTGTTGATTCGAAATACCCGAAATATATCCCTCACCGAAATCGGTCAGGACTTTTATGAAGAGTTCAAAGGTATTGTCGCGGACATCGATAACGCCTTCGATAATGTATTAAAAGGGCATAATCGGGTGTCCGGCAAGTTGCGCTTCAGTTCCACCAGTGAATACGGCGAGGCCTTTATTCTTCCGTTGATACCGCAATTTATAGAGCGTTATCCGGAAATAAAACTCTGTTATAACTTCAACTCGTCACTCAATGATCTGGTGGCGGAAAAGTTAGACATGGTTATCCGTTTAGGTAACTTGGCGGACTCTGCTTTCAAGAGCCGTAAACTGGCGGATTATGAAATTGTCCTGGTGGCTACCGAGACGTTTCTTGCACGTCACCCGGTGCAGAATCCTCAGGACCTGAATTCGGTGCCGTGGATCGCCAACAGCAACCTGCAGGCACCGACCCAGTGGTCGTTGCGCCATCCGCAATTGGGGGCTGTCGAGATCAACGGGATCAATCAGTTTGAATCCAATTCTTCCACGGCCATCCGCTCCATGACGTTGTCGTCGCTAGGCGTCTCGGTGCTGCCCGCCTGGGTGGTCAAGGACGACATCGCCAGCGAGCGGCTGATCCGGCTGTTGCCCGACTATTCGCTGCCCTCGCAGTCCGTCAACGTGGTGTTTCCCAACAGCCCGCATTTGCCCCACAAATCGAGGGCCTTCATCGATTTCCTGTTGCTGCATCTGGCGCAGTAAGCACCTACAAAAAAGCCCCTGAATCTTGAGATTCAGGGGCTTTGGTTTAACCGGATACCCGATCAGGCCGCTTCGATCTTGCTGCGGTTCTGCTCGACCTTGTTCAGGTATTCCTTGAGCTTTTCCTGTTCCGCCGGAGTCGTGAACAACCCCAGCTTGCTGCGACGCCACAGAATGTCGTGCGCGGTGGTTGCCCATTCTTCGCTGCACAGGTAATCGACTTCGCGGGTGTAGAGCCCGCCGCCGATGTGTTCGCCCATATCGCCGAGATTCTGCACGCCTTCCAGCATGCGCCAGGTGCGGCTGCCGTAGGTGGTGGCCCAGCGGCGGGCGATTTCGGTCGGCACCCAGTCGAATTTGTCACGGATCAAGGCGCACAAGGCTTGCGGGGTGGTCATGTCTTCACCGCCCGGCAGGGTGGCGGTGGCGGTCCAGCTCGGCTTGATGTCCTTGAAGTACGGAGCCAGTTGCGCCAGCGCCGACTCTGCCAGCTTGCGGTAGGTGGTCAGCTTGCCGCCGAACACCGACAACAGCGGCGCTTCTTCGCCAGTGCCCGACAATGCCAGGGTGTAGTCGCGGGTGACGGCCGACGGGTTGTCGGATTCGTCGTTGCACAGCGGGCGAACGCCCGAATAGCTGTGCAGGATATCGTCGCGGCTAATGCGTTTCTTGAAATGGGAGTTGACCACTTTCAACAGGTAATCGGTTTCACCTTCGGTGATCGCAACTGCAGCCGGATCGCCGGTGTACTCGCGGTCGGTGGTGCCGATCAGGGTGAAGTGGTTCAGGTACGGAATGGTGAACACGATGCGCTGATCTTCGTTTTGCAGAATGTGCGCGTGTTCGCCTTCGTACAGTTTCGGCACGATCAGGTGACTGCCCTGAATCAGGCGGATGCCGTATGGCGATTCCATCTTCAGGTCGTCACGAATGAACTTGGCGACCCATGGGCCCGCGGCGTTTACCAGTGCCTTGGCGCGGATCGAAAACAGACTGCCATCGGCGCGTTCCAGATGCAGGTGCCACATGCCCTTGGTGCGACGGGCGCTGACGCAACGGGTCTGGGTGTGAACGTGGGCGCCTTTTTCGCGGGCGGCCATGGCGTTCAGCACCACCAGACGAGCATCGTCGACCCAGCAATCGGAGTATTCGAAGCCTTTGGTGATTTCGCTTTTCAGCGGACTGTCCGGGCCGAACTTCAGGCTTTTCGAGCCTTCGAGTTTTTCCCGCTTGCCGAGGTGGTCATAAAGGAAAAGGCCGGCGCGGATCATCCAGGCCGGACGCAGGTGCGGACGGTGCGGCAGCACAAAGCGCATCTGCTTGACGATGTGCGGGGCCTTGGCCAGCAGCACTTCGCGTTCGGCCAGGGCTTCGCGTACCAGACGGAATTCGTAATGTTCAAGGTAGCGCAAGCCACCGTGGATCAGTTTGCTGCTGGCTGACGAGGTGTGGCTGGCCAGGTCGTCCTTTTCGCAAAGAAACACCGAAAGACCGCGACCGGCGGCATCCGCTGCGATCCCCACGCCATTGATCCCGCCACCGATGACGGCGATATCGTAGATCTCAGCGAGAGGGGGCGTAGGCAAGGTAGAAGTGGGCATCGGCTAGCCTCGGGCTTTTATGATTTTCGGTATTGGAATTCGAACATTAATGTTCATTTGCGAAAATGGTAGCCCATAAAGTCGCCCACAGCCAGTTAACTTCGATTGAAAATACTGATCGAAGGGGCGTGAAAGGAAAATTTTCGAACATTCAGGTAGTTGCGAAGAACAAATGTGGTGAGGGGATAAATCCCCTCGCCACAGGGGAGGGGGTTAAACCACTTCGAGTCGAATTTTGTGCTGGCTCAACAGCTGCGCCAACGCCGGCACAGGTTGCTGATCGGTGACCAGACAATCAATCAAACTGATCGGCCCAAGGCGAATCATGGCGTTGCGCCCGAATTTGCTGGAGTCCGCCGCCAAAATCACCTTTCGGGCATTGGCGATGATCGCCTGGGACACCCGAACTTCCTGATAGTCGAAGTCCAGCAGACTGCCGTCTTCATCGATACCGCTGATGCCGACCAGGGCGAAATCAACCTTGAACTGGTTAATGAAGTCGACACTGGCCTGACCGACCACGCCACCGTCACGCCGCACATTGCCACCCGTCAGCAGAACGTCGAAGTCGTCCTTGGCGCTGAGCATCGAGGCTACATGCAGGTTGTTGGTGATGATCTTCAGGTGATTGTGATTGAGCAATGCTCGGGCGATGGATTCGGTGGTGGTACCGATATTGATGAACAGCGAGGCGTGATCGGGGATTTGAGCGGCGATGGCTTCACCGATACGTTGCTTTTCATCGCGCATCTGATCGGCACGCATGGCGTAGGCGGTGTTTTCGACGCTGGAATCGTAGGCTGCGCCGCCGTGGTAGCGACGTAACAAATTGGCTTCCGCAAGCTGATTGATATCGCGGCGGATGGTTTGCGGTGTAACGACGAACAGCGTAGCCATTTCCTCGATGCTGACATAGCCGCGTTCGCGGACCAGTTCGAGGATTTGCTGCTGACGGGGAGGCAGATTCATGGGGCTTCCTTTGGGCTGCCGTGCAAAATTTGCCCATGATGCCGCAGGAATCCGCTCCCTACCAGTTACATACAGATACGAGTACTCAGGTTGGCTTATTCAGCGCCTTCATGCGGTTCCCAATCGCGGGTGCGGCTGACGGCTTTTTTCCAGCCGGCGTAGAGTTTTTCCTTCGCGGTTTCGTCCAGGGTCGGTTCGAATTCGCGCTCGATCACAGCCTTGCCACGCAACTCATCCAGGCTGCCCCAGAAGCCACACGCCAGACCGGCCAGGTAAGCCGCGCCCAGTGCGGTGGTTTCGCGCATTTGCGGACGTTCGACCTGAGTGCCGAGGATGTCGGCCTGGAACTGCATCAGGAAGTTGTTCGCGACTGCGCCGCCGTCGACACGCAGGGATTTCAAGCGTTCGCCGGAGTCCTGTTGCATGGCGTCGAGAACGTCGCGGGTCTGGTAAGCAATCGACTCGAGGGCTGCACGAATGATGTGATCCACGCGTACGCCGCGAGTCAGACCGAACAGCGCGCCACGGGCATACGGGTCCCAGTACGGAGCGCCCAGACCGGTAAAGGCGGGCACCAGGTACACGCCGTTGCTGTCCTTGACCTTGTTGGCGAAGTATTCGGTGTCGTGGGCGTCGTTGATGATCTTCAGTTCGTCGCGCAGCCACTGAACAGTAGAACCGCCGTTGAACACAGCACCTTCCAGCGCGTAAGCCACTTCGCCGCGCGGGCCGCAAGCGATGGTGGTGAGCATGCCGTGCTTGGACTTCACGGCTTTGTCGCCGGTGTTCATCAGCAGGAAGCAGCCGGTGCCGTAGGTGTTTTTCGCCTGGCCGGGCTCGACGCACATCTGGCCGAACAGGGCGGCCTGCTGGTCGCCAGCGATGCCGCCGATGGCGATGCCGCTTTTGGTGTGGCCGTAGATTTCGGACGAGGATTTAACTTCCGGCAGCATCTCGCGCGGAATATCCAGCACCTCCAGCATCTTCGTGTCCCACTCAAGCGTGTGGATGTTGAAGAGCATGGTGCGCGAGGCGTTGGTGTAGTCGGTGACGTGCACCTTGCCGCCGGTAAATTTCCAGATCAGCCAGCTGTCGATGGTGCCGAACAACAGTTCGCCTTTGCGCGCACGTTCGCGGCTGCCCTCGACGTTGTCGAGGATCCACTTGAGCTTGGTGCCGGAGAAGTACGGGTCGGTGACCAGGCCAGTGGTGTCGCTGATGTATTGCTCGTGACCGTCGCGCTTGAGTTGCTGGCAGATCTCGGTGCTGCGGCGGCACTGCCAGACGATCGCGTTGTAGATCGGGCGGCCGGTGGTCTTGTCCCAGACCACGGTGGTTTCGCGCTGGTTGGTGATGCCGATGGCGGCGACCTGGTCGTGATGCAGGCCGGCTTGAGCCAGGGCCTCGACCATCACCGCGCTTTGGGTGGCGAAAATTTCCATCGGGTCATGTTCAACCCAGCCGGCTTGCGGGTAATGCTGGGCGAATTCGCGCTGAGCGGTGCAGACCACGTTCGCGTCGCGGTCGAAAATGATCGCGCGGGAGCTGGTCGTACCCTGATCGAGGGCAATGATGTAGTTCTTATTCTGAGTGTCGGTCATGTCGATTGCCTTGGACGAAAAAAGGGAGTGAGGTCCGGCGCGCGATCTTATGGGCAGGATCACACGCCAACGGTATCAAGAAGTTCTTGGCTTGCCGTCAATGGCCAGTGCTGCGTCCTTTGTAGCAGGTAGGGCGCTGGGCAGATGACGGGCAATCAGCCCGCGATACGCTGCAGCACCGAGGCAGGCACCGACAATCGGTGCAAAAATCGGAATCAGGAAATACGGGATGTCGCGCCCGCCGGTGAAGGAAATTTCACCCCAGCCAGCGAAGAAAGTCATCAGTTTAGGACCGAAGTCGCGCGCCGGGTTCATCGCAAAACCGGTCAGCGGCCCCATCGAACTACCAATCACGGCAATCAGCAGGCCGATCAGCAGCGGAGCGAGCGGACCCTTTGGCAAGCCATTGTTGTCGTCGGTCAGGGACATGATCACGCCCATCAGGATGGCGGTGATGATCACTTCAACCAGGAAGGCTTGTGCCGTGGTCAAGGCCGGGTTGGGGAAGGTGGAGAACACTGACGCCAATTCGAGGCTGGCCTGAGTACCACGAACCATATGGTGAGTTTGTTCGTAATCGAAGAATAAATTGCTGTACAGCGTGTAAACCAACAACGCTCCACAGAAGGCACCAGCGATCTGGGCGAGAATATAAAAAGGCAGTTTGCGCTTTTCGAAGTCAGCGAAAATGCTCAGGGCAATGCTGACGGCGGGATTGAGATGAGCCCCGGAAACGCCGGCGGTCAGATAGATCGCCATGCTCACGCCGATCCCCCAGATGATGCTGATTTCCCAAAGGCCGAAGCTGGCACCCGCGACCTTGAGCGCGGCAACACAACCTGTACCAAAAAAGATCAGCAGCGCTGTACCCAAGAATTCGGCCATGCATTGGCTTGAGAGCGACGGTTGTTGTAAAGCAGTTGTCATTGAAAACCTCGTTTTTGTTGTTGTCTGGCGCTTTTGCATCACGGTCAAAAGCGCGATTTTCACCGAGGCAGGATCCCCATCCTGTTCTCGGTCTACTGCTGGGTGCTGCGATAGGAACATTCGTGCAGTATTCAGATTCGAAAAAATATAGACAAGAAACGCTGCTGTCAAAGGTCGAAAGTGAACTATCAGTCACAATAGAACTATTAGTCACATGAATGACCGCATCGTTCACGCGGCAGACCGAAGGTGGACGAACGGCATAAGACGCCGCCAAGCCTTTGAAATAGCGCCGCAATAGAGCCATTTGTTGATCAATGACCTAGAATCCAGCGCAGTATTTTTCTACTGCCGACCAGTCTGGAGCTGTCATGACCCCCGCATTGGATTTGTTGAAAAAAGTTCGTGCCGAACATCGCGTGCACAGTTACGAACATGATCCGAAGGCAGCGTCCTACGGGCTGGAGGCCGCGGAAAAGTTGGGATTGGACCCGGCGCAGGTGTTCAAGACCTTGCTGGCGGCCAGTGAGAAAGGTGAATTGCTGGTAGCCGTGGTGCCGGTCGTCGGAAGTCTGGACTTGAAGGCCCTGGCTCACGCTGCGGGCGTGAAAAAAGTCGAAATGGCCGATCCTGCCGCTGCGCAAAGATCCACCGGTTACCTCTTGGGCGGCATCAGTCCGCTGGGACAGAAAAAGCGCTTGCGCACCTTTATCGATAACTCGGCTCAGCCATTCGCCAGCATTTTTGTCAGTGCGGGGCGACGAGGGCTGGAAGTCGAATTGGCACCCGCGGTGCTGGCCGAGCATACCCAGGCGAAGTTCGCTGATATCGGTCGTGCCTGACGCGGACTATCCGCCCGGCGCTGTATGGTGCAAGTTTACGGGCTCTGTCACTGGTGCCGCATTGTCGGCAGCTTCATGCTCGGTGGCCTGACAAAGGGAGAAGGTTATGCAGCTTGAGTTTCATCAGGTCGATGCGTTCAGTGATCGGCCGTTCAGTGGCAACCCGGCGATGGTCTATCGACTGGATGCGTGGCTTGCCGATGAGCTGATGCAGAAGATCGCCGCCGAGCACAACCTCGCCGAAACCGCCTTCGTGGTGCGCGAAGGGCAGGGCTGGCGCATCCGGTGGTTTACCCCAACCACCGAGGTGCCGTTGTGCGGTCATGCAACCCTGGCCAGTGCTTATGTTCTGTTTGAAATCTATAAAGAACCGGTCGAGCGTCTGGACTTCATCTGCAAGTCCGGTCCGCTAAGCGTGAGCCGTGAGGGTGAGCGCTTGTGGCTGGATTTCCCGGCGCTCATTCCGTCGGAAGTGGGCGTGACCCTGGATGTCGAACGCGCGTTGGGTGTGGAAGCGGTTGATGTGCTGGGGTCGAACGAGTTGTTCGTGGTGTTGGAATCCGAGCAGGCGGTGCTCGAATGTCAGCCGGACATGGCGGCACTGGCGAAACTGCCGTGGCCTGGGGCAATTGTCACGGCCAGGGGCAGCAAGCATGACTTTGTGTCCCGCTACTTCGCGCCGGCGATTGGCATCAACGAAGACCCGGTGACGGGTTCAACCCATTGCAGCCTGATCCCGTACTGGTCGAAACGTTTGGGCAAGTCGAGCCTGACGGCTTATCAGCGCTCGACTCGAGGCGGGGAGTTGTTCTGTCGGCTGGAAGGGGATCGGGTGAAAATTGGCGGGAATGCGACGCTCGTTGCAAGCGGAACACTGATGCTGGGTTGACCAAATCCACTGTGGGAGCGAGCTTGCTCGCGATAGCGTTGGGTAAGTCAACATCTCTGTTGAATGTGAAACCGCTTTCGCGAGCAAGCTCGCTCCCACATTTTATTGCGTGTGCTCAGTGGGCGCTGCTGTAGCGGCGCACACCGGACTCAACGGCCAGAATCTGCGCCGCCGTACTGCCCGACGCCTGAAACAGCACCAGGTGTTCAGCCGCGACACGAATGCCGACTTCTGAACCCACCTGATGATCGGCATGGCTCGGGAAAATCGACTCGAGTTGCGCGCCGGTCGGCAACTGCAAGCGATACAAGGTAGACGCTCCCTGGAAAGACTTGCCGACAATCCGCGCCTTCAACGTGCTGTCCGGTGCATAAACGATATCGTCCGGACGCAGCAATACATCCACCGCGCCGCCAACCGGCCAAGTGTAGGCACGATTACCGCGTAACTCACCCAGTTCGGTCTGCACTGATTCGGGGCTGCTCAGCTGACCGCGAATGAAATAACCCTGGCCGATGAAACTGGCCACATAGGGCGTCAGCGGTTCGTGGTACAGGTTGTAGGGCGTATCCCACTGCTCCAGACGACCTTCCTTGAAAACCCCCACATGATCGCTCACCGCGAAGGCTTCTTCCTGGTCATGGGTCACCAGAATCGCGCTGGTGCCACGGGCCTTGAGGATGTCGCGCACCTCATGGCTGAGCTTGCGTCGCAGCTCGCCATCAAGGTTGGAGAAGGGTTCGTCGAGCAGCAGCAGTTGCGGTTCCGGTGCCAGGGCGCGGGCCAGTGCGACGCGCTGCTGTTGACCACCCGATAGCTCATGCGGGAAGCGCTTGCCGAGGTTTTTCAGGTTGACCAGTTCGAGCAACTCTTCGGTGACGCGATCCTTCTGCGGATGTTTACGGATCCCGAAGGCGATGTTCTCGGCCACGCTCAAATGTGGAAACAGGGCGTAGTCCTGGAACACCATGCCGATCCGGCGTTTCTCCGGTGCGAGGGTGAAGCCGGCGCGGGAGATCGTCTCGCCCGCCAACTGGATTTCACCTTCGTGCACCGGTTCGAAACCGGCAATCGCCCGTAGCGTGGTGGTTTTGCCGCAACCCGATGAGCCCAGCAGACAACCAATGTCACCGGCATTCAAATGCAGGTTGAGGTTCTGCACGACCCGCTGGTCTTGGTAGCCGCAGGCGAGGTTACGCAGGTTCAGCAGTAATGGATGGCTCATGCGTGGTGGTACGCCGGTTCGACGAGAAACTCGAGCAGGGCCTTTTGTGCGTGAAGACGGTTTTCGGCTTGATCCCACGCGACGGAGCGCTGGTCATCGAGCAAGTCGACGCTGATTTCCTCGCCACGGTGGGCCGGCAGGCAGTGCATGAACAGCACGTCCGGTGCGGCCAGGTCGAGCAGGGCGCGGTTGACCTGGTACGGCGCGAACAGCTTAAGGCGCTTGGCGGTTTCCTCTTCCTGGCCCATGGAGGTCCAGACGTCTGTGCTGACCAGGTGGGCGCCGCGTACGGCATCCTTCGGATCGCGGACGATGGTGACCCGATCACCGGCCTTGGCCACGAACTCAGGGTTGGGTTCAAAGCCTTCCGGGCAAGCGACGCGCAACTGGAAGTCGAACTGGATCGCCGCTTCTATATAGCTGTTGCACATGTTGTTGCCGTCGCCGATCCAGGCCACGGTTTTGCCCTGGATCGAACCGCGGTGTTCGAGGAACGTCTGCATGTCGGCCAGCAACTGGCACGGGTGCAGATCATCGGACAGGCCGTTGATCAGCGGGACGCGCGAATTGGCGGCGAATTCGGTCAGAGTGCTGTGGGAAAACGTGCGGATCATCACCGCATCAAGCATGCTCGACATGACAATGGCGGCATCGCCGATCGGCTCGCCACGGCCCAGCTGGGTGTCGCGCGGCGACAGGAAGATCGCCTGGCCACCGAGTTGGATCATGCCGGCTTCGAACGAAATACGGGTGCGGGTCGAGGACTTCTCGAAAATCATCCCGAGCACGCGGTTTTTCAGAGGCTCGAACAGTACGCCGCGGTTACGAAGGTCTTTGAGCTCAACGCCTCGACGGATCACGCTGACCAGCTCTTCGGGCGTGCAATCCATCAGGGAGAGAAAGTGCCTTGCGCTCATCATTGACTACCTTTTTGCAACAGACCGCAGATACTCAAAGCCTTGTTTAACTGAAAAACGGGCGAGACCTGCGGCGTAAGCCGCACTGGGCGACGAAATAGGGGAAGGCGCGATCTTATAATTAAATGTCGCGTCTTACCAATAGGGTGCTTGATTTATAAGGTTTTCATCGTGTTTCGAAAACTGGCTGGGCCAAAGATGGGCCAAAACGATGAAATTACAGCTTGTTCAGTTCGGTCCAGTCGGAGGTGGAGTTGATCCACTTCGCATAGGTCGAGAGCAACATTTGTACACTGTGACCCAGCTGGTTTGCAATGAACGCTGCGTTCATGTTCGCCATCAGGCACATCGTTGCATAGGTGTGACGGCAGTCATATTGCCGACGCCGACGGATGGCTAGCCGCTCAAGCGCCGCGAGAAAGTACTTCTTCGGCGTGCTGTCCGACCTGATCCACTCGCTGCTGGCGTCCGCCGGCGCAAAGACAAACTCCGCACCATCCGCTGCCAACGACCGCGCCACCTGAATCGCATTCAGCGCCCGATCATTGAGCAGCACATCCCTGACCGTTTTGGTTTTTATCCTTTCGAACAATTCCCCTTTCACGATCACACGGCATACGAGTGCCCTTCGTTTATCCACGTCGACCTCTGACCACTTGAGCGCCCTGATCTCGCCGGGCCGCATCCCGGTGAAGAACGAGAACTCAAAGTAGGCGGCATATAACCTGGTCGGCCCCTTCAGGTGCTCGTACATGTCGGCGATGATCCGCTCGGCATCATCCCGCTCAAACGGATCAACCTGCCGCTTGGCGATCTTGGCCCGAGGGATCGACAGGCACGGGTTGCGCGAGATGTGTCCATCCATCACGGCTGTGTGCAAAACACTCGACAGCTTGTCCGTGGCGTTCCGGCGCACGCCCGGCGACTCCCACGCGATCGCCGAAACGATCTTGCGCAGGTCCGCCGAGGTGATGTTGTCGATTCGCTTGCTGGCGAGTGCCGGCATCCAGAACCGGTTCAGCACGCTTTTGTAGTTGTCGCGCGTGCTGTCGACAATCTCCCGACTGTCGAGCCAGATCTGGGCAAACTCGCCAAAGGTCGGTGTCTTGCGATCGAGCAGGTAGCCTGAGTTCGGGAACATCTGGGCGTAGAGATCGTCGTTCATCGCGCCCAGCTTGATCAGTTCCTTTACACGAGCACAGAGACTGCCGGCCGCCGCGAGCCCCTTGGCGTTCGGCTTATAGGGAGTCGGCTCGCTTCGACGCTGACCGTTCCAAGTAAAACGGATCCGGACGCTTTCGCCGCGGGGCTCGACGCCATCAGGGAGGCCCATTGATTTTCTGCCCATGTGTTGTATCGCTCCAGGCTGTACATGATTCGTCCGTTCACTTTTCCCCAGACACCAATCGGGATAACGCCAGACAGGCGCTTGTGTTCGAGGGCTTTGGAAGTGGTGCCGATCAGCTCGGCAAGGCGTGACTCCAGGACCTTGTCCACCAGCAGCGCGGCTGGGTCGTCGAGGGTTTGTAGTGGTTTCGATGACATAGCTGTCTCCATGCCGCGCGTGGCGGCAGAAGGTGGGGAAGGGTTATAGAAGCGCGCCTTGTTTCGGCGCTTCTGCAGGAATGCTGAAAGCCCAGCGAGGCGGGGCGTTGTGAGACTCGATCCTGCTGCGCATTACCGCTGCCCGGGCCTCTTTGGTGGGTGGCGAGTAGGTGCCGCGCCATGCCTGATCAATGCCGATGTTTCGACCAATGTTGGTGCTGTCGGCGCTGGAGAGCGGAAGGTGTCCGAAGATTGCAGGGTCGAGCATGCGCAAGCCGTGGAGTTTGCAGAGCGGACGCCCGTCGTCGTCACAGACAACCCGCATCGCCTTGCCCATCTGCGACCACCACAGCGCGCTGCCGGGCTGTGAGTAGTCGCCCGAGCTGCCGATGCAGACTCTTGGCCAGCCGCTAGCCAAGCGTTCAAGTCGCTCAAGGCTTTCGTGCATGTGCCACACCGGCGCGCCGAACCAGCGAGGAAGCGGCCATTCATCCAGCAGCGCATCGTTTGCGCGCTCGTCCCCGTCGATCACGTCAGGTATCACTGCGAAGTCGCATGCCGGGATCAGCTTTGCAGCCGCTGCCCATTCGTAAAATGGGCGCCAGTCCAGCACAGGCTTCCCCTGTTTCCAGGCGGAAAACGCGCCGTTATCGATGGCGAATGACTGGCAAACCGATGCTGCCAGGGCCAATTGTCTTGGGTCGCTGAAGCTGACAAAGGCGTGACCTCCACCTATTGCCGCCGCCGCAGCAGTCTCCGGCGTGATTGGCAAGCCGTGGTAATGAATCATCCGCTGAGCCTCACTGTTTCGATTTCGACGCCCAGGTGCGTGGCGGTGATCGTTTGGTCGCCGCCGAACGTTTCAGCCAGGCAGTCGGCGATCTGCTCGTGCCAGCCTTTCTTGATCAGGGCGGTTGCCGTTTTGATGTGCTCGACGCGGATCATCACCGACGACCGGACTTCCAGCCGATAGATGATCAATTCGCCGTCCGAAGGGCAGACGGCTGCGAATGTGTGTCTGTAAATATTCACGCGCAGTCCTCGCCCGCCGTACACCGGCAGGCTCTTGTGTGGGGTAGGGTTAGGCTTAGATCGAAGCGATACAGGCGAAAGCGCCAAAAGTTCAAAATATTTATCTTTTTGTTCGACGGGAGCTTGGAACAGCGAGTACAAGTGCACTTCGATTCACATCCCGGATGTAGATAAGGTGTATTTAAAGCAGAGGAAGCGCGTCTTCTGGGAGTGGTCTGACTCCTCGTTGCACTGCAGGTGTCATGACGGTCTTCTAAATGATGGCGGGCAGATGGACGTGCAAGTGCGTACTTCCGCAACGGGGGCGGTTCAGCTGTTTGTTGGTGCGTACTTCGGATCTGGAGAAATGATGTTTGAGGAGTACTACAAAAGTCGCCCGGGCGAGACGATGACGCAGGCACTTGAATGGGGAGTCAATCGAGCGATGATCCTCACCTCGACGAAGCTCGTCCCCCTGCCGTCGACAGCGAGGCTAGGCGTCTACCGCAGAGCTTAGGACTGTCACCGGTAGCAGTACACGTAGGCGAACCAGGCGAGGGCGATCATGGGGTCACCTGCTTTGCGGCTTGGCGCTGCCGGTAATACTCCATGACCTCATCCATGCCTCTGTCGACTGCGACAATCTCCCGGTCGAAGTAGGCTTGGCTGTCTGTCTCGCCTTCTGGCGGAAGCTGGCCGGGCCCGCAAAGCGAGTTGTAAATCCATTCCATGCCCGCCACCGGTCCCTTGCCGTGCTCTTCCTCGATGAGCGCTGAACGCATGGCGAGGATGTAGCGGCCAAGCAGCAAGTCGAGTTCCTTGATTCGCACGCGGGCGTGTTCGTTTTCGTCGATCAGGGCGAGGACTGCAGCCGGCGACGCGGCTACCCCGTAATCATTCAGTGCTTCGTAATCGTGCTGGTCGCGCTTTGCAGCCTCGGCCAGCCGCTTCAATGCTGCGTAATCGTTCATGTCATTCGCTCCAGCAGCTGAGTTCTTCGTCAATGGCTTCTTCCCAGTCGCCCGGGCTTCCATCCCATTCAATTGCGCTGTCGTAGCAAACATCAGCAGTTCGCCAGCACATCCGATAATCGAGGTAGTCCTTTGCGTGGATGCGTCGGCTCATGTACCAAGCGGCACGGAAGATCCAATACAGGCGCTTCATGCAATACCTGTCCTTTGCCGCTATAGCGGCTGACTTTGAAGGGGGAGAGAGTTACTGCGGGGTGTTCGGCTTTTTCGCCAGGCCCTTGACGGCCTCGCTGTAGATAAATTTGATTTGATCCCACGGGATCATGTGCTGCTGCCCGTATTCACCTTCGCCGTCGCAAATCTCACAACCTTCTGAAGGCTCTTCCTGGTCGCGGCACTCAGGGCATTCGGACGTGACTTCCAGCTTGAACTCACCGAGCAGCAGCGCTTTGGCGCCGTTCTCGGCGGTCAGCCTTGTGGGCATGAGGCAGTACCCTGCAGGCACGGTCAGCTCATCAATCCGCTGATCCGCTGCGTTCAGGCGCAGCTGCAGGGCTTCGATCTTTTCCCGGGCGGCCGCTTCACGCGCCAAGAAGATCGAGTAAGCCTCCTGCGAGACCCGAACTGAACGCCCGTCTATTCCGAAATCAACGCCGGCAGATTCTTCCGGCTCGGCGGTAAGGGTGTCCGGAGCAGGGGAAGAGTCGAGCATTGCAGCCCAGCACAGCTTCGCTCGGAACGCCGCTTGCTGACAGCCGCTCATCTCTTGGTATTGCTCCCAGACTTCCTCGTCGGTGAAGCACTCATCTGGCACCGATTCAAAACCATTGATCACCATGGTTTCGGTCGGCTCGACCGGCACCAGTTTCCATTGACTGTTCATCCTGCAATCTCCAATCAGTTATCGGTTCCGGTGTAGGTGCGCCATGGCACCTTCACGCCCTTGACGAGGAATCCCCAGTCACCGCGCCACTTGCTGGTGATGAAGAGGGTGAAGACGCCACCGGGGGATATCTCGTCGATGCGGTGGTATTCGCCGTGGTTGAGGCGTGCGGTTTCGCCGGCGCGCCTGGTCATGTACTCAGTGGCCTCGGCCTTCGCCCAATTGATCAGTTGCGGGTCGGCATCAGGTATCAGGCTCGCCAAGAACTCGGCCTTCCACTCATCACTCATCGGCCGTTGTTCCGCGTACCAGCCGCGCAGGATGATGGTTCGAGCATTCCAAGGATGGTCATGCAGATCCCGGTCTTCGTCCGGCCGCATGATGTGGTGAATCCGGAACGACCATGGGCACCACCAGAGCGCCGGCTTGTGCGTCGTTCGGGAGTAGGGGTTGAACAGCCACCAGCGGCCCATGTACATCTCGGTGCCGTCGGCTGACATGATGTGTAAGTAGGGTGTGCGCTGGGCGCGAGCAATGAGCCAGTCGGCGATGGCTGGGCGCGCGAGCAGCTTGGCGAGCATTTGCCAAAAGATATTGGGCATAGGGAATCCTCTACGCTACATTCGTGGGGAATATAAATAAGGAGATGGATGTGCAACGAAGAAACCTGGAAGAGGTAGTGACTGAGTTCCGATCAGCGCTACAAGAATTGGCTGCTAGTGGCTTCCACTTCAATGTCAGCATCGACAAAGACTTCCCGCATGCAGCATGCGATGACTCATCACTTTTACTGGCTGCGTACCTTAGTGATCAGGGTTTTCCGGGCGCGGTTAGGGTTCACGGAGAATGGGGTGGTAGGGATAACGAATTGGTTACGCATGTCTGGTTAAAACTTGATGGAACACTCATCGACATCACGGGAAGTCAGTTTGAAAATTACAGTCAACCTGAGATTCTTATTGCTGAACATGATGATTTTTTAGATACGTTCGAAGTCGAAGCCGAGGGAAGAATTGCTGATTACCGTCAAACACCAGAACTGCCTCGCTACGATTTCAATCAGGCCTATGATGCTATTCGGGCCAGAGTTCCAGGTTAGTGATGGCTTTTTAGTCGCCGCAGAAGCAGTCAATTGCCTCGTCGTGGTCGGCGAACATATCGAATTGGGTGTCTGAGTAATCGAGCATCTGCTGGTAGCTGGGGCGGTCACTGCGGAACCGGGCGCCGTCTCCGGTGAACTTGCCGCCCGATACGACCGAGCTTTCCATGCGGGCCCACCACTCCGCCTTGGGTCGGTCGCTGGCGATGATCGAATAGACCTGCTTGGCGCCCTTCAGGAAGCAGAGGTCGCAGTTGCCCTCCAGCGTCCTCCCGTTGATCGTTGGCAGCATCAGGTCGAATGACTGGCTGGCCCAGAAGTCTGTCACGTCCTGCACTCCGACACCGGCGTCAGCCAGCGGCATGACCATCGTGGCCCACTTACTTTCGCTGGTGCTTTTACGGTGCCGAATTTTCACGACCCGACGCGGCTCATCGGCGCGGATGCCGGTCATCATGTCTACCGGCGCTTCCTCAGTTGAAAGGCCAAGGCAGCGCAGGTACTTGTGGATGATGCGGATCTTCAGGTCGATGGTGCAGAACCTGGTCACCGGGTTGGGCAGGTACTTGCGCTTGCGGATCAGCGCCTCGAACGGTTCTCCCTGGCGGCTGGCGCTGGCGAAGTCGACCACCTCAAATCCAGCTTCGTTGTCGCGGAACTCAAGCCATACGATTGGCACCGACCAGCGCTCGGCGCATTCCCGTACGAACTCCAATGTGGCCGGATGTTCCTTGCCGGTATTGGCGAAGGTGTAGTGGTCAACTGATCCCGGACACGGTTTTAAGGTTTTCTTCGGTTTTTGCC
>NZ_JALBYU010000016.1 GCF_029963765.1 Pseudomonas sp. UYIF39
ATGCTCGCTCCCACAGGGGTTTTGTGTACGCCGCAGATCAACTGTGGGAGCGAGCTTGCTCGCGATGGGGCCAGTCCACCCAATCGAGAATAATCAGATCACCCCACGCAAATGCTCGAACAACATCCGGCTCACCGGTGACAGCGCCGCTTCATCGCGCACCACCAGCACCAACGCGCGATCCGACCAGTCATCCGTCAACGGCACCGCGTGCAAGCCCAATGCCTGGCCAAACAGTTCATAGGCCTTTTGCGGCAGGATGCCGATGCCCATATTGGCCTGGACCATCCGGCACATGGCATCGAAACCCGGTACATGAATCCGCAGCCGCAGCACTTCGCCGGCCTCGCGTGCGGCCGCGTGGGTACGCATATTGATCGAACTGGCAGAGTGCAGACCGACGTAATCGCTGCCCAGCGTATCGGCGAAAGCCAGGCTGGAACGACTCGCCAACGGATGATCGGGCAGCATCAACACCACCAGTTTGTCCTGTCGATAAAGCACGCTGTGCAGACCTTTGACGTCGCTGTCACTGGAGCAGATCCCAAGGTCCGCCACGCCATCCAGCACGCCCTGAATCACCCCGCTGCTGGGGCGTTCTTCGAGGTCGGTCTTGACCTGAGGATGACGCTCGGAAAAGTCCCGCAGGTCTTCGGGCAGAAACTGGATGATCGCCGACAGGTTGGCGAGCATCCGCACATAGCCGCGCACACCGTGGCTGTGCTCGCCCAGTTCGAGCCCCATTTTCTCGACGTTGAACAGCATCTGCCGAGCGTGGTGCAACAAGGTTTCACCGGCCGGCGTCAGGGTCATGCCCTTGGCCTGGCGCACGAACAGGCTGATGCCCAGCGCTACTTCCAGCTCCATCAGCCGCTTGCTGGCCGCCGACACGGCGATGGCTTCACGCGCGGCGGCACGGGTCAGCGTGCCCTCCTCATGAACGGCGACAAACAGCTGGAGAGTGATCAGGTCGAGGCGGCGGATCAGGCTTTTTTCCAGCATGGAGGGCTCGATGACTTCTGTTCGACTGAGTCGGCAGGATAGCCCGGTTTCTACGCGACTCGGCAAAGCAAATTGCCCACAACATCACGAGGCATCGCCCTACACATAAATCTCTTGTAACACTCAGCCGTACCGGAAACAGCCGATTCAAAGCCTCCGCCGCGCTCTGTAAAGTCTGGAAACACACACGAACTGCAACAATTCCATGGATCGTTTCACTCAAGGAAAGTCATTTTCATATGGACCAGACAGCACAGGCGGCAAACCGCTACACCAACTACCGCAAAGTCATCGCGTTGGCCGATCACGATTGGGAGAGCGCCGAAGCCGGGAACATTTCGGGGCTTAACGTCGAAATCAAAAGTGCCAACCGGATGCTCGATCAGCACGGGCGCGCGTTTCATCATTTCTGCACGACGTCGTACCTGGGCCTGGATCACCATCCCGACATTCTCGACGGCGCCATAAACACACTGTGGGAAGCCGGCACCCTGCGCGTCGCCAATTCAAAGAACCGCTGCAAGCTGGCAATTCTGGAACAGTATGAAACCGAACTGTCCGAGTTGTTCGGCGCCAGTTGCCTGAGCGCCCTGTCGTGCAGTGCGGCGAGTGCCGGGATTCTGCCCTTGCTGGCTAGCGGCGTGTTTACGGAAAACCGCCCTCCCGTGATGGTCTTTGACCGGTTGGCGCATTACTCGATGAATCACCTCAAAGCCGCCTGCGCGGATGAAACAACGGTCGTGACCTGTCCTCATAACGACATGGATTTTCTCGAGAAGCAGTGCCAGCAACACCGTTCCGTCGCGTATGTCGCGGACGGCGCCTACAGCATGGGCGGGGTCGCGGACATGGACAGCCTTTTGTACCTGAAGGACCGCTATGGGTTGTTTCTCTATCTGGACGATTCCCACGCGCTGTCCGCCGTCGGAACATTAGGCGCAGGCCTCGTGCGCCCCAGGATGCACGCCCTGGGGGATGACTGCCTGATCGTCGCCTCGCTGGCCAAGTCGTTTGGCGCCAGCGGTGGTCTGGTAATGCTGGGCAATGAACGGCAGAAGAAGCTCATTGCACGTTACGGCGGCCCCAGCAATTGGTCGCAAAGCCTGAACAGTGCAGCCATTGGCGCAGGCAGAGCATCCATCCAGCTTCATCGCACGCCGGAATTTGCCGCGTTGCAGGAAAAACTTCAGGCTAATATCCAGCTCTTTGACAGCCTCATACGAACCGATCAACACAACAGCAACATGGCGATTCGACTGGTCAAATGCGGCGAAGCAGCGCTGGCCAACAGCATCGCCATGGAACTGGCCAATCACGGTTTCTTCACCTCGGCCGTGTTTTTTCCGGTGGTCGCACAAGGCAAGGCAGCCATCAGAATCACCCTGCGCGCCGACATGGAGCCGACGCTGATCCGCCACTTTTGTGAACTCATCACCGGGTTTTTACGCACTCGAGGCCGGGACATCGGCTGTTGAACTGAAACCAGGGAAGATTCAATGAAGAGCACCACCACCCTCCTCGTCACTTGCAGCACGGTTTTCCTCGCCCAGTTGGGCATGAGCATTTACCTGCCGGCGCTGCCGGAGATTGCCCGGGACCTGTCCGCCGACGCCTCGCAGGTTTCCTGGGGGCTGGCGGTGTATCTGATCGGCATGGCGCTGCCGATGTTGTTCTGGGGCAGCCTGGGCCAGCGCATCGGCCGCAAACCGGTGCTGCTCGCTGCGCTGGGCATCTACGGGTTGGGCAATCTGGCCCTGCCCCTGAGCCAGACGCTTGAATCGTTCCTGGCGTTTCGACTGGTTCAAGGCATTGGCGCCAGCGGCATTTCGGTTATGGCCCGGGTGCTGATCCGCGACAGTTTCCGCGGCGAGCTGCTGGCCAAGGCGTTGTCCTGGATTTCGATTTCCTTTGTGGTGGCGCTGGGGATCGGCCAATACCTGGGGTCGATCATCCAGGTGGCGCTGGGCTGGCCAACGATTTTCTACCTGTTGGGTGCTGTGAGTCTGATGATGGGGCTGGTCGTGGCTCGGGTTACGTTCCCGGTGCTGGCCGAGGAGAATGCCCCGTCATCCGCCTGGCCGAGTTACTGGCGCATTTTGCGTCATCGCGCCTTTCTGTTGCCGGCCCTCACCGGCGGCCTTGGGTACGGGGTGATTGTCGCGTTCAACACCGCAGCGCCGCTGATTCTGCAAGGACCGTTCAACTGGTCGGCCGTGGAATACGGGGTGTTGGGCTGGCCGATCAGCGCGGCCTATTTTCTGGGGGCTTTGGCGGTCAATAGCTTTGTACTTCGCACCGGTCAACGCGGGTTGATGACGGCGGGTGTGGGGCTGGTGCTGGCCGGCAGCGCGGTGATGTTGCTGGGGAGTTTGGCGGGCACTTCAGTGGCGCTGCTGTTCTGGTTGCCCTATTGCGTGGCGGTTTTCGGCCAGTCTTTGACTTATCCGATCAGCCTGTCCCTGGCCAATGACGGTTCGCCGGTCGGCGGTGCGTATGCGATGGCGTTGAGCGGTTTCATTCATCAACTGATGGCCGCGGTTATCGGCGGGATCGCCAGTTTGATCGCGAGCCCACAAGCATGGCCGTTGTCGCTGTTGTGTACCTTGCTGGCGTTGGGCGCGATGCTTTGCTTGATGCTCGCGCCCGGTCGCAAAACCTCCTAAAACGCGCTGCGGAAAATCTCCTCGATCTGGCGCTGATCCGCCACGCGAGGATTGGTCAGGCCGCACGCATCTTTCAAGGCATTGGTGGCGAGGATCGGGATGTCGTTGAGCTTGGCGCCGAGCTCACGCAAACCGGCGGGAATGTCCACGTCTTTGGACAGGCTGCGGATCGCCACGATGGCCGCCTGGGCGCCCGCTTCCGGGGTGAGACCGTGAACATCGGCGCCCATCGCAAGGGCGACATCGGTAAGGCGATCGGCGCAAACCAGAGCGTTGAAGCTTTGTACGTGGGGCAGCAGGACCGCGTTGCACACACCATGAGGCAAGTCGTAGAACCCGCCCAATTGGTGAGCCATGGCGTGGACAAAACCCAGGGATGCGTTATTGAACGCCATGCCGGCGAGGAACTGCGCGTACGCCATGTTTTCCCGCGCGGCCATGTCACTGCCGTCGCGGACGGCCAGGCGCAGGTTGTTGCTGATCAACGTGATCGCCTTCAGTGCGCAGGCATCGGTGATCGGATTGGCCGCCGTGGAAACGTAGGCTTCGATGGCGTGGGTCAACGCATCCATGCCAGTGGCAGCCGTCAGGCCCTTGGGCATGGCGACCATCAGCGCCGGGTCGTTGACCGACAGCAGCGGCGTGACGTTGCGATCGACAATGGCCATTTTCACGTGACGGGATTCGTCGGTGATGATGCAGAAACGGGTCATCTCGCTGGCGGTGCCGGCGGTGGTGTTGATGGCGATCAGCGGCAGTTGCGGCTGGGTGGATTGATCGACGCCTTCGTAATCGCGAATCTGCCCACCGTTGGTCGCGCATAACGCGATGCCTTTGGCGCAGTCATGAGGCGAACCGCCGCCCAGGGACACCACGAAGTCACAGCGGGTTTCTTTCAGCAGACCCAGACCGCTCTCGACGTTGGCGATGCTCGGGTTAGGCTTGGCGCCGTCGAAAATCACCGAATCGATGTCCTGCATCGCCAGTTTCTCGGCGATCATCTTCGCTACGCCCGCCTTGGCCAGCCCGGCGTCGGTGACGATCAGCGCCTTGCGAAAACCGTACTTGCCAATGGCGTCCATGGCTTCGTCGAGGCAACCGATGCCCATGATGTTTACGGCGGGGATGAAAAACGTGCTGCTCATGAGCGAGTCTCCTGATTGAAGCCGAATCGGCAGCGCCGATCTGGCGGGGCTCACAGAATCGACCTATCGGTCATGAAGTAACTTGATCTGGCTCAAGTCTTGGTCGTGATAAAGTCGCCGCCCCATCAGACCCTCTGCTTTGAGACTTTGAACGCAATGACCGATTTCCAGGATGTTGATGCCCAACTTGAAGACTGGAACGCCTTGCGCGCCACCGCCTCGTTCAGCGGCCTGCTGGTGGGTAACGGCGCCAGTCGCGCCGTGTGGGACGATTTCGGCTACGACTCGCTGTTCGAAAACGCCCGTACCGTAGAAGAAAAACCCCTGAGCCAGTCCGAGTTGAGCGTGTTTGATGCCATGCAGACGCGCAGCTTCGAGCAGGTGCTCAGCGCACTGAAAACCACCAGCCGGGTCAACAAGGCCTTGGCCGTGAGTTCCGCCGCACCGCGCAATCGTTACTACGCGATCAAGGAAGCGCTGATCAACACCGTGCACGCGGTGCACATCCCGTGGCGGCTGGTGGTGCCTTCGACGCTGGCGGCGATCAATCAGGAATTGGGCCGTTACCGGACTGTGTTCACAACCAACTACGATCTGCTCAGCTACTGGGCGATCCAGCACCAGCCTGATGCGATCAGCGACCTGTTTCAGGGTGCAGAGCCGAGCTTCGATTTGAGCGCCACGGCGACCGATAAAACCCGGTTGCTTTACCTGCATGGCGGGCTGCATCTGGTACGGAATCAGGACGGCACGGCGCGCAAACTGATGTCGACCGAGGGCACGCTGCTCGGCAGCTTCGCGATCAACAACACGATCAAGACCCTCGACGACGTGCCGCTGTTCGTCAATGAAGGTCCGGCGCAGGACAAGCTTAAAACCATTCGCAGCTCAGACTATCTGTCGTTCTGCTACGACCAGCTACTCAGTCATGGCGACGGGTTGTGCCTGTTCGGTCATGCCCTGGGTGAGCAGGACAGCCACATCATCCACGCCTTGCGCCAGGCGAAACCGCAAAGGGTGGCGATCTCGATTTATCCGCGCAGCAAGGCGTTCGTTCAGCACCAGAAGCGGCATTACGCGAAGGTGTTTGAAGGAACCGGGAGTGAGTTGCGGTTTTTTGATTCGAAGACGCATGCGTTGGGTAGCCCGAAGCTTACGGTTCCAGTCGAAGTTTAGCAGCGACGCGGCTGACGCCTTCGCGGGCAAGCCCGCACACAGGGGATTTGTATTGGACTTGAATGGTGGATTCAGAGCACCGGCAAGGTCTTGTCCTTGATCACCGTGGTCCGCCCGTTGGCTTTTACGCTGGCGATGCCTTTCTCCAGCGCGGCAGCGGAGGTGTAAGCCTCGCTGCTACCGATGATCTCGTGGTTACCTGCCTTGAGGTTGAAGTAAGGATGGCCATCCTTGGTGGCTTTCTTCTCGTAGCGTTCATCCTTCGGGCTGTTGCTCTGAACCGACACGATGCCTTTGTCGGCGGCAGCGCGGGTGGTGTACAGCTCGCTGGTCAGAATGGTTTCCGCGTTGGCGGCCTTCAGTACAAATTTGAACTGACCATTGCTGCTTTTGCTCACTTCATACCATCCAGACATGCTCTTTCTCCTTGGCAATTGAGTGGTTTCGCGCTTCAGAGTAAAGACCAACCTGCCCTACTTCACCACCGCACGCACCACCGATAACTCCGGCGCCTGCACCCGTCGCTGACTCAGGTACCGCGTACAACTTACCCGCAAAAACGAGGCGAAATTCACCACCTCGCCGCGGTAGTCCATCACCTCTTCATACAGCTTGGCGATCAACTGGTTGGTGGTCATGCCGTCGACCTCGGCGATTTCGCTGAGGATGTCCCAGAACTGATTCTCCAGCCGCAGGGTGGTGACCACCCCGCAGATGCGTAGCGAGCGGGAGCGCGATTCGTAGAGAATCGGATCGGCTTTGACGTAGAGCTCGCACATGGAAAGGTCCCTCGTTACAGCGTGATTTTGGTGCCCAGCAACCCGAGGAAACCGGCAAGCCAGCTCGGGTGCGCCGGCCAGGCTGGCGCAGTGGCCAGATTGCCTTGTACGTGGCCTTCCGTCACCGGAATATCGATGAACGTACCGCCCGCCAAGCGCACTTCCGGGGCGCAGGCCGGGTAGGCGCTGCACTCGCGACCTTCGAGAATCCCCGCGGCCGCCAGCAATTGAGCACCGTGACACACCGCGGCGATCGGTTTGCCGGCCTTGTCGAACGCGCGCACCAGTTCCAGGACTTTTTCGTTCAGGCGCAGGTATTCCGGCGCACGACCACCCGGCACCAGCAGGGCGTCGTAGTCCTCGGACTTGACCTTGGCGAAGTCGAAGTTCAGGGCAAACAGGTGACCGGGTTTTTCGCTGTAGGTCTGGTCGCCTTCGAAGTCATGGATCGCCGTGCGTACGGTCTGACCGGCGGTTTTGTCCGGGCAAACGGCATGCACCGTGTGGCCAACCATCAGCAGCGCCTGAAACGGCACCATCACTTCGTAGTCTTCGACGTAATCGCCGACCAGCATCAGAATTTTTTTAGCCGCCATGGGGAGGACTCCTCTGGGAAATACGTGGGCCTGCAGGAGTATTCAAGGTAGTCCTTAATCAGCATGACAGGTAATACCCGACTACTACGCCAATCCCCTGTAGGAGCATTACTCGCAACTGTACGGATAACTCTGCGCCTAGCTGTAACAGAGCAGCCTGCACAGTTTGTGGCTAGATGAAGACTCTTCCCGCCACCCTAGATTCTGGTTGCCATCATGTCCTCGCGCGAAAACACCGGCATGGCCCTCGGCCTGCTCGGCGTTGTGATCTTCAGCCTCACCCTGCCCTTCACACGGATCGTCGTGCAGGAACTCCATCCACTGCTCAACGGCCTAGGCCGTGCGCTGTTCGCGGCGGTTCCGGCGGCGTTGCTGTTGCTCTGGCGCCGGGAGAAGTGGCCGACCTGGAAGCAGGTCAAAGGCCTGACCCTGGTGATCGCCGGGGTGATCCTCGGCTTCCCCGTGTTGTCGGCCTGGGCCATGCAAACCTTGCCGGCGTCTCACGGTGCGCTGGTCAACGGCTTACAGCCGTTGTGCGTGGCGCTGTACGCCGCGTGGTTGTCCCACGAACGACCGTCGAAAGCCTTCTGGGCCTGCGCCGCGCTGGGCAGTGCGCTGGTGCTGGGTTATGCGCTGATCAGCGGTGCCGGCAGCATTCAGGCCGGTGATTTGCTGATGCTCGGCGCGATTGCCGTGGGCGGCTTGGGGTACGCCGAGGGCGGCCGATTGGCCAAGGAGATGGGCGGTTGGCAGGTGATCTGCTGGGCGTTGGTGCTGTCGACGCCGTTGCTGATCGGGCCGGTGGTGTACCTGGCGCTGCAACATCAGGGCGAGATTTCGGCCAAGACCTGGTGGGCCTTCGGTTACGTCTCGCTGTTTTCGCAGTTCATCGGTTTCTTTGCCTGGTACGCCGGGCTGGCGATGGGCGGCATTGCCCGGGTCAGTCAGATCCAATTGCTACAGATCTTCTTCACCATCGCTTTTTCGGCACTGTTCTTCGGCGAACACATTGAGCCGATCACCTGGCTGTTTGCCGCCGGAGTGATCGTGACCGTGATGTTGGGACGCAAGACGGCCGTGCGCCCGGCGCAACCGGGCACGTTACCGGCAGGGATTCAGGTCAAGCCTTAGCAACCAGCAGACCATCGGCCTGTAGCAGCGTTTCGAGGCAATGTTCACTGATGTGATAGAAATCCTTCAGTTCCTGAATCTTCACCAACAGCTGGGCCGGATCAACCGGCTCGGCACGTTTGACCGCCAGGATCATCTTGTTCTTGTTGGTGTGGTCCAGTGAGATGAACTCGAACACCTTGGTCTCGTAACCGCAGGCTTCCAGGAACAACGCACGCAAACTGTCGGTGACCATTTCCGCTTGCTGGCCCAGATGCAGACCGTATTGCAGCATCGGCTTGAGCAGCGCCGGGCTCTGGATTTGCAGGCGGATCTGCTTGTGGCAGCACGGCGAGCACATGATGATCGAGGCGCCGGAGCGAATGCCGGTGTGGATCGCGTAGTCGGTGGCGATGTCGCAGGCATGCAGCGCGATCATCACGTCCAGCTCGCTCGGCGCCACACTGCGCACATCACCGCACTTGAACACCAGCCCCGGATGCTCCAGCTTTGCAGCCGCAGCGTTGCACAGATTGACCATTTCTTCGCGCAACTCGACGCCGGTCACCACGCCTTCGGCCTTCAAGGTGTTGCGCAGATAGTCATGGATCGCGAACGTCAGGTAACCCTTGCCCGAGCCGAAGTCCGCCACCTGAACCGGCTTGTCCAACGCCAGTGGCGAGGTGGTCAGCGCGTGGCTGAAGACCTCGATGAACTTGTTGATCTGCTTCCACTTGCGCGACATCGCCGGGATCAGCTCGTGCTTGCTGTTCGTCACACCAAGGTCGGCCAGGAACGGCCGGCTCAGGTCGAGAAAGCGGTTCTTCTCGCGGTTATGCTCAGCGGACGGCACCTCACGCAATTGCTGAGGTTTGCTCTTGAACAGCGAAGACTTGCCCTTTTTGCTGTATTCCAGCTGGGCTTCATCCGTCAGCGACAGCAAATGCGCATTTTTGAACGATGCCGGTAAGAGTTCGGCGATGGTCGCTACACCCTCGGCAATCGGCAAATTCTTGGTGATGTCGCGGGTTTTGTAGCGGTAGACGAAGGACAGGCAGGGCTGATCCTTGACTGTCAGTTGCTTGATGATCAGCCGCTGCAAGTCCACTTCAGTACCGACGTACTTGGCCAGCACCAGTTTGATGAAGGCGTTCTGGTCAAGGCTGGATTGCAGCAGGTCGATGAACTGGGCGTGATGATCCGGCGCGAGGCTGGCGGGAGTGGCGGTGACAGACATGGGAAAAACGGCCTCGGGCGGTGCGGATCGGGGAATGGCGGGTATTTTAGGGGCGAAGGCCGTCAGGAACACGCAGTTATTTACCGAACGGTGCGAATCGTGAGGCAAGCAGAGTTCCCTGTGGCGAGGGGACTTGTCCCCGTGCGGCTGCGAAGCAGTCGTAAAACCTGAGAACTCGGTCTAACCGATGAATCGAATGGGGCCGCTTCGCGACCCAACGGGGACAAGTCCCCTCGCCACAATGATGTGTGTCAAATCCGGAGCGTAAGCTCAGCCTAAAACCACCAAGCGATTCGGCAATTCATTCCGCACATGCGTCACCGGCACATGCACCTTGAGCAACTCGCCACACGCCTCCACACACGTCACAAACCCTTGCAACGTCTGCCCCTGCTTCACCTGCTCAGTAAACGTCGCAACAATCCCATCCCAGTTCTTGTTGTCCAGCCGTTTGGAAATCCCTTCATCCACCAGGATTTCCACATAGCGCTCGGCTTCGCAGACAAAGATCAGCATGCCGGTGCTGCCCACCGTGTGGTGCAGGTTTTGTTCCAGAAACTGCCGACGCGCCAGATTGGATGCACGCCAGTGGCGCACCGAGCGCGGAATCAGGCGCGTGGTGATTTTCGGAATCCGGAACACCAGGCACAGCACGATGAAACTGATCCATTGCACCAGCAACAGACTGTGCAGGGTCAGCCAGCCCGTGAGGTAATGCACGATACCCGGCACCACCAGCGCCAGCAGGCTGGCCCAGAGCAGCGGGATGTACGCGTAGTCGTCGGCGCGGGCCGCGAGCACAGTCACCAGTTCGGCGTCGGTGTCGCGCTCGACACGGGCAATCGCCTCGGCAACTTTGCGTTGTTCGTGTTCAGTCAATAAAGCCATGTTCACCAATGCCCGTTCGCTATTGTTATTAACTGCAGTGTTATCACCAGCCGCCCGAGGAACCACCGCCCCCGAAACTGCCCCCGCCACCGCTGAAGCCCCCGCCTCCACCGCCGCCACCAAAACCTCCACCGCCGAAACCGCCGCTAGAACCGCCTCGGCCGCCGCCGCTGGGCAGGATCCCGAGCATCTGGCAGACGAAAATCGTCAGGATGAACAGCATCACCAGAAACACGAAGATCCCCGGATGCCGTGAGACGAAGTCGCTTTCCTGATTGCCGCCGGAGTCATACACCGTGGACGGCTCATCCAGCGGATTGCCGCCCAGCACCACGAGCATTGCCGCGACCCCGTCGCTGATGCCCTTGCTGAAGTTGCCGGTTTTGAACGCCGGGGTGATCACCTGATTGATGATCACCGAGCTTTGCGCATCGGTCAGCCGATCTTCCAGGCCATAACCGACTTCAATCCGCAGCTTGCGATCGTCACGCGCAACGATCAGCAGCGCGCCAGTGTTCTTGTCCTTCTGGCCAATGCCCCAGTAGCGCCCCAGTTGATAACCGAAGTCCGCAATGTCGGTGCCCTGCAAATTCGGCAACGTGACCACCACCAGCTGCTCGCCGGTGGCTTTTTCATGGGCCTGAAGCTGTTGCGTCAGCTGCTCACGCACCGCAGGCTCGATCATCTGGGCGTTATCGACCACCCGCCCGGTCAGTTCCGGAAACTTCAACGCAGCCTGGGCCGTCAGGGCAAACACCCAGAGCAACAGCACCAGGCCAATTTTCAACACGCGCATGGGCAACCTCATCCGTGGTGACGCTTTAAACCCGTCCCGGCGCTTACTGGAACTTCACTTGCGGCGCTTTTTCCGCATCGGGGCTGGTGGCCTCAAAGGTTTCGCGGATCGGCAAATCGCTGTACATCACGGAGTGCCACAGGCGACCGGGGAACGTACGGATTTCCGTGTTGTATTTCTGCACGGCGAGGATGAAGTCCCTACGCGCCACGGCAATGCGGTTCTCGGTGCCTTCAAGTTGCGATTGCAGAGCCAGGAAGTTCTGGTTGGCCTTGAGGTCCGGGTAACGCTCGGACACCACCATCAGACGGCTCAAGGCACCGGTCAGTTGATCCTGGGCCTGCTGGAACTGTTTGAGTTTTTCCGGGTTATCCAGAGTCTTGGCATCGACCTGGATCGATGTGGCCTTGGCCCGGGCTTCAATCACGGCGGTCAGGGTTTCTTCTTCGTGCTTGGCGTAGCCCTTGACGGTTTCCACCAGGTTGGGAATCAGGTCGGCACGGCGCTGGTACTGGTTCTGCACCTGGCCCCAGGCGGCCTTGGCCTGTTCGTCGAGGGTCGGGATCGTGTTGATGCCGCAGCCGGCCAGCAGTGTGGTCAGCAACATCAAGGCTGCAACCTGCAGGCTCGACCGATAGTGGTGTCGTACATTCATCTGGTTGACGCTCCCTTGCACATTCCGTTGAAAAACAACCTGCGAACTTTGAACCCGGCTCTTGGGGCATAATCTGCGGCCACCACTGGATTGCATCGAGCCAATGGGCTAAAAGATGCCCCAGCGCGAAAACACGCAGAAGTGTGCTGCATTTACTTGAACAACAATAGTCGCTCCCTAAATTTTGGCTGACCGGCGCGTATTCACTGCCGTTTAGGCTTTTGAGAAAACTATTCATGAAGAAGCTGTGTTTGCTGGGCCTGTTCGTCAGCCTGGCCAGTCATAACGTATTGGCCGCCACGACGCCCGCACCTCTGGAAAACAAGGACGCGTTCATCAGCAACCTGATGAAGCAGATGACCCTCGATGAAAAAATCGGCCAGTTGCGCCTGATCAGCATCGGCCCGGAAATGCCTCGGGAGCTGATCCGCAAGGAAATCGCGGCCGGCAACATCGGTGGCACGTTCAACTCGATCACCCGCCCGGAAAACCGTCCGATGCAGGATGCGGCCATGCGCAGCCGGTTGAAGATCCCGATGTTCTTCGCCTATGACGTGATCCACGGCCACCGCACCATTTTCCCGATCCCGATAGCCTTGGCCTCGAGTTGGGACATGGACGCCATCGGCCTGTCCGGGCGCATCGCCGCCAAGGAAGCCGCGGCGGACAGCCTCGACATCACCTTCGCACCGATGGTCGACATCTCCCGTGATCCGCGCTGGGGTCGGACTTCCGAAGGCTTCGGCGAAGACACGTACCTGGTGTCGCGCATCGCCGGCGTCATGGTCAAAGCCTTCCAGGGCACGGGCGCGAACGCGGCCGACAGCATCATGGCCAGCGTCAAGCACTTTGCCCTGTACGGCGCGGTCGAGGGCGGTCGCGACTACAACGTCGTCGACATGAGCCCGGTCAAGATGTTCCAGGACTACCTGCCACCATACCGCGCCGCCATCGACGCCGGTGCTGGCGGGGTGATGGTTGCGCTGAACTCGATCAACGGCGTGCCAGCCACCGCCAACACCTGGCTGATGAACGACCTGTTGCGCAAGCAATGGGGCTTCAAGGGCCTGGCCGTCAGCGACCACGGGGCGATTTTCGAGCTGATCAAACACGGCGTCGCCCGTGACGGTCGCGAAGCCGCGAAGCTGGCGATCAAGGCCGGCATCGACATGAGCATGAACGACACCCTCTACGGTAAAGAGCTGCCGGGGCTGTTGAAGGCGGGTGAGATCCAGCAAAGCGACATCGACAACGCCGTGCGTGAAGTGCTCGCCGCCAAGTACGACATGGGCCTGTTCAAGGACCCGTACCTGCGCATCGGCAAGGCTGAGGATGATCCGGCCGACACTTACGCCGAAAGCCGTCTGCACCGCACCGAAGCCCGTGACGTCGCGCGCCGCAGCATGGTGTTGCTGAAGAACCAGGGCGAAACCCTGCCGCTGAAGAAAACCGCGAAAATCGCCTTGGTCGGCCCGCTGGCCAAGGCACCGATCGACATGATGGGCAGCTGGGCCGCCGCCGGCAAACCGGCGCAATCGGTGACGCTGCTCGACGGCATGACCAACGCACTGGGCGCGCAATCGACGCTGATCTACGCTCGCGGCGCCAACATCACTAGCGACAAGAAGGTGCTGGATTACCTGAACTTCCTCAACTTCGACGCACCGGAAGTGGTGGACGATCCGCGTTCGGCCCAAGTACTGATCGACGAAGCCGTGAAAGCCGCCAAGGATGCCGATGTGGTGGTGGCAGCGGTGGGCGAGTCCCGTGGCATGTCCCACGAATCGTCGAGCCGCACCGACCTGAACATCCCGGCCAACCAGCGCGATTTGATCAAGGCCCTGAAGGCCACCGGCAAACCGCTGGTGCTGGTGCTGATGAACGGCCGTCCGCTGTCGATTCTCGAAGAGAAGGAACAGGCCGACGCGATTCTGGAAACATGGTTCAGCGGCACCGAAGGCGGCAACGCCATCGCCGACGTACTGTTCGGCGACTACAACCCGTCGGGTAAATTGCCAATCACCTTCCCGCGATCGGTAGGCCAGATTCCGACCTACTACAACCACCTGAGCATCGGCCGGCCGTTCACGCCGGGCAAACCGGGCAACTACACCTCGCAGTATTTCGATGACACCACAGGGCCCCTGTTCCCGTTCGGTTTCGGCCTGAGCTACACCGATTTCAGCCTGAGCGACATGGCGCTGTCGTCGACCACACTGAACAAAACCGGCAAGCTCGACGCCAGCGTCATGGTGAAAAACACCGGCAAGCGTGACGGCGAAACCGTGGTGCAGTTGTACATCCAGGACGTGACCGGCTCGATGATCCGTCCGCTCAAGGAACTGAAGAACTTCCAGAAAATCACGCTCAAGGCCGGCGAACAGAAAGTCGTGCACTTCACCATCACCGAGGACGACCTGAAGTTCTTCAACGCCCAGCTTAAGTACGCGGCAGAACCCGGCAAGTTCAACGTGCAGATCGGCCTGGATTCACAGGACGTGACGCAGCAGAGTTTCGAGTTGCTGTAACCGTCCAAACACTGCGAAACCTGTGGGAGCGAGCTTGCTCGCGATGGCGGTGTAACAGTCAACAGAGATGTTGGATGTTATGACCTCATCGCGAGCAAGCCCGCTCCCACAGTGGTATTTGGTGTGGCGACTATCCCCGTCGATCCAGCAGATTCACCACCAGCCGATCCACCCATCCCCAAATCCTTTGCTTCACCCGCCGCCACAGCGGCCGGCGTTGCCATGCCTCCAGGCTCACCTCTTGGCTCTGCGCAAAGTCCCTCTCGAAACTCGCCGCCACCGCCCGCGTCAGTCCAGGGTCCAGCGCCTCAAGGTTGGCTTCCAGGTTGAAGCGCAAATTCCAGTGATCGAAATTGCACGAGCCGATGCTCACCCAGTCGTCGATCAAGACCATTTTCAAATGCAGGAAACACGGCTGGTATTCGAAGACTTTCACCCCGGCCTTGAGCAATCGCGGGTAGTAGCGATGCCCGGCGTAGCGCACCGACGGGTGATCAGTGCGTGGCCCGGTCAGCAGCAGGCGCACGTCAACGCCTCGGGCGGCAGCCCGGCGCAATGAACGACGGACTTTCCAGGTCGGCAGGAAATACGGCGTCGCCAGCCAGATCCGCCGCTGGCCGCTGTTCAACGCGCGAATCAACGATTGCAGGATGTCCCGGTGTTGGCGGGCGTCGGCATAGGCGACCCGGCCCATGCCCTCGCCCATGGACGGCACGCGTGGCAGACGCGGCAAGCCAAAATGCGAAGCGGGTTTCCAGGCGCGCCGATACCGGTTGGCGATCCATTGGCGGTCGAACAGCAACTGCCAGTCGATGACCAAAGGGCCGGTGATTTCCACCATCACTTCGTGCCATTCGCTGGTGTCTTCACCCGGCGTCCAGAATTCATCCGTCACCCCGGTGCCGCCCACCACGGCCATGCTCTGATCGACCAGCAACAGCTTGCGGTGATCGCGGTAGAAGTTGCCCACCCAGCGCCGCCAGCTCAGGCGATTGTAGAAACGCAGCTCCACACCCGCCGCCATCAATCGCCGGCGCAGGGTCAGGGTGAACGCGAGGCTACCGTAATCATCGAACAGGCAGCGCACGCGCACACCACGTTCGGCGGCCTGAACCAACGCCTGAACCATCGCCTCGGCACAGGCACCCGCCTCCACCAGGTACAGCTCCAGCTCGACCTGTTCTTCGGCGCGAGCAATCGCGACCAGCATCCGTGGAAAAAACTGCGGACCGTCGATCAACAGCTCAAAACGGTTGCCTTCACGCCAGGGAAAAATCGCGCCGGCCATGTCAGCGCGCCGTGAAAATCAGTACCGCACCCACCGGCACCGACAGACTGATGGCCGACAAAACGGCGATCTTGCGCAAACTTTCCAGGCCGGGGGCCAGGTCGAAATCCGCGGCATTGATGATCAGCGGTTCGAGGGTCACCACCTGGAAACGCCGGTCATCGAGACGGGTTGCCAGCAGTTCGGCGGTGTATTCGTGTTGTTTACCATGGAGGTTGACGGCCAGCGGCAGGCGCAATTCAAGTTGCGCGCCGGGCGCCAGATCGTTGATCGGGCGTAGGTCAATCTGCGCGGTGATCAGTGTTTCGGGGAAAGTCTGGATCTCGAACAGGTCCTTGCGCATGCGCTCATCGCGCAGCGGGATGCCACTGTTGACCGAGTCCATCTCGACTTCCACCTCGGCCAGGCCTTTGGGGCTGACCTTGCCGTGCAGCAACAGAAAGCGCTGCACTTCGGAAATGTTGGTGTTTTTGGTGCTGATGAACGACAGCCGCGAGGACTCGCCATCCAGATACCAATCGGCATGCGCCGACAGGGCGGTGCCGCCCAATAACAGGAAAGCGAGGGTTTGGCAGAGGAAGCGGTTGAACATAGAGACTCGTGGGGCAGATAAACCTGAACGAACCTTAACCGCCCGTGAGCCAATTGCAAACTTGTAGCAGCTGCCAAAGGCTGCGTTCGGCTGCCAAGCAGTCGTAAATCCTGCATGCAAGATTCTCCAGACACACCGCGGTGTCTGATTTCACGACTGCTGCGCAGCCGAACGCAGGCTTCGCCAGCTGCTACAAGGACAGTGGTGCTCAGGGATTCAAGCGGCAGCCCTGGCGTTCGCCGACCCACACGGCGCTGTTGCTGCGGCCCATGCCGCTGACGGTAACGCGCTTGCTGGCCGTGTCATCAGTAAAGCCACTGGTCGGCAGCCACTGCTTTAAATAGCCGTGGCAGTACTCGGTCGGGTTGTTCATCACGTAACGACACGAACAATACTCCTTCGCGGTGTAGGCGCTGATGATGTCCGGGAACGCCCACAGCGCCACGCGCTCCTGCCAGATCCAGCCGAGCAAGGCGATCAACAGGATCAACAACAGCGTGCTGAACGGTCGGCGACGAACAAAGCTGCGACGGTTCATGGCTGCACCTTCGCGGCAAATGCCTTGAGCGCGAGTTTGAGCAAATCGTTGTGCTGATAGCTGCCGTCACGGTCATCGCCGTAGCGCACGATCACCAGGTTTTCGCCGGGAATCACGTACATTGCCTGACCCCAATGGCCCAGCGCGGAGAAGGTGTCGGCGGGTGCATCGGGCCAGGGTTTTGCCGCGCCATCCGCAGCTCGATTGAGCCACCAATGGCCGCCGGGGACGGCGTCGTCCTGATGGGCTTGATAGTGGGCGAACGGTTCGCGGTTGAAAGCAATCCAGTCCTTGGGCAGCAATTGCCGCTCGCCCCAACGACCGTTGCGGGCCATCAACAGACCGACTCGCGCGAGATCCCGGGCGGTGAGATAGGCATAGGACGAAGCGACGAAGGTTCCCGTGGCATCGCTTTCCCAGACGGCGTGGCGAATCCCCAAGGGTTCGAACAGAGCAGTCCATGGATAGTCCGGATAGCGGGTCGGGCCGACGATGGTTTTCAGCGCGGCGGACAACAAATTGCTGTCACCGCTGGAGTAACGGAATGCCTGACCGGGTTTGGCGTATTCACCGTGATCGGCGGTGAACGCGGCCATGTCCGGGTGACCACGGGTGTAGAGCATCGCGACCACCGAGGATTTCAACGGTGCGTATTCATAGTCTTCCTGCCAGTCCAGGCCCGAGGCCCAATGCAGCAGGTCGGCCATGGTCATCATCGGGTGTTTTTCCAGCGGTGGATAAAACTTCAGCGCCGGGTCCTGGAGCTTGAACAGGCCTTCGCCATAGGCCACGCCGAGGACCGTGGCCATCAAGCTTTTGCTGATGGACCAGGACAGGTGCAGGGTGTCAGCGGTGGTCGGGCCGGCGTAGCGTTCGTAGATCAACTGGCCGTCGCGGATCACCAGCAAGGCATCGGTGCGGATACCTTTTCGGGTGGCCTCATCACGGGGTGGGAAGGCGTAAGTCTCCAGCGCTTGAAGCGCCGGCCCGCTGACTGTCGGACCGGTTGACCATTGCTCGGCAGGCCAATATTCGGCGTGGGCCGTGAGGCTGAGCAGGAGCATAAAAACCAGGGACAAGCCTTTGGACATGGTGAGGGCTCGGAGGGGTGGACCTGCTGAGCCTAGTCGCGGTTGATGACAGTTTTTGAGTTTGCATTGTTCTTGAGGCCGCCTTCACGAGCAGGCTCGCTCCCACATTTTGAAATGCATTCCTCCTGCGAGAGCGGGCTTGCTCGCGAAGGGGCCAGTCAATCCAGCGAAGATCCCGTGAGCGCCTTGGCCAATCGCTTCCCCCGCGCACCCGTCGCCAAATCCATCACACCCTGATCGCGCTGCCACATCGCGCCCCAATGCTGCGGGCCATCGGCCAATGCCTGAGTCACCTCAGCCTTGAGCCCATCGAACTGCGCGAACAAGCCACCAAGCAACACATGCCCGGACGGATTATTCGGCGCCTGCCGGCTGACTTCCGCACACCCGGCCAGCAGCGCCAGCAAACGCAGTTGCAAGCCTTGCGGCCAGTCGCTGTCCTGACCGATGCCGTACAGCCAGGCGGTCATGGCGCTCAGAACGTAAATGTCTTCAAGGGTGCGAAACGGTTTGATGTAAGCATCCCAGCCATCCCCCGCCAGCAGTTCGCACTGAGCGTTATCGAGAAACAGCCGGCCATGGCTGATGTCTGGCATCAACGGGATCGCCGGTAGCTTTTCCAGACGCACGCCCGGTTCATCGGGATAGACCACCGCCAGGCTCAGGCGCGGTTTTTCGTCGGGGGCTTCACTGCGAGCAGCAATCAGCAGCCAATCGGCGGCATCGCCTGCGGTGACAAAATCCTTGCGCCCGCTCAGACGCAAATCGTGCAGACGGGTCTGCATATCCGCCACCTTCAGGCTGCGCTGTTCGGTCGCGCACAAGGCGCCGAGGCTCAGCGGCGCGCTCGGCCAGAGCATGCGCAACGCCGCCTGATAGCCCACCAGAAACGCCAGCCCCGGCGTCGACATCAAACGCCCGCCAGCCACCGCCAGTTCGAACGGCGTGACGTTGCCCAACTGGTGCAACAAGGTCGCGAACCCCTCGCCCAGGTCCGGGTTGGCGGGCAGACGATCGCGGCGGCGCAGCAGGTTTTGCCAGGGCATAAGAGGCTCCTCGTGGGCTGTCATATAAGCATCACCAAAGCTTCATGGCGATGACACCGGGGCTACATAGCCTGACTTTGCACAACACGGCCGCATAAAGAAAGTCGATCGGCTGCAACCCAAGACGGGTGACCGGCCCGTATGGAGATTCGCAATGACTCAGATCGCCCGCATCAGCGACACCGGCAATGAACGCCGCCTGCAAGCCGAACGCCTGGTGGGCGCCGAGGCCTTGCAGGAAGCCCAGGCCTTGCGCTTCAACGTGTTCAGCGGCGAGTTCAACGCAAAGCTGAAAGGCGCAGAGCTGGGTCTGGACATGGATGACTATGATGTTCACTGCGCCCACATCGGTGTACGGGACTTGAACACCGGGCGTCTGGTGGCGACCACCCGTTTGCTCGACCATACGGCCGCCAGCAGCCTGGGCAAGTTCTACAGCGAAGAAGAATTCAGCTTGCACGGCCTGCTCCATCTGAAAGGCCCGATTCTGGAAATCGGCCGCACCTGCGTCGACCCCGCCTACCGCAACGGCGGCACCATCGCCGTACTTTGGGGCGAACTGGCCGAAGTGCTGAACCAGGGCGGCTACAGCTATTTGATGGGTTGCGCGAGCATCCCGATGCAGGACGGCGGCATTCAGGCCCACGCAATCATGCAGCGCCTGCGCGAACGCTACCTGTGCACCGAACACCTGCGGGCCGAACCGAAAAAACCGCTGCCGAGCCTCGACATCCCGTCCAACGTCATCGCCGAAATGCCGCCGCTGCTCAAGGCCTATATGCGTCTTGGCGCGAAGATCTGCGGCGAGCCGTGCTGGGACGAAGACTTCCAGGTCGCCGACGTGTTCATCCTGCTCAAGCGCGACGAACTCTGCCCGCGTTATGCCAAACACTTCAAGGCGGCCGTGTGATGAGTCGGTTACGGGTATACGCGCGAATTGCGCGAGTGCTGGTGGTGGTGGCGCTGGGGTTGAGCATGGCCGGAGTGTTCGGACTGTTCGAGCGTTTGGGGATTGCTCATTCGATGGTCCGCCGCCAACGCTGGTCGCGGTTCTTCATGGCGCGCTTGAGCAACGCCCTGCCCTTTCGCGTGACCGTGCACGGTCAATTGCCGAAAGCGCCGATGCTGTGGGTCAGCAACCATGTGTCCTGGACCGATATTCCGCTGCTGGGCATGCTCACGCCGCTGTCGTTCCTGTCCAAGGCCGAAGTGCGCACCTGGCCGGTGGCGGGCTGGTTGGCGGCCAAGGCCGGCAGCTTGTTCATTCGCCGAGGATCGGGCGACAGCCAGTTGATTCGCAAACAGATGACCCGTCATCTGGAGCAGGAACATCCGCTGCTGATGTTCCCGGAAGGCACCACCACCGATGGCCGTTCGTTGCGCACTTTCCACGGTCGATTGCTGTCTGCGGCGATCGACTCGGAAGTGAAGTTGCAGCCGGTGGCGATTCGTTATCTGCGCGACGGGAAGCTCGACTCGCTGGCGCCGTTCATTGGCGATGATGATTTGCTCTCGCACCTGATGCGCTTGTTTGCCCATGATCGGGGTGAGGTGGAGATTCATTTGCTCAAGCCGATCGCGTGTGAAGGTCGCGAACGTGCAGCACTGGCGTTCGAGGCGCAGCAGGCGGTGCAGAAGGCGTTGTTTGGCGAAGTGGCCAAACCGGCGGAACCACGGCGTACTGGCGAACTCATCGCCGCCTGACCCCGCTTTTCTGTAGGAGCAAAGCTTGCTCCTACAGAGATGGGTGTCAGCGGTTTTTGGCGAAATCCTGAAGCTGCGGATAGAACAACCGAAAGTCATCGCTCAACGGCTCATACAACACCCGCAATTCCCGCATCGCTGCGGCCAGTTCCTCGGGCCGCGTCAGCCGCCGTGAAATCCCCCGCAGCACCTGCTCAAGCACCGCAAATTCGCGATAGGAACCCAACCAGTCATTGGCGACCATGTGCGGCGCGATCTGCGCCAGCCGTTCCGGCAATTGCGCCTCGGTGGACAGCACCCGATACACGCCTGAAGTGAATTGCTCCAGCGGTTGGTCGGCGTAAAGCGTCCAGTCCCGGGCCAGGCAATGGTCGAAAAACACGTCGAGCACGATCCCGGCGTAACGCCGGCGGGTCAGGGAAAACCGTGACAACGAAACGTCCACCAACGGATGGCGGTCGGTAAAGACATCGATGCTGCGATGCAGCTGGATGGCCGCTTCGATCTCCGGATCGAACTGCCCTTGCAGCCGCCCTTTGACGAAATCGCCATAAAGACTGCCGAGCAATTGACCGGGGCGCTGACCACCGAGGTGCAGATGTGCGAGATAGTTCATGCGCGCAGCTTAGCACTGCGCCTTTGTATCGTTACACCCACAATATCGTTATAACTCGATATACCGAATTACTCGGTCGTCAGACCAAAATCATATTGGTATATCGCGAAATACCGATTTAAAGTTCGCCCCATCGCGATATAGCGTTTTACTCATCACGAGCCCAAACCATGACCATCGACCTCGACGAAATAATAAAAGCCCTGGCACACCCAGTACGGCGAGAAATCCTGCACTGGCTCAAAGACCCGACCGTCGAATTCCCCGACCAGTCCCACAGCAACGAGCACGGCGTCTGCGCCGGGCAGATCGATCAACGTTGTGGTTTGTCGCAGTCCACGGTGTCTGCACACCTGGCAACCCTGCAACGCGCCGGCCTGATCAGCAGCCGCAAAGTCGGCCAGTGGCATTTTTTCAAGCGCAATGAGGAAACCATTCAGGAATTCCTCAAAACCTTCAGCAAAGAGCTCTGACCCTTTACGTCAGTACGCCGATAAGGAATCAACAATGCCCCTCTCGCTACTCATTCTGGCCTTGAGCGCCTTCGCCATCGGCACCACCGAGTTCGTCATCATGGGCTTGTTGCCCGATGTGGCGGCGGACCTGGGGGTGTCGATTCCCGGCGCCGGCTGGCTGGTGACCGGTTACGCCCTGGGCGTAGCCATCGGTGCGCCGTTCATGGCACTGGCCACCGCCAGACTGCCGCGCAAAGCCGCTTTGGTAGCGTTGATGGGCATTTTCATCGTCGGCAACCTGCTCTGTGCAATGGCTACCGACTACAACGTGCTGATGTTTGCCCGTGTGGTGACCGCCCTCTGCCACGGTGCGTTCTTCGGCATTGGCTCAGTGGTAGCAGCGTGCCTGGTTCCGGCGAACAAGCGCGCTTCGGCCGTGGCATTGATGTTCACCGGCCTGACCCTGGCCAACGTGCTCGGCGTTCCGCTGGGCACCGCGCTCGGTCAGGAAGCCGGCTGGCGTTCGACCTTCTGGGCGGTGACCGTGATTGGTGTAATCGCGCTGATCGGCCTGATCCGCTTCCTGCCGGCCAAGCGTGATGAAGAGAAACTCGACATGCGCGCAGAACTGCGCGCCCTCAAAGGCGCCGGGATCTGGCTGTCGTTGAGCATGACCGCGTTGTTCGCGGCTTCCGTCTTCACCCTGTTCACCTACGTCGCCCCGCTGCTTGGCGATGTCACCGGCGTCTCGCCCAAAGGCGTGACCTGGACCCTGATGCTCATCGGCCTGGGCCTGACGGTCGGCAACATCATCGGCGGCAAGCTGGCTGACAAAGGCATGGCCGCAACGTTGATCGGCGTCTTTATCTCGATGGCCGTGATCTCGACCGTACTGACCTGGACCAGCGTTGCGCTGATTCCGACCGAAATCACCCTGTTCCTCTGGGCCACCGCGTGCTTTGCCGCAGTGCCCGCCCTGCAAGTGAACGTGGTGACCTACGGCAACGCCGCACCGAACCTGGTGTCGACCCTGAACATCGGCGCTTTCAATATCGGCAACGCACTGGGTGCCTGGGTCGGTGGCAGCGTCATCGCCCACGGTTTCGGCTTGACCAGCGTTCCTCTCGCGGCAGCCGCACTGGCGGTACTCGCCCTGCTGGTGACCCTGATTACTTTCCGTCAGAGCGGCAATCCCGAACTGGCCCCTGCTACCAACTGATCTCTACAAGAGAGCTATTTCATGACGACTATTTTCGATCCGATCAAACTGGGCGACCTCGAGTTGGCCAACCGCATCATCATGGCGCCGCTGACCCGCTGCCGCGCCGACGAAGGCCGCGTGCCAAACGCGTTGATGGCCGAGTACTACGTACAACGCGCCTCCGCCGGCCTGATCCTCAGCGAGGCCACTTCGGTCACGCCGATGGGCGTCGGCTACCCGGACACCCCGGGTATCTGGTCCAACGATCAAGTACGTGGCTGGAGCAACGTAACCAAAGCTATCCACGGCGCAGGCGGCAAAATCTTCCTGCAACTGTGGCACGTCGGCCGGGTTTCCCACGAGTCGTACCTGGGCGGTGAAGCGCCGGTCGCACCCAGCGCCATTCAGCCAAAAGGTCATGTCAGCCTGGTCCGTCCTTTGGCCGACTACCCAACCCCGCGCGCTCTGGAAACCGCTGAGATCGCCGACATCGTAGACGCCTACCGCGTGGGTGCCGAGAACGCCAAGGCGGCCGGTTTCGACGGCGTGGAAATCCACGGCGCCAACGGTTACCTGCTCGACCAGTTTCTGCAAAGCAGCACCAACCAGCGCACCGACAACTACGGCGGCTCCCTGGAGAACCGTGCTCGCCTGTTGCTGGAAGTGACCGACGCAGCGATTGAAGTCTGGGGCGCGGGCCGCGTGGGTGTGCACCTGGCACCGCGCGCTGATTCCCACGACATGGGTGACGACAACCTGTCCGAGACCTTCACCTACGTGGCTCGCGAACTGGGCAAACGTGGCATCGCCTTCATCTGCTCCCGCGAGAAAGAAGATGGCGACAGCCTGGGTCCACAATTGAAAGAAGCGTTCGGCGGCCCGTACATCGTCAACGAACGCTTCACCAAGGACAGTGCCAACGCCTGGCTGGCCAGCGGCAAGGCTGATGCAGTCGCTTTCGGCGTGCCATTCATTGCTAACCCGGACCTGCCGGCACGCTTGAAGGCCGATGCACCGTTGAATGAGCCACGTCCTGAGCTGTTTTATTCCAAGGGCGCGGTTGGTTACATCGACTACCCGGTGTTGTAAGCGTCCCCCCTTGAAATGCAAAAGCCCCGACTCGAAAGAGCCGGGGCTTTTTTGCAACCGGGTTACTCACAAAATCCCTACAAATCAGGTAGCTCACTACCTATCAACCTGGCGAGCGTACGTATATAAAAGCACCCCATTGCAATCAGGCGAGCGTCAGGGTGATTCTCATCCGCCTCAAATGTTGATACAACCGGATCCAATTACGCATTTTGTTTCATTTGCGCAGGCTGGGGCTCAAGCGCAGCATGTCCAACCCTGTATCAACCAAACGCTCGGCGTCGATGTGCAGTTCAAAGCTGTCGGGCGCCAACAGCCACTGATACAGGATGCCATCGATATAAGCATGAATGCTGATGGCCGCTCGCGCAGTGTCGAGGTCTTCCGGCAACTGCCCCCGATTGACCGCATTACTCAGGGCCAGGGCGATCCGCACATTGCAATCAAGGCTGACCTCTCGGCGCTGCTGGCGCAGGTCGCACATTTCATCGGTGAATTCGCACTTATGAAACAGAATCTCATTGATGCGTCGGGTTTTCGGGTCCAGAGCAACTTGATGAAACAAATGAATCAGCAGTTTGCGCATGCAGCCCAAGGGGTCGAGTTCATCTTCGCTCTCACTGGCCCTGGCCATTTCATCCAGCGGTTCATGCAAGGTATCAAGCATGGCCTGCACCAGATCCGCCTTGTTGCTGAAATGCCAGTAGATGGCCCCGCGCGTGACCCCGGCCAGGGTAGCGATATCCGCCAGTGTCGTGCGCGCCACGCCCCTTTCGTAAAAGGCTTTTTCTGCCGCTTCCAGTATCTGGCTGCGGGTTTCTTGAGCTTCCTCTTTGGTACGACGGACCATGGCAGTACAACCTCAATCAGGATGCTTCAGCGATGTCTGAACATCCGCTGAATAAAAGTGGGGCGAGCGCTCTCGGGCGTCGTCCCCGGCCTACAATTCGAACCCTTGAACGGCTTTTGTAACGGTGTGGATACGCGGCCAAGGTATTTACAAACAACCATGAACGTAAGTATATTCCTTAGCAAGCTACTTATCCACTCAGCGCATATTTTTTACCTTTCCACATTTCTCGTGCGCAATTTGCGCGCCTGACCCGAGGATTTTCATGCAATTCAAGCCAGCTGTTACCGCTCTGGTCACCGCCCTCGCCTTGGCATCGCTGCTCAGCGGATGCAAAAAGGAAGAGGCGGCACCTGCCGCACCACCCCCTCAGGTCGGCGTCGTTACTCTGCAACCTCAAGCCTTCACCCTGACCTCCGAGCTTCCGGGCCGTACCAGCGCGTACCGCATCGCCGAAGTTCGCCCTCAGGTTAACGGCATCATTCTCAAGCGTCTGTTCAAGGAAGGTGGCGACGTCAAGGCCGGCCAGCAGCTGTATCAGATCGATCCGGCGGTTTATGACGCCACCCTGAAAAGCGCCGAAGCCAATCTGCAGCAGACCAAATCGATCTCCGATCGCTACAAGCAACTGGTCAACGAACAGGCTGTAAGCCGTCAGGAATACGACACAGCCCTGGCCAACCGGTTGCAATCGGAAGCCGCCCTGCAAAGCGCCCAGATCAATGTGCGCTACACCAAGGTTTACGCGCCACTCTCCGGCCGCATCGGCCGTTCTACAGTGACTGAAGGCGCGCTGGTCACCAGCGGCCAGGTCGAAGCGATGGCGGTGATTCAGCAACTCGACCCGATCTACGTCGACGTGACCCAGTCTTCGGTAGAGCTGCTGGAACTGCGCCGCGAACTGGAAAGCGGTCGTCTGCAAAAATCTGGCGACAACGCGGCCAAGGTCAAGCTGACCCTCGAAGACGGCAGCCAGTACAAACAGGAAGGCAAGCTCGAGTTCTCGGAAGTCTCGGTTGACCAGACCACCGGTTCCGTCACCTTGCGTGCAGTGTTCCCCAACCCTGACCACACCCTGCTGCCGGGCATGTTCGTACACGCCCAGCTTCAGGCCGGTGTAAACGCCGCAGCCATTCTGGCCCCGCAACAAGGTGTGACGCGCGACCTTAAAGGCACCCCGACCGCGCTGGTCGTCGGTGCTGACAACAAGGTCGAACTGCGTCAGCTCAAGGCCAGCCGCACTGTCGGTAGCCAGTGGCTGATCGAAGACGGTCTGAAGGCCGGCGATCGACTGATCACCGAAGGGCTGCAATACGTCAAACCTGGCATTGAAGTCAAAGCCACTGAGGCGACAAACGTTGGCGCAAAGAACCCGGCCCCCGCAAAAGTAGCTGACAAGGCTTCCAGCGGCAAAGGGGAGTAAACCATGTCCAGATTTTTTATCGACCGTCCGATTTTCGCCTGGGTAATTGCCCTGGTGATCATGCTGGTCGGGGCACTATCGATCCTCAAACTCCCGATCAACCAATACCCGAGCATTGCGCCTCCGGCCATTGCGATCCAGGTGACCTACCCAGGCGCGTCCGCACAAACCGTGCAGGACACCGTGGTGCAAGTGATCGAGCAACAGCTCAACGGTATCGATAACCTGCGTTATGTCTCCTCGGACAGTAACTCCGACGGCAGCATGACCATTACCGCGACCTTCGAGCAGGGCACCAACTCCGATACCGCGCAGGTTCAGGTCCAGAACAAGCTGAACCTGGCCACCCCGCTGCTGCCGCAAGAAGTGCAGCAACAGGGCATCCGCGTGACCAAGGCAGTGAAAAACTTCCTGATGGTGATCGGCGTGGTGTCGCGCGACGGCAGCATGACCAAGGACGACCTGTCCAACTACATCGTGTCGAACATGCAGGACCCGATCTCGCGGACCGCCGGTGTTGGTGACTTCCAGGTCTTCGGTGCCCAGTACGCAATGCGGATCTGGCTCGACCCGGCCAAGTTGAACAACTTCAACCTGACCCCGGGCGACGTGAAAACCGCCATCGCCGCGCAGAACGTCCAGATCTCATCCGGTCAACTCGGCGGCTTGCCTGCCGCTCCGGGGCAGCAACTGAACGCGACGATCATCGGCAAGACCCGTCTGCAAACAGCCGAGCAGTTCAAGGCGATCCTGCTCAAGGTCAACAAGGACGGCTCGCAAGTGCGCGTCGGCGATGTCGCCGATGTCGCTCTTGGCGGTGAGAACTACAGCGTCAGCGCCCAGTTCAACGGCAGCCCGGCCTCCGGTCTGGCAGTGAAACTGGCCAACGGTGCCAACGCACTCGACACTGCAAAAGCCCTGCGCAAGACCATCGAAACCCTCAAGCCGTTCTTCCCGCAAGGGATGGAAGTGGTGTTCCCGTACGACACCACGCCTGTGGTGACCGAGTCGATCAAGGGCGTGGTTGAAACCCTGGTCGAAGCGATCGTGCTGGTGTTCCTGGTGATGTTCCTGTTCCTGCAAAACTTCCGTGCCACCGTCATCACCACGATGACCGTGCCCGTCGTATTGCTGGGTACCTTCGGGATCCTCGCGGCGTTCGGCTTCAGCATCAACACCCTGACCATGTTCGGCATGGTTCTGGCCATCGGCTTGCTGGTGGACGACGCCATCGTCGTGGTGGAAAACGTCGAACGGGTCATGAGCGAAGAAGGGCTGTCACCCAAGGAGGCCACCAAGAAATCCATGGGGCAGATCCAGGGTGCACTGGTCGGTATCGCCCTGGTGCTGTCGGCGGTACTGCTGCCGATGGCGTTCTTCAGCGGTTCTACCGGTGTGATCTACAAGCAGTTCTCGATCACCATCGTCTCGGCCATGGCCCTGTCGGTGCTGGTCGCGCTGATCTTCACCCCGGCGCTCTGCGCAACCATGCTCAAGGCGATTCCGAAAGGCGAGCACGGCGTGCCGAAACGCGGCTTCTTCGGCTGGTTCAACCGCAATTTCGACCGTGGCGTCAAAAGCTACGAGCGTGGCGTGGGCAACATGCTCGCGAACAAGGCTCCGTACTTGCTGGCCTACCTCATCATCCTGGTCGGCATGATCTGGCTGTTCACCCGCATTCCAACCGCGTTCCTGCCGGAAGAAGACCAGGGCGTACTGTTTGCCCAGGTGCAAACCCCGGCCGGTTCCAGTGCACAGCGCACGCAAGTGGTCGTGGATGAAATGCGTGAATTCCTGCTGCGTCCGAGCAAGGACGGCGGTGAAGGCGACGCGGTGGCCTCGGTGTTTACCGTGACCGGCTTCAACTTCGCCGGCCGTGGCCAGAGCTCGGGTATGGCGTTCATCATGCTCAAACCGTGGGACGAACGTAACGCCGAAAACAGCGTGTTCAAACTCGCAGCCCGAGCCCAGCAGCACTTCTTCACCTTCCGTGACGCCATGGTGTTTGCTTTCGCACCTCCGGCGGTGCTGGAACTGGGTAACGCCACCGGTTTCGACGTGTTCCTGCAAGACCGTGCCGGTATCGGTCACGACGCACTGATGGCTGCACGCAACCAGTTCCTCGGTATGGCAGCGCAGAGCAAGGTGCTGTCGCAGGTCCGCCCGAACGGTCTGAACGACGAACCGCAATACCAGCTGGAAATCGATGACGAGAAGGCCAGCGCTCTAGGCATCACCCTCACCGACATCAACAACACCCTGTCGATTGCCCTGGGCAGTAGCTACGTCAACGACTTCATCGACCGCGGTCGGGTGAAGAAGGTTTACGTGCAAGGCCAGCCGGGTGCGCGCATGAGTCCTGAAGACGTCAAGAAATGGTATGTACGCAACAGCGCCGGCACCATGGTTCCGTTCTCGGCGTTCGCCAAGGGTGAGTGGATCTACGGTGCACCGAAGCTGTCACGTTACAACGGCGTCGAAGCGATGGAAATCCTCGGTGCCCCGGCACCCGGTTATTCCACCGGTGAAGCCATGCTCGAAGTCGAAGCCCTGGCCAAGAAACTCCCGGCCGGTGTCGGTATTTCCTGGACGGGTCTGTCGTACGAGGAACGGTTGTCCGGTTCGCAAGCGCCAGCGCTGTACGCCCTGTCGCTGCTGATGGTGTTCCTGTGTCTGGCGGCGCTGTACGAAAGCTGGTCGATCCCGATCGCGGTGATGTTGGTGGTACCGCTGGGGATCATCGGTGCGCTGATGGCGACCAGCCTGCGCGGTCTGTCCAACGACGTGTATTTCCAGGTGGGCCTGTTGACGACCATTGGTCTGGCGGCGAAAAACGCCATTTTGATTGTCGAATTTGCCAAGGAACTGCATGAACAAGGGCGTAGCCTGCGCGATGCCGCGGTCGAAGCCTGCCGGATGCGTTTGCGACCGATCATCATGACGTCGCTCGCTTTCGTCCTCGGTGTGGTACCACTGGCAATTTCCACGGGTGCAGGTTCGGGTAGCCAACATGCGATCGGTACCGGGGTGATTGGCGGTATGCTCACGGCCACGATCCTGGCGATCTTCTGGGTCCCGCTGTTTTTCGTCACTGTGTCGGCCATGGGGCAGCGCAAAACCGCTGACCAGGACGACGCACTTGAACCTTCTAAAGAGGCTGGCTTATGAGCAAGTCGCTACTTTCCCTGGCTGTTGCCGCGTTCGTGCTCGGTGGCTGCTCGCTGATACCCGATTATCAGCAGCCTGAAGCACCGGTGGCGGGCCAGTACCCGCAAGGTCCGGCGTATTCGTCGGCCCAGGCGCCTGCCCAGGCTGCCGCCGAACAGGGCTGGAAGCAGTTTTTCCATGACCCGGCGCTGCAACAGCTGATCCAGGTCGCCCTGGAAAACAACCGTGACCTGCGTGTCGCGGCACTGAACATCGACGCCTTTGCGGCTCAATACCGCATCCAGCGTGCCGATCTATTCCCGGCTGTATCGGCCAACGGCACCGGCAGCCGTCAGCGGGTCCCGGCTCGGGCCTCGCAGACCGGCGAATCGGATATCACCAGTTCCTACTCGGCCACAGTCGGCATCAGCGCCTATGAGCTCGACCTGTTCGGTCGGGTTCGCAGCCTGAGCGAAGAAGCGCTGCAGAAGTACTTCGCCACTGAAGAAGCGCGCCGCAGCACCCAGATCAGCCTGGTGGCCAGTGTGGCCAACGCCTATCTGACCTGGCAGGCCGACAAGGAACTGCTGAAACTGACCCAGGAAACCCTGGGTGCGTTCGAGGAGAGCTACAAGCTCACCGCCCGCAGCAACGAAGTGGGTGTCGCCTCGGCCCTGGACCTCGCCCAGTCGCGTACCTCGGTGGAAAACGCCCGCGCACAAAAGGCCAAGTACACCCGTCAAGTCGCCCAGGATGAAAACATCCTGGTGCTGCTGCTCGGCACTGGCGTCCCGGCCAATCTGCAAGCGGCCAAGCCATTGGCTGACGACCTGCTGAGCGAAGTGCCGGCCGGTCTGCCATCGGACTTGCTGCATCGTCGTCCGGACATCCTCCAGGCCGAATACGACCTGAAAGCGGCCAACGCCAACATCGGCGCGGCGCGGGCGGCATTCTTCCCGAGCATCAGCCTGACGGCCAATGCCGGCAGCCTGAGCCCGGACCTGTCGGGTCTGTTCAAGGGCGGTTCGGGCACCTGGCTGTTCCAGCCGCAGATCAACCTGCCGATCTTCAACGCCGGCAGCCTGCGCGCCAGCCTGGATTATTCAAAAATCCAGAAAGACATTGGCGTGGCGAACTACGAGAAGTCCATTCAAACGGCCTTCCAGGAAGTCGCCGATGGCCTGGCTGCCCGCCAGACCTATACCGATCAGTTGCAGGCCCAGCGTGATTTCGTCACCGCGAACCAGGACTACTACCGTCTGGCCGAGCGTCGTTACCGCATTGGTGTCGACAGCAACCTGACCTTCCTCGATGCCCAGCGCCAGCTGTTCAGTGCCCAACAGGTACTGATCACCGACCGTCTGGCGCAACTGGTCAGTGCCGTCAATCTGTACAAGGCACTGGGCGGTGGCTGGAACGAGCAGACGGCGAAGAACGAACCGTTGAAAGAAGAAGCACCGAAGCTGAAGTTGTTCTGATAGCGCTGTAAAACAAGAAGCCCACCTTTTGGTGGGCTTTTTGTTGTCTGCGGGAAAGTTGTGGCGCCAGGACTGGCCTCATCGCGAGCAAGCTCGCTCCCACAGGAGATTTGTGTCTGCCACAGATCGCATGCGCACAGAATGACCAATGTGGGAGCGAGCCTGCTCGCGATGAGGCCGGAACAGACAACACAAATTCCCAGCCAATCTTATGTTCGATAATCGCCCAAAACCCGCTTTTCCCGATTGAACCATCCAGTCCATTCCCCGCACCATTCGTCGCACAAGACCAATAACAACAGGTTCGACGACATGTCCCCGCGCCCTGCCCTGTCCGGCTGATCCCGTTCGTTTTTATCCCGAATTCAAATTTTCGTCTGCAACCCCAGGTTGCGGCAGCGCCCCGTTTCACGCCTAAAAACTAGAGAGACCCGAACACATGACACCTTCCAATACTCAATACTGGTTCCCCAGCCTTCTCGCCGTTGCACTGGCCAGTACGGCTCTGCCCGCCATGGCCGAGGAGTCAGGCTTTGTCGAAGGTGCCAAGGTCAACCTGAACCTGCGCAACTTCTACATCAATCGCAATTTCACCAACCCGACCAAAACCCAGGGCAAGGCTGAAGAGTGGACACAAAGCTTCATCCTCGACGCCAAGTCCGGGTTCACTCAGGGCACCGTCGGGTTCGGCATGGATGTGCTGGGGCTGTACTCAGTGAAACTCGACGGCGGTAAAGGCACGGGCGGTACGCAGTTGCTGCCGCTGGATCACGACGGTCGCCCGGCGGACAACTTCGGGCGCACCAACGTGGCGTTCAAGGCCAAGCTGTCGCAGACCGAAGTGAAGGTGGGCGAATGGATGCCGGTGCTGCCGATCCTGCGTTCGGACGATGGCCGTTCACTGCCGCAAACCTTCCGTGGTGGCCAGATCACCTCCAAGGAAGTCAACGGCCTGACGCTCTACGGCGGCCAGTTCCGCGCCAACAGCCCGCGGGACGACAGCAGCATGAACGACATGTCGATGACCGGCAAACCAGCGTTCACCTCCGACCGCTTCAACTTCCAGGGTGGCGAATACGCCTTCAACGAGAAGCGCACCCAGATCGGTGTGTGGAACGCCGAACTCAAGGACATCTACAGCCAGCAGTACGTGAATCTGATCCACAGCCAGCCCATCGGCGACTGGACCCTGGGCGCCAACCTCGGTTTCTTCTACGGCAAGGATGACGGCAGCGCCCGGGCTGGCGAGCTGGACAACAAGACCTGGTCTGGCCTGTTCTCGGCCAAATACGGCGGCAACACCTTCTATGTCGGCCTGCAAAAACTCACCGGCGACAACGCCTGGATGCGGGTCAACGGCACCAGCGGCGGCACCCTGGCCAACGACAGTTACAACGCCAGTTATGACAATGCGAAAGAAAAATCCTGGCAGGTACGGCACGACTACAACTTCGTCGCCCTCGGCATTCCCGGCCTGACCCTGATGAACCGCTACATCAGCGGCGACAACGTCCACACCGGCACCATCACCGACGGCAAGGAATGGGGCCGCGAAAGCGAACTGGGTTACACCGTGCAGAGCGGCGCGCTCAAAGACCTCAACGTTAAATGGCGCAACTCGACCATTCGCCGTGACTTCAGCAACAACGAATTCGATGAAAACCGGTTGATCGTCAGCTATCCGATCAGTTTGTTGTAAGGCGATCAGTCAGTCAGCCAGCCGCCCGTCAGGCTGGCTGGCGCTTTGCCGAGCTTCAATTACAGTGAAAAAACCTGACAGGACTCAGGCGATATTCAGCCCTCCCCCACTTCCGTTATCTGTTGATGTTGGTCCCCAAGACTTGAGCCAGGCTGTCATCGGAAGACACCACTGATCCCCAGAGGACCACCTCATGATCGCTCGACTCAAATCTGAGCCCGTCGCTACCGATTGGGACGCCAAGGCTTACCAACAATTCTCGCGTCTTCGACAACGACCGGTGAGCGAGCTGCTAGATCGCGTTGACCTCAAACAACCCAAACGCATCTACGACCTGGGATGCGGCACCGGCATTGCGACTCAACTCTCAGACACCGCAAGTCCACAGCCTCACTCCCGCGACTCAACGCCAAGCTCATCCCACACCGACTCCGCCAGGTGGAACGTCGCGTTCGCTGCCGGAATGCCGCAATAGATCGCGCTCTGCATGATCACTTCCTTGATCTCGCCGCGGGTCACGCCGTTGTTGGCGGCAGCGCGCAGGTGCAGTTTGAGTTCTTCGTTGCGGTTCATGCCGATCAGCATGGCCATGGTGATCAGGCTGCGGGTATGGCGCGGCAGGCCCGGGCGGGTCCAGATGTCGCCCCAGGCGTGACGGGTGATCATCTCCTGAAACTCCGAGTTGAACTCGGTCAGCGCGTTCAGGCTACGGTCGACATGGGCGTCGCCGAGTACGGCTCGGCGGACTTTCAATCCCTCGTCGTAACGTTGTTTCTCGTCCACAACAATCCCCTTAATGAGCTGACAAAAACGTCACTACCCGGTCACTGAACGCAGCACCGGCCTGGACGTTGGACAAGTGCGCGGCGTAGAACTCGGCATACTCGGCGCCCTGCACGTGTTCCTGAATGAAGTGCCCGCCGGACGGCGGCGTCACCGCGTCTTCGGTGCCGGCGATGACCAGCAGCGGCACCTTGATCGAGGACAGCTGTTCGCGGAAATCGGCATCGCGCACGGCGCCACAGTTCGCGGCATAGCCTTCAGGCGAGGTGGCCGCGAGCATGTCAGTAATCTTTTTCGCGGCAGCAGGATTGGCTTCAGCAAAATCCGCAGTGAACCAGCGCGCAATCGACGCATCACGCAGCGCGACCATGGCGGCCGGACCGTCACGCAGCACGGTTTCGATCCGCGGGTTCCATACCGACGGATCACCGATTTTCGCCGCGGTGTTGCACACCACCAGTTTGTTCAGGCGATCACCAGCATTGATCCCCAGCCACTGCCCAATCAGCCCGCCCATGGACAGGCCGCAGAAATGCACGCGCTCGATGTGCAAGGCATCCAATAGCGACAGCACGTCGCGGCCCAGTAGCTCGATGCTGTACGGCCCCGGCGTGACCAGCGATTTGCCATGGCCACGGGTGTCGAAACGCAGCACGCGGAAATGCTCGGTGAACGCCGCAATCTGCGCGTCCCACATGTGCAGGTCGGTGCCCAGCGAGTTGGACAGCACCAGTACCGGCGCATCCGCCGGGCCGTCAAGTTGGTAGTGCAGTTCGCCCTCGGCGAGTTGTACGAAAGCCACAGCAATCTCCTTCAGGCAGTCAACGCAGAATGTTCAGCCACCGCTCGCTCGACCCAGGTATGGGCCTGACCGAGGTAATGGGCAGGGTCCAGCAGATGATCGAGTTCAGCAGGCGAGAGTTCGGCGGTCACTTGCGGCTCGTCGCCGAGTACCGCTCGTAGATGACGTTGTTCAGCCACTGCGCGCTTGCAGCATTGCTCCAGCAAATGGTGCGCAGTATCGCGCCCCACTCGTTGAGCGAGGACGATGCTCACCGCTTCGGCGAGCACCAGCCCTTGAGTCAGATCGAGGTTGCGGGCCATGCGCTCGGCGTCCACTTCCAGTCCATCCGCCACCAGCCGCGCCTGCTTCAGGCTGCCGGACACCAGGCAGCAAATCTCCGGCAGGGTTTCCCACTCGGCATGCCACAGGCCAAGGCTGCGCTCGTGTTCTTGAGGCATGGCACTGAACAGCGTCGAGAGCAAACCCGGAACGCGCGTCGCAGCACCGATCAACACCGCCGCGCCCACCGGGTTGCGTTTGTGCGGCATGGTTGAAGAACCGCCCTTGCCCGGTGCCGAGGGCTCGAACACCTCCCCCGCTTCGGTCTGCATCAACAGGCTGATGTCACGCCCCAGTTTACCGAGGCTGCCGGCGATCAATCCCAGTACCGAGCCGAACTCCACCAAGCGGTCTCGCTGGGTGTGCCAAGGTTGATCCGGCAGTGTCAGTTTCAATTCTTCAGCCAGCGCTTGGGCAATCGGCATTGCCTGCTCGCCGAGAGCCGCGAGGGTGCCGGAGGCGCCGCCGAATTGCAGCACCAACAGTCGCGGTTTGAGTTGTTGCAGACGTTGACGGCTGCGTGTCACAGCGCCCAACCAACCGGCGATTTTCATGCCGAGGGTGACGGGTGTCGCGTGCTGCAACCAGGTGCGCCCGGCCAGCGGTGTGGCGACGTAGCGCATCGCCTGGGTCGCCAGCGTTTCGCCCAGTTGAGCCAAATCGCTTTCGATCAGTGCCAGCGCGCCACGCAATTGCAACACCAGACCGGTGTCCATCACGTCCTGGCTGGTCGCGCCCAGATGCACGTAGCGCTCGGCTTCGGCATGGTTGGCCGCGATCTGTTTACCCAGCGCCTTGACCAACGGAATTGCCGAATTGCCCGCCGTGGCAATCGCCTCGCCGAGGGCGGCGAAGTCGTAATGCCCGGCCTGACAGGCCGCTTCAATCGACGCGACAGCCGTTTGTGGAATCAGCCCGACTCGCGCCTCGGCCCGGGCCAGTGCCGCTTCAAAATCAAGCATCGCTTGAACCCGGCCCTGATCGCAGAACACCTCACGCATGTCGCGGGCAGTGAAATAGGCATCGAACAATTGATTGCCCGGTCGCTCGTTCATAAACAGTCCCTGGAGGCGTGGGCCGGTCAGGCCCACGGGTAAAGATCAATGGTCGTTTTCCAAATACTTCGCCTGTTTCGGCAAGCGCAGGCTGAACAGGAACGCCACCGCCATCATCACCGTCACGTACCAGTAGAAGGAGTTTTCCATGCCCCCGGCTTTGAGGCTCAGGGCCACGTATTCCGCCGAACCACCGAAGATTGCATTCGCCACGGCGTAAGCCAGGCCGACGCCCAGGGCGCGCACCTCCGGCGGGAACATTTCGGCTTTTACCAGGCCGCTGATGGAGGTGTAAAAACTGACAATCGCCAGCGCCACGGTAATCAGCACGAAGGCCAGGAACGGACTGCTGACGCTTTTCAGACTCAACAAAATCGGCACGGTGAACAGCGTACCGAGGGCGCCGAACCAGAGCATCGAATTACGTCGGCCGATCTTGTCCGCGAGCATGCCGAACAGCGGCTGCATGCACATATAAAGGAACAGCGCGCCGGTCATGATGTAGCTGGCGGTCTTGGCCTGCATGCCGGCGGTGTTCACCAGGTACTTCTGCATGTACGTGGTGAAGGTGTAGAAAATCAGCGAGCCGCCGGCGGTGTAACCGAGCACGGTAATGAACGCCGCTTTGTGGTCGCGGAACAGCGCACGAATACTGCCGGCGTCCTTGTTTTCACGCATTTCCTTGCTGGTGGTTTCCTTGAGCGAACGGCGCAGGAACAGAGAAATCAACGCCGCCAACGCACCGACGACAAACGGGATCCGCCAGCCATAGGCACGCAAATCATCTTCAGTGAGGAACTGTTGCAGGATCACCACCAGCGACACCGCCAGCAGTTGCCCACCGATCAGCGTCACGTACTGGAACGAGGCGAAGAAACCACGCTGGCCCTTGAGGGCGACTTCGCTCATGTAGGTCGCGGTGGTGCCGTACTCACCGCCCACCGACAGGCCCTGGATCAAGCGGGCGAACAACAGCATGATCGGCGCCCAGACGCCGATGCTGTTGTACGTCGGCAGGCAGGCGATGAGCAAAGAACCGAAGCACATCATCAGAATCGAAATCATCATCGAATTCTTGCGTCCGTGCTTGTCCGCCAGCCGGCCGAAGATCCAGCCGCCGATGGGCCGCATCAGGAAGCCGGCGGCGAATACACCCGCCGTGTTGACCAACTGCACAGTCGGGTTATCCGAAGGAAAAAAGGCCGGGGCAAAATAGATCGCGGAAAAAGCGTAGACGTAGAAGTCGAACCATTCGACGAGGTTGCCGGACGAGGCGCCAACAATCGCAAAGATCCGTTTACTGCGCTCTTCGCCGGTGTAGTGCGCCGTAGTAGCGGTAGGCGTTGTCATTGTTTTTCACTCTTTGGGGACAGTGACAGTCTAGACATACTTTGCAACAGTCCCGTTCCCCTGTAGGAGTGAGCCTGCTCGCGATGGCGGAGTGTCATTCAGCATTGATGGCTCTGATGCACCGCTATCGCGAGCAGGCTCACTCCTACAAGGATTGGCGATGTACTTAGTAGTCGAAGAACACCGTCTCGGCATCGGTGCCTTGCAGGATCACATTCCACTGGTACACACCGGACGCATCCCTCTTCGCCAGCAAAGTATGGCGACGCTCAGCCGGCACACACTCCAGCAGCGGATCCTCGACATTCGCCGGTTCGCCATCAAAGTAAATCCGCGTCAGCAAGTGCTTCACCAACCCGCGAGCAAACACCAGCACCACCAGATGCGGCGCCTGAGTCGTGCCTTTCAAGCCTTCCACCGTGCCCGGCTTGATCGTGGTGAAACGAAAGCGCCCTTGCGCATCCACCGGCACCCGGCCAAACCCTTCGAAGTTCGGGTCCAGGGGTTTGTCCTGATCGTCTTCGGGGTGGTCATACTTGCCGGCGGCGTTGGCTTGCCAGACTTCCAGCATCGCGTCGTTGACGACGTCGCCATTGCCATCGATGACTTGCCCGGTGATCGCCACGCGCTCGCCCAGGGTTTGTTCGACGGTCAGGTCTTCGCGGTTCAGCCAGGTCAGGCCGATGTGGTAATACGGCCCGACGGTGTGGGATGTGGTCGCGTTCAGCGTCATCTTATTTCTCCATCGGCGTGGCTTCGCGGCCGCGCAAGACGATGTCCCAGCGATAACCGAGGGCATAGGAAGGGATAGTTTTTTCCAGGTCGAAACTGGCGATCAAACGTTCTTTGGCGCTGGTGTCCGGTACGCAGTTGTAGATCGGGTCATAGGCCAGCAGCGGATCGCCCGGGAAATACATCTGAGTGACCAGGCGCGTCAGAATGCTCGGCCCGAACAGTGAGAAATGGATGTGTGCCGGGCGCCACGCGTTGTGGTGGTTGCCCCACGGATAGGCGCCGGGCTTGATGGTCTGGAACTGGTACCAGCCATCGGCATCGGTCACGGTGCGGCCAGTGCCGGTGAAATTCGGGTCCAGCGGCGCATCGTGCAGATCGCGGTCATGGTTGTAGCGACCGGCGGCGTTGGCTTGCCAGATCTCCACCAGAATACCCGGCACCGGCAAACCATCTTCATCCAGCACACGGCCGTGGATAATGATGCGCTCGCCCAGTGGCTCGCCCTTGTTCTGGGCGGTCAGGTCGTTGTCCTGCGCTTGGATGCGCTCGGCACCGATGGTCGGGCCGGTAATTTCCGACAGCGAATGGGGCAAAAACACCAACGGCTTGGACGGCGAGCGACGGTTGGTGGATTGATAGGCCGGGTGCAGGTATTCCGGCTGGGTGTCTTCCTGCGGGCGGCGGTAACCAGGCTTGTCAGTCATGAAGCATTCCTCAGTTCTTATTCATCAACGCTGCGCGTCAGACCCGTTCGATCGCCAAGGCAAGACCCTGGCCTACGCCGACGCACATCGTCGCCAGACCTTTCTTGCCTCCGGTCTTTTCCAGTTGATGCAGCGCGGTCAGTACCAGGCGGGCACCGCTCATGCCCAACGGATGGCCCAAGGCAATGGCGCCACCGTTCGGGTTGACCTGGGCCGCGTCGTCCGCCAGCCCCAGTTCACGCAGCACCGCCAAACCCTGGCTGGCGAACGCTTCGTTGAGTTCGATCACGTCGAAATCGCTGACGGCCAGGCCGAGGCGCTCGGTCAACTTGCGCACCGCCGGCACCGGGCCAATGCCCATCACCCGGGGTGCGACACCGGCACTGGACATGCCCAGCACTTTGGCGCGAGCCGTGAGGCCGTGTTTTTTCACCGCGTCGCCGGAGGCCAGAATTAACGCCGCGGCACCGTCGTTCACCCCGGAAGCATTGCCGGCGGTGACGGTTTTGTCGGGACCGTTGACCGGTTTCAGTTTGGCCAGGGTTTCCAGGGTGGTTTCGGCGCGAGGATGCTCATCCTGGCTGACGACACTTTCACCCTTCTTGTGGGCAATGCGCACTTCCACGATTTCTTCGGCGAAAAATCCTGCGGCTTGCGCGGCGGCTGTCCGTTGCTGGCTGCGCAGTGCGAAAGCGTCCTGATCCTCGCGGGAAATTTCGTAATCGTCAGCCACGTTATCGGCGGTCTGCGGCATCGCATCCACGCCGTATTGGGCTTTCATCAACGGGTTGATGAAACGCCAGCCGATGGTGGTGTCTTCCAGCTTCATGTTGCGCGAAAACGCGGCATCCGCCTTGCCCATCACGAACGGTGCACGGGACATCGACTCGACGCCGCCGGCAATCGCCAGCTCCATTTCGCCACTGGCGATCGCCCGAAATGCAGTGCCGATGGCATCCATACCCGAGGCGCAGAGGCGATTGAGGGTCACGCCCGGAATGGTTTCCGGCAGGCCAGCCAGCAACAGCGCCATGCGCGCTACGTTGCGGTTGTCTTCGCCGGCCTGGTTGGCGCAACCGAGGAACACCTCGTCCACCGCGTTCCAGTCCACCGACGGGTTGCGCTCCATCAATGCCTTGATCGGCACGGCGGCCAGGTCGTCGGCGCGAACCGCCGCCAAGCCACCGCCGAAACGGCCGATGGGGGTGCGCATTGCGTCGCAGATATAAACGTCACGCATCAGGCTTCTCCGGGTGCTTGGCCGTGGGCCGCGGCAGTGCGGGCTTCCAGATCACGCAGTGCCTTAAGCTCGACTTCGGTCGGCTCGGCAGTGTTTTCTACAGTGTCGGCGAAGCGAATCGCCCAACCGGTTGCGGCGACCACTTGTTCACGGGTCACCCCTGGGTGCAACGCGGTGACCACGAATTCATGGGTATCCGCTTCCGGCTCCATGATGCACAGGTCGGTAATGATGCCGACCGGACCGGCGCCCGGCAGGCCGAGACGCTTGCGCGAATCACCGCCCTCGCCATGGCCGACCGAGGTAATGAAGTCGAGTTTGTTGACAAAGGAACGCGCCGACTGCTTGAGGATGATCAACACACTTTTGGCCGAACCTGCGATCTCCGGCGCACCGCCGGCACCCGGCAGGCGGACTTTCGGCTGATGGTAGTCGCCCACCACGGTGGTGTTGATATTGCCGAAGCGGTCGACTTGCGCTGCGCCGAGAAAACCGACATCGATGCGCCCGCCCTGCAACCAATAGCGAAAAATCTCACCGGTCGGGACGACGGTGTCGGCGGTTTCCGCCAGTTCACCGTCACCGATCGACAGCGGCAGTACGCTCGGCTTGGCACCAATCGGACCCGATTCGTAGATCAGGACGACATCCGGCGAGGACGTCAGACGCGCCAGGTTGGCGGCTTTCGACGGCAGGCCGATGCCGACGAAACACACCGAACCGTTTTTCAGACGACGGGCAGCGGCGACGGTCATCATTTCATTGGTGGTGTAAGTCATTACTTGGCCTCCGAAGCAGCGGCCAGTTTGGCCTGGAACTCGCTGAAGTCAGCGCAGCCGTGGATGTACTCGTTGATCCACGCGGTGAAGGTTTCACGGTCGCGGGCAATCGGGTCCCAAGCCTGGTAGAAACGGTTATCACGCTCGTTATAGCCGTGAGCGTAGGACGGATGCGCGCCACCAGGGACGTGGCAGACCGCGCTCAAGGCCCAGGTCGGCAGAACGCAGGAGTTCATCGGTGCATTGAGGTCGTCGACGATTTCTTCGACGGTGACGATGCAACGCTTGGCGGCCAGTGCGGCTTCTTTCTGTACGCCGAGAATGCCCCACAGCAGCACGTTGCCTTTGCGGTCGGCTTTCTGCGCGTGAATCACGGTGATGTCCGGGCGCACCGAAGGCACGGCCGCGAGCACTTCGCCAGTGAATGGGCAGGTGACGGTTTTGATCAGCGGGTTGACCTTCGGCAGGTCGGAGCCGGCGTAGGCACGCAGCACCGCGAACGGTAGGCCGGAGGCGCCAGCGACGTAGGCATTGGCCAGGTCGGCGTGGCTGTGCTCTTCGATTTCCAGCGCGTGAGGCCACTGCTTCTCGACGGCATCACGCAGGCGATGCAGCGAACCGACACCCGGGTTGCCACCCCAGGAAAAAATCAGCTTGCGAGCACAACCGGCGCCGATCAACTGGTCGTAGATCAGGTCAGGCGTCATTCGCACCAGGGTCAGGTCTTTCTTGCCCTGGCGAATGATTTCGTGACCCGCCGCCGTAGGGATCAGGTGAGTGAAGCCTTCGAGCGCGACGGTATCGCCGTCGTTTACGAATTGCTTCACCGCGTCGTGCAGCGAAAGGATTTCAGCCATGGGGCAGGCTCCCGTTTTGTTATGAACCGACAGTGGAAGAAAAAGGCGCGATGCGCAGCGCCGGAATGACTGAAGAGTAAGCCCCTGAAAAACGCCAAACAATCCGATAATCGACTGAGTGTTCGTTTATCGAACAGATTGTTGTCTGGCTACCGATCCCCTGAACCCTGGATTCAGGTCGCATCTGCATGACTGACCATGCCTTTAATCACCACCGCCGTGGTTGCCAATGCCGCTGGAATCACCAGCGCTGTCAGCACCTGCTCGAAGTTCCAGCCCAGCCCCAGTAGCGTTGCCCCCATCCACGCACCGAGAATCGCGCCAAAGCGGCCAATCCCGAGCATCCACGACACCCCGGTCGCCCGCCCCTGCGTCGGATAAAACCGCGCCGCCAATGAAGGCATCGCCGATTGCGCGCCGTTGACGCACATCCCGGCCACGAGCACCAACGTCGCCAATACCGTGATGTTGCCCAGGCTCTGCCCCACCGCGTAGGCAAACACCCCGGCGAGTAGATAGAAAATGCCGATAACCTTGTGCGGATTGAACCGGTCCATCGCCCAGCCCACACCCACCGCGCTCAATACCCCACCAAACTGGAACAACGCGCCGATGAATGCCGCCTGCTCCATGCTCGCGCCGCTGTCACGCATCAGCGTCGGCAGCCAACTGGTCAGCAGATAAACGATCACCAGCCCCATGAAGTAGGTCAGCCACAGCAACAAGGTGCCGGTGCTGTAGGTGCCGGAGAAGATCACCGCGAATACGTTGCGGGCCTTTACGGTTTTCTGTTCCGGCACGCTGAAGCTCGAAGCCTGGGCGACGACGGTTGGATCGATGGGCGCCAGGGTCTTGCGCACTTTGTCAGTGCCGCGATTGCGGACGACGAGGTAGCGTGCCGATTCCGGCAGCCAGAAAAACAAAACGACTGTGAGGATCAGCGGCAAAATCCCGCCGATCATCAGCAAACTGTGCCAACCAAAGGCCGGAATCAATTTGGCCGAAATGAAGCCGCCGCCCGCCATTCCGAGATTGAAGCCGCAGAACATGCTGGTCACCAGCAGGGATTTTTTGCGCTCCGGGGTGTATTCGGACAGGAGCGTCGTGGCGTTCGGCATGCCGGCACCAAGGCCCAGGCCGGTGAGGAATCGCAGCACCAGCAGCTGATCGACGTTGGTGCTGTAAGCCGAAGCCAGGCTGAACGCGCCGAACAACAGCACCGCGCCCACCAGTACGACTTTTCGCCCGAAGCGGTCAGCCAAAGGGCCAGAACCCAGTGCGCCAAAGACCATGCCGATCAACGCCGCACTCATCACTGGGCCGAGACTGGCGCGGTCGATGCCCCAATCCTGTGACAGGGCGGGCGCGATGAAACCCATGGCCGCCGTGTCGAGGCCATCGAGGAAAACAATCAGGAAACACAGGATCACCACTCGCCATTGGTAGCGCGAAATGGGTTGAGCATTGATGAAGGACTGCACGTCGAGGCAGTTTCCTACAGCAGACTGAGGCTGGTTCATTATTTTTATTCCACGCAAAGAACGCAGTCGGACGGGAGCCAGCCAGGGCTGGCGCTGCCGCGACATTAGTGATCTTGGGGAAAGAGCGTCAATTCGATAAACGCGACTCTGTGCGTTTATCGAACAGCTTAGGCAAAGAGTTGCGCGCTGAGGTCGCGGCTCGCGCTCAGAAGGCCGGGCAGGAAACGTTGTTCCAGCTCGTTGCGGCTGACTCGGCCGGCGTGGGTACTGACATTTAGCGCCGCTACGACTTGGCCGGAAGCGTCGTACACCGGAACGGCAATCGAGCGCAGACCCTGCTCCAGTTCCTGATCGACGATGCACCAGCCTTGCTGCCGTACCTCTTGCAGGCATTCGAGCAACGCCTCGGGGGTGTGCAAGGTTCGGCTGGTCTTGGCTTGCAGCTCTGCATGGTCGAGGTACTCGCGCAACGACGTATCATCCAGCGCCGCGAGAAGAATCCGACCCATCGAGGTGCAATAGGCGGGCAGACGTCCACCCACCGACAGGTCGACGGAAATCAGTCGCTGGGTGGTGGCCGAACGAGCGATGTACAAGATGTCATCGCCTTCCAGAGTGGCCATGTTGCAGGCTTCATGAAGTTGCTCACTCATGCGGTCCAGGTAGGGCTGAGCGGAAACCGCCAGCGGCGTCGAGGACACATAGGCATGGCCAAGCGTCAGTACTTTGGGCAGCAGCGAATACGTGCGGCCGTCGGTAGTGGCGTAGCCGAGTTTGATCAGTGTGTGCAGGCAACGTCGCACAGCAGCGCGGGGGATTTCCGTGCGGTGGCTGATCTGGGCGATGGTGAGGTGACGTTTGCGCTCCTGGAACGCTTGCACCACGGCCAGGCCACGGGCCAGGGAAGTCATGAAATCCGGGTCACCGGTCAGTGCCTGAATCCGCTTGGCGGGCGAGGCAACGATCGGCGGCGCCACTGAAGCGAAGGAATTGCGCATTTGATCGTTCATATAAGGTCCTTTTCCCACACGGTTCAGCGGCTATTACAAGCGGCAGCCGGTCCCTCACACAAGCCCGAGCAGCCAAGACTGTGCGATTATCGAACCATCGACCGATAATCGCAATCAACTCCCTCAGGACCAGCCGACTATCGAATGGCTTGGACTATTTTTACATTGGCTCTGACGCAGACTAGAAGGGTCGATGTAATTGTCCTAACTTGTTCGACTTAATGGCGTCAGAAAGACATCACTGTAACGTCGTGCCGCCGAACGACCTAGTTAGCCGTACTAAGTTGCGAGTAACAAAACAATCACACATCAAGACCCACTTTTAACTCTTTGACGATAGTGTTCTTCGAATCGACCGCTATAATGAAATTCAGTGGTGACCGGTTTTTAATTGCCGATTCCGCCACCCGGTAGCGCGATGTTCCATCGCCGTTACCGCAGCAAGCGCCTGACACTCATTTCATATGCTTGGCCAAGGCGTTCGCTGAAACAGGAAACTGATGCTACGTCAGCTATTTATCTCTGGTGCCGTGGCCGCCTGCAAAATGGAAGTAATTGATCGCAATGCCGTAAAAAATGATGCCTTTGCGGGCCTTGTCCTTTCGGCGAGCGTGGTCAAATACATTTGCTGCAGCGCGTTTCACCAGAATTTATCTCAACTCAATCAGGTAGCACTGTGACGAAAGACGAACTGCGCGCGGAACTTGAGCGCCAGGAACAACGTTACAAGGAAGTTTACGGCGGGGAAGTCACCACCTACGCCGCTCAGCCCGAACCGGAACGCAAACCCTGGCGTAAACGCGCCACCGTTCAGGATCAGGCTTTCACTCAAGAATTGCAGAAAATGGAAAAGGAACTCAAAGCCGAAGAGCCATAAGCCCTCGCCTGAATCCTTTCAAGGGTCTGCGTCTGCACCCGTTAAAAGCGGGAGTATCGATGATGCCTTTCGCGCCCGCTACCAGCGGGCAGCGGCCACCTCACCCCCCGGATGAGGCAAATGGCGCATGTCTGGCCCTCTTTTCAGATATTTCACACAAGCGTTAAAACCTCTTGCTCCTACGAGAGGACGCCTTGTGGCTGCGGCCTTTTCAAAGCAATTCAATGACTTGCAAAACCCAGTAAAAACCTGGGACTTGGGCTGCTGCTAAAAATTAATTCGTTGAAGAATGTTACCGATGAGCACCTAGTGCATCGATTAGCAGTCTTTTCTGGCATAATCGCGCCCCCTTACGACCGGGTCAGAAAACCTTCATGATCGATTTATTCAGCGGACTAGATGCTTGGGTGCTTGTGAGCCTCTTGCTCGCCCTGGCCTTTGTCCTCGCCTTCGAGTTCATCAACGGCTTTCATGACACCGCTAACGCGGTGGCCACCGTTATCTACACCAAAGCCATGCCGCCCCATCTGGCGGTGTTCTTTTCCGGTGTTTTCAACTTTCTCGGCGTGCTGTTGGGCGGTGTCGGCGTGGCGTATGCCATCGTCCACCTGCTGCCGGTGGAGCTGCTGATCAATGTGAACACCGGTCACGGGCTGGCCATGGTGTTCTCACTGCTCGCCGCCGCCATCACCTGGAACCTGGGCACCTGGTACTTCGGTATCCCGGCTTCCAGCTCCCATACGCTGATCGGGTCGATCCTCGGTGTTGGCCTTGCCAACGCCTTGATCAACGACATTCCGTTGGCTGATGGCGTGAACTGGCAGAAAGCGATCGATATCGGTGCGTCCCTGGTGTTCTCGCCAATGGCCGGTTTCATCGTTGCCGCTCTGGTGCTGATCGGACTGAAATGGTGGCGCCCACTGTCGAAGATGCACAAGACGCCGGACCAGCGCCGCAAACTCGATGACAAGAAGCACCCACCGTTCTGGAACCGCCTGGTACTGGTGATCTCGGCCATGGCCGTGAGCTTCGTGCACGGTTCCAACGATGGCCAGAAAGGCATCGGCCTAATCATGCTGGTGCTGATCGGTATCGTGCCGGCGCAGTTCGTACTCGACCTGAGCAGCACGACCTACCAGATCGAGCGGACCCGCGATGCGACCTTGCACCTGAGCCAGTTCTATAAGCGCAATGCCGAAACGCTGGGTGAGTACCTGGCCCTGGGCAAAAGCGTGGAAGGCGATCTACCGGAGAAGTTCCGTTGCAACCCGCAACAGACCGAACCGACCATCACCGCCCTGCTCGGCACCCTTAAAGGTGTAGCGGACTACCACTCGCTGCCGTCTGAAAGCCGCATCGAAGTGCGTCGTTATCTGCTCTGCCTGGACGACACGGCGAAGAAAGTCGGCAAGCTGCCTGGCCTCGCCCCCCGTGAAAAGGCTGACCTGGACAAGCTGCGCAAAGACCTGACCACTACTACCGAATACGCCCCGTTCTGGGTGATTCTGGCGGTCGCCCTGGCCCTCGGCCTGGGTACCATGGTCGGCTGGAAACGCGTGGTTCTGACCATCGGCGAGAAGATCGGCAAGCAAGGCATGACTTACGCTCAAGGCATGTCTGCACAGATCACCACTGCGTGCATGATCGGCCTGGCCAACATCTTCAGCCTGCCGGTCTCCACCACCCACGTCCTGTCGTCGGGCGTGGCCGGCACCATGGTCGCCAATAAAAGCGGCCTTCAGGGTGGCACCGTCAAAACCATCCTGCTGGCCTGGGTCCTGACCCTGCCAGCCACAGTGGCCTTGTCGGCCGGCCTGTTCTGGCTGGCGTCGAAGGCACTGGGCAGCTGATCCATCGCTGCTAAAAAAGGCGCGTTCCGTGAGGTTCGCGCCTTTTTTATGGCCGCCGGAACGATCAGGCACGTATTCCGATAGATTTTCAGACACAAAAAAAGGGCAACCGAAGTTGCCCAAAATGCCTTGCGTGCTCATTGCTTCCAGAAAGACCTACGGTTTGCGCTTATGCGAATCCTTCCAGATAAAAAATCCAAACCCTGCAAAAAACAGAACCATGAGGCCGACTGTCAGCACTCCGGCGATCACCACGTTGTCGAAAAACATGACTGGCCTCCTGCACTTGCCTTGTTGCGATGGGGCTAAGTTAACCAATCAGACAGGAGAAGAAATTGACCGGGATCAATGTCGCCCGAGACTGGGCGTAAAGGAGGGGAAATAACTGACCTGCATCAACCGATGCAGGGTGTTTCAACGCTTTTTCGGTTTGTTTTTCGGCTTTTTCTTCGCTTTACCCAACGGCATGGCCTGTTCGAACGCCTGGCGTACTTCGTTCAGGCGTTTGTCGTTGAGGTCATGCACCCGCTTGGCGCGTTCGGCGTTGAGGTCGATCAGTTTGTCGTCTTGGCTCATGGTGTTCTGTGCATCGCGTGAACGGAATTGCGCCAATAATGCGGTCTGGCGCCCGCGCTGACCAGTCACCTGCGCGGCAAGGCCATACAAAATATGTGCTCACGCCGATTTTTCGCCGCACAATTGGCGCTTTGCGATGGACCCAAAGGACCCAACCGTGGAATTGCACCAGGACCTGCCGCCCTTGATGGCCCTGCGCGCCTTTGAGGCCGTGGCCCGGCATTTGAGCTTCATCAAGGCTGCCGAGGAGTTGTCGGTGACCCAAAGTGCAATCAGCCATCAAGTGCACAAGCTTGAGCAATCCCTTAATCAGCCGCTGTTTGTCCGCCGCACCCGGGCCATCGACCTGACACCGGCCGGCGAACGGTACTACCGCAAGATTCAACCGGCACTGGCGTCTATTGCTGCGGCTACCCGCGAACTGCGCGGCGATGAGCAACAGCCAATCACCCTGCGCATCGGCCTGCTCGCCTCGTTCGCCACCCTGTGGCTGGCGCCGCGCCTGGCCGGTTTCAACGCGCGCCATCCGCAGATTCATGTGGAACTGCTGCCGTCGGTGCAACTGGCGGATGTCAGCGCTGGCGAAGTAGACCTGGCGATCCGCTATGGCAAGGGCGGCTGGCCCAGGGTCCAGGCCCGCCGCTTTATGGCGGAAAAACTGACCCCCGTGTGCAGCCCCGCGTTCAAGGCCCAAGGTGTCGACAAAGGCCCACTGCTCATGGCCAAGTCCCATCAGCCGTTCGAATGGATCGATTGGAGCGCGCGCAACGCCGTCGACCTCGCCCATTACCCCAGCGTGATGCTGCACGACTACAACATCGTCGTGGAGGCCGCCGTGGCCGGCCAGGGCATCGCCATGGGCCGGCAGCATTTGATCGAACGCCGGCTCAAGGAAGGCGCGCTGGTCGAGGCCTTCGACACGCCGCCGTTCACCGGCGAAATCGGCTACTGGCTGGTCACCCCGGAGCGTCCGCCCAGCGATGCCGCGCAGTGCTTCGCACAATGGTTGAGTGACATCGCCGACACATGAGTTATTTGGATACGTCGGATTAAATCTATCCGTTTGTCGCCCTCCTCCAACGCCAACATGCTGGACCCTTCATTCAGGAGGATTCCCCATGACCGATTCACTCGCCCAACGCGTCCAGCAACTGGGCTTGGCCTTGCCGACCCCGAGCCAGCCGATCGCCAACTACGTCAACCATGTGCGCAGCCAGAACCAGTTGTTCATTTCCGGGCAGATTCCGTTGCTCGACGGCAAACCGACATTCGTCGGGCGACTGGGCGAAGCGATCAGCGACGAAGAAGGGGCCAATGCCGCCGAACTGGCTGCGCTGGGGCTGCTTTCGCAACTCAGCCATGCGCTGGGTGACGACTTGAGCAAACTGGTGCGCATCATCCGCCTCGGCGTGTTTATCGCCAGCGCCGGGGATTTCAAAAACCAGGGCGTCGTGGCCAACGGCGCGTCAAACCTGCTGGTCAACACCCTCGGCGAGAAAGGCCGGCATGTACGCACGGCGGTTGGCGTTTCGAGCCTGCCCGCTGGCGTGGCAGTGGAAATCGACGCGATCTTCGAGCTGCATCCATGAACCGCGCCGAAGTGACGCATTTGCGCGCGGCCACCCCCGGTTGCGCCCGCGTGGTTCACTTCAACCACGCCGGCGCCTCGTTGCCGAGCCAGGCAACCCTCGACGCCATCCTTGAACAATTGCAGCGCGAAGCCCTCGGCGGCCCGATGGAGGCGGCCGATCAAAACGTGCAGGCCCGCGCCCGCACGTCCGCCGCCACGTTGCTCAACGGCGCGCCCGAAGCGATTGCCTTCGCCAGCAGCGGTTCGGCGGCCTGGGGCATGGCGTTCAATGCGCTGGGGCCGTGGAAAACCGGGGAGCGGATTCTGGTCGGTCGCCACGAATGGGGCGGCAACCTGGCCTGCATCGCCCGGGCCGTCGCCGCTGGCGCGCAACTGGAGGTGATTCCTTGCGATGAAAGCGGCGCGGTGTCGGTGACCGCGCTACAGCAAATGATCGACCCGCAGGTGAAGCTGATCGCCCTGACATGGCTCCCCGCCAATGGCGGCCTGATCAACCCCGCCGAGGCGATTGGCGCGCTGGCGCGAGAGCATGGCATTGCCTATTTCATCGACGCCGGCCAGGCGCTGGGGCAATTACCCTGCGACGTGCAGGCGCTGAATTGCGATGTGCTCAAGGGCGCCGGGCGCAAATTCCTTCGCGGGCCACGGGGCACCGCGCTGCTTTATATAAGGCCGGGGTTTATGCAACGGCTCAAACCGACGCAACTCGATGTGCTTTCAGCCCCGTGGGATGGCGAAGGTTTTGCCCTGCGCGGCGATGCTCGGCGCTTTGAAACCAGTGAAGTGTCGGTGGCTTTGCTGGCCGGGTTGGCGAATGCGCTGGAGGAATGCAACGCGTTGGGCCCGGCAAATATTCGTCAGCGGATCGATTCGCTGAGCCAGGATTTGCGCAAACGTCTCGTCACCCTTCCCGGCCTGACGCTGCACAACCTCGGCCCCACGGATCATCAATCCGGCCTGATCGCGTTCACGCTCAAGGGGTGGGACAGCGTTGAATTGAAACAGCGATTGGCGCAGCACGGGATCAATATCGGCGCCAATGGCGTGGCGTATACGCCGCTGGATATGCAGGCCAGGGGGCTGGAGAGCATTGCGCGGATTGCCGTGAGTTATTTGAATACCGAGGAGGAGATTGAGGTGTTGCTGGGGCATTTGCGGGAATTGGCCGAGGGTGGCGGCGTCTGAAAAGATCGCAGCCTTCGGCAGCTCCTACGGGGGCAGAGTCAGTTTTAGATCTGGATATCGACCCAAAGGCCTTGGCGCGGCTCGTCATCGATCAACGGTGCGACTGGCACGGTGTTGTCGGCATTGAGTTCGTCACCGGGAATCGCCAGGTGTACTTCCGGGTCTTCGTCGGCTTCCTGGCGACGGCGATCCTGTTCCTGCCGACGGCGCTGTTCTTCGCGCAGTTGCAGGGCGGCCTCTTCCGGGTCGCGTTTTTGCAGGTCGATCGTGCTTTCGTCTGAGCCTTTCTGCACCGGCACGACCGGCGGAATATCCGGGCGCTGGCGGATCGGGTCCTGCTGAGAGGTGATCGGCACGGCACTCAAGGGCAGCATCGGTTGCAGCATGATTATTAGTCTCCTGTCTTCAGGCTGTCGGCCAGGCGGGTGGCGACTTGAGCCATCGGTCGCAAAGTTGTGAACCGGTTGGCACTGCAGCATCTGCCGAAGGCTGCGAACTTTTAATCGGACAACGTGGAACCGTGGCGCTCCCTAAGATCAAAAGATCGCAGGCTTCGCCAGCGCCTACATGCGTTTACACGCGTAATCCTTTGGCCTCAGGGCCTCATTCCGTTAAGATAGCCCGCTTTTTCAAGGTGGGAGTCAGGCAGCATGGCGCAGCAGTATCAACCGGGGCAACGCTGGATCAGTGACAGCGAAGCCGAGCTGGGTTTGGGCACCGTTCTGGCACAGGACGGCCGCTTGTTGACCGTGCTCTACCCGGCCACTGGCGAGACTCGCCAGTACGCGCTACGGAATGCGCCCCTCACCCGCGTGCGGTTTTCGCCGGGTGACTCGATCACTCACTTCGAAGGCTGGAAACTGACCGTACAAGAAGTCGACGACGTCGATGGCCTGCTGGTTTACCACGGTCTCAACGGGCAGAACGAAGTGGTCACCCTGCCGGAAACCCAACTGTCGAACTTCATTCAGTTCCGTCTGGCCAGCGATCGTTTGTTCGCCGGGCAGATCGACCCGCTGGCCTGGTTCTCCCTGCGATACAACACCCTGGAACACACCAGCCGCCAGTTGCAGTCCGCGCTTTGGGGCCTCGGTGGCGTGCGTGCGCAACCGATCGCGCACCAGCTGCATATCGCCCGTGAAGTCGCCGACCGCATTGCACCGCGGGTTTTGCTGGCCGACGAAGTGGGCCTGGGCAAAACCATCGAAGCCGGTCTGGTGATCCATCGCCAACTGCTCTCGGGCCGCGCCAACCGCGTGCTGATCCTGGTTCCGGAGAACCTGCAGCACCAGTGGCTGGTGGAGATGCGCCGCCGCTTCAACCTGCAAGTCGCGCTGTTCGACGAAGAACGCTTCATCGAAAGCGATGCCGCCAACCCGTTCGAAGACACCCAGCTCGCGCTGGTTGCACTCGAGTGGCTGGTGGAAGACGAGAAGGCCCAGGACGCGCTGTTCGCCGCCGGTTGGGACCTGATGGTCGTCGACGAAGCGCACCACCTGGTGTGGCATGAAGACAAGGCCAGCCCGGAATACTCGCTGGTTGAACAACTGGCCGAAGTCATTCCCGGCGTCCTGCTGCTGACCGCGACCCCGGAACAACTGGGTCAGGACAGCCACTTTGCGCGTCTGCGCCTGCTCGACCCGAACCGTTTCCACGACTTGCACGCCTTCCGCGCCGAGAGCGAAAACTATCGCCCGGTGGCCGAAGCCGTTCAGGAGTTGCTGGACAAGGGGCGCCTGTCGCCTGAAGCGCACAAGACCATTCACGGTTTCCTCGGCAACGAAGGCGAAGCGTTGCTGACCGCCGTCAACGATGGCGACACCGAAGCCGCCGCCCGCCTGGTGCGCGAACTGCTCGACCGCCACGGCACCGGCCGCGTGCTGTTCCGCAACACCCGCGCCGCCGTGCAGGGTTTCCCGGAGCGCAAACTGCATCCGTACCCGCTGCCGTGCCCGGACGAATACCTCGAACTGCCGTTGGGCGATCACGCCGAGCTGTACCCGGAAGTCAGCTTCCAGGCCCAGCCGGACGCCAACGAAGAAGAACGCTGGTGGAAATTCGACCCACGGGTCGAATGGCTGATCGACACGCTGAAGATGCTCAAACGCACCAAAGTGTTGGTGATCTGCGCCCACGCCGAAACCGCCATGGACCTGGAAGACGCCCTGCGCGTGCGCTCCGGCATCCCGGCCACGGTCTTCCACGAAGGCATGAACATCCTCGAGCGTGACCGCGCCGCTGCCTACTTCGCCGACGAAGAATTTGGCGCGCAAGTGTTGATCTGCTCGGAAATCGGCAGTGAAGGTCGTAACTTCCAGTTCTCGCACCACTTGGTGCTGTTCGATCTGCCAGCGCACCCGGACCTGCTGGAGCAGCGTATCGGTCGTCTGGACCGGATCGGCCAGAAGCACATCATCGAACTGCACGTGCCGTACCTGGAAACCAGACCGCAAGAGCGCCTGTTCCAGTGGTACCACGAAGCGCTGAACGCGTTCCTCAACACCTGCCCGACCGGCAACGCCCTGCAGCATCAGTTTGGCCCGCGCCTGTTGCCGCTGCTGGAAAACGCCGATGACGGCGAGTGGCAAGCGCTGATCGACGAAGCCCGCGCCGAGCGCGAGCGTCTGGAAGCCGAGTTGCACACCGGCCGCGACCGCTTGCTGGAACTCAATTCCGGCGGCGCCGGTGAAGGCGATGCACTGGTCGAGGACATCCTTGAGCAAGACGACCAATTCGCCCTGCCGATCTACATGGAAACTCTGTTCGACGCGTTCGGCATCGACAGCGAAGACCACTCGGAAAACGCGCTGATCCTCAAGCCGAGCGAAAAAATGCTCGACGCCAGCTTCCCGCTGGGCGACGACGAAGGCGTGACCATCACTTACGACCGCAACCAGGCGCTGTCTCGCGAAGACATGCAGTTCATCACCTGGGAACACCCGATGGTTCAGGGCGGCATGGACCTGGTCTTGTCCGGTTCCATGGGCAACACCGCCGTGGCGCTGATCAAGAACAAGGCGCTGAAACCTGGCACCGTGTTGCTCGAGTTGCTCTACGTCAGCGAAGTGGTTGCCCCGCGCTCGCTGCAACTTGGCCGTTACCTGCCACCGGCCGCCCTGCGCTGCCTGCTGGATGCCAATGGCAACGACCTGTCAGCCCGGGTCTCGTTCGAAACCCTTAACGATCAGCTGGAAAGCGTACCGCGTGCCAGCGCCAACAAGTTCATCCAGGCCCAGCGCGATCAGCTGACGCCACGGATCAACGCCGGCGAAGAGAAGATCTTCCCGCGTCACGCCGAGCGCGTGGCTGAGGCGCAGCGTCGCCTGGCCGCCGACACCGACGAAGAACTGGCGCGCCTGACCGCGTTGCAAGCGGTCAACCCGACCGTGCGCGACAGCGAACTGGTTGCCCTGCGCAAGCAACGCGAGCAAGGCCTGGCCATGCTCGACAAGGCTGCGCTGCGACTGGAAGCGATTCGGGTGTTGGTGGCGGGTTAAGTCCCCCGGCTCCACCGCTAAAACAAAAGGCCCGCAGCGATGCGGGCCTTTTTTTGTCTGCGGGAATGATGTGGTGTTGCTGATGGCCTCATCGTCGGAACGCCGCCCGGAGCAAGCTCGCTCCCACAGGGGAATGCATTCCAAATGTGGGAGCGAGCCTGCTCGCGAAAGCGGTTACGCAGTCACCGGAGTACCTTCAGGCTCAACCACCGCCACCAACCCTTCCTTCATCCGCTTCGCATCCCTCACAAAACAACGCGAAGCCAGGAACAGAAACACCATGGTGAAAAACAGCGCCACCGGGATCAAATACATCGCGTCATGCAAGCCGACAGCTTTGAATGCCTCGGTCATCTGTTCAGCTCCGGCCGAGAGCATCGCTGTATGTGCAAAGTGGTCGGACAATGCGCCCACCACCACCGGCCCCAAACCACCCCCCAGCAAATACAACCCGGCAAAGAACAGCGCCATGGCCGTAGCCCGCAAGCGCGGCTCGACGACATCCTGAATGGCGGTGTAAACGCAGGTGTAGAAGTTGTAGGCAAACAACCAGCCCACACTGAACACCGCCACAAACACCCCGATCTCGATCCGCCCGGAATGCAGCGCCCAGGCCGTGCACACCGTCGAGATGATCAAGCTGAACGCGGCAAACAGCAGTCGCCCATTGGCCACCCGCTGGTGAATCTTGTCCGCGACCCAACCGCCCAGTGTCAGGCCGAACAACCCGGTCACGCCGACGATCACCCCGGTCGCCACCGCCGCTTCCTGCAACGGCATCAGGAAATAACGCTGCAGCATCGGCACCAGAAACGAGTTGCAGGCATACGTGGCGAAGTTGAAGCACAGTCCCGCCATCACCAGCCACAGGAAAGTCGGCACCGCCAACACCCGACGGATCGGCCGGTCTACGCGTTCCTGCGAGACTTGCACACTCTCCGCGGCACCGCGCTTGGGTTCCTTGATGAAGAACATGAAGATCGCCAGGATCAGCCCCGGCACTGCCGCGATAAAGAACGGCGCGCGCCAACTGTCGAAGGCCTTGACCATCGCGCCAATGGTGAAGAACGCCAGCAGCAGCCCCAACGGCAGCCCCAGCATGAAGATACCCATCGCCCGCGCCCGGCGGTGGGCCGGAAACAGGTCGCCGATTAGCGAGTTGGCGGCCGGTGCATAACTGGCTTCACCGATGCCGATGCCCATGCGCACGATCAGGAAAGCCCAGAAACTCCCCACCAGGCCGTTGACCGCTGTCAGCCCGCTCCACGCCGCCAGGCCCCAGCCCATCAATTTGCTGCGCGAACCGGTATCGGCCATCCGTCCCAGAGGCAGGCCGGCAATGGCATAAACGAGGGTGAATGCGGTACCGATGATTCCCAGCTGAAAGTCGCTGAGGTGCCATTCCATGCGGATCGGTTCGATGATGATGGCCGGAATGGTGCGATCGAAGAAGTTGAACAGGTTGGCCAGGAACAGCAGGAACAGAATGCGCCAGGCATTCGCCGCTTGGGTCGAGTTCTGCATGGGTCCGTCTCTTTTATTGTTATTGGGGCTTCACTGCCAGCGCATCCGAGCCCGGAACCTGCAATCTAGTCAGGCCCGCCAGAGCTGTCTGTCATTATTTGTAAAGCTGATATCCGCCCATGGAAGATGTCGCAGCCCATGCAATTGTTATTTCCAAACGCTCTAACGCTCATTTCAAAATGGTTAGAGCCAATTTGCCACTATGGTTTGCACTCTAAACCTGCCTTCTATACTCCTAAGCATTCGCCAGCGTTCATGGCGCCAGCCAGGATGACAATGGGGCATGCTATGGAGTGGCTTGGCTTGCATTTCATTACCGAGCTGACGGCGAACGGTCAGGTAATACTCAACTGCACACATAACCCTTTTCTTGTACTGCTGGCCTATTTGGTCGCCTGTGTCGGCAGCTTTGCCACATTGGACATGGCCGAACGGGTCGGTCACGCGCAAAACCCCGCCTCGCAGCGGCTCTGGCGCTGGGTCGGCGCCGGTTGCCTGGCGGGTGGGATCTGGGCCATGCACTTCATTGGCATGCTAGCGTTTCAGGCTCCGATCGACATTCAATATGAATTACCCATCACCCTCCTTTCTCTGTTGATCGCCCTGCTCGCCTCGTGGCTGGCCATGCATGCTCTCAGTCATCCCCGCCTGAGTTTTTGGCAGTACCTCCAGGCTTCGATCTGCATTGGCCTGGGTATTGCCACCATGCATTACGTGGGCATGACCGCCATGCGTTCGAGTGCGATGGCCTATTACCAACCCGCGCTATTCGCCCTCTCCATTGTGATCGCCATCGGTGCCAGCCTTGCAGCCCTGCTGATATCAAGTCATCTGCGTGACGGCACCGGTCTGTTCCATCAACTGCTCAAATACAGCGCCAGCCTGGTGCTCGGGGCCGGTATTGTCAGCATGCACTTCACCGGCATGGCCGCCTTCAATCTGGTGCTGCCCGCCAACAGCCTCCAGCCGCTGCCCGGCGAAAACAATCATCTACAACTGGGTCTGACGGTGGCGGTCATGACGCTGTTGATCATCGGCAGCAGCATCAGCGCGGCGCTAGCGGACAAGAAGCTGCAAAACAAGGAGCGTGACCTGCAACGGGTCAACGCCCTGCTCAGTCAACTGGACCAGGCGAGGATGTCGTTACAACAGGTGGCGCACTACGACCCCCTGACTAACCTGATCAACCGTCGTGGCTTCAACCAGATGTTTGCCGAAAAACTCACCGAGAAAACCAACGAAGGCGGCATGCTGGCAGTGCTGTTCCTGGACATCGACCATTTCAAGCGGATCAACGACAGCCTCGGCCATGATGCCGGCGACGAATTGCTCAAAGTCTTGGCCAGCCACATCAAGAGCTCGGTACGCAGTCACGAAGACGTGGTGGCGCGCTTCGGCGGCGACGAATTCTGCATTCTCATCAGCCTGCACGATCGTGAAGAAGCACGCCACATGGCCCAGCGCATCATGTTGAAAATGAAGGAGCCCATCGAGTTGTCCGGGCGACGCATGGTCATGACCACCAGCATTGGCATCAGCCTGTTTCCCGAAGACGGCAAGACGTGCGAAGAGCTGCTGAAAAACGCCGACCTGGCGCTGTATCAATCCAAGGGCAACGGCCGCAACGGTCTGAACTTTTTCAGCTCCGACCTGAAAACCCGCGCCACCCTGGAGCTGCAACTGGAAGAAGAACTGCGCCACGCCCTGCGCGAAAACACCGGACTGATGCTCTATTACCAACCGATCTACGACCTGAAAAACGCTCAGGTCAGCAAACTTGAAGCGCTGGTCCGCTGGCAACATCCGGTTCACGGACTGCTGGCACCGGACCGGTTCATTGCCATCGCCGAGGCCAACGGCCTGATCGCCGAACTGGACAACTGGGTCCTGCGCAAAGCCTGTGAGGACCTCGGCGAGTTGTCGCGTCAGGGTTGCGAAGAACTCCACATCGCCGTGAACTGTTCGCCCCTGAACCTGGCGCGCGAAGAATTGGCCGATGAAATCGAACATGCGCTGCGGGTCGCCGGAGTGGCGCCGCAGCGGCTGGAACTGGAAGTGACCGAAAATGCGCTGATGGGCAACATCGCCGATACGCTGGTATTGCTGCGCCAGATTCGTGCCCTCGGTGTGTCGCTGTCGATTGATGACTTCGGCACCGGTTACTCGTCACTGGCCTATCTCAAACGGCTGCCACTCAACACGCTGAAGATCGACCGCTCCTTCATCCAGGACATCCCCAAGGCCACCCAAGACATGGAAATCGTTCAGGCGATAATCGTCATGGCGCACACGCTACATTTGCAGGTGGTCACCGAAGGCGTCGAAACCCTTGAGCAATACGAGTTCCTGGAGCGTAACGGCTGCGACTTCGTGCAGGGCTACCTGCTCAGTCGTCCGGTACCGCTGGCGCAATTGCGTCCCGTGCTGAGCGAAATCAACCAGCGCAAGCACCCGCACATCGTCAGCCCTTTGAGTCTGGCTCGCGGTACAACTGCACTAGCGTCGACGGATCTTTTTCCAGGAATCCCTGGCTCCCATGCAGCCGCATCAGTTGTGCGGCCAGTCCACTGATCGGCGTGGCCGAGCCTTGCTCACGGGAAAACCTCACCGCGGTGTCGAGGTCCTTGAGCAGCGTGCGCACATGCCATTTCACCGGTTCGAAACGGCTTTCGGCCATTTGCGGACCCAGGATCTGCAAGGGCTTTGAATCGGCAAATCCGCCTGCCAGAGCCTCTGCGATCAGGCTGGCCTGCACCCCGGAACGCTCGGCCAACGCCACGACTTCAGCGATAACCAGCGCGTTGCAGGCGACGATCATCTGATTGCAGGCCTTGGTCACCTGCCCTGCTCCGACGGCGCCCATGTGGGTCACGCGCTGGCCGAGGCTCAACAGCACAGGCCTGACGCGCTCAAGATCCGCCGTTTCACCGCCCACCATGATCGCCAGGCTACCGGCCTCGGCGCCGACCACTCCGCCGGACACGGGTGCATCCAGCCAGCTCATGCCGGTTTGGCTGACCAGCGATGTCGCCATTTCCCGCGTCGCGGTAGGTTCCAGACTGGAAAAATCCACCAGCAGTTGACCGCTTTTCGCGCCTTGCGCAATCCCTGCCGCGCCAAAAACCACCTCTCGAACCACCGACGTATCCGCCAGGCACAACATCACCACGTCGGCGTGCTGGCACAGCTCAGCCGGCGTGGCGACTTGTCGTGCACCGGCCTCGACCAGCGGCGCGCACTTGGCTGGGTTGCGATTCCACACCGTCAGCGGATAACCCGCTGCCAGCAGGCGCTGACACATCGGCAAGCCCATCAGGCCGACCCCGGCAAACCCGAGTGAAGGTAACGCTGCCATCATTTGGCCTCCTGTTGATTAAAGATCGTCGAATATTGGCCGATTCATCATGACTTAGGAAAGGATTCCCCCGAGTGATGCTCAGGCCAAGACCCTGACGCTTGGGCCAAATACGCGCAAGAAAAAGACGCGAGATCCCATCCGTGATGGTTCGACGACATCGTGTCGCCCAACCAACCAGCCCAGGTACATGGCGCACAATGACTTCTAAAAACAATCCGGCCACTGCGATATCCGATCTGACGTTGAGCCCCGCGGCAAACAGCCCCGCACCGTCGAAGCCATTGACGCCATCGCGCCCGTTATCGACTCAGCAATACCTGTACTTCACCGAAACCAATACCGACCGCATCCTCGATAACCTCGACGGCCTGCGCGACATGGTGTTCCCGCGCCCACCGCATCTGGAAAGCGACAGTGAACAGCACAGCGATCAGGAATTCCCGTCGGTGTGCCTGATCGGTCTGGGCCGCTGCGGTTCGAACATCGCGCTGGACGTCGCCGAGCTGGTGTACAACGCCCGCAAGTTCTACCTCAACGAATTCAATAACGAAGATCGCCTGTCGCCGGACAAGCGCTTCGCCGAAAAAGGCTACAGCCCGGCACAGTGGATTCGCAACAACCTGCGCCTGGGACCGAACAAGGCCACCAAACCAGTGTTCCTGGTAGAACCGCTGGTCATGCTCGGCGACCTGGACAAAGACATCGCCGGCCGCATCCGCTTCTCGCGCAAGGGCGAAAAAAGCGGTTTTCTGCGCGACTACAGCAAAATGAAAATCATGGACTTGTCGGAAGTCCACGCCGGTGGCGCCGGTAACGCGCCGATCCTCGGTCAGTACCTGGCCAAGATCATCCTGAACAAGGACACCCAGCGGTTCTCCAGCCCTGACTGGAAGATGATTCACTCGTACCTGATCGACAGCTGCGGGATCAAGGCTAACCAGTCGCGCCTGTATTTCTCGATCTTCAGTGCCGGCGGCGGTACCGGTTCGGGCATGGCCTCGGAATTCGGCCTGGCCCAGCAGCACTCGTACATGAACAAGACATTCGACACCAAGCCGATGGACGAGCACGACGGCAAGAGCGGCCATTCCTTCGTGTTCGAGCCGATCTTCACCAGCGGCATCTGCGTGTTGCCGAACATTTCCGACCACCGCAGCGAAATGTCCGAGGCGCTGCACATCAACGCCGGTCGTCTGCTGTGCAAATACCTGTCGGAAGAGTGGGACTTCTCTTACAACTTCGCCAACGAAGACAGCAGCGAAGCCAGTGTCATGGGTCGTATCCGCCCATGGAATGCCATGATGCTGATCTCCAACGACATCATGCGTTACGCCGAAGAAAGCGATGATGGCAACATCCAGAACATCGACGTCAACGCGATGGAAAAGCACGCTAACCAATACATCTCACAGCAGATCTTCAACATTCTGACGGCGCAAGCGGTCACCACCGACTACGACCAGAACTATTTCCGTCGGGCTGGCATCGACATTGGCGAAACCATTCGCCTCGACGCCAATGACCTGTTCATGAGCCTGGCCGGCCCTGTAGCGATTGCCTACGCCGAGTCCGTGGTGCCGGAAACTCCGCCGCCGAGCAGCGACAAGTTCAAGGTATTCGAGAAAGAACCGCAGCGCCTGAACATCGACGACCTGTTCTTCCGCTCCATCGACTTGCCACACTTCAACAAAGTGACCCAGGCGATCGAAGGCATCAGCTTGTTGCCGATCGAATCCAAACGCTATCGTGCCTCGCTGGAGCAGTACAAGAACTCGGGGTATGACGCGGCCGCCTTGCACGACCTGCACTTCTTCAAGAACTGCTCGTCGGTGGTCTCGATTGTTTCGTTGCCGAAGGACTACAAGCTGTCCTACATGGACCTGAACCGGTTGAAGACCCACCTCAACAGCCTGTTCCCGAACACCACGCTCAAGCGCTATGCGCTGGTCATCGGCGCCTCGGCCAACCTGTCGCTGACCACCCTGATCGCCAAGAGCCCGTGCCTGTCGGACGACTTCCTGACGCTAATCGTGGCCTTCATCAAGCGTTGCTTCGCCAAAAACCCGTACCGCTTTGACGAGACTCTGGATAACTCGATCCTGGACTTCATCATTAATGAAGAGTTCGACGAAGACCGGATCGACGAGCTGCTTAATGAATTCGAGAACCCGGCGAAGATCCTCGACACCAACTGGTACGCGATCAAACCGATGTACGAGAAGAAGTACCGCGAGCTGATCAACGACAAAGACAAGTTCGTCTCGATCAATGACATTCGTCTGTCCCGGGATTGCGTGAAGAAGGCGATCAAGTACTTGCGCGAGATCTACCGTCATCGCATTGGCAAGACCAAGGTTATTTCGCTGAATAACCATACCGGCAAGACTGCTTGATGAGGTATGCCTAAAAAGATCGCAGCCTTTGGCAGCTCCTACGGGCTGCGGTTCACATGGCACCGCGTCGCGCCGTTGTAGGAGCTGCCGCATGCTGCGATCTTTTGATCTTGTTTCCAACATTCAGAAACAATTAAGCAGCCTTAAGGCTGCTCATTAAACTGTTCCCGTTACGTGCACGTCACCCTCGCCAAGACCCTTCTGTGGCCTTTCTCTACGGCAACATGCCATCACGCTACTCGGCTACACACTTTTGCCCGACAAAGTCGCGCACCAATAGAGTGCAAGTCGTCAGCTCGCCGCCCTTTCCTGGATCAGAATCCACGGCGAAACGACCACTGCCCACAGCTCCGGATCACGTTCAAAAAGATCCAGCGCCCGCGTTTCAGACAGCTTGGCGACCTTGTCGGCGGCCAGCCAGGCAGCCACTTTCTCGCCTTCATCGGTCGCGACAGCCTCCGCTGCAGCAATCAAATCCAGACCGGGGTCGACCCACAATAGGGCACCCTTGGCGAAGAACGGCTCAAGCTCCTTCCAGGTAATAGATGCAGTTTCACCAAGCAGCTTGGCATAGAGGGTGCTAGGTTCTTGAGTCATGGGTCCTGTCCGGAAAAGAAATCGACGTAATCATAACGTCGGTGGTCTGGCAGAAAAACCCGGATGCAATTGAGTCACTGATTGAAAAGTGCAGGAAAGCCAAGGATTGCTGTTCATTCAGCCTGAACCCCCGCCGCCATTCTGTCTTTTTCTTTCAAAAAAGCGACACCCTCAGGTTTTGCCCCCTGGCGCCAGCTTCCCAGGCTAACAATTGGCGCTCTACACTGTACCGGTACAGTTGCCGGGGGCATTTTCCGGAGGATATCGAAGATATCTGACCCGGTTCTGCTGCTACGGCGCCAGGACTATAAAAACTACAACAGTAAGAGTGGAGCACTATGACTAAGGCTACTAAGCAGATTTCCAAACTGTTTGCCGCTATGGTTCTGGCCGGGGTTGCCAGCCATTCGTTCGCAGCTGACACCATCAAGATCGGCATCGCCGGCCCTAAAACCGGCCCTGTAGCCCAATACGGCGATATGCAGTTCAGTGGCGCCAAAATGGCCATCGAACAGATCAACGCCAAAGGCGGCGTAGACGGCAAGAAACTCGAAGCCGTTGAATACGATGACGCCTGTGATCCAAAACAAGCGGTAGCGGTCGCGAACAAAGTCGTCAACGACGGCGTCAAGTTCGTGGTCGGTCACCTGTGCTCCAGCTCCACTCAACCGGCTTCGGACATCTACGAAGACGAAGGCGTGATCATGATCACCCCGGCTGCCACCAGCCCGGACATCACCAATCGCGGTTACAAAATGATCTTCCGTACTATCGGTCTGGACAGCGCCCAGGGCCCTGCCGCCGGTAACTACATTGCCGACTTCGTAAAACCGAAGATCGTTGCTGTTCTGCACGACAAACAGCAATACGGTGAAGGCATCGCCACCGCGGTGAAGAAAACCCTGGAAGGCAAAAACGTCAAGGTTGCCGTGTTCGAAGGCATCAACGCCGGCGACAAAGACTTCTCTTCGATGATCTCCAAGCTCAAGCAAGCCAACGTCGACTTCGTCTACTACGGCGGCTACCACCCGGAGCTGGGTCTGATCCTGCGTCAAGCCCAGGAAAAAGGCCTGAAAGCCAAGTTCATGGGTCCGGAAGGCGTGGGTAACGACTCCATTTCGCAGATCGCCAAAGACGCTTCCGAAGGTCTACTGGTAACCCTGCCGAAATCGTTCGACCAGGATCCAGCCAACATCGCCCTGGCTGATGCGTTCAAAGCCAAGAAAGAAGACCCAAGCGGTCCGTTCGTGTTCCCAGCCTACTCGGCTGTTGAAGTCATCGCCGGTGGCATCACTGCCGCCAAGAGCGAAGACCCTGCGAAAGTGGCGGCTGCCATCCACGCAGGTTCCTTCAAGACCCCGACTGGCGACCTGAGCTTCGACGCCAAGGGCGACCTGAAAGACTTCAAATTTGTGGTTTACGAGTGGCACTTCGGCAAACCTAAAACTGAAGCCAAGCCTCAGTAAGGCGTTGCCTGACTGACCGCCAACAAAGCCCACGGCGTGCCGTGGGCTTTGTTTTACGAACGTATTGGGCCGCGCTGGCGTGATCCGCCAGTCTCCCCACCTGAAAATCTCAAAACCGTCATCAGCGGTTCGCTGGCAAACCTCGCGTTCGAAGTGGATGCAGATCCACGGGGCTCGAGCGGGAAAATGACTCCACCAGTGAAATGCGTATCAGGTTTTTAGGAGCGCTGTAATGCCTGACATCTATCACTTTTTCCAACAGCTTGTTAATGGTCTGACCATTGGCAGCACGTATGCCCTGATCGCCATCGGCTATACGATGGTTTACGGCATCATTGGAATGATCAACTTCGCCCACGGCGAGGTGTACATGATTGGTTCCTACGTGGCGTTCATCGCCATTGCGGGCCTGTCCATGATGGGACTCGACAGTGTTCCGCTGTTGATGACCGCCGCTTTCCTCGCGACCATTGTCGTGACCAGTGCTTACGGTTACAGCATCGAACGGATCGCCTACCGCCCCTTGCGCGGCAGCAACCGTCTGATCCCCCTGATTTCCGCCATCGGCATGTCGATCTTCCTGCAGAACACGGTTCTGCTGGCGCAAGACTCCAAGGACAAATCCATCCCCAACCTGATTCCGGGCAACATTGCTTTCGGGCCAGGTGGCGCACATGAAGTGCTGATTTCCTACATGCAAATCGTGGTGTTCGTGGTGACCCTGGTCGCCATGCTAGGCCTGACGCTGTTCATCTCCCGCTCTCGCCTGGGTCGCGCCTGCCGCGCCTGTGCCGAAGACATCAAGATGGCCAACCTCTTGGGTATCAACACCAACAACATCATCGCCCTGACCTTCGTCATCGGTGCCGCACTGGCAGCCATCGCGGCTGTGTTGCTGAGCATGCAATACGGCGTGATCAACCCGAACGCCGGTTTCCTGGTCGGCCTCAAGGCCTTCACCGCCGCGGTACTGGGCGGTATCGGCAGCATCCCCGGAGCCATGCTCGGCGGGATCGTGCTTGGGGTGGCGGAAGCCTTTGGTGCCGATATCTTCGGCGACCAGTACAAGGACGTCGTGGCGTTCGGCTTATTGGTTCTGGTGTTGTTGTTCCGGCCAACCGGCCTGTTGGGCCGTCCGGAGGTTGAGAAAGTATGACTAGGAATCTTAAACAGGCGTTGTTCAGCGCCTTGCTGGTGTGGGCGGTTGCCTACCCGGTACTGGGTCTGAAGCTGACCATCGTCGGCATCAACCTCGAAGTCCATGGCACCAGCAATGCAACGCTGATCACCATCGCCGTGTGCTCGGTGCTGATGTTCCTGCGTGTGCTGTTCGATCAGCAGATCAGCTCGGCCTGGAAATCCTCGCCCAACATGCCGGTGATGCCGGCCAAGGCCAGTACGTTCCTGACCCTGCCGACCACTCAGCGCTGGATCATCATCGCTTTGATCATCGGTGCGCTGGTCTGGCCGTTCTTCGGCTCCCGCGGTGCGGTGGATATCGCCACGCTGGTGCTGATCTACGTGATGCTCGGCCTGGGCCTGAACATCGTGGTCGGTCTGGCCGGTCTGCTCGACCTCGGTTACGTCGGCTTCTATGCCGTCGGCGCCTACAGCTATGCGCTGCTGTCGCACTACTACGGTCTGAGCTTCTGGATCTGCCTGCCAATCGCCGGGATGATAGCGGCCACCTTCGGCTTCCTGCTCGGCTTCCCGGTCCTGCGTCTGCGCGGTGACTATCTGGCGATCGTGACGCTGGGCTTCGGTGAAATCATCCGTCTGTTCCTGCGTAACCTGACCGGCCTCACGGGTGGTCCGAACGGCATCAGCAACATCGAGAAACCGACGTTCTTCGGCCTGACCTTCGAACGTAAAGCCGCTGAAGGTCTACAGACGTTCCACGAGTACTTCGGTCTGGAATACAACTCGATCAACAAGGTGATCTTCCTTTACCTCGTAGCACTGTTGCTGGCGCTGTTCGCGCTGTTCGTCATCAACCGCTTGCTGCGCATGCCGCTGGGCCGTGCCTGGGAAGCGCTGCGTGAAGACGAAATCGCCTGCCGTGCGCTGGGCTTGAACCCGACCATCATCAAACTCTCGGCCTTCACCCTCGGTGCCTGCTTCGCCGGTTTCGCCGGCAGCTTCTTCGCCGCACGTCAGGGCCTGGTGACACCGGAGTCGTTCACCTTTATCGAGTCGGCGACCATCCTCGCCATCGTGGTACTGGGTGGCATGGGCTCGCAACTGGGCGTCGTACTCGCTGCCACGGTGATGATCCTGTTGCCGGAAATGATGCGTGAGTTCAGTGAATACCGCATGTTGATGTTCGGCGCCTTGATGGTGCTGATGATGATCTGGCGTCCTCAAGGACTGCTGCCCATGCAACGTCCTCACATGGAGCTGCGCAAATGAGCCGCGAGATCCTTAAAGTCGAAAATCTGAGCATGCGCTTCGGCGGCTTGCTGGCGGTCAACGGCGTAGCCCTGAGCGTGAAGGAAAAACAGGTCGTGGCACTGATCGGCCCCAACGGCGCCGGCAAGACCACCGTGTTCAACTGCCTGACCGGTTTCTACCAGCCGAGTGGCGGCAGCATCCTGCTGGACGGCGAGCCGATCCAGGGCCTGCCCGGCCACAAGATTGCCCTCAAAGGCGTGGTGCGCACCTTCCAGAACGTGCGGCTGTTCAAGGACATGACGGCGGTCGAGAACCTCTTGATCGCCCAGCACCGTCACCTGAACACCAACTTCCTGGCCGGTCTGTTCAAGACCCCGGCGTTCCGCAAGAGCGAGCGCGAGGCCATGGAATTCGCCGAGTTCTGGCTGGACAAGGTCAACCTCAAGGCCTTCGCCAACCGTCCGGCCGGCACCCTGGCCTACGGTCAGCAACGTCGTCTGGAAATCGCTCGCTGCATGATGACCCGCCCGCGGATCCTCATGCTCGACGAACCGGCCGCCGGCCTGAACCCGAAGGAAACCGAAGACCTCAAGGCGCTGATCAGCATGTTGCGTGAAGAGCACAACGTCACCGTGCTGCTGATCGAACACGACATGAAACTGGTCATGAGCATTTCCGACCACATCGTCGTGATCAACCAGGGCACGCCTCTGGCCAACGGCACGCCGGAACAGATCCGCGATAATCCCGAAGTGATCAAAGCCTACCTGGGGGAAGCGTAAATGCTGCAATTCGAAAACGTTTCCACCTTCTACGGCAAGATCCAGGCCCTGCACAGCGTCAACGTCGAAGTCCGCCAGGGCGAGATCGTGACCCTGATCGGCGCCAACGGTGCCGGCAAGTCGACCCTGCTGATGACGCTCTGCGGTTCGCCGCAAGCCCACAGCGGCAGCATCCGCTACATGGGTGAGGAATTGGTCGGTCAGAGCTCCTCGCAGATCATGCGCAAAAGCATCGCAGTCGTGCCGGAAGGCCGTCGGGTGTTTGCCCGTCTGACCGTGGAAGAAAACCTCGCCATGGGCGGGTTCTTCACCGACAAGGGCGATTATCAGGAACAGATGGACAAGGTTCTCGGACTTTTCCCACGCCTGAAAGAGCGCTTTGCCCAACGCGGCGGCACCATGTCCGGCGGCGAACAGCAAATGCTCGCCATCGGCCGTGCGCTGATGAGCAAACCCAAACTGTTGCTGCTCGACGAACCTTCGTTGGGCCTGGCACCGATCATCATCCAGCAGATCTTCGACATCATCGAACAGCTGCGCAAAGATGGCGTGACGGTGTTTTTGGTGGAGCAGAACGCCAACCAGGCGCTGAAAATTGCTGACCGTGCGTACGTTCTGGAGAACGGCCGGGTGGTGATGACAGGTACCGGTGAAGCGCTGCTGACTGATCCGAAAGTGCGTGAAGCGTACTTGGGTGGTTGAGTCTTTGCGGTAAACAAAAAACGGCCTTCGGGCCGTTTTTTTTGTGCCTCCCACAACCTCAGCAACAATGAAGATCCCTGTGGGAGCGAGCTTGCTCGCGATGACTATTCATATTCAACAGTGATGTTGACTGACTCACCGCTATCGCGAGCAAGCTCGCTCCCACAGGGATCTATGTGGTGTGCTGAAGCCGATCCAGCGCCTCGCCGCTGCGCTTGAACCAGCCAATCAGATAATCCGCCAGCACTTGGGTGCGTTTCGGCAAACCACCCTGATACGGGTGAACCAGGTACATCGGCATGCGGCGGGTCTGATAGTCACGCAGGAGCCAGCGCAAACGTCCGTCAGCCAATTCGGCTTGCAACAAGTAGGACGGCAACCGCGCAATGCCGGCGCCGGCCAGTGCCGCTTTCTTCAGCAGGCTGTAATGGTTGCTGGCAAACGGTCCCGAGACCCGCACCCGCAACAATTCGTGCTGCTGGTGATAGAGCCATTCTTCGCGACCGCTGTAATGACTGTTGAGCAGACAGCGGTGTTCAGCGAGGGCCTGCGGCGTCAGCGGTTCGCCGTATTGCTCAAGGTAGGCAGGGCTGGCGCAGGTCATTTCGTGCCAGGCTAATAGCGGTCGGGCCACCAGGCGCTCGTCATTGCCCACCTCGGAGCGAACCGCCAGATCAAACCCGTCGCGGGACAAATCACGGTAGCTGTTGCTCAGGTCCAGCTCGATCTGCACCTCGGGATATTTGCCTGAGAACTCCAGCAACAAACCATCGAAGAAGGTTTCCCCCAGCGATACCGGAACCGTCATACGCACCGGCCCGGCCATGTCGTCCTTCAGCCGCGCCAATGCCTGACGCGCCCGCTCCACTTGGACTACGAGCGCCTGAGCTTGCGGCAACAGCGCCGCACCCGCGGCCGTCAGGCTCAAGCGGCGGGTGGTGCGTTGCAGCAGCACCACGGAAAACCGCGTTTCCAGCAGGCTGATGCGCTTGGACAGCTGCCCCTTGCTGCAGCCCAATTGCTGCGCCGCCAAGGTGAAACTCCCCGCCTCGATCAACACCGCAAACGCTGCCAGATCATCCATCTCGCTCATTGATTGTTTCCATTAGAAAACCAAAGGTTGCCTATTAGCACGCTTATTAATGGAAAAAACCACTCTAGACTTCAACCTCGTTCAACCACTTCGAGGATCAGCACCATGAAAATTCTTTTGATAGGCGCAGGCGGCACCATCGGTTCAGCGGTCGACAAGGAGCTGTCCGAGCGTCACGAGATCATCCGCATCGGCCGCAACAGCGGTGATTTCCATGTGGATATCAGCGACAGCGCGTCGATTCGCAAGCTGTTTGAGAAAACCGGCAAGTTCGATGCACTGGTGTGCGCCGCCGGCAATGTGACCTTCGCACCCTTGGGCGAAATGACCGAAGAAAGCTTCGCGCTGGGCCTGAAAGACAAGTTGATGGGCCAGGTCAATCTGCTGCTGATCGGCCGCGAGTTCGCCAATGATGGCGCCTCGTTCACCTTCACCACTGGCGTGCTCAGCCACGACCCGATTCGCAACGGTGCCTCGGCAGCGCTGGTCAATGGTGCTCTGGACAGCTTCGTCCGCGCCGCAGCGATCGAACTGCCTCGCGGCCTGCGCGTTAATTCGGTGAGCCCGAACGTACTGGTCGAAGCCATGGGCAAATACGCGCCGTACTTCCGTGGTTACAAACCGGTTCCGGCAGCGGATGTGGCATTGGCCTACGCCAAAAGCGTCGAGGGCCTGCAAACAGGTCAGACCTTTCACGTGGGCTAAACCCTTGTGATGAACGGTCAGGCTGAGTAACGTGGCGGCACTTGTCTGGAGACTCAAAGATGCGTGTTGCCCGTTCCTTAGTCCTTGTTGCCCTGCTTCCGTTGTTCGCCGCCTGCCAGTTGCTCGACGGCCCGCGTGAAAGTGCCTCCCACGTGGGCCAGACCCGTATGCAGGGCCAGTTGACGGCGGCCGACGGCAAACTGTTGTTCCAGCCGTGCAATGAGCAGCGCAGTTATGTGGTCAACGACACCGGCGGCACCAGCGTCCTGCAAGAGGCCGCAACCCTGGCCGATGCCCAGGGTAAGCTGTTTGCTGACGTACGCGGGAGGGTCGTCGATAGTCGCCTCGATCTTGCGCAGCTGTACCGCGTCGAGCGCTCGGGCACTGCATGCAACGATCCTAATTTCAAATTGCTTATCCTGCGCGCCGCCGGCCATGGGCCTGAGTGGAACGTGAAAGTCAGCGGCAAAGGCATGGTCATCGACCGCGCCGGTCAGCCGCCATTGGCCGTGCCCTACGTTGAAGAGCAACTGGGCGATGGCCGCTTCAACCTCAGCACCGAAGCCAATAACCAGCACATCGAATTGTGGGTCGCACCGCAACGCTGCGTCGACAGCACCACCGGCAGCGTCCAGCACATGAGCGCCGAACTGCGCGTCGGCGGCCAGGTTCAACGGGGCTGCGGGTATTTCGGCGGATCGCGTAACGACTGATCGTTTTAGCCTCACGGGAATCATTCTTTGAGGCTTATAATCGCGGGCTTAAAACGCCTTGGCGCAGTTGTGCGCCCCGCGAACCGGATCCTGTCATGTTACGAATCACCGAACTCAAGCTGCCGATCGACCATCCCGAAGAAGACCTGCGCCCTGCCATCGTGCAGCGCCTGGGCATCACCAGTGATGACCTGCACGATTTCACCTTGTTCAAGCGCAGTTACGATGCGCGAAAAAAGTCCTCAGAACTGTGCTTCATCTACACCATCGACCTCAACGTTCGCGATGAGGCGACGGTGCTGCGCACGTTCGCCGATGACCGCAACGTCAACGTGGCGCCGGATGTCAGCTACAAAGCGGTCGGCCAGGCGCCGGCTGATCTTGAGCAACGTCCTGTCGTCGTAGGCTTCGGCCCGTGCGGGATTTTCGCCGGACTGCTGCTGGCGCAAATGGGCTTCAAGCCGATCATCCTCGAGCGCGGCACCGAAGTGCGTCAGCGCACCAAGGACACTTGGGGTCTGTGGCGTAAAAGCGTGCTTAACCCGGAATCCAACGTGCAATTCGGTGAAGGTGGCGCGGGGACGTTCTCTGACGGCAAGCTTTACAGCCAGATCAAGGACCCGAAATTCATCGGTCGCAAAGTCCTGCACGAGTTCGTCAAAGCAGGCGCGCCGGAAGAAATTCTCTACGTCAGCAAACCGCACATCGGTACGTTCCGTCTGACCGGTGTCGTGGAAAACATGCGTGAGCAGATTCGCGCGCTGGGTGGCGAAGTGCGCTTTCAACAGCGCGTTACCGACGTGTTGATCGAGGATGGCCAACTGGTCGGCGTCGAGCTCAATGGCGGCGAACAGATCCACTCGAAACACGTGATTCTGGCCCTCGGCCACAGCGCCCGGGACACTTTCCGCATGCTCCACGGCCGTGGCGTGTTCATGGAAGCCAAGCCGTTTTCGGTGGGTTTCCGCATCGAACACCCGCAGTCGCTGATCGACCGCGCACGTTTGGGCAAGTACGCCGGTCACCCGAAACTCGGAGCCGCCGACTACAAACTGGTGCACCACGCCAGCAACGGACGTTCGGTCTACAGCTTCTGCATGTGCCCGGGCGGCACCGTGGTGGCGGCGACGTCCGAGCCGGGCCGCGTGGTCACCAACGGCATGAGCCAGTACTCGCGTAACGAGCGCAACGCCAACTCCGGGATCGTCGTCGGGATCACCCCGGAAGTCGATTATCCGGGCGGCCCGCTGGCGGGTATCGAGTTGCAGGAACGCCTGGAATCCCACGCCTTTGTGCTGGGCGGCAGCAACTACGAAGCGCCGGCGCAACTGGTCGGCGACTTCATTGCCGGAAAGCCGTCCACCGAACTGGGCAGCGTAGAACCGTCTTACAAACCGGGGGTTGCCTTGGGTGATTTGGCGTTGGCCTTGCCGGCGTTTGCCATCGAAGCCATTCGCGAAGCCTTGCCGGCGTTCGAGAAACAGATTCGCGGTTACTCGCTGCACGACGCCGTGTTGACCGGGATCGAGACACGTACGTCATCGCCGCTGCGGATTACCCGTGACGAATCGATGCAGAGCCTGAACGTGAAAGGCTTGTTCCCGGCGGGTGAAGGAGCGGGTTATGCGGGCGGGATTCTGTCGGCAGGTGTCGATGGGATTCGGATTGCAGAAGCCGTGGCCCGCGACATCCTTGGCCTTGAGGCCTGATACGCAAAACCTGAAACAACAAAAAAACCTGTGGGAGCGAGCTTGCTCGCGATGACGGCTCACCAGTCGACAAATATGCTGACTGGTCTACCGCTATCGCGAGCAAGCTCGCTCCCACATTGGCTTTGTGGTGCGCAGGCGATTTACATCACCCTCAAGGGTTTTCAGCGTCTGAACGAGCTTAGATGTTTGCGCGCAACACGCTGGCCGGCAGCGGCTCACCGCGCTCGACACTCCCCGCCACCGCATCCATCAAACCATTCAACTCATACCCCTGGGCCTTGAGCCAAGCCTGATCGTAATAGGTGGTCGCATAGCGCTCGCCGCCATCACACAGTATCGCCACGATCGACCCCGACTCCCCCGCCTCCGCCATCTGCTGGGCCGCCATCAAGGCGCCGATCAGGTTGGTCCCGCTCGACCCGCCGACCCGACGTCCCAAACGCTGTGCCAGGTAATGCATGGCCGCCAGAGACAACGCGTCCGGCACCTTGACCATCGCATCGATCACTTTGGGCAGGAACGACGCTTCCACCCGAGGCCGGCCAATGCCTTCAATCCGCGAACCGCAATCCAGGCGCAGACTGGCGTCGCCGGTCTGGTAGTAATCGAAGAACACCGAGCGCTCGGCATCGGCGCAGAGCACGCGTGTGCAATGTTGGCGGTAACGCACGTAACGGCCCAGCGTCGCGGTGGTGCCGCCGGTGCCGGGGCTGGAGATCAGCCAGCTCGGCTCGGGGTGCAGTTCGAAGCGCATTTGCTGGAAGATCGACTCAGCGATGTTGTTGTTCGCCCGCCAATCGGTAGCGCGCTCAGCATAGGTGAACTGGTCGATGAAATGCCCATCGTGTTCGCGGGCCAGGCGCTCGGATTCGGCGTAGATCTGCGTCGGATCATCGACCAGATGACTCTTGCCGCCGTAGAAAGCGATCTGCGCGATCTTCTCTTTGGAGGTGGTCGCCGGCATCACCGCAATGAACGGCAAGCCCAGCAAACTGGCGAAGTACGCCTCGGAAATCGCCGTCGAACCGCTGGACGCTTCAATCACCGGCGCCCCGGGCTTGAGCCAGCCGTTACACAGCGCATACAGAAACAGCGAGCGCGCCAAACGGTGCTTCAGACTGCCGGTGGGATGACTGGACTCATCCTTGAAATACAACTCGATGCCCGGAAAACCCGGCAGCGGCAAGGGAATCAGGTGGGTGTCGGCGCTGCGCTGGAAGTCGGCTTCGATGATCCGGATGGCTTCGCGGGCCCACTGTCGGTTGTCGCTCATGGTGGTTTTCTCGTTGAGTCGGCCTTGTTTGCAAGGCTCAGCTAATAAGCTTAGGAAAAAACCTACATCACGCACAGGTACAGCTGAGGTTCAATACGCCCGACAACTGCTAGGCTCAGGTCCCTGCTGTTCGTTCACGTTGTAACGGCATATAACAAAAAAGAATATAACTTTTGTTTTAACAACTAACGGTACGGGTTAGGGTGTGCCACCTTTTGAATTCATCGATGGAGAGCGACCTTGCCTCTGCGTAGCACTTTCACGCGTTTCTTCCAGTTGGAAGCTGCCAGCGGACTGTTATTGATCGCCGCTGCTGCCCTGGCTTTGATCATCAACAATTCCCCACTGTCGTGGCTTTACAGCAGTTTTCTCGACACTCCGGTAGTGGCGCAGGTCGGCGCATTGCAAATCGCCAAACCGGCGCTGCTGTGGATCAACGACGGCCTGATGGCCCTGTTCTTCCTGCTGATCGGGCTGGAAGTGAAGCGCGAAGTTCTTGACGGTCAACTGTCGAAACCGTCGCAAATCGTCCTGCCCGGCGCGGCGGCGATTGGCGGCATGGTGGTTCCGGCGCTGATCTACTGGTTTCTGAACCGCGATGACCCGGCAGCTCTGGGTGGCTGGGCCATCCCGATGGCCACCGACATCGCCTTCGCCCTCGGCGTACTGGCCCTGCTGGGTAAGCGGGTGCCGGTGTCGCTGAAGCTGTTCCTGATGACGTTGGCGATTATTGACGACCTCGGCGCAATCATCGTCATTGCGATCTTCTACTCGGGTACGCTCTCGACCCTTTCGCTGGCTCTGGCCGCGACGTGCATCGTGGCGTTGATCGCGATGAACCGGCTCGGGGTGGTCAAGCTCGGGCCGTACATGATCATCGGCCTGATCCTTTGGGTTTGTGTGCTCAAGAGCGGTGTCCACGCGACACTGGCCGGTGTGACCCTGGCCTTCTGCATTCCCCTGCGCACAAAAAACGCCGAACCTTCGCCACTGCTGACCCTCGAACACGCCCTGCATCCGTGGGTGGCCTACGGCATCCTGCCGCTGTTCGCCTTCGCCAACGCGGGCCTGTCCCTGAGCGGCGTGACCGTCGAAAGCTTTACCCACCACGTGCCGATGGGTATCGCGGTCGGCCTGCTGCTGGGCAAAACCCTCGGCGTCTTCGGCCTGACCTGGCTGGCCGTGAAAATCGGCATTGCGGTCCTGCCCCAAGGCGCCAACTGGGGCCAGGTATTGGGCGTCGCAATCCTCTGCGGCATCGGCTTCACCATGAGCCTGTTTGTCGGCTCCCTGGCGTTTGAGCCGGGTGTCAGTGAATACGCCGGGATGGATCGGATGGGGATTTTGACCGGTTCGATACTGGCGGCGTTGATTGGTTATGCAGTGACGGCGGCAGCGAGTCGCAAGAGCACTGCGTTGCCATCCTGATAATCAGAGACAACTCTTAGAGTCATTGAAGACTCGTCCTACAGTCACGATCAGCCTCGTTCGTTAACGTCGCACAGCCCCTTTTTTGGGGGTTGTCGACGTACGAACGCAAGGAAGATCAGTGGCTGGCAATAAGGACATTCCCCGGGTTAAGAACCCACCGTCAGGCGACGGTCATCACGTCACTCACCGCTTCATGACGGCCACCGAACTGGCCGCGCGGGAAGCCAGACAAAACGCTTACGACGCCATGCTCGCGAGGCAAGACGCCTTCGAACGGAGTCGTGAAGTTGTCGCGAAAAAACACGAAGCCGTTCGCGCAGGCCCATTTATTATCAATGCGCACTGCCCCGTCATCGAGATAGCGCGACATAATCCACTACCCGATCAGCCTCCTCTGATTAGGTTCTTCCATTGATTGCGGACTGCACTCAACAGCGCTCCCATCAGGCATGTTATGGGTAACTTTTATGCGCCATGTACTTCAGAAATGTCCTAGTAACAGCCAAATTTCTGTCGGTACTCTACAGGCGTAAGACCGGTCAATTCCTTGAACATACGTCGCATATTTGAGTCGCTGCTAAATCCGAGTTCTACACTGATTGTGCTGACAGGTACTGAGGTAAGAGCAATGCGTTCACTGACTTGGTTCAGCTTGACACGCCGGGCATAAGATCCCACTGCAAGGCCAGTTTCCTCTCTTACCTTACGAGCGAGTGTACGTTCAGACATTCCGAGCTTTCCCGCCAATACCTTCACCGTGATCTGTTCAGCCGGCATCTGCTCAAGCAGAGCATGCAGCTTTCGCAGGAGCTTGCCGGACTGCTCTATCAGGCTCATGGCCTGGAAGGCGGTGTGAGAGAGTGCAGGACGAGGGAGCACCATCAACTTGATTAAGTCGCGAAAGACTTCGGGACTGACATTCCGCTCTATCAGCGTCTGGGCAATAGGCAGATAGCCGTTTACGCCCGAAGCGGTGGCGGTTCGCTCATTGAAGACGCAGTTCTGCTCGCTCCGCCAGTGCACCTTCTTGTAGCGCTGTACCATCGCTTCAGCGAGCCACCAAGTCACCGTCGCCGGCTGGTCTTTCAACTGGCCGCTGGCAGCCAGCAGACAAACCCCCGTGCAGTAACTCCAAAGCTGACATCGCCTGGAATGGCTCGACAGGGACGCCACCAGGTTTGCATGGTTAGCCAGAGTCTTTTCCACCTGCTCTGCGGATTCCGCCCAGAAACCTGGCACGAGGATGGCGTCTAACTCGCTATTGGCGAGGGTGTACTTCGCTTGCAGTGTTACGTCATTAGCACATTCCACTGGCCCTGCCTGCAGTGCCACATAGCAGGTTTCAAAAATCTCGCGCCCCGTGCGCCGGTTAGTTGCGTGCAGTAGATCGGCGAAGGAGAGCAGACCTGCGGGCATGCACTGGGGAAACAAAAGGAGGCCAACTCGTAAGGTTTTAGACATGGCTTAAATTGAATCAATTATGACTAATTCTGCCATTATGGCCGCAGAAGCAGGCGTGCACAATGAAGCCACTCCCTAAGAGGCTTCATGATGAAAATTCGGCAAATACGCAACGCTACGATAATTCTCGAATTCGGCCTCACCCGCATCCTCGTCGATCCTATGCTCGCGCCGAAAGGTGCGCTTCCACCTCTGCGCTTGTTCGGCGCCAGATTGCGAAACCCGTTGGTTGACTTGCCTGAGTCAGCTGCCAACGCACTTGAATCGGTGACGCATTGCCTGATCACACATTGTCAGAAGGGGCACTTTGATCACTTGGATCGGGCAGCGACGCGCTGGCTGAGGGAAAAGCAGATTCCAGTGATCTGTACCCCCCGCGATGCTCCATATCTGGCCAAGCGTGGCTTAAACATCCGACCGCTTACGAACGACCACGAGCAGGGTATCCCCTTCCTTGGCGGCACGATTCACACGGTCAAATGTACCCATGGAGAAGGCTTTATTGGCAAATTGATGGAGCATGGTGTCGGTTACTTCATTGAGATGCCGGGGGAACCCAGTATCTACCTGAGTGGCGATACGATTCTTTCACCAGTTGTACGGGAGTTCGTTTTACGCCATCAGCCCCAAGTTAGCGTCGTGCCAGCCGGTGGTGCACAGTTCGATATCGGTGGCGAAATCATCATGGGAATTGAAGAGGTTGTTGAGTTCACAAGAATATCCAAAGGTACAGTTGTAGCGAACCATTTAGAGGCGGTGGGTCATTGCCCGGTATCTCGTGCTGATCTTTCAGCGGCAGCAATTCGTGCAAATATCGAATCGAGACTGCGTATTCCCGCAGATGGCGAAACCTTAGAGCTGACTAGGTGTTAATACTGTTTGCCTACCGGAGAGCAGCGGGAGGTCAGTGTTGAACCTCCCGCCTTTCATACAACCCCTTTATGACGTACCCATTCCTCGAGACAGATCGGCGGACGTATCGGATGCTGCTCGGTGCTCCCCTTCCGGTTTCACGGCCACATCCGAGTGATCAGTCGTTTTTGTCACCGTATCGCGTACCGCTTCAAAGCCTTCCCGTGCCTGTTGTTTTACCTTGTCGGCCAGGCCTGCGCTGGTTTTGCCCATATAGCGTTGCTCAGTCGCTGACGAAGGGAATGCCGCCCCCAACATGGCCCCTAACGCGATACCCGCAGCGGCAACCATCAGGGGCTGCTCCTTCAGCAACTGGCTGAATTGATTGCTCATCACGTGTGTACTGCGCACTAAACGGTCGCTGGCGTCATGAACGGCATGGCTGATGTTTTCGGTGGCAGCCCCCAAGTTGTCACCAAGGTTCGCCGCTTTGCCTTTAACGGTTTGGAAGCCCTCCTTGAGCGTGTCCGCAGTCTGGTGCAAATGGTCACGGGCACTGTCGATACCATCAGCAAGGCCATCGGCCCATTCCCCTACTTTGTCCTGATCCGGGCCCACGCGATAGCTTGGGTGAGCGGATGGTGGACGGTTCTGGCTCATCATCAACCACAGCAAACCAACCGACGTCAGCACCGCAGGAACGGGATTATTACGAACATTGGTTCCCAGGTTGGTCAGGAACGTCGTGCCGTTGCTCTGCATGAAGGACAACGCCTGATCGAACACCTGACCCGGTGTGAATTTGCTTTCCAGCGCATCGACGATGTTACCGATGCTGGCCCGTTGCGCGTCTATTTCACGTTCGATGGCCTCGGGGCTTTTCTGCGACTCAGTTTCGAATTCACTGTTCATGAGACTTTCCTCCGCAGCGCTTCCTGATCTTTATTCAAAGCATCCAGCGTGCGATCAGGCTTGAAGTTGGACGGTTCGAATTGTTTTTTCCCCGACTGCAGCATGGCGAACCCTACGATCATCACCACCGCACCGACAATCAGCGCTGCCAACCACGGTGCCATCACAGTGCTGAGGCCATAGACGGCGGACATCAACAAAATGATGAACCCCGCCAGCAGCACAATCACACCACCCGCGACACCGGCAATGCCTGCCTTGAGTGTCGTGAGACTGGCTTGAAACTCAGCTTTGGCCAAAGCGAGCTCCTTGGTGAACAGCGCGGGTACTTCTCGGGACAGCTGCCGTAACAGCCCGACGACCGAAGCGTCAGAATCAGGCGCGAGCACCGGTCTTACCTCCGGCAAATCTGGATCTTCTCTGTTCATCACAGCGCTCCTTTGAAGGATGTAGAACCGGGTGTCGAGTTCGTCGCGAAGTCCGAAGGATGGTCTTGCTCATTTGGCGAAGCCGGGGTGATGCCAGTGGCCAGACCCGGGCTTTGATCGGTGCGAGATGGAACGGAGGTTTCATAGGGTCGTTGAGCGCCAAAACCACCTGATGGAGGCATTGAGTTACCTGCTGCCGGGTCGCTAGAGTCGGTGAATGTCGCCGCAGGGGCGCTACCGGCCTTCAGAAAGCGCGATAGGCCAAAACCCAGTGCAATGCTGCCAGCAATGAACAGTGTCGGGTTATTACGAGCCAGGTCGGCGCCGTCATGGAGCAATTGTTCGGCACTTTTTCCACGCAGGTTCCCGGCTAGGCCGCTCATGGATTCCGCCATCTCAGCGAGGTAGTCGGACATGCCGAGCGCGTCTTTGCTTTCAAGTTCGGAAACGACGGATTTCGCTCCCTTTGCCAACGCCTCAATCTGGTCTGCTGCCTTATCCCTGTATTCATCGAACTGCGCGTCAGCCTGCTGCCTGGCGCCGCCAAGCGCCTCAGTTACGTTTTCTTTCAAGTGTTCGAAGTTCTGCTCTGACCCTGATGAGTCGGTTTTATCTGCCTGACTCCCAGTGGTGCTGTCTGAAGTATTCATGTCGTCCCTCGCCTTCTGAATGAAAAAGCGTTATCAGGGTTCGCCACGAAGTACCCGTAGCCCCCCTCATTTCAAATGACGGAGCAGCGTTATGGGGAGTTCCAACGGAATGATGAGTGATGCTCTCAGTCCGTCGCTTGGATGGCGGTGGACTCACTTACCTGCACCAGCTACGAGGAAAGAAGAGGTAACGGCTTAGGCGTTTCGCGGGCAATGCATGGTGAACCGTGGCCCGAGCGCGAAAGGGTCTGAGGATTAGGGACGTAAAGGTCTACTATCAAGGGCGAGCCCCTAGCCAATGAATTAGGTTAAGCCCTATCAAGCGCGTACTTCCACGACGCTTCCTCAAGATCCTTCAGACAAAAGTCATTTGGCTGGCTCCCGTCGAGACGACCAAGCATGCTGTCTGACGACTTTAGAAATACGCCATTTAGTAGAGCAAAGTTTTCTACCAATTCGTTGTGAATGCACTGTCGATCCGGGAGCGGTATTGACGGTAAGATTTTTCCACGCCCATATGCAAACACGATTATGGAACTGGTTGGCAACCCCTTCAGAGCCAACTTGGTGTACTACATGGGACTCTGCCAAGACTAACAATTTTAGATCAGACAAAACTGAAAGCGACAGACACAAAAAACCCCGACCAGTCACCTGATCGGGGTTTTCTTTTACCCGTGTTCCCGCTTAATGCGAAACGCGGCTAGTCCCATCAACAGTAGCAATCCGCACCCGCTCGCCAACACGGAATACTTCATTCTCCTGAACCTGTTGCACGTAGGCGCGCATGCTGCCGTCGTCTTCGCGAACGGTGATTTCGACGCCTTGTGTACGGGTCAGGCCTTCTTCGGTGGCCGAGCCGAGCAGACCGCCGGCGACTGCGCCGATCACCGCTGCCACGATACTGCCGCGACCGCCACCGATGGCGCTACCGCCGACACCACCGACGACTGCGCCAGCGGCGCCGCCAATTGGGGTCTTGGTACCTTCGATTTTCACCGGACGCAGCGACTCGATGGTGCCCATGCGAACGGTCTGCACGCGACGCGCTTCGTCACGGGAGTAGGAGTCACCGGTCAGGCTCGATTGGCAGCCAGTGAGCAACATCGCCATCGTGGAAAAGGAAGCAACCAGCAGAACAGACTTACGCATAGCATCAACTCCAAAGGACAGGTATTCATTAAACTCCGCAGCTTGACGCCTGTCACGGCATCGCCCGGATAAAATTGGTTTGATTCAGGCCCGGTACAGGCACCTCCACGAACTCAACACACAGTAGCGGCAAATTCCGGAATCTGCGCCGCTGCCCAAGGATTGTCATGGATTACTTCATCATTGTCGCCACTACCGTTGCCGGGTTGTATTTCCACTGGTGGCTATACGTGCGGATCAAACGCTGGATGGACCGCGATCTGGCGTTGGCTCTGGCGGGTAAAGACGAGCAGAAAAAGGTTTTCATGCTCCAGCAACTGGCGAACGCTCAAGCGCAGAAGATCAAGCGCCGAGACCTGCCGCAGTGGCTTGAAGCCGCTGCGGCAGGCTATCCCGATCGGTAGACGGCTTAAGGTGCCAGACGTTCAAGAATCCAGTCGGCACCCTGCAAACGATAGTTGAGGCGATCGTGCAGGCGGCTCGGACGGCCCTGCCAGAACTCGATGCGCTGCGGTAACAAACGGTAACCACCCCAATGCTCAGGGCAATGAGGTTGCGTGTCGCTGAAACGTTGCTCGACGTTCTTGAGCAGTGCTTCCAGCTCGGCACGATCGGCGATCACCCGGCTCTGGGGCGAGGCCCAGGCACCGAGGCGGCTGCCCAGTGGCCGGACCTGGAAGTAGGCGTCGGACTCTTCAGGCGTAACTTTCACCACTCGCCCTTCGATGCGCACCTGGCGCTCAAGGGCCGGCCAGAAAAAGGTCATGGCCGCGAACGGGTTCGCGGCCAGATGCTGGCCCTTGGCACTGTCGTAGTTGGTGAAGAAGGTGAAGCCCTGCTCGTCCAGCCCCTTGAGCAGCAGAATCCGGCAATGCGGCCGACCGTCCTGATCGACGGTGGCCAGGGTCATGGCGTTGGCTTCCACCGGCGCCTGCTCGGTTTTCACCGCGTCGGCAAACCACTGATGGAACAGCGCGAATGGCTCGGCCGGGGCTTGCGCCTCGGTCAGGCCATCACGGGTGTAGTCGCGACGCATATCAGCCAGGCCCTGGGTCATGGCGCATTCCTTTTGGTTAACGAATCACTTTTTTGTGGCGTCTGCATCGGCAGCGGCGGTGACTTTTTTCGTGTCGGCAGCGGCTTTGGCCGGAGCAGTCTTTTTCGCCGGAGTCGCGGTTTTAGCTGGCGACTTCTTGGCGGCGGCTTTCTTGGTCGGGGCCTTTTTCGCGGCGGGTACAGCCGCTTTTTTCGCGGCTGGCGCAGGGGTGACCGGCGTGGACACTGGCTTGATGTCCTTGGCAGCGACCTGGCTCACTGGCGCCGGCGCCGGCATGTTGTACTTGCTCAGCAACGCGACCATGGTGTTTTGCGGGGTCACCAGCAGTTCGACGCGACGGTTCAAGGCACGGCCTTCATTGCTGTCGTTGGCAGCGCGCGGAGCTTCGCCACCCATACCGCGCAGCATCAAACGATCACGCTGCAAACCGCTGAGGCGGAAAATCGCTGCCACAGCCTGGGCACGCTCCTGGCTCAGTTTCACGTTGGCCGGTGCGGCGCCCGACGTATCACTGTGACCCAGCACCAGCACGGCAGTTTTCGGATCAACTTCAAGGATTTTCGCGACACGAGTGAACGGGCCGAGGGTCACCGGCAGCAGCATGGCCGGACGGTCAGGGTTGAACGAGCCGTCTACCGGCGCGGTCACCACCAATACGTTTTCACGGCGCTCGAGTTGCAGGTTGCTGCCCTTGATCGCTTCGCGCAGGCGCGGTTCGTAGTCGTCGAGCCAGGCCTGAGTGACTTTAGGATCAGGCATTGGCACGGCTTTAGCGGTGCTTTGCTCTTTACCACCGAACGGCCACCACCATTTGCCACCTGCATCGGCCTCAGCCTTGGCCTTGGCAACCTCGACCGGTTTGGCTTCAGGCTTGGCTTCAGCTTTCACTTCAGGCTTGGCAGGCGTCTTGTTGGCGCCGTCATCGGAACCGAACGGCCAGTACCAAGGGCTGGCGCTTTCAGTCTTGGCCACCGGAGCGGTTGCCGCAGGCTTCAGAGGGGCCGGAGCCGGGGTTTTAGCGGCGACTTTGTCGGAGGAACCGAACGGCCACCAGCTGCTGCCATCCGAGTCATTTTGTGGAGTTTGTGCGCAACCGGTAATAGCAAAGCACAGGGCCAAAGCGAGAGTTTTATTGGATGACATTGGATATCCACAAAATAAGTAATGAAAAATCAAGCCGGATTGACCCGGATAAACAGACGCTTGGAAAACATAAAGGCCTTGGGGTTCCGGCCCTGGAACCCCTGAGCGTGATTTACAGACAAGTGGCTAGTGCTCGCACAAGCTTTTGTGCGCGCGGATCCATCAAGACGTACGGACCTAAGGTATTTGTCACAAAGCCGAAGGCCACATCGTGTTCCGGGTCAGCAAAACCGGTGGAACCGCCGGCTCCCGGATGACCGAACGCACGAGGACCGAGGCCGTAGGTGGCGTTGGGGACGTCCGGTTGATCAAGCATGCAACCCAGGCCGAAACGGGTCCGGGTCAGTAAAGTCTTGTCCTCGCCGAGGCTGTGCTCGCGCGTCAGTTCCTCGAGCATTTCGCTTTCCAGCAAGCTGCCATCGAGCAGGCCGGCATAGAACCCGGCCAGGCTGCGGGCATTGCCATGACCATTGGCAGCCGGCTGCTGCATGCGTCGCCACTCGGGTTTGTTGGTGCTGGTCATGATCGACGGCGGATTAGTGAACGCCCTCGTGGTCATGGCCGCCGGCTCGCGCATGGTCACTTGCAGCAAACGCTGGGCGGCGGCATCGCCGACATTGCCCTTGCCACGGGCGATGTGCGCCACGCGATGGAACTCCTGGTCCGCCAGGCCGACGTGGAAATCCAGGCCCAAAGGCTTTGCGACCCGCGCCACGATGGCCTCACCCGGCCCACGACCGTCGGCACGCCGCAGTAACTCACCGACCAGCCAGCCGTAGGTGATCGCGGCATAACCGTGACCAACCCCCGGCGTCCACCACGGTTCTTCGGCGGCCAGGGCGTCAACCATGGTTTGCCAGTCGTAAAGGGCTTCCGGTGCCAACAGCTCACGCAGCGCCGGCAGACCAGCCTGATGGCAGAGCAATTGACGCAGGGTCACGGACTCTTTGCCGGCGGCGGCGAACTCGGGCCAGTAGCGGGCAACCGGGGCATCCAGTTGCAGCTTGCCTTCGGCCACCAGTTGCAGCGCGGTCACAGCGGTAAAGGTCTTGGTGCAGGAGAACAGATTGGCGATGGTGTCGCTGTGCCAGGCTTCGGTACCATCCTTGTCAGCGCTGCCGGCCCAAAGGTCGACCACGGTTTCACCGCCGATCTGGATGCACAACGCTGCGCCACGTTCCTGAGGATCGTCGAACAGCGCCGCGAAAGCCTCACGCACCGCTTCGAACTTCAGCTCGTAAAAACCCTGAATCTGCACCCGCAACTCCTCTGGATAAACGTTCTACAAAGTGGCCGCATTGTTCCAGCCATTGACGGTTTTGGGAACAGGGCCGGGCCGGGCGGTCGCCATCCAGCCCGGGTGAAACACTCAGAAAATCTTACGCAGCTGCCAGCACTCAGTGGCCATTACCGGAATGCCCACCCGCATGGCCAGCGCCCTGCCCTGCGCCTTTGCCAGCCTCGCCTTTTCTGCCGCCCTGTGCTGCTTGACCGGCTTTATCCGCCTCAGCCTTGGCCTTCTCGGCCTCTTTACCAAGCTGATCGACGGTCTGCAAATTGCTCTTGCGCACGCTATCGACGAAACCCTGGAACGGCTGATCGGTAATGCCCACCAGCCCGAAGTGACCGTTCTCACCATCCAGCAGGCGACCGGTAACCGGTTGATCAAGGTATTGGAACCAGTGCACGCCGACGATCGACGGTTCGCTCATCGCCTGTTTGAGGAAATTGGCATAAGCGGACCCACGGTCTTCTTCCTTCGCCAATTGCGTCACGCCGCCCCAGAACGGGCCGCGATCCGCGGAGCCGAAGTTGAACTCAGTGATCAGCACCGGTTTGTCCAGGCTGCGCAGCGTGGCGAAGTCGTAACCGTCCTGCGGTTGCAGGGTGTACATGTTGAAGCTCAGCACGTCGCAATACTGGGCGCAGGACTCAACCGCTTCCGGGGTGCTGATGGCAAACCGGCCTCCCAGCAACAACTGGTTCGGCGCGTGCCACTTGAGCGAATCGGAAATGGTCTTGAAGTAAGTGTCGGCGAAGACCTTCTGGAAGTATTTGAAGTCGGCTTCGATTTCCGGGTGTTCGGCACTTGGCAGCGGCGCTTCGAAGCCCGGGTCTTCCATCAATTCCCAGGCCGGCAAATCAATGCCCCAGGCTTTGGAAAGGCCCGCCTGATTGCGGTATTTATCCCGCAATTGCTTGAGGAACGCGCGTTTGGCCGGCACGTCAGTGGTCATTTTCAAGGTGCCGTAGGCCAAGGCGTAACGGGCTTTCGGGTCGTCGCCGGGACCGGCCCAGGCCAATTCGTTGTCGGCAAAGTAGCCGATCAGCCATGGATCGTCGCGATGGTCGCGCGCGGCGATGGCCACGGCACGTTCGGTGGCCATGGCGAATCGTGGGTCGAACGGATCGGGCAAACCGCCCCACCAGTCGGTGCCGGTGCTGATGCTGGCGTAATCGCCAACGATCGACAGCGGCAAGGTATAGGGCACACGGTCAGCGTTGGCCAGCGCCGGGGCGCTCCAATTGCCGAGAGTGTTGAAACCCCAGGCTTGCAGGCGATCAAGGGTGTGGCTGGCCCAGCGCTGTTCATCAACCACCGCTCTGCAGGGTTCGGCAGGTGTTTGCTCAGCTGCTTTCGCGGCGGTTGCTTCGACGGCGCCGGTCTTGGCGGCTTCGGCGACACCGGATTCGGCCGTCGAAGGAACGACGGGTTGCTCAGCAGCCTTCTCCACCGTTGCCGTTGCCGCAACCGCGTCAGCCTTGGCCGCTTCGGCGACACCGGCCTTGGAGTCGCTGGTCACCACACACGGCGGACCATACAGACGCTGCAAGTTGGCGCCATAGAAGTCGTACCAGCGACCGGCATTGTAGCCTCGGCCCTGATCGACGCCGTTGCCACCACGGTTATCGCCTTCGCCATAGTGGCTGGCCAGCGGCTCGTCGGGTTTGGGCAGGGACTCGAACATCCACTCGCGGCCGGCGACGTAGGTCTGGTCGACGTCCGGGGTGACGCTGTTGACCCCGAGCGAATAGAACGGATGCCCTTCCGGCGTCACCAGGTACCAGCGACCGTCGCGTTTTTCGGTGCGGAAAAAGCCGCTGGCCTTGAATGCCGGGCCTTTGTTCCAGCCACCGAACTTGTCCAGGGACGATTTCTCGCGCTCGGCCAGCCAGGTTTTCAGTTGCTGATGTTCCTTGGCGGCAGCGTTTTTCAGTTGCTCGTCGCTGCTGACTTTCTCTGGCCATTTGGCCCGGGTCGACTGGCCGTAAGCGTCTACAAGGCCGCCAAAAGCCGCTTGGGTAACCGCATCGCCGTCCTGCACGCCAAAGCGTTCCAGCAGGATGCTCTGGGCAACTTTTGGCTGATCCATCGACAAGGTCACCGACACTACCTGGCTGCGCTCCAGCTCACCGGCGCTGCTGGCCAGCAATACCCGCTGCCCCTCAAAAGTGATCGGCATCGGCGGGCCGGCTTTCAGGCCCAGGCTCAATGGCGTAAAGGGCTGCAGCGGCACCCACAAAGTTTGCGCAGGGCCTGCCGGCAAGTCGACGCGGCTGACCAACGTCTTGCCGTCGTTGCTCTGGATTTTCACGTACAGGGTCACAGCCCAGTCCATTGCGCTCTGAATCCGCAAACTCATGAAGCCCGACTGCGACCAGTCCCAGGCGCCAGTCTGCGGGGTCAGACGCAAGGTCGGTTGTGCCACCGGGTTGAACGTCACCCGACGCAGCACTTCGCCTTCGGCCGTTTGCTCGGCGTTGGATTGCGGCAGGCTGGCGTCCTGAGTCGCCACCTGGACCACATCGGCGGGGCGCACAAAGTTGAACAGCGTCTGTTGGCCGGCAGGAGCCGCCAGCAAAGGGGCTGCGAACATCAGAGCGAAAACGGCAGGTAACGAACGGCGCAGCGAACGGCGAATCATGAGAACGAAATTCTCCCTAACGACCTTCAATGGGCCAGTGGAAATGCGATGGCAGAGAGATAGACAACGCGGTGGGCAAATTTGCCCACCGGTGTATCAGGAAATTTCACGACGGAAGGGTGGCAACGCATTGAGGATCGCTTTGCCATAACGCTGGGTGACCAGGCGTCGATCGAGCAAGGTGATGGTGCCGCGGTCTTCTTCGGTACGCAGCAAGCGACCACAGGCCTGGACCAGCTTCAGCGAAGCATCCGGCACGGAGATTTCCATGAACGGATTGCCACCCCGAGCCTCGATCCACTCGGCCAGGGCCGCTTCGACCGGATCATCGGGCACTGAGAATGGAATCTTCGCGATCACCACGTGTTCGCAGTACGCACCGGGCAAGTCGACCCCTTCGGCGAAACTCGCGAGGCCGAACAACACACTGGAATCGCCGCCATCGACCCGCGCCTTGTGCTTGTTCAGGGTTTCCTGTTTCGACAGGTTGCCTTGAATGAACACTTGCTTGCGCCAGTCGCGGTCGAGGCCGTCGAACACGTCCTGCATCTGTTTGCGCGAGGAGAACAGCACCAGGGTGCCGCGCGAGCCTTCCACCAAAGCTGGCAAGTCACGGATGATCGCCGCGGTGTGGGCCGGCGCATCACGCGGATCGGCCTTCAGGTCCGGCACCCGCAGCACGCCAGCGTCAGCATGATGGAACGGGCTTGGAACCACCGCGGTCACGGCTTTTTTCGGCAGACCCGCGCGCATGCGGAAACGGTCGAAGGTGCCGAGCGCGGTCAAGGTCGCGGAGGTCACCAGAGCGCCGTAAGCCACGTTCCACAAATTGCGACGAAGCATTTCCGCCGCGAGGATCGGGCTGGCGTTGACCTCGATGTCGAACAGCGAACCGCTTTCGGCCAGGGTCAGCCAGCGGGCCATCGGCGGGTTGTCTTCCGGGTCTTCAGCAGTGAAAGCGCCCCACAATTCCCAGTTGCCCGAAGAACGGGACAACAGGCTGCCGAACAGCGGATACCACTCTTCGGCCTGGTTACTGGCGATGCCAATGTTGACCTCGCCGTCCATGCCTTCCTTGAGCAGTTCGGTGAGCCGGGTGAACAGGTCGGTCAGACGGGCAAAGCCCTTCTTCAACTCGACGCCCATTTCACGCATGTGCTCGGGGATCACCCCGGCGACGAAGCGATGACGCGGCCGCTCACGGCCCTCGACATCTTCACCGGGTTTGAAATCGGCGACCTGCTCGCACGCAGTGAACATGAACTGCTGCTGGGTCTTGATCTCCCGCGCCAGCTCCGGCACTTGCTCGATCAACTTGCCCAGGTCGCCCGGCAGCGGATGCTGGGCCAGCAATTTGGTGAGGTTCTTGGCGGTGGTTTCCAGCCAGTCGGCGGTGGAACGCAGACGCGTGTAATGGGCGAAATGGCCGATGGCCTTGTCCGGCAGGTGGTGGCCTTCGTCGAACACGTAGATGGTGTCGCGCGGGTCCGGCAGCACGGCACCGCCGCCCAGCGCCAGGTCGGCCAGGACCATGTCGTGGTTGGTGACGATCACGTCGACCTTGCCCATGCCTTCGCGGGCCTTGTAGAAGGCGCACTGGCCGAAATTCGGGCAATGGCGGTTGGTGCACTGGCTGTGATCGGTGGTCAGGCGCGCCCAGTCGGCGTCTTCCAGGGCGGTGGACCAACTGTCGCGGTCGCCGTCCCACTTATTGCCGGCGAGTTTCTCGATCATGCTGGTGAACAGCTTTTGACTGGCCTCGTCGACCTCGATCTTGAAACCTTCTTCTTCAAACAGCTGCGCCGTGGCGGTTTGCGCGTGACCTTCCTGGAGCAACATGTCGAGCTTGGACAGGCACATGTAGCGCCCGCGCCCCTTGGCCAGGGCAAAGCTGAAATTCAGCCCGCTATTGCGCATCAGGTCGGGCAAATCCTTGTAGACGATCTGCTCTTGCAGGGCCACGGTGGCCGTGGCAATCACCAGACGTTTGCCGGCGGCCTTGGCAGTGGGGATGGCGGCCAGGCTGTAGGCCACGGTTTTGCCGGTACCGGTGCCGGCTTCCACCGCGACAATCGCGGGGTCGCCACTGCGCCGGCCTTCGTCGTCGGTGTCGATGTCACCGAGGACCTTGGCAATTTCGGCGATCATCAGGCGTTGGCCGTAGCGCGGCTTGAGGCTCTTGGCTTCGAGAAAACGCGAGTAGGCGCCCTGGATCGTGGTTTTGAGTTCGGTGCTGATCATGGATTGTCGGGCGCAAAAAACGCTGGATAAATTTTCAGTGGTTCGGTTCGGCCGCTATCATACCCCGCTAATTAATCCCGCGCAGAACGGAGTACCCCAATGACACCTTTTGGCCTTGTTTATACCCTGCATGTACTGTCAGCCCTGGTGTGGGTTGGCGGCATGTTTTTCGCGTGGATGGTCTTGCGCCCCGCAGCATTGAAGGCTTTGGAAGGCCCTGCCCGCTTGAAGCTGTGGGTAGAAGTGTTTCAAGGTTTTTTCCGCTGGGTCTGGATCGCGGTGGTGCTGTTGCCGGTCAGCGGTGTGGGCATGATTCATTTGCAGTACAGCGGTTTTGAAGCGGCGCCGCGCTATGTGCAAGTGATGATGGGGTTGTACGTGGTGATGACAGCGCTGTTTATCCGGATTCAGGCATTGTTGTTGCCAGAGTTGCGCACGGCGGTGGCGGCGCAGGACTGGCCGACCGGGGCTGCGACGCTGGGGAAAATTCGCAAGTTGGTGGGGATTAATCTGATTGTCGGGTTGGTGCTGGTGGCGATTGCTACGGCTCGGCCGATGTTCTAGGGCTTCATGATCGTTCCCACGCTCTCGTGGGAACGATCAGTAAGGGTTACAACCGCTGCACAGTCACCGAACCCGCCGCACCCGCGGCCCCCGGCTGACCATCAACCCCAGGGCGGCCGTTCTTGCCGCCATCGGCCTTGTAAACGAAACAGCCCTTGGCCTTGCCACCCGCGCCCGGTTTACCGCCAGGCCCGGCCACACCACCGTCACCGCCGGCCACCTGGACCTTGATCAGTTGCGCAGGGTAATCGCGCGGCACTTCCAGACGAACCAGTGCACCCGGCGCGCCCGGCTGACCGTCGCTGCCATCACTGCCATCGGCACCACGACCGGCCTGACCCCAGGTACAACCCGGTGCCTGACCGTTGGCCCCATCGAGACCGACGAAACCCGGTGCGCCCGCACCGCCGCGAGCGTCCACCAACAACAGCGGCGCACTCAGTGCCTTGATCTGCATGTTCAGGTTACGCCCGGAGCGGGCGGCCTTGAGGTAGGTCCCCGGCGCGCCGCGAGCCGTAATCTGGCTGCCTTCCGACAACTGCGCACGACTGACCTTCAGCTCAAGCGGCTGTTCGCCGGGTACGATAGCGATCCGCGCTTCACGACCCAGACGCAATTCACCGACGGATACCTCGGTCACATTCGAGGGAATCAACAACGTGCCGTAGTCGGCCACTTCCAGGCGTTCCAGCTGCAAGGTGCTGGCGGTGTTGGGCAAACGCATCAGCGAGTTGGTTTCGACGCTCACCACCTGGGCGCAGGCCAACGGGCTGATGAGTGCAGCGAGCAGACAGAGTTTACGCATGGGAAGCCTTAGGCGCGGTCGGAGCCGGGATGGTTTGCAGGTGGAAAACGCCGAAAAAGAGGATCTTCAGGCGATCAAGCCAAGGGTGAGCGCGACCTCTGAGGCTGCGGAAACAGAACACCGCCTCAAGAAGATGAAGGCATGCCAGCAGGCTACCGGCGAGATCGACCAGCAGATGCAGAGGATTGACAAACGGCATGAGCTGATTGACCAGCACCACCAGCCAGAACAGCAGGGTCAACAACTTGCCCAGCCCCCAAAACACATTCATTCGCTCCACCGTTGATAATTATTCTTTGCGCGCACAGTACCGGCTTACACGCGGGATAAGCCAGAGGGCAACGGAAAATTCTTCATGAAGGCCGCCGAATGGCCGCCGGACTGACTTCAATTGTGGTCCGACGGCTCTATCACGGGGCTCAGCGATTGATGTGCAACTCCACTCGACGGTTTTTCGCCCGTCCTTCTTCCGTTTCGTTATCGGCCACCGGCTGACTTTGGCCCTTGCCCTCGCTGGTGAGCTTGTTCGGCGTCACGCCCTGACTCAACAGGTAGGCCGCCACGCTACTGGCGCGACGTTCCGAGAGTGCCTGGTTATAGGTATCCGAGCCGACGCTGTCGGTATGACCGATCACCTTGATGCTCACCACATCGGCGCTTTGCAGTTTCGGCATCAGCGAATCCAGCTTGCTCTGCGCGGCAGGGGTCAGTTCGGATTGGTTGAAGGCAAACAGCACGTCGCCCGCGTCGCTCAGGGTGATGACCTCCGATTGAGCAGGTTCTGGTTTCACACTGGCCGGGTACTGCGGCAATGGGCAACCATGATGTTCGACGGGGGTATTGGCCGGCGTATCAGGGCAGCGATCACGTCGATCGAAGACACCATCGTTGTCTTCGTCGCCATCCTGGGCGTAACAGATCAAGCCACCGGTCAAGATACCAAGCGCCGCTCCGCCGGCCGCCCAACCGCCACTTTCGAGAGCGCCCAGACCTCCGCCGACCAGGCCGCCGATAACGCTGCAGATTGGCCAGGTTCGTTGATTGAGGGGGGCGGTGCCATCGCTGTGAGTAGCGCAACCGGTCAACAGGCTGCCAAGCAGCACAACCGGCAAGACGGTCCGTGTGAGAACACTCATGGTGAAAGCTCCTGTGTTACCGGCCAATGCCGGTCACACAGGAGTAAAGACCCGCATCAGCGACTGCACAAGCCGCGGAGTACGAGGGGTTTAGCGGTTGATTTTGATTTCCGTGCGACGGTTCATCGAGCGGCCGTCAGCGGTTTTGTTATCGGCAACCGGCTGGCTTTCACCGGCACCGGTAACAGACACGAATTCGCTGCGGGGTATGCCTTGGGAAATCAGGTATTCAACCACCGAGTGCGCACGACGATCCGACAGTTTCTGGTTATAGGTATCGCTGCCAACACTGTCGGTGTGACCGGTTACAGTCAGTTGGGCGTTAGGCGCTTCCCCTTTCAAGCGAGTGGCGATTTTATCGAGTACCACTTTGTCGGCAGGGGTCAGAGTGGCCTTGTCGAACTGGAAGTGAACATCGCGAATGACGATGACTTCTTCTTTAACCACAACCGCTTCTTCGACCACTGGCGCAGGCACCGGTGGAGGGCAACCGTCGGCATCGACGCGCACGCCTCTAGGTGTACCCGGGCACTTGTCGCGGCTATCCGGCACGCCATCGCCGTCTTCGTCGCCATCACCGTGAACCCAGCAATAGGCCGCAGCTGTGCCGCCGACGAGCAGCGCGCCATACCCCGCCCATGCCGAGCTCTCGGTCGCGCCGAGACCTGCACCCACGACACCACCGACCGCCGCACAGGTCGGCCAGTCGGTTTTCTGCAAACCTGCGCAACCAGTCAACACACTGGTTAGCAGAACCAAGGGTAATGCTGTGCGAACTATGCTCATCTAGTTTTCTCCTGAAGGATCGGCTTAGAACCGATTCAGGTAGTAAAGACCCGAGTTTTAATCTCCGCCAGCAATAGGCCATTGCAGTTTTGACCCGTGTTCACGGCACATCGGCGCTTTTGGGACAAACCAGCTCTAGGCCCGGCCCTTTGAGCAAGCTAGTCTTGGCAGCTCTGATTGAGGATCTTCGATGATTGCAGGTATTTCTTCGCGCACGCCCCAGCAGGCGTTGGCCGCTTTGCTTGATCTTTATGCCCCCGCGCGCCTGTTGCTGATTGGCGCCAGCGAGTTCCCCGCGCTTGAGGCCTTCAAGCTGGCGCACCCGGACACTTGTGTTGCCCATGCGGCACCTGGGGCATTGCCGGCCGAATTGGCGGCGCGCCGGTTTGACCTGGCGCTGGTGGTCGATTGCCTCGAACACTTGCCCAAACGCGATGGCCTGAACCTGTTGGGCGGGATCCGTAACCTCAACGCCAGTCGCATCGCGGTGCTGGCGGACTTGCCGGCCAGCGGCTGGCAGGAGACCGATTTTTTCTCCCTGGCCCTGCAAGCCAGCGAACGCTTCCAGCGCGACGATCAAGTGCTGACCCTGTTCACCTATGATCTGCTTGACTACAAACAAGTACCCGACTGGCTTAACTCACGGTTCTGGGCCAATCCGGAAAACTTCGGGAAATATTGGTGGTAACGCAATGAGTACATCCATTTGCCCCTGCGGTAGCGGCACCCTCCTTGATGCCTGCTGCGGCCATTACCATTCCGGTCATCCGGCGCCGTGTGCCGAAGCCTTGATGCGTTCGCGCTACAGCGCCTATGTGCTGGGGCTGATCGATTATCTGGTGGCGACCACCCTGCCCGCACAACAGGCAGGCCTCGATCGGCAGTCCATCAGCGACTGGAGCGCCCAAAGCACCTGGCTGGGCCTTGAAGTGGAAAGCTCCGAGGTCTTGGGCGGTCAGCCGGAACATGCCTTCGTGACCTTCACCGCGCGCTGGCACGACGGCAGCGGTGAGCACAGCCACCGCGAGCGCTCGTCGTTTGTGCAGAACGCCGGCCACTGGTACTTCATCGACCCGACCGTACAACTCAAGGCCGGACGCAATGATGCGTGCCCTTGCGCCAGCGGGCAGAAGTTCAAGAAATGTTGTGCGGGTTATTTCAGCAGTTGATGTAACCCCCGAGAGGCTAGACTGGGCATCAAAGGGAGTCACCCCATGCTCAGTCAGCGGCGCGTCTTTCAAACCCTCACCCTGCTCCTGTTTCTGGGGCTCGGCGGCTGTGCGTCCTGGTTCGGCGACGATGAACCGGAACCGCAGGTGCATCTGGTCAAGGTCGAAGTCGTCCAGGCCAAACTGATGCAGCAACGATTCCTTTTGCACTTTCGCGTCGACAACCCCAACGACAGCGATCTGACAGTACGGGGCATCGAGTACCGCATACACTTGGGCGACATGCTGCTGACCGAAGGCGAGCACGAACATTGGTTTACGGTCGGTCCCAAACACAGTGCCTACTTTAAAGTACCTATCCGTACCAACCTGTGGCCCAAGGTGCGGGAGCTGGTGAAACTGCTGAAAAAACCCAAGCAGCCCATTCCCTATCGTCTGGAAGGTGAACTGGAAACCGGTTTATTCATCGCGCACTACGTGCACCTGGCGCGCAATGGCGTGATAATCCCCGCCGATTTAATTCCGGAGCAAAACCGATGACCCAGCAACCCCATGTCCATGGCCCTGACTGCAACCACGATCATGACCATCACGACCACCACGATCACGACCATGGCCATGTCCACGGCCCGAACTGCGGCCACGCCCACCAGGAACCGGTGCGCAACGCCCTCAAAGACGTCGGCCGCAACGACCCTTGCCCCTGCGGCAACGGCAAGAAATTCAAGAAGTGCCACGGCGCATAGTGCGTTGAAGCACTGCTCTGCGCAGGAGTCGGGCATCCCCCGGCTCCTACAACGTTTTAGCCAGCGGCAAGCATTTTTTCAGTGCTGACAACCGTCGCATATTCGCCCTGCAAATTACCCAGCGACATCGCATGCACTTCTTCGGCTGTATGGGCTTTACCAAAGTAGTCAGCCTTGCCGAAGGTAAAACACGCATCCTCCACGACCCACGTTTCAAACCCCAGATTACCGGCCGTTCGCGCCGTGGATTCCACTGAGTTGTTGGTCGCTACGCCGACAATGACCAACTGATCGATCCCCGCCTCTCGCAAAGTTCGCTCGAGCCCCGTCGCACAAAACGCATCCGGCACCTGCTTTTGAATAAGCAGCTCACCGGTCTGTGGCTGAAACCGTTCCTGAAATTCCACCCCCGATTGCTGCGGCCAGAACACCGAGTCAGGTGAACGGGACAAGTGCTGCACGTGAATGAGCGGTCGCCCGGTTCGACGCCAATGCGCTAGCAAATCGAGAATTCGCTGCTCGGCGTGAGGATTATTTCGGCGACCCAACTTGGAATGCAGGATGCCTTTTTGTTGATCGATGATGATCAGCGCCGCGTTGGTTTTGAGCTCCATGCCGGTTTTTCTCATGCGGGGTCATTGAATTTCCCGCACTTCAGCATCACCTCTTCCTACAGGCAAGCTATTGATAGAGGCGGCGATCTTTTTCCGTTCCACAGACAAATCCTGAAATAACCTGATACCCCGCTTGCGCGGCCACCTCCTGCTCACTAACGTAGCGCCTTTACTGTGCCCGGCCTCGGAAGTCCGTTCATCTTTTGACGAGTGGCTAATGTTGTCAGACAAGGCGCCGCGACCAGTCATAGCCCGCTATGGCGAGGAACGGCAACGCAGTCTGGCGACATTAGACGCCGTCAAAAGTGAACGGCGACTTTCGAGGCCGGGCACCACTACCCCCCGCAGGAGCTTTGCCATGGCCTCGCCAGCCCTTTCACATTTTCTTCCCCGGTTCGGCGTTGCCGCAGCAGTGGCCAGTGTTTTGAGCCTGACCGGTTGTCAGACCTGGAACACCCAGGACACCCTCCCGCCGACCACCGGTGTGCAGCCGCTCAAAGGCCTGGCGCAGAACGTTTCGGTACGCCGCAATGCCATGGGCATGCCGTTGATCGAAAGCAACACTTTCCACGACGCGTTGTTCACCCTGGGTTACGTCCACGCCACCGACCGCATCACGCAAATGGTCACCCTGCGCCTGTTGGCTCAGGGCCGTTTGTCGGAGATGTCCGGTTCGGACCTGCTCGACGCTGACCGCTACATGCGCGCCGTCAATCTGAAGAAAAGCGCCGGCGAGCTGTACAAGGCGTCTTCGCCGCGCCTCAAACGCTTCTTCGAAGTCTATGCCCGCGGCGTCAACGCCTACCTGTTCCGCTATCGCGACAAACTGCCGGCAGACCTCGCGGCCACCGGCTACAAGCCTGAATATTGGAAACCGGAAGACTCGGCGCTGATTTTCTGCCTGCTGAACTTCAGCCAGTCGGCCAACCTGCCGGAAGAGATTGCCTCGCTGATGCTGGCCCAGACCGTCAGCACCGACAAGCTCCCGTGGCTGACGCCATCTGCCCCCGATGAAAAACTGCCGCTGGCCGAAGCTGAAAAACTTCAGGGCATCAAGCTCAACGGGCAAATCCCGGGCCTGGCCGAGATCAGCAAAGCCACGAGCCAACTGTCCGATCTGAATTTGCTGGGCGCCACCTCCTCGAACAACTGGGCGATCGGCCCGCAACGCAGCCGCAGCGGCAAAAGCCTGCTGGCCAGCGACAGCCACGGACCACTGGGCGTGCCGTCGTTGTTCAGTTACGTGCAGATCCGCGCGCCGAAGTACCAGGCTTCTGGCGTAACCATTGCCGGTTTACCGATGGTACTCGGCGGTTTCAACGGCAAAGTGGCCTGGAGCATGACCACCGTCATGGGCGACAACCAGGACCTGTTCCTGGAAAAAATCAAACGCCAGGGCAATGGTCTTTCCTACGAGGTCGGCGGCAAATGGCAGCCGGCAATCGTGCGAAACGAAACCTACTTCGTCAAAGGCCAGCGGCCGATTCGCGAAGTGGTATACGAAACCCGCCATGGCCCGCTGCTCAACAGTGCCCAAGGCACGACGCTGGCCAACGGTTTCGGCCTGGCCTTGCAGACGCCGAACTTCACCGATGACAAGACCCTGGACGCGTTTTTCGACCTGTCCCGGGCGCAGACCGTCGAGAAAGCCTCGGACGCCAGCCGTGAAATCCGCGCCATTGCGCTGAACCTGGTATTTGCCGACGCCAGCAACATAGGCTGGCAAGTCACCGGGCGTTACCCGAACCGTCGCGAAGGTGAAGGCCTGCTGCCGTCGCCGGGCTGGGAAAGTCGTTACGATTGGGATGGTTACGCCGACCCGATGCTCCATCCCTATGACCAGGATCCGGCCCAAGGCTGGCTCGGCACCGCCAACCAGCGAGTCATTCCGCATGGCTACGGCATGCAGCTGTCCAATTCATGGTCGGCGCCGGAGCGTGGCGAACGCCTGGCCGAACTGGCCGGCGTGGGTAAACACGACACGCGCAGCCTGATCGCGATGCAATACGACCAGACCACCACTTTCGCTGCCAAGCTGAAGAAAATGTTCGAAGCACCGGGCATGGCCAAGCCACTCAAGCAGGCCATCGAAGCGTTGCCTGAGACGGATCGTGGCAAGGCTCGCGAGGCTTATACCCGCTTGATGGCCTTCGACGGCAAACTCAGCCCGACCTCCGCTGATGCAGCGATTTACGAGCTGTTCCTGCAGCAAAGCACCCAACAGATTTTCCTCGACGAACTGGGCCCGGAAAGCAGCCCGGCGTGGAAAGCCTTTATCGCCAACGGCAAGTTGTCCTACGCGGCCCAGGCCGATCACCTGCTGGGTCGTGAGGACAGTCCGTTCTGGGATGACACTCGCACACCGCAGAAAGAAGATAAACCGGCGATCCTCGCCCGCAGTCTGGCGGCAGCGATCAGCGCGGGCGACAGTCAGTTAGGCGGCGATCACAAAGCCTGGCAGTGGGGCAAACTGCACCGCTACGAATGGAAAAACACCAGCGGCCAGTCGGTGCGCGGTCCGCTTGCGGCCGGCGGCGACCACACCACGCTGAATACCTCGGCGTTCGCCTGGGGTCAGGATTTCAACACCACCCTGGCGCCAGCCATGCGCTTTATCGTTGACTTCGGCCAGGCGGAACCGCTGATGGGGCAGAACGGTACGGGGCAATCCGGCAATCCGGCGAGTGCGAACTACCTCGACAGCATTGATCCTTGGCTGAAGGGGCAATACATGAGCTTGCCGATGCAGCCGCAGAACTTTGACAAGGTGTATGGCAACAAGCGGTTGACGCTAACACCTGGCAAGTAAGGCTCCCACATGGATTTGTGCCATTGCGAACCAAGTTGGTGCGGCTATTTTCCGGCGCCCGTTTTCGTGCACAAATCCCTCCTTGCCATTTCTTGAATCACCTTTTAAAACACTTGTTCGGGACTCTGGTTCGGAAATTGCTACTTTCGTAAGGTCTTACGCTTTCCAGTAACAATAATTCTGCGCCACAAGCGCTCATATTGGTTTTTAGGGATTGAATAATGAAAAAAGCATTGCTGACCCTTTCTGCACTGGCGTTGTGCATGGCAGCCGGTTCCGCGCTGGCCAAGGAATACAAGGAATTGCGTTTTGGCGTTGATCCTTCCTACGCTCCGTTTGAGTCAAAAGCGGCTGACGGTAGCCTGGTAGGCTTCGACATCGATCTGGGTAACGCGATCTGCGCCGAGTTGAAGGTCAAGTGCAAATGGGTTGAAAGCGATTTCGACGGCATGATTCCGGGCCTGAAGGCCAATAAATTCGACGGCGTGATCTCTTCGATGACCGTCACCCCGGCCCGCGAAAAAGTCATCGACTTCTCCAGCGAGCTGTTCTCCGGCCCAACCGCTTACGTATTCAAGAAAGGTTCCGGCCTGACCGAAGACGTCGCTTCGATGAAGGGCAAAACCGTCGGCTACGAGCAAGGCACCATTCAGGAAGCCTATGCCAAGGCCGTTCTGGACAAGGCTGGCGTGAAAACCCAGGCCTATCAGAATCAGGATCAGGTGTATTCCGACCTGACTTCCGGTCGCCTCGACGCAGCGATCCAGGACATGCTGCAAGCCGAACTGAGCTTTTTGAAATCGCCAAATGGCGCCGATTACGAAATCAGCAAGCCGGTGGACAGCGAATTACTGCCAGCCAAAACGGCTGTCGGTATCTCGAAAGGTAACAAAGACCTCAAGGCACTTTTGGATAAAGGTATCAAAGCGTTACACGACGATGGCACCTACGCCACCATTCAGAAGAAACACTTTGGCGATCTGAATCTGTACAGCGGCAAATAATGCCCGGCGCCCATCTTGCGATGGGCGCTTTTTTCATCCGATCAGGTTGCTGATTTATGCTCGAAAACCTACTACAAAACCTGGGGCTCTCAGCCTTCAGCCTTCAGGGCTTCGGTCCGTTGCTGATGGAAGGCACCTGGATGACCATCAAATTGTCGGTATTGTCGCTGTTGGTGGCCGTATTGCTCGGGCTGCTCGGCGCCAGTGCCAAGCTGTCAAAAGTCAAACTGGTGCGCGTACCGGCCCAGATCTACACCACACTGATTCGCGGTGTGCCGGACCTGGTACTGATGCTGTTGATCTTCTACAGCCTGCAAACCTGGCTGACGTCGTTTACCGATTTCATGGAATGGGAATACATCGAGATCAACCCGTTCAGCGCCGGGGTCATCACCCTGGGCTTCATTTATGGCGCGTATTTCACCGAAACCTTCCGTGGAGCGATTCTCGCGGTCCCACGGGGCCAGGTCGAAGCCGCTACCGCGTATGGCCTCAAGCGCGGCCAGCGTTTCTGGATCGTTATTTTCCCGCAAATGATGCGTTTTGCCCTGCCGGGTATCGGTAACAACTGGATGGTGATGCTCAAAGCCACCGCACTGGTCTCGATCATCGGCCTGGCCGACCTGGTCAAGGCGGCGCAGGATGCCGGCAAAAGCACTTATCAGCTGTTCTACTTCCTGGTGCTTGCAGCACTGATTTACCTACTGATTACCAGCGCCTCCAACTTCGTCCTGCGCTGGCTCGAACGCCGCTACGCTGCCGGTTCCCGGGAGGCCGTACGATGATCGAACTCTTGCAGGAATACTGGAAAGCTTTCCTTTATACCGACGGCTACAACATCACCGGCCTGGCCATGACCATGTGGCTGCTCAGTGCGTCGATCTTCATCGGTTTTCTGGTGTCGATTCCACTCTCTATCGCCCGGGTTTCGCCGAACTTCTACATCCGCTGGCCGGTGCAGTTCTACACCTACCTGTTCCGCGGTACGCCGTTGTACATCCAGCTGCTGATTTGCTACACCGGTATCTACAGCCTGGCCGCCGTGCGCGCCCAACCCGTACTGGATGCGTTCTTTCGCGATGCGATGAACTGCACGGTCCTGGCCTTCGCCCTGAACACCTGCGCCTACACCACGGAGATTTTCGCCGGGGCGATCCGCAGCATGAACCACGGTGAAGTCGAAGCGGCCAAGGCTTACGGTCTGACAGGCTGGAAGCTTTATGCCTACGTGATCATGCCTTCGGCCCTGCGTCGTTCGTTGCCTTATTACAGCAACGAAGTGATTTTGATGCTGCACTCAACCACCGTGGCATTCACCGCGACCATCCCGGACATCTTGAAAGTCGCGCGGGACGCCAACTCGGCGACCTTCCTGACGTTCCAGTCGTTCGGCATCGCTGCGCTGATCTACCTGACCGTTACCTTTGCGCTGGTCGGCCTGTTCCGCCTCGCCGAACGCCGATGGCTGGCCTTCCTTGGGCCGACCCACTAGACCCGCTTTAGGAATAAAGAGACATGCTCCACCAGATTCATGACCTGCTGGCCCCGCTGCCGGGGACCGCTCGACAGATTCACAGCTTTCACTTCGGCCCCTCATCGGCCAAAGGCAAAATTTACATCCAGTCATCCCTGCATGCCGACGAAATGCCCGGCATGCTGGTGGCCTGGCACCTCAAGCAGCGTCTGGCGGAACTCGAAGCCGCCGGCCGCCTGCGCAGCGAAATCGTGCTGGTGCCGGTGGCCAACCCGGCCGGCCTCGAACAAGTGCTGATGGATGTACCACTCGGCCGCTACGACCTCGAAAGCGGGCAGAACTTCAACCGCTGGTTCGTCGATCTGAGCGAAGCCGTTGGCAACGAGATCGAAGGCCTGCTCGGCGACGATCCACAGCACAACCTCGAACTGATTCGCAGCAGCCTACGCAATGCCCTCGCTCAGCAGACGGCCAGCACACAACTGCAATCCCAGCGCCTCACCCTGCAACGGCTGGCCTGCGATGCGGACATGGTGCTGGACCTGCATTGCGATTTCGAAGCGGTCGCCCACCTTTACACCACGCCCGAGGCGTGGCCGCAGGTCGAGCCGCTGGCGCGGTACATCGGCGCCGAAGCCAGCCTGCTGGCTACCGACTCCGGCGGTCAGTCGTTCGATGAATGCTTCACCCTGCTCTGGTGGCAGTTGAAGGAACGCTTCGGCGAACACTTCGATATTCCGCTGGGCAGTTTTTCGGTCACCGTCGAATTGCGCGGTCAGGGTGACGTCAATCACCCATTGGCCAGCCTCGATTGCCAGGCGCTGATCAATTACCTGATTCACTTCGGCGCCATTGCCGGCGAACCCGCGTCGCTGCCCGAACTGCCCTACCCGGCCACGCCGCTGGCCGGTGTTGAACCGGTGGCAACACCGGTCGGCGGGCTGCTGGTGTTCACCGCGCTGCCAGGGGAATACCTCGAAGCCGGGCAATTGATTGCTGAAATCATCGACCCGATCCTTGACCGCGTCACCCCCGTTCATTGCACCGTCGCCGGGTTGATGTACGCCCGCTCACTACGGCGCATGGCCACTGCCGGTATGGTGATCGCCCACATTGCGGGCACCGAAGCCTATCGCAGCGGCTACCTACTTTCGCCTTGAGGATGCATGTCCTATGTACAAACTGACCATTGAAGGCCTGCATAAAAGCTATGGCGATCATGAAGTACTCAAAGGTGTTTCGCTCAAGGCCAACACCGGCGACGTCATCAGCCTGATAGGCGCCAGCGGCTCGGGCAAAAGTACCTTCCTGCGCTGCATCAACTTTCTCGAACAACCCAACGACGGCGCCATGAGCCTGGACGGCCAGAACATCCGCATGATCAAGGATCGCTACGGTATGCACGTGGCCGACGCCGATGAACTGCAAAAGATCCGCACGCGCCTGGCCATGGTGTTCCAGCACTTCAACCTGTGGAGCCACATGACGGTGCTGGAAAACATCACCATGGCCCCGCGCCGGGTATTGGGTTGCAGCAAAGAGGAAGCCGAAGACCGTGCGCGGCGTTATCTCGACAAGGTCGGGCTGGCGGCGCGGGTGGCGGATCAGTACCCGGCGTTTCTTTCCGGCGGTCAGCAGCAACGAGTCGCCATTGCTCGCGCGTTGGCCATGGAACCAGAAGTCATGCTGTTCGACGAACCGACCTCGGCACTCGACCCGGAGCTGGTCGGTGAAGTGCTCAGAGTGATCCAGGGCCTGGCCGAAGAAGGCCGGACCATGATCATGGTGACCCACGAAATGAGCTTCGCCCGCAAAGTATCGAGCCAGGTGTTGTTCCTGCATCAAGGACTGGTGGAGGAAGAAGGGGCGCCAGACGACGTGCTGGGCAATCCGAAGAGTGAGCGGTTGAAGCAGTTCCTGAGCGGCAACCTGAAATAGCCTCACTTCCCACCTCTACAACGAAATATGGCCAGTCAGCTGAAGTCTTTGAAGACATCAGCTGACTGGCCATTCGTTTTTCGAAGGCGGCGATCAAGCAACGGGCGCGGGAGGCGGCTCATCCGGCAGCGTAGGCTCACCGGGTTCGGTAGGTTGTTCGTTGGGGGTATCGGGATCAGGCTGACCGGGGATGCCCCCCGCCGTGCTGATAGGTGGATGTGCCAACAACGACCAGGCCAAAACGCCAACCTGATTGGGCTCAAGCCTTGCCAGCTCGGCACTTATTCGCGGATCGATCTTCATAGGGCACTCCTGAGCGATGGCCCCGTCCGCGTTGCGCGAACCGGGCAGTACACCCAATAGAGTGTCCACCCGCTCAAGAATTCCCACGACTTGCCAGACGAACGGATCAGGTGCGTGGCAGGGTAACGCCGCGCTGGCCCTGATACTTGCCGCCACGGTCCTTGTAGGACACTTCGCACTCTTCGTCGGATTCGAAGAACAGCATCTGAGCCACACCTTCGTTGGCGTAGATTTTTGCCGGCAGCGTGGTGGTGTTGGAGAACTCCAGGGTCACGTGGCCTTCCCACTCAGGCTCGAGCGGCGTCACGTTGACGATAATGCCGCAACGCGCGTAGGTGCTTTTACCCAGGCAGATCGTCAGCACATTGCGCGGAATCCGGAAGAATTCGACGGTGCGTGCCAAGGCAAAGGAGTTCGGCGGGATGATGCAGACATCGCTCTTGACGTCGACGAAGCTCTTCTCGTCGAAGTTCTTCGGATCAACGGTCGCCGAATTGATGTTGGTGAACACTTTGAATTCATCGGCGCAGCGTACGTCGTAGCCATAGCTCGACACGCCGTAGGAAATCACTCGGTCGGCGCCTTCACCGCGCATCTGGCGCTCTACGAAGGGCTCGATCATGCCGTGCTCTTGCGCCATGCGGCGAATCCACTTGTCCGATTTGATGCTCATGGCGGGTGTCCTGAATAGCGAGGTGGAAAAAATCTGTCCGGCATCTTACCGGGCGCGCGCTTCGGGTTCAAAGTCCGGGTCACAAATCTTGCCGATCCCCCGTAATTTCCGGCCCTTGCGGGTAAACCGGCGGACCGTCAGTCATGAAAACAGAGAAACCTTCGCAGTAAGCATTGGCACGTTCCGGAAAAAGGGTTAAGGTGGCGCCACTGTGCTGCTTGTGTCACTGAGAATCTCTACACGATATGTTGAATTTCGATCCAACCATCTACAAGAATTTTTCCTGCTCTTTGCACTCAGTCTCGGCCAGGGTTCTTCCTGAGTCGCAGTTATCTTTGTTCAAGGAGTTACACCATGTCTAATCGCCAAACTGGTACCGTTAAGTGGTTCAACGATGAAAAAGGCTTCGGCTTCATCACTCCACAATCCGGTGACGACCTGTTCGTTCACTTCAAAGCTATCCAATCCGACGGCTTCAAAAGCCTGAAAGAAGGCCAACAGGTTTCTTTCATCGCTACCCGCGGTCAGAAAGGCATGCAAGCTGAAGAAGTTCAAGTTATCTAACTTGTACTTGCTTTAGTAAAAAGCCCCGCCCTCAAAAGCGGGGCTTTTTTGTGTCTGTCTGTTTTGCAGGCAAAAAAAATCGCAGCCCATGGCTGCGATTTTTTGCGTCTTACCAGGCCACGCCAAACCCGGCGGTGTACCGGGTCTTATCCAAATCTGCATCGTCGGTGCCGCTAATGATGTCTCTCTCGGCCTTCAGATTAAGCGATGCCCATTCGGTCACCTTGTAGCGCAAGCCCATTTCGGCATCGAGCGCGTAATCCGCCACACCCGACAACGGCTTGCCCACTTCGCCATTGGTGAAGAATTCCACCTTCTTGCCAATCAGGTAGCGGTTGTAATCCCACTTCATCGCCAGGGAATAGAAGTTTTCCTTGCCGCCGTCAGCGAACTCATAGTCCGTGCGGTTGACCAGCGAGCCCAGCGAGAATGCGCCCAGCTCGTCGTCCCAGAATTGGTAACCGGGGCCGGTACCGACGGTGCGCTGACGAGAGAGCTCTTCGACCTTGTCACGCTTATAGACCGCGCGCCCTTCCCAGAACCATTTTTCGGTCAGGAAGCGGTCGAGCGAGTATTCGGCCTGCCAGTTGTCGGTAGTGATCACGTCATCCTGAAACTCGCGGTTGTACTCGCCTTCTGCGGTGTGTCGCCATCTGCCATGACGCGCAGTGGTCTTGAAGCCAATATCGTAATCGTCGGTGTCTTTCTCGGCCCGCTGATAATCCAGCGCTGCATCGACATTACCCTTCCACACCAAATCCTCGACGATAGGCTTGGGCTTGAGAATCTGCTGAATGCTCGCCAGCTCCACAGTCTTGGGCGCCTCGCCGTTAGCCAGGGTGACCTTGCCGTCGCCTGCCGCATGCAGCGCCTTGGCCTTTTCGCCGGTGTAGGCATCCTGCTTGACCAGCAATTCCTGATCGCTTTCCAGGGTTTTAACCTGCTTCCAGTCGATCGGGACGGCACCGGCGTACTCGGTCTGGATCAACAGCTTGCCGCCATCGAAAACGGTGATCTTGCCGCTCAGCTTGTCACCGTTCTTCAACCAGACGGTATCGGCTAGCAAGGGCGTAGAGGCGCTGACGACAGCGAGGCACAGCAAGGTTCTGGACAACATAAGCAAATACAGGCTCAAGTTTGCGAAAAAAGTCGGCATTATCCGTAGGAATAAGACCCTAGCAAGGACTGACCCGACTATTTCTATTGAGTTCATTTCTCAACGGGGGATCCAGGATTTACTCTACAGACGGTAAGGCGAACTTTTTTCAGGAACTGCCGACGTGACCGACTCCACCACCGAAACCGATAGTCCGGCGCAAATCCGACGCACGGCGCTATACCTGACACTGGCGCAAGTCCCGAAGGGCAAAGTCGTGAGTTACGGTCAGCTCGCCGAGTTGGCGGGACTGGGTCGCGCCGCCCGCTTCGTCGGACGGACACTGAGCCTGCTGCCGGGTGACAGCAAATTACCCTGGCACCGCGTGCTTGGCGCCGGCGGGCGTATCAGCCTGCCCGTGGGCAGCCCGTCGGGGGATGAACAACGCGCGCGTTTGCGCATGGAGGGCATCAGTATCCTGAACAATCGTGTTGATATTCAGCGCCATGGCTGGCGCCCGGTAGAGCACAGCGGTTAGAGTGCGCGCTTTGTTTCCGTATTTCTTGAGGCAGACTCCAGCCCATGCCCCGTAAAACCTGGCGCGCCGCGCTCGCCGCCTATGCCAGCCCCTCGACGCTTGTACTGTTGCTGCTTGGTTTCGCCGCCGGCCTGCCCTACATGCTGGTGTTTTCGACACTTTCGGTCTGGCTGCGCGAAGCCGGCGTAGCTCGCGAAACCATCGGCTATGCAAGCCTGATCGGCCTGGCCTACGCCTTTAAATGGGTCTGGTCACCGCTGCTCGACCAATGGCGCCTGCCATTTCTCGGCAAGCTCGGTCGACGACGTTCCTGGCTGGTGCTTTCCCAGGCACTGGTCATTCTCGGCCTGATCGGGATGGGTTTCTGCGACCCGCAAAAGCATTTGTCCTGGTTGATCGCTATTGCTGTGGTCGTTGCTTTCGCCTCGGCGACGCAAGACATCGCAGTCGACGCCTATCGCCTGGAAATCGCTGAAGACAGCCGTCAGGCCGCGCTCGCCGCCAGTTACATGTCGGGTTATCGGATCGCCGCGCTGCTGGCCACCGCCGGCGCCCTGTTCTTCGCTGAAGGCTTCGGCTCCACCGGTTTCAACTATAAGCATTCGGCATGGGCCGGCACCTACATCCTGTTCGGCGCCTTGATGGTTCCGGCGCTGCTGACCTCCTTTTTCATGCGTGAACCGCCGGTGCCGCTACGCACGCAGCTTCAGGCCGGGCGCTACAGCTTTGTGCATCAACTGGCATCGGTGTTTGTGCTGATCGTGCTGTTGGTTTCCGTGCCGGCCATGTTCACTCAGTTGTACAACACCGATTTTGCCAGCGTGCTGTTCGAAGGCGTGAGCGTGCTCAACCTGCTGCTCGAAGACCGCGCGCTCCTGCGGGCAATCCTCTACACCACGCTCACCGCCCTGTGCCTGTCAGCCATTGGCCGCCGTGGCCTGGCGCCGGTGCTGACGCCGATCAACGACTTCATTCTGCGCTACCGCTGGCAAGCGTTCCTGCTGCTTGGGCTGATCGCCACCTATCGGATGTCCGATACAGTCATGGGCGTGATGGCCAACGTGTTCTACATCGACCAGGGCTTCACCAAGGATCAGATTGCCAGCGTCAGCAAGATCTTTGGCCTGATCATGACCCTGGTCGGCGCCGGCATGGGCGGCCTGCTGATTGTGCGCTTCGGCATCTTGCCGATTCTGCTCATCGGCGGCATTGCATCAGCCGGCACCAACCTGCTGTTCCTGATGCTCGCCGACATGGGCGCCAACCTGAACATGCTGATCCTCACCATTTCCCTGGATAACTTCAGTTCGGGCCTGGCGACCTCGGCGTTTGTCGCCTACCTGTCGAGCCTGACCAACCTGAAGTTCTCCGCAACCCAGTACGCCCTGCTCAGCTCGATCATGCTCTTGCTGCCACGCCTGATCGGCGGCTATTCGGGGGTCATGGTGGAGAAATTCGGTTATCACAATTTCTTCCTGATCACCGCCCTGCTGGGCGTTCCGACGCTGCTGTTGATCGCGTTGCACTGGTTCCAGGAGAGCCGCCGCGAAGGCCCGACGCCAACGCCGGCACCAGAACCGGTTCCGACCCAGGTCGCGGAAGAATCGTAGGCTCTCAAGCAGTAAGCAGCGCAGAGGGCGCGGGGATTCCCGCCCTCCCGCTACACCCGCCGACCGCACACCTGTACGCCAGCAGATCTCGCCCGTACAATGCTCCGTCATTTCCCGTCATCAGCAACCGACAACGGCCAACCATGCGCACCAGTCAATTTTTGCTCGCCACACAGAAAGAAACGCCTTCCGACGCGGTCGTGATCAGCCATCAGCTGATGCTGCGCGCCGGCATGATCCGCAAACTCGCCTCGGGCCTGTACACCTGGCTGCCGATGGGCTTGCGAGTGATGCGCAAGGTCGAAGCCGTCGTTCGTGAAGAAATGAACGCCGCTGGCTCTCTCGAAGTGTTGATGCCGAGCACCCAACCGGCTGAGCTGTGGCAGGAATCCGGTCGCTGGGAAGAATACGGCCCTGAGTTGTTGCGCTTCAAGGATCGCCACGGTCGCGATTTCTGCGCCGGCCCGACTCACGAAGAAGTCATCACTGACCTGATGCGCAACGAGTTGAGCAGCTACAAACAGCTGCCGATCAACCTGTACCAGATCCAGACCAAATTCCGTGACGAAATCCGTCCACGCTTCGGTTTGATGCGCGGTCGCGAATTCATCATGAAGGACGCCTACTCCTTCCACGCTGACCAGCCATCGCTGCAGGTCACCTACGACCGCATGCACCAGGCGTATTGCAACGTGTTCACCCGTCTGGGCCTGAAATTCCGCCCGGTTGAAGCCGACAACGGCTCGATCGGTGGTGCCGGCTCCCACGAGTTCCACGTACTGGCCGAATCCGGCGAAGACGATATCGTCTTCAGTAACGGTTCCGACTACGCGGCGAACATCGAGAAAGCCGAAGCCGTGCCACGCGAGAGCTCCCGCGCCGCACCTGCCGAAGAGCTGCGTCTGGTCGACACGCCGAACGCCAAGACCATTGCGCAACTGGTCGAAGGCTTCAACCTGCCGATTGAAAAGACCATCAAGACCCTCGTGGTTCACGCTGAAGAGCAAGGCAAGCTGATTGCCCTGATCATCCGTGGCGACCACGAGCTGAACGAAATCAAGGCCGGCAACCAGCCTGGCGTTGCCAGCCCGCTGGTCATGGCTTCCGAAAGTGAACTACGCGACGCCATTGGCGCCGGCGCTGGCTCCCTGGGCCCGTTGAACCTGCCGCTGCCAATCATCATTGACCGTTCCGTCGAATTGATGAGCGACTTTGGCATCGGCGCCAACATCGACGACAAACACTACTTCGGCGTGAACTGGGAGCGTGATCTGCCGGTTCCGACCGTTGCCGACCTGCGCAACGTGGTCGCCGGCGACCCGAGCCCGGATGGCAAGGGCACTTTGGAAATCAAGCGCGGCATCGAAGTCGGGCACATCTTCCAGCTGGGCAACAAGTACAGCAAAGCGATGAAGTGCGAAGTGCTGGGCGAGAATGGCAAGCCAGTCACCCTGGAAATGGGTTGCTACGGTATCGGCGTTTCCCGCGTGGTGGCGGCGGCCATCGAGCAGAACAACGACGCCAACGGGATCATCTGGAGTGACACGCTGGCCCCGTTTCAGATCGCCCTGGTACCACTGCGCTACGAAACCGAACAGGTTCGCGAAGCCACCGACAAGCTGTACGCAGAACTGATTGCCGCCGGCTTCGAAGTACTGCTGGACGACCGCGACAAGAAAACCAGCCCGGGCATCAAGTTCGCGGACATGGAGCTGATTGGCATTCCTCACCGGATCGTGGTCAGTGACCGCGGCCTCGCCGAAGGCAATCTTGAATACAAGAGCCGCACCGAGCCCGAAGCGCAAGCGCTGCCGGTCGCAGACGTGTTGTCCTTCCTTCAGTCCCGTATCCGCCGCTGACACCAGATAGAGAAGTCATGTTCAAGCGAAACACCTTAGGCCTCGGTGGTGCCGCCCTGTGCGGCACCCTGCTGGTCAGCGGCTGTGCCAATCACATGTCACAACGCAGCGAGCACGAGGAACGTGTCGAGCGCAAATTGCTCGATCACAGCCTGCAGATTGATGTCGGCGAGCCCAAGGTGCTTGAGCTGCCGCAACGTCGGGTGAAGATCCACGAGCAGAAGACGTTCGAAGTCACCGAATTCGAAGTCACACGCCACTACGACCGCTACACGCCTTACCAACCCTGGCGGGAGGTTTACGAGATTCCGCTGGGCGCGGTGGCCGTAGTGGCCGGCGTCGGAGCGAACGTGGTCAACGTGTTCGCTCTCGGCAATCTGCCGGACAGCGTGACCAAGGATTGGTTGAGCTACGGTTTCGCCGGGCTCAACCCGTTCATGAACACGCAGTCTCATGGTCGTGCACAGCAGAATCTGGCGGGAATCGACGAGGTCCAGCTCGACAAGCGCACCGAGTACTCGAGCCTGCCATGGAGCGAGCGCCCGGTTGAGGTCAAGGCCGGCAAGGAAACGTTCGAGATGACCACCGACAAAAACGGTGTATTGCGCGTGAACCTGCTGGACAGCCCGTTTGCCGAACACGACATCAATCATTTGAGCCGGCTGCTGATCAGTGTCCAGAATGCTCAGGACGATGTGCACACCAATTCGTCCCTGGCGGTCAGTAGCTCCCTGCGCGGCAAGCTGCTCGAAGCTCATGGGCTGATTTACGACGACCTCGAAGACGACGAAGTGAGCCAGTGGGTACACCGGGTCAAACGTTTGTCGGAACTGGGGCTGGAAGAAGAAGCCACCGAACTGGAACAAAGCCTGATCGAACTGACGCGCAACGATCCTGAGTTGCAGAGCGAATTCCTCAAGTCGTTGACCAAGGATGGCGGGCGACTGGTCGCGGATCCGGGACCGAATTAAGCCCCCCTAAAAGATCGTCCGCATGGGCGATCTTTTGCTTTCAGGTCTCAACGCTCAAACAACTCCATCTGCTCAAACCCGCCCCGCAAATCCTCCAGTCGCACCCCAATCCCCAGCAACCGCACCGGTTTCCCGCCACGATTGAACGCCTGGGTCAGCAACAACTGGTAGCTCCCCAAATCCCGCCCTGCCCCGGCCTGCTCCAGAGTGGTCTGGGTGAAGTCATGGAATTTCACTTTGACGAACGGCTTGCCGGGTCGATAGCTGCTGTCGATTCGCGCCATGCGGCCGGCCAGGGTTTCCAGTAACTCGGGTAATTTATCGAGGCAGCTCACCAGATCCGGCAAGTCCACGTCGTAGGTATTTTCGACACTGATCGACTGTCGACGACTGTCGTTGTGCACCAACCGATCATCGACCCCACGGGCCAGGCTCCAGAGTCGCTCGCCGAAGCTGCCGAATTCGCGCACAAGCGCCAACTTGTCCCATTCGCGCAGATGCGAACAATCGACGATGCCGAGCCGACCTAATTTGTCTGCGGTCACTTTGCCAACGCCGTGCAACTTGCTCACTGGCAAACCACTGACAAAATCCTCGACCTGATCCGGCGTAATGACGAACAAGCCGTTAGGCTTCTTCCAGTCGCTGGCGATCTTGGCCAGAAACTTGTTCGGCGCAACGCCCGCCGAAACAGTGATGTGCAGCTGATTAGAGACGCGACGGCGAATGTCTTGGGCAATCCGCGTGGCGCTGCCACCGAAATGCGCACTGTCGGATACGTCGAGGTAGGCCTCATCCAGGGAAAGCGGCTCGATCAAGTCGGTGTAATCGCGAAAGATCGTTTGAATTTCCTTAGAGGCTTCTCTATAGGCCTCCATGCGTGGCTTGACGATGGTCAGGTCCGGACACAGCTTCAAGGCATGTCCGGAAGACATGGCCGAGCGCACCCCATAAGCCCGAGCCTCATAATTGCAGGTGGCGATCACTCCACGTCGATCCGCAGCACCGCCCACTGCCAGAGGCTTCCCGGCCAGGCGCGGGTCGTCACGCATCTCGATGGCGGCGTAGAAGCAGTCACAATCGACGTGGATGATTTTTCGCTGCGTCATATAAAAGCAGTGTTCATGGTGAAGAAATGGAGTACTGGCTTGTCAGATCGGCAGTATCTCACTGACACCTGTATATAGCACCAGTACTCTGAATGTTCTTTTCTACTTGTAGGAAAGTGCCGATGAATTTATTTTCTTAATCGAAAAGCTTCACCCGATAGAGCTGAAAGCCTTGCCACACCGACCTTACAGCCCATCACTCAGCCCTGTTTTCAAGCTAAGCGATTGAACGGGAAGAGGTTTTCTCTGGGTTGAAGGTTGACAGCCTGCCGATCCTCTGTAGAATGCCGACACACAGACGCGGGATGGAGCAGTCTGGTAGCTCGTCGGGCTCATAACCCGAAGGTCGTCGGTTCAAATCCGGCTCCCGCAACCAAACATCAAAAAAGGCTACTCGAAAGAGTGGCCTTTTTTGTGCGCGTCTCTTTTGTAAACACAGGATAGAAAAGAGCGGGTAACGGCTGACGGTGCAGGATTGAGAAATCGTTCTGATTCCGAGCCTTAAGTCTCCCCCACGGCCGTTCGCCGCTCATTTACGTTTATTTGACCCTATTCAGGATTAACGGTAGACACTCCGGCGTTCGCCTGTAGAATGCCGATACACAGACGCGGGATGGAGCAGTCTGGTAGCTCGTCGGGCTCATAACCCGAAGGTCGTCGGTTCAAATCCGGCTCCCGCAACCAAACATCAAAAAAGGCTACTCGAAAGAGTGGCCTTTTTTGTGCGCGTCTCTTTTGTAAATATGAGCCTATATACGAGAGGGCAACGACTGACGGCGCAGAAATGAGAAATCGTTCTGATTCCGAAACTTAAGTCTCCTCCACGACCGTTCGCCACTCATATACGCTTATTTGACCCTATTCAGGATTAACGGTTGACACTCCGGCGTTCGCCTGTAGAATGCCGCCACACAGACGCGGGATGGAGCAGTCTGGTAGCTCGTCGGGCTCATAACCCGAAGGTCGTCGGTTCAAATCCGGCTCCCGCAACCAAACATCAAAAAAGGCTACTCGAAAGAGTGGCCTTTTTTGTATCTGTTGAAAAAGTCCTTTCGCAACAATGATCTGCCACTGTGTAGCGAGCCGTTCGGGATCCCCAATGCTCTGAGCCCAGACTATGCTGAGCTACAGACAGAAGCCCCTACGACTAATGACGTACCATCGCCGACACCCGGTGAGAGACGTTAATATTTGTGATTATTTTTTTCTACAGGGATTGGTAACTTGGCTGGATACCCCCATCCTGTCGCGCACAATCCAAGAGGTGATTGATGCGCGCCAACTCGTCTGATCCACAAGACACCGTCACAGCGACACAACCGATCAAGGCCGAGCGTCTGCGCCTGCTTGATCGAATCAGCAAATACCGCCAACCCATTGGCCTGGCAGTCACTTTGCTGTTGTTCGCTATCGCGCTGATTGCCTGTCGCCACCTGCTGAGCGAACTCGATCTGTACGCTCTGCACGACTCGATTCTCGACGTTCCGAAACCGGCATTGTTGGGCGCGCTGGGCGCGACCGTAGTCGGCTTCATCATCCTGCTGGGCTACGAATGGTCAGCCAGCCGCTACGCGGGCGTGAACCTGGCGCCGCGAGTCCTGGCCCTGGGCGGGTTCACCGCATTCGCCATCGGCAATGCCATCGGCCTTTCGATGCTCTCGGGGGGCTCGGTTCGCTATCGTTTATATGCACGTCACGGTCTGGGCGCTTCTGAAGTCGCTCACATGACGCTATTCGCCAGCCTGTCGCTCGGCTGCGCCCTGCCCCCGCTGGCCGCCCTCGCCACCCTCAGCAACCTGCCTGGCGCTTCTGCCGCCCTGGGTCTGTCCGAGACGTTGCTGGGTGCCGTCGCCGCGGCCGTTTTGCTGCTCTTCAGCGTATTGGCCATCGGGATTTACCGTCGCCGCCTGCCAGAGCAACCTTACCCGGACAACCTGCTGGTCAAGGTCGGACGCCGCACCTTGCGCCTGCCGGGCCGTCGCCTGACGTTTCTGCAACTGATCATCACTGCGCTGGACGTCGCCGCCGCGGCTACCGTGCTCTATCTGTTGCTGCCGGAAGCACCGCCCTTCGGCGCGTTCCTACTGGTGTACCTGCTGGCCCTGGCCGCCGGTGTGCTCAGCCATGTTCCCGGCGGGGTCGGGGTGTTCGAAGCGATTCTGCTGGCTGCCTTCTCCGACACACTCGGCGCCGCGCCACTCGCTGCCGCCCTGCTGCTCTATCGCCTGATCTACGTGGTGCTGCCGTTGCTGGTGGCCTGCGTATTCCTGTTGATCAATGAAGGTCAGCGCCTGTTTCAATCGCGTCAGTCCTTAAGGGTGGCGTCCGGCCTGGCCGCACCGATTCTGGCGGTCCTGGTCTTTCTGTCCGGCGTGGTCCTGCTGTTCTCCGGTGCCACCCCAGAAATCGACACCCGCCTGGAACACATCGGCTTTCTCATCCCGCATCGACTGGTCGACGCCTCGCACTTCGGGGCCAGCCTGATCGGTGTGCTTTGCTTGCTGCTGGCCCAAGGGCTGCGCCGCCGACTGTCGGCTGCCTGGATGCTGACCACCATCTTGTTGCTGGTCGCTGCCCTGCTCTCTCTGCTCAAGGGCTTCGACTGGGAAGAAGCCTGCTTGCTGACGCTGACTGCGAGCTTGCTGGGGGTTTTCCGCAGCTCGTTCTATCGCCCCAGCCGTCTGACTGAGGTGCCGTTCTCGCCGCTGTATCTGGTGGCCAGCCTGTGTGTACTCGGTGCGTCGATCTGGCTGCTGCTGTTCGCCTATCAGGACGTCCCGTACAGCCATCAGCTGTGGTGGCAGTTCACCCTCGACGCCGATGCCCCGCGTGGCTTGCGCTCGCTGCTCGGCGCCGCAGTATTGCTGGTGGTGGTGTCCCTGACCTGGCTGCTGCGCACGGCACGCCCGGTGATCCATCTGCCGACGGCCGATGAGCTCAACCGCGCGGTAAAGATCCTCATGGCCTCCGCACAACCGGATGGTGGCCTCGCCCTGACCGGTGACAAGGCGCTGCTGTTTCACCCCAACGACCAAGCGTTCCTGATGTACGCACGCCGTGGTCGCAGCCTGGTGGCCTTGTATGACCCAATCGGCCCGACCCAGCAACGGGCCGAAATGATCTGGCAGTTCCGCGACCTTTGCGACATCCACCACGCCCGTCCTGTGTTCTACCAAGTGCGCGCCGAGAACCTGCCGTACTACATGGACATTGGCCTGACCGCGATCAAACTCGGCGAAGAAGCCCGGATCGATCTGCTTCGCTTTGATCTCGAGGCCAAAGGCAAAGAGATGAAAGACCTGCGCTACACCTGGAACCGCGGCACTCGCGATGGCCTGTCGCTGGAGATATTTGATCCAGGACAAGCACCGATGGAAGAACTCAAGGTAATTTCCGATGCTTGGCTGACCGGCAAGAACGTGCGCGAGAAAGGCTTCTCGCTCGGCCGTTTCAGCGATGATTACCTCAAACATTTCCGCGTCGCGGTGATTCGTTTCGAAGGGCGCCCGGTGGCGTTCGCCAACCTGCTCGAGACTTACGGCCATGAACTGGCCAGCCTCGACCTGATGCGCGCGCACCCGGATGCCCCCAAGCTGACCATGGAATTCATGATGGTCGGCCTGATTCAACATTATAAAAATCATGGATACGCGCGCTTCAGCCTGGGCATGGTGCCGTTGTCGGGGTTGCAACCCCGTCGTGGTGCACCACTGACCCAGCGTCTGGGCTCGATGGTTTTCCGCCGTGGTGAGCAGCTCTACAACTTTCAAGGCTTGCGCCGTTTCAAAGACAAATTCCAGCCTGACTGGGAACCCCGTTATATGGCCGTGCCCGCCGGACTCGATCCGCTGGTTGCCTTGGCCGACACTGCTGCCCTGATTGCGGGCGGCTTGACTGGATTGGTGAAACGCTGATGATTCAACGCTCATTGCGGTACGTACTGGCCACACTGGTAGTGCTGGCCCTGATTCTCGGTGGCGGTTACTGGTACCTGAAACGCCCGGCACCCGAACCGACCCTCGAACAGCTGACGCCGGCCGATGGCGCCGCGATGACCCGCGTCATCCCCGGCAACACGCCACGCGCGCAGGTGCTGGTGGCGGTAAATGAAGAGCAGAAGCTCAGCAACAAACAGTTGATGACCCTGAGCCGCACCGGCTCGGCGCAGATTGTCCAGGTGATCCTGCCCAAAGACTGCCTGCTGCAAAGTCGCGCCTTGCAATCAGCCCTGAGAGAACTCAAAGGCCCGGCAACCCTGGTCAGCGGCATCGGCCCTGGCGCCGTGCTGGCGTGGCGCTGGTTGTCCGAGCAAAAGAGCGACATCGCCCAGGCTGTCTCGGTGGACCTGGCCCTGGAAAAACCCGGCTGCACTCACCTGCTGCCGAAAAGTGCCGCCCACGGTCACTGGCTGGTGGCGTGGAACGACAACCCGGATGACACCAGCGCCGGCTTCGTGCGCGACCAACCCAACGCCGAAACCAGCATCAGCGACTACGACATCAACCTGCCGCAAGTGCTGAACAACGAACTGCGCAAGATCCTCGTTGGCGGCGATAAAGCCGCTGGCGGCCTGCAGATCCCGGTAGTCGAAGTGCCCGCCGGCCAAGCCAAGGACACCGTGACCCTGTTCCTGTCCGGTGACGGCGGCTGGCGCGACCTGGACCGCGACGTAGCGGGCGAGATGGCCAAGATCGGCTACCCGGTGGTCGGCATTGACACCCTGCGCTACTACTGGCAACACAAGAGCCCCGAGCAAAGCGCCCTGGACCTCGCCGAGCTGATGCAGCACTACCGGCAGAAATGGGGCACCAAACGCTTCATCCTGACCGGTTACTCGTTCGGCGCCGACGTCCTGCCGGCGATCTACAACCGCCTGGAGCCATCGGAGCAGCAACGGGTCGATGCGATCATCCTGCTGGCCTTCGCCCGCACCGGCAGCTTCGAGATCGAAGTCGAAGGCTGGCTCGGCAACGCCGGCAAAGAAGCCGCCACCGGCCCGGAAATGGCCAAGCTGCCGCCGGAGAAAGTGGTGTGCATCTACGGTGAAGAAGAAGTCGACGAGAGCGGCTGTACCGACAAGACCGCGGTGGGCGAGGCGATGAAATTGCCGGGCGGCCACCACTTTGACGAGAACTACCCGAAACTGGCGCAGCGGTTGGTGGATGTGATCGAGAAGCGTCAAGCGAAGGAGACGGCGGCTCCAGAGTGATTTGAGTCCCGCTGAAAAAAAGCCCTCGTTACCTTACGGTAGCGGGGGCTTTTTGATGGTGCTTACATCTCTACCTGCGTCCCCAGTTCAATCACCCGGTTCAGCGGCAGATTGAAGAAGCGCAAATTGCCGTTGGCGTTCTGCAACATGAAGGCGAACAGCCCCTCACGCCAGCGGGCCATGCCTTCGAGTTTGGAAGCGATGACCGTCTCGCGGCTGAGGAAGTAGGTGGTGCGCATCGGACTGAAGTCCAGGTCATCGAGATGACACAGCTTCAGCGCTTGCGGCACGTCCGGTTCGTCGACGAAGCCGAAGTGCAGGATCACCCGGAAGAAACCTTCGCCGTAGGCATCCACCTCGAAACGCCGTGATGCCGGTACCCGCGGGATGTCTTCGTACACCACCGTCAGCAGCACCACTTGCTCGTGCAGCACCTGGTTATGCAGCAGATTGTGCAACAGCGCATGGGGCACGGCATCCGGGCGAGCGGTCAGGAACACGGCAGTGCCCTGAACGCGATGCGGCGGTTGCACGGCGATGCTGCTGATGAATATCGGCAGCGGCAATCCACCTTCGTCGAGTCGATCGACCAGCAGTTGCTTGCCGCGTTTCCAGGTGGTCATCAGCACAAACAGCACGATACCGGCGATCACCGGGAACGCCCCGCCCTGAATGATTTTCGGCACGTTGGCAGCGAAGTACAGACCGTCCACCAACAGGAAACCAACCAACAGCGGAACCGCGAGGACCGGAGGCCATTTCCACAGCAGCAATATCACCGCCGACACCAGAATGGTGGTCATCAGCATCGTGCCGGTCACTGCAACACCGTAGGCCGAAGCCAGGGCGCCGGAGGATTCGAAACCCAGCACCAACAGGATGACGCCAACCATCAGCGCCCAGTTCACCGCGCCAATGTAGATCTGGCCTTGTTCGGCGCTGGAGGTGTGCCGAATGTGCATGCGTGGAATATAGCCGAGCTGGATCGCCTGACGGGTCAGGGAGAACGCACCGGAAATCACCGCCTGGGAGGCAATCACCGTGGCCATGGTCGACAAGCCTACCAATGGAATCAGCGCCCAGCTCGGTGCCAACAAGTAGAACGGGTTGCGCGCGGCTTCCGGGTCACCGAGCAGCAGCGCCCCTTGGCCGAAGTAATTCAGCACCAGCGCCGGCAGCACCAGAATGAACCACGCACGAGCAATCGGCTTGCGACCGAAGTGGCCCATGTCGGCATACAGCGCTTCGGCACCGGTCAGCGCCAGCACCACCGCACCGAGGATCGTCACGCCCATGCCCGGGTGGGCCATGAAAAAGCGCACGCCCCATACCGGGTTCATCGCTTGCAACACTTCCGGGTGTTGCAAGATGCCGTAGACACCCAGGGCGCCCAGCACCAAAAACCAGGTGACCATGATCGGCCCGAACAGAATGCCGATCCGCGCGGTACCGTGACTCTGGATCAGGAACAGCGCCACCAGCACAACCAACGACAGCGGCACTACCCAATGGTCGATGCCATCGAAAGCCAGCCCCAGGCCTTCAATCGCTGAAAGGACGGAAATCGCAGGTGTAATCATGCTGTCGCCGTAGAACAGCGCCGCGCCGATAAGCCCGCACACCACCAGAAATCCACGCAGTTTCGGATGCCCCGCCGCCGCCCGCCGGGCCAGCGCGGTCAAGGCCATGATCCCGCCTTCGCCCTGGTTGTCGGCACGCAGTACGAACATCATGTACTTGATCGACACAACCCAGATCAGAGACCAGAAGATCAGCGCCAGAATCCCCAGCACCCCGTCATGATTGACGGGCACGCCATAGCCACCGGAAAACACTTCTTTGAGGGTGTACAGCGGGCTTGTGCCGATATCGCCATAAACCACCCCAACTGCCGCGACCAGCATGCCGATCGGTTTTGTCGCCGAATGCTGCCCGCCCGCCGCCTGACTACTTGCCTGCCCCATCCAAAACTCCTACTACTCAGACCCGGACTTCTTATAAGAAGCACTATGCTTTGCCGTGCAGCATGCCCTGTTTTACTTCACGTTACAGACGTTTCGTTGACTGTAAAAAATCGGTAAAGCGTAACGGCGCGAAGCATAGCGCAGCACTCGTCGTATTTCCCTCCATAAAGCTGGTCAAGTGCGCCTCTCATCGCTAGAATTGCGCACTTTTTGACCAGAGGCGCAACATAGCGCCCGTCTGTCGCCTTGCCGTCTTCGGCTGGAGGCGTCCCAAATACCGAGGTTAGACATGTCCACCACTCCTGCGCCGGCCAATCCAAAGGTTGGCTTTGTATCTCTGGGCTGCCCAAAAGCACTGGTCGACTCCGAGCGCATCCTTACCCAACTGCGTATGGAAGGCTATGACGTTGTGTCCACTTATCAGGACGCTGACGTCGTGGTGGTCAACACCTGCGGCTTCATCGACTCGGCCAAGGCCGAATCCCTGGAAGTGATCGGCGAAGCCATCAAGGAAAACGGCAAGGTCATCGTGACCGGCTGCATGGGCGTCGAAGAAGGCAACATTCGCAAGGTGCACCCAAGCGTGCTGGCCGTGACCGGTCCGCAGCAATACGAGCAAGTGGTCAACGCCGTGCACGACGCCGTGCCGCCGCGTCAGGATCACAACCCGCTGATCGACCTGGTGCCGCCGCAAGGCATCAAGCTGACCCCGCGCCACTACGCCTACCTGAAGATTTCCGAAGGCTGCAACCACAGCTGCAGCTTCTGCATCATCCCGTCGATGCGCGGCAAGTTGGTCAGCCGCCCGGTCGGTGATGTATTGGACGAGGCTCAGCGCCTGGTCAAAGCCGGCGTCAAAGAGCTGTTGGTGATTTCGCAAGACACCAGCGCCTACGGCGTCGATGTGAAATACCGCACCGGTTTCTGGAACGGCGCGCCGGTGAAAACCCGCATGACCGAACTCTGTGAAGCCCTGAGCACCCTCGGCGTCTGGGTTCGTCTGCACTATGTTTACCCGTACCCGCACGTTGACGAGCTGATCCCGCTGATGGCCGCCGGGAAAATCCTGCCGTACCTGGACATCCCGTTCCAGCACGCCAGCCCGAAAGTCCTGAAAGCCATGAAACGCCCGGCCTTCGAAGACAAGACCCTGGCCCGCATCAAGAACTGGCGCGAGATCTGCCCGGACCTGATCATCCGCTCGACCTTCATCGTCGGTTTCCCTGGCGAAACCGAAGAAGACTTCCAGTACCTGCTGAACTGGCTGACCGAAGCCCAATTGGACCGCGTCGGCTGCTTCCAGTACTCGCCAGTCGAAGGCGCACCGGCCAACCTGCTGGACGCGGCCATCGTGCCGGACGACGTCAAGCAAGACCGCTGGGATCGCTTCATGGCGCACCAGCAAGCCATCAGCTCGGCTCGTCTGCAAATGCGCGTCGGCCGTGAAATCGAAGTATTGGTCGATGAAGTCGACGAGCAAGGCGCGGTTGGCCGCTGCTTCTTCGATGCCCCGGAAATCGACGGCAACGTATTCATCGACAACGGCAGCAACCTCAAGCCAGGCGATAAAGTCTGGTGCAAAGTGACCGACGCCGACGAATACGACCTGTGGGCTGAACAGATCTAAACGCAAAAAATACGAAAAGCCCCGCTCTCTTGACAAGATGCGGGGCTTTTTTACGTCTATCGTTTTGTGAGGAACGGATTCTCGACATTCACAGGAAAAGGGGCAGCCGGCCATGCGCCAACATTCGGTCATCCACACGCCGAAACAGAGCGACTACGAAGAACTGACTCAGGTCTGGGAAGACTCGGTGCGCGCCACCCATGACTTTCTGCCGGACAGCTACATCGAACTGTTGAAGAACCTGGTGCTGACGCGCTACCTCGATGCGGTGATGCTGATCTGCACCAAAGACCCGCGCCAGCGCATCACCGGGTTCGCCGGCGTCGCGGCGGGCAAGATCGAAATGCTCTTCATCGACCCGGCTCACCGGGGTCAAGGCCTGGGCAAGCAGTTGCTGCGCTATGCCATGGAGCACCTGAATGCCGATGAACTGGACGTCAACGAGCAGAACCCGCAGGCGCTGGGGTTCTACTTCAAGCAGGGCTTTGAGGTGATCGGCCGCTCGGAAGTCGACGGCATGGGCCAGCCCTATCCGCTGTTGCACATGCGCATGAAACAACCGAATCAGCGCGCTCAACGCGGCTAAAAGCTTTACGGCGCAAATGGACCCGCGATTAACCGGCGCCAGGCAGGTACAATGCCCACCCCTTTTTTGTTACGGCCCTGTCATGACTGACCCGATTCGTCTCTCCAAACGCCTCATCGAACTCGTCGGCTGTTCCCGTCGGGAGGCTGAGCTGTTCATCGAGGGCGGCTGGGTCACCGTGGACGGTGAAGTCATCGACGAGCCGCAGTTCAAGGTCGACACGCAAAAAGTCGAGCTTGATCCAGAAGCCAAGGCCACTGCGCCGGAACCGGTGACCATCCTGCTGAACGTGCCCGTGGGCATGGATGCGGAAACGGCCATGGCAACGATCAGCGCCGAGACCTTGAGCGAAGAACACCGCTTCAGCAAACGTCCGCTCAAGGGCCACTTCCTGCGCCTGACCGCCAGCACCGACTTGCAGGCCAACGCCAGCGGTCTTCTGGTGTTCACCCAGGACTGGAAGATCCTGCGCAAACTCACTGCCGACTCCGCCAAGATCGAGCAAGAGTATGTGGTCGAAGTTGAAGGCGACATGGTGGCTCACGGCCTCAACCGCCTGAACCACGGCCTGACCTACAAGGGCAAGGAACTGCCGCCGGTCAAAGCCAGCTGGCAGAACGAAAACCGCCTGCGTTTTGCGATGAAGAACCCACAACCGGGCGTCATCGCCCTGTTCTGCCAGGCCGTAGGCCTGAAGGTCGTCGCTATCCGCCGCATCCGCATTGGCGGCGTGTCCATCGGCAAAGTGCCGCTGGGCCAATGGCGCTACCTGTCCGGCAAAGAGAAGTTCTAAGACTTTTCACGCCGCCACACATTTTGGCGCCGCTGTTTATGCGGCGCCCACTGCTGAATATCAGGATTGCACACCATGATTCATAACGACGTACTGCGCAGCGTGCGCTACATGCTCGACATCAGCGACAAGAAAGTCATCGAGATCATCAAGCTCGGCGGCATGAACGTGACCCTGGAAGACCTGGTGACGTACCTCGACAAGAAAGAGGAAGACGAGGAAGGCTTCGTACGCTGCCCGGATGAAGTCATGGCGCATTTCCTCGACGGCCTGGTGACCTTCAAGCGCGGCAAGGACGAAAGCCGTCCGCCACAGCCGATCGAAGTGCCGGTGACCAACAACATCATCCTGAAGAAACTGCGCGTGGCCTTCGAACTGAAAGAAGACGACATGCACGCCATCCTCAAGGCCTCCGAGTTCCCGGTGTCCAAGCCTGAGCTGAGCGCGCTGTTCCGCAAGTTCGGCCACACCAACTACCGCCCATGCGGCGACCAGTTGCTGCGCAACTTCCTCAAGGGCCTGACCCTGCGCGTTCGCCCGCAGTAAGTGCCCGCCGGCCTTGAGCTGCAAACTTGCAGCGCAAGGCCAGGCTGTATAGACCCTCATTCCTCGCAAAAATAGTGGCTCCGTTTCCGGCGGCTGACGACTAGGGTGTATTGACCCTCAGCTCTCAGGATTCGCCATGCACCCGTACTTTTCCCTGCAAGGCCGCACCGCCCTGGTGACCGGCGGCACCCGTGGTATCGGCAAAATGATCGCCAAGGCTTATGTCGAGGCCGGCGCCACCGTGTACGTCTGCGCCCGGGATGCCGAAGCCTGTCAGCAAACGGCTGATGAATTGAGCGCATTCGGTCGTTGCCACGGACTGGCGGCCAACCTGGCCACCGAAGAAGGCGTACTTGAGCTGGCTACGCGACTGGGCGAGCAGATCACTCATCTGGATATTTTGGTGAACAACGCCGGCACCACGTGGGGCGCGCCGCTGGAGAGCTACCCGGTCAAGGGCTGGGAAAAGGTCATGCAGCTCAACGTGACCTCGGTGTTCAACTGCATTCAGCAGTTTCTGCCACTGCTGCGTAAGGCCGGTTCGCCAGTGAATCCGGCGCGGATCATCAACATCGGCTCGGTAGCGGGGATTTCTTTTTTTGGTGAACAGGCTTATGCCTACGGGCCGAGTAAGGCTGCCCTACATCAACTGTCGCGGATTCTTGCGCGGGAGCTGGTGAGCCAGCACATCAACGTCAACGTCATCGCGCCGGGGCGTTTTCCGAGCAAGATGACACAGCACATCGGCAATGATGAGCAGGCGCTGGCCGACGATACGGCGTTGATTCCGATGAAGCGCTGGGGCCGGGAGGAAGAGATGGCGGCGCTGGCGATCAGTCTGGCGAGTACGGCCGGCGCTTACATGACCGGGAATATCATCCCTCTGGATGGCGGGTTTAGCCTCTGATCTCTTCCCGATGCGTGGGTTATCATGCCACCCTCACCCCGCCTCGACCCCAGACCATGACCTACAACGTTTCCCCCATCGGCTTCGTGCGCTCCTGTTTCAAGGAGAAGTTCGCCATCCCGCGCCAACCACAACTGGCGCCGGCCGCTCGCGGCGTACTGGAACTGATGGCGCCGTTCGATCAGGGCGATGCGGTGCAAGGTCTGGAACAGGTCAGCCACGTGTGGCTGCTGTTCCTGTTTCACCAGGCCCTGGAAGAAAAGCCACGACTGAAAGTCCGCCCTCCTCGTCTGGGCGGTAACAAATCCATGGGCGTGTTCGCCACCCGCGCGACGCATCGGCCCAATGGCATCGGCCAATCCGTAGTGAAACTGGACAAGGTCGAAGCCAATCGCCTGTGGATATCCGGCATCGACCTGCTGGACGGAACGCCGATTCTCGACATCAAACCCTACGTGCCTTACGCCGACATCATCGATACGGCCTCCAACAGCATCGCCAGCGCAGCGCCGCAGCTGATTCCCGTGCAGTGGACAGATTCGGCGCTGCAACAGGCTCACAGCCATGCTCAGCGCCTTGAAGAACCGCTAGTGGAACTGGTCGAGCAATGCTTGGCACAAGACCCACGTCCGGCTTACCAGATTCCTACACCCGAACGGGAATACGGCGCGCAGTTCTGGGACCTGGATGTGCGCTGGCATTACCCGGAAGCCGGGGTTATTCGCGTACTCGAAGTCATCCTCGCCTCCAACCTGCATCGGGCATAAAAAAGCCCCCAATGCCTGCACAGGCAATGGGGGCTTTTCAGTGATGCGGTGGCTTACTTCTCGACGAACGCTCGCTCGATCAGGTAATCACCCGGCTCGCGCATCCGCGGCGACACTTTCAGGCCGAAGCTGTTCAACACTTCGCTGGTCTCGTCGAGCATGCTCGGGCTGCCGCACAGCATGGCGCGGTCGTCCTGCGGGTTGATCGGTGGCAGACCGATGTCGCTGAACAGCTTGCCGCTGCGCATCAGGTCGGTCAGGCGACCTTCGTTCTCGAACGGCTCGCGGGTCACGGTCGGGTAGTAGATCAACTTGTCACGCAGGGCCTCGCCGAAAAACTCGTTCTGCGGCAAGTGCTCGGTGATGAACTCGCGGTAAGCGACTTCGTTGACGTAACGTACGCCGTGGCACAGGATCACTTTTTCGAAACGCTCGTAGGTTTCCGGGTCCTGGATGACGCTCATGAACGGCGCCAGACCGGTACCGGTGCTGAGCAGGTACAAATGTTTGCCAGGCTTCAAGTCATCCAGCACCAGCGTGCCGGTAGGCTTTTTGCTGATGATGATCTCGTCGCCTTCCTTCAGATGCTGCAGCTGGGAAGTCAGCGGGCCATCAGGCACCTTGATGCTGAAGAACTCGAGATGCTCTTCCCAGTTCGGGCTGGCAATCGAGTAAGCGCGCATGAGCGGCCGGCCGTTGGGCTGTTGCAGGCCGATCATCACGAACTGACCGTTCTCGAAGCGCAGGCCCGGATCGCGGGTGCACTTGAAGCTGAACAGAGTGTCGTTCCAGTGATGAACACTGAGGACACGCTCGTGGTTCATGTTGCTCATGTACGTGGGACTCCTGGAGATTTTGTCTGCGCCTGCTCTGCGCAAAATGAGCTGCTGTGCGCAATTGCATCGCATTCTAATGGCAGCGACAATATCTGTTAACTGGATTATTAAGATAAGGGTTATCGGTTATATAGATATGCGATTTACTCTCCGTCAACTTCAAGTATTCGTCGCCGTCGCCCAGCAGGAAAGCGTATCCCGTGCTGCGGGTCTGCTCAACCTCTCGCAATCGGCGGCGAGCACCTCGATCACCGAGCTAGAGCGTCAGTCCAGCTGTCAGCTGTTCGACCGCGCCGGCAAACGGCTGAGCCTCAACGCCCTCGGCAAACAGCTGCTACCGCAAGCGGTGGCGCTGCTCGACCAGTCCAAAGAAATCGAAGACTTGCTCAATGGCAAGTCGGGATTCGGCTCTCTGGCGGTCGGCGCGACCCTGACCATCGGCAATTACCTGGCCACCTTGCTGATCGGCAGCTTCATGCAGCGCCATCCGGAAAGCCAGGTGAAGCTGCACGTGCAGAACACTGCCAACATTGTGCAGCAGGTCGCCCACTATGAAATTGATCTGGGTCTAATCGAAGGCGACTGCAGTCATCCTGACATCGAAGTGCAGAGCTGGGTCGAGGATGAGCTGGTGGTGTTCTGCGCGCCCCAGCATCCACTGGCCAAACGCGGCACGGCGACCATAGAAGAGCTGACTCACGAAGCCTGGATTCTGCGGGAGCAGGGCTCTGGCACGCGACTGACCTTTGACCAGGCCATGCGTCACCATCGCAGCTCGCTGAATATCCGGCTGGAACTGGAACACACCGAAGCGATCAAGCGTGCCGTGGAGTCCGGGCTGGGGATTGGCTGCATTTCTCGCCTGGCACTGCGCGATGCCTTCCGCCGCGGCAGCCTGGTGCCGGTGGAGACACCGGATCTGGATCTGGCGCGGCAGTTCTATTTCATCTGGCACAAACAGAAATATCAGACGTCGGCGATGCGTGAATTCCTCGACCTGTGCCGCGCTTTCACCGCTGGGGTTCAGCGCAGCGACGAGATCGTTCTGCCCACCATCGCTTAAAGCAGGATGACCGCCCAGACCAGCGCGATCATGCTCAAGGCTACGAACTGAGCGGCGCTGCCCATGTCCTTGGCATTCTTGGACAGCGGGTGCAATTCAAGGGAAATGCGGTCGATGGCCGCTTCCACTGCCGAATTGAGCAATTCGACAATCAACGCCAACAGGCAGACTGCAATCAACAACGCTTGCTCGACGCGACTGACGTTCAGGAAGAACGACAGCGGAATCAATATGACGTTGAGCCACACCAGTTGCCGAAAGGCCGCTTCGCCGGTGAAGGCTGCGCGCAGACCGTCCAGCGAATAACCGGAGGCGTTGAGGATGCGTTTTAGGCCGGTTTGGCCTTTGAAAGGTGACATAAAGTAGGCAACTGATCAAAAAAGTAAGTGGGAAAGCTAGATTAAGCACAGTCAAAAAAGCGTGAACGCGCCGCGCCTTATTAGCTCGAAATTGACTCAAGTTGTTGCAGAAGCAACGCTGCCTGGGTCCGGGTGCGCACATTCAGCTTGCGAAAAATCGCCGTCACATGCGCCTTGATCGTCGCTTCGGAAACGCTCAGCTCGTAGGCAATCTGCTTATTCAACAAGCCCTCACAGACCATGGTCAGCACACGAAACTGCTGAGGCGTCAGGCTCGCAAGACCTTCGCTGGCGGCCTTGGCTTCGGCGGAAACGCTGACCGCCTCAAACGCCTGAGGCGGCCAGAACACATCACCATCGAGCACCGCGCGGACGGCTTTCTGGATGACACTCAGATCACTGGATTTTGGGATGAAGCCGCTGGCGCCGAATTCACGGGACTTGACCATGATCGAGGCTTCTTCCTGGGCCGACACCATGACCACCGGAATCTGCGGATACTGACCGCGCAACAGCACCAGCCCTGAAAAACCGTAGGCCCCCGGCATGTTCAGGTCCAGCAGCACCAGATCCCAGTCAGACTTCTCGTCCAGACGGGTTTCCAGCTCGGCAATGCTTGCCACTTCCACCAGACGGACTTCCGGGCCCAGGCCCAGGGTCAACGCTTGATGCAGGGCGCTACGAAAAAGAGGGTGGTCATCGGCAATCAGGATTTCGTATGTGGCCATTTTTCAAATGATCCTGTTTTTCTAACAACTCGAGGTACAGCCACGGAGCTGTACCAACAGGGCACGTTCAACGCCAATCACGTGGCTATCCACGTAAAGAATACGGCGTATCAAACTTGGCCGCGCCCTAATCGGCGCCAAGCATGCCCAGCGAAGTCGGGGTGGTCAAGGTGCATGGCCAGTACAGTTCTTTGCAGTATGGGCGACAATCAACAGATGACCGGGGCCGTGTTCTGCACGAAGGGCATCAGGTCGGCGTGAGCCGGCGTTGCCACGTTCATGTCCAGCTGATGTTTCGCGTCCAGGTAATGCTGGCTGAACACGTCGAAATAGGCGTCCAGCGCCGAGGCTGCCTCGGTATCGCCCGCCAGATCGAGACACAACGCCGCCACTTCGGCTGTGCATAAATGCTCGCTACGGGTCGACCGGCGCAACCGGTACCGCGACAGTTTTTCGGGCAACAGGCTCAGGATCGGAAGCCGATCAAAGTAGGGGCTTTTGCGGAAAATCTTCCGGGCTTCTGTCCAGGTGGCATCCAGCAGAATGAACAGCGGACGCTTCGAACTACCGGCATCGACGCTGTTTGTGACACGCTCGGGTTCGACGTACTCACCCGGAAACACCAGATAGGGCTGCCATTGCGGGTCGGCCAGCAGCGCCAGCAATTGCTCATCAACTTCCGTACGCGACCAGATGAAAGCATGGTTGTCGCGCACCACATCGGCAATCAGCCAACCGGTGTTGCTCGGCTTGAAAACTTCCTTGTTGGTCATGATCAGGCACACGCCCGAACGGGCCTCGACCTGCGGGCGCCAAGCGCACAGGCAGTGACTCTCGATCACCCGGCAGGCTCGGCAACGCGGTGCCCTCCAGCCTCGGGCCTGAATCGGCTTGATGCCCTCTTCCTCTCGCTCATCGCGCAAGCGGGCTACTGCGTTTGCAGCAAAGTGTGGGATTGCAGGGTTCATCGCAGGCAACGCCGGCAGGGGAAGAAAATCGACACGAAAAACACTCGGCAGGGCAGAAAGTGGTGGCAGTTTATCAGAGCAGCCGGCGCAAGCCTGTACCGTCCAGGCCTCGTCCCCTATAATTCGCCGCCACTGAACGCACAGTCATGTGACGGGTCGAACCACCAGTCACTGAACCAGGAGAGTTTCATGCTGCGCCTTATCGTTCCCACCGCTGCCATTTTGCTGGCGTCGTCCTTCAGCGCTCAGGCTGCTTCCTTGAGTGAGCAGAATCTCAACAGAGAGCTGCGAAACGTCGCCACACAAAGCAGTGTTGGTACTCCACGGGCGATCAACGAAGACATTCTTGATCAGGGCTACACCGTCGAAGGCAATACGCTGATCAACCATCTGAGCGTACAAAGCAGCCACGCCAACAAGATGCGTGCCGACCCGAAAGCCGTGTATTTCCAGCTTGGCGCCTCTGTATGCAACAACCCATCGTTCCGCAAACTTATGGCCAAGGGCGCGGTCATGCGTTACGACTTCACTGAGGTGAAGACCAACCGCTCAGTCGGCTCCGCCAGCTATCAGGAATCGGACTGCCCGAAAGCGGCTCCGGCCAAGAAGAAGTAATCATCGGGAAGTGGCGCGCCGCTGTTCATCCTCGGCGCGCAGTTCTGCCAACAACGCCTGCAAATAACGGGAACGTCGGTCGGCCCCCTCCAGACGCCGGCAGCACTCTTCTTCGAGACTCACATGATTGGTCTCGGCGGATGATTTTAACAATCGATACAGTTGCGTATCGATCTCCAGAATGACTCTGGCCATAGCTTCCCGCCTCCCTGCACCTCGCCCTTGCTTGAGAGCGATAAAATCCTTGAACCGTTTGTGTCGTGCGTCCTCCTTTGACGCAAAGATGTCGTGTCGTGCCTGTAATTTAGTAAATCAGACTGTCAGACACTCGCCTTGCGTTCAGACGAGCGGTGAAAGCACCTTGCAATTCGCCAATAAGCGGTTGCCAGGAAAGACTTTGCGGCGCAATGATCAAGTCAGCGAAAACCTCTGCGAGGGTCTAGATTCATAGTGTTCACGTTTACTTTTCAGGGCAGGAAAGGGGCTGCCTATTGCGCGTCTTGTTGTGCGAATGTTTCCTTCATCCAAGGGAAAAACAAAGCCTGTACGGAAGGAGAAGTTGATGCCTTACCAACCGAATGACCTCCTGAGCCGTCATTTTGAAGAAAGCGGCCACGACCTCATCAGCAAGGTCGAAGAGCAACTCAACCTGGTTTCACCCAACAGCCCGAACATCCCGATCTACCGCGACATGATCCTGACCGTGCTACGCATGGCCCAGGAAGATCACAACCGCTGGAATGCCAAGATCACCCTTCAAGCCCTGCGTGAACTGGAGCACGCTTTCCGTGTTCTGGAGCAATTCAGGGGGCGCCGAAAGGTCACCGTTTTTGGCTCCGCCCGAACACCGATAGAACATCCGCTGTACGGTCTGGCCCGGGAACTTGGCGCCGCGCTGGCGCGCTCAGACCTGATGGTCATCACCGGTGCCGGTGGTGGCATCATGGCGGCGGCCCACGAAGGTGCTGGCCTGGCACACAGCCTGGGATTCAATATCACCCTGCCCTTCGAGCAGCATGCCAATTCCACCGTGAATGGCACCACCAACCTGCTGCCCTTCCACTTTTTCTTTACCCGCAAGCTGTTCTTCGTCAAGGAAGCCGATGCGCTGGTCCTGTGCCCTGGCGGTTTCGGTACCCTGGATGAAGCGCTGGAAGTGCTGACACTGATCCAGACAGGCAAAAGCCCGCTGGTGCCCGTGATATTGCTGGACGCTCCCGGCGGCAAATTCTGGCAAGGCGCGCTGGACTTCATTCACCATCAACTGGAGGAAAATCGCTACATCCTGCCGACCGATATGAAACTCGTCAGTCTGGTCTACAGCGCGGAAGAGGCTGTGGAGCAGATCAACCAGTTCTACAGCAACTTCCACTCCAGCCGCTGGCTCAAGCATCAATTCGTGATCCGCATGAATCACAAGCTCAGCGACCAGGCGCTCGAACACATGCAGGAGGCATTTGCCGACCTGTGTCTGAGCGATCATTTCCATCAACATGCCTACAGCGGAGAGGAACACGACGAACCGCAGTTCAGCCACCTGGCGCGACTCGCCTTCACCTTCAACGCCCGTGATCATGGACGCCTGCGGGAACTGGTGGACTACATCAACCTGCCGGAAAACTGGGCGCAGCCCAACCTCCAGGCGCAACAGCGCACGCGGGAACCGTCCAAGGTTACGTAGATAAAAAAACGGCCCGCTATCGAAATAGCGAGCCGTCAGTCAATCGTCCATCCCTCGGCCGCTGAACAAGCGGCTGATCATTTCCATGGAATATCCCCGGTAACTCAGGAACCTGCCTTGTTTGGCACGCTCGCGGACGTCTATCGGTAAATGCCCAGAAAACTTTCGCCGCCAGGTGTCTTCCAGTTGTTCCTGCCAGTTGATACCGCTCTCGCGCAAAGCAAGTTCGATGTCGCTACGTTGCAGGCCGCGCTGGCTCAACTCTTCACGAATACGCAAAGGGCCATAACCGGAACGGGAACGGTAGGAAACAAAGCTTTCGAGATAACGGGATTCGGACAGCAGGCCTTCTTCCGTCAAACGGTCGAGTGCGGTGTCGATCATTTCAGGGAGGGCGCCGCGTTGACGCAGTTTACGCGTCAACTCGACTCGACCGTGCTCGCGTCGCGCGAGCAGGTCCATTGCGGTTCGCCGCACCGCGACGAGTGTATCGAGTACGGCGGTCATCGGATCAATCAGATATCAGCGTCAGCCAGGTCATCAGCAGTCTCTTTGACTGGCGATGCTTTAACGTCCGGCGCTGGAGTCAACAACTTGTCGCGCAGTTGCTTCTCGAGCTTGGCGGCGATTTCCGGATTGTCTGCCAGGAACTTGGCCGAGTTAGCCTTGCCCTGACCGATCTTGGTGCCTTCATAGGCATACCAGGCACCGGACTTCTCAACGAAACCGTGCAGCACGCCCAGATCGATCATCTCACCATTAAGGTAGATGCCCTTGCCGTAAAGAATCTGGAACTCGGCCTGACGGAACGGCGAAGCCACTTTGTTCTTCACAACCTTGACGCGGGTTTCGCTACCGACAACCTCGTCACCTTCTTTCACTGCGCCAGTACGGCGGATGTCCAGACGAACCGAAGCGTAGAACTTCAGCGCGTTACCACCGGTGGTGGTTTCCGGGCTGCCGAACATCACACCGATTTTCATACGGATCTGGTTGATGAAGATAACCAGGCAGTTGGCGTTCTTGATGTTACCGGTGATTTTACGCAGCGCCTGGGACATCAGACGGGCTTGCAGGCCCACGTGCATGTCACCCATTTCGCCTTCGATTTCAGCCTTTGGAACCAGAGCCGCCACGGAGTCGACGATGATCACGTCAACGGCGTTGGAACGCACCAGCATGTCGGTGATTTCCAGGGCTTGCTCGCCGGTGTCCGGCTGCGAAACCAGCAGGTCGTCGACGTTGACGCCCAGTTTACCCGCGTATTCAGGGTCGAGGGCGTGTTCAGCATCGACGAATGCGCAGGTCGCGCCAGCTTTTTGAGCCTGGGCGATCACCGACAGTGTCAGCGTGGTTTTACCGGAGGATTCAGGACCGTAGATTTCAACGATACGGCCTTTTGGCAGACCGCCAATGCCGAGCGCGATGTCCAGACCCAGAGAGCCAGTGGAGATAGCCGGGATCGCCTGACGGTCCTGATCGCCCATACGCATTACGGCACCCTTGCCGAATTGACGTTCGATCTGACCCAGGGCCGCAGCCAAGGCTTTCTTCTTGTTGTCGTCCATTAAAGTCCTCACGTAATCAATAAGGCCTGACGGCCAACACCTGTATAAGTAGCCAGTATTATTCCACAGCGTTTCAGGATCGCCTACCCCTGATTTGAGATTTCTCCAGCGGCATGGCGCAGCAGCCCCTCTAGCGCGGCCTTCACCGTTTGTCGGCGGACCTCGTCACGGTTGCCGGGAAAGTACTGCACCTCGCTGAACACCTGTTCTCCAACGCCCCAGGCCAGCCACACGGTGCCCACCGGCTTGCTCGGAGAACCGCCATCCGGTCCCGCCACACCGCTGACCGCCACGGCAAATCGCGCCCGGCTTTTCTCCTGCGCGCCTCGGGCCATGGCCTCGACCACCTCGCGACTGACCGCCCCCACCGTCGCAAACAACTCGACCGGAACATTCAATTGCTCGGTTTTCTGGGGGTTGGAGTAAGTGACATAACCGGCCTCGAACCATGCCGAACTCCCCGGAATCCGGGTGATCGCCTCGCTGATCCCGCCGCCGGTACAGGACTCGGCGGCAGTGACGTGGGCATTGAGAACCTGCAAGCGCCTGCCAAGTTCAGCGGCCAGTTGGGTGATTTCTTTCACGGTCATCTCCTGAGCAAGCGGAATGAGAACTACCGTACACGAGCGGATAACGCTTGCAAGGCGCAGGATCGATCAAAATGTTAACGAGCGAGGGCTCTGATGTAAGCCTGACAGGCCTGCAAGGCAATCAGTCCGCGGTCGCCGGCGTCGGTGATGGCGATAATTCGTTGAGCATGCGCCGGGGCTTGCTACGTCGGCGGCCAGCTACCGGCCAGTTCCGCCAGCTACCGGCCATAACGCCAATCCTGAAAGCGTCAGACCAGCGCCGCCGGCTAACACAGCCAGAAACACAACAATGCCAATGATTTGCCGGGACGCGGGAATCAAACCGAAGACGGGCATAACACCGCCCTCGCCCGCCCCCAGAGTTGCAAGCGATCCTGCAAACCGTTCAAGCCTCCGTTGATGCGGCGGGTGATGCTGTTGAACTGGTCGCGATCGGCCAGTTCGTTGAAGCCATTGTGCTCCCAGAACCAGGCAGCCGATTCAGCAGCCCACCGAGGCTTTTCCAGAAGCCCTGGCAAAAACAGCAAACGATCATCACCGAAGAGTCCGAGACTACACTGACGGTAATTGTCGCGACCCGTGATCTGAATCAAGCCTCGGCCACGGTATTTTTGACCGTCGCCGTCGGACTCTGACGTATTACCCAGGCGCACAGCCAGTGCGCCAGTGTCGTACTTGCTCAAGTATCGAGCACTGCCCAACTCACGCACGTACTGCAACTGCCCCGACTCGTGACCGACTTGCGCAAGGAACGCAGCGATGCGTTTCGGGGTGTTGATGTTGCGGTGGGTCATGGCGGTGTTGAGCGCAGAAATAAAAACGCCTGCTTGGAAGCAGGCGTTGGGCATAACGATCTGTAGTTGTTGCTGAGTAACGGTCATTTAGCCTCCAGAATGCCGGCGGCGACGCGATCTACAAGACTTGGGCAGTGATCACGCAGTTGGGTGATCAGTGGGGTGATCTTCATGGTGTTTTCACCGGGCAATAAAAAACCCGCTTGTTGGCGGGTTTGAGTGAAAGGTACTGGCCTTGGGAAACCCGCGTCCTTGCGGGTCGGATGCCGGTCGGCACCGCTGCTCGCCGTTCCATTGGGCTTTGTGTTCAGTGATCCTGGCGGGTATCTCGCGGAGGCTCTTCGCAAACGCCAATCCGCTTGGCCGCCCAGCGCTCATAAAGGCCAATGGCAACGTCTGCCCCGGCCATCGCCGTAAGGCAACCGAACGCGCAAGCCGTCCAGATCGACACGCCGGCGGCATACAGCAGCATGATTGCCGAGACCCCGCAGACCATGCAGGCCCCGGAGCGCAGGGCCAGACGCCGCAGCAATGACCAGCCGCGGGCGCCCTCCTTATCGGCGCGCCACATTTCGCCGGACACCCCGCCCACCAGGGCGAGGACGATGACAAGCCAGATCGGCATGTCCAGCAACGCTTGTTGCTCGTTTGTCATGTCACGCCTCCGGGGGGTGATTAATGAGTGATGTGTGTGTGTCTTTCAAACGGTGTCTCTTGAGTTGCCTGACGGTAGGTAGGCATTCCAAAAAGCCCGGTATTGGCCCGGGCTTTTCAGTAATGCGGTCCTTCGCGTTGACCTTTCAGCGCTACTGGCGCGGTACGGATCGATTCATATTGTTTTTCCGACCGCGGTCCCTGCCCGCCGGATAACTGCTTGTGGTGCTTTACGCTGCACACCCGGGTCAGTTGCCAACCCTCTGAACCGTTGAGGCCGGTTCATCGCTGCCTTGTGGTGGAACTAAAGAGCTTTGCTTCGAGCTGCTTTTGAGCTGCTTGAGACAAAGAATATGCATGGATGCATATACAGTCAATGCATAAATGCATTTATTTATGCACTTGCAATGCACTGACGCATTGAAGTCCCGCAGGCAAAGGCGTTGACCGCTTTTTGGCAGGCGAAAAAAAACCCGCTCGGTGGCGGGTTTTATCTGACAGCGGTGAGGTTAACGGGCGTACATGCCCCACCAGAAGACGTGACCGAGGATGACAATCTGCTCTTCCTGGATTTCCTGGAAGGTGTAGTCCTCGTCCGGATGTTCATCGCGATTGAAGCTGCGCAGGCGTATCCCGGTAGGCAGGCGATAAAGCTGTTTCACCCGCAGCTGGCCGTTATGGTTGATGGCATAAAGGTCACCATCCACGATATCGCCGATCCCGCACTTGCCGGCATTAACGCCTACGGTGGCGCCGTCGCGCAGTACCGGCAACATACTGTTGCCGCGCACTGTCACGCATTTGGCCTGGTCGAACTGCACGCCGTTGTGGCGCAGACTCCGCTTGCCGAAGCGCAGGCTAGAGCGCTCGCTCTCTTCGATGACGAACCTTCCTGATCCTGCAGCCAATTCAACCTCGCGAAGAAAGGGGACCGATACCTCGTCATCATCGACGGGCGTATCGTCGTCCCACAGACTTATGTCCTTGAGTTCCGAATGCAATTGATCGCGCCCGGTGCTGGCTGCCGACGCGACATCCGCACGGCCCCGCAACTGGTCAGTGTTCACGGCGAAGTACTCGGCAATCTTCGAGATGTGTTTATCCGAGGGATCGACGATCTTCCCGCTGAGGATCCGCGAGAGAGTGGATTGAGGCACGCCGGTGCGACGGTGAAGCTCCGTGGGGGAGATCCCGTGCTGATCGAGCAGCGCTCTTAATACGGTAGAAACATTGCGTTTTTGCATAAAGCGCATAGTGCTTGTTCTTTTCACGGAAGACAAATGCCAAATTGCATAAATTGCGCATATGCCGTGCATAGACAGAAGAAATGTATCGCGGGGCTTTCATGCCTGCGTCGGGTGGACCGCCCATGTTAACCTTGCGCCCATCGCGGAAAAGCCGGGCCGATGCCCCTCCTTTGCCCTACACCTTTCAACGAATTTGCCTGATTATCCGATGAATAAAGCGCTCTCTGATCTGTCCTCCCACACGCCAATTGTGTTGGAGTACTAACGCAAAAAAGCCTTATTTCCCGTAAACAAAGGGCTGCAAGGCTAATTTGATAACTCTGTTTTTTGGTTCATTTGGCATTAAAGGGCATTGATTGGCGTACGATTTGCCCCATTTTTGCCCCATAGAAGTTTACACAGCAGCTGTTCTACACGTTCCCCATTCCCATGGCCTGCTTCTGCTCGGGAGCCAACAATCTAGTCGCCTAGTCGCCTAGCACGCTCCCTACTTGACTATGAAGCGGGCTCCTACACGTACCTAAAATTGTTGTACGACCACTCCCCTACGCCTCACATCCACACCGATTAATTATCTGTTCTCATGAGAAGTTTTGACCGTCGCGTAGAGATTGCCAACAAAGTCTACGTATCGTTGTGGAAAATCATTTTTGCTCATGTAGTCGATTGCATTTTTATACAGCGCGGCATAATAGCCGTCCGACCGATCAATTTGCTCCGGTGTTGGCGCGACTCCAAACGTGTAGCCGCTCTTGCGCGAAATAATATCCTGCTGCTGTTTTATTTTATTGATCACGTCTTTAACAAAAGACTCGGCATAATATGCCTCTGCAGGAGGCAGGTATTTATGTGCATCTTTGATAAACTCATCAGTGGAATCAAACCGGGATAGCCCCTCACAGCAATATTCACGGCGCAAGCCGTAATACAGCCGATGAATAGCGTCCATCCAGGCGATATAAAACTCTTCGGAGGTGGGTTTTCTCTCCAATCGAACCTGACTCATGTAAATTAACTGACACGTTTCGAAGCAAGTACTGTCCGAAGGCGCCCAACTGGCCGTGGCTGTATGATTCTCGTCCCTTTTCTTAAGCGCGTATAAGAAGTTTAGGGATTTGGCATACGCACGCTGATTAAAGTATAACTTCGGGAGTAGTTCTTCGGCTTTTAGGCAAAAAAAATCGGCGCCAGTCGCCCCCTTGATACAGGTTTCCTTGTATTCAGTTTCGACCCGTTGGGTGACGGCATCAAGGTCCGCGGCCCCTTCCCTAGGAACGCCGGTGCGCTCCAGCTCAGCGCGCTTCGCTTCCCAGTATTCCCCGCCCTGATCTGTTGCACAGCCATGTACTAGTAGTGCCAAAGACATTAAACAGATAAAAGCGAATGGCTTTTTCACAGAGCCCCCTACGGAATGAATTTTTACGAGGTAAGACCACTCAATCGAGCCAGCGGCACCCGTTTAAGCTAATGTTCAGGTTAGTCCAGCTTCGTCCACGCGGCCTAACAAACATGAGCTACTGGAGTAGCAAAATGAAAGACGATTGGAGGTGCAGATGAAATCGCTTCTCGTTCTCGTACTTGTTTTTGCAGTCGAACACACTGCTTTAGCCGATAGCTGCCCGAATGTTTTAAATACGGCAGGTGGATCGATTGATTTACGGGGTTTCATCAACACTTATGGAGCCAACGCATTGGCCAACGCTCAGTTGAACCTGGATCAGACTAGAGCGCAAGATTGCTCAAGCGTATTGAACTCTGAAGTGTGCGAGGCGGCTCTTGAGCTGGCAGCGCTTATGGTTAGCACACTGCAGGGCTGTTTAAGCACGGTGACAAGCGAGTCCACCTCCAGGTCTTCGCCGCCTGGCACTCTTCCCGGGAAGAAAAATAAATCCATCGATAAAGTCGCTGCTGACGCCGCCAAAGATCCCGTCAGCAACCCATGGTCCTCTGAAGGGAAAAGCTCAGGAACCATGTCGCTGAAAAGCCAAAATGTGAATGTTGAAACCCAGGGCTGTCCATATGTAACCCAAGACATTCCCGGAGCCTTTCACTCGCCAAATACTTATATTTGCTATCAGGGTCGAACCCAGAAGTGTGATGTCAGTGGAAAAAACAAAAAGGTTACTTACGGATGGCGAGTTACTAACCCGGCGCAGTGTATACATCCCGAGGGCTGGATTGATGTCGTCACCGTTGAGTCGAATGCGGCCTTTGTTCTGAAGCAAACTAAGGTGCATGAAGATGACTGACGCGATCGGGCGGGTGGATGTTTTCGTCGAACGCGACCAATGAGCATCCCCTTGATTTGCGAAGATATGGATAGGGATTCGAACCCCTTCTCGTGTCTCTCAGGACCGCTCCAGACCAGCAAAACCGGTGTTTTTTACCTGCCGCCTATGGCGTGCCGAGGTCTATAGCGGCCCAGAGTTTGCCCTAATTTTGCCCTAAATCCTCCCGCCTGAGCGGCGCTGACCCGCTTAACCAAGCCGGTGATATTCGGCGCCTCTGTTAGCCGGGCGCGAGTGTTGGGACAGATCTGTCCTCCACCCTCAAGTAACACACCTGTTAAATAACACCGTTGTAGTGGTCAACTGATCCCGGACACGGTTTTAAGGTTTTCTTCGGTTTTTGCC
>NZ_JALBYU010000017.1 GCF_029963765.1 Pseudomonas sp. UYIF39
GTCCTGGGTCATTTTTCAATCGGCAGGGTGGGTCAGTTTTCAATCAGCGCCAACACCGACGCATGCTGCGGGCTCTCGATCCATGCTGGAAGAGTCCTTCACACTGCTTTTACGTGTATGCGGCGCACCCAGACCGTAAGCAGTTCGCCGTCAGCTTTTATAACCCAGGTCGACCAGCCGACGTCGACGACTACAAGCTGCATCAATCGAGCTATGGGTTAGATATCGAATACAAGGCAGGCGCTCCTCGGCAAGCAACAGGTGGTACAGGCGCTCGTGGCCGTTCGTACCAGCTCAACCGCATCGTCGGGGGCATGATTACTTCGTCGACAGAAGATGAGATCGCCCAGCGATTGTTTGAGTACGACAACACCGAGCACGCCGGAGATGAATACTTTCGCGACCGCCAGTACAGTCGCAACCGCCCACACCCAGGAGAGAGCCAGGAAGCCGCTGCATGGCGTTCTTGCAAGGTATTTACGAAGTCACACATCAACTCTCTAAAGCGCAAATTTCGCAAACAATATGACATTAAGATCATCAATGCAAAGGCGCAATCTAAAGATCCGATGCCCATGCACGATGCGATGATCAAGTTTAGATCAGTGAAGAAGCACACTTCGCCGAAGGGTGCCATATCAGCTCTGGTTGAGATACAGGTGATGTCCGGCGAGCATGCAGGCCGTCACTTTTGGCATAGGTTCTACGGCGACGGCAATCACCCCACTGCGATAAAAATCAGTAAGTCGATCCAAGACAAAATTGCCAAGGCCACCAAAACCGACATGCAACAACTGATGGACTTAATCAAAGCAGAAGGTCATATAGTCCTTGCGAGAATTAAACAAAATCCCGAAACTAACGGATTCCCAGCACAGAACGAAATTGGTGATTTGCATTTGACAACAAACCACACACACTAAAAGAATGTGGTATTATAAATAGTGCCTTGAAGTTTACTTCCTTTTTCTTCTCGGTATGACATCTAGCCCCGCACGGCCTCTCTCCCGGCGGGGCTTTTTTTATTTCTTCGATAAATTAATTAAGCCCATCAAAGTATAGTTTCAGCATACTTTGAGTAAGGGTACGCTCTCAGGGTGATGTAAAAAAGTGCCCTTTGCGCCTTGACGCCATTCAACGAAACATATTCCATATACTGACAAGCCGCAGGTACGACACCGGGTTTTTTGAGAGAGAGGAAGCACTGACGGTCATGACGGCGGGTGCTTTCGAGATAGCAAAATGCAAAAAGGAATCGCGCAAGACATGGGCTTTCTGACCGAAGATGATATTGCCCATCTGTTCAACGTGAGTAAGTCAACACTCGACAACTGGAGAAGGAATGGTACGGGCCCGGCCTACGCCTATGCGGGAAATAGCTTTTTCTATCCAGTCGGTGGGGTGAGTACCTTTCTGATGTCAAGGGTGAAGGGTTTTGGGTTCACTCATGGTGGAGCGATCTGACATGAGCGACATCAGAAGCAAAATGGCCGATGAGATCAACTGCTACACAGCAGAGGACATCAGTGAGCTCGCTAAGGTCAACCTTGACACTCTGGCTTACTGGAGAAAACACGGGAAAGGCCCCAAGCCGATCCGCTTTGGCTCTGCTTACTTGTATCCAAAAAACGCTGTTATGGAGTTTATCGGTAGCTTGATGGAAACAGATCAAGACGACTTTATCAGGAAGTGCATTTAATATTTAATATAAGGGGCCAGCTGGCCCCTTTTTTGTTGATTAAGCTTGCGCCCCTCTCATCTCGCCCATCTGCTGGACAAGCCAGTCGACCTGCTCGCTCAAATGCTTGGCGTCCTGCTGCTTGATGTTCAAAGCATTATAGGCAGTATGGACATCAGAAGCTTTGACGTGCGTGTAGCGCTTCAGAGTTTGCCAGTCGCGATGTCCACTCATCAAAGCAACCTGGGGAACGTTAAGCCCAATACCGAAGAAGTCAGTGATCGCTTTATGCCGAAGGTCGTGAAAGCGAACGGGGCGAGTCACGCTTGATTGATCACGAGCGCGAGAGAACGCGACAGATACGGATTTAGGGTTATAAGGGAAGATAGGGCCAGCGGTGCGCGTCCCCACCCACTCCTCAACAATCGTCCATGCTGACGGCAGCAGTGGAACGGTTTCATTGTTTCCCATCTTTTCGTTCGGATGCTTTCTGTCCCTGATAACAACTGTTTTGTTTTCCCAGTCCAGATCTTCGATGCGGATGTTGCAAATCTCGGACTGCCGCATGGATGTGAACAACCCAAATCTGATCAGCTGCGGCATGTTAATGATCTGGCGCTTTTTGGTTGCGAACACGCCGATGATCGCGTCAATCTCTGATTGAGTTGGAACGCATTCAACCTCCCTACTTTTGATCCGCAGCTTGTGATTGCTTTTAAGACTCTTGCGAGCCTTGTCTGCCATATCCGCATCGACGTCCAGATGCTTAACGTCGTAGCAGTAGCGCAGAATCGTAGACAACAGTGACAGATCGCCCGCAATGGTCTGACCCTGGACACCCTCTTTCTTCCTAGCCTCAATGAAGGAATCCAGGTGGCTTTTCGACAGGCGCTCGATTCCGATTTTCCCGAACCTCTCCTTCAGAGCCTTGTAGATGAAAAGAGCACTCCGCTGAAGGGTACGCCCATGCTGTATGTAATTAAGGTAGTCGTCGATATAATGAGCGACAGTTGAGCCCTTTGGAGCAGCCGTCCTGCCTGTTGCCTTTATTTCTTCAAGCTGACGCTCTTTCTCCTTCGCGAACGCTTTTGCCAGTTTTTCGGAGGAGAAGGTGGCGCTGATCGACTTATGGCCTTTGGCTCGAATCAGGACACGCCAGTTGCCGCTGGGAAGCTTTTGAAAGGAAGCCATTCTCGTGTTCACTCAATGTTCATTTACCCGTACCCGATGCATACCTTTGATGCACACGGCGTGTACCCCAGGCGTACCAAAACCGTCATTTTGGCCCCTGAAATGTACACGAACGATAGCACAAAATCATGCTGAAGGCCTTTAAATACAAGGCTTTATGAATCGTAAATTCTCTGTAGCACCCATGATGGATTGGACAGATAGGCATTGCCGTTTTTTCCTACGCCTACTCTCCAAACACGCCCTCCTCTACACCGAAATGGTCACCACCGGCGCGCTGCTCAACGGCGATCACGACCGCTTCCTGCGTCACAACGAGGCCGAACACCCGCTCGCCCTGCAACTCGGCGGCAGTGTGCCGCTGGACCTGGCGATGTGTGCACGCATGGCGCAGGAGCACGGTTACGACGAGGTGAATCTGAATGTCGGCTGCCCGAGTGATCGGGTGCAGAACAATCTGATCGGTGCGTGCCTGATGGGGCATCCGCAGTTGGTGGCTGATTGTGTGAAGGCGATGCGCGATGCGGTGTCGATTCCGGTGACGGTGAAGCACCGCATCGGGATTAATGGGCGGGACAGTTACGAGGAGTTGTGTGATTTCGTCGGCACGGTTCGGGATGCCGGGTGCACGAGTTTTACGGTGCATGCGCGGATTGCGATTCTGGAGGGATTGTCGCCGAAGGAGAACCGTGACATTCCGCCGCTGCGCTATGACGTGGCGGCGCGGTTGAAAACGGATTTTCCGGAGCTGGAGATTATTCTCAACGGCGGGATCAAGACGCTGGAGGCCTGTCACGAGCATTTGCAGACGTTCGACGGCGTGATGTTGGGTCGTGAGGCCTATCACAACCCTTATGTGATGGCTGAGGTGGATCAGCAACTGTTCGGCAGCACGGCGCCGGTGATTAGCCGGGCGGAGGCGCTGGCGCAGCTGCGGCCTTATATAGCGGCGCATATTGATGCGGGCGGCTCGATGCACCACATCACTCGGCATGTGCTGGGGCTGGGCACCGGGTTTCCCGGGGCGCGGAAGTTTCGGCAGTTGTTGTCGGTGGATATTCATAAGGCTAAAGAGCCTTTGGCGTTGCTGGACCAGGCGGCGGAGTTGCTTGAGGGGCGTTAACGGTCGCTTGGGTTGAACCTGTGGTCTGATTTGGCATCGTATTTATCGATACCGCGCCCCGCCTTTCAAACATCCGTTTTCCGGTTGTTGTTCCTGGGGCCCTCGATACGTACACGTACCCTTGAGTGGCTGTCAGCGCTCGGGTAATGTCATTAGACCCATAGGACAGAGCACGCCCATGACTTCCAAGCTGGAACAACTCAAACAAATGACCACCGTGGTTGCCGACACCGGCGACTTCGAAGCTATCGCTCGCGTTAAACCCGTGGACGCTACCACCAACCCTTCCCTGCTGCTCAAAGCGGCGGCCATTCCCGGTTATGCCGAGTTGCTGAACGCTTGCGTCAGCGACTGCAAGGGCGATGTGGGCCTGGCCAGCGACCGTTTTGGCGTGGCGGTAGGGCAAGAAATTCTGAAAGTGATCCCAGGCCGTATTTCCACCGAAGTGGATGCGCGCCTGTCGTTCGACACTGACGCCGTATTGAAGCGTGCGCACCGTCTGATCGACCTGTACGACAAGGCCGGCATTGGCCGTGACCGCGTGCTGATCAAGATCGCTTCCACCTGGGAAGGTATCCGCGCTGCCGAGATTCTGGAAAAGGAAGGCATTCAGTGCAACCTGACGCTGCTGTTCTCCTTCGCTCAAGCGGCGGCTTGTGCTGACGCAGGCGTATTCCTGATTTCGCCGTTCGTGGGCCGCATCTACGACTGGTACAAGAAAGCCAACGGCAACGACTACACCGGCGCGGATGATCCGGGCGTGCAGTCGGTGACACGCATCTACAACTACTACAAGGCCAATGACTACAAGACTGTCGTCATGGGTGCGAGCTTCCGTAACCTGAACCAGATCGAGCAGCTGGCCGGTTGCGACCGCCTGACCATCAGCCCGGATCTGATTGATAAGCTGGCGGCGGACACTGGCAAGCTGGAGCGCAAATTGGCCCCGGGTCATGCTGGTGAAGCGCGTTTGAGCTTGAATGAAGAGCAGTTCCGCTGGTTGTCCAACGAGGACGCGATGGCGACCGAGAAGCTGGCTGAAGGTATTCGTCAGTTCGCTCGCGACCAGGAAAAACTCGAAGCATTGCTGCAAGCCAAGCTCTGATCCAATAAGAGCAAACGCAAAAAGGGCGAACCCTCACAGGTTCGCCCTTTTTTGTGCGCGGTCGCTTATGGAATCAGTGACGCTCGAGCGCGTTCACCAGATCATGAAACGCTTCACGATTGGAGTCGTTCAGCCCCATGAGAATTTTGTGCGCTTCGAGCACTTTGATCCGCACCACTTCTTCGGACTGATCCTGGTCTGGCAGGTCGGTCAGGCACTCAGGGCACGGGATCGGGCGGTCAACGATGTTGAACACTTGCTCAAAGCCCATGGACTGCAGCAGACGGGTGATGTCTTCGTGGGTGGTGACGACGGTAGGCAGCAAGCCGACCTTTTGCCGCGACAGGATCGACAGCTTGGCCAAAAGGCCAAGGGTGGTGCTGTCGATGCTGCGGGTTTCGGTCAGGTCGATCACGATTGCGTTGAAGTTCAACGCCGTGAAGATCCGCTCAATAGTCGCATCCAACGCCGAACACAGGGTCAGGCGAACTTCACCGACGAACTTCAGGACGAAGGTGCCATCCTGCTCGGCGAACTGGATTCTACCGGTACTCATTAAAGATTCCTGCTCAACACCAACAGGGCGATATCATCCGGCATCTCCCCTAGCGTGGCCAATCCAAAAACCTGCCGCAGACCATCCAGGCTGCCGCCCGCTGCCTTGACCCGTTGGGGCAAAGCCGCTTCTTTTTCTTTGAGTGTAGGTTCTGGCAAAAGGTCCAGAATGCCATCGGACATCAGCGTCAGGCTGAACGTCGGCGGCAGCTCCAGTACGTGATCTTCGTAAGTGGCTTCGTTGAAGAGGCCCACCGGCAGACCACGCCCTTCCAGATAACGAACACTGTCTGGCGTGTACAACACAGGCAACGGCAAATGACCACCGATGCTATAGGTCAACAAACCTGTCTCCTCGTCGATGACTCCACCGACCATTGTGACGTGTTTACCCAGCTTACAACTGATCAGGCCTCGGTTGATATGACCAAGGACCTCTGAAGGCTTGAATTCCGGCAATGTGCCGCTGCGCTTGGATTCGAACAGCAAGCGCGTGGTCATGAACTTCAGCAGCACGGTAACGAAGGCTGAAGAGGCGCCATGACCGGAAACGTCCGCCAGGTAGAAGGCTACCCGACGCTCGTCGACCCGAAAGTAGTCGACGAAATCACCCGACAGGTACAGCGACGGGATGATCTGGTGAGCAAACTGGAACTCGTCGATGGTCCAGGGGCTGACCGGCAGCATGTTCATCTGCACCTGGCGACCGGCGTTCTGGTCTTCCTGGAGCAGGTTCAGGCTGGCGGCGAGCTCGCGGTTGGCCTTTTCCAGCTTCTCGCGGTAGCGCTGGTTTTCCAGCAGCAGGCGCGCACGATCCAGGGCCCGGCGCACAGAATGCTCGAGCACAGCCAGATCTTCGAGAGGCTTGATCAGGTAGTCCGCCGCGCCCAGGCGCAGAGCCTCGACCGCGTCGTTCATCACGCCGGCGCCCGAAACCACAATCACCGGGGTTTGTGGTGACAGCTCGGTGACCTGGCGAATGAGTTCGAGTCCGCCCATCTGCGGCATGCGCAGATCGCAGATGACCAAGTCGGGCTTGTCTTGCTCGAATACCTGAAGACCCTGCTGGCCATTGCTGGCCTGCAAGACGCTGAAACCACTGTCTTCCAAATAGGCGGCGAGGCTCGCGCGCACTACTTCGTCATCATCGATTATCAGCAGCGTGGCACTGGTTTTTGGCATGTGGGCAAACGGCGCCAGAATTAGGTTGGCGTAGCAGGCAGGGGCTTTGTCCCGGCTCACACTACTGGATTCGCTTTCTAGCCTCTCTACTGCACTGTTTTCGAGCGTTTGCCCTACACACAGGCACACCAGAGGTGCCCTTCTAAGGCGCAGACGGTACTCCCATCCGCGAGGCGTTTCAAGCTCACGCCGATGGTCGCTTGACGTCTTTCGATTTCAAATCACCGGGAGTTATAAGAACAGGCAAAACCGTAACGTAATGGAAGGTTAAAACCCATCAGTCAAACCAGCCCGGAAAGCCAAACGAAAGAAGGCGGCCCACTGGCCGCCCTCTTCGTTTTACCGGTCGAGATCAAAAATCGTCTTCGACCTGGCCGTCTTTTACTTTGAATTCGCGGTTCTGCAAGTACGCATTGCGGATGAAGGTGTACTTGTCGCCGGTGATCAGCTTCTCACTCGACAGCAGATTGGCGCGGGTGTCGATGATGTTCAGGCCGAAGATCGAGTTACGCACGGGCACGTCGTTGATGTAAGGGTACGGGCCGGTGTAGCCGTCGACATACTTGGACGGTGCGTCACGCACCGTGCTTGGCCCCAACAACGGCAACATCACGTAGGGGCCGCTGCCTACGCCCCAGTAGCCGAGGGTCTGACCGAAGTCTTCGTCATTGCGTTGCAGGCCCATCTTGGTGCCCACATCAAAGAAGCCCAGCAGGCCGAAAGTGGTGTTGAAGATCAAGCGCGCGGTGTCGACGCCAGCGGCGGCCGGTTTGGCCTGCAAAATATCGTTGGCAAGGTTGGTGACATCACCGACGTTGCGGAACATGTTGTGGATGCCGTCTTCAAGGAACTGCGGCGTCACGAACTGATAGCCCTGGGCCAAAGGCTTCAGCGCATAGGTGTCGAGCACATCGTTGAACTTGTAGATCGGGCGGTTGATGCTTTCCCAAGGGTCGTCTTCCGAGGCTGCCTGTGCAACGAACGGAACCAGCAATACGCTGGTAAACACACAAAACTGAGCTAGATGATTGCTCCAGCGCATAGAAAAACTCCTTGGATTGTACTGGCGCGGGCACTTGGCCCAAGCGTTAAGCGGGCTAGTATAAGACGGAAAAGCCGCTTTAGGCAGCACCCTGCAAGGCAGCCTGCGGATCATTCGTGATGATTGTGAGCGATTCACGTCAGTGTCACTCAACTGTCACCGTCGCCCCCTAGCCTTGAGGCTATTTCAGGGACGTTGATATGCCGCACGCCGAAACCTTGCCCCACATTGCACCCAGTCTGACCGCTGTACTGTTTGGCCTCAGTGGTTGCCTGGTGGATTTCGGCGCACGCACACATACCCAGCGCAGCCACTCTGCTGTGCATACCGAGGCCACGCCCGGTGCATTGGACAGCTTGCGCAGCTTGCAGCATCAGCAGATTCCCTGCGCCTGGCTGGATGAGCTCCCCCCTGCCCTCAGCCATTCCCTGGCCGCTGCATTACCTTCATGGATCAAACCCTCGCAACACTTCGAAACAAACAATCCATGGCCGGCACCGCACGCCTGTTGGCAAGCCTTGATGACGTTGAATGTTCAACGACTGGAGGGTTGCGTGCTGGTCAGCGGCGAACCGCGATTGCTGCAAGCGGGGCTCAATGCCGGATTGTGGACGATTGGGCTGGCGTCCTGCGGCTCACTCTGTGGCCTGGCGCCCAACGAATGGCAGGAACTGACTCAGCAGGAACGGGAATTCAAACGCGGCAAGGCAACGGTGCAACTGTTCGGTCTGGGTGTGCATTCTGTGATCGATCACCTCGGTGAACTCGACACTTGCCTGGCCGACATCAGCCTGCGCCGGCTCAAGGGCGAAAAGCCCTGATCGAGATCATGCAGGTTGCGCGCGAGTGGATTAATCTAAAGGTCAAGCCATAGACCTTTGGCGTGCTGCTGCGGTCTATGCCAGTGCCTATCGATAAAAGGAAGAACGCCATGCCTGCCCGCGAACTGCAACAACAGCTCAATACTCTGCGCGAGCAATTGGAACAGAATCCACCGCTGACCGAAGCCGAGCGCGAAGACCTGCACGCGCTGATGCAACAGATCGAACTGGAACTGGAGCTCGAAACCAAAACCCAGGACTCCAGCCTCGCCGACAATGTGAACCTGGCCGTCGAACGCTTCGAAATCGAACACCCAACCCTTGCTGGCACCTTGCGCAACATCGTGCAAGCCCTGGCCAACATGGGGATCTGAACCCGCCGAATACAAAAAAGCCCCGCTAGTAATAGCGGGGCTTTTTTCTTACTGGCGGACCAGCCGATGGTTCGGCAACTGCACGGTTTCAGTACTGCGATACGGGTTGATGTCCAACCCACCGCGCCGTACATACCGCGCATACACCGTCAATTTCTCCGGTTTCAACAACCGTTGCAGGTCGAGGAAAATCCGCTCCACGCACTGTTCATGAAAGTCCGAATGCTGACGGAAGCTCACGATGTATTCCAGCAAACTCGCGTGATCCAGCGCCGCACCACGGTATTCCACCGCCACGCTACCCCAGTCCGGCTGACTCGTAACCGGGCAGTTGGATTTGAGCAAATGGCTGTGTACGCTCTCCTCCACGATGCGCGATTCATCGCAACGCAGCAGTTCCGGACGCGGATGCTCATAGTTGCTGACGCTGATGTCCAGATCATCAATGCACACACCCGGCAACGCCACGACCCCTTCGGCCCCAACGTCCTTGAGGCTGCGAATCCGCACGCCGACCGGTTTACCGGCAGCAGCCGACAGGTCTTTGGCCAACGTCGATTCAAGGCTTGCGGTGTCGGCAAACGGTGTCTGGTTCAGGGAGTTGAGGTACAGCTTGAACGACTTCGATTCGATGATATTCGGCGAATCTGCCGGGATAGTGAACTCGCCAATCGCCACCACTGGCTTGCCGGACGGCAACAGCCACGACAATTCGAAGCAGTTCCAGAAATCCACGCCCTTGTATGGCAGGGTTTCTGCCGTCAGGCCCAGCTCGGCCCATTTCGCGGTGCGCGGGATCGGGAACAGCAAGGACGGCGTGTAGGTGGCGATGTATTCGCTGGATTTGCCCAGCGGCGAGCGTTCGGCTGCGGGATGCATGGCGGAAACCTGACTGAAGAATCAGCGGATTCTACCAGCCTTTGCTCCCGCCTTTGAGTGCTTACTGACTGACAGTCAACTTACCGACCATGCCGGCCTGGTAATGACCTGGAATGTTGCAGGCAAATTCCAGGTTGGTGGCCTTGGTGAAAGTCCAGGTGAGCTCGGCGGTTTTTCCAGGTTCAACGAGCACACTGTTCGGGTCGTCGTGCTTCATTTCATGCCCCATACCGGCCATGGCGCCGTGATCCATTTCCTTCATGTCTGTAGGCGTGAGCATGCCGCTCTGCTGCATATTCATCATTTCCTGCTGATGCCTGGCATGCATCGCCGCGTCACCGAGGTTGAATTCGTGCAACAACTGGCCTTTATTCACTAACACAAAACGAACCGTCTCACCGGCCTTGATATCAATAGCCTTGGCCGTGAATGACATATCGCCCATGACGACTTCAACACTGCGAGTCGCCTTTGCCGCCTGGGCCGGCTGGCCAAAATCGTAGGTATGCGCCGGGGAAGCCCACGCCGGCGAGCTCAGCGCCAACAAACACGCAACCCGCACCAGTGATTTGCGCAAAAACATAGTCGTACTCCAACAAGATAAGGTTCAGCCTGTAGAAAACTCTAAACTGCGGCGACTGCCCTCAACCTGACAGCCAGATTACAACTTTGTCAGGTTGACCTGTATTACCGTCGCCCACGGTATAAAGCGTTCGTTCCAATTGCCTCGAGTCGCCCATGAAACTGCTGATCGTCGAAGACCAACCGAAAACCGGCCACTACCTGCGCCAGGGCCTGACCGAGGCCGGTTTCAACACTGAACTGGTGGCGGATGGCAGCACCGGCCAGCAACTGGCGTTGACCGGCGATTACGCCCTGTTGATTCTCGATGTGATGCTGCCCGGTCGCGATGGCTGGCAAATTCTGCAAGCGGTGCGCGGTGCCGGCCTCGACACGCCGGTACTGTTTCTGACAGCGCGCGACGCGGTGGAGGACAGGGTCCACGGCCTCGAACTGGGCGCCGACGACTACCTGGTCAAACCGTTCGCCTTCTCCGAGCTGCTGGCCCGGGTCCGGAGCCTGTTACGCCGTGGTAACGCCACACCTCAGGAAACCAGCCTGCAACTGGCGGACTTGCGCCTTGACCTGATACGCCGCCGGGTCGAACGCAGCGGTCAGCGCATCGACCTGACGGCCAAGGAATTCGCCCTGCTGGAAATGCTCCTGCGCAGGCAAGGCGAAGTCCTGCCCAAGTCGTTGATCGCTTCCCAGGTCTGGGACATGAACTTCGACAGTGACACCAACGTCATCGAAGTGGCGATCCGTCGCTTGCGCCTGAAGATCGACGATGAATTCCCCAACAAGTTGATTCACACCGTGCGTGGCATGGGTTACGTCCTTGAAGAGCGCCCCGCCTGATGCGTCGACTTTCATTAAGCAGTCGCCTGGCGCTTCTGTTTGCGGCGTGCACCGCCGTGGTGTCGCTGTTCGCCGGGGTGTTGTTCAGCCGGGCCAGTGAAGCGCATTTCGTTGAACTCGATCAGCAGTTGCTGGACGGCAAGTTGATTGGTTTGCGTCGCGCACTTCATGACATTCAGCCGAGTGAAAGCGAAGTCAAACTGGCCGATGAATTGAGCCGACAGGCTGATCTGTCGCTGCGGATCACCGGCAGCGACGGCAAGCGCTGGTATGACAGTTCGAAGCGCCTGCCCCAGGCATTACCGACCCAACCGGGTTTGTCCACAGTGAGCAGCGAAGGTACCGACTACCGCGTCCTCAATGCTCCGTTGTACCTCGACAAACCTGACTCACCGCAGTTGACCTTGTTGCTGGACATCACCCATCACCAGCACTTTCTGCAACGCATGCAGCACCTGATCTGGCTGACAGTCGGCCTGTCGGCACTGGCCACCGCCCTGCTCGGCGCCTGGGCAGCGCGCAGTGGGTTGCGACCGTTACGGCGTATGAGTGCGGTTGCCAGCGGCGTTTCAGCGCAATCGCTCAATTCACGCCTGCCCGAAGAAAACATGCCACCAGAACTCGCGGAAATGGCCCACAACTTCAACGCCATGCTCGGACGCCTCGACGACTCTTTTCAGCGGCTCTCAGCCTTCTCCGCCGACATCGCCCATGAATTGCGCACGCCGTTGTCGAACCTGTTGACCCACACCCAGGTCACCCTCACACGACCACGCCCCATCGAGGATTACCGCGAAGCACTGCACAGCAATCTCGAAGAACTGCAATGGATGGCGCAACTGGTCAACGACATGTTGTACCTGGCCAAGGCTGACCACGGGTTGTTGATGCCCAAGCGCGAACCGCTGGAGCTGGCGGAAGAAGCGGATCTGCTGCTGGAGTTTTTTGCGCCACTGGCTGAGGACGCCGGGGTAACGCTGAGCCGCGAAGGCAGCGCGTGCATGGAGGGTGATCGCAGCATGTTGCGCCGGGCGCTTTCCAATTTGCTGGACAACGCGTTGCGGTTTACGCCGGTCGAAGGCGAGGTTCGAGTGCGGATTGTTGATCAGCCCAAGGGGTTGAGCCTGACGGTCGAGAACAGCGGCGACGGAATTGACGGGGCGTTGCTGCCACGTTTATTTGATCGCTTCTACCGGGCTGACCCGGCACGCCAGGAAGGCAGTAGTGAACATGCGGGATTGGGGTTGGCGATCACTCAGTCAATCATCCGCGCCCATGGCGGGCAAATTCGTTGCGAATCGGATAACGGGTGGACGCGGTTTGTGATTGAGTTGCCGCAAACCTGATCGTTCCCACTGCGTGGGAACGATCAGGGGTGACTTACGAATACCGCAACGCGGTAGCCGGCTCGACTTTCGCCGCACGCCATGCCGGGTAAACGGTGGCGAGGAAGCTCAGAATGAACCCGGCGGAGCAGATCAACACCACATCCGCACCCTGCAGTTCGGACGGCAAGTTACTGACGAAGTACACGTCGGAACTGAAGATGTGCTGTCCACTGACCCGCTCCATCCAACCCACCAGTTCACTGACGTTCAGCGCCGCAATCACGCCGAGCACACCACCAATCAACGTACCGACAACCCCGATCACGGTGCCCTGCACCATGAAGATCGCCATGATCTGCCGCGGCGTGGCGCCGATGGTGCGCAGGATCGCGATGTCCGCACCTTTGTCGTTCACCACCATGATCAGGGTTGCGATGATGTTGAACGCCGCCACGGCGACGATCATCAGCAACAGCAAACCGATCATGGTTTTTTCCATCTTCATCGCACTGAACAGGCTGCCCTGTGTGTGAGTCCAGTCATCAGCTTTGTAAGCGGTGCCTAGCCCGCCAGCAATATCGCTGGAAACCTTCGGCGCCGCGTACAAATCCTTCACCGCCAGGCGCACGCTTTGCACTTGATTCGGCGCCCAGTGCTGCATCTGCGCGGCATCGGCCACGTGGATCAACGCCATGGAACCATCCAGCTCGGCGCCAACCTTGAACACGCCGACCACGTTCAACCGCTGCATGCGCGGGGTGATGCCGCCCGGTGCAGTGCTGACTTCCGGCACGATCAGGGTGATCTTGTCGCCGACGTTCAAGCGGAAGCGGCGTGCGGTGATCTCGCCGATCACCACGCCGAACTCACCCGGCTTCAAGGCATCGAGCCGCCCCTGAACAATGTGCTGGGCGACGATCGACACCTTGCCTTCCAGCGCCGGATCAACGCCGCTGACCTGGATCGGCTGCATTGTCCCCTTGTAGGACAGCATGCCTTCCATCTCGGTGAACGGCACGGCGGCCGTCACTTCGGGATTCTTCATGGCCGCCGCAGCGACGGGCTGCCAATCGTCGATCGGATTGACGCCGACGATAGTCGCGTGAGGCACCATGCCGAGGATCCGCGAGCTCATTTCGCGCTGGAAGCCGTTCATGACCGACAGCACCACGATCATCGCCAGCACGCCCAGGGCGAGGCCGATCATCGAGGTCATCGAGATGAAGGAGACAAAGCGATTGCGGCGCTTGGCGCGGGTATAGCGCGCGCCGATAAAGATCGATAACGGTCTGAACATTCGCTGGGCACCGTATAAAAATAAAAGACCCGACGTACTGTTCAGTACGCCGGGTTTCGGCCAATCAAATGGGCGTCAGGCAACCTTCCTGCAAATGCAGGACGCGATCCATCTGGCGAGCCAGGTTCATGTCGTGAGTCACCACCAGGAACGCCGTGCGCATCGAGGTGCTGAGTTCCAGCATCAAATCCTGAATGCCCTGGGCGGTGTGGGAATCGAGGTTGCCGGTCGGCTCGTCGAGCATTACCAGGCCTGGCTTGTTCACCAGGGCGCGGGCGATAGCCACACGCTGACGCTCACCACCGGACAATTCGGCTGGTTTGTGCTCCAGGCGATGGCCCAGCCCTACCCGCTCCAGCAATGCCGTCGCACGCTGACGCGCTTCCGGGATCGCAGTCTTGCCGATCAGCAGCGGCATGCAGACGTTTTCCAGCGCGGTGAACTCAGGCAACAAGTGGTGGAACTGGTAAACGAAACCCAGCGACCGATTGCGCAGCAAACCGCGAGCCTTTTCGTTCAGCGCCGACAGCTCTTCACCGGCCAGCCAAACACTGCCCTTGGTCGGTGTATCGAGGCCGCCCAGCAGGTTGAGCAAGGTACTTTTGCCCGAGCCCGAGGTACCGACAATCGCCACGCGCTCACCCGGATGCAGCTCCAGTTGCAGACCGGCCAGAACCTCTACCGACTCCGGGCCTTCCTCGTAGGATTTGCCCAGGTTGCGGCAGCTCAAGATTGCTTTATCACTCATGCCCAACTCACTCATAACGTAGCGCCTCCGCAGGCTGGGTGCGCGCGGCACGCCAGGCTGGATACAGGGTGGCGAGGAAACTCAGGACCAACGCGGCGGCGCAGACCATCAACACATCCTGGCTCTGCACTTGCGACGGCAGGTAATCGATGAAGTACACGTCGGAGTTCAGGAACTTGTGCCCGATCAGACCTTCGAGGGCCGAGATCGCGGCGCTGACATTCAGCGCGGCGAAGATCCCGACCACGGCGCCGATCAGCGTCCCGACCACACCAATGACTGTGCCTTGCACCATGAAGATCGCCATGATCGACCCCGGCGTGGCGCCAAGGGTGCGCAGAATCGCGATGTCGCCCTTCTTGTCATTCACCACCATCACCAGCGTGGAAATGATATTGAACGCGGCAACCGCGACGATCAGCAGCAACAGCAAACCGATCATGGCTTTTTCCATGCGGATCGCCTGATACAGATTGCCATGGGTGCGCGTCCAGTCGCGGGCATAGAAATGGTCTTCGCCGAGTTGCTGGGCGATGCTCCACGCCACGCGTGGCGCCTGGAACAGGTCGTCGAACTTCAGGCGGATGCCCTGGACCTGATCCGGTTTCCAGCGGTGCAGCTTGGCCAGATCCTGCAGATTGGTGATGCCCAGATAGCCGTCCAGCTCACCGGCGCCGACATGGAAGATGCCGACCACGGTAAAGCGTTTCATGCGTGGGAACATCCCGGCCGGGGTCACGGTGACTTCCGGCGCCACAAACGTCAGTTTGTCGCCGATCGCCGCACCCAACTTGGCCGCGGCCTTGTCACCGATGACGATGCCGAAACTGCCCGGAGCCAGGTCATCGAGTTTTCCCTGCTGCATGAAGTTATCAATGATCGAGACCTGCCGTTCCAGCGCAGGATCGATCGCATTGAGCAGGACTTTGGAAACCTTGCCGTTGTTGGTCAGCAATCCCTGCATCTGGGTAAACGGCGCCACGGCCGTCACCTGCGGGTTCTGTTTGACCTTGGCGGCCAGGCTTTGCCAGTCGCTGATCGGCTCACCGGACTCGATGGTCGCGTGGGGCACCATGCCCAGCACGCGGGTGCGCATCTCATGATCGAAGCCGTTCATGACCGACAGCACCACAATCATCACGACCACGCCGAGGGCGAGTCCGATCATCGAGGTCAGGGAAATGAATGACACAAAATGATTGCGACGCTTTGCACGGGTATAACGCGTGCCAATAAATACGAAGAGAGGTCTGAACATGTCGGGGCTTGTTCGGAGGGAAAAGGAACGTCCTTGTGGCGGGGGTCGATAACCAGCTTTACACTCAGACCACCGCCGCTACCATGGGTTCGCCATGTCGACATTAGATGAAGAAGATCGCCGCGAATACTACCGTATCGAGGACACGATCGCACTGGAAATTCGGCCCCTGTCCGCTCCTGAAGCCGCAGGCCAGGATGTGTTGCAGGATGCTTCCCCACTGTTCAACTTGCTCAGCGAGCTGCACCTGAGCGAATTCGAGTCACAGCACCTGTTGCGCCAGATCAGTGAGCGCGACCGGAACCTCGCCGCATTCCTGAAATCCCAGAATAAACGCATCGATTTGCTGAGCCAGGTGATCGCAATCACCGTACTCGGGCAGATCGGCGAACCGCAGCCGGTAATCATTTCCGAAGGCGGGATCGAATTTCAGTATCCGACGCCCATTGCCGAGGGCACGCACCTGTCGGTCAAGCTGGTGCTGATGCCGCAAGCCCTCGGACTCTTGCTGCGCGCTCGCGTCACCCATTGCGATCGCAAAGGCGACGGCTACGACGTCGGCACCGAGTTCGAATACCCGACCGATGCCCAGCGCCAATTGCTGGCCCGCTACATTTTGCAGAAGCAGGCCCAGGAACGACGCCTGGCCCGCGAACATAACGAATCAGGCATTTAATTTAAGGAAGAACCGTGACTCTCATCTACGGCCATCGCGGCGCCAAGGGCGAAGCACCTGAAAATACGCTGACCAGTTTTCAACAATGCCTCAAGCACGGCGTGCGCCGCTGCGAACTGGACCTGCACCTGTCCATGGACGGCGAGTTGATGGTCATCCACGACCCGACACTCAAGCGCACCACCGACCGTCGCGGCAAAGTCGTCGAGCATACGGCGGCCGAGCTTGTGACCTACGACGCGCGCACTGGCGGACCGGGCTGGATCAAACCGTGCCCGATTCCAACGCTGGAAGAACTGTTCGAGAAATGCGATTTCGAGCACTGGCAACTGGAAGTCAAAAGCGCTTCACGCACCCGCGCCGCGACTACGGTGTTGGCGATTCGCGAAATGGCTCAGCGTTTCGGCCTGCTCGACAAGGTCACGATCACCTCGAGTTCGCGGGAAGTATTGAAAGCTGCGCTGGACTTCGTGCCGGATGTGTCCCGCGGATTGGTGGCCGAGTACGCCTGGCTCGACCCGTTGAAGGTCGCGCAAAGCTATGGCTGTGAGATTCTGGCGCTGAACTGGACCCTGTGTACGCCGGAACGCCTGCAGAAGGCGCAGCGTCAGGGGCTGCATGTGTCGGTATGGACAGTCAACGAGCCCGCGCTAATGCGCAGACTCGCCGACTTCGGCGTTGACAGCCTGATTACAGACTTTCCCGGTTTGGCCAGCGCCACGCTCGAGAATTGCTGAAATCGGTCTCCCCGGCCGGCTCAGGCCACCGGCCGGAGCCGCTCAAAAAAGCCGGTTGAGGCCATCGTACGCTGCAACCCGATAGGCTTCAGCCATGGTCGGGTAGTTGAACGTCGTGTTGACGAAGTACTTCAGCGTGTTCTGTTCGCCCGGCTGGTTCATGATCGCCTGGCCAATGTGAACGATCTCCGACGCCTGATAACCGAAGCAGTGAACGCCCAGCACTTCCAGGGTTTCGCGGTGGAACAGAATCTTCAGCATGCCCTGAGGCTCGCCGGCGATCTGTGCACGCGCCATGCCCTTGAAGAACGCCTTGCCCACTTCGTACGGCACCTTGGCCTGAGTCAGCTCCTGCTCGTTCTTGCCGATCGAGCTGATCTCCGGAATGGTGTAGATGCCGGTTGGCACGTCGTTGACGAAGCGCCAGCTATGGTTGTCAACGATGCTGCCAGCGGCCGAACGACCCTGGTCGTGAGCGGCACTGGCCAGGCTCGGCCAACCAATCACGTCACCGGCACCGTAGATGTTCGGCCTGCAGGTACGGTAGGCCTCGTCGACTTCGATCTGGCCACGGCTGTTGACCTTCACGCCGACGTTTTCCAGACCCAACTGGTCGGTGTTGCCGGTACGACCGTTGCACCAGAGCAAGGCGTCGGCCTTGATCTTCTTGCCGGATTTGAGGTGCAGGATCACACCGTTGTCCACGCCTTCGACGCGGTCGTAGTCTTCGTTGTGACGAACCGTGATGTTGTTGTTGCTGAAGTGATAGCTCAGGGCCTGGGAAATTTCCGAGTCGAGGAAGCTCAGCAACTGACCGCGGTTGTCTACCAGTTCAACCAGCACACCCAGACCGCTGAAGATCGAGGCGTATTCGCAACCGATCACACCGGCACCGTAAACGATGAGTTTGCGCGGGGTGTGGCCGAGGCTGAGGATGGTGTCGCTATCGTAGATACGCGGGTGATGGAAATCGATGTCCGCCGGGCGATACGGACGCGAGCCGGTGGCGATGATGATGTGCTTGGCCACCAGTTTTTCGACTACGCCGTTAGCGCAGACCACTTCAATGGTTTGCTCGTCAGCGAAGCTGCCGGTGCCGAAGAACACGTCCACGCGGTTACGGGCGTAGTAGCCGGTGCGCGAGGCGACTTGTTTGGAGATGACTTTTTCGGCGCTTTTCAACACGTCCGGGAACGAGAACCAGCGTGGCTCACCAATGGCCCGGAACATCGGGTTGGTGTTGAACTGCATGATCTGCCGGACCGAGTGACGCAGTGCCTTGGACGGGATGGTGCCCAGGTGGGTGCAGTTGCCGCCGACCTGGCGACGGCTATCGACCATCGCCACCTTGCGCCCTGCTTTGGCGGCGTTCATTGCCGCGCCTTCTCCCGCCGGGCCGGAACCCAGCACCACCACGTCGTAGTTGTAGACAGCCATGCATACTCCTCAGAACAGGCCGCGGCGCCCTCGGCACCTGCGGCTAAATCACGCCGATCTGCGGCGTGAAGGAACAATTTGGGGCCAGTGCAGAACCCGGACACAGTCTATATAAGCGTCAACGCCGCGCACATTAACCCTTGGTCGCGTCGTAGGCTACTTTTGCCTGCACTACAACGCCAGTCTTCAATGCTTGAATCGCTGTCATCATTCGGTTTTTCCGCCACTCAAGCGTTCAAAAGCCTGATTGGTTCGTATGACGAAACCTGTATCGGCACGAATCACAAAGAATGCACCGATGTCGTGTTTTTCTGCGTAGTCCCAACCCCGTTCAGGGCCCAGAATCAGCAACAGCGTTGATAAGCCATCGGCCATCAATGCTGAAGGATGAATCACCGTGACTGACGCTAGGGTGTGTGAGACCGGTGCCCCGGCGCGGGCATCGAAGGTGTGGGAATAACGCCGACCGTCCTGCACGAAATAGTTGCGGTAGTCGCCGGAAGTGGAAACGCCGTAGCCGTCGACGGCGATGATGCGCTCGGCCACTCGCTGGTCGTCGCGGGGTTCTTCCAGGGCGATGTGCCACGGTGAGCCGTCGAGTTTTTTGCCGGCTGCCTTGAGTTCGCCGGTGGCTTCGGCGAGGTAGCTGTGGATGCCCATTGCTTCGAGTTTTGCGGCAATCGTGTCGACTGCGTAGCCGGCGGCGATGCTGTTGAAGTCGACCTCGACCGCGGCATCCTTGCAAAGCTGATCGCCGTCGATACGCAGGTGTTGGTAACCGACTCGCTGCCTGACTTCGGCCAGCGCCTGGGCCGAGGGGACTTTCTCATTACGAGCCTGCGGGCCGAAACCCCAGAGGTTGAGCAACGGCTCCACCGTCAGGTCGAAGGAACCTTCGCTTTGTTCCGACAGACGCTGACCGACGCGCACCAGTTTGAGGATCGGCGCGGGCATTTTCTGACAGCGGTTGGCGGGTAGATCGTTGAAGCGTTCGATGTCGGAGTCGCTGCGGTAAGTCGACATTTGTTGATCGACTTCAGCAAGGATCTTTTCGACCTGAACACGGACCTCGGTCGGGGTGGGAAGCCCGGTATGGCGCAGGTACTTGATCGAATACGTGCTGCCCATGGTCGGGCCGCCGAAGCTTTCCATGGAATCGCCGTTGCCGCAGCCGGACAGGGCAACGAAGAGCACCAGGAAATAACCTTTTTGTCTGTTCAACACTTGCCACACTCTCCAAAGCACTTCCTGACACAACGCCAAGGCTGGCCATTATGCGATAGAAATGTGGGAGCGAGCTTGCTCGCGATGAGGCCCGCCAGAACACTACAACTTAACGATCCGCCACCTTCAACGACCGACTCCACCCCCCACCCAACGCCTTGTACAACGTCACCTGATTAATCTCGCGCGCCAGTTCCAGCTGTGCCCATTTCTGCTGCGCATCGAACAGCGAACGCTGAGCATCCATGGTGGAAAAATAGCTGTCCAGCCCGGACTCGAAACGTAACCGGGATTGCCGATACGCCTCCTGATAATCCCCTACCAGCTTTTTCTGAAACTCAACCTGCGTGAGCATTTCCTGGCGAGCATTCAAGGCATCGGCCGCCTCGCGAAAAGCGTTCTGCACCGTGGCTTCATAGGCCGCTACTTGACCGTCGAACCGAGCATGACTGGCATCCACCTGAGCCCGCCGAGCTCCCCCATCGATCAACGGCAATGATCCCGCCAGCGCCACCGACCAGAACTCCGCCGGCCCACTGAGCAACCGGGAAAAATCCCCCGTCAGGCTGCCCAGAGCCGAGGTCAGGGAAAAGGTCGGGAAGTACGCACTACGAGCGGCGCCGATGTCCGCATTGGCGGCACGCAATTGGGCTTCGGCGGACATGATATCGGGTCGGCGCTCAACCAATGACGAGGGTAGACCGGCCGGCACGTCCAGCGTCGCCAACTGTTCCCCCAGCGCACCGGTTGGCAGCAATCCCTCCGGCACCGGTTGCCCCACCAGCACCCGCAGAGCATTGAGGTTCTGCGCCACTTGCATGCGATAGGTGTTGACCTGCACTGCCGCGGTATTGGTTTGCGCATCCGCCTGGTGGACGTCGATCCGCGCACTGGAACCAAGGTTAAAACTCTTGCGCAACAACTGCCCGTAGCGGTCCTGGGATTGATAGGTGGTCTGGGCGAGGTTGAGTAGATGCTGGTTGGCCTTGAGGCTCAACCAGGTGTTGGCAACTTCGCCGATCAACGCCAGCCGCGCCGTCTGATAATCCGCCTCTGACGCCTCGTAACGCGCACCGGCGGCGTTTCGCTGACTGCGAATGCGCCCGAAAAAGTCCAGTTCGTAGGAGGTGAAACCGCCCGCTGCCTGAAAGGTGTTCGCGATGCTGCCGGACGTATCACCACCGCCCGGTGTGCGCACCAGGGGTGGCAGCTTGCTGCGCCCGGCGTACGTGTCGATGCCGATCGTAGGAAAAAGTCCCGACCGTGCGGTGTCATAACCGGCCCTCGCCTCTTCGACACTGGCCGCGAACTGCCGCAGGCTGCGATTATTGCTCAGGGCCAGTTCAATCAACTGGCGCAGTCGGTCATCGACCACGAAGCCACGCCAATCCTTGTCGAACGCCTGCTTGCCGCTGCAACACTCGCCAGCAGCGTTGGCCGGCCATTGCTGGTCGATCGGTGCGTCGGGTTTCTCATACGTAGGCTCCAGCGAACAACCGCCGAGCAACACCAAAGACATGAACCATGAAGTGGGTAAGTAACTGTTCATCACGCGCACCTACAAGCGTTGGCCGAGCAAAGCTCGTAAGGGAGAAAGCAGCACAGTCCACAGGCCGGACCTGCCGACACTGATGTGCGGCAGTGGTTGTTTGTGCGAACGAACACTGACCGGCCGCCACCGAGGCAACGGTACGTAAGACGACGCCTTGGCTCGCGCAGGCAAACGCGGTCCCGTGCGTTTTTCGCCCAGTAATGAACGGCGCAGCAAGGTGCCGAACGCCAACGCTGGTTCAGCCTTGCTGACCACGTTGATAGTCGCGTCGCTGAACAGCCGCGCAATCAACCGCCGACGCAGTGCTTCATCAAGGTCGGCAAACCTCAAGCCCAGCTGGTCGTCGCCGTGATTGCGCATGACTTCGACGTCGAGCCACCCGAGTTTGTCGATCCATATCTGACCGCAAAGCCCCGGTTTGATCGAAGAGGCTAAGGCGCAGCTCAAGGACGCGCCGCTGAGGGAAATATCCACCAGGCGACCGGGAAGGACTTTGCCGCCAAAGCGGAAACCGGTGGGTTTGTTGAAGGGAAAACGTTCTTCGCCGTGTAGCCGCGGTCGGTCGACACAGGCCACCAGGGTAGCCAGGTTGTAGACCAGCGCGACAACCGTCCAACACAGATTGAACAGCATGTTGCCGTCGAACGAGGCGGCGGTGCTGATGGCGACGTAAGCACCGATCTGCGAGAACAGCGTCAGCGCGAAAAAGAATCCGAACAGCTTCCAGTGCACCATCGTGCGCGAACGATCAAGGCCTTTGGCAGTCACTTTGAACGGCCGCCCGAACGGCCGGATCATCGCGCTGAAGAGAGTTGCAGTGACCGCCAGAGAGGCAACAATCTGCGTGACCTCGGTAAAAACAGGCAAGGTGCGCCGATCCGTGACCCAGGTCCCGTAACCCCAGAACGCAATCAACGCCGGCATGCCAAAGGCGAGGAAGTCGACCGGATTGGCGTAAAAACCGGCGATGCCGAAATACCAATACAGCACCGGCGAGACCAGCATCATCAAAATGAACGGCTTGGAAAACCAGTGCATCAGGCCATGCACGTAGTGCAAGCGGTCATTGAGCGTGTAGCCACTGCCTCGCAGCGGACCGTCCTTGAGCAACGCCACCTGAATGGTGCCCAGGCACCAGCGTCCGCGCTGGTTGATGTATTCGGTCAGGCCCTCGGCAGACAGACCGATCGACAGACGCTCATTCAGCCAGCGCGTGACGTAGCCTTTTTGCAGCAGTCGATAGGTCGTGTAGATGTCTTCGCAGACCGAGCCTGTAGGAAAACCGCCAATCTCGTTGATCAAATCACGCCGTACGACGAAGGACGTACCGACGCAAAACGCCGCGCCCCAACCGTCCTTGGCTGGCTGGAACACATCAAAGAACACCCGCTGCTCATCCACCCAGCAGGCAGACGTGCCGAGGTTGTGCTGAATCGGATCAGGGTTGTAATAGAACTGCGGCGTTTGCACCAGACCGACTTTCGCGTCGTCGAACAACCCCAGCGTGCGCATCAGAATCGGTTGCTGCGGGGCGAAGTCGGCGTCGAGCACCAGAATGTAAGGTGCATTGCTGCCGGCCGCCGATTGGCGCAAGCCGTTGTTCAGATTGCCGGCCTTGGCGTGTGAGTTGTCGGGGCGCCGCGCGTATTGCACGCCGACCTCGGCGCAGTAATCGCGCAACCAGTCGCGGCGCGTATCGTCGAGCACCCAGAGGGTGAAGTTGGGGTAGTCGATGGCCTGGGCGGCAATGATGGTTTTTTCCAGGATGTCCAAACCTTCGTTATACGTGGCGATAAACACGTCCACCGCTGGCACGTTCGCGCCCTGTGCGCGAAGCCGCCGCTCGCTGGCATCAGCATCCTTGGAGTGATCCGAGCGACACAGCATCACGATGATAGAAAACAGCGTGTAACCAATCGCCAGCATCTCGAAGAACAAAAAGGCGTACGCCCAGACCGTGGCAAAGCCTGAATGACTGTCGGGCAACGTGTCGCGAATCCGCCAGGCGGCGTAGTTGACCAGCAACAACACGGTGATTGCGCCGAAACCGGCACGCGCCGCCCATTGATCCCGATGGGTCAGACAGGTGAACAGAATCACCACTGCCAGCGTCCAGAAATTGATTTGCAGCAGTTGCAGCGAGTCCAGTGCCTGCATGTCAGTCAGCCTCTAGCGAACCGGTGAAGGGATTGACGCCGGTGGCCGCAATCGCCGCCCACGCTGTAGCGCCCAAGTGAGGCAGGTGGTAATAGAAAAAGTCATTGGTGACGGAGTCCGGGCCTATGGCCAGCCCGGTACTGATGCGCGGCGCCGGTGTTGCAAACAGCCAGCCATTGCCGGCCTCTTGGGCCAGCAACACGCTCCACAGCGGTTGTGCCTTGTCACTCAGGCCGCTCAAACGCGCGACGGCAGCGGCCTGGGCGGTGCCTTCGGTCCATAAACCGTCGGGATCACGGTTGAAACCGTAACCTTCGCCGGCGCGGTGAGCGTGGTCGATGAATGCGAAGACCCGACGCCAGTCCTTGGGTGGATCGTGCAAAGCGATCAATGGCCAGATCTGCGCATCCAGACCAGAGCGCACGCGGTCCGAGGTTTGGCCATCCGCTCCGGTACCGATCAGAAAGCGCCCTTCTTCAGCGTCCCACTGGCTGTTCACAAACTGCCGGGCAATCCGCGCCTGCCGCGCCGCCTCCTGATCCGGCGCCACATTGTTGAGCGCCGACCACGCCGCCGCCAGATCGACGTTGTGCTCGGTGGATTTCCAGTTTTGCTGGATCTGTTTGGAGAAATAGCCGTAATAACCGCCGCTGAAGCCTGCCGGTGATTGCCCGTCGTAGGTATTTTGCTGCGACCAGTGCAAGGCTTGTCGCGCAGCTTCAAGGTAAGACGCCTCGCCGCTTTGGCGAAAAGCCTCCAACAAGGCCAACGCTGCCCACGCCTGATTGCCGGTGGCGCTGCTGACTTGATAGGCGTCCTGATTCCAGGCGTTGCGCTCGGTACTCCAGTAGCCCGGCAGTTTCATAGACGGTGCACCGACCGGGCCGGCAGCGTAGGCATTGCGCAGTCGTCCATCCTGATATTCCGGATCGTGGCGCGTGGCGAACGCCAATGCATCGGCGATCCGCCGCGCCGACTCGGTCTTGCCACATGCAAACAGCGCAATGCTCGCCAGCGCGTTATCGTAAGTGAACGCTACGCCGCGCAATGCCAGGATCGGCGCAGGCTGGCCATCCAGCGGTGGATAACTGGCCACCAGTACCGGACCTGCCGGCAAGGACGTCACGGCCCGGTCCAGCGCCGCACAGGTCATCACCGCCAATTGCGGCCTCGCTTGCGTGGCCATTGCAGACACTCCGCTGGCAAGCAGCATCAAACCCAACATTCCTCGAAAAACGATATTCATGGCCGCGAGACCTCGGCACTCGCCCACAACCCGGGATTGCAGGTCATGGCGCGCTGAGCGTCAGTCAAATCGGCGGCAAACGAACCGACGACGTACACCGAGTTCTGTTCGGCGTAAGGGAACGGCACGCTGTAGGTGTTGGCGCGAATGTCCGAAGCGCTGGACAACAACTGCACCACGCTGGCTTTGAGCGGTTGATCCAGGCCGCGGATTTTCACTGTTAGGACGCTGTCACGGTCGATCTTGCTGGCCATGCGCTCGGGGAACACCGCAATGACGTAGCTCTGCGCGCAATCAGTGGCGCGCAGCAAAGTCGATCCGGCCTGCACCAGCGTGCCCTGCGGCGCCAACAGCTCCTGGACGGTGCCTGGCGAATACGCCACGACGTCGTAACCGGCCATCAACTTGACCCGATTCTGTTCGGTTTCGATCAGTTGGTTGAGGTTGTCGAGCTCCTGCTGATAGGTCGCGCGATTGCGCGCCTGATTCTCCAGGCTGAGTTTCAGCGTGGTCATTTGCGCACTGAGGTCGAACATGCGCAACTGATCGGGATCGAGGTAAACCTGTTTGTTGGCGGCACTCACATCGCCGTCGTTGATCCGCAATTGCGAACGCACCGACTCGGCCGCACCCTGCAAGGAAGCCAGCTGAGCTTTCGACGAGGCAACCACCGCGCCACTCACCGCCCCTTGAACGAACAACTCGAGATTGCGTTCGACGGTTTCCTGAGCATCCATCAACCGCGCACTGGCGGCACTGCTCTCGGCTTTCAAGGCCCTTTGGGTAAAGAGTTGGCGGGTATGGAATGCCGTTTGGTATTGCTGGCTGGTTTTCTCCAACGCCTCGTAATACTGCTGATCGTGCTCAGCCTGACTGGCTGAAGAGGACAGCTGTTGCTCAAGGGTCAGGCGCCGGGTTTGCAGGGTCAGCAAGGTTTCCTGATTCGCTCGCGGGTTTTCAACAACGGCGATTTTCTGGCCCTGGACAAACGTCGCACCGGGTTTGACCTCCAGTGCGCTCACCACTCCGTCAATTGGCGTTGTCAGCAGTATCACCGGTGCATTCAAAATCGCCCGTGTGGCCGAGGCCGACACCAACGGCATCAGCAACGTCGATAACAACAGCCAAACAACAAACCCAAGAACTCCCAAACCAACCAAACGGGGTAACAGTGACAATAGTCTTGAGCGTTCTTCAGCCATGTTCAACTCTCCCGATAGACCAACCGCGTAAAAGTCAGGCAATAGCAGGCCGTGACCGCAAGACACTTTTGGCAGGGTGAGCAATGCAAAATAGATTTCTGGACGGCAACTAAGCCGACGCTGTTTATCTGGATTTATTGTGATGTGAGCAGGAATGAGATTCCTGTCTTTTTGGAGGATTGCTGTACAGCGGAGTCATCGCAAGCGTTACGAGCCCGAGGCAGAGCGGGCGTTGTCATTGGCGACACTAGATTCAGCGCTTTGGAGTGTCAAGCTTCCGAAGGAAACAATTAAATGACGTCAAATATGTATCGCCTGATGAATTGGATCCGCTTTAATTATCCAAAGCCCGATAGCCGACAACTGCTTATTTTTATTAGGAGTTTTTATTTTTTATATTCAAAATGAACTTTGTATCGAATTTTAGATAATTCTTAATTCTCAGCCGGAAAGATTAAAACGATATAAGTAGAGCACAAACAAAAACGCCCCGACCAAAGTCGGGGCGTTTCATGTGCAGCTTACGCTTAGCGCGGGAATGCAGGCGGGTTTACACCGGCCATGTCTTCCATCACGCGTACCACCTGGCAGCTGTAACCGAATTCGTTGTCGTACCAAACGTACAGAACAACGCGGTTGTCTTGGCTGATGGTTGCTTCAGCGTCCACCACACCTGCGTGGCGCGAGCCAACGAAGTCGGTGGAAACCACTTCCTGCGAATTGACGTAGTCGATTTGCTTATGCAGATCGGAGTGCAGCGCCATGTAGCGCAGGTACTCGTTCATCTCTTCACGGGTGGCGGCTTTCTCAAGGTTCAGGTTGAGAATGGCCATCGACACGTTTGGCGTCGGAACGCGGATCGCGTTACCGGTCAGCTTGCCGGCCAGTTCAGGCAGCGCCTTGGCAGCAGCGGTGGCAGCACCGGTCTCGGTGATCACCATGTTCAACGCGGCGCTACGGCCACGGCGATCGCCTTTGTGGAAGTTGTCGATCAGGTTCTGGTCGTTGGTGTACGAGTGAACCGTTTCAACGTGACCGTTGATGATGCCGAACTTGTCGTTGACGGCTTTGAGCACCGGCACGATGGCGTTGGTGGTGCAGGAAGCCGCGGAAACGATCTTGTCGTCAGCGGTGATTTCACCGTGGTTGATACCGTGAACGATGTTCTTCAGCTTGCCTTTGCCAGGCGCGGTCAGAACAACGCGGTCGATACCCGGGCAAGCCAAGTGCTGGCCCAGACCCTCGGCGTCACGCCATACACCGGTGTTGTCCACCAGCAGCGCGTCTTTGATGCCGTACTGGGTGTAGTCCACTTCAGTCGGGTTTTTCGCGTAAATAACCTGGATCAGGTTGCCGTTGGCGGTGATGGTGTTGTTGGCTTCATCAATGGTGATGGTGCCATCGAACGGACCATGAACCGAGTCACGACGCAGCAGGCTGGCACGTTTGACCAGATCGTTCTCGGCGCCCTTGCGGACAACGATGGCGCGCAGACGCAGGCCGTCGCCACCACCGGTTTTCTCGATCAGGATGCGCGCCAGCAGACGGCCGATACGACCGAAGCCGTACAGAACAACGTCGGTGCCTTTGCGGGCGGAAACGTTTTGCTGACCAACGACGTCAGCCAGTTCTTCACGGACGAACTGCTCGGCAGTGCGGCCATTGCCTTCAGCCTTGAACCTGACTGCAAGCTTGCCCAGGTCTACCGAAGCAGCGCCGAGCTTGAGCTCGCTCATTGCCTTGAGCAGCGGGAATGTTTCGTGGACGGACAATTCGCTGTCATCAGACTGACGATGACGAGCAAAGCGGTGAGCTTTGAGAATCGCAATGACTGAACGATTGATCAGGCTGCGGCCATAGATCGAGCTCACCACGTTGTTATTGCGGTAGAGCTGACCGATAAGCGGAATCATCGCTTCTGCGAGTGCTTCACGGTCGATCCATTCACCAAGACACTGGTCGGGCTTCTGAGTCACGGGAACCTTCCACATGTAGGGGCAGAAAAAAGGGGCTACATTATGCCGCCGAGTGCCTCCCGTAGCAATGCGCGCCTGTCGCGCGGCCAGTAACAAAATCCTCTTCAAAAAAATCACGCACGGCTAAAGCCCAATGAAACCGCGGCCTGCAGCGCGTTCATTTTTTGGGCGACAACACTGTCTTGTCTGTAACCCTCCGTAACACTCGGTCGTTTTGCCACTACATATTCAGTCATTTTCACTAAAAAACGGGCCGATTTTGTCTTTACCACTACATTTCGCCCAACCTGCGTAATAGACACATCTGCAACTGACAGGCGGCACCCGGGACCGCTACAATTACCGACTTTGTCGCAACGCTTGGAGCTCAACCTTCCGTGCCCGTTCTGCGTCTACCGCTTCTCCCTGCCGCGGCAGGTAAACAGCACTGGGGCAACCTGCCCGGTGCCGCCCTGAGCCTGGCCATTGCCGAGGCCGCCAGCGCTGCCAAGCGCTTCACCCTGCTGCTGACCGCCGACAGCCAAAGTGCCGAACGGCTGGAACAGGAGCTGAGTTTCTTCGCCCCGGATTTGCCGGTGCTGCATTTCCCGGACTGGGAAACCCTGCCCTACGATCTGTTTTCGCCGCACCAGGACATTATTTCCCAGCGAATCTCCGCGCTGTATCGATTGCCGGAGCTGAGTCATGGCGTTTTGGTCGTGCCGATCACCACAGCCCTGCATCGCCTGGCGCCGACCAAATTCCTGCTCGGCAGCAGCCTGGTGCTGGACGTCGGCCAGAAGCTCGATGTCGAGCAAATGCGCACCCGGCTTGAGGCCAGCGGCTATCGCTACGTCGATACCGTCTACGAGCACGGCGAATTTACCGTCCGCGGCTCGCTGATCGATCTGTTCCCGATGGGCAGCAAATTACCTTTCCGCATCGACCTGTTCGACGACGAAATCGAGACCCTTCGTACATTCGATCCGGACAACCAGCGCTCCATCGACAAAGTGGAAACGGTACGCCTCCTGCCAGCGAGAGAGTTTCCGCTGCAAAAAGATGCGGTCACCCGCTTCAAGGCGCGCTTCCGTGAGCGTTTCGATGTCGACTTCCGTCGCTGCCCGATCTTCCAGGACTTGAGCAGCGGGATTACACCAGCCGGTATCGAGTACTACCTGCCGCTGTTCTTCGACGAAACCTCCACGCTGTTTGATTACCTGCCGCAGGACACGCAAGTGTTTTCCCTGCCCGGCATCGAGCAGGCGGCGGAAAACTTCTGGAACGACGTGCGCAATCGCTATGAAGAACGTCGCGTCGATCCGGCCCGTCCTTTATTGCCGCCGGCTGAACTGTTCCTGCCGGTGGAAGATTGCTTCGCTCGGCTGAAGAACTGGCCGCGCGTGGTTGCCAGTCAACAGGACGTGGAAACCGGCGTCGGTCGCGAACGCTTCCCCGCTCGGGAGCTGCCGAACCTGGCCATCGAAGCCAAGGCCACCCAGCCGTTGGCGGCGCTGGCGGGTTTCCTCGACGAGTTCCCCGGTCGCGTGCTGTTTACCGCCGAGTCCGCGGGCCGTCGTGAAGTGTTGCTGGAGTTGCTGGAACGCTTGAAGCTGCGGCCGAAAACCGTCGACAGCTGGCCGGACTTTGTCGCGAGCAAAGAGCGCCTGGCAATCACCATCGCGCCGCTCGACGAAGGATTGGTACTCGACGATCCGGCCTTGGCCCTGGTCGCCGAGAGCCCGTTGTTCGGTCAGCGCGTGATGCAGCGCCGTCGCCGCGAGAAACGCGCCGACGCCAACAACGATGCCGTGATCAAAAACCTCACCGAGTTGCGCGAAGGCGCGCCGGTGGTGCACATCGATCACGGCGTCGGTCGCTATCTCGGGCTGACGATCCTGGAAATTGATAGTCAGGCCGCCGAGTTCCTGACCCTCGAATACGCCGAAAACGCCAAGCTTTACGTGCCGGTGGCCAACCTGCATCTGATCGCCCGATACACCGGCAGCGACGATGCCCTGGCCCCGTTGCACCGCCTCGGCTCCGAGACTTGGCAGAAAGCCAAACGCAAAGCTGCCGAACAAGTACGCGATGTGGCCGCCGAGTTGCTCGACATCTATGCCCGCCGCGCCGCTCGCGAAGGTTATGCGTTTGCCGACCCGAAAGCCGATTACGCGACCTTCAGCGCCGGCTTCCCTTTCGAAGAAACTCCGGACCAGCAAACCACCATCGAAGCGGTGCGCGCCGACATGCTCGCGCCGAAACCGATGGACCGCCTGGTCTGCGGCGACGTCGGTTTCGGCAAGACCGAAGTGGCGATGCGCGCAGCGTTCATCGCGGTACACGGCGGTCGTCAAGTGGCGATTCTGGTGCCGACCACCCTGCTCGCCCAGCAGCATTACAACAGCTTCCGCGACCGCTTCGCCGATTGGCCGGTGAGCGTGGAAGTGATGAGCCGATTCAAGTCGACCAAGGAAGTGAATGCAGCCATCGCTGACTTGGCCGAAGGCAAGATCGACATCGTCATCGGCACCCACAAACTGCTATCCGACGATGTGAAAATCAAAAACCTGGGGCTGGTGATCATCGACGAAGAACACCGTTTCGGTGTCCGTCAGAAGGAACAGCTCAAAGCCCTGCGCAGTGAAGTCGACATCCTCACCCTGACCGCCACGCCGATTCCGCGCACGCTGAACATGGCGGTGTCGGGCATGCGCGACCTGTCGATCATCGCCACGCCGCCGGCCCGTCGCCTGTCGGTACGGACTTTCGTCATGGAGCAGAACAAGAGCACGGTCAAAGAGGCCTTGCTCCGTGAGCTGTTGCGTGGCGGCCAGGTCTACTACCTGCACAACGACGTGAAGACCATCGAGAAATGCGCCGCCGACCTCGCCGAACTGGTGCCGGAAGCACGGATCGGTATCGGCCACGGGCAGATGCGCGAACGCGATCTCGAACAAGTGATGAGCGACTTCTACCATAAGCGCTTCAACGTGCTGATCGCCTCGACCATCATCGAGACCGGTATTGACGTGCCGAGCGCCAACACCATCATCATCGAGCGTGCCGACAAGTTCGGCCTGGCGCAGCTGCACCAGTTGCGAGGCCGGGTCGGTCGCAGTCACCACCAGGCTTACGCTTATTTGCTGACGCCACCGCGCCAGCAAATCACGCCTGACGCCGAAAAACGTCTGGAAGCGATCGCCAATACCCAGGACCTCGGTGCGGGCTTCGTGCTCGCCACCAACGACCTGGAAATCCGTGGCGCCGGCGAATTGCTCGGCGACGGGCAGAGCGGGCAGATCCAGGCCGTCGGTTTTACGCTGTACATGGAGATGCTCGAGCGCGCGGTGAAGTCGATCCGCAAGGGCGAACAACCGAACCTCGATCAGCCGCTCGGCGGTGGTCCGGAAGTCAATCTGCGAGTACCGGCGTTGATTCCCGAGGACTATCTGCCGGACGTACATGCCCGACTGATTCTCTACAAGCGCATCGCCTCGGCCACCGACGAGGAAGGCCTCAAGGACTTGCAGGTGGAGATGATCGATCGTTTCGGCCTGCTGCCGGAGCCGACCAAGAACCTGATGCGCATTACCGCGCTGAAATTGCAGGCCGAGCTACTGGGCATCAAGAAAGTCGACGGCGGCCCGCAAGGCGGCCGAATCGAGTTCGCGACGCAAACACCGGTTGACCCGCTGACGCTGATCAAGCTGATCCAGAGCCAGCCCAAACGCTACAAATTCGAAGGCGCCACGATGTTTAAATTCCAGGTGCCGATGGAGCGCTCGGAAGAGCGCTTTAATACTGTAGAGGCGCTGTTTGAGCACCTCATTCCAAAAACTGCTTGAAGGACGCCGCATGCGCCTGTTTCGCTTACTGACCGTGTTGACAATGTTAATAACAGCGCTGGTCGCCCCTACGGCATTTGCCGATGACTTGTATCAGATTGAAATGATTCTGGTCCGCCAAAACGCCGTGCCCGCTATCGTCAGCCGCGCCGCGCCGGAAGACTGGGCTGCCGGCGCCCAGCCGATCAGCCCCGACAGCCTGCGCACGCCAAGCCTGAATGGCGAAGTGGAAAAACTCACCGCCAGCAATGAATACACGGTGTTGCTGCACAAGGCCTGGCAACAGACTCTCGGCGAAGAAGCCAGCAAAGTCGCGATCAGTGAGGGCAAAGAACAGTTCGGTCAGTTCCCGATCGAGGGCACGCTGAGTATGAAACTGGGACGTTTCACTGATGTGGACGCGGATTTCTGGGTTAACCAGATCGACGCCAACGGCATGGTCACCGCCAGCGAGCGTATGAAGCAGGAAAGCCACACCAAGAACGGCCAGCTGAACTTCCTCGACAATGGCCACTTGGGCATGTTGATCAAGATCACCTCGCTGACCGCCCCTGCGCCTCGGCCAGTCCCCGATGAAATTCCGGACTGATTGAAGCCCTTATGCCTGCGACCCTGAGCAAACCCCTGGCACCTTCCTGGGTCAGCCGATTCAAGGAACAGAGCCTGGAGCGTGGCCGTCGCTACGCTTTGGAGAACCGCGTCAGGATCGTCGAGGCTGGCGACGCCACGATCATTGCCGCCTGCGAGGGCTCTGGCGGTAACGTTTACCGTCAGACCATTCGCCTGCGCGAGTCAGCCAAAGCCACCTTGCTGATGATCGATGCCACCTGCACTTGCCCGGTCCACAGCAACTGCAAGCACTGCGCGGCAGTGCTACTGAAAGTGCAGGAAACCCTGGCTTACCCCGCCGCCGCGCAAGACGCCGAGCTACTCGAGAAACTTCAAGCCGTACTGGAAAACCGTAGCCCGAAGGCGCCGCAAGTGCTGGTGGACAACGTGCAACCGGTGCCGCGCTTGTGGCTGGCGAGCATCGAGTTCAGCGCCTTCGAACCGCGCAACGGCAAGATGCAGCGTTATATTCAGCATCGCGCGGCGTTGTCTTTCAGCTATCTGGATGAATACGTTTCCGGGCAGAAGAACGCTGACATCCTGATACGTCAGGAGACGCAAACGTTACGGATAAAACGCCACCCGGAAGTCGAACAGACCTACAGGGAGCAACTACGAATCCTCGGTTTCAAGGTCGCCACCCGGCAAAGCAAAGCCTTGCCGGAAAGTGCCGGCGAACTTTTCGAGATGGTCAACGACAGCGCCTGGCTGACCTTCACCCTCAATGAACTGCCGAAGCTGCGCACCCAGGGTTGGGAGTTGCAGATCGACGAAGACTTCGGTTTCGACCTGACTGCCGTGGACGATTGGTACGCCACCGTAGAACAGGCACCGGAGCGCGACTGGTTCGATCTGGAACTGGGAATCATCGTCAACGGAGAACGGCTGAGCCTGCTGCCGATCCTGCTGAACCTGATGCGCTCCCACACCGAGATCCTCAACCCGGAACGCCTTGCACGACGTCGCGACGACGAGTTGATCCTGGTGAACATTCCCAATCGCCCGAACTCCGAGTACGGCCCGTTGCAAGTCGCCCTGCCCTTCGGCCGATTGAAACCGGTGCTGGCGACCCTCGGCGAGTTCTATCTGCAAGGGCCCGGCGAAACGACACTGCGCCTGAGCAAGGCCGATGCCACGCGACTGAATCCGCTGGAAGACCTGCCGTTACTCTGGGAGGGTGGCGAGCAAATTCGCACTTTTGCCCAGCGGCTGCGGGACATCAAGGACTTCACCGCGACCGCACCGGAAGGCTTGAACGCGACCTTGCGCCCCTATCAGCTGGAAGGCTTGAGCTGGATGCAGTCGTTGCGGCAACTGGAAGTCGGCGGGATTCTCGCGGACGACATGGGTCTGGGCAAAACCCTACAAACCCTGGCGCACATTCTCAGTGAGAAGAACGCCGGACGCCTCGATCGGCCGTGCATGGTGGTGATGCCCACCAGCCTGATCCCTAACTGGCTGGATGAAGCGGCACACTTCACGCCGCAACTCAAAGTGCTGGCGCTGTACGGTGCCAGCCGCAAAAAGCATTTCGACACGCTGGCCGATTACGACCTGATCCTGACCACCTATGCGCTGCTGCCCAAGGACGTCGAACGTCTCGCCGCGCAGCCTTTGCACGTGTTGGTTCTGGACGAGGCGCAATACATCAAAAACCCCAACAGCAAGGCCGCCCACGCTGCCCGCGAATTGAATGCCCGTCAGCGTCTGTGCCTGAGCGGCACGCCGCTGGAAAACCACCTGGGTGAACTGTGGTCGCTGTTTCACTTCCTGCTGCCCGGCTGGCTGGGTGACGTGAAAAGCTTCAACCGCGATTACCGCGTGCCGATCGAAAAGCGCTCCAGCGAAGTACGACTTCAGCACCTCAACGGTCGGATCAAACCGTTTCTGCTGCGTCGAACCAAGGAACAAGTGGCGACCGAGTTGCCGCCAAAAACCGAAATCATCCATTGGGTCGAGCTCAACGAAGCCCAGCGCGATGTGTACGAAACCATGCGCCTGGCGATGGACAAAAAAGTCCGCGACGAGATTACCCGCAAGGGCGTGGCGCGCAGCCAGATCATCATTCTTGAGGCGCTGCTGAAGCTGCGTCAGGTCTGCTGCGATTTGCGTCTGGTCAACGATGCCACCCTGCCCACTCGCGGCAGCACCTCAGGCAAGCTCGACAGCCTGATGGAAATGCTTGAGGAATTGTTCGATGAAGGTCGGCGGATTCTGCTGTTCTCGCAATTCACTTCAATGCTGTCGCTGATTGAAGAGGAGCTGAAGAAACGCGGAGTCGATTATGCGCTGCTGACAGGGCAGACCCGCGACCGACGCGCACCGGTAAAAGACTTCCAGAGCGGCAAGCGTCAGATCTTTCTGATCAGCCTGAAGGCTGGCGGTGTTGGCCTGAACCTGACCGAAGCTGACACGGTGATTCACTACGATCCGTGGTGGAATCCGGCGACGGAAAATCAGGCCACTGACCGGGCGTATCGCATTGGTCAGGAGAAACCGGTGTTCGTCTACAAGATGATTGCCAGGGGCACGGTGGAAGAGAAGATTCAGCATCTGCAGAAGGAAAAATCCGACTTGGCGGCTGGCGTGCTGGATGGGCGCAAGACCGGGGACTGGAAGTTGCAGAGTGATGATATTGAAGCGTTGTTTGCGCCCCTGCCGGACAAGTTGGAAAAGTAGCGGCGATTATTAAATCGTCATCGCGGTATGACGACTGCTCAGCCTCTAAGCACCCGAGCCAACGTCGACTTCACCGCCCCCATCCCGTCATGCAACGCTTGCTCAATCTCGGCCATGGTGATCACTGCTGTCGACTTGCCCGCTGCCGGGTTTACTACCAGCGCCAGACAGGCGTAATCCAGTTCCAGCTCGCGAGCCAATGCCGCTTCCGGCATTCCGGTCATGCCGACGATGTCGCATCCGTCGCGCTCCAGTCTGGCGATTTCAGCGACAGTTTCCAGCCGCGGCCCTTGAGTGCAGGCGTACACGCCATGACTGCTGTAGCCAACACCTTCGGCCGCCAACGCCGCGATCAACTGCTGACGCAGTGGCTCGCTGTATGGATAGCTGAAATCGATGTGTGTGACCTGCTGCAGATCATCGGCGAAATAGGTGTGTTCGCGACCGCTGGTGTAGTCGATCAGTTGATGCGGCACGCAGAAATGCCCGGCCCCCATCGCGGAATGAATCCCACCCACGGCGTTGACCGCTAGAATCGCTTCGGCGCCGGCCTGTTTCAGCGCCCAGAGGTTGGCGCGGTAGTTCACCTGATGCGGCGGAAAACGGTGAGGATGACCGTGACGCGCAAGAAACAGCACTTCCTTGCCGGCGTACTCGCCGATCTGCACTTCAGCCGAAGGCGCACCGTAAGGGGTGTCCACCGCCAATGATTGACGAATACTCAAGCCTTCGAGTTGAGTCAGGCCGGTGCCGCCGATAATCGCGTAAACCGTCATAACGAAAAGTCCTCAATCAATCAGTTGAGCATCTTTGAGCGCGCCCACGGCTGTCAGCCAGCGTGGGTCTTGACGATATTCGGTGTTGGCGTACGACTGGCCGCGCATCCGCGCAATGCGTTCGGATGGTTTGACCTTCAGACGCTGGACGGCGCTCAGGGCCAATTCGGCGGCCGCGCGATCGTTGCACACCAGGCCCATGTCGCAACCGGCCGTCAGCGCCGCTTCGATACGGCTGGCAGCATCACCGACCACGTGGGCGCCGGCCATCGACAGGTCATCGCTGAAGATCACACCGTCGAATTGCAGCTCGCCACGCAGGATGTCCTGCAACCAGCGGCGGGAGAAGCCGGCGGGTTGGGAATCGACTTGCGGATAGATAACGTGGGCCGGCATGACCGCAGCCAATTGCTTGCTCAGTCGGGCGAACGGCACCAGGTCATTGGCGCGGATTTCGTCGAGACTGCGCTCATCAACAGGGATCGCAACGTGGGAATCGGCCTCGGCCCAGCCGTGACCGGGAAAGTGCTTGCCGGTGGCGGCCATGCCGGCGCTGTTCATGCCGCGAATGAAGGCACCCGCCAACAACGCTGCACGCTCAGGATCACCTTCAAATGAACGGGTGCCGACTACGGCGCTGCGCTGGAAGTCGAGGTCCAGCACCGGAGCGAAACTCAGATCGAGGCCGACTGCCAGCACTTCAGTCGCCATGATCCAGCCGCACTGCCCGGCGAGGTACTCGGCATTCGGATTGTCAGCGATGGCGCGCATGGCTGGCAGACGCACGAAGCCCTGACGCAAACGCTGAACCCGGCCGCCCTCCTGGTCGACTGCCAGCAGCAGATCGGGGCGAATGGCGCGGATTGCGGCGCTCAACTCGCGCACCTGGCGCGGGTGTTCGATGTTGCGGGCGAAAATGATCAGGCCGCCCACTTCGGGTTGGCGCAACAATTGGCGATCTTCAGCCGTCAGCCAGGTACCGGCGACGTCCACCATCAACGAGCCTTGCAGGCCAGCAGTCATAGAGATTCCTTGATAACGATAAACCCGGCTCGCACGCAATCGCCGCCATGGGCAATGCCCGGCAGGTCGGCGATACAAATGGGGAGCGGGTTCAGAACGAGAGTCGGCATGGGCGGCTAGCTTAGCGGATGTCAGCTGCCGCGCCCACCCGTGTGCGGTTAAACCTTGGCGGCAACCGGGGTTGATTTGCTGCGTGGACGCAACTGTGCGGTGGCCATGGCCGAATCGGTCACGCCGGTTTCGGCGCGCATACCCGCTGCCAGGAACGGCACCATCAGACGCATGACTTGCTCAATGGAGGTGTTCACACCGAAGTCGGTCTCGGCAATTGCGCGCAGGGCTTTGATACCGGACATGCTGAACGCGGCGGCGCCGAGCATGAAGTGCACGCGCCAGAACAGCTCAATCGGCGGAATACGCGGTGCAGCTTCGTTGACCAACATCATGTAGCGGCGGAACACCTTGCCGTACATGTCTTCCAGATAACGTCGCAAGTGCCCTTGGCTCTGACTGAAAGCCAGACCCAGCAAACGCATGAAAATCGACAGATCGTTGCCGCTGCGTGGTTGCACCACCAGGGCTTGCTCGACGAGGATTTCCAGCAGCTCTTCAAGCGTCGGCCTGTTCTCCGGCTTGGCCTGACGCCGCTCCAGCTCTTTATCAAGGCTTAAGCAGAACGGCCCGAGAAAGCGCGAGAAAACTGCCTGGATCAGCGCCTTCTTCGAACCGAAGTGATAGTTAACCGCCGCCAGATTGACTCCAGCCTTGCTGGTGATCAGACGCAATGAGGTTTCAGCAAAACCTTTTTCCGCGAACAATTGCTCGGCAGCATCAAGAATGCGTTCAACGGTTTCCGACTGGGCCATGGCTACTCCGCATGACAAACACTTGTTTGAAACATACGTTTCAGCCTGTGCATTGTCAAGCCTGTCGGTTCGTTTTGAGAATGGTCAGTCAGCTATTTAACCATACAACTCCCAAGCGTGAATCAGCAGGCTTATCGACCGCTTGGCGGCCGGCCAAAAAAGGGGCATTGCCAAGACCGTTTCACTGTATATAATCCCAGTCACTGTATAAAAAGACAGAGCGATCAATATGCTAAAGCTGACGCCACGCCAAGCAGAGATTCTGGCCTTCATCAAACGCTGCCTCGAAGACAACGGCTACCCGCCCACCCGCGCGGAAATCGCTCAGGAACTGGGTTTCAAGTCACCCAATGCGGCGGAAGAACACCTCAAGGCGCTGGCCCGCAAAGGCGCGATCGAGATGACGCCCGGTGCTTCCCGCGGCATTCGCATCCCCGGTTTCGAAGCCAAGGCCGACGAGTCCACCCTGCCGATCATTGGCCGAGTGGCTGCCGGCGCACCGATCCTCGCCCAGCAGCACATCGAAGAGTCCTGCAACATCAACCCGTCGTTCTTCCATCCTCGCGCCGACTATCTACTACGGGTTCATGGCATGAGCATGAAGGACGTGGGGATTTTCGACGGTGACCTGCTGGCAGTGCACACCACCCGCGAAGCCCGCAACGGCCAGATCGTAGTAGCGCGGATCGGCGACGAAGTGACCGTCAAGCGTTTCAAGCGCGATGGTAGCAAGGTCTGGTTGATTGCCGAAAACCCTGAATTCGCCCCTATCGAAGTGAACCTGAAAGATCAGGACCTGGTGATCGAAGGCTTAAGTGTCGGCGTCATTCGCCGCTAAAGGAGGCTTTATGCAGTTCCCACACACACCACAGCAAGCCCAACTGCCGTTGTTCGAGGCTTTCATGGTGCAGCCTTTGGCGCCGATTCTGAAAGACGTGGTCGAGTCACCCTGGAGCGCCGAGCCCGAAGTCTTCAGTGAACTGTCGCTGCGTGGTGCAGCCGGGAACTGCATGAACCTTCTTGCGCCGATTCTCAGGGAACTGAGTCAGGACCAGGACGCGCGCTGGCTGACGCTGATCGCTCCACCCGCCAGTCTGACCCAGACCTGGTTGCGGGACGCCGGACTTAACCGCGAACGCATCCTGCTGCTGCAACCGCGCGGCACTCAGAGCGCTCAGCAGTTGACCTGCGAGGCCTTGCGCCTAGGTCGCAGCCACACGGTGGTCAGCTGGCTTAACCCATTGAGCACAACTTCACGGCAACAGTTGATCAGCGCCGCCCGGATCGGGGACGCACAAAGCCTGAATATTCGATTGGGTTAACTGACAAACAATGCGCGCATTGAACAGCGCGGGGCTTCTCCAAGGATAGAGAAGCCGACCTGTAGCGATATCAGCAAAAAACCGACGGGCGAGATCAATGAAGAACCCGATCCCCCTCATCCGTATTGAATTCGCCTTCAACCAAGCGTCCGGCCATCTGAACGCCGACGCTCAACATCGCCTTGGCGACTTCCACGTGCTGGCCCTGCAGGAACGCTTTGGCATCCTCGGAGAAATCCAAAGTAACCAGAGAACCCTCGTCCTCAGCCCTGCGCAGCTCGATACGGCCGTCTGGTAACTCGACAATTTCTAGAAAGGACGTTGGCATAAAGGTCTGTTCTCCACGAAAGGCGGGGATTATATAGGCATCGGCCAGGCTTCGCTCGGGATCTTGACCAGATGCCATTACAAAGAGAAATGTCCGACAGTTCTCATCCCTGAATGGACAACCCACCGGGCCATCCACTATTCCGCTTAATCCTTCAGCACTCGTTCAGGCCTTCGCGAAACCGAATCGCCAGTCCCTTGAGGTTCTGACGCCAGCTCTCCAGCTCTTCCCGGCTCAGCTCTTGTGGAGCCTCTTCTTCATCCAGGTTAACGGCCAGGATCAGCGGCTGCGTCACGTCCCCCTTAGGTTTGTGCGGCGCCCGTGGCGGCTGAAACAGTGCAGCATGGGCTGCCAGCAGTTTGGCCAGCCAGGTTTCCGAATTATTGGCCAACTCGACCATCTCGGCCATTTCCGGAATTGCGATGGCTTCAAGCACTTCGCGAGTCAGCAGCAATTCGGCCCGAGGCGCATTGGCTTGAGGCAAGCGATAGAAACCGGCGATTTCATGGCACAGCCCCAGCAACGCACCGTACAGGTGAAACAGGGCCGACTCGCGTCCGGCCTGGATCAGCGCCAAGGAGTTCATCGCCCGCCCCTCTTCGGCTCTGGCGAGCGCTTCCAGCGACAGGCCGGCGAAGTAAATCTTCTGGTTGGTACGGGTATAGAGTTCGTGGGCCATGACGGCAGCCTCCACAACGAAATAATTGCTTCACGCAGGTCAGACAGTGTCGGGGATCACCCGAGCTCACCGCAAGCACAAAACAAAAAGGCCGCATGAAAACCCGAAGGTTGTCATGCGGCCTTTTCAGTACAGCACCTGTTAAGCCTTAGCGGTCTTCGCCGGGCGCTTGTCTTCAACCGTCCACTTGCCGCCGTCGTAGTACGCTTTCCAGCCAGTCGGCTTACCGTCGACTTCAGTCTGTACGTACTGCTCTTTGGTTTTACGGCTGTAACGGATCACAGCAGGCAGGCCGTCTGGATCTTTTTTCGGCGCTTCGCAGAGGAAGTGGTACTTCGGATCGATCTCATCCTTGTGCGGCACAATTTCCATGACCAGCGGAGCACGCGTCTCGCGGTTTTTCGGGAATTGACTGGCCGCCAGGAACAGGCCGGAAGCACCGTCGCGCAGGATGTAGGTGTCGTTGACCTTTTCGCATTTCAGCTCAGGCATCTTCACCGGGTCCATCTTCGGTGGTGCTGCATCACCGCTTTTCAGCAGTTTGCGGGTGTTCTTGCACGTCGCATTGGTGCAGCCGAAGAACTTGCCGAAACGGCCGGTCTTGAGCTGCATCTCGCTGCCGCACTTGTCGCATTCCAGGCTCGGACCTTCGTAGCCTTTGATGCGATAAGTGCCCTCTTCGATTTCGTAGCCGTCGCAATCCGGGTTGTTACCGCAGATGTGCAGCTTGCGCTTCTCATCCAGCAAGTAAGCGTCCATCGCCGTGCTGCAGATCGGGCAACGGTGCTTCCCACGCAGCACCAGCGATTCCGATTCACCCTCGTCGTCCGCCGCAATTTCGTCGCCCGGCACCAGGTTAACCGTGGCCTTGCAGCGCTCTTTCGGCGGCAGGCTGTAGCCCGAGCAACCAAGGAACACGCCAGTCGATGCAGTACGAATCTGCATCGGACGCCCGCACAATACGCACGGAATATCAGTCATCACCGGTTGGTTGGCGCGCATGCCGCCTTCGGCGCTTTCGGCTACTTCGAGTTTCTTCTTGAAGTCGCCGTAGAACTCGTCGAGCACGTTCTTCCAGTCGCGCTCACCCTGAGCCACGTCATCGAGGTTCTCTTCCATACCGGCGGTGAAGCCGTAGTCCATGAGATTGGAGAAGCTCTCGGCCAGACGTTCGGTAACGATGTCGCCCATCTTTTCCGAGTAGAAACGACGATTGTGCAGCGCTACGTAGCCACGATCCTGGATGGTCGAAATGATCGCTGCGTAGGTCGAAGGACGACCGATGCCACGTTTTTCCATTTCTTTAACCAGGCTCGCTTCCGAGTAACGCGCCGGCGGCTTGGTGAAGTGCTGGGTCGGATCAAGCTTGATCAGCTTCATCGCGTCGCCCTGAGCCATGTCCGGCAGCACGTCGTCATCGCCAGGCTTGGCAATTTGCGGCATGACGCGGGTGTAACCGTCAAACTTCAGGATGCGCCCTTTGGCGCGCAACTCGAAGTCACCGGCACCGACGGTGACCGTGGTCGACAGGTATTGGGCCGGCAGCATCTGGCAAGCGAGGAACTGGCGCCAGATCAGCTCGTAGAGGCGCTCAGCATCACGCTCCATGCCCGACAGCTTGCTTGGCTCGGTATTGGCATCGGAGGGACGAATCGCTTCGTGAGCCTCTTGTGCGCCTTCCTTGCTGCTGTAGACATTCGGGTTTTCCGGCAGGTATTTCTTGCCGAACTCGCCTTCAATATAAGTACGCGCCATCGTCACGGCATCGACCGAGAGGTTGGTGGAGTCGGTACGCATGTAAGTGATGTAGCCGGCTTCGTACAGACGCTGGGCCATCATCATGGTTTTCTTCACGCCGAAGCCCAGGCGGTTACTCGCAGCCTGTTGCAGGGTGGACGTGATGAACGGTGCCGACGGCTTGCTGCTGGTCGGCTTGTCTTCGCGCTTGACGATGCTGTAGCTGGAAGCCTTGAGCTTCTCCAGCGCGGCCATGGCCTGAGCTTCGTTAAGCGGCTTGAAGGCTTCGCCTTTCTCGCGAGCGACGTCAAAGCGCACGGTTGCGCCCTTGGCGGTACCGAGGTCGGCGTGAACTTCCCAGTACTCTTCCGGGTTGAACGCGCGGATTTCACGCTCACGCTCGACGACCAGCTTCACGGCAACCGATTGCACGCGACCGGCGGACAGGCCACGAGCGACCTTGGCCCACAGCAGTGGCGAAACCATGTAACCCACCACGCGGTCGAGGAAACGACGCGCTTGTTGGGCGTTTACACGATCAATGTCCAGCTCGCCCGGCTTGGAGAAGGCTTCCTGAATCGCCTTCTTGGTGATTTCGTTGAACACCACGCGCTTGTAGCGGCTGTCGTCACCACCGATGGCTTCGCGCAGGTGCCAGGCAATGGCTTCCCCCTCGCGATCCAAGTCGGTTGCGAGATAGATGGTGTCAGCATCTTTGGCGAGCCGGCGCAGCTCTTCGATGACCTTTTCCTTGCCCGGGAGGATCTCGTACTTGGCTTTCCAGCCATGATCGGGATCGACACCCATGCGCGAGACCAGCTGCTTGCGCGCTTTCTCTTTCGGCGTGAGCACCGGACCTTCACCCGCGGCGGCCTTGCCGCGCTTGGCGGCTGGCTCTTTGCTGGCGCTAGCCGAACCGCTGGTGGGCAGGTCTCGGATATGGCCGATACTCGACTTCACCACGTATTGGTTACCCAGATACTTGTTGATGGTCTTGGCCTTAGCCGGGGATTCCACAATGACCAGCGATTTGCCCATGGATCAGAAAATTCCTGAATTCTAGAAGTGAAAGGCGGTTGGCGCCTGACGCGGCACCGCTATATATAGTGGCTACAAGGTGAGGTCAAGCGCAGGGTATTGCGCGCACTCAGCTTATGGCTTGGAAAAAAGGCTTGGTTCGGCTTGCACCAAAGCAAAGCGTGGCACCTGTTCGCCGTCCACCTCGACCGACTCAAGGAACATGCTCAAGGGACGCACCCAAAAGCCGTAATCGCCATACAGGGCTTGGTAGAAGACCACTTCTTCTTCGGTTTCCGAATGCCGCGCAATGCTGAATACGCGGTACTGCGGACCTTTGTAATGTTGGTAGAGCCCAGGTTGTATCGGCATGGTTTGGCCCTCGCTCAAATCTTTTCAAAATAAAAACAAAAAAATTCAGAAAAACAAAAACCGGGGCACTTGGCCCCGGCTTCCGTCAACGGAACGCTTAAACGCGTTCGAAGACGGTGGAGATGCCTTGGCCGAGACCAATGCACATGGTGGCTACCCCGAAGGTGCCGCCATTTTGCTTCATCACGTTCAGCAGAGTGCCGGAGATACGCGCACCGGAGCAACCAAATGGGTGACCCAGGGCGATGGCGCCGCCGTGCAGGTTAACCTTCTCGTTCATCTTGTCGAGTACTTTCAAATCTTTCAGCACTGGCAGGGCCTGTGCGGCGAAAGCTTCGTTGAGCTCGAAGAAGTCAATATCGTTAATGCCAAGACCCGCGCGCTTCAGTGCTTTTTGTGTGGCCGGTACTGGACCATAGCCCATGATTGCCGGGTCCACACCTGCTACTGCCATCGAACGAATCACCGCCATAGGCTGGATGCCCAGGTCCTGTGCACGCTGCGCCGACATCACGATCATGCACGAAGCACCATCGGTGATTTGCGACGAAGTACCGGCTGTCACGGTGCCGCCCTTTGGGTTGAACGCTGGCTTCAGAGCCGCCAGGCTTTCCAGGGTTGTTTCCGGACGAATGGTTTCGTCGTAGTCGAACAATTTCAGGAAACCGTTCTCGTCGTAGCCCTGCATCGGGATGATTTCGTCTTTGAACTTGCCTTCCAGCGTCGCTTTATGAGCGAGCTGGTGGGAGCGCACGCCGAAAGCGTCCTGTTGTTCGCGACTAATGCCGTGCATTTTACCCAGCATTTCAGCGGTCAAACCCATCATGCCCGAGGCTTTCGCCGCGTACAGGGACATGTGCGGGTTCGGATCGACACCGTGCATCATGCTCACGTGACCCATATGCTCGACGCCGCCCACCACGAACACGTCACCGTTGCCGGTCATGATCGCTTGCGCAGCAGTGTGCAGAGCGCTCATCGACGAACCACACAGACGGCTGACGGTCTGGCCGGCAGCGGTGTGCGGGATCTGAGTCATCAGGGACGCCATGCGGGCGATGTTCCAGCCCTGCTCCAGGGTCTGGTTCACACAGCCCCAGATCACGTCTTCGACTTCGCTCGGATCAACCTTGACGTTGCGTTCCAGCAATTTGCTGATCAGGTGCGCCGACATGTCTTCAGCGCGGGTGTTGCGGTGCATACCGCCCTTGGAGCGGCCCATCGGAGTACGACCGAAGTCGACAATCACGACGTCTCTAGGATTCAAGCTCATATATTCACTCTCACTCTAGTTGGGGGCGCTTAACCGAAGAACCGCTGGCCGGTTTTGGCCATTTCACGCAGTTTTGCGGTCGGGTGGTACAGCGCGCCCAAATCAGCGTATTGGTCAGCCAGGGCAACGAACTCTGCAACACCGATCGAATCGATGTAGCGCAGCGCACCGCCACGGAATGGAGGGAAACCAATACCGTAGACCAGACCCATGTCGGCTTCGGCAGCGGTTTCGACGATGCCGCCTTCCAGGCAACGCACGGTTTCTAGGCACAGCGGGATCATCATCCAGTTGATGATGTCTTCGTCGGTGACTTCACGCTGTTCGAAGACGATCGGCTTGAGCACTTCCAGTACCGACGGATCGGCGACTTTCTTCTGCTTGCCGCGCTTGTCGGTCTCGTAGGCGTAGAAGCCCTTGCCGTTCTTCTGGCCCAGGCGCTTGGCTTCGTACAGCACGTCGATGGCCGAACGACGGTCGTCTTTCATGCGGTCCGGGAAGCCTTCAGCCATCACGTCACGACCGTGGTGACCGGTGTCGATGCCGACCACGTCCATCAGGTATGCCGGGCCCATTGGCCAGCCGAATTTTTCCATGACCTTGTCGATACGGACGAAGTCCACACCGGCGCTGACCAGTTTGGCGAAACCGCCGAAGTACGGGAACAGCACGCGGTTGACCAGGAAGCCCGGGCAGTCGTTGACGACGATCGGGTTCTTGCCCATTTTCTTGGCGTAGGCAACGGTGGTGGCAACGGCCAGCTCGCTGGACTTCTCGCCACGGATCACTTCTACCAGCGGCATCATGTGCACTGGGTTGAAGAAGTGCATGCCGACGAAGTTTTCCGGACGCTTGAGGGCTTTGGCCAGCAAGGTGATGGAAATGGTCGAGGTGTTGGACGCGAGGATGGTGTCCTCTTTGACCTTGCCTTCCACTTCAGCCAGAACGGCTTGCTTGACCTTAGGGTTCTCGACGACCGCTTCAACCACCAGATCAACGTGACCGAAATCACCGTAGGACAAGGTAGGGCGAATGCCGTTAAGTACTTCGGCCATTTTCGCGGGGGTCATGCGACCTTTATCAACGCGGCCTACCAGCAATTTGGCAGCTTCGGCCAGACCTTGCTCGATGCCGTGCTCGTTGATGTCTTTCATCAGGATCGGCGTCCCTTTGGAAGCCGACTGATAAGCGATACCGCCACCCATGATGCCAGCGCCCAATACGGCAGCCTGCTTCACGTCTTTGGCGATTTCGTCGTAGGCCTTGGCCTTTTTCTTCAGCTCCTGATCGTTCAGGAACAGACCGATCAAGCTCTGCGCGGCAGAGGTCTTGGCCAGTTTGACGAAACCGTTGGCCTCGACTTCCAGCGCCTTGTCGCGACCGAAGTTCGCGGCTTTCTGGATGGTCTTGATCGCTTCGACCGGTGCCGGGTAGTTCGGGCCCGCTTGACCGGCCACGAAACCCTTGGCGGTTTCGAACGACATCATTTGTTCGATGGCGTTGAGCTTGAGCTTTTCGAGCTTCGGCTGACGCTTGGCCTTGTAGTCGAACTCGCCGGAGATGGCGCGTTTGATCAGCTCCAGGGCCGCTTCCTGCAGCTTCTCGGGAGCAACCACTGCGTCGACTGCGCCAACTTTCAGCGCGTCATCAGGACGGTTTTCCTTGCCGGCGGCAATCCATTCGATGGCGTTGTCGGCACCGATGATGCGCGGCAGGCGCACGGTACCGCCGAAGCCCGGGTAGATGCCCAGTTTGACTTCCGGCAGACCGATCTTCGCTTTGGTGGACATGACGCGGTAGTCCGCCGCCAGACACATTTCCAGACCGCCACCCAAGGCGATGCCGTTGATCGCGGCGACAGTCGGGACGTTGAGGTCTTCGAAATCGCTGAAAATCTTGTTGGCTTCCAGGTTGCCAGCAACAAGCTCTGCATCAGGCAGCTTGAAGCTCTCGACAAATTCGGTGATGTCGGCGCCGACGATGAACACGTCCTTGCCACTGCTGACGATCACACCCTTGATCGAAGCATCTGCCTTGATGGTGTCTACGGCCTGACGCAGTTCGTTCAGGGTTAGACGGTTGAACTTGTTGACGGACTCACCCTTGAGGTCGAATTTCAATTCGACGATGCCACTTTCAAGAGCCTTAACCGTGATGGCTTTACCTTCGTAAATCATCAACTGATCTCCACGATATGGAAGCTGAACAGTACACGCCGGACGCAGGCGAATGGCTCGGCAGGGACGTTTAACGTCAATGCTACGCCCATCCACCCGGCACACCCGCCAACGCGATAGTCGGGATTCTGTAGGAGCGGTCTGTAATACAAACGCTCAATTCATACGCCCGTTTGATTTGGGTACGTCACCTTCACGGAATTTCCGACAATTGTCAATCGCCCAAAATACGGGTTGAAACGCGACTTTCCGGTCATTTCCGTACCGGGAAGCCCTGCAACACGCGGCTGCATGTGAGGCCATTCATAGGATCAATAGTTAGAAAAGTCGCCCTAATTCGCTGCAGCCTTTGTTTAACAAGCTACGCTGGCGGGACCTTGAGAAAAAACATGAACGCTTTTGGCGAATGCCCAGCGTAAGATCAGCACACCGAATTACCGGCCTGCCTGGCCAACTCCAGCCCGATGATGATGTCGGGCTTTTTATTGCCTGTCTGCCGGACGTTTCGCGCTATTGCGGCGCGAAATTTCCGCGCTTTATGCCAGAGCCTTCAGCACCGCATCAATATCCTGCAAAACCGTCGCTTCGCCCTTCTCGCCCCAGTACAACGTGATCATCTGCTTGTCTGCTTCGACCTTGTAAACGTTGTCTGGCAACTTTTCGAAATGAATCAGCAACGCCGGCTCCTCGCAGACCTCCTGCCACTGATTGACCCACACACCCGGCGCTTTTTGCCAGTAACTCCAGCACGCCGGCCGATTGCCACGCCGCGGTCGATGGTACTGCGCGCAAGGGCTCGGCGGCTCCTGGCTCAGCCAGTGCGGCCAGTCCTGAGGCGCCAGTTGCATCGCCAATCCGATACGTCGCGCCTCCATGCGCAGGGCCATACGGCCGCTCTGGTGGCGCGACGGTCGCAACCATGCCAGCGGACTCAGTACCACCAACAGGATTGACACCACTATCCAGACCGTCATATCTGTACTCCCGATTCTTGATGAGCGCATTGAGTCACTTTGAAAACAATGCGCTTGAAACCAGCCATACTTACCAATATTGCAATCCTCAGGAGGAGCACCTCATGCCCTACAACCACATTCTGGTCGCTGTAGATCTAACCGAAGAGTGCGATCCTGTAATCCACCGCGCTCGCGAACTGTCGGTGAGCAACGGGGCGAAGCTGTCTCTGGTGCACATTGTCGAGCCGATGGCCATGGCCTTTGGCGGCGACGTGCCCATGGACCTGTCACAACTGCAACAACAGCAGTTCGATCAGGCCAAGGAACGCCTGGACCGACTGATCGTGAAGTATCCGGAACTCTCCAAGGAATACAGCCACCTGACCTACGGCCAGCCACGCCAGGAGATCCACCACCTGGCCAAGGAACAAACCTGCGACCTGATCGTGGTGGGCAGCCATGGCCGACACGGCCTGGCATTGCTGCTGGGCTCGACTGCCAATGACGTGCTGCACGGTGCGCCCTGTGATGTGCTCGCGGTGCGCCTGATCAAAAGCTAAACCACAGCAGCTCCTACGAAAAGCCCGGCGCTCATCACTGAACGCCGGGCTTTTTTATAGCAGGATCAATCAGGCATCCAGCTCGGCCCAGCGCTCGACCATCACTTCGAGTTCAGCCTGCAACTGCTCCAGCTGAGCGATCACTGCGGCAGTCTCGGCAGCAGGACGCTGATAGAAACCGGCATCGGCCATTTGCGCCTCAACGGTAACGATCTGCTGTTCCATGGCTTCGATCTGACCCGGCAACATTTCCAGTTCACGCTGCAATTTGTAGCTGAGCTTCTTCTTCGCCACCGGAGCTTCGACTACAGCAGCGACTGGCGCAGCTTCGGCCGTCACGACAGCGGAGGTCAGGTCGGCTTTGCCGGACTTGCTTTCGGTCACGCCCAACAGACGCGGCGAGCCGCCCTGACGCAGCCAGTCCTGATAACCACCGACGTATTCGCGAACCTTGCCTTCACCTTCGAAGACCAGGGTGCTGGTGACCACGTTGTCGAGGAATGCCCGGTCGTGGCTGACCATCAGCACGGTGCCGTTGAAGGTCAGCAAGACCTCTTCCAGCAACTCGAGGGTTTCAACGTCGAGGTCGTTGGTCGGTTCGTCGAGGACCAGCAGGTTCGCCGGCTTGCTGAACAGTTTCGCCAGCAACAGACGGGCACGCTCACCACCGGACAGCGCCTTCACCGGCGTGCGGGCACGCTGCGGGCTGAACAGGAAGTCGCCGAGGTAGCTCAGCACGTGGCGGCTCTGACCATCGATATCGATGAAGTCGCGACCTTCTGCGACGTTGTCGATTACGGTCTTTTCCAGGTCCAACTGATGGCGCAACTGGTCGAAGTAGGCCACGTCGATGCGCGTCCCCTCTTCCACTGTGCCGCTGGTTGGCTGCAGACCGCTGAGCATCAGCTTCAGCAGTGTGGTCTTGCCGGTACCGTTGGCGCCAAGCAGACCGATACGGTCGCCGCGCGTCAGGACCATCGAGAAATCCTTGATCAGGAACGGGCCACCCGGGTGAGCGAAGCTCACGTTGTCGAGGACCATCACCTGCTTGCCGGATTTGTCAGCGGTGTCCAGCTGAATGTTGGCCTTGCCGGTGCGCTCGCGACGTTCGCTGCGTTCAACGCGCAAGGCTTTCAATGCGCGGACGCGGCCTTCGTTACGGGTGCGACGGGCCTTGATGCCCTGGCGGATCCAGACTTCTTCCTGGGCCAGCTTTTTGTCGAACAGCGCGTTGGCGGTTTCTTCAGCGGCCAGCGACGCTTCTTTGTGCACGAGGAAACTGGCGTAGTCGCCGTTCCAGTCGATCAAGCCACCGCGATCCAGTTCGAGAATGCGGGTCGCGAGGTTCTGCAGGAATGAACGGTCGTGCGTGATGAACAGCACGGCGCCCTGGAAATCCTTCAGCGCTTCTTCAAGCCAGGCAATGGCACCGATGTCCAGGTGGTTGGTTGGTTCGTCGAGCAACAGCAGGTCCGGTTCGGAAACCAGGGCCTGAGCCAGCAGGACGCGACGACGCCAGCCGCCGGACAACTCGGCGAGGGTCTTGTCGGCCGGCAATTGCAGGCGGCTCAACGTGCTGTCGACCAATTGCTGCAAACGCCAGCCGTCACGGGCTTCGAGGTCGTGCTGGACGTGCATCAGTTTGTCCAGGTCGGCGTCGGTGACGATGTTCTGGCTGAGGTGGTGATACTGCGCGAGCAGCTCGCCGACACCGTCCAGGCCTTCAGCCACTACGTCGAACACAGTCCGCTCGTCGGCTACCGGCAATTCTTGCGGCAATTCGCCAATCTTGAGGCCTGGTGCGCGCCAAACGGAGCCGTCATCAGGCTTCTGGTCGCCCTTGACGAGCTTCATCATGCTGGACTTGCCAGTGCCATTGCGGCCGATGATGCACACCCGCTCACCACGGGCGATCTGCCAGGACACCTTGTCCAACAACGGCATAGCGCCGAAAGCAAGGGACACATCGCTGAATTTGAGCAGGGTCATGAGCTTCTCCAAAAACCGGGGGCGCATTCTACCTGACTTGAGGCTTCAGAAGGCCGGCAATTTCAATGTCGAAGTACTCTGCATAACAAATGTTGCGATCTTGTGCCGACAGGCCGGCAAAGCTTTCGCCCCTTGCTGGCAAAAGGCTAAGCTACAGGCAACTCAGTGTTGGCATCGTCAACGCTTGTCGTGATTTCTCTGTTCGGACGTCTCATGCGCAGTCGCCTTTTTGGTCTTTTATCCTGTTTTCTTCTTTCTGCCACTGCCATCCAAACAGCACAGGCGGTGGACCTGTCTACCCAGCGTCAATATTACGATGAAGCCAAGCGTGCCCTGGCCAAGGGTGATACAGGTCCTTACTTCCGTTACAGCCAGGCTCTTAGTGATTACCCGTTGGAGCCTTATCTTGCGTATGACGAACTGACCGCACGCCTGAAAACCGCGAGCAACGCCGAAATCGAGAAATTCCTCGCCGAACACGGCGACCTGCCGCAAGCCAACTGGATGAAACTTCGCTGGTTGCGCTGGCTGGCCGATCGCGGCGACTGGCAGACCTTCGTCAAGTACTACGACCCCAAGCTCAATTTCACCGAACTGGACTGCCTGAACGCGCAGTATCAGATCGGGCATAACCAGAAAACTGAAGGTTATGCCAACGCCAATAAACTTTGGCTGACCGGAAAATCCCAACCCGCCGCGTGCGATGCGCTGTTCGGGCAATGGGCCGCCGAAGGCCAGTTGACCGAGCAAAAACGCTGGGAACGCACCAAACTTGCCGCCCAAGCGCGCAACTATCCGCTGGCCAACAGCCTGGTCAACGGCCTGACCACCCTCGCCCCTCGTGGTCGTTTGCTGATGGATGTGGCGCAGAAACCCGAACTGCTCAACCAGCCGTCGCGCTTCACCCCGGCCGACGAACCGATGTCTGACATCGTCAGCCTCGGCCTGCGGCGCTTGGCCAAGCAAGACCCGGACAAGGCCATGGAGCTGCTCGACGGTTATGCCAGCAGCATGCACTTCTCTCGTGATGAGAAAGTGGCCATCGCCAGGGAAATCGGGCTGACCCTCGCACGACGTTTTGACAGCCGCGCGCTGGACGTGATGACCAAGTACGACCCGGAACTGCGTGATAACACGGTTTCCGAATGGCGTTTACGTCTGCTGCTGCGCCTGGCCCGCTGGGACGATGCCTATCAGTTGACCCGCCGCCTGCCGCCGGATCTGGCGACCACCAATCGCTGGCGTTATTGGCAGGCCCGCAGCCTGGAACTGGCGCAGCCGCAGAACCCGGAAGCGCAGACGCTTTATAAGGGCCTCGCCCGCGAACGTGATTTTTATGGGTTCCTCGCGGCGGATCGCTCGCAGTTGCCCTACTCGCTGATCAACAAACCGCTGGTGCTCAGCCAGGCGCTGATCAACAAGGTCCGCAATACCCCAGGCGTGCGTCGGGCGCTCGAGTTTCACGCTCGCGGACAGATCGTCGATGGTCGCCGCGAGTGGTACCACGTCAGCCGCCACTTCAGCCGCGACGAAATGGTCGCCCAGGCGAAACTGGCCTACGACCTGAAATGGTATTTCCCGGCGATCCGCACCATCAGTCAGGCGCAGTACTGGGACGACCTGGACATCCGCTTCCCGATGGCCCACCGCGAAACCCTCGTGCGCGAAGCCAAGGTTCGCGGCTTGCATTCGAGCTGGGTGTTCGCCATCACCCGCCAGGAAAGTGCGTTCATGGACGACGCCCGTTCCGGCGTCGGCGCCAGCGGCCTGATGCAACTGATGCCCGGCACTGCCAAAGAAACTGCGCGCAAGTTCAGCATTCCACTGGCCTCGCCGCAGCAAGTGCTCGATCCGGACAAAAACATCCAGCTCGGTGCCGCTTACCTGAGCCAGGTCCACAGCCAGTTCAACGGCAACCGCGTCCTCGCCTCTGCCGCCTACAACGCCGGCCCAGGGCGCGTGCGTCAGTGGCTGCGCGGGGCGGACCACCTGAGCTTCGACGTCTGGGTGGAAAGTATCCCGTTCGACGAAACCCGCCAGTACGTGCAGAACGTGCTGTCGTACTCGGTGATCTACGGCCAGAAGCTCAACTCACCGCAGCCGCTGGTGGATTGGCATGAACGCTACTTTGACGATCAATAACCGGTAATGCCGGTTATGTAGGCGCTAACGGAGCCTGCGATCTTTTGATCTTGTCCTAAAAAATGCCCGCATCGAGTGATGCGGGCATTTTTGTTTGTGGTTCAAAGCAAGATCAAAAGATCGCAGCCTCGTTTCACTCGACAGCTCCTACTGATGAAGATCGAGTTCGGCCTTACCGTCACTGAACTGCAACGCCGCCAACCGCGCATACAGCGCGTTGCTCGCAATCAATTCCTGATGCGTCCCCACCGCAACCAGTTGCCCTTGGTCCATCACCGCGATCCGGTCAGCGTTTTTCACCGTGGCCAGCCGGTGGGCGATGACCAGCGTGGTGCGGTTTTTCATCAGGCTCGGCAGGGCTTGCTGGATCAGGTGTTCGCTCTGGGCATCAAGGGCGCTGGTGGCTTCGTCCAGTAGCAGAATCGGCGCGTCCACCAGCAATGCCCGGGCGATGGCCAGGCGTTGGCGCTGACCGCCGGACAAACCGAGGCCACCGTCGCCGAGGTGGGTCTGGTAGCCGTTGGGCATTTGTTCTATGAAGTCGTGGGCGTAAGCGATTTTCGCCGCTTCCTGAACCTGGGCCAGGGTTGCTGTCGGATTGCCGTAGCGGATGTTCTCTTCGATGCTGCCAAAGAACAGCGCCGGGGATTGCGAGACCAGGGCGAAGCAGCGGCGCAGGTCCAACGGATCGAGCTGAGTCAGCGGCACGCCATCGAGCAGGATGCGTCCTTCGGCCGGGTCGTAAAACCGCAGCAGCAAGTCATACACCGTCGACTTGCCGGCACCGGACGGCCCGACCAATGCGAGGGTTTCACCGGCATTGATCGTCAGACTCAAACCATCGACCGCGTAGCTTTCGGGACGCGAGGGGTAGGAAAAGCGCACGTCTTGCAGCACCAGGTCACCCTTCACCCGTTCAGGCAAGGTCACCAGGCCAGTGGTCGGTGGCCGGATGATGTTCTCCGAGCGCAGCAACTCGGCTATCCGTTCGGCGGCGCCGGCGGCACGCTGCAGTTCGCCGATCACTTCGCTCAACGTGCCGAATGCGCTGCCAACAATCAGGCTGTAAAACACAAACGCCGCCAGCTCACCCGCGGAAATCCGCCCGGCGATGACATCCATTCCACCGACCCAGAGCATCACTCCGACCGCGCCAAGCACCAGTACGATCACCAGAGTTATCAACCAGGCTCGCTGGAAGATCCGCTTGCGAGCGGTGTTGAAGGCCTCCTCTACCGTTGCGGCAAAGCGCTGCTCATCCTGGACCTGATGGTTGTAGGCCTGCACGGTTTTGATCTGGCCCAGGGTTTCGGAAACATAGCTGCCGATATCGGCAATCCGGTCCTGGCTCAGGCGTGACAGGCTACGCACCCGACGGCCGAAGATCAGGATCGGCGCGATCACCAACGGCAACGCGACCACCACGATGCTGGTGAGCTTGGGGTTGGTGATAAACAACAGGACGATCCCGCCGATCACCATCAACAGATTGCGCAAAAACAGCGACAGGGAAGAGCCGATCACCGATTGCAGCAGCGTGGTGTCAGCGGTCAACCGCGACTGGATCTCGGAGCTGCGGTTGTCTTCGTAGAATCCTGGGTGCAGATAAATCAGATGATTGAACACCTGACGACGGATGTCCGCGACAACGCGTTCGCCGATCCATGAGACCAGGTAAAAACGCGCGAAGGTGCCAATCGCCAACCCGACCACCAGCAACATGAACAAGCCGATGGACTGGTTGAGCAAATGCGGCGACTGGGTCATGAAACCCTGATCCACCAGCAGGCGAATCCCCTGCCCCATGGACAAGGTGATGCCCGCCGTGACGATCAATGCGAGCAAGGCACCGACGGCCGGCCAGCGATAAGGCGCGATGAAACGCAGGGCCAGGCGCATGGCACGCCGTTGACGGGAAGAGAGGATGGAGATCATTCGATGGCGCAACCAGTAGGGTTTGACGCGATCAAGCCTACACCGGTCGATGGGCTTGAACGCTGTAAATCATAATGAGTCAGTTTAAATATGACCGCAAAGACTAGGTCCTAGACGGTATTGGTCTAAAGTCCGGGTGGCAACGCCGCGTTATTTCTGGTGGACTCATGTTGCCGCCCGGGAAAGATCGCAGGGAGTTGTCACAGCCCGGTCACCTGGCGGTTCTATAGTAAGCACACAACCTGAGGAGGAGACAGGCCATGTCCTTGCAAAACAGCAGCGAAGACAAGATTGAAGTGATCCGCACACAGCCAGACCAGTCTCTGGGTTGCTCGATTATCGATAAGGATGGGCGCGAAGTACCGATCACTGAAGGCATGATCCAGGACGCTTGCCGCGAACTGGAAAAGCGATTGGTCAAGCCTGCCGAACAAAAGTGATATAGCCACCGTCTTCTTGACCCGGCCTCTGATGGCCGGGTTTTTTATGCATGTTTTTTGACGGAGCAATTATCGGATCGTTTGCGCACCGAGTGCCGCCACTATCTTCAGCAACTCAGGCGAATCCCCATCGATCCGCACCGACAAACCATCAATCTCACGCCGCAGCGGATAATGCTTACGCAGTGAATCGAACGCTGCACGCTGCTCGTTCACATTGCCGACAAGGCTGCGACGGAAATCCGCATCATCGCGGCGCGGGTCGTACACGCCACGGCACAACATGGCCAGCGACCAGGCCGGATCGCTGTTAGCGTTCAAGGTCACTTGCGACAACCAGGATGCGGGCAGCAAATCGCTCAAGTTGATCTGGGCCGGTTGCCCGAGAAATTCGCAATAGGCCTGATAAATCTGCGCTGTCCCACGCTGTCTGCCGTCGAGGCTGTAACCGGCAATGTGCGGCGTCGCCAGCACACAGAGTTCGGCCAGTGCCACATCGACCTCAGGCTCACCTTCCCAGACATCCAGCACTGCTTGCAGGTCTTCGCGTTGCAGCAGCACCTGGCGCAGCGCGGCGTTGTCCACCACCGGGCCACGACTGGCGTTGATCAGCCAGGTGCCGGGTTTGAGCTGGTTCAAACGGCTTTTATCGAACAGATGCCAGGTCAACTGGGCGCCGTGCTTCTTCAACGGTGTGTGCAGACTGATGACATCGCACTGCTCGATGATCTGTTCGAGGCTGACGTAATCGCCACCTTCTGCCGCTTGCCTTGGCGGATCGCAGACCAGCACGTTCCAGCCCAGACCTTGCAGAACCTTGACCAACCGGCCGCCCACTTCACCGGCACCGACAATGCCGTAGGTGCGTTGAGTCAGGTCGGCGCCTTCGATTTCGGCCAGGGTCAGCAGACTGCCGAGCACATAGTCGACCACGCCCCGGGCGTTGCAGCCGGGCGCGCTGGACCAGGTGATGCCGGCCCGCTCAAAGTAATCCAGATCCAGGTGATCCGTGCCGATGGTGCAAGTGCCGACAAAGCGTACCTTGCTGCCTTCGAGCAACCCGCGGTTAACGTTGGTCACCGAGCGCACCAGCAGCACATCGGCCTGTTCGACGGTGGCGCGGTCAATGGAACGTCCCGGCACCCGGCGGATTTCACCGAAACCTTCGAAGAAGGCATCGAGCAGCGGGATATTTTCGTCGGCAACAATCAGCATGGCAGGCTCCTTTGGCGGATCGGCAGTGTAGGCGGAGATGACCATGCTGGGCCAGCGGGCATTAGGGGTCATCACACACCCTGTGGCGAGGGGATTTATCCCCGTTGGGCTGCGAAGCGGCCCCTTATTCCTGCAACCGTGTCATTTCAGATGTACTGCGCACACCGGTTTGACGACTGCTGCGCAGCCGGACGGGGATAAATCCCCTCGCCACAGGGATCTCGAACACCACGAGTAGCAATTACAAATCCGCAACACAGGACTTTTCCTGACCATTGCGTCAGGGCGTAGAATGCGCCGCCTTGCGTATCAACATCTTTGGACGTTTCTCCCTTGAATTCCGTGACTGACCGCCCCGCCGCTACTTCCCTCACCCGTCCGGCCCGGGTTCGCCTGGAGCTGAAAAACCTGCTCGGCCTGGCCTTGCCGATCATGATCGCGCAACTGGCGACCACCGCCATGGGCTTCGTCGATGCGGTGATGGCGGGTCGGGTCGGGCCAAGGGATCTGGCGGCGGTGGCGCTGGGCAACTCGATCTGGGTACCGGTGTTTCTGTTGATGACCGGCACGCTGCTGGCCACTACTCCAAAAGTCGCCCAGCGTTTTGGCGCCGGCAGCTACAGCGAGATCGGCCCGATCGTGCGTCAGGCGCTGTGGCTGGCCTTGGTGGTGGGCTTGATGGCGACCACGATGCTGTTCAGCGCCGAACCGATTTTGCACATCATGAAGGTCGATCCCGAACTGATCGGCCCGTGCATGCAATACCTGCACGGCATCGCCAGCGGTTTGCCCGCCGTTGCGTTCTACCATGTGCTGCGCTGCTTCAGTGACGGCCTGGGGCGTACGCGCCCGGCCATGGTGCTGGGTCTGTGCGGGCTGGCGCTGAACATTCCGCTGAACTACATCTTCATCTATGGTCACTTCGGTGTGCCGGCCATGGGCGGTGTCGGTTGCGGCTGGGCCACGGCGATCGTGATGTGGGTGATGGCCCTGGGCATGGCCGGGTGGGAGCGCTGGGCGCCGGCATATCAGTCGAGTGAGTTGTTCAGCCGTTTCGACTGGCCGCAGTGGTCGGTGATCAAACGCCTGCTGGGCATCGGCCTGCCGATCGGCATCGCGGTGTTCGCCGAGTCGAGCATCTTCGCCGTAATTGCGCTGCTGATCGGCAGCCTCGGCGCGACGGTGGTGGCCGGGCACCAGATCGCGCTGAACTTCAGCTCGCTGGTGTTCATGATCCCCTACTCCCTCGGCATGGCCGTGACCGTGCGGGTCGGCCAGGCGCTCGGCCGGCAGGAACCGCGTGAAGCCGTTTCGCCGCCGGTGTCGGCATGGGCACGGCGCTGGCCTATGCGTGCATTTCCGCGAGCATGATGCTGTTGCTGCGTGAACACATCGCAACGATCTACACGGCCGACCCGACGGTGATTCAGGTCGCGGCGATGCTGATTGTGTATTCGGCGCTGTTCCAGTTTTCCGATGCGATCCAGGTCACCGCAGCCGGCGCGTTGCGCGGCTATCAGGACACGCGGGTGACGATGATCCTGACGCTGTTCGCGTATTGGGGGATCGGTTTGCCGGTGGGTTACGCGTTGGGCATGACCGATTGGTTCGGCGCGCCGAGCGGCCCGAGTGGGCTGTGGCAGGGTTTGATCGTGGGCTTGAGCTGCGCGGCGCTGATGCTGTCGATCCGCCTGACGCGCAGTGCACGCAAGCGGATCCGCATCAGTCAGTCGGCGGGTTAAGCGAGTTTCTTGCGGATCCAGTAGAGGTAGGTGCCTGCCTCTTCGTGCTGCGCCACCAGTTCGTGGTCGAGAAACACGCAGAACTTGGGAATGTCGCGACGGGTCGACGGGTCGGTGGCGATCACCTTGAGCAGGCCGCCAGGCACCAGGTCACGGATGTGCTGGTGCAGCATCATCACCGGTTCCGGGCAGTTGAGGCCGGTGGCGTCGAGGGTGCCGTCAACCGGCGTATCAATCATTTCACTCATGATTCACTCCTGAAACTTGCCGGCATTGTCGCGCATTGCCGGGGGTCTAGTCACTGGCAGCTGATCGGTGCAAAGTCAGCGGGATTTCGGTTTCTTCACATCAATCCGGCGCAAATGACAGGTCACTTCTTCACGGTCGTGGTACAGCTGCTTACAGCCGATCTCGACCCGAATACCGCGTTCCTTGAACCCGTCGGCGATGCGTTCCAGCAAGCGCTTCACTTCGGCGTAACGCTGTTTCATCGGCAGTTTGAGGTTGACCACCGCTTCGCGGCAATGCCCCTCGCCAATCCATTCTTCCAGCATCGCGGCATTGCGCGCCGGTTTCTCGACGATGTCGCAGACCATCCAGTCCACCGGTTGCTTGGGCTTGAAGGTGAAACCGTCAGCCATCAAGTGTTGCACCAGACCGGTGTCCATCAGGCTTTCGGCCATCGGGCCGTTGTCGATTGCGGTCACCAGCATGCCTCGGTTGACCAGTTGCCAGGTCCAGCCGCCGGGTGCGGCGCCCAGATCGACACCGGTCATGTCACTGTGAAGGCGCTCATCCCATTGATCGCGCGGGATGAAGTGGTGCCAGGCCTCTTCCAGCTTCAGCGTCGAACGGCTCGGCGCCTCACGCGGAAACTTCAGCCGCGGAATGCCCATCGGCCACATCGCCGAGTTGTTCGACTCGGCCAGGCCCATGAACACTTCACGGCCACTTTTGAAGGTCAGCAGCAGGCGCGGCTTGTGGGCATCTTCAACCAGCTTGCCAGCCGCCATCAGCGCCTTGCGCAGGTGGCCTTCGAACTTCTTGCAGAAGTTCGACAGTTCCTTGCCATCGTTGGTGTCGACCATTTCCAGCCACAGGCTGCCGCACAGCGGGAAGTCCGCCATGTGCGCGAGGATCACGCTGATGCGGTCGGTTTCCGGCAGATCGATGAAAATCCCTCGAGCCCATTGGCGCGGAAAGATCAGCTCGGCGAAACGCTGGCCACGCATCAGGCGCTCGGCGCCGTCTTCTTCGGTGCAGATGAATTCGGCGCAGGCGCTGGCGGTCTTGGCCTTGGCATAACCGGCCACGTTCAGCCGCGCGGCATGTTCGGAAATCTCGGAGCAGACTTCGCTTTCGAAGCCCGGCCGGCAATGCATAAAGAGGGTGTTCATTCTTACTCCTGGGCAGATGGCGAGAAATTCAACCACTGCGCGATGCCCAGACTTGCGTTGAAGCAAAGCCTGTCACGAAAACCGGCGCATGATAGCCGAGTTCGGAACCTTGGACTTGGCCATAGAGTCCAGTTATTAGCCTTAAGCCCCAAAGAGGACTAGGTTTAAACCTCTGTCCGTCCCGTCAGTCCGTAGCCGTGCGGACCCAAAGGAGTCATTTCAATGCCGTCCCTCGATAGCCTGAAAACGCTTAAAACCTTACAAATCGACGACAAGACCTATCACTATTTCAGCTTGCCTGAGGCTGCCAAAAGCCTGGGCGATCTCGACAAACTGCCGATGTCGTTGAAAGTGCTGCTGGAAAACCTGCTGCGCTGGGAAGATGAAAAAACCGTCACCGGCGCCGACCTCAGGGCGATTGCCGCCTGGCTCAAGGAACGTCGCTCCGACCGTGAAATTCAATACCGTCCCGCGCGGGTATTGATGCAGGACTTTACCGGTGTTCCCGCAGTGGTCGATCTGGCCGCCATGCGCGCCGCGATGGCCAAGGCCGGCGGCGACCCGCAGCGAATCAATCCGCTCTCCCCCGTGGATTTGGTGATCGACCATTCGGTGATGGTCGACAAATTCGGCAGTTCAAGCGCCTTCGAACAGAACGTCGACATCGAAATGCAGCGCAACGGTGAACGTTATGCGTTCCTGCGCTGGGGCCAAAGCGCCTTCGACAACTTCAGCGTGGTGCCGCCGGGCACCGGCATATGTCACCAGGTGAATCTGGAATACCTGGGGCGTACGGTCTGGACCAAGGACGAGGACGGCCGCACCTATGCCTTCCCCGACACCCTGGTCGGCACCGACTCCCACACCACCATGATCAACGGTCTCGGCGTGCTCGGCTGGGGCGTCGGCGGGATCGAAGCGGAAGCGGCGATGCTTGGCCAACCGGTGTCGATGCTGATCCCGGAAGTGATCGGCTTCAAACTCACCGGCAAGCTCAAGGAAGGCATCACCGCCACCGACCTGGTGCTGACCGTCACCCAGATGCTGCGCAAGAAAGGCGTGGTCGGAAAGTTCGTCGAGTTCTACGGTGACGGCCTCGCCGACCTGCCACTGGCCGACCGTGCGACCATCGCCAACATGGCCCCGGAATACGGCGCCACCTGCGGCTTCTTCCCGGTGGATGACATCACCCTGGAATACCTGCGTTTATCCGGTCGCCCCAGCGCTACCGTGAAACTGGTCGAGGCGTACAGCAAAGCCCAGGGCCTGTGGCGCCTGCCGGGCCAGGAACCGGCGTTCACCGACAGCCTGGCTCTGGACATGGGCAGCGTCGAAGCCAGCCTTGCCGGGCCGAAACGCCCACAGGATCGGGTATCGCTGCCGAATGTCGCGCAAGCGTTCAGTGACTTCGTCGACCTGCAATTCAAACCCACCAGCAAGGAAGTCGGTCGCCTGGAAAGTGAAGGCGGCGGTGGCGTCGCGGTGGGCAATGCCGATCTGGCCGGCGAAGCCGACTATGAATACGACGGTCAGACTTATCGTTTGAAAAACGGCGCGGTGGTGATCGCCGCAATCACCTCCTGCACCAACACCTCCAACCCGAGCGTGATGATGGCCGCCGGCCTGGTGGCGAAGAAAGCCGTGGAAAAAGGCCTCAAGCGCAAACCGTGGGTCAAGAGCTCGCTGGCCCCAGGCTCGAAAGTGGTCACCGACTACTACAAGGCTGCCGGCCTGACCCAGTACCTTGATGAATTGGGTTTTGCCCTGGTCGGCTACGGCTGCACCACGTGCATAGGCAACTCCGGGCCATTGCCGGAGCCGATCGAAAAAGCCATTCAGGCCGCCGACCTGACCGTCGCCTCGGTGCTGTCGGGCAACCGCAACTTTGAAGGTCGCGTGCATCCGCTGGTGAAAACCAACTGGCTGGCCTCCCCGCCGCTGGTCGTCGCCTATGCGCTGGCCGGGACGGTGCGCATCGACATCAGCAGCGAACCTTTGGGTACCGACAAAGAGGGCAATCTGGTTTATCTGCGGGACATCTGGCCAAGCACCAAAGAGATCGCCGACGCGGTGAACCAGGTCAACACCGCGATGTTCCACAAGGAGTACGCCGAAGTGTTTGCCGGCGACGAGCAATGGCAAGCGATTGAAGTGCCGCAAGCGGCCACCTATGTCTGGCAGGATGATTCGACTTACATCCAGCATCCACCGTTCTTCGATGACATCGGCGGGCCGCCGCCGGTGGTCAAGGACGTCGCCGGCGCCAGAGTCCTCGCGCTGCTGGGTGACTCGGTGACCACCGATCACATCTCCCCGGCCGGCAACATCAAGGCCGACAGCCCCGCAGGCCACTACCTGCGCGAGAAAGGCGTAGAACCACGGGACTTCAACTCCTACGGCTCACGTCGCGGCAACCACCAAGTGATGATGCGCGGCACCTTTGCCAACATCCGCATTCGCAACGAAATGCTCGGCGGCGAAGAAGGCGGCAATACGATTTACATTCCCACCGGGGAGAGGATGCCGATCTACGATGCGGCGATGCGTTATCAAGCCTCGGGCACGCCGCTGGTGGTGATTGCCGGGCAAGAATACGGCACCGGCTCGAGTCGTGACTGGGCAGCCAAGGGCACCAATCTGCTGGGGGTCAAAGCGGTCATCGCCGAAAGTTTCGAACGGATTCACCGCTCCAATCTGGTGGGCATGGGCGTGTTGCCGTTGCAGTTCAAGCTGGATCAAAACCGCAAGAGCCTGAACCTGAGCGGCAACGAGACGCTGGATATTCTGGGTTTGACCGGCGTCGAGCTGACGCCGCGAATGAACCTGACGCTGGTGATCACCCGTGAAAACGGCAGCCGCGAGAAAGTCGAGGTGTTGTGCCGGATCGATACCCTGAATGAGGTGGAGTACTTCAAATCGGGAGGGATTTTGCATTACGTGTTGCGACAGTTGATTGCCTCGTAACAGCCTGCTGACACAAACACCGCCTTCGGGCGGTGTTTTTGTTTAGGCCGGACGCCCCTATAATCGCGCGCCCATGACACAGCTGTTGTGTACGACAAATAACCACTGTGGGAGCGAGCTTGCTCGCGATAGCGGAGTGTCAGGCAACACGATGCTGGATGTGACGGCCCCATCACGAGCAAGCTCGCACACAAGGGACTGAGTCGCACCGCAGAATCTCGACACAAGGATTTTCAATGATTGCCCTGCCATGGAACTACCTGGCCCTACTCTCCCTCGGCTATGGTCTGGCACTGATCTACGGTCACCTCAGCTGGCTGGCCGGGATATCCGTCGCGCTGCTGCTGGTCGCCGGTTTCGCCGTGCGCCAGCAAAAGGTTCACGCCGGCCACTACCTCGGTCACGGGTTGTTCATTGTCCTGGTCCTGGCACTGGCGATGCACTGGCTTCCCGGTTTCTACAATGGTCGTGGTTTCGCCCCTCAGCGATTCACCGACGATGCCGTGCCGTTTTTCATGTACCTGAATCAGGACAAACCCCTGATCGGGTTCTGGCTTTTGCTGGTCTGCCCGTGGATTGTCGGCCGGCGTTCGCTGCGCCTTTCCATCTATGCCACCGCGCTGGGGCTGACGTTGAGCGCCGCGCTGGCCTTGGGTGGCGCGCTATTGTTGGGCGTGATCAGTTGGGCTCCGAAATGGCCCGATCAAGCCTGGCTGTGGGCGTTTAACAATTTGCTGCTGGTGACGCTGGTAGAGGAAGCGCTGTTTCGCGGCTACATCCAGGGCGGTCTGACCCGGCACTTCAAACACCTGCCCTACGGTGAAAACCTCGCCCTGCTCCTCGCCTCGCTGCTGTTCGGCCTGGTGCATGTGGGCGCCGGCTGGCAATGGGTGTTGCTGGCGAGCCTGGCGGGTGTCGGCTATGGTCTGGCCTACCGTTTTGGTGGCTTGGGTGCGGCCATCGCCACCCATTTCGGCCTGAACCTGCTGCACTTCGGCCTGTTCACCTATCCGATGCTTGCCGGATAACAAACCACGGGATCTAACTGACGCCCAAGCCCCAGCCTCGGTACCAAAAGTTATTCAGGACTCTGAATCACACGGCTGTAATCAGACATATCAGAAACGAAAATAACGTCCTCTGATCGCGACTGGCCGACCTACCCCACAATGGCGAGATCAGCCGTGCCGCCCCCAATGGGCATTGGTTCTTACCGTATTTTTCAAAGCCAGCAGCCAGTCTCGGTAGTTATTTTTGTCAAGCTTCTCAAAGGAACTAAGTGGCTTGACTCCTGTCCGCCCCGACGTTTAACCTCGCGCCCCACTAATGGAAGCAATCCGTCATACATCGACTGATTAGTCCTCTGAAAATGAATTCAAGCAGCGCGTTTATCGCGCTGTTGTGCTGTGCGGTAAAAAATGCTCAAGCCTCGCTCCCCCCTGAAAATCAAAAAATCCGTCATTTTCGCTTTGGTGCTGCGTGAAGCGCGTTCGCGTTTTGGTGATCGCCGTATGGGCGCTACCTGGACGCTGATCGAGCCGATTTGCCACTTGCTGATTCTCAGCGTGCTGTTTGCCCTGATTCGTGGACGCACCGTGGTCGGCATCGACTTCCCGGTCTTTGTATTGGTTGGCCTTGCGCCCTTCCTGCTGTTTCGCAACACCGCCATGCGACTGATGAACAGCCCCAAGGAAAACCGCGCGCTGTTTGCCTATAAACAGATCAAGCCCCTCGACACCTATGTGGCGCGCGTGCTGGTGGAGTTCTGCATCTCGGCAAGCGTGTACGCGATCCTGGTGTTCGGCTTCGCCTGGTACGGCTTCGACATGTCCATCAAGTCGCCCATCGAGTGGATGCTGATCATCCTGCTCGGGGTATTGTTCTCCTTTGGCCTGGGCATGCTGTTGTCGCTGATCGCCCATGCCATGCCCAGCAGCGCGCTATTCCTGCGGATGATGTTCTTCCCGTTGTATTTCATCTCGGGCGTACTTATTCCCGCTGCCTACCTGCCTCACGCCATGCTGCCGCTGCTGCTGCTTAATCCGTTCCTGCACCTGCTTGAACTGATCCGCGCCGAGATTTTCCCGCACTACGTACCGGTCGATGGCGTTTCGCTGTCCTACGTAATCGCCTTCACCCTGGTTTTGCTGTTCGTCTCCCTGGGTACTTATCGGGTTCGTCGACTGCATTTGATCTCCACCAAGAACGGCTAACCGCAGGCTTCCCGTGTTCGAGCTCAGAAATATCACCAAGTCGTACCTGACCCCCAAGGGGCGTCGCCACGTGTTCCGCGACCTGTCGCTGAAAATCCCCGCTGGCAAGAACATCGGCCTGATCGGCCGCAATGGCTCTGGTAAATCAACCTTGATGCGCCTGCTGGGCGGTGCTGATGTGCCGGACTCCGGCACCATTGCCACCGACAAAAGCATCTCCTGGCCCGTAGGCCTGTCCGGCGGCTTTCAGGGCACCATGACCGGACGCGAGAACATCAAGTTCGTCAGCCGCGTCTACGGCGCGGTCGGTGACGCCATGCGCCAGAAGATCGCCTACGTCGAAGACTTCGCCGAGATCGGCAGCTGGATCGACGAACCGGTCAAGACTTACTCCTCCGGCATGCGTTCGCGCCTGGCCTTCGGCCTGAGCATGGCCTTCGACTTCGACTACTACCTGATCGACGAAGTGATGTCAGTGGGTGACGCACACTTCAAGCGCAAATGCGCTGACGTGTTCGAGGAACGCCTGCAGAAATCCAAGGTTGTACTGGTTTCCCACAGCATGCCCGAAATCAAAAAGCTCTGTGACGTCGTGCTGCTGGTGCGCGATGGCGGAGTGCAGATCTATGACGATGTCGATGAAGGCATCAAGGCCTACAACACCTGATCGCCCTGACCGTGGCGTGATTGTTTTATTTCAAGGATGCAAGTGCATATGAGCAGTACGGGTAAATTCAAGGGCTGGCGCCTGACACTGGGACTGATCGTAGTACCAATGGTACTGGCCATCGCCTACTACAGCTTTTTTGCCGCGGACCGCTTTGTCAGCTCCGCGCAAGTGGTGGTTCGCCAGGACGGTAACAACTCGGGCGCACAACTGCCAGGGCTAAGCATGCTGCTGAGCGGAACCAATCCCGCCTCCCGAGAAGAAACCCTGTACCTGCGTGAGTACATCGTGTCGATGGACATGATGCAACTGCTGGAAGATCGCCTGCACTGGGTCGAGCAATACAGCAAGCAACGCAACGACCCGCTCTTCTGGCTGGATAAAGACACCGAGCGCGAGGACCTGCTCAAGTACTACCAGCGCATGGTCTCCGCCCACTATGACGAAACCACCGGCCTGCTGCGCGTTGAAGTACAAGCCTTCAGCCCGGAACTCGCAGAGCAGATGGTCAAGACCATTCTGGACGCCAGCGAGCACTTCGTGAACGAAGTCTCCCACAGCATCGCCCGTGAGCAGATGCGCTTCGCCAAAGGCGAACTGGAAGGCGCGAAGAAGAACTACACCAAACGCAAAGAAGAGCTGCTGCGCTTCCAGAACGTGAACAAGGTACTGGACGGTAAAAGCTCGGCCCAAGGTCGCGCCAGCATCATCGACACCCTCGAAGGCGAACACTCCAAAGAGCGCGCCGTGCTCACCCAGATGCTCTACAAGCTTCGCCCGGATTCACCGCAGGTCAAGCAACAACAGCAGCGTGTGAACGCCATTCGTGAACAGCTGAATGCGGAAAAACGCCTGCTGGTATCCGCCCCGGATGGTGACCAGCTCAACGTGGTGGCCTCGCGCTTCCAGCAATTGACCCTCGACGCCGGCATCGCCGAAGAAACCTACAAGACCGCTGTTGCTGCACTGGACAACGCGCGTATCGAAGCCAGCAAGAAGATTCGTACTCTGGTTACCGTGGTCAGCCCGAACACGCCGCAGATGGCTCTCTACCCAGAGCGTCTCTACAACCTGGCAACCATCTTCCTGGCCCTGCTGTTGCTCTACGGTATTGCCCGCTTCCTTATTGCATCGATCGAGGATCATCGTGATTAAATCCATTTCTGGCCTGCCCCTTCGCCCCCTGAACTTGAGCATGCGAAACAGCGCTGTCGCGGGTTTGATGCTGGTGACTTTGACTTTGTCTGGTTGCAGCGGCGTATTGTCGGGCGCCGGCCCATACAAAGGTGATATCGAAAGCAAAAGCCAAAGCACTGCGTATGACCTGGTGGACATCAACGCCAACACTATCGCTCCGTTCATGCGCCCAGCCACCAAACCGGCCAAAGCCAAAATCACCAGCCCTCTGGCACAAAGCGTGCGCCTGATGGGCGGTGACGTGATCAACGTGCTGATCACCGACAATGCTCCAGAAGGCAGCGGCCTGTTCGCCCCGCTCTCGACGGGTGGCACCCAACTCAAAGTGCGCATCGACGACAAGGGAATGATCTCCCTGCCGTACGTTGGCCATCAGTTCGTTGCCGGCATGACCCTGATTCAGGTCGAAGACATGATTCGGCAGAAGCTCAAGGGCGTGACCACCGACGTGCAAGCGCATGTTGATCTGGTTGGCGATCTGTCCGGCTCAGTGCTGGTAGCGGGCGCGGTGAAAGCCCCCGGCCGCTTCTCCACCCTTCAAGGCCCGCTGACGCTACTTGATGCTGTTAACCAGGCAGGCGGACCGGTGATGGAACCGCATTTGGTCAATGTCACTGTGCGTAATGGTAGTCAGGTCAAAACGTTCAACTACGAAGATATCCTCGCCGGTAACAACTTTGTTCTGAAACCTAACTCGGAAGTCGTTCTGGACCGCGCTCGCCAACGCTTTGTGGCTATGGGCGCTGTAGGCGAACCTGGCCTACACGATTTGCCATCGCAGAACGCAAGCCTGCTCGATGCATTGGGGTCTGTTGGTGGGCTGAAAGAAGTCAGTGCGAATCCGCAGGGTGTATTCGTATTCCGCATGGGTGAAGGCTACCCAGCCAAACCGATCGTTATGCGCATTGATATGCGTGATCCAGCGGCGATCTTCTTCGCCCGCCAAGTTATTCTAAAGCCGGATGACACAATTTACGTCACCAATGCGGCTGTCTATGAATGGCAAAAAATCATTACTCCTATCGTACAAACGATGGTTTTGGGTAGAGCAGTCAGCACTTATTAAGTATCGGCCAAAAAGCCACTACATTTAGATTTGACATTATTGAAATGACTTGACCCCATGCATAGCCATATAGGGTCAAGTCACTAAAAATCCGTACTAATAAAAAGTTAAAATCAATTTACAAAGCGATACGAGCCAATACGTCTAGTGAAGATGCAAAGCTGTCAGGCAAATAAATGACTGGCAACACATATCACCGACAGCTGACCAATACCAAACAGTGGATGATGCTTGTAACGCCCCCCAGGATAAAAAATGAATTTCGAAAAAGCGTTGTTTATGTCAAATTTTGGCGTCGATATGGGAATGCCGGAATTTAGAGTTGGCTCGTTTGCCACCTACCTCCTCCCATTCAGCCAAACGTACAAAAAAGCGTTCGAAGGCGACGTCAAATTCCTGATGGGATCCCACACGCTAGACCTGCTAAACCGAAAGCAAAACATCAAAGAGATAAATCGCGATAACTCATTTATCGTGGAAGGCGCCGACTACGCGCCTATTTTTGGCTATGGGGATGAGTTCATACTTCAAAGCTACAACAATAATTTCGGCAGCAAACTCGAAACTTATCAAAACTATTTCGAACAGCTATTCGCGGGGTGGGTGCCAGACGTAATTTTTTGCTGGGAGTTCCCAACAACACTCTTCAGAAAACTATTCCCAAAAGCACTCGTCCTGGACATCATGCCCGGGGCCTATATGCGGCCTCCTTACCCTAAAACCATCAGCATCGATCCAGTAGGCTTATACAAGAACTCGTTCCTGCAATCATATAATGCTGACGAAAATTACTCTGACCTTGACGACCTCAGCGACTTCTACCAACTCAAGGACATGTATGCAAATTATTTCAATAATGATATTGATGTAAAAAACGTCATTCTTGACTTGGTAGATCCAGATCGAAAATTTGAAAAGTATTGGCTGGTTCCTCTGCAGGTTTCCAACTACTTTGGTTTCTATGCAAACTCAAAATACCGCGACCAATTTGAGTTCCTTACAGATGTCATGGCAAAAGCGCCAAAAAATGTTGGTGTGATTTTCACCCAATATATTGGCGGATTAGTATCAGACAAAGTAATTAGCAACAGAAATCTTGGGTACCTTCGAAACCTACACTCAAACTTTCTTTACAGCACCGAGTTTGAAAAACTCGACAACCTGTCCCAATATATTATCCCTTGGATTGACACCGTTGTAACAGTATCAAGCACACTTGGCTTTCAAGCACTACTGCATGGTAAAAAACTAGTTTCGCCTTCCAACTCACATCTATCGTATGTCTCTTCTACACTCGAAGAAGATAAAGCCGTTTCCGAAGATTTTGTTGCATCGCTCATTTGCAGACAAAATCCGCTTGTAGAAAAACTCCTCAGCGATGTCGATTATTTCAGAAACATGATCATTTCGTTAGCTATGCGCAAGAGTGATTCTGCCGCAGACGTACTAAAGTCTCTACCAAAAACAAAAAACTTATACCAAGAATATTTAGCACTTTCTCCTTTTTCCGCTGCAGACAATCAAATTAAAAAAATGGGCGGAGTTGTAAGCTGCAAGAAAAACTCACTGCGGAGCTTGCTGGACACAATAGATCACTTTGACATCGTATCATTTGACATTTTCGACACACTATTGAAACGAAGCGTTTTCAAACCCGAAGACGTTTTTATTCTAATTCAGAAAAAACTGGAAGAACAATATCATCACTTACTTAACCCTCTAATCCTAAAACGCTTTCCAGAGCTGCGAGTCGGATTCGAGCGTCAACTTAGAAAAGAACTAGACGAAAAAAATGCAACGCTAGACTCGCCCGAAGTAAAAATTGAAGAGTTTTTCATCCACGATGTTTACAAAAAAATGCTCAACGCATTTGGCATCGATATCTCTTTAGCCGAAATACTTTCAAACGTGGAGCAAGAGGTAGAGTTTTCAGTCCTTGCCGCACGGTCTCTTGGGAAAATAATCTATGACTATGCAATCGCCAAGGGTAAAAGAGTCATATTAGTATCCGACTTCATCCATGATAAATTATTCGTCACTAAAGCGCTGACCAATGCAAGCTATGTCGGCTACGAACATTTATACGTATCATCCGAGATCGGACTAAAAAAACACTCCGGCAGTTTGTTCACGCATGTACTTAAAGAACTAAACGTTACCCCAAAACAGATTATTCACATTGGCGATAACTCTACTGGCGATTTTTTGAAGGCAATAGAGTCGGGGATATACCCGACAAAAATCCTATCAACAAGAGAGCGCGTAAACCAAATCTTTAAAAATCGCAACCTGCAACTTCCTGTACTGGACAATAGTTTTTACTTACGCTCAGCGGTAAATTTGTATGCCGAAGAGTATTATGACGCACTGCTAGTCAATGGAGACAAGCCTGTTACCTCCGCAAAAGAAAAGCGAGAAGCCTTTAGCACTCCAGGCGAATTCGGCTTTTTGGTGATGGGCCCTGTTCTTTATGAATTTGCAAAATGGATTTTGGACAAGGCACTTGAACAACAATGTTCGAAAGTTTTGTTTTTCGCACGTGACTGCTCACTGCCTTATCAAATGGCAATTAAGCTCGTTACCAATGTAAAGAAATACGCTGGGCTAGAACCTATTTACTTGGCTGTATCTAGGAAGGCGCTCACTTGCCTTAACGTTAACGAACCCAATGATTGCTTCAAAGTACGAATCGATGATTTCTCCAGAAACAAAACACTTTCAAGCTTGCTAAGCAGCAGATTTAAAATCGACTCCGAAAAAGTTGATGAAAAATACTATAAAAAATGGAACATCCTGAGTCTGGACTGCTATGTCAAAGAATGCACACTCGGAGCAATTTATGGCTTGGTATACGAATACATGTCAGAAAACTGGAACGAGTGGAGCACCGCGATAGAACCAAACAAGGTGGCGTTTAAACTCTACCTTCAATCCAAGAAACTAAACAATCTAGACAACGTTGTCGCGGTAGACTTCGGTTATAAAGGCTCAGCCCATTCAGTTGTCTCTGACTTTTTCGACAATAAGTTTATTCCGCTGTTTTTCATGACTTATGGCGGGGAACTGGGTAACGCTCCCTATCCAAAAGCCGAAGCTTTTGCAAATAACAATCTGAATGTGCAGCACAAGAGGTCAACGCCGCTTATCTCTCACAACTTGATTATCGAAACCATTATTAACGAGCCTATCGGCAGCCTAACGGCTTATGACCTAGTTGATGAGGTACCAGAACTTTCCCGTGAAGAGCTGGAAAGCGACGGCCATCTAACAAAAATCCGTTCAATTCATTGCGGTGCAATGAAGTTTTGCGACCGCTGGATTCATTCCTTTGAAAATCTTGGCTACGAAATAAAACTCGAAAACAACTCTTCAACTTATTTAATGGATCATTTTTTCTCCAGCCCAGTGCAAGCAGATCTAAATATCCTACAGGGATTGATTTTCGACAATTCTTATGCCGGAATTCAAAACATTTACATTCTTTCGCCCACTAGACCAAACGACTCTGATGTCTGGAAAGAGGGCTTGGCGCTCAGAAAAAAACTGACACCATCAAAAAATGTCGTTACAACTACCACTCAGAGCATCAAGGCAATTACAAACGCACTTGTAAAAAGTCAACCAGTAACTGAGAAGCCGCTCAGCCAAAAAAATAAATCAGCAGTTGATTTTTCAGTTCTAAAATCAGCAAACTTAAAACATATCAAAAGTTATCATAGAACAGAATTTTTGTCCGTGCTCTCTAACTTTGCCTTTCCTGGAAAATCTTGCGTAATTGATCCAACCCTTATCGAAATGGTTATAACAAAAGGGAAGAACCATGTCGCACTTGAATTCCTTAAAGCAAACGGTGGACTTTGGCGATCAAAACTTAATCTAAAAGACAAAATCTACTTAACGAAAGCCTCTCTGAGCAGCAAATAAAGGAACTGGTCAGTCTCTTAGAGGCTGGCCAGTTTCCGCTTAGGCAAATGGTTAAAATATGAACAAGAATATTGTAAAAGAGAATAGTCACTTTCAATTTATAGAGTGCGACGCTGCAGATACCGTGACTGTCGTTTTTGCAGCACGAAACGACCGTCCTCCAAAATTTACTTTTTGGAAAGCTGCCAACGCAATGAATTCACATGTGATACTTCTCAATAGTGACGTCCCTGAGTGGTACAGGGCAGGAATACCAGGGATTTCGGGGGGTATAAGAGGAGCTGTCAAAGCAATAACCGACTTCAAAAACACCGTTAAAGCTAGCCGCTTAGTGATGACTGGAAGTAGCATGGGCGGTTATGGTGCGTTATTGTATGGTTCCATGGCAAAAGCCGACCACGTTCTAGCATTCGGCGTTGAACCTTTGCTAGGTATTCCAGGCGGTAAAACCGATATAACACGCAACCATCTTCAGTACATGTACCCAGATCTAACCAGTCTTTCTCTACCTCCCAGCACAGTTTACTACGGAGGCATGGATATTAATGATATTCTCGGCGCCTGGTTGCTTCGCAAACGTAGAAATTCAGAAATTGTTTGCATTCCGGAAGCGCAACACGACACCCCGGACTTTCTAGCCAGACATGGCCTACTGAACTCCGTCTTTGCCGACATCATTACTGGAAAGAAAATCAGCACCTACGAGTACGGCCAAGGTGATGCAGCAAACGATGAAATCGTTGATTTTCTTTGGAAATTAAACAACCAGTTGGTAGAAAAAGACTGGACTGCTATCCGAAAAAAAATCAGTCACTCAGAACATCTAACTAGTAATTCCCCGCTGCTGGAATACCTCTACGGCATCGCTCACTTTAGAAATCATGATTTCAATAATGCTTACAAAGCACTAAACACCCTTACGATGAGAATCCCGGGATACTGGGAGGCTTGGATGAACCTAGGTGCTGTAAACTTAAAGCTTGGGAACATTGATGAAGCGATAAAGTCGTGTAGCAACGCTATAAAACTCAGACCTCATCGATCGATTGCGCACATTCAGCTATCGCATATTTACTCTAAAGCCGGGAGTAACGACCTCGCATTTGAACATGCACAATGGGCCTGCAAACTCAATTATTCTCGACCAGAATATTTTGATGCCTTGGCAAAAACTGCAGCACTAGCGAACAAATCAGTTCCTGATAAAGAAAATTATGCAGTGCAATACAATGAAAATGTGAAAGCAGCTCAGAGTAAATTCTCCGATTACAACTTTTATACCAAAAAGGCATAAGATTACATTAAGGGACTATTTCAAAAAACAAATTACATCAAAAAAATTCCAGCTAATAACCGAAACTAGTCGGTTATTAGCTGGATGCAAACAAGCGATGCGTATACAAGCTCTGCCACGATGCAGATTTTTAATCAAAAATCTCCACAACCCCCACAACCTCATCACTCCCCTCTGCCGTCACCAGCAACGCCCGGATCTTGTGATCCAGCATATAAGCCTCAGCCTCACTCAACTGCGCATTCGCTTTCACGGTATGCGGACTGGCGGTCATGAAGCTGGCGACGCGCTCATTCACTACACCCGGATTACCCAGCAACGCACGACGCAAGTCGCCGTCGGTAACGATGCCGACCAGTTTGTCGTTGTCCATCACCAGTGCCAAGCCCAGACGGCTGGAGGTCATGACCAACAGGCAGTCGTGGAATGAGGTTTCGCGGGTAACCTTGGGGAGGTTGGTGTGCATCACGTCGCTGACGCGGGTCAGCAGTTTGCGGCCGAGGCTACCGCCGGGGTGGTAGCGGGCGAAGTCCATCGGCTTGAAGTCGAGGGCGCTAATCAGAGCAACGGCGAGTGCATCGCCCATGGCCATGGTGGCCAGGGTCGAAGTGGTGGGTGCCAGGTTGTTCGGGCACACTTCGCGCTCGACGGAGATGTCGAGCCAGATGTCGGCGTGTTTGGCCAATGTGGATTGGCCGTTGCCGGTCATGGCGATGATCTTGTTGCCGAAGGATTTCAGGCTCGGAATCAGCTTGATGACTTCTTCGGTTTCGCCGCTGTAGGAAATCAAAATCAGTACATCAATTGGCTTGAGCATGCCGAGGTCGCCGTGGAAGGCTTCGGCCGGATGCAGGAACAGACTTGGGGTGCCGGTAGAGGCGAAGGTGGCGACCATTTTCTGGCCGATCAAACCGGACTTGCCCATGCCGCATACCGCTGCACGGCCTTTGCAACCAAGGATCAGTTCTACGGCGCGCTGAAACTCACCATCCAGGCGCTCTGCGAGTTGACCGATGGCTTGCGCCTGGGCGCAGAGTGCTTCTTTGGCAATTGGAAGGTGATTCATGGGGACGCTATCGTTCCGTGATTTTGAAGACGCGTATGGTAACGGCTCAAGGCCAGCGAGGGAATGTTGATCTCCTTCCGTTATGAGTTGTCGGCCGGTCGTTATAAAACATAATTCGCCATCGCGAAAAACCTAACCGACACCCAATAGTCAAGCGTTAAAAACAAAGCGAATCGCCCGTTCATCGGACTGCGAGGCCGCGCACCTTTATATGTTAAAAATTCATCAAACAGGTGAAAAAATCGCAAAAACTCTTTGTACTTTTATGTATAGCAACGGGCCATTTGTATTATCATTCGCGCCAAATTTGATTGAGCATTTTCTTAAGGCGTGCATTAATTTCGTGCCTGACACAAGAGTGCGCTCGTTATGGAAATCCGCTGTTTTTTATGGACAATGTCGCCCCTCCACGCCGCTCTTTACTGATTCTGTCCAAAGGCGCGCAACAGATCTCTACCCTCCCCACCTTGCTACCCGAATTTCGGCTGCTATTTGGGACGATGCGCGACATTTCCCAGGCCGATGATGTTCTCGCGTGGGGGCGTAAACCCAGCGCATTGCGTGCGCAGGCCGCTGCTAAAGATGCTGGTTTACCACTCCTCACTGTGGAAGACGGTTTTCTGCGTTCCGTGGGGCTGGGGGCCGAAGACCCGCCGCTATCGCTGATTGTCGATCCACTGGGTATCTATTACGACGCCACCGCGCCTTCTCGTCTGGAACAACTGATCCCCGTCCCGCTGATACAAGCGCAGATCCTGCGTGCCCGTGCCTTGCAAGCAAGCTGGCGCGAGGAGCGCGTGTCCAAGTACAACGGCGCCCGGATCGAAGCCTGCGAGCTGCCGCAGCCGTGTGTGCTGGTCGCCGATCAGACCCGCGGTGATGCGTCGCTGCAAGGTGCCACCGCCGCTGATTTCGAGCGCATGCTCGAGGCCGCGCTGACCGAGCATCCGCACAGCACAGTGGTGGTCAAGGTTCATCCGGACGTGGTGGCCGGGCGCAAGCAAGGTCACTTCGACCTGGCGGCGTTGCGCAAACACCCACGGGTTCATCTGATCAGCGAAAACGTTCATCCGTCCGAGCTGATGCCGAACGTTAAGGCTGTCTACGTGATGACCTCACAACTGGGCTTCGATGCACTGTTGTGGGACGTGCCCGTGCACACCTTTGGCACGCCGTTCTATGCCGGCTGGGGTTTGACCATCGATGCCCTGCCCGCCCCTGCGCGGCGCCAACCGGTGAGTCTTGAGCAATTGCTGCATGCCGCGTTGGTGGAGTACCCGCGTTACGTCGACCCGGAGACGGGCGCGCCGTGCGAACCAGAGACCGTGCTGGCGTGGCTGGGACTGCAGCGAAGAATGCGCAGTCGCTTGCCGCATGATTTGCAAATGGTCGGTTTCAGCAAATGGAAACAGCCTTTGGTACTGGACTTTTTCAATGGTTCAGAAACCCGATTTGCACGTCCCTCCAGTCGCTCGAAAACTCCGATAGCGGTGGTGACCTGGGGCTGCCAGCACGACTCGATGCTGGCGCAACAGAAAAACACCAAACACCTCGGCCGCGTCGAAGACGGCTTCCTGCGCTCCGTCGGCCTGGGCGCGAAGAAAACCCGGCCATTGTCGTGGGTGTTCGACGACCTGGGCATTTACTACGATGCCACCCGTCCTTCGCGCCTGGAACACCTCTTGCAGAACGAACCGTGCAACCCGGATTTGCTGCAACGGGCGGCCGCGCTACGCGAAGCGATCTGTGCCGCCGGCGTCACCAAATACAACTTGCCCGGCACTACGTGGAAACGCCCTGCCGGTGTCGAGAAAGTAATTCTGGTTCCGGGCCAGGTCGAGTCCGACGCCTCGATTCGCTACGGCGCGCACCGGATCCGGCGCAATCTTGATTTGCTCAAGGCGGTGCGCGAGCGTCACCCGATGGCGTGGTTGCTGTACAAGCCGCACCCCGAAGTACTGGCCGGCACACGCGAGGCCGGCGAAGACGAAGATCGTACCAGCGAGTGGTGCAATCAGGTGGTAGGCGATGTGCCTTTCCACGAACTGTTGTCCGAGGTCGATGAGGTGCATGTGTTGACCTCGCAATCGGGTTTCGAAGCCTTGTTGCGCGGCGTGCCTGTGACCACCTACGGCCAACCGTTTTACGCCGGCTGGGGGCTGACCCGGGATCAGGATATGAACCCCGACGTACAGGCGCGCCGCACCCGACGCCTGAGCCTGGACGAATTGGTGGCCGCGACCCTGATCCGCTACCCGACCTATGTCAGCCGCATTACCCGAAAATTCACCACCCCCGAACGCACGTTAGTCGAGATTCAAAACTGGGATGAAGTGCCTACACAAGGAAGAGCTCCAACATGGCGAGAGATGATCCAGCGTTTGGTCCTTACGGCTTTGAAACCACGCCCCAGAAACTCGTGATGCCTGTCCAGCATTCCCGCCGTCCGGTATCGGTAAAACCGCGCAACTCGTTCCTGTTTCTGCAGGGTGTCAGTTCGCCGTTTTTCGCACGCCTGGTACAGGCACTGCGCGCCGAGGGACAGTTGGTCAAGTCGGTCAACTTCAACATGGGCGACACCCTGTACGGCGGCGGCGCACGGGTCTTCTATTCGGCGCGCCCCGAGCAGTTGATGGACTTCTATAGCCAATGCTTTAAGGCGGACCATATTACCGACGTGGTGCTGTTCGGCGACTGTCGTCCGGTGCATCAGCCGGCAGTGGAACTGGCCAGGTCGCTGGGCATTCGCGTTCACGTATTCGAAGAAGGCTACTTCCGCCCCTACTGGATCACCCTTGAGCGCAATGGCGTGAACAACCACTCGTTGCTGCCCCGTGATCCGGAGTGGTATCGGGAAGTGGGCAAGTACATCCCGCGCTATCACAACGGCGATTCGTTCCGCCTGTCCTTTGCCTCCCGGGCCTTCCACGATGTGATGTACCACTTCGGTGGTGCACTGAACAAAGTGGTTTTCCCTCACTACAAAACCCACGCGCCATTCAACGCGGCGGTGGAGTATGCCGGCTACATTCGCCAAGGCCTTCGTCTGGTCGCCGCCAAGGGTCGTGATTCCGAAGTGATCAGTGAAGTGGCGCGCAATCGTCATCGCACCTTCCTGTTGCCATTGCAACTGGACAGCGATGCGCAGATCCGCGATCACTCGCCGTTCAAGCACATGAAGGATGTGTTGAAGCACGCAATGGGTTCGTTCGCCCGCCATGCCGGCAGTGACACGCGCCTGGTGGTCAAGAATCATCCCCTGACCCCAGGCATCATCAACTACCACCGGATCACCCGGCGTATTGCCCACAAGCTCGGCATCGCCGATCGTGTGGACTTCCTCGAAAGCGGTCACATGCCGACGCTGCTGTCCCACGTCGCAGGCGTGGTCACGGTCAACAGCACCGTGGGCGGTTCGTCGCTGATGCACAACGTGCCGACCATCGCCCTCAGCGACCCGATCTACAACCTCAAGGGGCTCACCCACCAAGGCAGCCTCGACGATTTCTGGCACACGCCGGAACCACCAGACACCACGCTGTTCCAGCGCTTTCGCAGCACAGTGATTCACACCACCCAGGTCAACGGCGGCTTCTATACGCGCTGTGGTATCGACATGGCCGTGAACAACTCGCTGGAAGTGCTAATGGCCAAAACCTCAAAGATTGAACGGTACCTATGACGCTGCACAAAAACCCACGCTGCATCCTTATCACCGGGGCCACGGGTGGCATCGGCGGCGCGCTGGCACCGGCGTATGCGGCGCCGGGTGTGACTCTGATTCTGCAGGGCCGACGCACCGAGCGCCTGGAAGAAATGGCCGAGCAGTGCCGCGCCGCCGGCGCCCGGGTCATCCTGCACGCGCTCGATGTCCAGGACCTGGTAGCGGTGCGCGAATGGATGACCCGGATCAGCCAAACCGAGCAGCCTGACTTGATCATTGTTGGTGCCGGGCTCAATACCGCTACGGGTCCGAACTCGGAAGATGAAGTCTGGGAGCTGTCCCAGGCCGTGATCGAAGTGAACGTCATGGCGGCCATCGCCACCGTGCAGGCGGCATTGCCGGCGATGCGCGCTCGTAAACACGGCCAGATCGCCCTGTTCAGTTCCCTCGCCGGTTGGCGCGGGCTGCCCGCCACACCCAGCTACAGCGCCAGCAAAGCGGCGATGAAGGCTTACGGTGAAGCCATGCGCGACCTGGTCGCCGCTGACGGCGTGCGGATCAATGTGATCATGCCGGGTTATGTCGAATCGAAAATGTGCTTTGAAATGCCTGGACCGAAACCGCTGCTGTGGAACCCGGACAAAGCCGCACAGCGGATCCGTCGCGGCCTGGCAGCCAACCAGGCTCGAATCAGTTTCCCCTTCCCCTTGAACCTCGGATGCTGGGCCCTGGGCGTGATTCCCCCGCGGATGTCATCTGTCATTTTGCGATGGTTGGACTACGGTGCCTGATTTCTTGAACAGTCCTTTTACCTGGGTCATCGCTGGTGGGTTTGTCCTGACCTGTCTTCTCGAAGCGTTGCTGATTCCCCGCCCGACGCTGCGTCGCCCAATGCGCAGTTGGTTGCTGCATGCCGGTGTGTGGCTGTTCGCGGTGGCAGCGCTGTACACGATCACCGGGCGCCCTTATTTCAGCGCCGTGAATGCTCTCGCCCTGTGGCTGCTGATCGTGATGGTGAGCAACGCAAAATATCACTCGCTGCGTGAACCGTTCGTGTGCGCGGACTTTGAATACTTTAGCGACGCGGTGCGTTTTCCGCGCCTGTACCTGCCCTTCTTCGGCATCGGCAAAACCATCGTGCTGGCCTTGGCGTTTGTCGCCTATCTTGCGTGCGGACTGTATTTCGAGCCGGCCACTGCGCAGGCGTTGCCCGTTGGCCTCGCTACGTTGGCGAGCGCCGTGCTGTTGCTAATTCTCGGCGGCATCAAGCCACTGCAACCGACTTACGATGCCAGCCTGGATTTGACCCGCTGGGGTCTGGCAGCCAGTTTGTGGACCTATTTTCGCGCTGCACGACGCAAGGTCGCTATCGACCAATTGCACTCGCCGTTCGCCCTCGATCCGTATCAGGCGCCCGCCACGATGGGCACCGTGCTGCCGGATCTGGTGTCCGTGCAAAGCGAGTCGTTTTTCGATATTCGCCGGTTGTGGCCGGGCATCCGCGAGCAGGTGTTGAGTCACTACGACGTGTTGCGCGGCGAAGCGCTTGCACACGGTCGGCTGCAAGTCGCAGCCTGGGGCGCCAATACCGTGCGCACCGAGTTCGCCTTTCTTACTGGCATTGCGGGAGACAAGCTCGGCGTGCACCGTTTCAACCCGTATCGCCATCTGGCGCGCCAAGGGTTGCCGAGCATTGCCGCCGAAATGAAACGCAAGGGCTACCGCACCGTGTGCATTCACCCGTACGACGGTAGTTTTTACGGTCGCGACCAGGTGCTGCCGGCGCTGGGTTTTGATGAGTTCATCGACCAGCGCAGCTTCAACGATTCGCAAAAAGCCGGGCCGTTCATTGGCGATTGTGCGGTGGCAGACAAGATCACTGAATTGCTCAACGACAGTACCCGCACTCAGCCGTTGTACATCCACGCCGTGACCATGGAAAACCACGGCCCGCTGCAACTGGAAACCGTCGATGCCGCTGAGTTGCCGACCTGGTTCGACCGCCCGCTGCTGGATGACCTGCGCGATCTGGCGCCGTACCTGCGGCACGTTAGCAACGCCGACCGGATGCTCGGCCAATTGCGCAAGTGTCTGATGTCGCGGCCGACCCCGACCGGGCTGTGTTTTTTTGGCGACCATGTGCCGATTCTGCCCCAGGTGTATGCCGCACTCGGTGCGCCCGATGGCGATACCGACTACTTCATCTGGTCCAACAAAGTGCCCGGCAGCCGCGCGGCCACGTCACTGGCGGTCGAACACCTGGCCAGGACATTCGTCGACCAGCTAAGTCGCACCAAGGCTGTCAGCAAACCGCAGAGCCACGCCCAGACCGCCCTCCATGACTGAGATTGCCCAAGAGCCGCTACGAATCGTCCTCGGCTCCTGTTTGCCGGAGCGCAATGAGGCGATTGCGCGGCTGATCGCCTCGGGGCGTAGTTCGCTGGCCTTTATCCTCGGTGATGAAGCCTGCCGCTATCGGCTGCTGGTCCGGGCGATCAATTGGGACCGAATTCTGATTGCCTATCGCGGCCCCACCGCGCTCGGTTATGTCGCGTTCAAGCACCATCGACGTGGACCGTTCTCACCAGGTTTCAGCCCTTTCCGGGATGAGTTCGGCCGTCTGCGCGGCGGTGTGCGCTATCTGCTGTTTATCATTGCTGAATACCGCGAGTGGTATTACGGGTTCTACCTGTATGGCTTGCACGTGATCAAACCGGCACGCCATCAAGGTGTAGCCACCGCGCTGCTGACAGAGACATTCAGGCAAGCCCGCCAAGCGGGCTACGACAGGGTTGAACTTGAGGTTCAGGTGAAAAATCAGAGCGCCCAACAGCTCTACATCCAGCAAGGTTTCGTCCGGGTGCACACTACACCCATGAATTGGCTCGGCCGGTTGCTGCCCTTCCCTGCGGTGGTGAACATGCGCCGTTCATTGAAGCCACAACCATGAAGCGCGACAAACTGAATCACTCGCTGGTCGAAGGGCCGGGCTGGATCGGTATCATGTCCCAGTGGGTCATGTGGCGGGTGTTTCACCTGACCGAATTTCTCGACCCGGAAGGTAAGCCGTCATGGCTGTGGCGGCGCAGCACGAAAAAGCCCAAGGGTCTCAAGGCGATTTCCGGGATTGGCTACAAGCGCTCCTCGGACCACGCCCGGGTGCTGTGCAAACGCTGGGACATTCCCTACATCGCATTAGAGGACGGTTTTCTGCGCTCCTCCTCCCTCGGCGTCGAGGGCGATACGCCGATGTCGATGGTGGTCGATCCGATTGGCATTCACTACCTGGCGGATCGTCCTTCACTGCTGGAAAACATCCTCCAGCAACCGCAGCAGCTGACGGCCGACGAACTGGCCAGCGCCAACGAGCTGATGACGCTGATGCGCAGCAGTTGCATCGGCAAATACAACAACGCACCGGACCTGAGCGCTGATGACCCATTGGGTCGAGACACGCCGCTGGTGCTGGTGGTGGATCAAACCTACGGCGACTTTTCGATTCCGGGCGGCGGTTTGTGCGAGGCGGATTTCATTCGCATGCTGGATGCAGCGCTGACGGAAAATCCCGGTGCCGACGTTCGCGTACGGATTCATCCGGACTGCATGAGCGGGCACAAGAAAAGCTGCTTGCTCGACGCGGCGAAGGAGCGCGGCGTAACGCTGGAAAGTCGCCCGGTATCTTGGGCTTCCCTGGCACGGCGGGCCGCGCGCGTCTACATCGCCACCAGTCAGGCCGGGCTTGAAGCCCTGATTCAGGGCGTGCCGGTAACGTGCTTCGGGCTGCCGTTTTATGCGGGCTGGGGTTTGACCGATGACCGTCTGGCCATCCCGCGCCGGCAGGCACGACCGACTCTCGAACAACTGGTCGCCGCCGCCTACATTCGCTATTGCCGCTACGTTGATCCATTGACCGATCAGCGCTGCGATGTCATGACCGTGGCCCGTCAATTGGCCCGGCAAAAACAACAGGATGCGCAATTTGCCGGCTCACTGACGGTGCTCGGCGTGCCTCGACGCCAACAACCGGCTATTCGCAGCTTTCTCAACAGCCGCTGGGGCCGGGTGAAGTTCACCCGTGACAACACCGAGCTGATGACACAGGTGGTTCGCGAGGAAGGCAAACTGCTGGTGTGGGTTGCCGGTGAAGCGGTTGATTTGCACCAGCGCGCCGAGGCGCACGGTGTACCGCTGTGGCGCATAAGTCCGGACGTTTTGCAGGCACCGGGACGCCGCGCTCCCGCCTGCCTGGTGGTGGATCGCACACCGCACCATTCAGTAGTCGGGCAGCGGAAAATATTGCTCGACGCAGATGTGCAGCGACTGGTGCAAGTTCGCGGCATGCCCTGCAGCCCGGAACACAGTGCGTGTCCCGAGACTGGCCTGCTCGACAGCTGCGCGCGTTATCAACAGATCCGACGCTACCTCAAGGGCATGCTCGGCCTATAGCTTTTGCAGTTCCTGCGCCACGGCACTGACGGTTTCGGCGATTTGCTCCGGCGTGTGCAGACACGACACGAAGAAGCGGACACGGGCCGCTTTCTCCGCCACGGCCGGGTGCAGGATCGGCTGGGCGTTGATGCCTCGACGCGACAAGGCCCAGGACAATTGCGTGGCTTTGAGCGAGCTGCCGGTAATCACCGGGATCACCGCCAGCCCCGTACTGGTGCCGGTGTCCAGGCCCGCCTCTTTGGCCAACTGTAAAAATTGTTGGCCTCGGGCCTGAAGCGTCGCCACCCGCTCACGGTCTTCGCGCAGGCAACGCAAGGCGGCCAGCGCCGCGGCGGCCACCGGTGCAGGCATGCCGACGCTGTACAAAAAACCCGGAGCAAGAAACTTCAGGTGCTCGACCAGCGCCGCTTCGCCGGCAATGTAGCCGCCACAACTGGCCAGGCTTTTACTTAAGGTGCCCATCCAGATATCCACGTCACCGCCAACCAGGCCGAAGTGTTCGCGGATGCCTTTGCCCGTCGGCCCCATGACACCCAGCGAGTGCGCCTCATCGACCATCAAAAACACTTTGTATTTTTTCTTCAGCTCGACAAAACGCGGCAGGTCCGGGTAATCGCCGTCCATGCTGTAGATGCCTTCCAGCACCACCAGCACCCGTTCGAAATGCTGACGCTGATCGCTCAGCACACGGTCGAGGGCTTCCCAGTCGTTGTGGGCAAAACTCAGGCGTCGCGCGCCGGACAATTGCACACCTTGCAGCACGCTGTTGTGGATCAGTTCGTCATGAAGAATTAAATCCCGCGGGCCGAACAGGTAACCGATAGTCGTCACGTTGGTCGCATGACCGCTGACAAACGTAATGGCGTCCTCCACCTCGTACAGATCGGCGAGCTCGCGCTCCAGCTCACGGTGGATCGGTCGATCGCCTGAGACTGGACGGCTGGCGGACACCGACGTCCCGTAGTGATCGATGGCCGCTTTCGCCGCCTCCGTCACCGCCGGGTGCCCGGAGTAACCCAGGTAGTTGTAGCTGGCGTAATTCACATAACGGGCGCCCTGGATCACCGTTTCCGCGCCCGCCAGGCCTTCATGCAATTTGAAAAACGGATTGGTCAGCCCGAAACGCGCTGCGCCGTCGAGCATGAGCCGCAGCTGCCGATAGCCTGGGTGCTGATCGAAACGATAAAACTGTTCCGGCACGCTATGCACCGCACTGTTCATGCCCTCCAGCGAAGGCCCTGGCGCGACATCAGTCGTCTGGCGCAGACGCCGTTCCAGCGCTTGCTGGATCAGCTTGTCTTTCATCGAGGCGGCAAGCCCGGCGGATGATTTATTGGTCATAGTCCGAATCAGTTAATCAAACGAGTGAGTTTGGAATCCTGGCCATTGAGGCCATCGCTCAATTGCGCAATGTCCTCCTGCGTCAGCTCCGCGCCGTGACGTGATAGCGCATCGGCCGTCCGCGATTGCAGCGTATCGACGTTGTCCTGCAACTCGGCGTGCTCTTGGTTGCCACGCAGCAGTTCGAGAATCCGCCCGGTCAATTTGGCGATGCTGGAGGTTTCGCTCAGTTCCATCACCGGCAGGCGAATCCCGAAACGCTCCTCGACCGCGACTACCAACTCGACACTCATCAGCGAGTCCAGTCCCAACTCCTGCAGCGGACGGTTGATGTCGAGCTTGTTGGCCGGCAAGCGCAGGATTTCGCTGATTTCCTGTTTGAGCATTTCACCGAACAGCTCCGTCAGCTCCTGTTCATTCAGCTCGACCAGCAAACGCTGAATGTCGTCGACGTCGCTTTCTTCGCCCTGTTCGCCGCCATTGAGACGGGCCAGTTCGCTGAACTTCGGCGAGTTCGCCGCCGGCAGGAAACGCGACAGCGCTTTCCAGTCGAGCTCCAGCACGCCGAGCCCGGAACGCTGTTGCATGAGCAGTCGTTCGAGGGTCTCCAGCGCGACTTGCGAGAGCAATGCCGAGCCGCCCATGCGACTTTGCAGGGCGTCTTTAATATCCTCGTTACGCGCGAGGAAACCCGCATCGTCAATGGCGCCCCATAGCACGCTGGTCGCAGGCAGACCGAGAGCCAGGCGATGGCGGGCCAAGGCTTCGAGCCAATGGTTCGCCGCTACATAGTTGGCTTGACCCGGGTTGCCGAACAACGTGGTTGCCGAGGAAAACAGCACGAAGAAGTCCAGCGCCAGATGTGCGGTCATTTCATGCAGGTATTGCGCGCCCTTGGCTTTGGGCTCAAGTACCCGTTGCACTTGTTGTAGGGTCAGGTTGCGAATCAGCCCGTCGTCGAACACCGTGGCCGCGTGCACGACACCGCGCAGCGGGTGGGCACTGGCTTCAATGCCCACCATGACCGACTTCAATTGCGCGGCGTCGGTGATGTCGCACGCCAGCGCTTGAACCTCGATACCCTGCTCGCGCCAGACCGCCAGCATTGGCTGCGCTTCTTCGGTAGCGGCGCCACGGCGACCCAGCAACACCAGATGACGAGCGCCTTTTTCCACCAGCCATTGCGCCGTGCGCAGGCCAAATCCGCTGAGACCGCCGGTGACCAGATAAGCGCCATCGGCTGACAGTTGCAACGTTGGTGGCTGAGCCACCGGTGCGCTGAAGACCTGCTGAATCGGCGTGCGATAGGTGACGACAATTTTGCCGATCTGCCGCGCCTGCTGCATGTAGCGGAACGCCTCGACGACTTCATTGGCATCGAAGGCGCGGTACGGCAGTGGCGTCAGGAAGCCGTCCTGGAACAACCCCATCATTTCGCTGAACAACCGGCGGGTCAGCTGTGGACGCTCGCTCATCAGTTGATCGGCATCGATGCCGAAGTAGCTGATGTTGTTGCGGAACGGCCGCAGGCCAATCTTGGTGTTCTGATAGAAATCGCGCTTGCCGAGCTCAAGGAAACGCCCGAATGGTTTAAGCACGCGCAGGTTGCGGTTGATTGCCTCGCCCGCCAGCGAGTTGAGCACCACGTCCACACCGCGACCATCGGTGATCGCCAGGATGTCGTCGGCATACGCCAGCGAACGGGAGTCAAACACGTGCTGGACACCGAGCAGGCGCAGGAAATCGCGCTTCTCGTCGCTGCCGGCCGTGGCGTAAATTTCGGCGCCGCACCATTTGGCGATCTGGATGGCGGCGATGCCCACACCACCGGCCGCGCCGTGGATCAGGATCTTCTCGCCAGGCTCCAGCCGAGCCAGGTAATGCACCGCGTAATAGACGGTGAAGAACGTACTCGGAATGGTTGCCGCCGCTTCGAACGACATGCCTTCGGGAATGCGCGCGACGGCGTTGGCATTGGTCACCAAACGGTTGGCGAAGCTCGATGGACCGAACCCGACGACGCGGTCGCCCGGCTGGAAATCACCTTCGACCAACGCGCCTTTACCGCGCACCACTCCGGCGAATTCAAAGCCCAAGGTCGGGCCCGAAAAGCCGTTTTCAATGGCCTCGTCGGAGAGCAGACCCAAGGCATACATGACGTCCCGGAAGTTCAAACCGGTGGCCTGGACTTCGATGTCCAGCTCATCACCGGCCGGCACTAGCGGCGCCTGGGTTTCCCAGCGCAGATTGCGCAGCTGCCCCGGCAAATCGAAGCCTAGTTTGACCTGGGAGGGCACATTCTTCAGCGTGTCACCCGGCACGTCATTGGGCTGGATGCGCAAACGGGCGACGTAGCGATCACCGGTGGCGCTGATCGCCAGTTCGGTTTCGCCATCGGCCTGCAACAGCGCGGGCAGCAATGCGTCGACACCGGCATCGATAGCCAGATCGAGCAAGCGCACGCGGCAACCGACCGCCTCGTTCGCCAGGGTCCGACCGAAGCCCCAAAGGGCTGCATCAGCCAGCCCTTGCACGGTGCTTTCGGTTCGAGCGCTGCGGGGCAGCAAATGAACGGCGGCGCCGGATGTCAGCAGCCAGCAATCCGGCGCAATGCCCACCGCCTCACACGCCTGAGTGATCGCGGCGGCCAGCATGCATCGGTCTGCCTGAGCATCCAAACCTTGTGGGGCGAACAGACCGGCCAGCATCACCACGTGGTGAGGCGCCGCGTCGGTCAGACGCAATTGGTCCGCCAATCCGACAGCAGAATCCGGAGCCAGCAGCACTACGTCCTGACCCTGTTCACGCAAGCTCGACGCCAGGGCGCGGGCAAATGGCGCGTCCTCACCCTGTTCGCTGGCCACCAGCAACCAGTTCTGGCGCGCCGGTTCAGCCACAACTTCAAGGGTCTTCGGTGTGTGCGCAGCCGCCACCAACAAATAGCTGCCGGAAGCCGCGTGAGGGATCAACTCCAACGGCTCGGACACGTTGAGGCCATGACGCTGCAATTCCTGCTGCCAGAAACCTGGACGCTGTTGCACCGACAACCGTTGCTGTCCGTGCCTGGCCAGCCACCAGGATGCTTGCGCGCCGAAGATAAAGTCCGCCCAACGCGCGGGGTGTTGCGCCAACAACAGCAGTTCACCGTGGGCGCAAAGGCGTGTGGCTACGTGTTGCAGGGCTTGGCTGACCGCTTCCAGCGGCGCAAGATCCGTGGTGACCAGCGCCAGATCGAAGTCGTTGCCCGGCACCTTCGACAGTTGCGAGAAATCGGCCAGGGTAATGATTTGCAGTTGGGCAAAGTCCGCCTGAAGCATCGATACCTGATCAATGCTTTCGGCGCAGTACTGATAGTCAATGCGGTCGAAGTCCAGCGTCGCAGCTAGGTCAGCGGCCAATGGCACACCGTCAAAACCCAGCTCAACAATACGCAAACGCTGGCCGTCAGGGAGCACGCTCAGGCATTCGGCGATGTGCGCGCGCACGCTGCCGAGCAAGGCGTGATAGCCGGCGATACCGAGCACTTGGCGGGTCAATTGCGCCGCAGAGGTTTCCCTTGGCAACAGTTGCTCGATGCTCACTTGCCCGCTCAATAACGCCAGCAGATGCACGCCTATACGGCCGACCGAATGGATGATCTGGAAGTGTTCGGGATAACTGCGGAACAGTTCCTGCCAAATGTCTTGCGCGCTCGCGCGCTCGCCTTGATCGGCCGCTTGCCAGTTGCCTTCAGCGGTCAGGAGCAGGCTGCCCTCTTCCACCGCCAGGGCCAACAAATGATCGAGATAACCCGATAGTGCCTGCGTCTCCGGGCCCCAGCTCGAACGTTGCTGCCGCGAGAGTTCACCGCCCAGTTGTTCGATGGCTTCCCAGAGGAAACTCCCGCACAGGTTATCGAGCAGCGGATCGATTTCATTGGCATAACGGGCCAGCGCAGGATCGTCCGCAATCGCGGCAATCTGTTGCTGCAAGGTCGCGCCCAGCAGCGAGCCCGTCAACGGCAAACGAGGGCCAGCGACTGGATAGGGTTTGGCAATCCCGACGAAGTCCACCAGTTTCAGGTCGCCGCTGCGATCTTTGTGCAGGCGCACACCGCGGAAACGCGCATCCTTGATGCAGATGACCGCACGGCCTTCGTCGTCGTACAGCGTGAAGTCCGCCAACAGCGAATGTTCTGAACGACGCACCAGCCGGACTTGTGCCAGGCGCGGCGGCCGGCTGCCCACAGCGAACGAGATCCGTCCGAGTTTGACCGGTATGAACGCCAGGCCCTTACGACTCTTGGCGTCGCTGCTTAGCAGCTGGGTGATTAACTGGAAAGCACTGTCGAGCAATGCCGGATGCAAATGCAGGCTCGTGAGTTCCGCCTCGATCAACTGCGGGACGTTGAGTCGCGCCAACACTTGATTATCGTCAATCCAACCGTCCGCTACCGCCTGATAGGCCGGGCCGTAATGGAGACCGACCGCACGGGTCAGCGCCAGATGATCCGCCGAGGTGAAGTCCGGTGCGCGGTTCGGCAAGGCCGGCGCGGTGCTGGCGAGCAAACCACCGCGGGCTTCGCCGGGAATTCTGGCGATCACATGCTGAACCCACGGTTCGGCCTGGGCCGTGCTACGCGAAACGATGGACAGCGCACCGTCGGTGCTGTCGACCACCACTCGGACCTTTTTGGAGGAATCGGCGTGCAACAACAACGGGCTGTGGATTTCCAGCTCTTCGATTTCCACGTACTCGCCCGGCTGATACTTCGATGCAGCGGCCAGCGCAACTTCGGTGAAACCAGCACCTGGGAACAACACTGCGTCGCCGACCATGTGGTCGCCCAGCGTCGGGAACAGCTGGGTGTCCAGCCGATTATCCCAGGTCAGTTCATGCCCGGGCAGCGCGTAGCCCAACAACGGATGAACCCGCTCGCGGTGAAGGTGACCGGAAGACTCAGGTGTCTCCGGGACCCAATGACGCTCGCGTTGCCAGGCGTAATTAGGCAGCTGCACGAATCGACCTGCGTGTGGAAACAGACACTCGCGTTGAATGTCCACGCCGGCGATCAAGACTTTCGCCACGGCGCGATCGATCAGTTGCGGGGTTTCCGCGCCACGCAGATCCGTCGCGATCACGACGGCTTGCCGTTCCTGACGGTTGTGCGCGTCGGCCACGTACGAACGCAGAATCGGATGTGGACCCACCTCCACGAAAACGTTATAGCCCTGCTCGGCGAGTTTTTCGGTGGCGGACTGGAACAGCACTGGCAAGCGGATGTTTTGCCACCAGTACTCGGCGTCCAGTCGTTCACCGGCCAGTTCGTCGCCCGTCACGGTCGAATACATCGGAATGCGCGATGACCCCGGCACCACATCGCTCAGCACGTCGACCAGCGCATCACGTATCACGTCCATGGCCGGCGAATGGAACGCGTAGTCGAGGCCTAGACGCCGAACGAAGATCTGTCGTTCGGTCAGCGCCTGCTCCAGAACATCCAGTGCTGCTTGCGGACCGGCGACTGTAGCGCCTTTGAAACTGTTCTCACCGGCAACCACCAGGTCGTGGTGCAGGTTAAGCGTTTGCAGCAGGCTGGCAGTGTCTTCTCCGGAGAGACCGACCGCCGACATTTGCCCGCTGCCTTTGGTCAATCCTTGCAAACGACTACGGTGATAGATAACCCGCGTGGCGTCCTTCAGCGTCAGCGCACCGCAGGCCCAGGCGGCGGCGACTTCACCCACGCTGTGCCCAGTGACCGCTATCGGCAGAACACCTTTCGCGGCCAGCATCCGCGTGATACCGACCTGCAATGCAAACAGCGCCGGTTGAGCAATCTCGGTCAGTTGATAGCGGTCTTCGCCATTGTCGCCAGCCAGTTCCGCTAGCAGCGAGTAACCCGCCAGCGGTTCGAAAATGGCGTCCACCTCAGCCACGGCACTTTGGAACACCGGGTCGGCGAGCAATGACTTGCCCATACCTTGCCACTGCGAGCCATTGCCGGAATAAACGAACACCGGGCCTTTCGGTTGCTCCAGTGCCATACCGCTTTCGAGCACCGCCGATAGACTTGGCACCCCGGGATCGGTCGCGAAATCAAGCAGAGCCTGAGCACTCTGTTGAGCATCGGTGCTAAACACCACGACACGCTGGGGGTGAATGTCGCGACGCACCAGTGACTGATAGGCAACGTCGTAAAGGCTTGCCTCGGCAGACTCGGACAAAAATTCCGCGAACTGCTCCGACTGAGCAACCAGGCCTGCATGATCCTTGGCGGACACAATCAGCGGTACCTGGTGATCGGTCGAGGCCGGCGGCTCACTGGCCTGCGGCGGGCTTTCCAGAATAACGTGCGCGTTCGCACCGCCGAAACCGAACGAATTGACCCCGACCACCAGTTTGCCGACGGGCTTGAGTGCCTGGGTTTCGGTGACGACCTGCAAGTTGAGGTCGGCGAACGGGATGTTCGGGTTGAGCCTGGTGATGCCGATGGTGGCCGGCACCTGGCGTTCAATCACGCAGAAAAGCGCCTTCATCAAACCGGCAACGCCGGACGCGGCTTCAAGGTGGCCGATGTTGCTTTTGATCGAGCCAATCAGCAGCGGTTGGTCGGCCGGACGTTGCTGCCCGAGCGCTTCGCCAATGGCGCGGCTTTCAATCGGATCGCCGACCGGTGTGCCGGTGCCGTGCGCCTCAAGGTAATCAATCTGCGTGGCGTCGATGCCGGCCGTGGCGTAAGCCTGCGTCATCAGCGCAATCTGCGCCTCGGCACTCGGTACGGTCAGACTCGACTTGCGGCCATCGGTGTTCGCCGCAGTGCCGGCTACAACGGCCAGGATCTGGTTGCCGTCTGCGACTGCTTTGTCGTAATCCTTCAGATAGAACAGGCCCGCCCCTTCGGAGCGGACATAACCGTCGGCGGACTCATCAAACACATGGCATTGGCCTGTGCGCGAGAGCATCGATGCCTTGGAAAAAATCAGGAAGCCGAACGGATGAAGGTGCAGGCTGATACCACCAGCCAGCGCCTGTTCAATATCACCGTTCTGAATCGCCTGGCATGCCTGGTGAAACGCAATCAGAGAAGACGAGCACGCCGTGTCGATGGCCATGCTCGGACCTTGCAGGTCGTAGAAATAAGAGAGCCGGTTGGCCGCAATGCTGAAGGTGTTGCCCGTGGCGGTGGCCGCTTCGATCGCCGACAAGTCATGCGCCAACCTGTAGCTGTAATCGACGCTGGCAATGCCCAGGTAAACGCCACAATCGCTCCCGCGCAGGCTCGAAGGCTTGACACCGGCGTTCTCGAACACTTCCCAGCCGAGCTCCAGCAACAGGCGTTGCTGAGGGTCCATGATCGCGGCTTCGCGCGGAGAAATATTGAAAAAACCTGCGTCGAAGGTGGAGATATCGCCAAGCGAGCCAGACGCGAATGTATAGGACGTCGCCGGGTTGGCCTTGTCCGGGTGCAGGAACTCGTCCTTGGACCAGCGTGAAAAATCTGCTTCGGTGATGAAGCTCTGCCGATCTAACAGGTGCGGCCAAAAAGTTGCAGAAGTAGAGCCTGGAAAACGGAACGACGTCCCTATGATTGCAACTTTTTTACGCATTGCTACAAGCCCTTTTCATACCCGACCTTTTTCCAAAGATTGGGCAACAATCAACTTCCATTAATTAGATGCTGGAAAACTGGCGACGCCGTATAAAAGGTCGTGTCGCTAAAAATCCTGCTTGTGCCCAGCCAACGTCCTACACAAAACAGCGGGGAATCATACGCGCCCAGTCCCCTGAGGGAAACCTGAATAGCTCAACCATTGGGTGAGCCAGCCCCATCAGCGCAATGCAGAAAATTTTGAGCCCCACGTCCGATTAATAAAAAAATTCAATAAATGCGCGCCGCAGCCGACAACTTCTGAAAGCCTTGCGGATTGAACAAGCCATGCGTAACAACCAGCCTATTACACAACGCGAACGGACCTTCCCGGCTCAGCAACGGTTGATTTCCACCACCGATGCCAAGGGCGTGATCACTTACTGCAACGACGCTTTTGTCGAGATCAGTGGGTATTCTCGCGAGGAACTGATCCGTGCGCCGCATAACCTGGTCCGTCACCCTGACGTCCCGGCCGCAGTGTTCGCGCACATGTGGGGCACACTGAAACAAGGCTTGCCATGGATGGGCATTGTCAAGAATCGCTGCAAGGCCGGTGATCACTACTGGGTTAACGCCTATGTCACACCGGTTTTCGAAGGCAATCAGGTGGTCGGTTACGAATCGGTGCGGGTCAAACCCACCGCCGAGCAGATCCGCCGTGCCGAAGCGCTTTACCAACGCATCAACCAGGGCAAGTCGGCCATTCCTTCGTCAGACAAATGGTTGCCGGTGCTGCAGGACTGGCTGCCGTTCATTCTGGTCAGCCAACTGAGTTTCATGATCGGTGCGTCGCTCAACTCCCAATGGGGTTTTGCGTTGGCCGCCGGCCTGTCGGTGCCATTGGGTCTGTTGGGGTTGAGCTGGCAACAGCGCGGCCTCAAGCGTCTGCTGCACCTGGCCGGGCAGACCACCTCCGACCCGCTGATCGCGCAGATGTACACCGACAGTCGCGGCGCTCAAGCCCGTCTGGAGATGTCGATCCTCAGCCAGGAAGCCCGCCTGAAAACCTGCCTGACCCGTCTGCAGGACACCGCCGAGCACCTGAGCGACCAAGCGAAACAGTCCGACACCCTGGCGCATAACAGCTCCAACGGCCTGGAGCGCCAACGTGTCGAAACCGAACAAGTGGCCACCGCCGTCAATCAGATGGCCGCCACCACGCAGGAAGTCGCCAGCCACGTGCAGCGCACCGCCGATGCGACTCAGGAAGCCAATCGCCTGACCGGCCGCGGCCGCGACATCGCCGGGGAAACCCGCGAAGCCATCCAGCGCCTGTCGGTGGTGGTCGGTGAAACCGGTCTGACCGTGACCCAACTGGCCAAGGACAGCGACGAAATCGGCGGCGTGGTCGATGTGATCAAAGGCATCGCCGACCAGACCAACCTGCTGGCGTTGAACGCGGCTATCGAAGCCGCTCGTGCCGGCGAGATGGGTCGTGGCTTTGCGGTAGTCGCCGACGAAGTCCGTCAACTGGCGCAACGGACCAGCGAATCCACCGGGCAGATCCATGCGCTGATCGCCAAGCTCCAGCAAACCGCCAGCACTGCGGTGCAAACCATGGAGGCTGGTCATCGCCAGGCTGAAGAAGGTGTGGCGCGGGTATTGGAAGCGGACCAGGCACTGGTGGGGATCAGCGAAGCGGTGGCCAACATCACCGACATGACCACCCAGATCGCGGCGGCGACCGAAGAGCAAAGCGCTGTCGCTGAAGAGATCAGTCGCAACATCAGCAACATCTCGCACCTGGCGGATCAGACTTCGGAACAGGCGCAACACTCGGCGTTGTTGAGTGAAGAACTGACCAAAACCGCGAATACCCAGTATTCGTTGGTGGAGCGGTTTAACCGCTGATTGCTGCTGTAAAAAACAAAAACCCGGGAGGCGATACTTCCGGGTTTTTTATTCCCAACCTGAAAATGATGGCGCTTGGAGGGGCCTCTTCGCGGCCAAGCCCGCGAAGAGGCCCTGTCTGGCACCGCAAATCTTACTGAAGAAACTCAGCAACCTTCTGCGCCGCAGCCGCCAAATGCTGTTCATGCGTAAACCCGGAAGCCTTCAACGGCTTCAAGTCATGATCTCCCGCGACCAACCAGAACATCTCGATCCCAGGCGCCAACGTGTAAACCTCAACCGCCTCGCGATTACCCAACGCATCCCGTTCGCCCTGAACAATTAACGTCCGCGTCTTTAACCCGGCCAAATGCTCAACCCGAGGTTTCTCCGGTTTCCCCACCGCATAAAACGGATACCCGAGACAAACCAACGCATCGACCTCCAGTTCATCCGCCAAAAGACTGGCCATCCGCCCGCCCATGGACTTGCCGCCAATGGCCAGACGCCCAGCGACATGGCGTCGCACCACCGCATACACCTCACGCCAGCACTCCAGCAATTTGGGGGCCGGGTTCGGTGGGCGCTTACCCCCATCAATGCGTCGTTGCGCCATGTAGGGAAACTCGAAGCGCAGAACATTGACGCCTTGAGCAGCAAGGCGCGCAGCCATGTCGTTCATCCAGCCGCTGTCCATTGGTGCGCCGGCGCCGTGGGCGAGAATCAACGTCGTCGAGGCCGGCTCTGAGGCAGCATTCCACAACCATCCATGATCCTGCACACACCGCGCCCATTGATCCCCGTCAATACTGGCCTTGTGCTCTTTGTCCATGCTTGCCTCGCTTTTAGTCTGCCTATAACTCCAGGCGAAGGAGGCGTCTGCCTTGCGGCTTACTCGCAAAGACGGGCCTTCACTTCGGCTGAACCGTGGATGGGGAACCATGAACACTTCTATCAGTACCGCCTACAACTACAAGGTGGTCCGCCAATTCGCCATTATGACGGTGGTGTGGGGCATCGTCGGCATGGGGCTCGGGGTTTTTCTCGCGGCTCAATTGGTCTGGCCTGAACTCAACTTCAATCTGCCGTGGACCAGCTTCGGGCGCCTGCGCCCGCTGCACACCAACGCAGTGATCTTCGCCTTCGGCGGTTGCGCCCTGTTCGCCAGTTCGTTCTATTCGGTGCAACGCACCTGCCAGACCCAATTGTTCGCACCGAAAATCGCCGCGTTCTGCTTCTGGGGCTGGCAAGTCGTGATTCTGCTGGCGGCCATCAGCTTGCCGCTGGGTTACACCAGTTCCAAGGAATACGCCGAGCTGGAATGGCCGATCGACATCCTGATCACCATCGTCTGGGTCGCCTACGCCATCGTGTTCTTCGGCACGCTGGCCAAGCGCAAGACCAAGCACATCTACGTCGGCAACTGGTTCTTCGGTGCGTTCATCATCACCGTGGCGATTCTGCACATCGTCAACAACCTTGAACTGCCGGTGAGTTTCACCAAGTCCTACTCGGTGTACGCCGGTGCGACCGATGCCATGGTTCAGTGGTGGTACGGCCATAACGCCGTAGGCTTTTTCCTCACCGCCGGTTTCCTCGGGATGATGTACTACTTCGTGCCGAAACAGGCCGAGCGTCCGGTGTATTCCTATCGCTTGTCGATCGTGCACTTCTGGGCGCTGATCACCCTATACATCTGGGCCGGTCCGCACCACTTGCACTACACCGCCCTGCCGGACTGGGCTCAGTCGCTGGGCATGGTGATGTCGCTGATCCTGCTGGCACCGAGCTGGGGCGGGATGATCAACGGGATGATGACGCTCTCGGGGGCCTGGCATAAGTTGCGCAGCGACCCGATCCTGCGCTTCCTTGTGGTGTCGCTGGCGTTCTACGGCATGTCGACCTTCGAAGGACCGATGATGGCCATCAAAACGGTCAACGCCCTCTCCCACTACACCGACTGGACCATCGGCCACGTGCACGCCGGCGCCCTCGGTTGGGTGGCGATGATCTCCATCGGCGCGCTGTACCACATGATCCCGAAAATCTTCGGCCGCACGCAGATGCACAGCATCGGCCTGATCAACGCGCACTTCTGGCTCGCGACCATCGGCACCGTGCTGTACATCGCTTCGATGTGGGTCAACGGCATCGCTCAGGGCCTCATGTGGCGCGCAGTCAATGACGACGGCACGCTGACCTACTCCTTCGTCGAAACCCTGGTGGCTAGCCACCCAGGCTTCGTCGTGCGCCTGGTAGGCGGTGCGATCTTCTTCAGCGGCATGTTGCTGATGGCCTACAACACCTGGCGCACCGTGCGGGCCTCACAGCCTGCCGAAGCCGCCGCTGCCGCGCAGATCGCCTGAGGAGGCCGCCATGAAACACGAAACAATCGAGAAAAACGTCGGCCTGCTGATGTTGCTGATGGTGTTGGCCGTGAGCATCGGCGGTCTGACCCAGATCGTCCCGCTGTTCTTCCGGGACGTGACCAATAAACCGGTGGAAGGCATGAAGCCCTACACCGCGCTGCAACTGGAAGGTCGCGACATCTACATCCGCGAAGGCTGTGTCGGTTGCCATTCGCAGATGATCCGGCCGTTCCGCGCCGAGACCGAACGCTACGGCCACTACTCGGTGGCCGGTGAAAGCGTCTGGGATCACCCGTTCCTGTGGGGCTCGAAACGTACCGGCCCGGACCTGGCCCGGGTCGGCGGTCGCTACTCCGAAGACTGGCACCGCGCGCACTTGTACAACCCGCGCAACGTGGTGCCGGAATCGAAGATGCCCGGCTATCCGTGGCTCGTGGCCAATCAACTCGACAGCAGCCACACCGAAGGCAAGATCAAGGCAATGCGCACCCTTGGCGTGCCGTACACCGACGAGGACATCGCCGGCTCGGTCGCTTCGCTCAAGGGCAAGACCGAAATGGACGCCCTGGTCGCTTACCTGCAAGTGCTCGGCACATCCATCAAGAGCAAGAGGTGAGCCATGGTCTTTGACATAAGCAGTGGAATGATCCGCGGCCTGGGCACGGTCGTGGTGTTCGTGGCCTTCGTCGGCCTGACGCTGTGGGTGTTCAACGGCAAGCGCAGTTCGGAATTCGCCGAAGCGCGCCTGCTGCCGTTCGCCGATGAGCCACAAGTCGATATCGCCAACACCCAAGAACCTGCAACAACAAGGAGTACCCGGCCATGACCACCTTCTGGAGTACGTGGATCTGCGTACTGACCATCGGCAGCCTGATCGGCCTGACCTGGCTGCTGATCGGCACCCGCAAGGGCGAAACCAAGGGCAGCGTCGACCAGACCATGGGCCACAGCTTCGACGGCATCGAGGAGTACGACAATCCGCTGCCGCAGTGGTGGTTCATGCTGTTCGCCGGCACGCTGGTGTTTGCCGTGGGTTACCTAATCCTTTATCCCGGCCTGGGCAACTGGAAAGGCATCCTGCCGGGCTACGAGGACGGCTGGACCGGCGTCCACGAGTGGGAAAAGGAGATGAACAAGGCCGATGCGAAGTTCGGGCCGATCTTCGCCAAATTCGCGGCGATGCCCGTGGAAGAAGTGGCCACAGACCCGCTAGCGTTGAAAATGGGCGGACGTCTGTTCGCCTCCAACTGCGCGGTCTGCCACGGCTCGGATGCCAAGGGCGCCTTTGGTTTCCCGAACCTGGCGGACACCAGCTGGCGCTGGGGCGGCAACGCCGACACCATCAAAACCACGATCATGGGTGGTCGCATGGCGACGATGCCGGCCTGGGGTGAAATCCTTGGTGATGCCGGCGTGAAGAATGTCGCGGCGTATGTGCGCCATGACCTGGCCGGCCTGCCGTTGCCCGCCGACAACGGTGCCGACCTGCATGCCGGACAGCAACTGTTCAGCACCACCTGCGTAGCCTGTCATGGGGCAAACGGCCAGGGCACTGAAGCCATGGGCGCGCCGAATCTGACGCAACCGGCCGGCTTTATTTACGGTACAAGCCTGGCGCAACTGCAACAGACCATTCGTCATGGTCGCCAGGGGCATATGCCGGCGCAGAACGAACTGCTCGGCAACGACAAGGTGCAATTGCTGGCCGCTTACGTTTACAGCTTGTCTCACGGGCTGAATACCGAGCGTTTGCAGGCTGAAGGCAAACACGAATAAATCTCGACCGCTCTGCTGCTGCATTCTCCCGGATGCGGCAGTTCCCTGCTTCTTTGCGACCAAGTGTCGCACCCCTCCGTTAGTCCTCCTTTCGGTTCCCCAGTTTCGGGTCTAAGCTTCCTCCGATGCGGACTGGCATGAGCCGGTTCCAGGTCGACCCAACCCGATGTGTTCGACGAATCTGCTCGATGACAAGCCGCAAAGGCTGGTAGATACCGGCTGTCGTGCCAATTGCCATCTGTCACCCGATCGTTGTGTTTGAACACACCCCGTTACATCCGACCTGACCCCCTCACCATTTTCGTCTGCTGCGACATTTTGCCCTTGGGCAATTTTGTCCTTACGCGGCGCATGGAAAGGCCGCAGAATCAGCTTTTGAAAGCATTGACCCAGGTCATGGCGCGTTGCAATGACCCCCCGCTTTCTCCATACTTGCGACCGATTTTTACTCCTAATAAAACACCCAAACCGTGGAACCTTAGAATGAGCACAGCAATCAGTCCGACTGCTTATAACTATAAGGTAGTCCGCCAGTTCGCCATCATGACGGTGGTCTGGGGGATCCTTGGCATGGGGCTTGGTGTCTTCATCGCCTCACAGCTTGTATGGCCGGAATTGAACCTCGGTCTGCCGTGGACGACTTTTGGACGCTTACGCCCGTTGCACACCAACCTGGTGATTTTCGCCTTCGGTGGTTGTGCACTGTTTGCCACTTCTTATTACGTCGTGCAGCGAACCTGCCAAACGCGACTGATTTCCGACAGCCTCGCCGCCTTCACCTTCTGGGGTTGGCAAGCGGTGATCGTCGGCGCGATCGTGACCTTGCCGCTGGGTTACACCACCACCAAGGAATACGCGGAACTGGAATGGCCCCTGGCTATTCTGCTGGCCATTGTCTGGGTTACTTACGGTCTGGTGTTCTTCGGCACCATTACCAAGCGTAAAACCAAGCACATCTATGTGGGTAACTGGTTCTACGGTGCCTTCATCGTTGTGACGGCGATGCTGCACATCGTCAACCACGCCTCCCTGCCGGTCAGCTTCTTCAAGTCCTATTCGGCCTACGCCGGTGCGACGGACGCGATGATCCAGTGGTGGTACGGCCACAACGCGGTGGGTTTCTTCCTGACCACCGGCTTCCTGGGGATGATGTACTACTTCGTTCCGAAGCAGGCCGAGCGTCCGATCTACTCCTATCGTCTGTCGATCGTGCACTTCTGGGCGCTGATCACCCTGTACATCTGGGCCGGTCCGCACCACCTGCACTACACCGCGCTGCCGGACTGGGCTCAGTCGCTGGGCATGGCGATGTCGATCATCCTGCTGGCACCAAGCTGGGGCGGCATGATCAACGGCATGATGACCCTGTCGGGCGCCTGGCATAAGCTGCGCACCGACCCGATCCTGCGCTTCCTCGTTGTGTCGCTGGCCTTCTACGGCATGTCGACCTTCGAAGGCCCGATGATGGCCATCAAGACCGTCAACTCGCTGTCTCACTACACAGACTGGACCATCGGCCACGTACACGCCGGTGCCTTGGGCTGGGTAGCGATGATCTCGATCGGCGCCATCTACCACATGATCCCGAAACTGTTCGGTCGTGCGCAGATGCACAGCATCGGCCTGATCAACACGCACTTCTGGCTCGCGACCATCGGTACCGTTCTGTACATCGCTTCGATGTGGGTCAACGGCATCACTCAGGGTCTGATGTGGCGTGCAATCAACGACGACGGCACCCTCACCTACTCGTTCGTCGAAGCATTGCAAGCCAGCCATCCTGGTTTCATCGTTCGCGCCCTGGGCGGTGCGTTCTTCGCCAGCGGCATGCTGTTCATGGCCTACAACGTATGGCGTACCGTACGTGCCTCGAACCCGGCTGAAGCCAAAGCTGCTGAACAGATTGCTGTAGTTGGAGCTCACTGATGAAGCATGAAGCAGTCGAGAAGAACATTGGCCTGCTGGCCTTCTTCATGGTTATCGCCGTCAGCATCGGCGGCCTGACCCAGATCGTTCCGCTGTTTTTCCAGGACGTCACCAACAAGCCGGTCGAAGGCATGAAGCCTCGCACCGCCCTTGAACTGGAAGGCCGCGACATCTACATCGCCAACGGTTGTGTCGGCTGCCACTCGCAGATGATCCGCCCGTTCCGCGCCGAAACCGAACGTTACGGCCACTACTCGGTCGCTGGTGAAAGCGTCTGGGACCACCCGTTCCTGTGGGGTTCCAAGCGTACCGGTCCGGACCTGGCCCGTGTTGGCGGTCGTTACTCCGATGACTGGCAGCGTGCGCATTTGTACAACCCGCGCAACGTTGTGCCTGAGTCGAAAATGCCGGCGTACCCGTTCCTCGTGGAAAACAAGCTCGACGGCAAAGACACCGCCAAGAAAATGGAAGTCTTGCGCACGCTCGGCGTCCCTTACACCGACGAAGACATCGCCGGCGCCAAGGATGCTGTGAAGGGCAAAACCGAAATGGACGCGCTGGTGGCCTATCTGCAAGGCCTGGGCACCATCATCAAAAGCAAACGGTGATTTAGATGGATATCGGGATGATTCGTGGCCTGGGCACCGTTGTTGTGATGGTGGCCTTCATCGGTCTGGCGTTGTGGGTATTCAGCCCCAAGCGCAAGTCGGAGTTTGAAGACGCGACCTTGCTGCCTTTCGCGGATGATCCCGAAGCCATCAAGCACGTCGAGCAAGCTTCTAGGAGTAACAAAGAATGACTACGTTCTGGAGTCTGTACGTCACAGTCCTCAGTCTCGGCACGATCTTCGCCCTGACCTGGCTGCTGCTGTCCACCCGCAAGGGCCAGCGCAGCGAAGCCACCGAAGAAACGGTTGGCCACTCCTTCGACGGGATCGAGGAGTACGACAACCCACTGCCTAAATGGTGGTTCATGCTGTTTGTGGGCACCATCATCTTCGCCCTGGGCTACCTGGTGCTGTACCCGGGCCTGGGCAACTGGAAAGGCCTGTTGCCGGGTTATAACTACCTGGACAACGAGAAGCAGACGGCGTTCGCCAACGGCCAGACCGGCTGGACCGGCGTTCACGAGTGGGAAAAGGAAATGGCCAAGTCGGACGCCAAGTTCGGTCCGATCTTCGCCAAGTTCGCTTCCATGCCAATCGAAGAAGTCGCCAAGGACCCGCAAGCCTTGAAGATGGGTGGCCGTCTGTTCGCCTCCAACTGCTCGGTCTGCCACGGTTCCGATGCCAAGGGGGCTTATGGCTTCCCTAACCTGACCGACGCCGACTGGCGCTGGGGCGGCGAAGCACAAACCATCAAGACCACCATCATGGGTGGCCGTCACGCGGTCATGCCGGCGTGGGCAGAAGTGATCGGCGAGCAAGGCGTTGCGAACGTTGCCGCGTTCGTACTGACCAACCTCGATGGCCGCAAACTGCCGGAAGGCACCAAGGCTGACCCGGTAGCCGGCCAGAAGCTGTTCGCCGCCAACTGCGCGGTGTGCCACGGTCCGGAAGGCAAAGGCACGCCAGCGATGGGCGCGCCTAACCTGACTCACCCGGCCGCGTTCATCTACGGTTCGAGCTTCGCTCAACTGCAGCAGACCATCCGTTACGGCCGTCAGGGCCAGATGCCTGCGCAAGAACAACTGCAAGGCAACGACAAGGTTCACCTGCTGGCCGCTTACGTCTACAGCCTGTCTCACGGTGAGAAAGCACCGGTAGCGGATGCCCAGTAAGGCAAACGCTTGAAGCAACAAGAAGGCCCCACCAGTGATCTGGCGGGGCCTTTTTTTATGGACGGTTAGCGAAGATTGATTTCACCGGGATCGTATCGATCAGCGTCTGGTTCTGCCATTGATTGTTCTTCGCCAGATAGATCTGCAATTGCTTGCGATCCTCGGTAAAGCTGGTGATCAGGTAGGTTTGCTGAGAGGTACTGCCGCTCACATACATCGGCACGCCTTCCAGCCAATAGGAATCACCTCCGTCTTTGTGCAAATGACCGGCGAATATTGCTGTCACTTGATACTTGCTGATCATTGCGCGGAAGCGCCTTTGTTGCTCATCGCTCCCCTTCATGTTGAACGGCTTATGCATATTAATGATGATGGCGTAACCCTGGGCCCTGGCCACCTTGAGATCGGTCTCAAGCCAGTCCAAAGCGCTGGTGATGTCGAACGTTGTCGGGTTCAACCCGTGAGAAATTTTTGTCGTGTACGTGGGTTCGTTATTGAGCTGCACCATGTGAACTTCACCGATATTCTTTGAATATGCGAGGCTGCCCGAATAGTGCTTATTAAGGAACCAGCCAGTAACTTTCAAATCAAAGTTATCCACCTTGCCCGCATGATGCTCGTTAAACTCAACTATACTGCCCGCCGCACAATTATTACTAAAGCAATCATCCAAGTTATTTTCATAATCGTGATTGCCCAGGCCGTACAGATATTTAGCCCGTGCCATACAGGGTACTCCTCGACATATGGTGTTTGCATCCGATACGCAATACCCGCAACCGAAGGCAACAAACACACGCCCAGCAAAAACCTTACAACTTTATTAGAAACCATAGCATTAAAAGTCCACTTAAATTAGACATATCCAAGCGATATCAATATCGCGGAACAACAACATATTTGAAAAAACAAAAAACTTCAAAGATGCACTTAAATCAGATTAAATAATCATATTTCAACCCTACAAAAAAAGCCGAAACAACTTCACCATCAGTTAACTCGGACTTATTAAATATTGCATCGCAGCCAACTACGCACACGAAGGTTGAAATCCTGTGCGCCCAAGAGCACCAACAAGTTTCTGCGCAAATTCAGCAAACACACGATTTGGCTGTTGAACGCCTTCGTGACCTTCGTGGGTTACTTCCAACTGCGCGGTATGCCACGGTCCGGAAGGCAAAGGCACGCCAGCGCCGCTTACGTCTACAGCCTCTCTCACGGTGAGAAAGCGCCGGTAACGGATGCCCAGTAGGCAAACGCTTGACTGCAACACCTAACGACCCTGCCAATAACACTGGCGGGGCCGTTTTCATTTCACGATCGGTTCGACTTAGCGCTGGACCGCAATAGTTGCCTCAAGCTGTCGACTAGGCCAGTTATTGCCCGTCACGCGGTAGATCTTCAACTCGTCCCTTTCCTTGGAGAAGCTCGCAATCAGATACGTCCGTTGCGAAGCCGCCCCACTCAGGAACAATGGCACGTCACCAAACTCGCTGGAGACGCTTTTATATTGGCCACTAAACCAGTGGAAGTGCCCGGCAAACACCGCAGTCACCTTGTAATCCTTGATCATCTTACTGAAGCGACTCAATTGCTTAGCACTGCCATCCCACCTGGGCTTATGCATATTCAGGATAATGATCTGGCCTCTTTCCCGAGCGGCCTTCAGATCCTGTTCCAGCCAGTCAAGTGAGTCCCTCAGGTGATAGCTCTTCGGCACAAGCGCCACTTAGAGCGCGAATCCCGATACGAGTCGGTCTGGGTTTCACCGGCATCGGTTTTCTCAGTCCATGGATACTGCGGATCGGAGGTAAACACTATATCCATCGGAGATACAGTTGTTGGTGCCGAATGCGCAAAAGGCGTCATGACAGCAAAGGCCAGACACGCCAGCAAACTGCCAGAATTTGATAAACTCATAGAATTCCATTTCCATCTAACATTAATAATAGAGCGACAGGCAACTTGCCTGAACATGAAAATACAACAGCCCTCGAACACACACAAACAACCAATAGCCGACAATTAATTAACCATATCTCCAATCAACAATTAACGCACCTGCAGAAACACCCATACGCGCACTTATATAAGCACTCCAACAATAATACGAAGATTAAAACAACAAACTCATAACAGTCATTGAATCGCCAGCATGCCCTCCGGCTCGCCGAAACAGGCGGATAGTGTATGAAAGGCAGGACGCGAAAAACCGTCCATACTGAACAAGTCAATTGATCTGCATCACGATTTGTTACATTTGCTACACCATTCAGGTTTTTTCCCCAACGCGACCAAAGGTCGCACCCTTGACCTAGAGCGACAGGCGTATCATTACGCCACTGCAACACCTCTTTTTGACCGCGGTCGGCACGTACTGACCGAGGCATTTTTCCACTGCCGTGGGATGCAATGATGAGCAATCAGATTCCGGTACACGACGTCACCCCTGCCAAGAACGCGAACAACAGCGTCGACCTCTACGCCTCTCGAGAAAAAATCTACACCCGCGCCTTCACCGGCCTGTTCCGCAATCTGCGGATGATGGGCGGTGCCGGGCTGTTTCTGCTGTATTTCGGTACGGTCTGGCTGAGCTGGGGCGGCCATCAGGCCGTCTGGTGGAACCTGCCGGAACGCAAATTCTTCATCTTTGGCGCAACCTTCTGGCCTCAGGACTTCATCCTGCTCTCGGGGATCCTGATCGTCAGCGCCTTCGGCCTGTTCTTCATTACCGTGTACGCCGGGCGGGTCTGGTGCGGCTATACCTGCCCACAGAGTGTCTGGACCTGGATTTTCATGTGGTGCGAGAAGGTCACCGAAGGCGACCGCAACCAGCGCATCAAGCTCGACAAAGCGCCCATGAGCGCCAACAAATTCCTGCGTAAATTCAGCAAACACACAATGTGGTTGTTGATCGGCTTCATCACCGGCATGACCTTCGTGGGTTACTTTTCGCCGATCCGCGAGCTGACCATCGACTTCTTCACCGGCGAAGCCGACGGCTGGTCGTATTTCTGGGTCGGCTTCTTCACCCTCGCCACCTACGGCAATGCCGGCTGGTTGCGCGAGCAGGTGTGCATTTACATGTGCCCGTACGCGCGCTTCCAGAGCGTGATGTTCGACAAAGACACACTGATCGTTTCCTACGACCCGCGTCGTGGCGAAGGCCGCGGCCCGCGCAAGAAAGGCGCCGACTACAAGGCCATGGGCCTGGGTGACTGCATCGACTGCACCATGTGCGTCCAGGTCTGCCCGACCGGTATCGACATCCGCGACGGCCTGCAAGTCGAATGCATCGGCTGTGCGGCCTGCATCGATGCCTGCGACAGCATCATGGACAAGATGGACTACCCACGCGGCCTGATCAGCTACACCACCGAGCACAACCTGTCCGGGCAAAAAACCAATAAACTGCGCCCGCGTCTGATCGGCTATGCCACGGTGCTGCTGGCGATGATCGCCTTGCTGATGACCGCATTCTTCATGCGTTCGCTGGTCGGTTTCGACGTCAGCAAGGACCGCGTGCTGTACCGCGAGAACGCCGAAGGCCGGATCGAAAACGTCTACAGCCTGAAGATCATGAACAAAGACCAACGCGACCACACCTACGTGCTCGAAGCCGCTGGCCTGCCGGACCTCAAGCTGCAAGGCAAGCGCGAGATCAAGGTCGCCGCCGGGGAGATTTTCAGCCAACCGGTCGAACTGTCCAGCGCACCGGAGAAACTGCCATCGAGCACCAACGAGGTGAAATTCATCCTCAAGGATGCCGACGACGACAGCATCCACGTTGAAGCCAAGAGCCGGTTCATCGGCCCACAAATTCGTTGAGAGAAGTGATCATGCCCGCAGCAAATGCCGCAAGCCCTTGGTACAAGCATCTTTGGCCATGGATCATCATCGCCATTCTGGCGTGTTCAGTGACCCTGACCTTGTCCATGGTGACGATCGCGGTGAATAACCCGGACAACCTGGTCAACGACAACTATTACGAGGCCGGCAAAGGCATCAACCGCTCCCTCGACCGTGAGTTGCTGGCGCAGACCCTGCTGCTGCGCGCCAGCGTTCATCTGGACGACGTGACCGGTGAAGTCGACCTGCGCCTGAGCGGCAACAGCCAACCGAAAACCCTGGAGCTGAACCTGATCTCGCCGACCCAGCCGGAGAAAGATCGCAAGATCACCCTGGCACGCAGCGAAACCGAACAGGGCCGCTACATTGGCCAGTTGAACGACAAGGTCGATGGTCGTCGCTTTGTAGAACTGCTGGGCGTACAGGATGACAAGACCTGGCGCATGTTCGAAGAAGAACAGGTCAGCCATGACAAGGATCTGCTGCTGGGTGATGAACCGCTGCAAGGCGCCGAAGACCTGAAGAAGTAAAAGCCTGCGCTTCGCGCATCGCGAGCAAGCTCGCTCCCACATTGGATTTGTGGCGTTCACAAAACCCTGTGGGAGCGAGCTTGCTCGCGATGAGGCCCTTCCGGACGATATAGACTTCACCTCATGACCACTCCACTCCCCTGCTACCACTGCGCCCTGCCCGTCCCGGCCGGCAGCCGCTTCACCGCTGCCGTCCTCGGTGAAACCCGCGAGTTCTGCTGCCCGGGTTGTCAGGCCGTGGCCGAAGCCATTGTGGCCGGTGGACTGGAAACCTATTACCAGCATCGCAGCGAGTCATCGGCCAACCCCGAAGCGCTGCCGGTGCAGTTGGTGGATGAACTGGCGCTGTACGACCGCGCCGACGTGCAAGCCCCCTTCGTCCGCCACGAAGGCGACCTCGCCGAAACCACCCTGTTGATGGAAGGCATCAGTTGCGCCGCCTGCGGCTGGCTGATCGAGAAACACTTGCGCGGCTTGCCGGCGGTGGCCGAAGCACGCCTGAACCTGTCCAACCATCGCCTGCATGTGCGCTGGGCCGATGCGCAACTGCCGCTGAGCCAGGTACTCAGCGAATTGCGCCATATCGGTTACGCCGCGCACCCCTATCAGGCCGACCGCGCCAGCGAACAACTGGCCAGCGAAAACCGTCTGGCCCTGCGCCAACTCGGCGTGGCCGGGCTGCTGTGGTTCCAGGCGATGATGGCGACCATGGCCACCTGGCCGGAATTCAACATCGATCTCAGTCCCGAGCTGCACACCATCCTGCGCTGGGTCGCGCTGTTCCTCACCACCCCGATCGTGTTCTACAGCTGTGCACCATTCTTCAAAGGCGCCATGCGCGACTTGCGCACCCGCCACCTGACCATGGACGTTTCGGTGTCGCTGGCCATTGGCAGCGCCTACATCGCCGGGATCTGGACCTCGATCACCGGCGTCGGTGAACTGTATTTCGATGCGGTCGGCATGTTCGCACTGTTCCTGCTGGCCGGGCGTTATCTCGAACGTCGCGCCCGGGAACGCACCGCCGCCGCCACGGCGCAATTGGTCAATCTATTGCCCGCCTCGTGTCTGCGCCTGAGTGCCGACGGCCAGAGCGAGCGGATCCTGCTCAGCGAACTGCGCGTCGGCGATCAGGTGCTGGTGCACCCAGGCGCGATCCTCCCGGCTGACGGCAAGATCCTCGACGGCCAGTCGAGCATCGACGAATCCCTCCTCACCGGCGAATACCTGCCGCAACCGCGCACGCCGGGCGATGCCGTCACCGCTGGCACCCTGAACGTCGAAGGTGCGCTGACCGTGGAAGTCCTGGCACTGGGTCAAGACACCCGACTGTCCGCCATCGTCCGCCTGCTGGACCGTGCTCAGGCCGAGAAGCCGCGGCTGGCGGAAATGGCCGACCGCGCCGCGCAGTGGTTCCTGCTGCTGTCGCTGATTGCCGCTGCCGTTATCGGCCTGACCTGGTGGGAACTGGATTCGTCGCGGGCCTTCTGGATTGTGTTGGCGATGCTGGTTGCGACGTGCCCGTGCGCCCTGTCCCTGGCCACGCCGACCGCCCTCACCGCCGCCACAGGCACACTGCACAAACTCGGCTTGCTGCTGACTCGCGGCCATGTGCTGGAAGGCCTGAACCAGATCGACACGGTGATTTTCGACAAGACCGGCACGCTGACGGAAGGTCGCCTGGCCTTGCGTTCGATCCGCCCGCTCGGCGCGCTCAACAGCGATCAATGCCTGAGCCTCGCCGCTGCACTGGAAAACCGCTCTGAACATCCGATCGCCCGCGCGTTTGGCCGGGCGCCGCTGGCCGCCGAAGAAGTCCACAGCACGCCGGGGCTTGGCCTCGAAGGGTCGGTCGGTGAGCAACGCCTGCGCATCGGCCAACCGGGTTTTGTCTGTGAACTCAGTGGTGCAGCCGTGCCGTTAATGCCGGACGAAGCCGGCCAATGGTTGCTGCTCGGTAACAGCCAGGGACCGTTGGCATGGTTTGTTCTCGACGACCGTCTGCGTGCCGATGCACCTGCCCTGCTCGCGGCCTGCAAGGCTCGCGGCTGGCGCACGCTGCTGCTGTCCGGCGACAGCTCGCCGATGGTCGCCAGTGTCGCTGCGGAACTGGGCATCGATGAAGCCCGAGGCGGCTTGCGTCCGGACGATAAATTGCAGGTGCTGCAACAGCTGCACAAGGAAGGCCGCAAGGTGTTGATGCTGGGTGACGGGGTCAACGACGTGCCCGTGCTGGCCGCCGCCGACATCAGCGTCGCCATGGGTTCGGCCACCGACCTGGCGAAAACCAGTGCCGACGCGGTATTGCTATCGAACCGCCTCGATGCGCTGGTACAAGCCTTCAGCCTGGCTCGACGCACCCGCCGGGTAATCATCGAGAACCTGCTGTGGGCCGGGCTGTACAATGGCCTCATGTTGCCGTTCGCCGCCCTCGGCTGGATCACTCCGGTATGGGCCGCGGTCGGCATGTCCATCAGTTCGTTGACCGTGGTGCTGAACGCCCTGCGCCTGACTCGCATGCCAAACACGCCTGCGGTCAGCGCCACGCCAGAAACCCGTCCGCTGCCGGCCTGAGCCGCGCGGGCATGGAGTCCAGATGCCAGCTCTCTACGTGATGATCCCGGCCGCGCTGCTGATCGTGGCCATCGCTATTTACATCTTCTTCTGGGCAGTCGACAGCGGTCAGTACGACGACCTCGACGGCCCGGCCCACAGCATCCTGTTCGACGATCAGGACCCGAACCACAAGGCCGCGGTCGATGAAGCCAGCGGTCATCCGGCCAAACCGGACGACAAGGCGCCACCCCATGCTTGAGTTGGCGCCGCTGCTGGTGTCTGCGGTGATTCTCGGTCTGCTCGGTGGCGGGCATTGCCTGGGCATGTGCGGCGGCTTGATGGGCGCGTTGACCCTGGCGATTCCCAAGGAGCAACGCAGCCGTCGTTTTCGACTGCTGCTGGCCTACAACCTGGGGCGAATTCTCAGCTATGCAACGGCCGGCCTGCTGATCGGTCTGGCCGGGTGGGCGGTGGCCAACAGCCCGGCAGCGATGTTCATGCGCGTCATCGCCGGATTGCTGTTGGTCGCCATGGGCCTGTACCTCGCCGGATGGTGGAGCGGCCTGACCCGCATCGAAAGCCTCGGTCGCGGCCTGTGGCGGCACATCCAGCCCGTTGCCAATAAACTGCTGCCGGTGTCGAGCGTCCCCCGCGCGCTACTGCTGGGCGCGCTCTGGGGCTGGCTGCCGTGCGGGCTGGTTTACAGCACCCTGCTGTGGTCGGCGAGTCAGGGTAATGCGCTGGACAGTGCGTTACTGATGCTCGCGTTCGGGCTCGGCACCTGGCCGGTGTTACTCGCCACGGGGTTGGCGGCTGAGCGGGTCACGGCGTTGTTGCGCAAACGTAGCGTGCGGATGACGGGCGGACTGCTGGTGATCCTGTTCGGCCTCTGGACTTTGCCGGGGCCGCATCAGCATTGGCTCATGGGCCATTAGATCGGCGGCGTGTCTCTGTAGCAGCTGCCGAAGGCTGCGTTCGGCGGCGAAGCCGTCGTAAACATCCACCACAGATGCCCGGATCAACCGTGTGCACCGTATTGGCGAGGACTGCATCCTCGAACGCAGCCTTCGGCAGCTGCTACAGGTTCACGCGGCCCATCCGACCAACTTTGACGCAAATCAAGATGCCCCACCGCGCCTCCCCCTAGACTCGCTGACACTGCCAGCCTATCCGGGGGAATGCCCGCATGATGCTCGACGCCATTCGTTGGGACACCGATCTGATCCGCCGTTACGACCTGGCGGGACCGCGCTACACCTCCTACCCGACCGCGGTGCAATTCGACAGTCAGGTCGGCACGTTTGACCTGTTCCACGCCCTGCGCGACAGCCGTAAAGCCCTGCGCCCGTTATCGCTGTATGTACACGTGCCGTTCTGCGCGAATGTTTGCTACTACTGCGCCTGCAATAAAGTCATCACCAAGGATCGCGGCCGGGCCCTGCCTTATTTGCAGCGCCTTGAGCAGGAAATCCAGCTGATCGCCTGCCACCTCGACCCCGCGCAGAAAGTCGAGCAACTGCATTTCGGCGGCGGCACCCCGACCTTCCTCAGTCACGTTGAACTGCGCCAGTTGATGGCCCAGCTGCGTAAAAGCTTCAACTTGCTGGACGACGATTCCGGCGACTACGGCATCGAAATCGACCCTCGCGAAGCCGACTGGGCGACCATGGGCCTGCTCCGTGAACTGGGTTTCAACCGGGTCAGTATCGGCCTGCAAGACCTCGACCCGGCGGTGCAACGGGCAGTCAATCGCCTGCAAAGCCTGGAAGAAACCCGCGCGGTGATCGACGCCGCTCGCACCCTGCAATTTCGCTCGATCAACATTGACCTGATCTACGGCTTGCCGAGGCAGACACCCGAGAATTTCGCCCGCACGGTTGATGAAGTGATCAACCTGCAACCGGACCGCCTCTCGGTGTTCAACTACGCGCACCTGCCGGAACGCTTCATGCCGCAACGGCGAATCAACAGCGACGAGCTGCCGACACCGGCGCAAAAACTGGAAATGCTCCAGGGCACCATCGAGCAGTTGACCAAGGCCGGTTATCGCTACATCGGCATGGACCACTTCGCGCTGCCCGACGATGAACTGGCGATTGCCCAGGAAGAATCGACCCTGCAACGCAACTTCCAGGGCTACACCACCCACGGTCATTGCGACCTGATTGGCCTGGGCGTGTCAGCCATCAGCCAGATCGGCGACTTGTATTGCCAGAACAGCAGCGACCTGAATCAGTATCAGAACACGCTGGCCAGCGCGCAGCTGGCCACCAGCCGTGGCCTGCTGTGCAACGCCGATGACCGCCTGCGACGTGCTGTCATCCAGCAACTGATCTGCACTTTCAGCCTGGAGTTTGCGCAGATCGAACAAGCCTTCAACATCGACTTTCAGGGCTACTTCGGCGAACTTTGGCCGCAATTGCAGAGAATGGCCGACGACGGACTGATCAAACTTGATAACGAGCGCATCACCGTATTGCCCGCCGGACGATTGCTGGTGCGTTCGGTGTGCATGGTGTTCGACGCGTACCTGGAACAGCAAAATCGCCAGCGGTTTTCGCGGGTGATCTAGCCATTCCCTACTGGCCGGTCTATGAATCGCTGACTTTACGACCCTGCGACAAAATCGCCGCGTGCCTGAATGTCCTCCCGTGGGTTACCCTTACGGCTTATGTGTGTTTTTTCCCACAAGGATTGAAGAAATGTCCGAGCCAGTAAAGCTGCGCGCTCATAGTCAGGCCCATTGCAAGGATTGCAGCCTGGCCCCCCTCTGCTTGCCACTTTCTTTGAATCTGGAAGACATGGATGCGCTGGACGAAATCGTTAAACGTGGCCGCCCGCTGAAAAAGGGTGAGTTCCTGTTCCGCCAGGGCGACACCTTCGATTCCGTTTATGCAGTGCGCTCGGGCGCCCTGAAGACCTTCAGCCTGAGCGATGGCGGCGAAGAACAACTCACCGGTTTCCACCTGCCGAGCGAACTGGTCGGCCTCTCAGGCATGGACACCGAAAAACACCCGGTCTCGGCGCAAGCCATGGAAACCACATCGGTGTGTGAAATCCCTTTCGAACGCCTCGACGAACTGGCACTGCAATTGCCGCAACTGCGCCGTCAGTTGATGCGCGTGATGAGTCGCGAGATTCGCGACGATCAGCAAATGATGTTGCTGCTGTCGAAGAAAACCGCCGACGAGCGCATCGCCACGTTCCTGGTCAACCTGTCGGCCCGTTTCCGCGCTCGGGGGTTCTCGGCCAACCAGTTCCGCCTGAGCATGTCGCGCAACGAAATCGGCAATTACCTGGGCCTGGCGGTGGAAACCGTGTCCCGGGTGTTCACGCGCTTCCAGCAAAACGAACTGATTGCGGCTGAAGGCAAGGAAATCCATATCCTCGACCCGATCCAGCTCTGCGCCCTGGCCGGCGGTTCGCTAGACGGCTGATTTCGGCGATGGCGGCTGAGCGAAACGGTTCAGCCGCCGGTATACTGCGTCGTTTGCAGCCTGCCAGGATTCTTCGACTATGGCCTTCGACTCCTTCGACATCAAATCCCTCATCCGCCCTGTGATCGACTTTCCCAAGCCGGGCGTGATCTTTCGCGACATTACCCCATTGTTCCAGTCGCCCAAGGCCCTGCGCCTGGTGATGGACAGCTTCGCCCACCGTTATGTCGAGGCCGACTTTACCCACATCGGTGCGATGGACGCGCGTGGTTTTCTGATCGGTTCAGTCCTGGCCTATCAGCTGAACAAGCCGCTGGTGCTGTTCCGCAAGCAAGGCAAGCTGCCGGCCGACGTGCTGGCCGAGGGTTATGCGACCGAATACGGCGAAGCCTTCCTCGAAGTCCATGCCGACAGCCTGTGCGAGGGCGATTCGGTGGTGATGTTCGATGACCTGATCGCCACGGGCGGGACGCTGATTGCGGCGGCAAACCTGATTCGACGCATGGGCGCGCGGGTTCATGAAGCGGCGGCGATCATTGATTTGCCAGAGTTGGGCGGGTCGCAGCGTCTGGAAGACATGGGGATTCCCACCTTTTGCCTTACGCAGTTTGCGTTGAGCGAACAGTAAGGCGGCGCCTTCACCGACGCCTTCGCTAGCAGGCTCGCGATGGCCTCGGTCCAAACACTACAAGGTAATCGGCTTACGCCCGGCAAACGAATGCGCCAGCGTCCCTCCATCCACCAATTCCAGTTCGCCGCCCAATGGCACGCCGTGGGCAATGCGCGAGGCGATCAAGCCTTTGTTGCTGAGCAATTGAGCAATGTAATGCGCCGTCGCCTCACCTTCCACGGTCGGGTTGGTCGCGAGAATGACTTCAGTGAACGTGCCCGCCTCTTCGATCCGCGCCAGCAGTTGCGGAATACCGATGGCTTCCGGCCCGAGTCCGTCAAGTGGCGACAGATGTCCCTTGAGCACGAAGTAGCGACCACGGAAACCGGTCTGCTCCACCGCGTAGACGTCCATCGGCCCTTCCACCACGCACAGTAAGGTGTCGTCGCGACGGGTATCGGCGCATTGCGGGCAGAGGTCATCTTCGGTCAGCGTGCGACACAACCGGCAGTGCCCCACCCCTTCCATGGCCTGGCTCAGTGCCAGGGCCAATCGCGAGCCGCCGCTGCGATCACGCTCGAGCAGCTGCAACGCCATGCGTTGGGCAGTTTTCTGACCCACACCTGGCAAAATTCGCAGGGCGTCGATCAGTTGGCGAATCAAAGGGCTGAAGCTCATGGGGGAAAGTCCGACAAAACAACGAGACGCGGTTTATACCCGCGCCTCTGTTTAGCGTCAATTACTCAGTCCTGGGCGACCCGCACAACCAGTTTGCCGAAGTTGCGTCCTTCCAGCAGACCGATGAACGCTTCAGGTGCCTGCTCCAGGCCATCGACCACGTCTTCGCGGAACTTCACCTTACCGTCGCGCACCCACGGCGCCATGGCGCTGACGAATTCCGGCTGACGATCACCGTAGTCGTCGAACACGATGAAGCCCTGAATTCGCACACGTTTGGTCAGCAGCGTGCGTTGCAATTGCGGCAGACGATCCGGGCCGGTCGGTGCTTCGTGAGCGTTGTAGGACGCGATCAGACCGCAGAGTGGAATTCGCGCCTTCGGCTTGAGCAACGGCAGCACGGCATCGAACACCTCGCCACCGACGTTTTCGTAATAGATGTCGATACCTTCGGAGCACGCCTTGGCCAATTCATCGGCAAAGTTCGGGCTCTTGTGGTCGATGCAGGCATCAAAACCCAGCTCATCGACCACATAACGACACTTGTCCGCGCCACCGGCCACGCCGACCACGCGCAGGCCCTTGATCTTCGCCACCTGACCGACCACCGAACCCACGGCGCCAGATGCAGCCGCAACCACCAGGGTTTCGCCGGCCTTCGGCTGGCCGATGTCCATCAGGCCCATATACGCAGTCATGCCGGGCATGCCCAACACGCCCAACGCCATTGACGGACTCGGCAGCCCGGACGGCACCGGAATGATGTTGTGGCCGTCGCTGAGGCTGTGGCTCTGCCAACCGGTAGAACCGACCACCAAATCACCTTCGTGGAATTTCGGATTCAGCGAGCGCTCGACCCGGCTGACAGCGCCACCGGTCATCACCTCGCCGATTTCAACCGGTGCGGCGTAGGACGGCGCGTCGCTCATGCGTCCGCGCATGTAGGGATCAAGAGACAGGTAAAGGGTCTTGAGCAGCACCTGACCGTCGGCCAGGTCCGGCAGCGCAACGCGCTCCAGGCGGAAATTCTCCGGCGTCGGCGCGCCTACCGGGCGGGACGCCAGGACGATACGTTGGTTGAGGGTCAATGCTTGTGGCATGTGAGCTTCTCCTTTTGATCGATGAATTCGGCGGTATAGGGAGCAGACCTTTATGCAGGTGTCGCGTTCGATGTTTCTACTGATCGTTCCCACGCGTGGGAACGATCAGTGTGTGGCACAAACAAAAATGCCAGGCGCGATGCCTGGCATTTTTTTGTAGCCCATCCGACGCGCTTTGGCGAATCAGAATGGCAGTTTCATACCCGGTGGCAGTTGCATGCCAGCGGTCATGCCGGACATTTTGTCCTGGCTGTTGGCTTCGATCTTGCGCACGGCATCGTTGACGGCGGCGGCGAACACAGCCTCCAGCATCTCTTTGTCGTCTTCGCTCAAGCCTTCGACCAGGCTTGGATCGATGGTCACGCGCTTGACGTCGTGACGACCGGTCATCACCACGGTGACCATATCGCCACCGGCTTTACCGGTGACTTCGGCGTTGGCCAGCTCTTCCTGCATCTTGGCCATTTTTTCCTGCATCTGCTGTGCCTGCTTCATCAGGCCGGCCATGCCACCTTTCATCATGGGAATCACCTCAAAAGTACTTGGATAAAAACAGCGCCCGGCCCTTTCGGCCGACCGCCTTCAGTTATTAGCCCTGAGTAACCAGGGTCTCGACAGGTTCAATAGTATCGTTACGGACCACCGCACCGAACTGCTGCATCATTTGCTGGATGAACGGATCACCGTGAATCGACTCTTCGGCCTCGCGCTGACGGTTCGCACGGCGGCGGGACGCAGCCTGGGCCGGGGTTTCCTGCTCGGGCTTGATCAGCTCCATGCTCAGGGTCAGCGTACGCCCGTGAAACTGGTTCAACGCATCGTTCAGCCGACGCTGTTGAGTCGAGTTGAACAGCGCGCTGTGGGCCGGGTCCAGGTGCATCAGCCAGTGGTCACCCTCGACGGAGATCAGCGTGCAGTTGGCGGCGATGCTGCCGGTCATGCCGGAGATCGGCAGTTTCGGGAACAACTCCAGCCATTGCAGCGCCAGCCCGGTGGCCGGCATGGCGGCCGGTTCAGGCTCGGCTTCCGGCGCTGGCTCGGCGGTGTGTTCGCTGGCCAGTTCATCGAGGTAACTGTAGGCCGATTCGATGTCCGGCTCGATGTAGTCCTCGTCCAACGGCGGCTCGTCGTCCAGGTCCATGCCCGGCGTCGCGGCATCGACGTCGGCTACCGACGGCTCCGGAATCGGCGCAGCGGCCCACTCCGGTGCGTCCGGCACCGCGCTGTCAGGCGTCGGCAACGGCATGGGCGGCAGATCGGGTTGTTCGCTGGCGGTTTCCAGGACCGGCTCGACGGCGGGTTGCTGGACGGGTTCGGGCTCGACCGGGTCATTCCACGGCAAGTCGACCACCGCCTCGACCGCGACAAGCTCAACCACAGGCTCGGCCACGACAACGGGCGCAACCGGTTCAGGCGCTGGAGCAGGAACCGCCGCCGCGACGGGTTCAGGCGCAGGCGCGACAGGTGCAACTGCCGCAGTGACTACCGGTGCCACAACCGGCACGGCAGCCACTGAATTTACGGAATCAACTGTGGCCTGGCTGATCCCCACTGGCTTTAGCGGTTGCCTCGGGACGTCCTCGGTGTCTGCCGGCCGGAACGCGAGCATTCGCAGCAGGACCATTTCGAAGCCACCGCGCGGGTCCGGTGCCAGCGGCAAGTCGCGGCGACCGATCAGGCCCATCTGGTAATAGAACTGCACATCTTCTGCCGGCAAGGCCTGGGCCAGCGCCAGCACCCGATCACGGTCGCCATGACCGTTGTCGACGCCTTCAGGCAGGGCCTGGGCGATGGCGACACGGTGTAGCACGTTGAGAATTTCCGAGAGCACGCCGTTCCAGTCTGGGCCTTGTTCAGCCAAATGACGGACGGCTTCGAGCAGGGCCTTGGCGTCGCCTTCAATCAGCGAATGCAGCACGTCGTAGACCTGACCGTGATCGAGCGTGCCGAGCATCGCCCGTACGTCGGCGGCCATGACCTTGCCTTCACCGAAGGCGATGGCCTGGTCGGTCAGGCTCATGGCGTCGCGCATCGAACCGTCGGCAGCACGGCCCAGCAGCCACAGCGCATCGTCTTCGAACGGCACGTTCTCGACGCCCAGCACGTGGGTCAAATGCTCGACCACACGCTCCGGTGTCATGTTCTTCAGAGAGAACTGCAGGCACCGCGAAAGAATGGTTGCAGGAAGTTTCTGCGGATCGGTCGTCGCCAGGATGAACTTGACGTAGGGCGGCGGCTCTTCAAGGGTTTTCAACAGCGCATTGAAGGAATGGCTGGAGAGCATGTGCACTTCGTCGATCAGGTAGACCTTGAAGCGCCCGCGGCTCGGCGCGTACTGCACGTTGTCGAGCAGTTCGCGGGTGTCTTCGACCTTGGTCCGGCTCGCGGCGTCGATCTCGATCAGGTCGACGAAGCGGCCCTCATCGATCTCGCGGCACACCGAGCACTCGCCGCAAGGCGTTGAAGTGATACCTGTTTCACAGTTCAGGCATTTGGCGATGATCCGCGCGATGGTGGTCTTGCCGACCCCGCGGGTACCGGTAAACAGATAGGCGTGGTGCAGCCGTTGGCTGTCCAAGGCATTGATCAGAGCCTTGAGCACATGGGTCTGGCCGACCATTTCGCGGAACGAGCGCGGACGCCATTTACGTGCAAGAACCTGATAACTCATCGAAAACCGTCGCAACGAAGGAACACAAGCGGCTAATGCTAGCGGAGCAAGGCCAAAATTGCATCCGGTGCGCTCGTCTAATCTGGCTAAGATGGTCTTTGGGGGCTTTTATCGGCTCGGGTTTTATAAGTACCGGAGCGTTTATGCGGCTGGCCTTGGGGGCACTGCTGTTGATCAGCCTGAATGTCGCTGGCGCCGAGGCGCCGCTGCGCTTTGTGGTGCCCGACAGTTGGGCGATGCCGATGGTACAACTGGACCGCGGCCACCCCACCCAAGGCATCCTGCACGACGTGATGGTCAGCCTCGCGACCCAGGTTGGCGTGCCGGCCGAATTTCACGTGCTGCCTCGCACGCGAGTGCAAAACGCCATGGAGCACGGCGAAGTCGATATCCGCTGCTATGCGGCGCAGTCCTGGCAGCCGAATCAGTCCGGGGACTACATCTGGAGCATTCCACTTTGGTTTCAGCGCGACATGCTGATCAGCCGGTCAGATCCGCTGCCCTCGGTTGTACCTGCAAACTTGCCGCGACAATCCATCGGTACGGTACTCGGCTACAGCTACCCGACCCTGCAACCGCTGTTTGACGCCGACCGACTGCATCGTGAAGACGCGCGCAACCAGGAGCAGGTGCTGGAAAAACTGCTGGCCGGACGCTATCACTACGCCGTGAGCAATCAATGGACGCTGGATTGGTTCAATCAGCGCCTGCTGCCTGGCCGGCAACTGCAAGGCGAGGCGGTTTTGCAGGAACAGAGTGTCGGTTGTTATGTGCGCAACGATCCCAAGGTGCCCGTGCAGCGTATTTTGCGCACCTTGGTGCGAATGAAAATGTCCGGGGAAATCGACGACATTATCCGGCTCTACATTGGTGGCAAGCCACTCAAGGCGCCCAATGGCAAGCCTTGACCTGCCTGCTCCAGCACCTGCCATTGCCGCGGCGCTACAAAACCCTCGACCCAGCCCGGCACTTCTGCGGGCGGCATCGGCCGGGCAATAAAATAGCCTTGAGCAACTTCGCAGCCAAGGCGCAGCAGCAATTCACCGTGCTCGATACTTTCCAGCCCTTCGGCGATCACCTGCCGGCCAAAGGCCCGAGCCAGGCCAATGACTGCCATGGTCAGGGCCAGATCATCACGATCATTAACGATGTCGCGCACGAACGACTTGTCGATCTTGATGGTTTGGGTTTGCAAACGCTTGAGGTAGCTCAGAGACGAATAACCGGTGCCGAAGTCCCCCAGTGAAAACTGCACCCCCAGCGCCTGACAGGCCTGTAAGCAGGCGCTGACATGCTGAATATTCTCAATCGCCACCGACTCGACGATTTCCAGATCGAGCATCTGCGGAGCCACCTGGGCATGCCGGGCGAGCACGTGTTTGAGCCGGTCGAAAAAATCCGCGCGCTGGAAATGTCGTGCAGCAATATTAATGCTGACTGGCCAGCCCTGCCCCACTTGCTGCCAATGGTGCAACTGCGATAGGACCTGATCCATTACCCACTCACCAATATCGATGATCAGGTCCGTTTCTTCCACCAGCGGCAAAAACTTCCGGGCCGGCATCATGCCGTGTTGCGGATGCTCCCACCGTAACAACGCCTCGAAGCCGACAACCTCGCCACGACGCATGTTCACCTTGGGCTGGAAATGCACACGCAACTCACCGCCAGCCAGCGCCTGGCGCACTCGCTCGACCGTCTGGTGAGTGGTCTTGACCTCCTGAACCCGGGACACGTCGAACAAATGAAAGCGATTGCGACCGCGTTGTTTCGCCACGTACATGGCCTGATCGGCATGACGCAACAGGGTTTCGGCATCTTCATTGTCGTCGGGGAACAGGGTGACGCCGATACTGGCAAACACATTGACGCCCTTGCCATGCAGCGAGTACGGCGCCGAAATGGCGCCGAGCACGCGGTTCAACGCCGCGCGCAGTTCCGGCAGATCACGCACGTAACGCAACACCAGCACAAACTCGTCACCGGCCAACCGCGCCACCACATCTTCGCCGCGAACAATGGTTCGCAAACGCTTGGCCACCTCAACCAACAGCAGATCGCCACTGGCATGCCCGTAACCATCGTTGACCGCTTTGAAGCCGTCGAGGTCGAGCATGCACACCGCCAGCGGGATGTTTTCGTGACGGGAAAACTCCAGCGCCTGATCCAGCAAATCCGAGAGGAACGCGCGATTCGGCAGCCCGGTCAGCACGTCATGCCCCACCCGCCATTGCAGTGAATGCAGCAATTGGTGTTTTTCGCTGATGTCGAAACGAATCGAAAGATAACGGTCAACCCGCCCGGTAGCGTCATCGAGCACCGGCACCATGGTGCTGTCAACCCAATACAGGCTGCCGTCCTTGGCGCGATTACAAATCTCGCCTTTCCAAACCTGGCCCAAGGCGATGGTGCGCCACATGGCCGCGAAGAAATCGGCGGAATGCAGACCCGAGTTGAGGAGACGATGGTTCTGTCCGAGCAGTTCTTCGCGGCTATAGCCGGAGACAGCACAGAACTGATCGTTGACGTGGGTGATCCGGCCGCTCAGATCGGTCTCGGAAAAAATCGCGGCAGCATCCACGGCCCTGCGGTATTTCTCATCCATGAGTCAGGCTCGCTGTGGTTAGCGGTGGTACCGCTCGACCCGTGCAGGATGCCCGGAAGAGATGTTTTTATAGGTAATGCGCAGCAACACGATATCACTCCATGAACAGTGTTTGATGGCCTCCTAAAAGCAGAAACCAACTAACCTTAAAGGCCCCGAATACCCATTTTTAGCGGCGATTCTACGAAACGCATCACATTTTGCAAAGCAAGGTGATGGATCATGCAGTTGTCTAATGCAAAAATCTATCGTTAAGTTCTTGATTCTAAATGGGAATTAAGCGATGCAAATTTCAAGTTTGGGTGCGGCCATTCGGCGCTACCGCAAGGTCGCTGGGCTTACTCAGGCTGAACTCGGCGAAAAAACCGGTTTTGACCCCAAAACCATCAGCCGCTTTGAAACCGGAACCTATACCCCCCAGCGTTGAGGCCTTGTTCCTGCTTGCCGACGTGCTGGACGTAAAGCTGAAAGCCTTTTTCGCAGATTTGGGCGATGAAGATGAACAGCGGGCGTATCTGTTCGGCGTCATCCACAAAGCCACCCCGAAGGATCTGGGAAAGCTGATTGCAGCGGTTGACCAGGCCTTGTCCAAGCCTTAGAGCCAGAAATAAAAAAAGAGGCCGAGTTGTCGCATTCGACAGCTCGGCCTCCTTTTATGTGTTCGCTCCGAAAACCGGAAACGAAAAAACACCGCCCTGGACAAGATCCGTGGCAGAGCAACAAGAATGTATTTTTTGACGGATAACGCGAGAGAGGACTCGCGGTGCGTTATGGAGGCAACCCCACCAGCCACACCCCGGCACACAATGTTCCCGCTGTGGCTGCTTCCTTCCGGATCTGACCAGGTGGCATGCCAGCATGCTCGGCAATCGTTGCGGGCCTTATGGGGCAGGGGGTTCAGGCTAGTTGGGTTGCGAGATATCTACCGTGCGAACCTGTTGCACGGGCAGTCAGGAAACGGGGTGTAGTCAGCACTGTCACACTTTGCTGTAACACTTTGGTGTCACACCCATGGCCTACCTCATCAAGCGCGGAGCGCTGTACTACCTCAATCTCAAGCTGCCCAAGCACCTCTTCCCTAGGTGTCACACTTTGCGTTTGAGCCTGAACATTCGGCAGCGGCAGAACGCCCTATTCCTTGCAGCCTCACTCGCCCAGCAGGTCCACCGCCACCTGAACGAACACCCTCTAGCAGACCTTCAGACGCTACGTAAGCTGTGCTCGGAATGGCGAGACTCTGCCCCATCGCCAACCATCCAGCCTGCTCCAAGAACAGCACAAGCGGTTACCGTGAAGCGCCACGTTGACAGCCCTACACTCGCCAGTTTGTCCAAGCTCTATATAGAAGAAGGAAAACGAGGCGGCACTTGGCGAGAGGTCAGCACGTTCGAGGTGGAACGAGCCCTGCGTGATCTGTTCGAGCTGATGGGTGATATGCCCGTCGTAGCGTTCGACGTACAACAGGCCAGACTGCTGAAAGAACGGCTGAGTCGTTGCCCACAGTACTTTGGCTTACGTCCAGAGTTCGCAGGCAAAACACTGAAGCAGGTCGTTGAGTCAGGGGCCACTTACAAGACCATCACCGCCGTTACCGTGAACAACCGCCTACGCAAGCTCTCGGCCTTCCTGACTTGGTGCAAGACAAACGGATATGTTGCAGACAATCCGCTCGTGGGCATGAAGGTGATGACGGGGTCGGCCAAGGAGGCACGCCTATCCTTTGATCGACACGACCTGACCACCCTACTGGATCTGGCTGCACTCAAGGTGGAAGCCCGAAAACATCCATGGCGCTATTGGTTGCCCCTACTGGGACGAGCAACTGGTGCACGATTAGAAGAACTGTGCCAATTACGTGTGGATGACTTCATCGAACAACAAGGCATCCCGTGCCTCCGCATTGACGACAGCCGTGAAGGCCAGAACCTGAAGAACTCCAGCAGCCGACGCGTACTGCCTTTGCACTCTGGCCTGATCGAACTGGGGTTATTGCTGCACGTCGAGGCAGTGAAGACCACCGGAGCAGATCGCCTATTCCCTGAACTGGATGCGGTGCGGGGCAAGCTGGGTCACGCACCATCGAAGTGGTTCGGTCGGTATAAGACGAAGCATGGCATCACCGACCCGAGGAAGACCTTCCATAGTTTCCGGCACACGCTCATCGACGAACTGCGAGATGCCGGGGTGCAGGATTCGCTGATCAAGCGGATAGCCGGACACGAGGACGCTGCGGTGACTTTCAGCATCTATGGCAGCCGAAGTCCATTGAAAGCCATGGCGGAAGCATTACAACGCATTGAGCTTTAATCATATAGCTCCTATAGGCTTTGCACCGGGGTTACATGCTCATGTAGTTGGAATATGTGAGCATGTACACCCTTGCAATTCTACCACCTGCCCCCCGCCCCTACTGATAACGCTGTCGCACTACCCCCGCCCTCCATTACCGCGAATGGGTCTACCGCACCTACCGTGACTTCCTCACCGACGAAGAGTTCGTGGCCATCCTCGACAACGGTAAAGACTTGTACTTCCACGCAGATGATTTGCGTGAGCGACTTCCGAAGTACGCGGCTTACCGGGCTGAGCGTGAAGAAGAACAGATGGCGGAATATCAAGCAGCAATGCAGAAGTACTTCGAAGATCAAGAGAACGCAGCATAACCAAAATCGGCGCCTGCTAGGCGGGCGCCTTTATATGCCCAGGGAGGGCAACAAGATATATGTTTAAAACCACACGAGCAGTAAATAAGCCAGAGAAAGTAATGACCACCCGCACGTTCGCCAAGAAGTCTGGACGGCAACATGGCAACGTAATGTCCATGCTTCGCAAGATGGTCGAGAACGGTGAGTTGGACTTGCAAGAGTCCTTTTACAATAATGGTAGCGGCTCCCGGCAGTACGCCGAGTTCAAGCTAACCCTGAACGACTTCGAGAAGATTGCTCACAAGCTGAAGGAAAAGGAAATCAAGGGTGTGCGTAAGTACTTTGGTGTACCGGCGTACTCAGTAGAGAAGGTGGTGACAGGTTTCGGGGACCACACTGTCGAAATCCCTGCATTTGCGGGAGTTCAGGCAGCTCCCACCCCGGTACAGTTGTCGTTAGTGCCCACGGCTGAAACTCCACAGGGCGACGGCTTGACGATGAGCAGCGTAGAGATTCACAAATTGACAGGTAAGCAACACGCCCACGTCATGCGTGACATCGAGAAGATGCTGGAAGATTTGAATGAGGGGGGAGCCTCCAGATTTGGAGCCTCCTATTTTAGCGAACAAAATAAGTCGCTTCCGTGCTTCAAGCTCCCTCGCCGGGAGACGGACATCCTACTGACAGGCTATAGCGTTCCGTTGCGAGCCAAGGTGATCGACCGCTGGAGAGAGCTGGAAGCCGAGGTGGCCAAACCTCAGTTCGTTGTACCAACCACGTTCGCTGCTGCATTGCGATTGGCTGGTGAGCTGGAAGAACAGCGATTGGTGCTCACGCATCAAGTTGAAGTCCAGGGTGTGAAGATTGCTGAAGACGCACCCAAGGTAGAGGTTTACCACAAGATTGCAGACTCCAGAGGCCTGATCGGCTTCCAGAAATTTTGTACTCAGTTGAACTTGAATCAGAAAGAAATCAAGCACTGGATGAAAGACATCGGCTGGCTCCGTGCTGACCAGTACGTCGTTAACCCATTGCCCACTGCCAAGGCTGTAGATAATGGTTATTGCCGAATCACAGGCTTCACAACCGAACATGGCAAGTTCACACAGCAGATCTGGTTCACCGGCAAGGCAGTTACTTACGTTGCTGAGAAAGCTCCGACATATGTCCGCAAGAAAGTGAAGGCCAGCCGCTCTAAGGCAGCATAACCATGTACCGCGATGCCGTTGAATACAAGCCGGGGCACTGGCTTGCTCCGGGGAGTAAAGCCCTGGAGTTATACAAAGAGAAGAAATGGAAAGAGCTGGAAGCACTGCTTAAGGAAACTGATGCCGATTGGCGGAAGTTGGAGGGTCGTAAGTGAAAACACGTGAAACTTACCTGACAGCAAGGGGCATATAGCGCTAAAACCCTCTACAGGCTCACCAGAGGATGATAACGCACAAACCTACCCACATGTACGCACCGCCACCGGTAACGCCACAGAGAGCATTGTACTGCGTTTCCAGCCTGCGAGTGGAACTATTAACAATCCCCACTGAGTTAGCCCATGATTTTCTTCTTGACGGCCAACCTAGACGCGTTACTATCAGCACCCCAGTCGAGAAGGCTGGCACCCGCAACACCCTCCCCTACTATTAGACGCCCCCGCACCTCTCCACGCCAATAGGCCGCTGAGCAGATGCGTTTTCGTGCGTCTGCAATAAAGGGCCGCGTTTCACCCGACAATAGCCGGAACACACCGAGGGTTTGCCTGATGAATTGAAGAAACATTACTTGAGTGAAGAGCAACATGACGAACGACACCACATCTGCTGTTAGTACAACCACCACCGCAGACCAGACCGCTATCGAACTTCGCAAGAACGGTGCGACTTACAATCAGATCAGAGAAGCTACCGGACTTACTGAGCGGCAAGTTAAAGAGTTGGCAAAGGGCGTTCCCAAGCCCTTAAAGGTACGAAGATCCGAATCGAGGATTCAAACACCGTTTGATAAGTCCATCGAACGAGTGTTTCAGCTCGCGATCCGTAAACAGGGTATACGCGACTTTGAACTGCGGAACATCCTACACGAGGAATACAGCAGTACGTGGAGCACTGCGACTGGTAGGTACGAAAGCAACTACACCGCAGACCATCTTAAGCGTGTGAAGGATGAAGTCAGGAAGCGTGGCGCTCTGGAAGACTGCAATGTGATGTTCTTGCCAGACTGGATCGACGAGAACAACCCACGGGGCAGCAGTGATTTCCTGAACAATGCCGCCTCCGACCTGATGAACAGGGTTGATGAGTACGTCACTGAGTACATGTCGTCACACGGAACGACACCGGATGCTGACGGCCAGGAAGGCAAACTTGCACGGACGAAGCAACGCTACGGTGTGCGGCGCCATCTACTGAAGCTCGCGGTGCAAGGTTATGGTGCAGAACCGCTGGAAAAGCTGCTAGAGAGAACAGCCAAGCTCATTGGTGAGCTAGAAGGTTTTCCAGACATCGCGGTGCAAAACGTCACTCATCAAGCCGGGAATGGTGCATCAACCGAGACGACCAAATACTACCCCGAACCGTCCCGGCAAGACCCGTTCCTTGACTTCGTACAAGCACAGGGATGGATGAAGACTTAACCAGACCAATACAGACGAGAACACCTCTCATTTGTCCGAGAATTGCAGTTCACGCCCACCATACTAAGAGTACGGCGAAAGCCGGACACGCAACTGTATAGGTTAGGTTCACTGTAGAAGATTATTAGTAATAGCTTACACCAAGGTATAAACCTGTGCCTGAAGCACGGATTACAACTCTATATCATCAAGGGGAGAGATGGGGTGAAAACCCCTCCCCGCTCTTGATCTTGCCGTTAACTGTGCAGAGTACTGTAAAGATGTTTAATTCGTGACGGAACGTCACACCATATCTGCACAGTTACAATGAAAAGCTTGGGGGCTTTCCTGCCCCTGCCCCCACTGTATATAGTGTACCCTTAGGCACGAAGTACATTTCTATACAATTAAGGGGAGATAGGGGGCAACCAGCCCCTTCCCGCTCTTGATCTTGCTCTGTACCTTGCTGAATAACCTTGTGGCTCTAGCCACGGATAACTAACTCAAGAAGACTACCTGTGACGACAGTCACAAGTAGTTAATCTGTGCCCACAGGCACCAATACTACCTTAGAAGTTTCAGGCAAGAGCAGGGAGGGGTCACCCCCCTATCCTCCCTTGAACACTGTAGAGTTATCATCGTGCCCACAGGCACACAGGAAAACCCTAAAAGTTATACGAAGAGATAGGATACCTCGTGACCGCAGTCACGACATATACGCACAGTGTAGATCAAACTATGTAGGGCTATCCGCCTGCCCTACTGCCTACATCATTTACCGTGAGACAATAAATTAACTCTACCCAGTACAAGCAGTTTACTGCCGTTCTAACCTGCCTTCACTCGCAGCATGCCGACAGGCATAATATATGGTACCCGTGGCGGCAACGCCACACATTACCCTCTCAGGGACTTACTATTGACGGGCGTGACTACCAGACAAGTAAACCACACTCACAAAGTGCATAGATAATCAACTTATTTAGTATGAAAGTATTGACTTTATCAGGAAAGGTGGTACACTCGCAGAGTGAAAGAAACAACTCCAGCATCTCTCCGCCACATGCCAAAAACATCCCCGCCTGCTACGTCATAGTTTGGACCATTCCTTTCCAACTGTGTCGCATAACCTCGTTCCCGATTCCGAGGCAGATAGATCGGAGTTGCACAGGACAGACTTAGACTTTTCGAGATTTCAAAAGTCTCTACTGTAATGCCCAGGCCAGGGGATGCAACAAAGCTGGCCACTAATTCGCTCTGCATAGAGCAGTACGCACTTGCCCATAACGAGTGCACACACTTGCAGTACCCACCGCCCGCAACCTCAACTCTGGGGAACGGGCTCCTTTTGTATTAAATAAAGATCAACATACATTCAGAGGTATATATGCCAAAACGCCGTCCGCTTCGAAAACACGTTTGTGAGTCTTGCCAGCGAGTTTTCTTCAGTCGCTCTCCACTATCCCGGCTTGACTCAGTTCAATGCCAAGTGCGTGAATGGAGAGCACGCAACAAGTTCACACAAGAGCAGCTTGAAGAACAGTTCGTCGCCCAGGAGCTGGAGAACACCAGTCAATCAAAACAGGAGGCCGCTTGATGAATAGCAGCACAGTGTGGCTTGAAATCGATAAGACCAACAAAGCAATTCTCTCGTACTTCCTGGAGCGACCAACTGCGGCATCCGACAAAGTTGAGTATGTCCAGGCAACACAAGACGAACTGACGTTCTTGTCGGCTCTGGAGGATGCGGTGTTCCCAGCCGGGATGGTCGCCACCATCAGTGACTTGGAGGCGCACAGATCGCGTGTACAAGCAGCAAAGAAGGCCAAGGCTGCCGTACCCATTGGGGCCGCTTCTAAAGGCTCTCAGCAGCCCGTAAACAGCGCCAGCAAGCCCAACCCACAGACCAACAATCAAAGCACCAAGGAACGCTTTATCGCGGCCTTGAAACAACACCGTTCAAACAAGTAATCCAAGGAAACTATCTATGACAACCAATTTTGAATATGGAACCGACACTGTCGAATTCTACGAGCATAGTGACGAAGAGCTCCAGAAACTCATCAAGCAGAAAGAAGTTGATTATTACCGTCACTGTATGTCGCCAGCTTACCCCCAGCTAGGCGTAAACATAGACTGGTTCAGCGACAAGCCGCTAACCCAAGCTCTTAACGAACTAGCAGGTTGGTTTCAAAATGGCTATATCGCTGCAACTTCTCTTAACAGACCGCTATATCTCAAGGTTCAACTTAAAAAGCCGCAAGCGATCATCGACGCCGATCTTATCGAAGTTGCAGAAGAGGCCAAGGTTCAATACACCGCATGTCGCTATGCTCGCAATGTCGCTGAAACGCAACGATTGATGCAGCAGACGATTGAACGTAGAGCACGGGAGCAAGCAGCAGCGGCAGAAAAGGCGGCTGTGAAGCACCAGGCATCCGAGGAACAGAAAGCCCTGGCGGAGTTGTTGAAAGCCCACGCCAAGCCCGAGGCCAAGCAGGCGGATGCGGCAGCATGAGCGACCAGCCTTCCACCCCCAACAGGGCGCTTGGCGTGACGTTTACGGCCGAAGACTTTCACACGCTGGCGCGTACCACGCACGCCGCCACCAGATGCCCATCAGGGAGCTCATCGAGTACATGGCGTGCTCTTACGTCGCCGCGATGCGGCAGCAAGAACAGGCATCGAAGGGCAAGAATCGGGGTGATCAATAAACACCTACTGGCAGACCTGGAGAGCGAATAGGAACTATATGAGAACCATTCTCGTATCTATTACCTACAGGTGGGCATTGCAGCCTTCCAGCGGGAGTAGATAGCGTTAGGGCCAATGTTTACGGGCACCAGGGTTTAGCCGATTGCCCCACACACGCGTGTTCCCCGACGTACACGCCAGATTCCCCTACACCTGCTCGATCAAAGCACCACGAATCGCCGGATCGGCCTGCACTACAGCGGGGTGGTCAGTCATTTACGTGTGGGCGCCAAGGGGCTGCACCAACCCCTTGATCCACCCACCCCAGTCAGTCGTCCCGCTGATCCCTCACGTATTCCCAGACCGCCCGCAGGGTCTCGTGCAATACCGCCCTGAGTACCCACTGTCCTACTGCTTTGAAGAGTTGTCGCATGGTTATTCATCCTCTGATCCCTAGTGAAACCCCTATGCGGATCTTAATCTGGTCGGGTACAGGGTTCAAAGTCGCATCATGTGGATAAGCCTGCATCGAGCTGGAGTGCGTATACGGGCTCTGGTGCGGCAATCAGACAAGCGGTCTACCAAGCCACCTTGCAGAGGCATCCAGTACAACCAACAACCCCCAAAAAAGAGACCTTAACAAATCGTTGTCGAACGTCAGCAATATGTTATATATGGATTCATACCAAATCAGCGGGGCGAACAATGAAAAAGGTCGTGGCTTACGCGAGGGTTTCAACAGACGAACAGTGCTTGTCCGTCGCTGGTCAGTTCGCTGCCATCAAGATCGCCGCTGAGGCCAATGGCTGGCACATTGCTGCTGAGTTCACCGACCAAGGGGTGTCAGGCAGTATTGACCCGATGGAGCGCCCACAGTGCCACCTTGCTCTTGCGATGGCGAAAGGTTTGGATTGCCCGCTAGTGGTTCACCGTCTCGACCGTCTTGGCCGTGACCATGCTCACTTCGCTGTTCTCCAGAAGAAATACGCCATTATCGAAGCCGAGGACGTACACGGCAGCAGCCTGGTACGCAACATCAAGAGTCTTCTCGCTGAGGAAGAGCTAATCAAGATTCGCCAACGCACCAAGGATGGTCTAGCCGAGCTGAAGAAAGACGCTGCCAACGGTGATGTTGAAGCCCAAGCCAAGATTGCGCGTCGTGATGCAGGGCGTACAAAGGCTTGGGCTGTCGGTAATGGTGCCGCCCTAAAAGCTAAGAAACTGAATGCTGACAATCGGGCTGATGCAATCGCTCATCACATTAAGGCGTGCTTGTACGATGGCTATACATCCTTTGTTGCCATTGCTCAGTGCCTCAACTCTAAGGGCGTGACAACAGCTAAAGGAAGCGTATTCCAGCCCATGACCGTTTCCCGCCTCATGACTAGGCTTGAGTTGTCATTCAGCGTCAAAGCCTGACTTCACCAGTGTGCCTCTAGCCGCCTACGGGCGGCTTTGTCCTTTCCGCGATATTTCAAAGTTTTAAGTCATGGCAGCGAGGTGGCACGGGAATGGCTCTTAACCCCGACCCAGCCTGTGCGGAATTTCCATCGATGCCCAGATATCGTTTCTGATATTCCGCCACGGACTCACAGACGATATTCGGCCAAGGGCTAATGTCGATTTTGAAAATTTGGGTATCAGCGGATTTTAAAGATTGGCTTACGACCGACAGAGAACGGGTGATTGAAGCCCTCATTATGCCGGGCTGCTTCCCCCTCCAATGTGATGCGGCCCCTGCACTGCGTCTTTCCAGTCACTCAAGGACGATTATCGTGATCCGGCACCTGTCACGAATGACAGGCAGTAACCGACTCATTGCAGCCGGTCGCAACAGGCAGAGAACGACTAGGAGACATGATTCGACCTCTCGCACTGTCGGTTCGCCACAACCTATCGGTCCTGAAAAACGCTTACACTGAACGAAGAAAATCCATGGGAAATTCGGATAAGGAACCCCCTACGTGAGCGCAAATTGGGATGACCGACAAGCTGCCCCCAGACACGTATTCGTTATTGAAGGCGAACCAGTGGTGCGGATGCTTTTGCAGGAAACCCTGACTGAGATGGGGTTTACATCAGTGGCTTTCGACAATGCTGTTCAAGCACTGACCCATCTCACGTGTATACAAGGTGATTGCACCCTCATCATCGCGGATCAGGGGCAACCTGGTGGGATACAAGGCACTGAGTTCATTCGCATGGCTAACAAAAGATGGCCATCTATTCCTTCGATTCTTACATCTGGTTATCTTACTGATGAGCAGGTTATCCCGCCGTCGGCGACTTATCTGCATAAGCCTTACACCTTGGATCAGTTAGAGAAGACCATCGCAACCGTTCTCAGACAACAACCTCCCCTGCTGCAGAATTGAAGACAGTTCGCCTATTCAGTTTTTAATCTCCTTAGCCTATTGGCGGCTTGGGGTCGTTCACTGCCGGTCATGATTGCCAAGTCTGCTGGTCTAGTCCGATGAAAATGGCGGGGCAAGTTGTAGTGGTCTAATGATTCCGGACACCCATTTAGGCGAGAATGCTCGCCAGACTG